>CAVQLI010000012.1:0-348806 GCA_963713345.1 uncultured Actinomycetota bacterium | reverse complement strand
ACCACGAACTCGGCGAAATTGCACTACGAGTAAAGATGCTCGTTACGCGCAGCAGGACGGAAAGACCCCGGGACCTTTACTACAGCTTGGTATTGGTGTTCGGTACGGCTTGTGTAGGATAGGTGGGAGACTGTGAAGCATGCACGCCAGTGTGTGTGGAGTCAACGTTGAAATACCACTCTGGTCGTTCTGGATATCTAACCTCGATCCGTGATCCGGATCAGGGACAGTGCCTGGTGGGTAGTTTAACTGGGGCGGTTGCCTCCTAAAAAGTAACGGAGGCGCCCAAAGGTTCCCTCAGCCTGGTTGGCAATCAGGTTTCGAGTGTAAGTGCACAAGGGAGCTTGACTGTGAGACAGACATGTCGAGCAGGGACGAAAGTCGGGACTAGTGATCCGGCGGTGGCTTGTGGAAGCGCCGTCGCTCAACGGATAAAAGGTACCCCGGGGATAACAGGCTGATCTTGCCCAAGAGTCCATATCGACGGCATGGTTTGGCACCTCGATGTCGGCTCGTCGCATCCTGGGGCTGGAGTAGGTCCCAAGGGTTGGGCTGTTCGCCCATTAAAGCGGTACGCGAGCTGGGTTTAGAACGTCGTGAGACAGTTCGGTCCCTATCCGCTGTGCGCGTAGGAAACTTGAGAAAGGCTGTCCCTAGTACGAGAGGACCGGGATGGACGAACCTCTGGTGTGTCAGTTGTCCTGCCAAGGGCACCGCTGATTAGCTACGTTCGGAAGTGATAACCGCTGAAAGCATCTAAGCGGGAAGCACGTTTCAAGATGAGGTTTCCATGGGGTTTACCCCGAGAGGCTCCCAGCCAGACGACTGGGTTGATAGGCCGGATGTGGAAGTGCAGTAATGCATGAAGCTGACCGGTACTAATAAGCCGATAACTTGACTACATCATAATCTTTCTGATGTTCGCGTCCACTGTGTTGTTCCCGAGATACGGTCGGTGAACGACGGTGCTGTTCAACAGCACACATATCTCCATAGAGTTTCGGCTGTCATAGCGAAGGGGAAACGCCCGGCTCCATTCCGAACCCGGAAGCTAAGCCCTTCAGCGCCGATGGTACTGCACTGGTGACGGTGTGGGAGAGTAGGACGCAGCCGGACATACTTTCATAAGCGCCCCGCCTGAATTCACGAATTCGGGCGGGGCGCTTTGTCATGCCCGCCTCCGTGCGCCACCTCGCATACGGGCCGACTAAGGTTTGGGTCATGAGCCCTCAGGACCGGTCCGCCGGCCGGCCCGACCGCCGCGCGCCCCGTCAGGGCGACCCGCGCCGCGGTGGCCGCCCGCGAACGGGCGGTGCGTCCGCGCCGCCGCGACGTGACGGGCACTCGCCCCGCGGAGGCCGAGCGCGGCAGCGGTCAGCGGCTCACGCCGAAGAGCCCTCGTAAGCCGGAGCCGGCGATCGCCGACGGGATCACCGGCAAGGAGCTCGACCGGGCGGTCTGGACCCAGCTGCGGACGTTGAGCAAGGAGAACGCCGAGGGGGTCGCGCAGCACCTCGTCATGGCGGCCGTGCTGCTCGACACCGACCTCGAGGGCGCGCAGGCGCACGCCGAGACCGCCGTCCGCCGGGCCGGGCGGGTTCCGGCGGCTCGGGAGGCCCTCGGGCTGGTCGCCTACCGGCAGGGGGACTGGGCCAAGGCCCTCGCGGAGTTCCGGACCGTTCGACGGCTCTCCGGCTCCTCGCACCTGCTGCCGCTCATGGTCGACGCTGAGCGGGCACTCGGCCGGCCGGACCGGGCCCTCGAGCTCGCGTCCACCCCCGAGGCCCGGACGCTGGCCCGCGACGAGAAGGTCGAGCTGGCCATCGTCGTCTCCGGGATCCGGCGGGACCAGGGCCAGCTCGACGCCGCAGCCGCCGGCCTCAAGCTCCCCGAGCTCGACCCGCGCCGCCGCAAGGCCTGGAGCGCACGGCTGTTCTACGCCTACGCCGAGGCCCTGCTGGCCCTCGGCGACCGCGCCGGCGCGCGCGAGTGGTTCGGCTACGCCGTCGACGCGGACGAGTCGCTCGAGACGGACGCGGCCGAGCGGGTCGACGAGCTCGACGGCGTCGAGCAGGTCGACCTCCTCGGCGATGACGAGGACGGCGACGAGACCGGCGCGCGTGGCTGAGACCCTCGCCGAGCGCTACGCCGGGGTGGTCTGCGACCTCGACGGCGTCGTCCGCCGAGGCGCCCAGGCCGTTCCGTATGCGGTCGAGCGGCTGCTCGCGCTGCGGGTACCGATCGTCTACGCCACCAACAACGCCTCCCTGACGCCGCAGGACGTCGCGGACCAGCTCCTCGGGCTCGGGCTCCCGGTCGGTCCGGCGAACGTCGTCACCAGCTCCCAGGCCGGCGCCGCCTACGTCGCCTCGCTCTTCCCGCCGGACTCTCCGGTGCTGGCGGTCGGCGGCCCCGGCGTGGCCGCGGCGCTGGCCGAAGCGGGCCTCCGGCCGGTCGACCAGGCCGATCCAGGAGTCGTCGCGGTCCTTCAGGGCTACGGCGCCAACGTCACGGCGGCGCTTCTCGCCGAGGCCAGCTACGCCATCGAGGACGGCGCTACGTGGGTGGCCACGAACCGCGACGCGACGCTGCCGACCCACCGCGGCATCGCCCCGGGCAACGGAGCCCTGATCGGCGCGGTGGCGGTCGCGACGGGGGTGCAGCCGAGCGCCGCCACCGGAAAGCCGGAACCGCCGCTCTACGACCTCTCGGTGACCCGCCTCGGCGTCCCGAAGCCCGACGTGCTGGCCATCGGCGACCGGCTCGACACCGACATCCTCGGCGCGATGAACGCCGGTCTCGACTCGCTGTGGGTCCTCACCGGCGTCGACGACCTCGTGTCGTTCGCCCGGTCGCCGGGTCGGCCGGCGCCGACGTATGCGGCGCGAGACCTCCGAGCGCTGGACCGCCCGCCGATGGTGCCCTCGGTCGAGGGCGAGACCCTGCGGTGCGGGTCGGTGAGCCTGTCGGTCGACTGGCGCAGCGGTGACCTTCGGGTCACCGACGGCGACGACCCGGACGCCCTCGTCGCGGCGACCACGGCGGCCCTGGTGCACGGCCGCGACGTGGCGGGCGCCTCGGCCGACGCGCTCGTGCGGCTGGCCGAGACCGCGGCGGCCCGGCTGGGCTGAGCTTCCGACCAGCCACCGGCGCGGTAGGGCAGTAGCGTGGACCGGCAACAGCGTCGGCACCGGCGACGCGTGGCGAAGGAGACACAGGTCATGGCGATGGACGGGCTTCGCGGCTACCTACTGCTCGCTTCCGGCCTGGCGGATATGTCGAGAGCCAAGGCCACCGAGGCCGCGTCCGCACTGCTCTCGCTCTCGAGCGGGCTGACGGGTGGTCGGTCGAGCAGCAACGTCCAGCTGCAGGTCCAGGACCTGGCCGAGGAGCTGCTCGCCGCCGCCGCTGCCAACCGGCGCAGCCTCATCGCCCTCGTGCGCAGCGAGGTCGAACGTGCGGTGGCCCGGTCGCCGATCCCGCCGGACGAGCTGGATCGGGCGCGAGCCGCGGTCGCGAAGCTCTCGGCCGACGTCGAGGCGCTGCAGGCCCAGATCCTCACCAACCCGGCCGTCGGCGAGGTCGCCGCGAAGCTGGGTCTGGCTGGCCACGCGGTGAGTCGGCCGGCCGACGACGGGGTCGTCGTCGACGCCGCCTTCACCAGCCCGGTCGACGAGCCGGTCCCCGCCGCGCCCCGACGGCGCCCGCCGCGCAAGCAGATCGCCGACCGGGCCTCGACCCGTCCGGTCGCCACCGACGCCGGTGACAACGGGGCCGAGCGCCCGACCGAGTCCGCCGCCTCCACCGAGCCGGCCGTCACCACGACCACGGCGGCGCCCGCGAAGAAGGCCGCGACCAAGAGGGCGGCCCCGGCGAAGAAGGCTGCGACCAAGAAGGCGGCGCGAAAGGCGGCGCACAACGGCGGCGCCGACCACGACGGCGCCAGCCAAGAAGGCCGCCACCAAGAAGGCCGCCACCAAGAAGACCGCCACCAAGAAGGCCGCCACCAAGAAGGCCGCCACCAAGAAGGCCGCCACCAAGAAGAGCGCTGCGACCACCACGGCCAGGCCGGCCAAGAAGGCGGCGAAGACCACGACCACAGCGGCGCGCCCGTCCGGCGCGGTGACCACGAAGAAGGCGGCCGCGACGAAGTCCTACAAAATCCACCGCCAAGAAGTCCGCCGCCAAGAAGTCCGCCGCGACGCCCGCTACGGGGAGCGGCGCATGACGGCCGGTATCGACGAGTCGGGGGAGTGGCCGCAGCAGTCCGTTCCCCACACCACGGTCGAGGCGGCACCCCACACCGGAGACGCCCAGGTCGACGCGGCGCTGGCGCGGCTCCACGACAGTGCCGAGTCGGGGTCCCTCGACGGGCAGGCCGAGGCCGGCGAGGCGGCGCACCGAGCGTTGCAGGACCGGCTGGCCGACCTCGGCGGTGACTGACCCGGACCACCGCGGACCCCACGACGGCAAGGCCCGCCTCGACGCCGAGCTGGTGCGGCGCGGCCTGGTCCGCAGCCGAGCCCAGGCCCGGCAGCTGGTGACCCGCGGCGCTGTCCTCGTCGACGGCGCGACAGCGACCAAGCCGAGCACCCCGGTCAGCGCAGCGAACGCGATCGTCCTCGCCGAGGAACCCGACCGGTGGGTGGGGCGGGCCGCATACAAGCTGCTGGAGGCTCTTCGGCTGTTCGAGGCGGACGGCCTCACGGTCGTCGGCAAGCGCTGCCTGGACGTGGGGGCGAGTACCGGCGGGTTCACCCAGGTGCTGCTCGAGGCCGGCGCGGCGCACGTGACCGCGCTCGACGTCGGCCACGGCCAGCTGGTCCCGGAGGTCGCGGAGGACGCCAGGGTCGACGAGCGCTCCGGGCTCAACATCCGCGACGTGCGGCCCGGCGACCTCGGTCACGACTTCGACATCGTCGTCGCCGACCTCAGCTTCATCTCGCTGCGGCTGGTCCTCGACGTCGTCGCCTCGGTGATGACGCCGACCGCGGACGCGGTGCTCCTGGTCAAACCCCAGTTCGAGGTCGGGCGGGAGCGGCTGGCCCGGACCGGTGTCGTCACGTCGCCCCACGAGCACGAGCGGGTGCTCGTGGACGTCCTCGAGGCGGCCCGGACCGCCGGCCTCTACCCCTGGGGGCTCGAACCAAGTCCCATCCGGGGCACGACGGGGAACCGGGAGTACTTACTCTGGGTGAGGACACGTCCCGGCGAAGCGCTCGACGAGCGCTCCGTCGCCGCGGTGGTCCGCCGAAGCGCCGAGTGACAGGAGCACCGTGACCCGCAGGATCTTGCTCGTGGCACACCCGACCCGACCCGAGGTCGTCGACATCGCTCGTGGCGTCGTCAAGCAGCTGCGCGCCGCCGACGTCGAGGTGGCGCTCGCCCCGGACGAGGCGCGGATGTTCGGAGCCATCGACATCGGACCGGTCGTCGAGGCCGACCCCGACGACCCGACCGAGGGCTGCGAGCTCGTCGTCGTCCTCGGTGGGGACGGGACCATCCTCCGCGGCGCCGAGCACTCGCGGGGAACCGGCGTGCCCCTGCTCGGGGTCAACCTCGGCCACGTCGGCTTCCTCGCCGAAGCCGAGCGCGAGGACGCGACGGCGACGGTCGACCACATCGTCAGCCGGGCCTACCAGGTCGAGGAGCGGATGACCCTCGCCGTGACGGTCCACCAGGAGGGCGCGAAGCCGTACCCGTGCTGGGCCCTCAACGAGGTCAGCGTGGAGAAGGCGGCTCGGGAGCGGATGCTCGAGGTGGCCGTCGAGATCGACGGCAAGCCGCTGTCGGCATTCGGCTGCGACGGGATCGTCGTCTCGACACCGACGGGGTCGACGGCCTACGCGTTCTCGCTGGGCGGTCCGGTGATCTGGCCGGACGTGGAAGCGATCCTCATGGTTCCCAACGCTGCTCACGCGCTCTTCTCCCGGCCGATCGTCGTGAGCCCGACCTCCAGGCTGGCCGTCGAGGTGATCCCCCAGGCCGAGGGCCACGGGATCATGTGGTGCGACGGACGGCGCCAGCTGGAGCTGCGTCCGGGGGCGCGGATCGAGGTGACCCGCAGTGACGTCCCGGTCCGGCTCGCCCGGCTCAACGCGTCCCCGTTCACCGACCGGCTGGTGGCGAAGTTCGACCTCAGCGTCGCGGGGTGGCGCGGCAACGGCCGCTCCCGCTGACCGGAGAGCTTCGCGGGGTGACCTTAGGGTGAGGGCGTGTTCGAGGAGGTCCGGATCCAGGGCGTCGGGGTCATCGACGACGCCGTCCTCGAGCTGAGCCCGGGCCTCAACGTCGTCACCGGCGAGACCGGCGCGGGCAAGACGATGGTCGTCTCGGGGCTGGGTCTGCTGCTCGGTATGCGCGCGGACTCGGGACTGGTCCGCGCCGGCCGTCGGTCGGCCGTGGTCGAGGGCGTCGTGCGGGTCCCGGAGGGGCACGCGGCGCTGACCCGGGCCGAGGAGGCCGGCGCGGACGTGAGCGAGGGACTCCTGCTCGCGCGGACAGTGGGGGCGGACGGGCGGTCGCGGGCGCACGTCGGCGGTCGGAGCACTCCGGTCGGGGTCCTCACCGAGATCGGCGAGACGCTCGTCGCGGTCCACGGGCAGGCCGACCAGTGGCGGCTCCGGCAGGGCGACCAGCATCGCGACGTGCTCGACGGGTTCGGCGGGGAGCCCGTCACCGCCGCCCTGCACGCATACCGAGAGGCCTTCGACGCCCTGTCCCGCGCGAGTGCCGAGCGTGACCGGCTGCGGCACGTGGCCCACGAACGCGCCCGAGAGATCGACGTGCTCCAAGCGGGACTCGAACGCATCGAGGCGCTCGACCCGCAGCCCGGCGAGGACGTCGCCCTCCGCGCCGAGGACGAGCGGCTCGCCCATGCGGACGGCCTGCGGCTGGCGGCGGCGCAGGCCCACGCCTACCTCGTCGGCGACGACGGGTATGCGTCGGACGCCGCCGCGCCGGTGGCCGACGCGCTGTCCGCCGCGCGGGCCGCGCTGTCTCCGGTGACCGACCACGACGCCGCCCTCCGTGAGCTGGAGGGCCGCGTCGCCGAGCTGGCCTACCTCGCCACCGACCTGGCGGCCGACCTGTCGTCCTACCTCGCCGACGTCGACGTCGACCCCGCCCGCCTGGCCGAGGTCCAGCAACGACGGGCCGACCTCGCGGGCCTGACCCGTCGCTACGGCGACTCCGTCGATGACGTCCTCGCCTGGGGCAAGGACGCGGCCGCGACGCTCACCGACCTGCTCGGCGCCGACGACCGTGTGCACGAGCTGGACGTCGAGACCGCCCGGCTGCGGCGCGAGCTGGCCGGCCTCGCCGCCGCGCTGAGCGCGGCGCGGCAGTCGGCGGCCGACGACTTCGGGCGGCGGGTCACCGGCGAGCTGGCGCACCTCGCCATGGGCGGCGCCGTCGTCACCGTGGCGGTCGCCTCTCGCGACGACCCCGACGGCCTCGAGGTCGGCGACCGGTCGCTGCGCTGGACCCGGTCGGGCGTCGACGACGTCGAGATCCTCCTCGCCTCCGGTCCGGGGAACCCGGCCCGCACGGTGGCCAAGGCCGCCTCCGGCGGCGAGCTGTCCCGGGTCATGCTGGCCATCGAGGTGGTCGGCCGGACCGCCGCGGTACCGACGTTCGTCTTCGACGAGGTCGACGCCGGCGTCGGTGGCCGGGCCGCCATGGACGTCGGCGCACGTCTGGCGATGCTGGCCGGGCAGGCCCAGGTCGTCGTCGTCACGCACCTCGCCCAGGTCGCGGCCTTCGCGGACCGCCACCTCGTGGTGCGCAAGAGCGACGACGGCGTGGTGACGTCCAGCAACGTGGCGGTCCTCGACGGCGACGAACGGCTCCAGGAGCTGTCCCGGATGATGGGCGGCGACGCAACGTCGGCCGCGGGTCTGGAGCACGCGCGCGAGCTGCTCGACCAGGCGGCCGCCCTGCGGGCCGCTCGCGCGCAGCGGGCGCAGAGCCGGGCGCTGACCCGGCGCTGAGCCGGGAACGACCCGCGAGTCCCGCATGGCACGATGGACGGCGATGTCGTCGAGCCCAGTGCGACCACCGGTGGTTCCCGAGCGGACTGCGACCGCGCTCGGGGCTGCCGTCGTGGCGTGGGGTCTGCTGCTGGCCGTGGTGACCTTCGCCCGCTGGCCGGCCCTGTCGTGGTCGGTCGGGGCGACCTGCCTGGGGACGGTCTACCAGGCGGTGAACGCGGTCCCGACGGTCCTGTTCGACCTGGCGGCGGGCGGTGCACTGGCGTCGGTGAGCATCCCGATGCTCGTCGGCGCGCTGGGGCACGGCCGACCGCGAGATGTCGCCCGGCTCGGCTCCGCCGTGCTGACCTGGACCGTCGTGGTCCTCGGTGCGTGCTCGGTCGCCGTGGGGCTCGCGGCCGCGCCTCTGGCCGGTGTCCTGGTGGGGGAGAGCGGGTGCACGGGAGCGGTGGACGTGGCGGCCGACCTGCTGCGGTGGTTCGCGCCCCAGCCGGTGCTGCTGGGGGCCGGGGTGGTCCTCGGGGGGATCCTGCGGGCGCACGGGCGTCCCCTCGCGGCGGTGGTCGGGCCGGCGCTGGGCTCACTGGTCGTCGTCGGCAGCCTCGTGTGGTTCCACCAGCTGGCGGCGGTCAGCGACGCCACCGGCGTCCCGGAGGGACATCTGGCGGTGCTCGCCGGTGGGACGACCTTGGCCGCGCTGGTGGTCGCCGCGGTTCCCGCGGTCCTCCTCTGGCGCACGGGGGTCGCACTGCGCCCCGCGGTCCGGGCGCCGGTCGCGCTGGCCGCCGAGACCCGTGGAGTGGCGCAGGCCCTGGTGCTCACCGCCCTCGGACTGGTCTTCGCCACGGTGGTGGCGGTCGTGGTGACGTTCCGGTCCGGAGTGGGGGTGCTGCCCGTCCTGGCATACCTCCAGGGCGTCCTCCTGGTCCCGTATGCGGCGTTGCTGCTTCCCGTGGTGTCCGACGCTCTGCCCCGGCTCGCCGGGGTGCCCACGGCCCCGGCCGCGCCGGCGACGACACGGCGGTTCCGGCCGGCCCCGAGGCCCACGTCGAGCCGGCGGCCCAGGCCGACCCGGAGGCGACGACGGTGCTCACCCGCTCGGCGCGCCACCGTCAGGCTCCGTCGGTCGGCGCGCTGGCCGGGCGGGCCCGGGCGGCGACCGCCCTGGGAGCGGTAGCCGCGTCGGCAGTGGCGGCAGCCGCGATCCCCGTCGGCGGATTCTTCACCGCGCTCGACGCGGCGCGGGAGACCACCCAGGGCCGCGCGGCGCTCGACGCGCTGGCCCCGGGGCTCTGGGCGGGCGCGCCGAGCCTGCTGCTGATGGGCCTCGTCGGCGTGCTGTGCGCCGCCCTCTACGTCCGCGGCCGGCCGTTCGTCGCGGGAGGAGCCGTCGCGGCCGCGTGGCTGATCGCCGGAGCGGTGCCGCTCGTGGCGGTCATGCCCGGCGCCACCCCCACGTGGGCCCTCGTGATCCTCGGTGTCGCCCCGGTCGTGGGGCTGACGCTGGCCACCCTGGACCTGCTCGCCGCGACCTCCCGAGCGTGGGGACCGGGGGCCCTGGCCGGGCTGGGCCGGACGTTGTCGGTCGGCGTCCTGGCGGCCGCGGCGGGAGCCGCTGCGGGGATCCTGGTCGGACGCTGGTGGCTCGTCGAGGGGCCGTGGGCGAACGCCGGGGTCGCGGTGGCGCTCGCGGTCCTGGGGGCCGCCGTGACCGGAGGCGTCCTCGTCGTCGCCGACCGCGTCACCGTCGGGCAGCTGTGGAGCGCCCTTCGGCCGACCGGGCAGGGCCCCGAGTAGCCGCCACGGGCGGAAGCCACGCCGTCGGGCCCGAGGTGCCGGGCCCCACCGGCGCGTGACATAGACTGCAATCCCGTGGCGCAGCAGACCAAGCACATCTTTGTGACCGGAGGCGTCGCCTCCTCGCTCGGCAAGGGGCTCACTGCCAGCAGCCTGGGGCATCTGCTCCGGGCGCGCGGCCTGCGCGTGACCATGCAGAAGCTGGACCCGTACCTCAACGTCGACCCCGGAACGATGAACCCGTTCCAGCACGGCGAGGTGTTCGTCACCGACGACGGGGCGGAGACCGACCTCGACATCGGGCACTACGAGCGGTTCCTCGACGTCCACCTCCAGGGCAGCGCCAACGTCACCACCGGCCAGATCTACAACCGGGTGATCGCCCGCGAGCGGCGCGGCGAGTACCTCGGCGACACCGTCCAGGTCATCCCGCACATCACCAACGAGATCAAGTCGCGGATGCGGGCCACCGCGACCGGCGACAAGGACGCCCCGGACGTCATCATCACCGAGATCGGCGGCACCGTCGGCGACATCGAGTCGCTGCCGTTCCTCGAGGCGGCGCGCCAGGTCCGGCACGACGTGGGCCGTGACAACGTCTTCTTCCTGCACGTCTCGCTGGTGCCCTACCTGGCCCCGAGCGGCGAGCTGAAGACCAAGCCGACGCAGCACTCGGTGGCCGCGCTGCGGCAGGTCGGTATCCAGCCCGACGGCCTGGTGCTGCGCGCCGACCGGGAGATCCCGGACGGGATCAAGCGCAAGATCTCGCTGATGTGCGACGTCGACACGGCCGCCGTCGCCGCCGCCGTCGACGCCCCGAGCATCTACGACATCCCGAAGGTCCTGCACCGGGAGGGCCTCGACGCCTACGTCATCCGCCGGCTGGGACTGCCGTTCCACGACGTGGACTGGCAGGACTGGGACCGGATGCTCCTGCGGGTCCACGACCCCGAGCACGTCGTCGAGATCGCGTTGGTGGGCAAGTACATCGACCTGCCCGACGCATACCTCTCCGTCACCGAGGCCATGCGGGCCGGTGGGTTCCAGCACAACGCCAAGGTGCTCATCCGCTGGGTGGCCAGCGACGAGTGCCAGACCGACGCCGGCGCCCAGAAGGCGCTCGGCGGCGTCGACGCCGTCCTCGTCCCGGGCGGGTTCGGCGTGCGTGGCATCGAGGGCAAGGTCGGGGCGATCCGGTGGGCGCGCGAGCGTCAGGTGCCCACGCTGGGGATCTGCCTCGGCCTCCAGTGCATGGTGATCGAGTATGCGCGGAACGTCGCCGGCATCGACGGGGCCTCGTCGTCGGAGTTCGACCCGGAGACGCCGGCGCCGGTCATCGCGACGATGGAGGAGCAGAAGGCGTTCGTCGAGGGCGCCGGCGACCTCGGCGGCACGATGCGACTCGGGCTCTACCCCGCCAGCCTCGCCGAGGGCAGCATCATCGCCAAGGCCTACGGGGTGACCGAGGTCGAGGAGCGGCATCGCCACCGCTACGAGGTCAACAACTCGTACCGGGGCCGGCTCGAGGAGTCGGGCATGGTGTTCAGCGGCCTCTCGCCCGACCACGAGCTGGTCGAGTTCATCGAGCTCCCGTCCGACGTGCACCCGTACTTCGTTGCGACACAGGCACATCCGGAGTTCCTCTCGCGTCCGCACCGCGCTCACCCGCTGTTCGCCGGGCTCGTCGAGGCCGCTCTGGACCGGCAGCGGGGCGAGCGCCTCGTCGAGGTCCCCCGCGGTACGTTCGCCGACGACTACGCGACCGCGGAGCCCGTCTCCGCCCACACGTGACCTAGGTGGATCTTCCGGTCGGGTCCTACGCGGACCTCTCCTCCGAGGTGGTCGAACCCAGGGTCCGGTCGTCCGAGGTCGTCGTCAAGGGCCGCATCTTCGACCTCCGCCGCGACGTGGTCGACCTCGGCGAGCACGGTGAGGTCACCCGTGAGTACCTCGACCATCCCGGCGCCGTCGTCATCGTGGCGCTGCGCGAGGTCGACGGCGTCGACCACGTCGTGATGATCCGCCAGTACCGCCACCCGGTCCGCACCAGGGAGTGGGAGCTCCCGGCTGGCCTGCTCGACGTGCACGGCGAGGCGCCGGCGCTCAGCGCCGCCCGCGAGCTCGCCGAGGAGGTCGAGCTCAAGGCCGAGCGCTGGGACGTCGTCATCGACTTCTTCGCCTCACCCGGCAGCACCTCGGAGACGTTGCGGGTGTTCCTCGCCCGCGACATCTCGACCGTCACCGACGCGACGTTCGAGCGCACCGGCGAGGAGGCCGGGATCACCGGGCTGTGGGTGCCGCTCGACGACGCCTACGCCGCGGTCCTCACCGGCCGGATCCACAACCCCGGAGCGGTCATCGGCCTGATGGCCACCTGGGGCGCGCGCCAGCGGGAGTGGTCAACACTGCGGCCCGCCGACGCACCCTGGCCCTGGTATGCCGGCGGCTGAGCCCGCGTCGCCGGTCCGGGTCAGCGTGTGCCTCGCCGCACACGACGGGGCCGAGTACGTCGGCGAGCAGGTCCGCTCGATCCTCGACCAGCTCGGCCCGACCGACGAGCTGGTGGTCGTCGACGACGCGAGCACCGACGACACCGTGAGCATCGTGGAGTCGTTCGGCGACGCACGGGTCACGGTGCACCGGAACGACGCCAACGTCGGGTCCGTGCGGACCTTCGAGCGGGCGCTGGGACTGGCGCGCGGCGCATACCTGCTCCTCGCCGACCAGGACGACGTCTGGGTGCCCGGCCGGCTGGAGGCGATTGTCGCCGCGCTCGGGTCCGACGGCGTCGTCGCGACGAGCGTCGCGGTGCTCGGGGACCCGCCGGGACCGCCGCGCTGGACACTGCGGGCACGGGACTCGCACCGGTATGCCGCGAACGTCGCCGCGGTCCTCGTGGGGGTGCGCTGGTACTTCGGCTGCGCCATGGGCCTGCGGCGTGACCTGCTTCCGGTCGTGCTGCCGTTCCCGTCCTGGCTGACCGAGTCGCACGACCTCTGGATCGGTCTGGTCGGCAACGTGGCGCGCGAGATGCGGCACCTCGAGGACCCCTCGGTGGAGCGGCGGCTGCACGGGTCCAACCAGACGCCGCTCGGCTGGCGCTCGCTGCCGACCATCCTGCGCGCCAGGGTGATGCTCGCCCGCTGTCTCGTCGAGGCCCGCCGCCGGTCGGTTCGGGCGTCGCCGTTCGCCGGCTGAGTACGACTAGCTCGCGGGGATCCTGACCCAGATCTCGTGGCTTCCGCTGCCGTAGCTCGTCTCGAAGGGCACCCTCCCGAGCATTCGATACTGGCTGTCGGTGCGCAGCTGCTCGACGAGCACTCGATCGAGCTCTGCCGTGACCCTGAAGCTGAGCACGACGAGGTCGAAGCGGCCATCACGAAGGGCGGCTTGGAATCCGCGTTGCCCGGTCTGCCGGTTGCCACTCCGGTCGGTGTAGTCGATGTAGTAGGTCGAGGTCCACTGCTCGGGCGTCGTCTCGGCCCGAAGGTAGTACTGCGGCACCGAGTCCGCTTCGACGAGGTAGCGATGGTCGGGATCGAGCTGCGGCCGGATGGCGGCGACCAGCTGTGAGCTGTCACCCCACGCGCGGTAGAGATGCTGGGACTGCGTGATGCCGAAGGTCAGCAACGTGACCCAACAGGCAATGGCCAGCTGTGGGAACCGGAGGTTCCGTCCCACCAGCATGCTGAGCCCGACCCCGGCCATCGGGGCCGCGAACCACAAGCCGAAGCCGATGTGCTTGTGCAGGGATATGCCCATGTGCAGGTACATCTGGTAGGCGGGCGCCAGCAACGCCGTGCCACACAGCAGCCCACCGAGGGCGAGTCGCCACCATCGCGGACGGCTGTCGCCTCGTCCTGAGACGAAGCATGCCGCGCCCAGGAGCGCCAGGGCGGCGATGCCGCCACCCCACTGGAGGGTGTTCACCAGCAGGTCGATCGAGTTCGCGTCGCCGTGCTCGCGAGCGGTCGTCGTGACGCTGAGGCCACGCAGGTACGACGCCCCGCCGAGCGCCAGCGCCCCGGCGAGCAGGACGACCGTGAAGCCGCCGAGGAGCAAGGCCCGCCGCAGTGCAGCACTCCAACGGCCGCGGTCGTATGCGGTCAACCAGCCCAAGCCGGCCACGGTGGGCAGGTACATCAGCGTGGCGTACTTGACCGCCACCCCGAGTGCGACGGCGACGGCGGCCCCGAGGACGAGGACATCGCCGACCCGGGAGCTGGCACAACGGCTCGCACGGACCGCCAACCAGGCGGCCACGGCCAGCAGGAAGACGGCGGCGGCGTCGTAGGTGGCGAGGTGCCCGAGGAACAGGGTCGACTGCGTCGTGCTGAACAGCGCGGCCGCGCCGACCCCGGCCATCTCGTCGAAGAGCAACCGGGACAACGCGTAGACGAGGATCGTCGCACCGAGCATGAAGACCAGGCTGAGCGCCCGGGCGCCGGACAGACCGAACACCGAGTCCACGGCGGCCGCCAATGGTGGGTACAGGACCGGCGAGCCAGAGAAGTAGCCCGTGAACTCGGTCCGAAGCGGATCCCCCTTGGCCATGGCGTCGAGCTGCAGGTGACCCGCATACAGGTAGAGCGCCTCGTCGTCGAAGGCGGTGTTCTCCAGCCGCAGCGTGAGCCCGGTCTGCACGACCAGTATCCCGGCCAACACCGCACGACTCACCGAGGAAGGGCGCCCAGCGCGGAGTCGGGTCCCGAGCGAGCCCGTCGACGAGTGGCGCGTTCGCGATGTCGGCGTGGTCGAGACGGCCATCTAGGGCTTCCTCACATCGAAGCCGAAGCGATCGTTCTGTGCACTCGCGCGGAACTGGTCGAGTGCGCTCGGATCGCTGTCGACCCGCCAGTCGGCTCTTCGGACGTAGTTGAACCAGGTGAAGCCGACGACGTCCGGCGAGGCAGCCACGCCGGCGAAGAGATCGGCGATGTCCTTGGCCTTGCGTGCTCCGCTCTCCACGGCGGTCTCGAGGATGAGCACGGGCTTCCGGGAGAACGCGCGGACGGCGGTCCGAGTCGGACCGAACAGCGTCGCGAACGTGCGCTCGCTGCCGGTCTCGTAGTAGCCCACAACGCCGACCCAGTCGACGTAGGAGTCGCCGGGATAGAAGGGCTCAAGCGGTACATCAGGCAACGAGTTGACGACGTTGGGGCTCCAGACCCAGATGACGTTGGTCGCGCCCACATCCAGAAAGATGCCGTGGACCCGCCGCCACGCCCGCACGAAGTCAGCTGGTGAGCTGCTCCTGGTGCCCCAGGGGTACCAGAAGCCGTTCATCTCGTGCGCCAGGCTGATCGCGACCGGCAGGTTCAGCGACCGGACGTCCGAGGCGAGCTGTCGCACGTAGTCGTCGCTCGCGCCGTCGGCGATCGCGGCCAACGACTGTTCGAAGGGTTCCCAGGACATCAGGGGCAACGCCCCGATGGACCAGGCGTTCCGCACCCCTTGACGGTTGAACGAGTCGCCCCATCCGGCGA
This sequence comes from uncultured Actinomycetota bacterium, assembly GCA_963713345.1. Lineage (GTDB taxonomy): Bacteria > Actinomycetota > Actinomycetes > Actinomycetales > Dermatophilaceae > Lapillicoccus. Next base: position 333,532 of record CAVQLI010000012.1, on the reverse strand, counting down.
AGTACACGAGCATGTTCGGCTGCTTGCCCACCTTCGTGGTGAACGCCTCGACCGGGCCCAGCGACGTCGGAGCACCCTCCAGGGCGGCGCCGAAGTACTTGCGCGACGGAGCGAGCAGGGGTCGGACGTCGTACGGCAGCACCGAGGTCGCGGACGGCTGCGCCGAAGGAGCTGGGAGGACCTCCTGGGTGGTGGTTCCCGGCGCGGGCGGCGAGGTCTGCGCCGCCTGCTCGGTGGTGCATCCGACGAGGCCGGTGAGCACGCACAGCAGCGAGGCCGACAGCAGGGCGGGCGTTCTCATCGGAATCCGGTGGTGTCCGGCTGGAGCAGAATGCGCCCGACGACCAGCGCGTAGAACAGTCCGGAGGCAAGGACCAGGGCGTAGTCGGACGCCACCATCGTCGACATCCGCCAGAGAGCGGCGCCGACCCAGACCAGCGCAGTCGTGCTTCCCCAGGCGACGACACCGATCCAGAAGCGCCGGTTCCGGTTCGGGTCCCGGGCCGCGGAGGAGCCGGTCGCACTCCACTCCAGGGGCCGACCCCGGAGGCCGTCCCAGATGGCGAAGAGGTGCGCCCAGCCGTACATCATGCGGACGGCCCAGGCCTCCAGCCGGAACGGCGCGCGATGCCAGAGCGGGAACACCACGGCCGCGTACACGATGCTGGGCAGAAGCAGAGTCAGGTTCTCCAGCCGCAGGCTCCACGGAACGAGCAGCAGCAGCAGGATGGGGACCAGCGGGCCCACGACGGTGAAGAGGGCCGTGTGGATGTAGTAGAAGAACCCCGACACGTAGCACAGTCGGGTACCCACGCCGAGCCTGGTCCGCCAGAACTTCCTGCTCCGCAACAGGGTCAGAGAGCCGGAGCACCATCGGTACTGCTGTGAGAGAAAGGCATCGACCGAGTCGGGGCAGACGCCGGTGGCGAGCAGGAGCGGCACGTACCGCAGGGTCCAACCACGTCGACGGAGGTCGAAGCCGGTGTGCACATCCTCGGAGTGCTCGATGAGGGTCGTACCGCCGTTCTCCTCGAGCGCCGCTCGCCGGTAGACGGCGCAGGTCCCCACACAGATCGCGCCACCCCGGGCCTGCCGGGACACCTGGACGGCCCGATAGAAGAACTCCTGCACCGCGCCGGCGCCCCGCTCGACCCAGTTCTGGTAGTCGGCGACTCGGAAGAACTGCGGCGACTGGATGATGCCGACGCGCTCATCCCCGTCCATGTAGGGAAGGAGCTCGTCGAGCAGGTCACGGCGCGGCGCGAAGTCGGCGTCGAGGACGAGGATGTACGGCGCGGAGCTGAGCCCGAAGCCGAAACGCAGGTTGCCCGACTTCTTGAACCAGCCTCGGTTCGGGCGACTGTGGTAACGAAAGCCGTGTTCCGCGGCCAGGGCGGCGACATCGGAGTCGCCGGCATCGTCCAGGACGATGGGCGTCACGACTCCGCCGTAGGTCGCCGCCAACCGAGACACGTAGGTCCACGTGTTGGTCAGCACGGTCAAGGGCTCACCGCACACCGGCAGGAAGACGTCCACATCGGGATACACCGCCGGGTGCCACGACGCGACGGTCAGGCGATGAGCCCGTAGGTCGAAGTCGGTGCTGACGCAGTTCACGGCCTGCGAGACGAGGTAGTAGACGACCGTGAACAGGAACAGGGGGAGGAACAACCAGAGCCACGGTGTCGACATCATGAGCGTGAGCTGGGACGCGGCCAGGCAGACAAAGCCCACGACCGAGACGGGCAGGAGCACCCACAAGCGACGCCGAACGTACGAGTACTTGTCATGGTCGTCCGGTGGGGCGGGCAGGTCGGACGCGACGAACGTCTCAGCGTCGCGGTCGCGTCGACGATCGGCTTCCGGACGACGGCGAGCGCCCGCACGGCGACGAGCCGCCGAGCCGGCGCGCAGGCCGGGGGGCAGCAGCTGGACGACTGACCCCATACCTGGCTGCCCTGAACTCCCCGAGGGAACCTGACCCGGGTCCCGGGCCCGGATCGTGTGGTTCGAGCGCGACTACCGGCTGGCGAGTGATGCTAGCGGTATCGGTTCAGCGCCGGTGCCGGTTTGGGCAGCCCGTCCCCGCCGATCGGCAGCGCGCATGATGAGGCGTGCTCTCGCGACTGTCTCCGGCGCGGCGAACCTTCGTCCTGGTCGTCGCGGCCGTGCTCGTGGCGCTCGCCATGATCGCCGGGGTCGTCGCCCTCACCGCTCTCCGTGGTCGCCTGGTCACGCCGGTCGACCAGGGCACCGCCGGGCCGGTGCTGCTGGTCCCGGGGTACGGCGGCTCGGCCGCCTCGCTCCAGAGCCTCGCGACCCGACTGCGCGAGTCCGGTCGGGACGTCACCGTGGTCGACCTGCCGGACCGGGCCCAGGGAGACCTGACCGCCCAGTCGGACGCGCTCGGGGCCACCGCAGGCGAGGTCCTCACCCGCACTGGAGGGCGGTCGGTCGACGTCGTCGGGTACTCGGCCGGTGGGGTCGTCGCCCGGCTCTGGGCCACCGAGGGGGACGGTCCCGGCAAGGTCCGGCGCCTGGTCATGCTCGGGTCGCCGCTGCACGGCACCGACGTCGCGCGGCTCGGCACCCTGGTGTCCGGAACCTGTCCGACGGCGTGCCAGCAGCTCGCCCCCGACAGCCCGGTCCTCTCGCGCCTCGACAACGAGCCGCTGCCGACCGGCGTGCTGGGCCTGTCGCTGTGGACCACCAGCGACGAGGTCGTCCAGCCACCGACCTCGTCGGTCGAGGACGACGTACCCAGCCCGTCCGTACAGAGCGTGTGCGCGGCCAGCCAGGTGAACCACGGCGGCCTGCCGAACGACCGAGTCGTACAGGCCATGGTCCTCGAGGCGCTGGGAACCGGCCCGATCCCGACCTGGACGCCCGGCGACTGCGGCCGGCTCAGCTCGTGACGTCGCGGGTCGTGAAGTTCGCCCAGGCGGCCAGCAGGAGCACGCCGAGGTAGACCGCCTGGAGCGCGATGCCCCGGCTGACGTTGCTCCAGAGGATCGGGTCGCGGTAGAGGTCCACGAACGACAGCCAGTACCGGGTCGGCAGGTAGGGCTGGAGCGGCTGCGCCGCGTCGATGGTGAGCAGCAGCGACGAGCCGATGAGGAAGGCCAGCGCCCCCAGCGTGGCCGACAGCGGCGAGTCGGTCGTCGTGGACAGGAACAGCGCCATCGCCGCCACACCGAGCATCGAGAAGGTCACCAGGAGGACCGCCGCGACGGTCCGCCAGGCGACCTGCCCCGGCGTCAGCACCGACCCCGAGATGCTCACCATCGCCTGCGAGAGCGGCGCGTCCCCGAGCAGGAAGTGCCCCACGACGAAGCCGATCACCGTCACGCTCACGACCCCGACGAGGACGAACACGACGACGGCCACAAGCTTGGCCACGAGGAGCCGGGTCCGGCCGACCGGGCGGACCAGGAGGTACCGCAGGGTGCCGGCCTGCGCCTCACCGGCGACGGCGTCGCCCGCCACGACGGCGACCGCGATCGGCAGGAACAGCGGCAGGACGATGGCCAGCGCCGCGATGGCGAACAGCGACCCGTTGGCGATGACCGCCGACAGGAAGGCCGGCCCCTGTCCCGGACGCGGGGCGATCCGGGTCCACGCCAGCAGCACGCAGACCAGGGTCGGCAGGAGGTTGAGCAGGCCGATCGCCACCCAGGTGCGGCGCCGTCCGAACAGCTTGACCAGCTCGACCCGCATCACCGGGCGACCTCCCCGGGGCGTCGGGCCGAGGTGCGCTCCTCGATGACCTGCTCCAGCGTCCGCCGCTCGGGGCCGAGCTCGCGCACCGCGACGCCGGCCGCGACCAGCCGGGCGTTCACCCGCGCCGGGTCGGCCGACCGGATGACGAGGCGTTCGCCCTCCACCACCTCGACCGCCGGCCCCAGGACCTCTTTCGCGAGGGCGACGTCCGACGTGTCGACGACGGTCCGCCCGGTGGGCGCCCGCAGCGTGGACAGGGACTCCTGGATGACGAGACGGCCCCGGTCGAGGAGCCCGACCCGGGTGCAGAGCTGGTCCACCTCGGCCAGCAGGTGGCTGGACATGAAGATCGTCGTACCCGCCTCGTGCAGCTGCTGGAGGAGGGTCCGGATCTCGCGGATCCCTTGGGGGTCGAGGCCGTTCGTCGGCTCGTCGAGGACGAGCAGCTCGGGCTGGCGCAGCATGGCGGCCGCGAGGCCGAGCCGCTGACGCATACCGAGGGAGTACGCGCGGACCGGACGCCGCCCGACGTCGCCCAGGCCCACGACCTCGAGGGCGCGCCGGGCCCGGTCGGACCGGTCGCGCCGGCCGCCGCCCAAGGGACCGCCGGGGTGCCGGCCGCTGGCGTCGAGGAGGACGAGGTTGGCCTGCCCGGACAGATGCCCGTAGGCGGCGGGTCCCTCGACGAGCGACCCCACCTTGGGCAGCACGTCGCGTCCGGCCTTGGGCATGGGTCGCCCGAGAAGCTCGATCCGTCCCTGGGTCGGCAGGACGAGCCCGAGGAGACAGCGGACCGTCGTCGTCTTGCCGGACCCGTTCGCGCCGAGGAACCCGTAGATGTCCCCGGCGCTGACGTCGAGCCCCACGTCGTCGACCGCCGTCACCGACCCGAACCGCTTGGTGAGCCCTTCCGTGCGGATCACGCGGCCACCGCACCGAGCTCGGTGGCCGCCCGGGCCAGGCCGTCGGCCGTCACGGTGCCCGCGACCAGCCAGGTGGTGCCGCCGCGGGACGTCGTCAGCAGCAGCCCCAGCGGGCCGACGGACACGACGAGCCCTTCCGGCAGCTCGCGGGCGCCGGACGCGAGTTTCAGCGAATCGCGCAGGGAGCCGGCCAGCTGGGCCGAGACCGCACTCACCACGAGCTGGGTGACGCCCTCGCCGTACTCGCCGATCGTCTGCACCCGGGCGCCGGGCCGGGACCGGGTGAAGCCGAGCAGGGTGTCCGGCGGGCGCGGTCCACCGAACCGGGCGATGTCCCGGACGATGTCGGAGCGGGCCACGGACCGTATGCGGGCACCGGGCGGCGCGACGAACGCCAGGTCCGCCGTCGCGGGGGCCGCGTCGGAGAAGTCGAGGAAGGTGCTCGACATGGCCGGGAGGTCGCCGGCCCGACCGAACACCTCCACGAGAACGGGGATCCCGGACGCCGCGTCGGCCCACACGTCGACCCGGCCCACACTGCTGAGCGAGTCGCTCGGCCGCAGCTCCAGGCCCTCGGCCGGCCGGCCGGCGACCCGGCGGGCCGGAAGGGCGCTGAGCTCGTCGGCGGTCGCCTCGCTGAGCATCCGGGCCGCCAGCTGCGGCGGAAGGGTGTCGGTCTCCCGCGGCAGCCGGACGGGGTTGTCGGCATCGGGTGCGGCCACGCCGACCCGGTTGTCCTCGTAGTCCCAGACGAGGGAGCCGGCGACGGTCGTGCGGGTGCTGCGCTCCCCGGCCGGCGTGATGGTGTCGGAGCGCCAGTCGGTCGCGGACCGCCACCACACACGCATCTGGGTCCGGCCGCTCAGCAGCGTGCTGAGGTCGTTGAGCTGGTCGGTCGCCGGGAGGGCGAGCGTGCCCGAGCTCTCCGCATACCCCTGGTAGGGGTTGGACCAGGAGGCCTGCATCCGGGCCAGTAGCGCGGCCGGACCGGCGTCGGGAGCAGAGACCGGCGCATACCGGACGGCGAACGGTGCGGCGACGAGGACGGCCACCGTCACGGCGCAGACCGCCCACCGCCAGCCGGCTCTCATCGCGACAACGTACGTCGATGTTCTGTGGGACGGCACCGTCGCCATCGATTCGTAAGGCAACCGTCGGCCTCCGTAGGATGACCGGGCTGTTCGCCACCCCCCACCGAAGGACCCTCCGTGCTCCGCACCAACGAGGCCGGCACGCTGCGCGCCGACCACACCGGCCAGACCGTCACCCTCGCGGGATGGGTCGCCCGGCGCCGCGATCACGGCGGTGTGGCCTTCCTCGACCTGCGCGACGCGTCGGGTGTGGTGCAGGTGGTCGCCCGCGACGAGGTGCTGGCCGAGGGAGGCGCGCACGACATCCGGAACGAGTACTGCGTCCAGGTCACCGGCGAGGTCCGCCGCCGGCCGGAGGGCAACGAGAACGCCGACCTGCCGACGGGTCAGGTCGAGGTCGTCGCGTCGGCCATCGACGTCCTGAACCCGAGCGCGCCGCTGCCGTTCCAGATCGACGAGCGCGTGAACGTCGGCGAGGAGTCGCGCCTCAAGTACCGGTACCTCGACCTGCGGCGTCCCGCGCCCGGGGCGGCGATCCGGCTGCGGTCGCGCGTGAACGCCGCCGCGCGGTCGGTCCTCGACGCGCGCGACTTCGTCGAGATCGAGACCCCGACCATGACGCGCTCGACGCCCGAGGGCGCGCGCGACTTCATCGTCCCGGCCCGGCTGGCGCCGGGGTCCTGGTATGCGCTGCCCCAGAGCCCGCAGCTGTTCAAGCAGCTGCTCATGGTGGCGGGGATGGAGCGGTACTACCAGATCGCGCGCTGTTACCGGGACGAGGACTTCCGGGCCGACCGGCAGCCCGAGTTCACCCAGCTGGACATCGAGATGAGCTTCGTCGAGGAGGACGACGTCCTCGCGCTCGGCGAGGAGATCGCGGTGGCTCTGTGGCGCCTGATCGGGGTGGACGTGCCGACGCCGATGCCGCGGCTGACCTACGCCGACGCGATGGCGCGGTACGGCACCGACAAGCCCGACACCCGCTTCGGTCACGAGCTGGTCGAGTGCACGGAGTTCTTCCAGGGCACCGGTTTCCGCGTCTTCCAGCAGGACTACGTCGGTGCCGTGGTCATGCCCGGCGGCGCCTCGCAGTCCCGCAAGCAGCTCGACGCCTGGCAGGAGTGGGCCAAGCAGCGCGGCGCCCCGGGGCTCGCCTATGTGCTGGTCCAGGAGGACGGCTCGCTGGGCGGCGGCGTGGCCAAGTTCCTCAACGAGACCGAGGCCGCGGGACTTGCGGCTCACGTCGGCGCCGCTCCGGGCGACTGCATCTTCTTCGGGGCCGGAGCGGTCAAGTCGTCCCGGGCGCTGCTCGGCGCCGCACGCCTCGAGATCGGACACCGCTGCGGGCTCGTCGAACCCGGCTCGTGGGGGTTCCTCTGGGTCCACGACGCCCCGCTGTTCGAGCCGGCCAGCGAGGCGGTCGCCGCCGGTGACGTCGCGGTGGGTTCGGGCGCGTGGACGGCGGTCCACCACGCGTTCACGTCGCCCAAGAAGGAGTTCCTCGACACCTTCGACACGGAGCCGGGGACCGCACTCGCGTACGCCTACGACATGGTCTGCAACGGCAACGAGATCGGCGGCGGGTCGATCCGTATCCACCGCCGCGACGTCCAGGAGCGCGTCTTCGCGGTCATGGGGCTCAGCGAGGCCGACGCGCAGGAGAAGTTCGGGTTCCTGCTCGACGCGTTCCAGTACGGCGCGCCGCCGCACGGCGGGATCGCCTTCGGGTGGGACCGGATCTGCGCCCTGCTCTCGGGTTCGGACTCGATCCGCGAGGTCATCGCCTTCCCGAAGTCAGGCGGCGGTTACGACCCGCTGACCGGCGCCCCCGCCCCGATCACCGCGCAGCAGCGCAAGGAGGCGGGGGTCGACACCCGCCCCAGCTGAACGGCTCCACAAAGCCCCAAAGAGGACTATCTTGCCCTGCAGGTGAGGCGGTACCTAGCGACAGGGGCAGGTCGTGGCGAGGCGTCGGACCATCCGAGTTCGAGTGTTCGCAACGGTGGTCGTGCTGGCCAGCGCGGTGGTCGTCATGCCCCTCGCGGGGGCCGCGGCGGCGCCCAAGCCGAAAGGGAGCGTGTGCGAGCAGGCGATCGCGCAGGCGGGCACCGGTAAGGGCGAGTACGGCCACTACCGGCTGGTCCGCGCGCCCGCCCAGGGCGGGTCGGGGTCGGACGTCGTGGTGGGCACGGAGGGGCCGGACCGGCTGGTCGGCGGGCCGGGCAAGGACGTGCTGTGCGGCCTGGGCGGGAACGACCGCCTCGACGGGGGCTCCGGCAACGACTACCTCGACGGGGGGACCGGGAACGACACCCTCTTCGGCGGCACCGGCAACGACACCCTGGTGAACGGCGAGACCAACGACGGTGGGACCGGGAACGACAAGATCACGCCTGCGCCGGGCTCCTCGGCGCCGGCCGACATCTCCGGGACCATGCCCCGCACGATGCGCGACGAGCTGACGATGGACTTCCTCGGGCTGGGCTACGACCAGCGGGTCCGGGCGGAGAACACCAACCTCAACATCTACGACTCGGCGGCCCGGGGTGGTGCCCTCCTGAAGTCGATCCCGCAGGACCTCGCGCCGCCGCCACCCTCGGTCGAGTACGAGGGCGAGGCCTGCGACAGCCCGGACGCTTGCTCGATGAACACGTGGGCGACATACGGGCGCCAAGGCAACCAGGCCTGCGGCGGCTGCTTCGACTTCCTGTGGCAGGCCTACCACCTCAACACCATCTACCTGGCCACGGACGGCCAGAACCTGTACATGGCGGGAACGCAGGGCTCCGCGATCGACGGGGCCAACGGGGGCCCCAACTACCAGAACCTCCTGTACTCGGTCCCCCTGCAGGGGGCCGACACCTGCGCGACCCTGGCCTGCGCGCAGGTCGCCGGGTTCGGGAACCCGGGCAACGGGGTCGCGAACCTGCCGACGACCTACTACCCGTACCAGACCGGAACGAACGGTGAGAACCGCTTCGTCTCCGTGACGTCCCTGGCGGCCGGGACCTCCGGTGGCAACCCCATGGTCGCGGTGGGCCTGAGCGACGGCGGAGTGCAGATCTACAGCGGCACGAACTCGAACGGCACCCTCACGCTGACCGACACGTTCACCGGCATCGCGACGGGGGACGGGTCGCAGACTCCGCCGACCGCCATGGCGTGGGACCCGGCCGGGTCCGGCATGCTCGCCATCGGGGTCATCAGCTGGGCCGACGAAGGCTTCTTCGTCCGGGTCAACGGCAACGGCAACGTCCAGGGGAGCTGGCTGGCCTGGTCGCAGCACGGCGGTGACGGGCTGGTTCCCGCCCCGTTCTCGGCGGCGTTCGGACAGAGCCCCACCGGCTCGCCGGTCGTCGGGTTCGGGATGAGGGAGGGCAACGGGACGGGCACGCTGCGGCTGGTCGACCCGACGGCCAGCGGCGCGGAGACGGGCCAGCTGACCCAGTCGGCCGCGGGCTCGAACGGCGTCATCGTCGCCATCAACCCGGCCCCCCGGTTGGACGGCAGCAGTGGGGGCTCGGACTACGCCGTGTCCTACCAGGGCGGAGACGTCGGGTCGGGTACCGGGGGTTCGTGGCGGTGGGACGGCACGTCGAGCGGGTTGACGGCGCAGCCGGTGGCTCCGGGCGCGGGCACGGTGACTGCGGACTGGCCCTCGTTCCGGGAGTGGTACCCCGGGGTCAAGCAGGGCCGGCTGCTGGTGAACAACGCCTCCGCGGAACCGGTCCAGGTGACGCTGCAGGCCGAGCCGGACTCGTCGTCGGGCTGTTGGTATGCGCCGGCCTGGGCGGATGCACCGGCCTTCCCGGGTGCCGGGCTGACGGTGCCGGCGGGACAGTCGTCGGCGCAGTTCACCATGGGGGCCTACTCGGCGGGCACGGACGGCCAGTGCGCGCTCAGCGGCGACGACGTCTGGCGGGGCTACCTCGTCGTCACGCCGATCAGCCACCCGGCGGACCAGCGGGTCGTCCGGCTGCGGCTCAACCCGGACATGACGGTGGACGTGACGAACCAGGCGGGTGGCGCCACCACCACCTCGATCTCACTCGTCAACGCAACCGGCTCGGCCTTCGGCCAGTGGCAGCTCAATGTCACCACGCCGGCCGGGCCGGTGCCCGCGACGGCCCCGACCGTGGCCGCGGCGCGGGTCACCACGGCCGCCATGACGTCCGGCCCGCCGGTGTACCGGGTCGACGTCACGGGGGCGACGTTCACCCTGCCGGCGACCTACGCCGACCAGATGACGCTGCCGCCGCTCGTCGTGCAGGGGTCGACGAACGGGACGACGTGGACCGCGCTGGGCTCGCTGGTGCCGTCGCTCGCTCCGACCATCACGCCACAGGCCAACGGGACCGCGCTGCTGCAGTTGGGACCGTCGACCTTCTGGTGGGAGAACCCCACCGGCTCACCCGCATACACCCAGATCCGGGTCGGTTTCGGGGCCGGCCAGGCGCAGTCGAGCGCCGTGACCCTGGCGAGCCTGCCGGTCCCGACGGACCCACCGAGCACCAGTGCTCAGGGTCCGCAGGTCGCCGCGCCCAGTGGGATCGCGACGCCGGTGAGCTCCGGCATCGACCAGGCCCCACTGTCGGTGCAGGTCCTGGACGACAACGGCAACGTCCTTCCGGTCAGCGACGCGCACTACCCCCGCCTCTACTACCGCCAGAAGAGCAACAACGCCCTGGTCACCGGTCTGCTGCCGCCCGGCGGGACCGCGGACCTGGTCACCGTCACCCCGTACGCCGGCGCGGCGTACGCCAACAACGGCAACGCCGACTCCGGCGCACCAGGGGTGTTCCAGGGCTACCACTACGTGGCCACCGCAAGCACGCAGGACCAGCGGATCATCGGCTACCTCTCGTACGGCGACTCGTCGCCGCTCAACACCCAGGACATCGAGGTCCACGCCTCCGCGGTCAACCCCTCGGCCAGCGGCAGCACCGTCGCCGCCGGCCTGTCGCTGGTCGGGTGCTCCGACTTCACCGGCGGGGGTTGCCGGCTCGCGGCGACGGCCACCTCGCCCTCGGGAGCGGTCACGCCGGTCATGTACACGAATACGAGCACCGGACCGCTGACGGTAGGGCTCCTGACCGAGCTGCAGGCGACGACGGCCGCGTCCTCGTTGCCGCTCCAGCACGACCCCACTGCCGCAGCGCACCTCCTGGCCACCTCGTCGCTCATCGTGACCGAGGGGTCCGCCTCCCTCAGCCAGGCCTCGGTGTTCGCGAACGGTGACAAGGTCGACACCAGCCTGGCGACCCACGGCGTGCTCGTCCCGCTCCTCGCGCTAGCAGCGAAATGACGCGTACGCCGCAGCGACCCGCCCGCCGCCGCGGGACCCTCGTCGTGGCCGTCACCACCGCGCTGGTGGCGACGCTGCTGGTCCCCTTCCTCACGGTGCGGACGGCTGCACCGGCGGAGGCGGCGGGTCCGGTGTCGGGAGCGATCGGGCTGGGTGACGGGCTGTCGGGGTCGGTGGACGAGCGGACCGGGCTGTTCTCGGCGTCGGTGCCGTTGGTGACGGTGGGTGGGCCGGGTTCGGCGGGGGTGACGTGGTCGTTGTTGTGGGACCAGGGGCGGGCGGTGGATGGGCTGGACCGGTCGGGTCTGGGGCCGGGCTGGTCCCTCGGCGCCTCGTTCATCGACCCCGCGACCCCGGTCACCGTCTACCCGGCCAACGGCGGCGCCTACCAGGCCGGCGGGAGCTACCCCTCCGGCCTGCAGAACTACCCGCTCCAGGACCTCGTCTACGCCAAGACCGCCGGTACCTACCCCTTCACCCTCACCTACGACGACGGCCGGGTCGACGGGTTCGACGAGCACGGGAACCTGGTCAACCGGGTCGACCGCTTCGGCAACCGCACCCAGATGACCTGGGAGGCGTTGCGGGGTGACCGGTGGCGGCCGTTGACCATCGTGGACGGCTACGGCCTGACGACGACGTTCACCTACACGCCGACCTCGGTCACGGTCTCCGCCCCGTCCCGGTCGGACGGTGTCGTCGCCTCGACGACGGTCACCCTCGACGACCAGCAGCGGGTGAGGTCGGTGCAGGACCCGACCGGCGCCACCGCGTCCTTCGGCTACGGGCCGGTCCCCGGGTCGTCCGCCGACGTGGAGCTGGTCACCTCGGTGGTCTCCGCCGCGCAGGCCCGCACCACCATCACCTACGACGACGTCCCGCAGCAGCCCGGCCTCACCATGGTGCAGTCGCTGCTCACGGTCGACGCGTCCGGAGCGGTGGTGGGCCCGGCTCGCTACTTCTCGCTCAACCCGCCGGAGAACCAGAACGACCACAACTACACCGGCTACCCCACGTGGAACGGCGGCGACACCGACCGGCTCTTCACCTCGGGCAGCGACTACACGTACACGACCTCGATCAGCAGCTGCGTCGTCACCAGCTCGCCGGCTCCCGAGACCTGTCCGGGTGCCGCGCTGACCACGCTGTCGACGTACGACTCGCAGCACCGGCTCGTCGGCCGCACCATCAAGGCGGGCCAGGTCACGGTCCAGCGCCAGACCAACGGCTACGTCGCGGTCAAGCCGTCCGACCTCGACCCGAACTACGCCCGGCCGACAACCCTGGCGCTGACGTACTCGGCCACGTCCAACGCCAGCGGGATCAAGGCCGCCTCGGGTTCTCGGACGGCGAACGCCACCCGGGTCTACGACACCCACGGGCGTGTTCAGTCGTCGACCGACGAGAACGGCGCCACCACGGTGACCACCTACGACGACATCTACGGGCTGATCACCGGGGTGACCGTCACCGGGGCCGACGGCTCGCGCAGCCAGATCACCAACGGGCTGTCGGCCGACCACAAGACCATCCACACCGCGACGACCGCCTCCGCTGCTCCGGGGCAGCCGCTGTCCGCCCGGTCCACCTCGACCTACGAGTACGACGGTCAGGGCCAGCCCGCGAAGCGGACCATGGTCTGGGCGCCGGGGGCGAAGCCGGCGGACTACAGCAGCGGGCCGGACACCGTGACGACGACGTTCTTCTCGGCCGTCGACGCCGCCGCGCGGACCAGGAGGCTCACCATCACCACCGGGGTCGGAACGCCGGCGGCGGCGAGCACGACAACCGTTCTGGACCTGGTGACCGGGGAGCAGGTCCGCAGCATCGATGGTGTCGGCCGGGTGACGAGCTACGCGTACGACGCGAGCGGCCGCCGGACCCGCACCACGACTCCCGCCGGCCTCGTCACGATGACGGCGTATACCGCCGCCGCCGGAACGACACCGGCCACCCGCACCGACACGGGTCCCGACGGCCGAGTCCAGCTGACGACGTACGACGCGCTCGGCCGGAAGGTGCGGGTCACCGACAACGTCCACGACCAGACGTTCACCGGCTCGGCCACCTCCCGGCAGCTGGGCGCCTATTCCTACAGCCTGGACGGCACGAGCTCACCGCGACCGACCGGTCCGGCCGCACGATCGACACCACCCTGGACGCGCTGGGCCGCCAGGTGAGCCAGGTCGGCGTCACCGGGATCACCAACGGCCGCGCCTACGACGACGCCGCTCACACCAGGACCCAGACGGTCACGGCCGCCGGCTCCGCCACGGCGGCGATGACACGCACCAGCACCTACGACAACGGCAACCGTCCGGTGACCGTCGAGCGGCAGTACAGCGACGGCACCGAGGACCCGACCCAGACCACCACCTACGACGGACTCGGGCGGCTCACCTCGCAGACCGTGGACGACCTGAAGCTCGGGAGGACCTACCTCGGCGCCGGCGGCGCGTCCACGGCGAAGTCCGCTACCCCGCAGGATCCCGCGGACTTCCCCGGCGACCCGCTCACCATCTCGACGACCTTCGCCCTCGGGAGCCAGCAGACCGGCAGCGTCCGCGCGCAGTCCGGCTCCACCGCAGCGGGCACCGCGCTGACGTACGACCCGATCGGCCGGATGCTGACCTTGACCGACCCCAACGGCCGAACCACGGCGTACGCGTACAACGCCGACGGCACGGTCGCGACCCGCACCATGCCGTCCGGCACGGTCATCACCGACACCTACGACGCGAGCACCGGTCGGCTGTCGACCGTGACGTCGCGCCCGACGAGCGGACCGACGCTCACCCAGACCTACAGCTACGTGCCGGCGGGGCAGCCCGGCGCGGGGCGCATCCGCACGGTCACCGACGGCACGAGCACGGTGACGCTCGGCTACGACGCCGACGCGAACGTCGTGTCCCGGGTCTACTCCGACGGCACGGCGACGTCGGCGAAGTACCTGGACAACGGACAGCTGACCGCCACGGTCGACGTGACCGGGGCCGTCACGAGCTACGTGCCGGACAGCCTGGGCCGAGTCAAGACGGCAACCCAGACACGCGGGGCAACGACGCTCGCCTCGGTCACCTACACCTACGACTCCATGTCCCGGGTCGCGACGACGAGCCGGGCGAACGGAGTCACGACGACGAACGCCTGGACCGCCCACAACCAGCTGAGCACCCAGCGCACGACGACCGCGTCGGGAGCGGTGGTCGAGGAGCACCTCTACACCTACGACGACCACGGCAACGTCAGCACCCGCATCGACCGCACTGAGGCCGGCACGTGGACCACGCGCTACGCCTACGACGCCTACGACCGGCTGGTCAGCTCGGCGGTCTACCCCGGTGTCCGCGGCTCCGGCCGGCCCGTGACGTCGACCGCGTACACCCTGAGCACGGCGGGTGACGTCGTCAGCACGACCACCAGCTCGTCGAGCCCGACGAGGACGACGACCACCACGAACACGATCGACCCGGCCGGTCAGCTGACCGCCCAGACCACGAACGGCACCGCGGTGCAGCAGACCTTCGACGGTGACGGGCGGGTCCTGACGTCGCTGAGCGGCTGGGCCATGACCTACGACTCGTTCGGCCGGATGCTCACGGCGAGCAAGGGTGGGACGACCTCGACGTATGCGTACTGGGCGGACGGCACCCCCCGCTCGACGACGACCGTGTCTCCGTCGTCCAGCGTGTGCGACCAGGCGATCGCGCAGGCGGGGACCGGTCAGGGGACCTACGGCCGGTACCGGCTGGTCCGTGCGCCGGCGGAGGGCGGGTCGGGTTCGGACGTCGTGGTGGGGACGGACGGCCCGGACCGCCTCGCGGGCGGGTCGGGCAACGACGTGCTCTGCGGACTCGGCGGAGACGACGTGCTCGAGGGCGGCAGCGCCAACGACTACCTCGACGGAGGCCCCGGTGACGACCGGCTCTACGGTGGCACCGGACCTGACACCCTGGTCAACGGTGAAGTCAACGACGGCGGGACCGGCCCGACCACCATCGGTTCGACGCCCGCCCCCGTGACGACGACCCAGAGCTTCCACTTCGGTCCCGACGGTTCGCTCGCCAACGACACCACGGCCGGATCCGGTGGCCAGGGCCCGGACGGCGCCACGACCGCGTCGTACCTGCTCACCGCCGGTCGGGAGGCGCGCACCCTGCAGCCCGGCACGACGAACGTCGGCACGGTGCCAGCCGGTGCGCCGGTCCCGGTGACCGCCGGTGCCGGCACGGGCTACCTCCTGCGCGATCGTCACTCCTCGGTCACCGCACTTATCGACACCACGGCCGCCGTGACGGAGTCGTACGCCTACGGCGACTACGGAGCCGCGGCGTCACCGAACGGGCAGCTGCTTCCGGTGCCGCCGACGACGGCCGACCCGGGCGGCCGGACCAACCCCTTCCGGTATGCCGGTGCGACCCCGCTCAGCTCGATGACCGACGCCGCGACGAGTCTGCTGCTCCTCCCGGCGCGCAGCTACGACTCGGCCCAGGGCCGCTTCACCAGCCGCGACACGGCCAACGTCTTCAACCACTACCAGGCGTTCTCGACCAACCCGATCATCAACACCGACCCGACCGGTCACTTCTCGCTCGCCGACCTGCTCATCGACATCGGGGTGGCGATCGCCTTCATCGTGGCGACGGTCGCCACCGTCGGTGCGGCGGTCACCACCCTTCCTGCGGTGGCCGCCATGGAAGCCGGGACCCTGACCGCCAGCACCATCGCCTTCGCCGCGGCGACGGCCGTGGGCGCGGTCGCCAGTGCGACCGGGGCGGTCACCTCGGTCGTCAAGATGGCCGACGACATCGACGACGCGGTCAACCGGAAGCACTTCGTGTCCAGGAGCGCACGACAGGTGCTCGGCACGGTCGAGACCGTGGTGGGCGTCGTCGCGGGGGTCGCCGGGCTCGGGACCGTCGGTGCCACGGTTGCCGGCGCGGGCGAGGACATCGCCGAGAGCGCCGTACAGGACGCCAACGACTTCCTCGACTCCGCCGATGACGCCACTGCGCAGGGCCAACCGGATGCCCCTCGCCTGGTGCTCGCGGAGACCGACAGTCAGGAAGCCGACCTCAGCGCCGCATCGAGATCCGAGTCCGTGACGCCGGCGACGAGCAGTCCGCTCTCGCCGGAGGACTCGGCGCTGAAGGACGTGACCGGTGATCGCAGCCTCAACGATGTCGACGCCGCGGTGTTCCGCGGCGACTGGGGACTCGACGGGTCGTTGAAGAGCGAGGACGCGGCCGAGTCGTCCTTGTGGGAGGGGCACTCGGGCCTCGAGGACTCGCATCCTCGGATCGATAACAGCTGGTCCAGCGGACAGCCGAACCCGTACACCAGACTCGCGGCCGACGGTGACTGGGACGTGGACGCGCTCATCGACCGCGGCCAGGACCTCTACCAACCGATGTCGTACGCGTGGGCCGACGAGGCCGACCTGATGCTCGCCTCGGACGACGAGGTCACCGCCGAGGGCGGCCTCTGGCGCAATGGCCACGCCGGGCTCTGGAACTCCGAGTGGGACGAGTGAGCGCACCTGTCGGTTCTCACCGAACCCGGACGGACCGGGCGAGCGGCACGATAGCCTCGTGAGGTTCGGCCGTTCCGTCGGGGAGGTTGCCGTGCCGTCGTCTCGTCACCGCGAGGAGGGCGACGCCGACGCGCCGCCGGAGAATCCCCACGAAGTTCTCCGCTCCGCTCCGATACTTCGCGGGGACCCCCCAGACCCCGCTGATCCCGTCGACATCCGCCTGTTCCGGACTGAGGACCTCGTCGTCGCGCAGCTGCGCGCACCCGGCTGTCATGTGGAGCCCGGCGCCGGCGGACCGGAGCTCGTCGCCGACACCGATCCGGCGTCCCTCGTCCTCGAGCTGCCGCCGCAGCACCTCGGCGAGCACGCCTGGCTGGAGAGCCAGACGCCGGGGTTGACCGCCCACCGCGCCGCCGCGCCGAGCCGCGTGGTCTTCGCCGTGACCGTCGGCGCCCGGATCCCGTTCACCCTGGAGGGGATCCTCGCCGTCCTCCCGACCCTGCCGCTGCGCGTCGCCGGACACGCGACCCCGGCCGACCCGTCCCGGCGGCTCGACGTCAGCTGGACCGACGCGATCCTCGTCCGCGGGTGGGAGCGGCTTCTCGACCGGGCCGATGCCGCGGGGCAGGCGGCCGACCTCGGCGACCTCGTCTTCGGGGTGGACCGACCCGACACCCTGCGCGGCTCCGCCCTCAGCGACTCGGCCGCGCGCATCCTCCAGCGTGCCCAGGCCGGGCGGCTGGTCGGCGCCCTCAACCGGCCGGTCTCCGTCGTCTCGGTCCTCGCCCGGGACGACACCGGGCAGGGCGGGCAGGGCGGGCAGGGGGGCGGCCACGGCGCCCTCGGCCGGGCCGGCGGGCATACCGGCATCGTCCTGCGGCCCGGCCGAATCGGGCCGATCGTCCGACCGAGGCGAGGACCTCGGCCGCCGACGGATCTGGAGACCTCGATCGAGGCGCCGTACCGCCTGCAGGTGTCACCCAGCCGGTTCGGCGCGTTCACCCACGACCCGGCGCCGACCCGCTCGCCGGTCGACCCGAGGCGTACCGAGCTCTGGCGGACCCACCTCACGGTCCGGACCGAGGACCGCGACGGGACCTTCACCGGGCTCGACGACACCGACGAGACCCAACGCATCGTCCGCGCCATCTGGTCGCGGGACCTCGACCCGGCGGACGCGGCGGCCATCTTCGACCCGCCCGGGCTGACGCCCCTGTCGCTGAGCCCGACAGTGCGCCGGGGCATCGTGCGGCAGACCTCCGACGCCCGGTTGCCGAAACCGCCCCGCCCGCTGGACGTTCGCGCCCTGTCGCTGTCCAGTCTCGGCGCCTTCCTGGACTGGCGGGGCGGCTGGCTGACCAGCGAGGTGACCACCCCGACGAACCCGTCACCCCCCGGCACCGACCTCCTCGCGTCCTACCGGCACCAGGCGTTCATGGGCCGCGACCAGTACGTGTGGGTGAGCTTTCCGGGTCACCTCTACCCGTTCGGCCACCGCGCGGACTGGGTGACGCTGACCGAGCGGAAGGTCAAGGACCGGGACAACGCGGTCGCCGCCCTCTTCCAGCGCAGCTTCATCCAGCGCAAGCAGCGCCTGCTGACCTACACGGGGCACGACAGCCCGTTCACGCAGGTGATCATCGAGCCCGTCGTCACCCCCGACCTCGACCCGCATCCCGACAAGAACAACCCGTGGGTGCCGACGCGCGGGGGTCCGGCCTACGCGTTCACCGTCATCGCCACCGACCGCTCGGGCGTCACGTCCACCCACGCCGCGCCGCTCGTGTGGGTGCCCGACCAGGCCTACGACGCGGCCGACGAGAAGGCGACCATCCAGGCGAAGGTCGAGGCGGCCTATGCGCCCTACGACCGCATCCCCGGTGGGGGACAGAAGATCTCGTTCGCCATCCCGGCGGTCGCCGGCGACACGGCCTTCGAGGTCAACAACCTGGTCTTCCACGGTGACGTGGACACGGCCCGGTTCACCTCCCGTCCGTCCTTGGCCCGGTTCAACGCGGTCGTCCCGGCCATGCGGCACCTGTCGCCGCAGGCGCCGGGCGTCGACCTGATCTACTCCAAGGCGTTCCTCGACGACTCCGACGGGTTCGGCGCGGGCAACCCCAGCCAGCTGCTGCTGGCCCTGGCCGGACCGCCGCCCGCCGTGGACTTCTCCGGCGGGTCGGACCGCTCGGGCGGGTTCCTCACCCCGAACCTCTTGGTACGCGGCGTGTCCCGCTCCCTCGGCGCGGTCGGCGAGGACGGCACGAAGCCGGACTCCGGCCTCGCCCACGGGCAGTTCAACGCCAAGGCGTTCCTCGACGGCGCGCTGCCCAAGCTGTTCGGCCTGTTCAGCCTGGTCGACCTGCTCGACGCCGCCGGACTGGACCTGAGCAAGGCGCCGGAGTTCGTCACCGAGGCCCTCGACACGGTGAGCGCGGTCGTCAGCGAGGCCGACCGCCTCCGCAGCGCCGCCCAGGCGGTCGGGCCGCGCCTCGACGAGGAGATCGCCCGCGCCGCTCACGACGGCGCCCGCAACGCCCTGACCGCCCTCAAGGCCCAGATGGACGCCGTCACCGGACCACTGGTCCCCGACCTGCTGGAGCTGGTCGACGCCGTCGCCGACCTGCCGGGCGGCACCCTGCCGGCGGCGGCCGACCGGGTCACCTCGGCGCTGGTCCAGGTGGCCGCGGACATCGACGGGCTGCTCGCGGCCATCGGCTCGCCGCAGCTGCCGGCGGCCGTCCGGGCCACCCTCGACCGACCGGCCCAGGCGCTGGCCACGCTCGCCGCCGCGGCCGACACCATCAAGGCGGTCACCGACTTCGCCCAGAACCTGCTGTCGCCCGGCACCGCCGTCACGGCGCGGTTCGAGTGGCGGCCCGTCCTGCGCTCGTTCCCGCCGGGGGCCGAGGTCATCATCATCAAGCAGCCCGAGAAGAGCCTGCGCCTCGCGGTCGAGGTGCGGGCCAGCGCGACGACTCCGCCCAAGGTCGACGTCGTCGCCGAGCTGACCGAGTTCGGGCTCCAGCTCATGCCGGGCGCCCCGCTCATGGGGCTGGCCTTCTCGCGCATCGGGTTCCGGGTCGCCTCCGGTGGCAAGCCCGAGGTCGACGTCGTGTTCGACGGCATCGAGTTCCTCGGCCCGCTCTCCTTCATCGACACGCTGCGCCGGATGATCCCGTTCGACGGGTTCGCCGACCCGCCGTTCGTCGACGTGTCGCCGGAAGGCGTCACCGCGGGGTTCGACCTGGCCCTGCCCAACGTCTCGGTCGGTGTCTTCAGCCTGGAGAACATCGCCCTCGGCGCCGACGCGCGGGTCCCGTTCCTCGGTGACGCCGTCACCGTCGGCTTCTACTTCTGCACAAAGGACTCGCCTTTCCGGCTCACCGTCATGTGCATCGGCGGCGGCGGGTGGGTCGGCCTGCGCGCGAGCCCGAAAGGCCTGGTACTGCTGGAGATGGGCCTCGAGGCGTGCGCCTGCCTCTCGGTCGACCTCGGCGTGGCCTCGGGTTCGGTGTCGATCTCGGTCGGGGTCTACCTGCGGCTGGAGGCCGACAAGGGGCTGCTGACCGCATACTTCCGGATCCGCGGCGAGGTCGACGTCCTCGGGCTCATCTCGGCCTCGATCACCCTCGAGCTCTCGCTCACCTACCACTTCGAGACCGGCAAGCTCATCGGCCGGGCCTCGCTCGTCGTGGAGGTCGAGGTGCTGTTCTTCTCGGCCAGCGTCGAGATCACCGTGGAGCGCAAGCTCGCCGGCTCGAAGGGCGACCCCGTGTTCCGCGACGTCCTGCCGCCCGCTCCGGACGGCACCAACGCCGACTGGTCCCGCTACTGCGAGGCGTTCGCGCCCGTCCCGTTCGCCTGAGACTTCGAGGAGCTCGATGCCCACGACCCGCGTCATGGCGACCGCTCTGCCCTACTCCCTCGCCGACGACGCCCCGCGACACCTCACCGCCTTCGTGACGCTCAAGCTCGACCCGGGGGCCGCCGACGGTGAGCTCTCCGACTTCCCGGCGGCGGCCGACTGGGTGGGCACGCTCCAGGCCGGGTCGTGGGAGCTGGTCACCGACGCGACCGCTGCTCCGCTGCCGCTGTCCGTCGTCCCCGACCCGGACGCCCCGGCCGACGCCGGGGCCTGGGTCGCGACCCTTCCACCGACGACACCGGTCGCCGGGTTCCCGGCGCCGAAGGTCTCCGACGCGACGTGGAACAGCTACCCCGCGAACCGGCTCAGCGACCGTGCGGTCGACCTGCACATGGCCACCGTCGCCGCCGCCCCCACCACGCCGCCCGGGGTCCTCGCCAACCCGGCCGTGTCCGGCGTCCTCGACCGGATGTCCCAGGTGTCCGACACCGTCCCGCTGCTGCGCCGGATGGCCGAGGAGCGCGCCGGCCGGGCCGAGGCCATCCTGCGGCGTCGGACCGCGGAGGCCGCGGTGAACACCGGAATACGTCCGGGTCGACTGGACGGGGGGTATGCGTCGAGCGTCACCGCGCAGCGGTCGCCGATCGAGGTGCTGCTCGACGACGAGGGCCTCGACGACCGGGTCACCCGTCTGCTCGACGCCGAGCTGGGCAAGGACCACCGTGGCGACCCGGTCACCGGGCTGATGTCCGATGCACACGCGACCCGGCGCTACTACGACCGGCCCGAGGAGCAGACGCCGTACAAACCCAGCCCGACCCCGGGAGCCAGCACGCCCCGGCCGGACGTCCCCATGCCGGACTTCCACGCCCGGGTCGCGTCGTTCGGGTCGACGCCGGTGCTCCTCGAGCGGCTCGGCCTGGTCGTCGACCTGGTGCTCACCGACCCGGGGCAGCGGGCCGCGCTCGCCAACGCCACCTGGGTCGCCGTCCGGTTCACCGCGGCGGACGGCGCCGACGTGACCCGGGTCGCGCCGCCGCGCACGCTGGTGACCGTCCGCGGCGACCGGTTCGACGCGCGCAGCTCCGACGCGTGGGCGGCCGGCGCCGTACCCCTCGGGAACGACGGCTGGGTCCTCCTCGACCTCGACCCCGACGCGTCCGGGCTCAAGCTCGACCAGCTCCTCCGGGGGCTGCCCCGCGCGGTCGCCACCGAGGTCAACGGCGACCCGGCGAGCTCGGCTCCCGGCACGCTGCGCACGTCCGGGTTCGGGCTGGCTCGAACCGACCGGGTCGCCGCCACCCGGGCGGCCACGGCGAAGGCCGAGTCGATGTCCGCTCCGGACGACGCGCCCGGGGTGCTGGGGCCGGAGATGACCTACGACGACCTGGTCCGCGGGCTGCGGCTCGAGGTCTGGGACGACCGGTCGCGGCGCTGGCACAGCCTCCACGAGCGGCTCGTCACCGTCGATGCCGACCCGGGCGACGGGTCGCGAAGCGTCCTGGCCGACGCTCCCGACACGGGCTTCCTCCAGCTCAGTGGGCTGAACCGCGTACCCGGCTCCGACGCCAACCCTTACTACCTGCACGAGGTCGTCGCCGGGTGGGACGGGTGGAGCCTGTCCGCGCCGCGCCCGGGCCGGACCATCGTCCACGGCCCGGACGGCTCCGAGCAGGTGGTCGTCGAGCCCGACGACGAACCCGCCACCGGGGTCCGGATCCGCACCCGGGTCCGGCCGGCGTCGCTGCCCCGCCTCCGCTGGGGCATGTCGTACTCGTTCCGCCTCCTCGGCGTGGACCTGGCCGGCGGGACGGTCGTCCAACCGGCCGACCCCGGACCGGGGGAGCCGCCGACCGCTGACGCGCTCGCCGCCGCCCGCGAGCACCTCGAACGGCTCGGCGAGTCGTATGCGTCCCGCGACGCCGCGGGGCTGCTCACCGCCGTGCGCGACCAGGTCCTCGCGGCGCTCCCGCCCGAACCGCCCGAGGGCGACCTGGACGGTTGGACACCGGGCCTGGACGAGGCGTCGCCCGCCGCGGCCGCCGCGCCGGAGGTCCGGCCGGAGGCACTGCCGGAGTGGCTCCAGACCGGCGAGGACGCGGTGGACGGGTTCGTCGCGGCCCGGATCGCCGACGGCGCCCGACGGCGCGCCGACGCGCCTACGCCGGCGGCCGCCGAGTTCGACCGCGTGGCGGCCGCCAACGCGGCCGTGCTGCGCGGCAGCGAGCAGTGGCGGGTCCGGCCTCAGCTCCAAGGCAGCGCCGAGGACCTCGCGGCCGTACTCGGCGCCGGCCGGGACGGTGCCCCGGCGGTCTGGACGACGGTGACCGCGCCCCGGCCCTACCTGCGCTGGGCGCCGGTGCCCCCACCGACCCTGGTGGCCCGCAACCTGCTGACCACCGGGGAGCAGCTCTCGCGGCTGGTCGTCCGCAGCGGGCTGCCGCCCGAGTCGCCGGACGCGGTCAGCGAGTCGACCCGCCACATCGTCCCGGCGAAGACCACCCAGCTCGACGCGGAGACCGCCGGCCGGCTGGACCTGGCGATCGGGTCGACGGACGCCGACCAGCAGCGCATCGCCTACGCCATCTCGCTCGCGGAGAGCGGGACGCTGCTGGACCAGGTGATCCCGAGTCTGGACGACGCCAACGCCACCCGGACCCAGCCGGACATGGTCCTCGCCTCGCGCGCGAACGCCGACCCGGCCGCCGCCGTCACCCTCGAGGCGATCACCGCTCATCGGGACACGCCGCTCGGCGAGGGCCAGTACGTCGTCCACCAGACCGACGACCTCGTCCTGCCCTACCTCCCCGACCCGCACGCGGCCGGGGTGGCGCTGGTGTTCTACGACGCCGGCGCACCGCACATCATGGTCGAGCCTCGGGCGCTCCAGGCGGTCGTCGTCCCGTTCCCCGGAGACTGGCCGCGGCTCGAACCGCTGCGCCTGGTCGTCGAGGCGGGGGACACCCTCGGGGCCCGGGTGGACGGCCGGGCGATCCGGGTCACCATGCCACCCGGCGAGCAGGTCCGGGTGGCGATGTCGACGTCCGTGCGCCGTCGCGACCTCGAGTACTTCGGCCTCTGGCGGGCCCACCCGGCGCGGCTCGACGAGTCGGCGGGCGGCTATACCGCAGAACAGCTGGTCGCCGCCGAGGTCATCGCGCGGGCCGCGGCGTCCGGCTGGACGTGGTGGCTCACGCCGTCCGTCGACCTCCGCCTCGTCCACGCCACCCCCGGCCCGGCGCGGGTGCCGGAGCTGCTGGCGCTGACCTGCCGACCGCGTCCGCGTGGGCTCACCGTCGCAGTGCTGGCCGGCATCGCGGACGTGCACGGCGCGAGCACCGACCGGCTCGTCGTCCGCGCCCGCTGGACCGAGTGGGTCGACGACGTCGCCGCTCCCGGTCCGGTCCAGGTCGAGCGCAGCGACGTCGTCGTCAACTCACCCGTCGGGGGCACCGAACGGTGGGGCCTGCTGTTCCTCGTCGACTTCCTCCCGTTCGGTCCCTCGGCGACCGTCGCGACGCTCGTCGACGGCGACATCGGGCTCCACAAGGCCATCGCGACCTTCCCCGACACCCACCACCGCACGCTGACCTGCACGCCGAGCGGCGCGACGCGCTACGCGGAGTTCTTCGCTCCGGACGCCCTGCCGGCGGAGGACTCGCCCGAGGTGGCCGGCCAGCCCGTGGTCGTCGAGGTTCCGAGCTCCGAGCGGCCGGCGGCCGCCGACATCGTCGAGGCGGTCCCCCTGATCCGGTGGGAGCAGCTGACCGAACCCGAGCAGCCGTTCGCCCTGCGCCGGATCCGGCGCTCGGGGGTACGCGTGTGGCTGCGGCGCCCGTGGTACTCGTCGGGTGACGGCGAGCTCCTCGGGGTCGTCCTCGCCGGGGCCCAGGGCGGCCCGGACGGCGCGGTGAGCCTGTGGGGCCGCGACCCCACATACCTCGGGCCGACGATCACGGCGGGAACCGTGCCACCGCTCGTGGACCCCACCCAGCTGCTGCTCGGCACCGTGAGCGACCAGCCCGTTGAGCGCTCCGCCCGGCCGGTGGCCACCGCCCGTGGGGTCGCCCTGGCCGACGTCCCGGAGACGCCGCCCGCGGTGGTCCTCGGGTACCAGCCGGAGTTCCACCCGGCGCGCGACCACTGGTTCGCGGACATCGCGATGGACGACGGACCCGACCTGTGGCCGTTCGTCCGGCTGGCGCTCGCGCGCTACCAGCCCAGCTCGATCGACGGCTGCAGCCTGTCGCCGATCGGCCTGACGTCGTGGGTGCAGCCGCTGCCGACACGGACGACGACGGTCAACCGACCGGACGAGAACCGGGTCCGGGTCACGGTCAGCGGCGTCATCGCGTTCATGCGGGCGCCGCGGCTGGGCGGCGGGGTCGCCGGCGGCGTGGCCGGCGACGACCTCGACGCGGACACCCCGATGGGGCAGGCGGCGCGCATCGACGCCTTGCTCGCCGGCACCCGCATCGTCATGGCCCGGCTGGAGCACCTGCCGGAGGGTGCGAGCGACCTGCAGTGGGAGACGGTCACGTACCGCCGGCTGCCGGTCGTCGGTGCCGGGACCGAGTTCACCATGCGGGTGACGTGGAGCGGCGAGCTGCGGCTGCCCGAGCCGCTGGAGCTCCGTACGCCCGGCTCGCCGACGTCCGCCTGGCGGGTCGTCGTGGAGGAGCAGGAGCTGCTCGATGCCGACGACCCGAACCAGCCGAACAGCGCCAACCAGACCGTCATCGTCCGCCGAACGGTCTTCGCCGACACCGTCCCGCTCTAGTCGGGCGGTCCACGTCGACGTGGCCCGTGGCTAGTCTGGATCGGACGAGGCCGACCCACCTGGACCGCGAGGAGTGAGACGCATGCCGACGATCACCACCGCAGATGGCACCGAGATCTTCTTCAAGGACTGGGGCGCCGGCCAGCCCATCGTCTTCAGCCACGGGTGGCCGCTCTCGGCCGACGACTGGGACACCCAGATGTTGTTCTTCCTGCACCACGGGTACCGCGTCATCGCGCACGACCGTCGCGGGCACGGACGGTCCGCCCAGACCGCCGACGGCCACGACATGGACCACTACGCCGACGACCTGGCCGAGCTGACCGCCCACCTCGACCTGCACGACGCCATCCATGTCGGGCACTCGACCGGGGGCGGCGAGGTGGTGCACTACATCGCCCGCCACGGAGAGAGCCGGGTCGCCAAGGCCGTCCTCATCAGCGCGGTCCCCCCGCTGATGGTGCAGACCGAGAACAACCCCGGCGGCCTCCCGAAGAGCGTCTTCGACGACCTACAGGCCCAGGTGGCCGCCAGCCGGTCCGAGTTCTACCGGGCCCTGCCCTCGACCGCCTTCTACGGCTTCAACCGTCCCGGCGTGGAGTCCTCCGAAGCGATCATCGCCAACTGGTGGCGCCAGGGCATGATGGGCGGCGCGAAGGCCCACTACGACGGGATCGTCGCCTTCTCCCAGACCGACTTCACCGAGGATCTCACCAAGATCACCGTCCCCGTTCTCGTCATGCACGGCGACGACGACCAGGTCGTCCCCTACGCCGACTCCGCACCGCTCACCGCGAAGCTCGTCCAGAACGGCACGCTCAAGACGTACGCCGGCTTCCCACACGGCATGCCGACCACCCAGGCCGAGACGATCAACGCCGACCTGCTCGCCTTCCTCCAGGACTAGTCCTCCCGCTCGACGAGACGTGGAGGCAGTGCCCGATCCCGGGTACGTTGCCGGAGTGTCGGACTTCGTGATCAAGGCACTCACGCCGGAGACGTTCGTCGACTTCGCCGCTCTCGTCGAGCGGAACGGAGGCATGTTCGCCAACTGCTGGTGCACGTGGTTCCATCCCGACCTCGAGGAGAAGGAGCAGAGGTCCACCAGACGGGCGCTCAAGGAACGTCTGGTGGCCGACGGGATCGCTCACGCGGCTCTGGTCTACGACGGCGACCGGGCGGTCGCCTGGGCGGAGTACGGATCACCCGAGGAGCTGCCGAACATCCATCACCGCAAGGAGTACGTCGCCACCGCCGAGCGACTGCCGGACTACCGGGTCACCTGCATCCTGGTCGAGCGCGGCCTTCGCGGTCAGGGGCTGGCGGCGATCGCCCTGCGCGGAGCCGTCGAGCTGATCGCGCAGGCCGGTGGCGGCCTGGTCGAGGGCTACCCCCACGACACCGGTGGGGTCCGGAAGAAGAACTCGTCGTTCCTCTACAACGGCACCCGCACGATGTATGAGCGGGAGGGCTTCAGCTACGACCGGCCCAAGGGCCAGGGCAACTGCGTGATGGTGCGCGAGGTGGCCCCGACACCGCGCGACTGAACCGGTCGACCGACGCCGACCGTGCCCGTAGGTCACGCCCGCTCCGGCCCCCTCACGGGTGACCGGGCTGAAAACCGTCGCGTCCGGTGGTTCGTCGCGCGCGCCGGTGGCGGATCAGCACGAGCACGCGCCACGCGAACAACCCCACGACGGCCGTGATGACGAGTACGTCCCAGAGCCCCACGCTCACCCCGGGCGCCCACGCCCGGTCCCCTACCCGCACGCCCTCCTTGCGGTCGCCGACGCCGGCCGGACGGTCCTGCCAGGCGACCCCCGAGGTCACCGTGCCGTCGCGATCGGTGAAGGTGCCGACAGGGATGTCCGAGCCGCGGGTGGGGCGCAGCTCGTCGATGACCATGACACCGGGCCTTCCGTGGCCAGTGGCCGCCGCCACCTTCGAAGCCTGCGCCCCAGCGACGACCCACAGGACCCATGCGAGCGCGAGGACGAGCGCGACGTCGAGCACGAGTCCCAGCCGCCCGACCGTGCTGCCTGGGGTGTCATCGCCCATACCGCTCCCCTCGCGTCCGCTGAGCAGGGTCGCTCCGCCTTCCACCCGCACAGATCCCCGAACCGGCTGGACGCCGCTCACGACGATGTCGGATCGGACCCGTTGTCTACCGGTCAGAGCCTCCCGTACCCTCCTGCCGCGAACGGCAACCGCTGCGTCGTACCGGTGACGTGCCCCTGCCGCTGCCGGGTCTCCCCGGCGGACCGAGCGAGCGTTCTCGTGCCCGAGGTGCGGCCGAGCCTGATCTCCACCATCGGAAGGACAGGGACATGTTCACCTCTCTCGCCGGCCGCTCGGCGATCGTGACGGGCGGCAGCAGGGGCATCGGTCGGGGGATCGCCGACCGGTTGGCCACCGCCGGCGTCAACGTCCTGGTGACCGGGCGCGATCAGGACAACCTCGACACTTGCGTCGCTGAGCTCGCGGGCCGCCCAGGCACGGTCAGCGGGCTGGCCGCCGACGTCACCAGCCGCGACGACTGCGCTCGCGTCGTCGCCGTCGCGCTGGAGCGTCACGGTGGCCTCGACATCGTGTGCGCCAACGCAGGCATCTACCCCTCGGGTCGGATCGAGGACCTCACCCCCGAGGACATCGAGCAGGTGATCGGGGTCAATGTGAAGGGGACCTTCTTCATCGTCCAGGCGGCGCTGTCGCCGCTCACGGCCAGCGGCCACGGCCGAGTCGTCGTCACCTCGTCCATCACCGGACCGATCACCGGCTACCCGGGCTGGTCGCACTACGGTGCCAGCAAGGCCGCACAGCTCGGCTTCATCCGGACCGCAGCCATGGAGCTCGCGCCCAAGCAGATCACCATCAATGCCGTACTCCCCGGAAACATCGTGACCGAGGGTCTCGCCGACATGGGCCAGGAGTACCTGGACTCCATGGCGTCGGCGATTCCCGCCGGACGGCTGGGCACCGTGGCGGACATCGGCAACGCGGCCCTCTTCTTCGCCACGGACGAGGCCGCCTACATCACCGGCCAGACGCTGGTCGTCGACGGCGGCCAGGTCCTGCCCGAGTCCCTGATGGCGATCGCCGAACCGCTGCCGGGCGGAGCCGAGTCCCACCCACGGTCCGCCACTGATCCGGCCCGGCGACACCAACAGCACCGGTGACAGCCCGCGCTACTCCTGTATGCCGTGCCGGGCGTGCCAGCGCGCGAGGGGGGCCGGGGCCCACCAGTTCCAGTCGCCGAGCACGGTCATCGTCGCCGGGACGAGCAGCATCCGGACGACCGTGGCGTCGAGGATCACCGCGGTGACCAGCGCGACGCCGATCTCCTTGATGATGAGCAGCTGCCCCGCCGCGAACCCGGCGAAGACGATGACGATGAGCAGGGCGGCCGACGTGATGATCCGGCCCGACCGCTGCAGCCCGAGGGCCACGGCGCGGTTGTTGGGTACCCCCAGCCGGTGGAGCTCGGTGATCCGAGCCAGCAGGAAGAGCTCGTAGTCCATCGACAGCCCGAACCCGAAGGCCAGGGCGAGGAACGGGATCATCGACTCGATCGCGCCGACCGACGAGAAGTTGATGAGGCCCTCGAGGTGGCCCCGCTGGAACGTGAGCACCAGCACGCCCAGCGCCGCCCCTAGCGACACGATGTTGAGGATCAGCGCCTTGAGCGGGATCACCAGCGAGCCGGTCATGAGGAACAGCAGGACGAACGTGCCGAGCACCACCAGGCCGACCGCATACGGGGCCTTGGCCACCATGCTGGAAAGAAAGTCGCGCTGGCCGGCGGCCTGCCCGGTCACGTACGTCGTGAACGACGGCCGCTGTGTGCGGAGCTCGTCGATGACGGCGTCGGTCTCCGCACCGAGGGGCTCGCCGGCCACGCTGACCGAGACGACGCTGAGCTCCGGGGTGAGCGACCGGACGGTGGCGCGCTCGACGCCGGGCAGCGTGGCCACCGACGTGGTGACCCACTGCTGCGTCTCCGCCAGCGGCGCCTGGGCCACCACGGTGACGTCGGGGGACTGGAAGGCGGGGTAGTCGCGGTCGAGGTTCTCGAAGAAGACCCGCTGGGCGGAGCTGACCGGGAGCATCTCCCTTCCCGACGAGGTGAGCTTCATCGAGAGCGCGGGCCACGCGAGAACCAGCAGGGCGGCCAGGGTGACGACGATGACCGCGATCGGCCGGGCCTGGACGAACTTGGCCAGCTGGGAGAACAGCCCGTGGTCGGGGCCGGACTCCTGCCGCCGGGGAACCAGTCGTCTCGCGCCGACGGTGCACAGCGCGGGGATGAGGGTCAGGTCGACGACGATGGCGACGAGGACGATCGAGACGCCCGCCGCCCCGATCGCGCGCATGATCTCGGCGTCGAACAGCATCAGACCGCTGAGGGCGATGGCCACGGTCAGACCCGAGAACAGCACGGTCCGGCCGGCGGTGGCGACGGTCCGTGCGGTGGCCTCGACGATGTCATCGCGGGTGAAGGCGTGCCGTCGTCGCTCGGTGTCGGCCGCGGCGATCCGCCCCAGCTCCTCGCGGTAGCGGCTCACCGTGAGCAGTCCGTAGTCGATCGAGAGTCCGAGCCCGAGCAGGGTGACGACGTTGACGACGCTGGCGTCGAGGTCGATGAAGTGGGAGAACGCGAACAACGAGGCGAGGCCGCCGGCGATGGAGGCGATGGCACCGGCGATCGGCATCCCGGCGGCCACGAACCCACCGAAGACGAACACCATGACGATGAACGACAAGGGCAGGGCGATCCCCTCCCCGGCCTGCAGGTCCGTCTCGATCTGGTGGGTGATGGCGTCGACCAGCGGCCCCACCCCACCGACCGAGCCGGTCGCACCGGGGAACGCGGCGACGATGGCGTCGAACTGCTGCTGCGCCGCCGCGTGGGCGGCAGTCCGCTGCGCCGTGGTGAGGTCCTTCGCGAACGACGCCACCGTGACGAAGCCGCCGCCGGCGGGGCTCCCGCCGCTGAGGAACGCCGCCGCCTCCGGGTTCTGGAGACCGCCGGGCAGCAGGAACGGCGACGTGACCGAGCTGACGCCCGGGACCGCGGCCAGGTTCTGGGTCGCGGTCGTCGCCGCCGCGACGGCGGCCGGGTCGGCCAGGTTCGCGCCGGCGACCTGCAGGGTGAGGCTGTCGGAGCTGGCCTGGTTCTCCTCGACGAGGTCCTGGCCGGTCTGCGCCTCGCTCGGTGCCGACGGCGCCCCCGAGTGCAGGCGCTGGAACAGCGACTCGCCGGTGACCCCGCCGACCGCGACGGCGAAGGCCGCAACGGTGATGACGACCCAGACGAGCACGAACCGCCACGGGTGCCGAGCGGTGACGCCGCCCAGCCGCGCCAGCCGGGTCGTCGGGTATGCCGTGGACGAGGACTCGCCGTCGCCGGGTGAGTCCGGGACCACCCCAGGCCGCTGCCCGGGAGGAGCGTCGAGCGAGGTGGCCACGGCTCAGCGTACGTGGCGTGGTGCGTCAGACCGCCTCACTAGGCTGGAGGACGATGAGCGACGCTACGGACCTGTTCGCCCAGGCCCGGGACGACCGGGTCGCGGCCGGCCCCACGGCGACCGGCGACAGCACCCTCCCGCCGCTCGCCGTCCGGATGCGCCCGCGCTCGCTGGAGGAGGTGCGGGGCCAGGCCGACGTGCTGCGTCCCGGCAGCCCGCTGCGCCGCCTCGTCGAAGGGTCCGGCGGCACGGCCGGCCCGCTCTCGGCGATCATCTGGGGACCGCCCGGTACCGGCAAGACCACCCTGGCCCACCTTGTCGCCAGCGCCTCGGACCGGCGGTTCGTCGAGCTGTCCGCCGTGACGGCCGGCGTCAAGGACGTCCGCGAGGTCATGGACCAGGCCCGTCGCGACCGCGACCTGTACGACCGCCAGACGGTGCTCTTCCTCGACGAGATCCACCGGTTCACCAAGGCCCAGCAGGACGCGCTGCTGCCCGGCGTGGAGAACCGGCTCGTCGTCCTCGTCGCGGCCACCACGGAGAACCCGTCGTTCAGCGTCATCGCCCCGCTTCTCTCCCGCTCGGTCCTCGTCACGTTGACCCCGCTCGACGACGACGAGATCGCCGACCTGGTCGATGCCGCCGTTGCCGACGAGCGCGGGCTGGCCGGCGGCTTCTCGCTGGACGAGGACGCCCGTGCGCACCTCGTCCGGATCGCCGGCGGTGACGCCCGGCGCGCGCTCACCGCCCTCGAGGCGGCCGCGGGCGTCGCCCTCGACACCGAGCCGCTCACTGCCGACACCGACGAGCACCCCGTCACCATCGTGCTCACGCATACGGAACAGGCCGTGGCGCAGGCGGCGGTCCGCTACGACCGGGCCGGCGACCAGCACTACGACGTGGCCAGCGCCCTCATCAAGTCGATGCGGGGCAGCGACGTCGACGCGGCGCTGCACTACCTCGCGCGGATGCTGGAGGCCGGCGAGGACCCCCGGTTCATCGCCCGCCGCATCGTCATCGCGGCGAGCGAGGACGTCGGGATGGCCGACCCGACCGCCCTGCAGACCGCGGTCGCGGCGATGCACGCCGTCGCCCAGATCGGGATGCCCGAGGCGCGAATCATCCTGGCGCAGGCCGTCGTCCACAACGCGATGGCGCCGAAGTCGAACGCCTCCTACCTCGCCATCGGGGCGGCGATCGCCGACGTGCGGGCCGGCAAGGGCGGCCCGGTCCCGCCTCACCTGCGGGGGAGCGGCTACGCGGGGGCCGCGCGCCTGGGCCACGGCGACGGGTACGCCTACGCCCACGACGCGCCCGACGGGGTCGCCGCGCAGCAGTACCTCCCGGACGACCTGGCCGGCGCCACGGACTACTACCGGCCGACCGACCGCGGGTTCGAGGAACGCCTCGCCGTGCGGCTCGCGTGGCTCAAGGAGCGGTTGGCGAACCGCTGACCGGAACTCCCCGTGCTCGGGGCGCCGCTGCGAGACAATGGCCGCCATGGGGGTCGACACCGCCACCGAACGCTCCGTCGAGACGCCGCGTACTCGACGACCGTCGTGGCCGCGTCGCGCCTGGTCGCGGTTGCGGCACTGGGTCCTGAACCTGCCCCGGTTCCCGGTGGCCCTGGGGTTCCTCGGCTACCTGGCCTCCGACACCCCGTCGCTGCTGCCCCGACCCTGGTACTTCCAGGGCCTGATCGGCGGCATCTCGGCGCTGATCTTCTACGTCGTCGGGCTCGTCATCCAGGAGATCTGGCAGCTGTTCGCCCACTGGTCCGGCTTCCGGATGACCGTCCGGCCGCAGGCCCGCACGGTGCTGCGCCGGATCTGGTACGTCGTGCTCGCGCTCGCCGTGCTGGCCTACCCGTTCGTCAACGCCGCGTGGCACAGCTACGTCACGTCCTACGTCGGCGAGCAGCCGCCCGGGCCGCTCTACCCGTTGGCCAGCATCTTTGCCGCAATCCTGGTCGGGGCGCTCTTCATCGGCATCTACCACCTCTTCGTCAAGCTCACCCACTGGGTGACGGCGCGGCTGGAGCGTCGTGTCGTCCGGGTCGCGATCGCCCGGTTCGTCGCGATCGTGGTCACGATCGTCGCCGTTGTGGCCGTCTTCGACCAGGTCGTCATCCGCGGCCTGCTCCTGGCCGCCAAGGAGCAGGCCGACGCGGTGAACAAGTCGACCCCCACGGGCGTCTTCAGGCCGGCGTCGCCGCTGCGCTCGGGTGGGCCCGGGTCGCTGGTGCCCTGGGACAGCGTCGGCGCCGACGGCAAGTCGTTCATCGCCTCCGGGCCCAACGCGGCTCGGGTCAGTGTGGTCACCCGCGACGAGGAGGCGAAGGAGCCGATCCGGGTCTTCGCCAGCGTCGCCAGCGACCGAAACCTCGAGGAGACCAAGAACCTCGTCCTGGCCGAGATGGACCGGACCAAGGCGTGGGAGCGGAAGGCGCTGCTCGTCGTGACCTCGACAAGCACCGGGTTCGTCAACGAGTGGGCCGCCGAGTCGTTCGAGTACCTCATGCACGGCGACTCCGCGATCATCACGATGCAGTACTCCACCCTGCCGTCGGCGCTGGGCCTGCTGACCGCGCGGGACCAGCCACCGAAGGTCGGCCGGCTGCTGTTCAAAGCGGTCGCGGCCAAGGTCGCCTCGCTGCCGCAGGACCAGCGGCCGAAGCTGTACGCCGGCGGGGAGTCCCTCGGCGCGTACGGCGGGAACGGGGCGTTCGACTCACCGGACGACATGCTCGCCCAGCTCGACGGCGCGCTGTGGACCGGGACCCCGTCGTTCACGGACAACTGGGAGACCTTGACCGCTCAACGCGCGTTCGGCTCCACCGTCGTCAACCCCGACATCGGTAACGGAGCGCACTTCCGCTTCGCCAGCGAGGCGAAGGAGCTGACCCAGGACCAGTTCGGCCACTCCTACGGTCCGTGGAACTCGCCCCGTGTGGTCTACCTGCAGCACGACTCCGACCCCGTGGTGTGGTGGTCCACCGATCTCATCCTCAACACGCCCGCGTGGCTCGACGAGACTCGCACGCCGGGCACCCCGATGGACTACATGTCGTGGATGCCGTTCGTGACGTTCTGGCAGGTGACCGGTGACATGGCCATGTCCAACACGGTGCCGGGCGGCTACGGCCACCGCTACTTCGAGACCGAGACCGTCCCGGCCTGGGCCGGGATCATGGGCATGGACCCCAACGGCGACTACTCCCGGATCGAGGCCGCCATCAGGGAGGCCAACCAGGGCGCCACGGGGTGACGGAGAGCAGGGCTGAGCTCGACGGCCACGATCCTTCGTCCAGATGCGGATGGTTGTGGGATCTCACGCCGCTGTGGCCCCGATCGGACGTCGAGATGCGGATCGTCGTGGCCCGGTGCCGGCCGGCCGACGGGGAAGCCGCGCGAGCCGGCATACCCCGTTCGACTAGGGTCGATGACCATGGAAACCGCCGAGATCGCGCGTCGTTGGCTGGCGTTCTTCGAGGAGAAGGGGCACGCCGTCGTGCCCAGCGCGCCGCTGCCCTTCGACGACCCGAACCTGCTGTTCGTCGTGGCCGGGATGGTTCCCTTCGTGCCCTACTTCAGCGGCCAGCAGACACCTCCGTGGCCGCGCGCGGCGTCCGTCCAGAAGTGCGTGCGCACCCCTGACCTCGACGAGGTCGGGAAGACCAGCCGGCACGGCACCTTCTTCCAGATGAACGGCAACTTCTCGTTCGGCGACTACTTCAAGCACGACGCCATCGCGTATGCGTGGGAGCTGCTGACGGGGCCGGTCGAGGGCGGCCGCTACGGACTCGACCCGGAGAAGCTCTGGGCCACCGTCTACGAGGACGACGACGAGGCCGAGGCGCTCTGGCTCGAGCTGACCGACATCCCGAAGGAGCGGCTCGTCCGGCGCGACCGGCTCGACAACTACTGGCACATGGGCATTCCCGGCCCCGGCGGTCCCTGCAGCGAGATCTTCTACGACCGCGGCCCGCAGTACGGCCCGGAAGGCGGACCGACGGTCGACGAGGACCGCTTCCTGGAGATCTGGAACCTCGTCTTCACCGAGTTCGAGCTCGGCGCGGTCCGGAGCAAGGCCGACTTCGACATCGTCGGACCCCTGCCGAAGAAGAACGTCGACACCGGTATGGGCCTGGAGCGGATCGCCAGCGTCCTCCAGGGTGTCGACAACCTCTACGAGATCGACCAGGTCCGGCCGGTGCTCGACCGGGCGGCCGAGATGACGGGCAAGCGCTACGGAGCAGTGCCCAGCCACGTCGCGTCGCAGAGCAGCCCCGACGACGTGCGGCTGCGGGTCGTCGCCGACCACGTTCGGTCCTGCCTCATGCTCATCGGCGACGGCGTGGCCCCCGGCAACGAGGGCCGCGGCTACGTGCTGCGCCGGATGCTGCGCCGCGCGGTGCGCTCGATGCGGCTGCTCGGCTGGGACGAGCCGGCGATGCCCCACCTGCTGCCGGTGTCGATGGAGCGGATGAGCGTCACCTACCCCGAGCTGCGGACCGGCTTCGACCGGATCAGCCAGGTCGCGTACGCGGAGGAGGAGGCGTTCCGTCGGACCCTCGCCTCCGGGACGACGATCCTCGACACCGCTGTCGCGCGGGTGAAGTCCGCGAGCCCTGGGACCCCCGACCACAGGCCGGAGCTGACCGGGTCGCAGGCGTTCGCGCTCCACGACACCTACGGCTTCCCCATCGACCTCACCCTCGAGATGGCGGCCGAGCAGGGCGTGGCCGTCGACGAGGCCGGGTTCCGCCGGCTCATGCAGGAGCAGAAGGACCGGGCCCGGGCCGACGCCAAGGCGCGCAAGCAGGGGCACGTCGACACCTCGGTCTACCGGCGGATCGCCGAGGGGATGGGCCGAGCGGTCGAGTTCACCGGGTACGACGAGGTCGTCTCCGAGGGCCGGGTCGCGGGGATCGTCCGCGACGGCGAGAAGGTCGAGGCCGCCGGACCCGGCGACGACATCGAGCTGGTCCTCGACCGCACCCC
The DNA here is from genome assembly GCA_963713345.1 of uncultured Actinomycetota bacterium. Classification (GTDB taxonomy): domain Bacteria; phylum Actinomycetota; class Actinomycetes; order Actinomycetales; family Dermatophilaceae; genus Lapillicoccus. The sequence goes on along the minus strand of CAVQLI010000012.1, from coordinate 297,844 downwards.
GTTCTACGCGGAGGGCGGTGGACAGCTCGCCGACGGTGGCCGGATCGAGCTGGACAACGGCGCCGTCATCGAGGTGCGCGACGTCCAGTCCCCGATCGGCGGGGTCGTCACGCACCGGGCGACCGTGGTCCTCGGCGAGGTCGTCCCGGGCGCCCTGGCCCTCTCCGAGGTCGACATCGAGCGCCGCAAGTCGATCTCCCGCGCCCACACGGGGACGCACATGGTGCACAAGGCGATTCGTGAGGCCCTCGGCGACACCGCGACCCAGGCGGGTTCGGAGAACGCGCCCGGCCGCTTCCGGTTCGACTTCAACGCCCAGTCCGCGGTGCCCAAGTCGGTGCTGCGTGACGTCGAGGCCAAGGTCAACGCGCTGCTGCTCGACGACCTGCCCGTGACGGCCGAGGTGATGACCCAGCAACAGGCTCGGGACGCCGGCGCGATGGCGCTGTTCGGGGAGAAGTACGGCGACGCGGTCCGGGTCATCTCGGTCGGCGACTGGGCCCGCGAGCTCTGCGGCGGTACCCACGCGCAGCGCTCCGGCCAGCTCGGCGTCGTCAAGCTGCTGGGGGAGTCCTCGATCGGCTCCGGCGTCCGGCGGGTGGAGGCGCTGGTGGGCGTCGACGCCTACTCCTTCCTCGCCCGCGAGCACGCGATCGTCGGGCAGCTGACCGAGGCGCTGCAGGCGCGTCCGGAGGAGCTGCCCGAGCGAGTTGCCGGGATCCTCGGCCGGCTGAAGGAGGCGGAGCGCGAGATCGCCGCCGCCCGTCAGGAGAAGGCGCTCGGGGCGGCCTCCGGGCTGGTCTCCAGCGCGCGCGACTTCGGCGGGGTCGCGCTGGTGACCCACGACGCCGGTGACCTCGCGGCCGACGACCTGCGCAGCCTCGTCCTCGACGTCCGGAACCGGCTCGGCGGCGACCGAGCGGCGGTCGTGGCCATGGCGTCGGCGGCGGCGGGCCGTCCGGTCGTCGTCGTCGCGACAACCCCTGGGGCCCGTGAGGCGGGAGTGACGGCCGGTCCGTTGGTGCGGGTCGCCGCCCAGGTCCTCGGGGGTGGCGGGGGCGGCAAGGACGACCTCGCGCAGGGCGGTGGCACCGACCCGTCGAAGGTCTCCGCGGCCCTCGGAGCGGTCGAGGACGCCCTGCGCGGGCGCACCGGCTGACCGTGAGTCGGCCGCTCCGCACGCCGGTCCTGTGGTCGAATGAGCCGATGGTACGAGCAGGTGTCCGGCTGGGTGTCGACGTCGGGTCGGTCCGCGTCGGTCTCGCGGCCAGCGACCCGTCGGGGCTGCTCGCGTCCCCGGTCGAGACGGTGCCGAGGGACGTCACGGATGCCCGCACCGACCTCGCCCGGATCGCCGCCCTGGCTCACGACCTCGACGCCGTCGAGGTCGTCGTCGGGCTGCCGCGACACCTGTCCGGGGCCGAGGGAGAGGCGGCCGCACTGGCCCGGGCGTATGCGTCCGACGTCGCCCGGCTCGTCGACCCGGTGCCCGTCCGGCTCGTCGACGAGCGCTTGACCACCGTCGAGTCGCACCGCAGACTACGCGAGAGCGGAGTGGCAGGCCGTTCACAACGCAGTGTCGTCGACCAGGCGGCCGCGGTGCTCATTCTCCAGTCCGCGCTCGACGGTGAGCGCGCCACGGGACGTGCGCCCGGCACGAGGGTCGACCCTCTGCGGCGCCGCCCCCGACAGAAGGACCGAGCATGACCGACCGACGCGACCCCGCGTCCGGCTCCGGCGACCATGTCGCCTATGACTCGGTCCATGACGTGGACCATGACGTGGACCATGACCGGGGGGCGGGCTACGACGAGCACGGCGTCCTCCACGAGTACGACGAGCACGGCGCGCTGTACGACGAGCACGACGAGCACGACGAGCACGACTACGACCCGTTCGACGACCCGGCCTCCCACGAGCCGGGACGCGCCGACCGGCATTCCCGCCGGAAGGGCCGGGGCGGCCGGACCGCGAAGCGGCTGCTGGTCTTCGTCGTCGCGATCGCCCTCATCGGCGCGGCCGCCTTCGCGGCGGTGACCGTGCTCAAGCCGGTCTTCTCCGGCTTCGGCGGCGACACCGACTACCCCGGACCCGGCACCGCCGAGGTCCAGGTCACGGTCAACCCCGGAGACACGGGCCGGGCCATCGCCAACACCCTCTTCGCCGCAGGCGTGGTCAAGACGGCCAAGGCGTTCACCGACGCGGCCGCCGACAATCCGGCCAGCGCCGCCATCCAGCCCGGCGAGTACACGCTGAAGAAGGAGATGAAGGCCTCCGACGCCGTCACCCTCCTCGCCAACCCCGCGAACCGCACGGTGCCCATGGTCACCATCCCCGAGGGCCGCTGGAAGTCCGAGGTGCTCGCCATCCTCGCCAAGGCCAGCGGCAAGCCGGTCGCCGACTACGAGGCGGCCGCGAAGGACGCCACGGCCCTGGGCCTGCCGGCCTCGGCCAAGGGCAACGTCGAGGGGTACCTCTTCCCGGCCACCTACGAGTTCGCCAAGGACTCCTCGCCGACCGAGCAGATGCGGCAGATGGTCCAGAAGGCGGTCTCGACGTTGACCGCCAAGGGGCGTCGCCCCGGACGACATGGAGAAGGTCATCATCACCGCGAGCCTCCTCGAGGCCGAGGGTCGCAGCACCGAGGACCGCGAGAAGCAGGCCCGGGTGATCCAGAACCGCATCGACAAGGGCATGAACCTCCAGCTCGACTCGACAGTTAACTACGGCGTCCAGAAGCGGGCCCTGACCACGACCGACGCGGAGCGGGCCGACAAGAACCCGTACAACACCTACGCCAACGGGGGTCTGCCGGCCGGGCCGATCGGCAACCCCAGCGCGTCGGCGATCGAGGCGGCGCTGCATCCCGCCGACGGCCCGTGGATGTACTGGGTCACCACCAACCCGAGCACCGGCGAGACCAAGTTCGCCGTGACGCAGGACGAGCACGACCAGTACGTCAAGGAGTTCCAGGCCTGGTGCCAGGCGAACACGGGCAAGTGCTGACCGACCCGCACCACCGTCGGGCCGATGGCTGAACGGGCCGCCGTCCTCGGCTCGCCCATCGCCCACTCGCTCTCGCCGGCGCTCCACACGGCCGGCTACCGCGCCCTCGGCCTGGACGAGTGGGAGTACACCCGCGCCGACGTGGCCGAGCACGAGCTGGTCGAGTTCGTCGCCGGGCTGGGCCCGGAGTGGCGCGGCCTGTCGCTGACGCGGCCGCTCAAGGAGGTGGCCTTCGAGGTGGCGACCACCGTGTCCGACGTGGCCCGCGACACAGGGTCGATCAACACCCTGCTCCGGCGCGCCGACGGCGGGTGGGACGCCGACAACACCGACGTCGTCGGAGTGCTCGGGGCGCTGGCCGAGGTCGGCGTCGAGCACGCCGAGCGGCCGGTCGTCGTGGGGTCGGGGGCCACCGCCCGGTCGGTCGTCGCGGCGTTCGTCGCCCTCGGCGCCACGCGGGTGGACTTCATGGTGCGCGGCGAGGTCCGCGGCGCCACCCTGGAGCAGGCACAGGCGTCCGGGCTCCTCGTTGCACGCCGCGACATCGGCGACTGGCCCGGCGGCGTCGACGTCATCGTCTCGACCGTGCCCGGGGACCGCTCCGAGGCCGCGGCCACCCTCCCGCCGGGCCGCGGTGCGGTCCTCGATGTCGTCTACGGCACGCCCAGCGCGTTCACGGAGCTGGCACCTGAGCGGGGGTATGCGGTCGCTCCCGGAGCGGCGATGCTCCTGCACCAGGCGGCCGAGCAGTTCCGGATGATGACCGGCCACCCGGCGCCGCTGGAGGCGATGCGCTCGGCCGTCGGCCTGGTCCGTCCATGACCTTCGCACCCGCCGTCCCCGCGCCCTGGTGGCTCGTCGCGGTCGTCACGGTGGCCGGAGCCGGGGTCGGGTGGCTGCTGGCCCGCGAGCTCGGCACCGGCGGATACCGGCTCGACGACGAGACCGAGCGGCCGCTGCCGGGACCGGCCGCCCTGCTCGCCGTCGCGGTCCCGGTGCTGTGGGGCGTCCTGGCCTGGCGCCTCGGCGGCCTGTCACAGGGTGCGGCACTGCCCGCATACCTGCTGCTCGCGTGGGCCGGCGTGGCGCTGTTCTGGATCGACCTCGACACCCACCGGCTGCCGGAGGGGCTGACGCTGCCGGTCATCCCCGGGCTGCTCGTGCTGCTGACGGTGGCCTCCGCGACGACGGGGGACTGGGGTGCGTTGCTGCGGGGCGTGATCTGTGGCGTCGCCGGGTGGCTCGTGTATGCGGTGCTCGCCTTCATCGTCCCGGGCGGGCTCGGCCTGGGCGACGCGACGCTGGGTGGGCTGGTGGCGCTGCCACTGGGCTACCTCGCGTGGGGCGTGCCGATCCTCGGGTTCGTCGCGGCCTACCTCGTCTCGGGTGTCGTCGCGCTGGTGGGCCTGGCCACCCGACGGCTGACGCTCCGCAGCCACATCGCGTTCGGGCCGTTCATCGTCGTCGGCGCGCTGCTCGCGCTGCTGGTGCGCTTCCAGCTCGTCTAGCCCCGCGAGCTTCCCCGTAAGGGCGCTGCTGGACGGCAGCGCGGAGTGTGGGGACTTTTCGACCCCCTGGAGTACAGGAGCGTCCACGATCCCGCCGACGGCGGACTCCGCATACCCATCTGACCCGGCTTCGCTGCGGGTGAGGTTCTCGCTCGTCCAGCCTTGCGGACGGCTTCAGAGGCGGGCGTCCGGTGCGTGGCAAGATCGCCGCATGCTGCGTTGGTTGACCGCCGGTGAGTCCCACGGCCCGGCGCTCGTCGCGGTGATCGAGGGCCTCCCCGCCGGGGTCCAGGTGACCACCCGTGACGTCGCGGCCGCGCTGGCGCGTCGGCGGCTGGGGTTCGGGCGGGGCGCGCGGATGTCCTTCGAGCAGGACGACGTCGAGTTCCTCGGCGGCCTGCGGCACGGGCTCACCCTCGGGTCGCCTCTGGCCATCCGGATCGGCAACACCGAGTGGCCCAAGTGGGAGACGGTGATGAGTCCCGACCCGGTCGACGAGGCGGCGCTGGCAGCCGCCGACGACGTCAACGCGGAGAAGGAGGTCGCCCGGAACCGGCCGCTCACCCGCCCTCGGCCCGGCCACGCGGACCTCGTGGGGATGCAGAAGTACGGGTTCGAGGACGCGCGCCCGATCCTGGAGCGCGCCTCCGCGCGCGAGACTGCCGCCCGGGTGGCGCTGGGCGCGGTGGCGTCGGCGTTCCTCGAGCAGGCCTACGGCATCCGCCTGGTGTCGCACACCGTGGCGATCGGGACCGCCGGGGTCGGTGAGGACGCCGAGCTGCCGACTCCCGACGACGTCGACCGGCTGGACGCCGACCCGGTGCGGACGCTCGACGCCGCCGGGTCGGCCGCCATGGTGGCCGAGGTCGAGGCCGCCAGGAAGGACGGCGACACCCTGGGCGGCGTCGTCGAGGTCGTCGCCTACGGCGTCCCGCCGGGCCTCGGCTCGCACGTGCACTGGGACCGGCGGCTCGACGCGCAGCTCGCCGCGGGCTTGATGGGGATCCAGGCGATCAAGGGCGTCGAGGTCGGCGACGGGTTCACCACCGCCCGCCGGCGCGGCTCACAGGCCCATGACGAGATGGAGCGCGACGCCGCAGGGGCGATCAGGCGGCGAACCGGCCGGTCCGGTGGCACGGAGGGCGGGATGTCGACCGGCGAGGTGCTCCGGGTGCGCGCCGCCATGAAGCCCATCTCGACCGTCCCGCGCTCGCTCGACACCGTCGACATCGCCGGCGACGAACCGGCCAAGGCGATCCACCAGCGGTCCGACGTGTGCGCCGTCCCGGCCGCCGGCGTGGTCGCGGAGGCCATGGTGGCGCTGGTGCTGGCCCAGGCGTGCGTGGAGAAGTTCGGCGGCGACAGCGTCACCGAGACCGCCCGCAACCACGACGGCTACCTGGCCGCGATCCCCGACCGACTGCGGTCGTGGTGACCGCCGGAGACCGTCCGGTCGCGGTCATCGTCGGGCCGCCCGGGTCGGGCAAGACCGTGACCGGCCGGGCGCTCGCCGACCTGCTCGGCGTTCCCTTCCACGACACCGACGAGGCGATCGTCCGCTCCGTCGGTCGGAGCATCGCGGACCTGTTCGTCGAGGACGGCGAGGCGGCGTTCCGGGAGCTGGAGCGGGTCGAGGTGACCCGGGCGCTCGCCGAGGAGCGTGGTGTCGTCGCCCTCGGCGGCGGGGCGCCGGTACAGCCCGGAGCGGCCGAGCTGCTCGAGGGCCACACCGTCGTCTTCCTCGACGTGGGCATCGCCGACGCGTCCAAGCGGATCGGGTTCGACCAGTCCCGCCCGCTGCTCGCGGTCAACCCGCGCGCGTCCTGGGTGGCGATGATGAACGTGCGCCGCGCGCTCTACGAGGCGGTGGCCACGCTCCGGGCCGACACCGCCGGCCGGACACCGGAGGACGTGGCGGCCGAGGTCGCGAGCGCGCTGGGCGTCGGACGACCCGGACCGGGGGCCGAGCGGTGACCGGCCCGCTGACCAGCATCCCCGTCGGCTCGGGCGACGACGCGTACGAGGTGGTCGTCGGTCACGGGGTCGTCGAGGCGGTCGTACCCCTGCTGGGCGACGCCGTCGAACGCGTCCTCGTCGTCCACCCGCCGACGCTCGCGGTCTGGGCGCAACGGGTCGCCGACGCCGCCCGCGAGGCCGGCCTCGACGCGTACCTCGCCGTGGTTCCGGACGCGGAGGAGGCCAAGAGCGCCGCCGTCGCCGCCGAGCTCTGGGGCGCGCTCGGCCAGGCCGGGTTCACCCGGACCGATGCGGTCGTCGGCGTCGGGGGCGGCACCGTCACCGACCTCGCGGGCTTCGTCGCGGCCACGTGGCTGCGCGGGGTCCGGGTCGTCCAGGTCCCGACCACGCTGCTCGCGATGGTCGACGCGGCCGTCGGCGGGAAGACGGGGATCAACACCCCCGAGGGCAAGAACCTCGTCGGCTCGTTCCACCCGGCGGCGGGCGTGCTCTGCGACCTCGACGCGCTCGCCACCCTGCCGCGACCCGACCTCGTGGCGGGGATGGCCGAGGTCGTCAAGTGCGGGTTCATCGCCGACCCGCGCATCCTCGAGCTGGTCGAGGCCGACCCGGTGGCCGCGGTCGACGTCGAGGGACCGTTCCTGCGCCAGCTCGTCGAGCGGGCCATCCGGGTCAAGGCCGACGTCGTCACCGCCGACCTGCGCGAGATCGAGCTGCGGGAGATCCTCAACTACGGGCACACGTTCGGGCACGCGGTCGAGCAGGTCGAGGGGTACCGCTGGCGCCACGGCGAGGCGGTCAGCGTCGGGATGATCTTCGCGGCCGAGCTCGGCCGGCTGTCCGGCCACCTCGCGCCGTCGCTGGTCGACCGGCACCGGGCGATCCTCACCAGCCTCGGCCTGCCGGTGACCTACGCACCGGACCGCTGGGACGAGCTGGTCACGGCCATGCGTCGCGACAAGAAGGCTCGCGGCTCGCGCCTGCGGTTCGTCGTCCTCGACGACGTCGCCGTGCCGGTGCGGCTGGAGGGGCCACCCGACGCGATGCTGCGCGAGGCATACGACCTCGTCGGCGACTGACCGCCTCACAAGAGCCGCACAGAAATCGCCTAGGAGACCCATGGGCACCCCGACGAGGCTCCTTCCATGACGACGAGACGTAACGACCGCCACGCCGCCCTCACCGACGCCGTCACCCGACGTGAGTCCGACTGGGTCGACGCCGACGGCAACGAGATCCACGACCACGACCGCGGCCTGCTGTACGACCTGGGCACGATGAACCGGCGCCGCGCGCTCGGTCTCCTCGGCGGCGTCGGGGCGCTCGCGGCGCTGGCTGCCTGCAGCACGGGCACCGGGACCACCGCGACCGGCTCCTCCTCGTCGACGACGTCGAGCGGCACGTCGGGCAGCTCGAGCAGCTCGTCGACGACCTCCGCGAGCGCCGACGGCACGCTCACCGAGGTGCCCGACGAGACGGGCGGACCGTACCCCGCCGACGGGTCCAACGGCGTCAACGTCCTCGACGACTCCGGCATCGTGCGCTCCGACATCCGGTCCAGCTTCGGCTCGTCGACGACGACCGCGGCCGGCGTGCCGCTGACCATCAAGCTCACCGTCCGCGACACCTCGACCGGGGCGGCCAAGACCGGGGCCGCGGTCTACCTGTGGCACTGCGACCGCGAGGGCCAGTACTCGCTCTACTCGCGCGCCGTCACCGGGGAGAACTATCTTCGCGGCGTCCAGGAGACGGACGCGACCGGGACGGTGACCTTCACGTCGATCTTCCCGGCCTGCTACTCGGGCCGCTGGCCGCACATCCACTTCGAGGTCTACTCCAGCGTCGCCGACGCGACCTCGTCCGGGCCGATCGTCAAGACCTCCCAGATCGCGCTGCCCCAGGAGGCCTGTGACGCCGTCTACGCGACGGACGGCTACTCGGCGAGTGTCCGCAACCTCTCACAGGTGTCGCTGCAGCGCGACAACGTCTTCGGCAACGACGCGGGCATCCACCAGATCGCGACGATGTCCGGCAACACCTCGTCCGGCTACACCTCGGCGTTGACCGTCGGGGTATGACCGCCGGGACCTGTGGTTGGGTCGTCGCATGACGGACGCGCCGATCGGGACGATGGTGGACCTCTCCGCGCTCAGTGCGGCGACCGGGGGATCGCCGCACCTGCAGGGGTATGCGGTGCGTCCGCCGGGCGACGAGAAGCTCCCCGGCGTCGTCGTCGTCCACGAGATCTTCGGGCCCGACGACGTGAACAAGCGGTCGGCGGACCGGATGGCCGCCCTCGGCTACTCCGTCGTCATGCCGGACCTGTTCAGCGAAGGTGGGCCCCGCAAGTGCCTCAAGGCCACCTTCCAGGCGTTGCAGAGCGGTCACGGGCGCGCCTACCAGGACATCGCCGCCGCCCGTCAGTGGCTCCTGGACCGGGACGACACCAGCGAGGACATCGGGATCATCGGCTTCTGCATGGGCGGCGGGTTCGCCCTGATGTGTGCGGCGCCGAAGCACGGGTTCCGGGTGGCGGCCGACAACTACGGGATGCTGCCCAGCTCGCCCGAGGCGCTGGAGGGCGCCTGCCCGATCGTCGCGAGCTACGGTGCCCGCGACCGCGGCAACGAGAAGGTGCCGGCCCAGCTGGAGTACCACCTCACCCGGCTCGGCGTGGAGCACGACGTGAAGCAGTACCCGAACGCCGGGCACTCGTTCCTCAACGACGCCGACGTCGGCCCGTGGTGGCTGGCACCGGTGTTCCGGCTGGCGAACGTCGGTCCGGAGCCCGAGTCCGCGGCCGACGCCTGGCAGCGGATCGACGCGTTCTTCGGGACGCATCTGCCCCGGTAGACTCGACGGCTGGCATACGCGATCCAGTACCACGACCGAAAGCGAACCCTCACTCCTCATGGCCAGCACGAACGACCTCAAGAACGGCATGGTGCTCAACATCGACGGGCAGCTGTGGTCCGTCGTCGAGTTCCAGCACGTCAAGCCCGGCAAGGGCCCGGCCTTCGTGCGGACGAAGCTCAAGGCCGTGCTGTCCGGCAAGGTGGTCGACAAGACCTTCAACGCGGGCACCAAGGTCGAGTCCGCCAACGTCGACAAGCGGACGATGCAGTACCTCTACAAGGACGGGTCGGACTACGTCTTCATGGACACCGACACCTACGACCAGGTGCAGGTCGGCACCGACGTGGTCGGGTCGGCCGCGGACTACATGCTGGAGAACCAGAACGCCATCGTCGCCACCCACGACGGGGCGCCGCTCTACGTCGAGCTGCCGGCGTCCGTGGTCCTCGAGATCACGCATACCGAGCCCGGCCTGCAGGGCGACCGGTCCACCGGCGGCACCAAGCCGGCCACCCTCGAGACCGGTGCCCAGATCGCGGTCCCGCTGTTCCTCGAGACGGGTACGCGGGTCAAGGTCGACACCCGCGACGGCTCCTACCTGGGCCGCGTCAACTGACTGGTGGCCGCTCGATCGAAAGCCCGTAAGCGCGCACTGGACCTGCTGTTCGAGGCCGACCAGCGCGGCCTCAACGTCACGACCCTGCTCGCCGAGCGGCAGGCGGACTCGGGCGACCAGCCGCCGCTGAACCCGTACTCGGTCGAGCTCGTCGAGGGCGTCGTCGCGCACTGGGCCGAGATCGACGAGCTGCTCACGACGTACTCGCACGGGTGGACGTTGCCCCGGATGCCCGGCGTCGACCGCGCCATCCTGCGGCTCGGCGCGTGGGAGGTCGTCTGGAACGACCACGTCCCCGACGCGGTGGCGATCTCCGAGGCCGTGGAGCTGGCCCGGTCCCTCTCGACCGACGACTCCCCAGGGTTCGTCAACGGCCTCCTCGCGAGGCTGGCCGAGGTCAAGCCCACCCTCGTCTAGCCCCCCACCCCGATTCGTCCCGCACAAGGTGTGCGCAGAGGCTGCGGCCGGTGCGCAGACCGTGCACGGTGCGCGCGCTGACCACAGGGTCAGCGCAGACGGACGTCAGAGCGGGTGGCCCAGCGGGTTGCTGATGAACTCACCGCCGAGCGCAGCCGGGTGGACGTCCTCCGAGTCCGCGAACTCCGACGCGTACGCCTCCGAGTCGTCCTGCGGCCGGTACCCGATCGCCTCGCCGCCGGCCGGCGACCACCACGACCTCGTGTTGGCGGACACGCCCCACACGGTGTGGAACCCGGTCACCCCCGCCGCGATCGCCGCCTCGACCAGCCGTCCCACGTCGTCGGGGGAGAGCCAGATCTCCGCGCCGCGCCGGTCGTACGGGTGCCGCGAGCACCAGCCGATCCTCAGGTTGACCACGGTCAGGCCGTACCGCTCGTGGTACAGCCGGCCGAGGCTCTCGACCGCCGCCTTGCTCCAGCCGTAGTACGAGTCCGGTCTGGGGGCCACGTCGTCGGGCAGCAGCGAGCCGTCGGTCGGCCGCTCCCAGAACCCGGCCGCGTGGTTGCTCGACGCGACGACGACGGTCCGAACCCCCGCCTCGGCGGCCGCGTGCAGGACGGTCTGCGAGCCGGTCACGTTGACGTCGAGAATGTCCGCCCACGGCCCCTCGGTGGGTATGCCGGCCAGGTGCACCACCGCGTCAGCCCCGGCCACGGCGCGCCGCACGAGGTCGCCGTCCGCCACCGACCCGACGAACGCCTCCTCGTCGTCCGTGAGGTCCGCCGGCGACACCGCGTCGAGGAGCCGCACCGTGCGGCCCGGCCGCGCCAGCCCGGCCCGCAGGAAGCCACCGATCCGGCCGGCACCCCCCGTGATGACGATGATCTGGCGGTCCACCTCGTTCGGCACGCGCCGAGCCTAGGCGTCGCTCGACCCGCCCGCCCAACCTCGCCAAACCGCTACAAACGCCCCACCACACCCAGAAGAATGGCCGCCATCGTCGGCGAGAGGAACGGTCATGGGTGACATCGCAGTCCTGGTGGCAGGGGCAGGTCCGGTCGGTCTCACCGCGGCCGTCGAGCTACGACGCCGGGGCATCGCCTGTCGCATCGTCGACCAGATGCTCGAACCGCCGCAGTACGCCAAGGCCGTCGGCGTCCAGCCCCGGACCCTGGAGATCTTCGAGGGCATGGGAGTCCTGCGCCAGGTGCTGGACGAGGCGGTCGAGTTCGGCGGCCAGATCGTGTACGTCGACGGCCAGGAGGTCAACCGACTGGCCTGGCCGTCGCTGCCCGACATCCCCTTCGGGTTCATCGGCATCCCGCAGTACGAGACCGAGCGGATCCTGCGGGAACGGCTCGCGGGGCTCGGAACCCAGATCGAGCGCGGCATCCGGCTGGTCGGCTTCGAGCAGGACGACGAGGGCGTGACGGCCACGCTCGAAGGGCCCGACGGCGAGGAGACCGTGCGCGTCGCATACCTGGTCGGCGCCGACGGTGCGCACAGCGTCGTCCGCAAGACCCTGGGGCTCAGCTTCGAGGGTGGGGCGTTCGCCGAGCAGTACATGCTCGGCGACGTCGAGGTCGACTGGTCCATCCCGCCTGGACTCGCTGTCCGCTCGACGCACACCCTGGAGGACGGCACGGTCGACGGCCTCGTTGCCATCCCGCTGAAGGGCGACGGGCGTTACCGCATGTCGATGCTCGTGCCGACGCACCTGTCGACGGCGGCCGGCGGCGGGGACGGGATCGACCACGGCTTCGGCTCGGGCGGAACACCGACTCTGGAGGACATCCAGACCGTCATCGACCGGCTCGCCCCCGAACCCGCGACCGCCCGCAACCTGCGGTGGTCCTCGGTGTTCCGGATCAGCCACCGCATCGTCGACCGGTACTCGGTCGGGCGCGTCTTCGTCGCCGGCGACGCCGCCCACATCCACCCGCCGACGGGCGCGCAGGGCATGAACACCGGCATCCAGGACGCGCACAACCTGGCCTGGAAGCTGGCGCTGACGGTGTCGGGCAAGGCGTCCGCGACGCTGCTCGAGAGCTACGACGCGGAACGGCGCCCGGTCGGCGAGGAGGTCGTCGGTCGCACCGTCCGCAGCGCCCGCGAGGGGATCGGCGCCGACTCGAACGACCCGACCTTCGTGATCCGGCGCGAGGGCCAGCTGCTCATCGACTACGACGACAGCCCGCTCATCGCCGGCCCCGAGGACGCGACACCGTTCCCGGGCACCCGCGCTCCCGACGCCACCGGGCTCACCCGGCCGGCAGTCACCGGCTCGATCCGGCTCTACACCGTGCTCGGCCGCGACCGGCACACGATGATCGGGTATGCGGGTGACGGCACCTCCGGGGTCGCCGACCTCGAGGCTGCGGTCGCCGCCGCTGTCGAGGGGTCGCACGACGAGATGGACGCCTATCTCGTCGCCTCGCCCGACGCCGACACCGGCCGGACGCTCATCCCGGTCCTGCGCGACGGCGACGGTGAGTTCGCGGCGGCGTACCACGCGACCGACGGCCAGGTCTTCGTGCTGCGCCCGGACGGCTACCTCGGCTACCGGGGTGACGCGGCCGACGTGGACTCGCTGACGCGGTACCTCAAGGCGACGTTCGCCTGACCGATCGGTTCGGCTCGGTCCGGTCGGCGTGGCCGGGTCGGCACCGGCGTCGACCGCCGGGTAGAGTGACGCCCCGACGACATCCTTTAACCACCGTCCTGTGAGGCGGGGAAGGAGGTCAGGTGGTGGCTGCTGCCCAGCCAGCTCGGACCGACACACCAGCCCTCGACGCCAGCGGCACGACCGCGCGTGAGGTGCTCACCTCCGGCGACGTCTCCCGTGCGCTGCGCCGGATCGCCCACGAGATCCTCGAGCGCAACAAGGGTGCCGACGACCTCGTCCTGCTCGGCATCCCGTCCCGCGGCGTGCCGCTCGCCCAGCGTCTCGGCGTCGCCATGGCCGAGGTCGAGGGCGCCCACGTGCCCGTCGGCAGCCTCGACGTGACGATGCACCGCGACGACCTGCGCCACCAGCCGGTCCGCCCGCTGGCCCGCACCGACATCCCACCCGGCGGGATCGACGACAAGGTCGTGGTGCTCGTCGACGACGTCCTGTTCCACGGCCGGACCATCCGCGCCGCCCTGGAGGCGCTCGCCGAGCTCGGCCGCCCGCGAACCGTGCGGCTCGCCGTCCTCGTCGACCGGGGCCACCGCGAGCTCCCGATCCGCGCCGACCACGTCGGGAAGAACCTGCCGACGTCCTCCTCGGAGCGCGTCCGCGTCCACCTGACCGAGATCGACGGCGAAGACTCGGTGACCATCGAAGGAGGGGACCGGTGAACCGGCACCTGCTGTCCTCGGCGGACCTGAGCCGCGACGACGTCGAGACCATCCTCGCCACCGCCGAGTCGATGCACGACGTGCAGAAGCGCGACGTCAAGAAGATCCCGACCCTGCGCGGCCGGACCATCATCAACCTCTTCTTCGAGGACTCCACCCGGACCCGCAGCTCGTTCGAGATCGCCGGCAAGTGGATGTCCGCCGACACCATCAACATCACCGGCAAGGGCTCCTCGACGAGCAAGGGCGAGTCGCTGCGCGACACCGTCCGCACGATCGACGCCATGGCCGTCGACGCCCTGGTCATCCGGCACCACGCCTCGGGCGCGTGCCAGCAGGTGGCCCAGTGGGTCGACGCCAGCGTCATCAACGCCGGGGACGGCACCCACGAGCACCCCACACAGGCGCTGCTCGACGCCTACGCCCTCCGCAACCGGATCGGTGACCTCGACGGCCGGCACGTCGCCATCGTCGGCGACCTGACCCACTCCCGGGTGTTCCGCTCCAACGTCATCACCCTCGGCCGGCTCGGCGCGCATGTCACCGTCGTCGCGCCACCGACCCTCATGCCGAGCGGCATCGCGGACTGGTCGAAGACCGACGGGTTCGCCGCGTCCTGGGACCTCGACGAGGTGCTCGAGGGCGGCGGCACCCACGGTCCGGTCGACGCCGTGATGATGCTGCGCGTCCAACGCGAGCGGATGAGTGGCGGATACTTCCCCACGGCCCGCGAGTACACCGTCACCTACGGCCTCACCCGCGACCGTATGCGTCGGCTCACCGCCGCCAACCCGGACGTCGCGATCCTTCACCCGGGTCCCATGAACCGCGGCCTGGAGATCGCCGCCGATGTCGCCGACTCGCCCAACGCCGTTGTCCTGGACCAGGTCTCGGCCGGCGTCGCGGTGCGGATGGCCGTGCTCTACCACCTGCTCAGCGGCGAGACCGGGGAGGCCGCGTGAAGACGCTCGTCAAGGGAGCCCGGCTCCTCGGCGGCCAGGCCGCCGACCTGCTCATCGACGGCGACCGGATCGTCGAGGTCGGGTCACTGAGCCCCGACGCCGACACCGGCGTCGTCGAGGCCGACGGCCTGGTCGCGCTGCCCGGTCTCGTCGACCTCCACGTCCACCTGCGCGAACCGGGCCGCGAGGACGCCGAGACCGTCGCCACCGGAGCCGAGGCGGCGGCCGCCGGCGGTTTCACCGCGATCCTCGCCATGGCCAACACCACCCCCGTCACCGACACCGCCGAGGCCGCGAACCACGTCTACGACCTCGGTCGGGCGACGCACCTCGTCGACGTCCAGCCGGTCGGCGCCGTCACCAAGGCCCTCGCCGGCGAGGAGCTGGCCGAGCTGGGCCTCATGGCGCGCTCGCGGGCCCGGGTCCGGGTCTTCTCCGACGACGGGCACTGCGTCGCGGACGCGCGGGTCATGCGCCGCGCCCTGGAGTACGTCAAGGCGTTCGGCGGCGTCATCAGCCAGCACGCGCAGGACCCGCGCCTCGCCGGTCCCGACGCCTGCGCGCACGAGAGCGAGCTCTCCGGCCGGCTCGGTCTGGCCGGCTGGCCCGGGATCGCCGAGGAGTCGATCGTGGCCCGCGACGTCATGCTCGCGCGGCACACCGGCAGCCGGGTCCACATCGCCCACGTCTCGACGGCCGGCTCGGTCGAGGTGATCCGGTGGGCGAAGGCGCAGGGCGTCGACGTCACCGCCGAGGTGACGCCGCACCACCTGCTGCTCACCCACGACCTGCTCTCGTCCTACGACCCGGTCTGGAAGGTCAACCCGCCGCTGCGGCCCGAGGAGGACGTCCGCGCGCTCCGCGAAGGGCTCGCCGACGGGACCATCGACGCGGTCGCCACCGACCACGCGCCGCACGCGCGGCACGACAAGGAGCACGCCTTCGTCGACGCTGCGCCGGGGATGCTCGGCCTCGAGACGGCGCTGGGGGTGGTCAGCGAGGTCATGGTCAAGAGCGGGCTGCTCGACTGGGCCGGCGTCGCCCGCGTCATGTCGGTCAACCCGGCCCGGATCGCCCGGCTGGACGGACACGGTCAGCCGCTCGCGGCCGGGTCACCGGCCAACCTCACCCTCGTCGACCCCACCGCGACCTGGACTGTCGACCGCGACGCCTCGCACTCGCTGTCCCGCAACAACCCCTGGCACGGCCACACGCTGACCGGCCGCGTCGTCGCGACCTTCATCCGCGGGGCGTGCAGCGCCCGTGACGGCCACGCCCTCATCCCCGAGCTCGTCGGAGGCCCCCTGTGACCAACCTGCTGCTCGACCGGGAGCCTGCCCTCCTCGTCCTCGAGGACGGCCGGACCTTCCGCGGCGACGCCTACGGCGCGGTCGGCGAGACGGTCGGGGAGGCGGTGTTCTCGACCGGGATGACCGGCTACCAGGAGACGCTGACCGACCCGAGCTACCACCGTCAGGTCGTCGTCATGACGGCGCCGCATGTCGGCAACACCGGGATCAACACCGAGGACCCCGAGTCGACTCGCATCTGGGTGTCCGGCTACGTCGTCCGCGACCCGGCGCTGCGCCCGTCCAGCTGGCGGTCGACCAAGCCGCTGGAGGACGACCTGCGGGACCAGGGCGTCGTGGGGATCAGCGGGATCGACACGCGCGCCCTGACCCGCCACCTTCGGGATCGGGGCGCCATGAGGGTGGGGATCTTCAGCGGTGAGGAGTATGCGGATGCGTCGCCGACGGTGCTGGCCGACCGCGTGCGCACGGCCCCCTCGATGGCCGGGGCAGCCCTGGCCGGTGAGGTCTCGACCACCCAGCCCTACGTCGTGGAAGCAGTGGGAGAGAAGCGGTTCCGCGTCGCCGCGATCGACCTCGGGATCAAGGCGATGACGCCGCAGCTGATGGCCGAGCACGGCATCGAGGTGCACGTGCTCCCGCAGTGGACCACGTTCGACGAGGTCGCCGCCCTGGAGCCGGACGGGGTGTTCTTCTCCAACGGGCCGGGCGACCCGGCGACGGCGGAGGCCGAGGTCGCGCTCCTGCGCCAGGTCCTCGACGCGGGGATCCCCTTCTTCGGCATCTGTTTCGGCAACCAGCTGCTCGGCCGGGCCCTCGGGTTCGGCACCTACAAGCTCAAGTACGGCCACCGGGGGATCAACCAGCCGGTCATGGACCGCACCACCGGCAAGGTCGAGGTGACGGCGCACAACCACGGCTTCGCGGTGGACGCGCCGATCGACCGCGACAGCGACACCCCGTACGGCCGCGCCCGGGTCTCGCACGTCTGCCTCAACGACGAGGTGGTCGAGGGGATCGAGTGCCTCGACGTCCCCGCGTACTCCGTTCAGTACCACCCGGAGGCCGCGGCCGGGCCGCACGACGCCGCATACCTCTTCGACCGGTTCGTGTCGTTGATGGACGCCACGAAGGGGGAGCGCGGCTGATGCCGAAGCGCGACGACATCAGCAGCGTGCTGGTCATCGGGTCGGGGCCGATCGTCATCGGTCAGGCCTGCGAGTTCGACTACTCCGGAACCCAGGCCTGCCGGGTGCTGCGCGACGAGGGCATCCGCGTGATCCTGGTCAACAGCAACCCGGCGACGATCATGACCGACCCGGAGTTCGCCGACGCGACCTACGTCGAGCCGATCACCCCGGAGGTGGTCGAGGCGATCATCGCCAAGGAGCGCCCGGACGCGGTGCTCGCGACGCTCGGCGGCCAGACCGCTCTCAACACGGCGATCGCGTTGCACGAGAACGGTGTTCTCGACAAGTACGACTGTCCGCTCATCGGCGCGAACGTCGAGGCGATCCAGCTCGGCGAGGACCGCGAGAAGTTCAAGGGTGTCGTCGCGCGCTGCGGAGCCGAGTCGGCGCGGTCGTTCATCGCCCACTCGATCGACGAGGTGCTGGTCGCCGCCGGCGAGCTCGGCTACCCGCTGGTCGTCCGGCCGTCGTTCACGATGGGCGGGCTCGGCTCGGGCTTCGCCCACGACGAGACCGAGCTGCGCCGGATGGCCGGACAGGGGCTCAAGGACAGCCCGATCACCGAGGTCCTCCTCGAGGAGTCGATCCTCGGCTGGAAGGAGTACGAGCTCGAGGTGATGCGCGACCACGCCGACAACGTCGTGGTGGTCTGCTCCATCGAGAACCTCGACCCGATGGGCGTCCACACCGGCGACTCGATCACCGTGGCGCCGGCGCTCACGCTCACGGACCGCGAGTACCAGCGGCTGCGCGACATCGGCATCGCCATCATCCGCGAGGTCGGGGTCGACACCGGCGGCTGCAACATCCAGTTCGCCGTCAACCCCGAGGACGGCCGGGTCATCGTCATCGAGATGAACCCTCGCGTGTCGCGGTCGAGCGCGTTGGCCTCCAAGGCGACCGGGTTCCCGATCGCCAAGATCGCCGCGAAGATGGCCATCGGCTACACGCTCGACGAGGTGCCCAACGACATCACCCGCGAGACGCCGGCGTCGTTCGAGCCGACCCTCGACTACGTCGTCGTCAAGGTGCCGCGGTTCGCGTTCGAGAAGTTCCCGGCCGCCGACCCGACCCTGACGACGACGATGAAGTCGGTCGGCGAGGCGATGTCGATCGGGCGCAACTTCACCGAGGCGCTGCAGAAGGCGCTGCGGTCGATGGAACGCTCGGGCTCGTCGTTCCACTGGGACGGCCCGACCCCGGACGAGGCGGCCCGGCTGGCCGAGCTCCTCGAGCAGGCCGCGATCCCGACCGACGGCCGGATCGTCACCGTGCAGCAGGCGCTGCGCGGCGGCGCCTCCGTCGAGCTGGTGCACACCACCACGGGCATCGACCCGTGGTTCCTGGACCAGATCGCGCTCATCAACGAGGTCGCCGACCGGGTCGCGGCCGCCGAGCAGCTCAGCCCCGCCCTCCTGCGGCTGGCCAAGCGGCACGGCTTCTCGGACGCCCAGATCGCCTCCCTGGCCGGTATGCCGGAGGCAGTGGTCCGCGGGGTCCGTCACGCGCTCGGGGTCCGCCCGGTCTACAAGACCGTCGACACCTGCGCGGCCGAGTTCGCGGCGCTCACGCCGTACCACTACTCGACGTACGACGAGGAGAACGAGGTCGCCCCGAGGGAGCGGCCCGCGGTGATCATCCTCGGCTCCGGCCCGAACCGGATCGGCCAGGGGGTCGAGTTCGACTACTCCTGCGTCCACGCGTCGTTCGCGTTGCGGGACAAGGGTTTCGACACGGTGATGATCAACTGCAACCCCGAGACCGTATCCACCGACTACGACACGAGCAGCCGGCTCTACTTCGAGCCGCTCACCCTGGAGGACGTCCTCGAGGTGGTCCACGTCGAGCGCCAGGCGGGGCCGATCGCCGGCGTCATCGTGCAGCTCGGCGGGCAGACGCCGCTCGGTCTCGCGCAGGCGCTCAAGAACGAGGGCGTCCCGATCGTCGGCACCAGCCCCGAGGCCATCAACCTCGCGGAGGACCGCGGCGCGTTCGGTCGCGTCCTCGCGGAGGCGAACCTGCCGGCCCCGAAGCACGGCACCGCCTACAGCGCCGAGGAGGCCGTCGAGGTCGCCAAGGAGATCGGCTACCCGGTCCTCGTCCGTCCGTCGTACGTGCTCGGCGGCCGCGGCATGGAGATCGTCTACGACGACGAGACCCTGGCCACCTACGTCACCCGCGCGACCATCGCGAGCCCCGAGCACCCGGTCCTCGTCGACCGCTTTCTCGACGACGCGATCGAGATCGACGTGGACGCGCTCTACGACGGCGAGGAGATGTACCTCGGCGGGATCATGGAGCACATCGAGGAGGCCGGCATCCACTCCGGCGACAGCTCCTGCACGCTGCCCCCGGTCACGCTCGGCCGGACCGAGCTGGAGCGGGTCCGCGAGTCGACGCTCAAGCTGGCCGAGGGGATCGGCGTACGCGGGCTCATGAACGTGCAGTACGCGTTGGCCCAGGACATCCTCTACGTCCTCGAGGCCAACCCGCGCGCGTCCCGGACCGTCCCGTTCGTGGCCAAGGCCACCGGGGTCCAGATCGCCAAGGCGGCCGCCCGGGTCATGCTCGGCGCGACGATCAAGGAGCTGCGGGAGGAGGGGATCCTCCCGCCGCAGGGCGACGGCGGCCGGCTGCCGGACCACGCGCCGATGGCGGTCAAGGAGGCGATCCTCCCGTTCAAGCGGTTCCGTACCCGCGAGGGCAAGGTCGTCGACTCGTTGCTCGGGCCGGAGATGCGCTCGACCGGCGAGGTCATGGGGATCGACCGCGACTTCGGGTCGGCGTTCGCCAAGAGCCAGATGAGCAGCGGTGGCCTGCCGGACAGCGGGTCGGTCTTCGTGTCGATCGCCAACCGCGACAAGCGGGCCATGATCTTCCCCGTCAAGCGGCTGGCCGACCTCGGCTTCACCATCATCGCGACCAGCGGTACCGCGGAAGTGCTGCGGCGCAACGGGATCGAGTCCAAGGTGGTCCGCAAGATCCGGGAGCGCGAGCCCTCGGAGTCGGGCGAGCCGACGATCGTCGACCTCATCAACGACGGCGAGGTGGCGATGGTGGTCAACACGCCGACCGGAAAGTCCGCGCGAGCCGACGGCTACGAGATCCGCGCCGCCACGACCGGTGCCGACAAGCCGATCATCACGACGGTGCAGGAGCTCGCCGCCGCCGTGCAGGGCATCGAGGCCCGGCGCACCGGAGAGATCCGGGTCAAGTCACTGCAGGACCACGCCCGCGACCTCGACCTCTTCCGCCGGCACGCCGTCGCGGGTGAGGAGGTCTCGTGACCGAGCGAGCGACCGTCAACGGCTCGGCCCCGGCCGGCCCGCGCGGCGGCGTCGTCCAGGTCACCGGTGAGCTCATCGCGACCCGGCGGGTCGGCGCATACCAGCACCTGACGTTCGTCGCTCCCGGTGTCGCCGAGCTGGCCCGGCCGGGCCAGTTCGTCGCGCTGGCCGTCGGCGGCGACACCTCCGCGAACCTGCTGCGCCGCTGCTTCTCGATCCACAAGGTCAGCCCGTCGGGCACCTACGGCGGCACCGTCGACATCGTCGTCGCGGCCCACGGGCCCGGCACGACGTGGATCACCCGGCTCGCGCTGCACGACGAGGTCGACATCGTCGGCCCGCTCGGCAAGCCGTTCCCGCTGCCGAACGAGCCGGTGCCGTGCGTGCTGGTCGGGGGCGGCTACGGGAGTGCCCCGCTGTTCTGGCTGGCCGAGCAGCTCGCCGCCAAGGGGTGCCACGTCGAGATGGTGCTCGGCGCGGCGAGCGAGGACCGCCTGTTCGGCGTCGTCGAGGCGCGGCGCGCGGCCGACGGTCTCACGGTGACCACCGACGACGGGTCGGCCGGCACCCGAGGCTGGGTGAGCGACGTGCTGCCACAGGTGATCCGGCTGAGCCAGGCCGGCGTCGTCTACGGCTGCGGCCCGATGGGCATGCTCCGCTCGATCACCGAGGTCGCCGCCGCGCAGGGCGTGGTGGCGCAGGTCGCGGTGGAGGAGTCGATGGCCTGCGGTGTCGGGGTCTGCATGACGTGCGTGATGCCGGTGACCGGCCCGGACGGGACGACCCGGATGGTGCGGTCGTGCGTCGAGGGACCGGTCTTCCGCGGTGACAGGGTGCGGTGGGACGCCTTCGAGAACGGCTACGGACTCGTGCCGACCGACGCCGTGGGCGCGCCGACGGAGGCGGGGCACTGATGGCCGACGCGCGCGTGGACATGAGCGTCACGCTCGCGGACGTCGAGCTGCCGAACCCCCTGATGACGGCGTCCGGATGTGCCGCGAACGGCAAGGAGCTGCACCGGTTCTTCGACGTCTCGACCCTGGGCGCCTTCGTCACGAAGTCGGTGATGGCCGCTCCGCGGTCCGGGCGCGGCACACCGCGGATGGCGGAGACCCCGAGCGGGATGCTCAACTCGATCGGGTTGCAGGGCCCGGGAATCCACGCCTTCGTCGAGAACGACCTCGCGTGGCTCAAGTCGGTCGGCGCCCGCGTCCTCGTGTCCATCGCCGGCGGGTCGAGCGGCGAGTTCGCCGACGTGGCCGCCGTACTGCGACAGAGCCCGGCCTTCGACTGCGTCGTCGGCGTCGAGGTCAACATCTCCTGCCCCAACGTCGCCAACCGCGGGCTGGTCTTCGCCATCGACCCGCTGGCCTCGGCCAAGGTCGTCGCGCTCGTCCGCGAGCAACTGCCCCGCGACATCCCGGTGTTCGCCAAGCTCAGCCCCGACGTCACCGACATCGCGTCGATCGCCTCGGCCTGCGTCAAGGCCGGCGCGTCCGGGCTGACCATGATCAACACGCTGCTGGGCATGGTCATCGACACCGACCGGATGCGGCCCCAGCTCGGCGGCCTGACCGGTGGGCTCAGCGGTCCGGGGATCCGGCCGATCGCGGTCCGGGCCATCTGGCAGGTGCGCGCGGCGATGGCCGAGGGCCGGTTCAGGACGGTGCCGATCATCGGGGTCGGGGGAGTGCGCACCGGCCGCGACGCGCTCGAGCTGGTCGCTGCGGGGGCCAGCGCCATCCAGGTCGGCACCGCCACCTTCAACGACCCCACCGCACCGGTGCGCGTCCTCCGCGAGCTGGAGAACCTGTTGGCGGACAAGGGTTTCGAGACGTTCACGCAGGCGGTGGGGGCCGCCCACCGACGTCAGGAGGTCTACCGGTGACCACAACGTTCGGCGCGCGGCTCCGGGCCGCGATGGACGCATACGGGCCGTTCTGTGCGGGCCTGGACCCGCACCGCGGGCTGGTCGAGCAGTGGGGGCTGGAGTACTCCATCGCCGGGCTGGAGCGGTTCGCGATGACCTGCGTCGAGGCTTACGCCGGGACCGTGGCCGTGGTGAAGCCGCAGTCGGCGTTCTTCGAGGTGTTCGGGTCCCGCGGGATCCGCGTCCTGGAGCGGGTCCTCGGCGACCTGCGCGACGCGGGCACCCTGACTCTGCTCGACGTCAAGCGCGGCGACATCGGCTCGACGATGCAGGCGTATGCGGAGGCCTACCTCGGCAAGGACAGTGAGCTGCGCGCCGACGCGGTGACGGTCAGCCCGTTCCTCGGGTACGGCTCGCTGCGGCCCACGCTCGACCTGGCCGAGGAGGCCGGTCGCGGGGTGTTCGTGCTGGCCCTGACCTCCAACCCTGAGGGGTTCGAGGTGCAGCACGCGGTTCGCGAGGACCGATCGGTGGCGGCGTCGGTCGTGGCGGGCGCCGCGACGGACAACGCGGGTGCGGCGGCCCGGGGCGAGCTCGGCAGCGTCGGGCTGGTCATCGGCGCCACCGTCGGCGACGCGGTCCACGACCTGGGGATAGACCTGGTGGCGGCCGACACGCCGATCCTGGCGCCGGGGTTCGGCGCGCAGGGTGGGACGGTCGAGGCGCTCCGGCGCACCTTCGCGGGCGCGCTGCCGCAGGTGCTGGCCAGCTCCAGTCGTGAGGTGCTGGGGGCCGGCCCGGACGTGGCCGCCCTCCGAGCCGCGGCCGCGGGAACGGCTCACCGGCTCCAGGACGCTTTGCGCTCCTGACCGAACTCAGATGTTTGTCGGTTTCCCGGCCCCCGAGCCGGCAAACCGACAAACATCTGAGTTCAGTACTCCTTCCCGCTTAACACCTCGTCGCTGATGCGTTCGGGGCGGAACCCGTAGCCGATCAGGCGGGCGGTCAGGGGTCGCAGCGCGCTGAGCACGGCGCCCGGAACCGTGCGCTCGAACCGGTTCGGCGGGTCGTGGACCAGCTCGCGACCGCTGCCGATCGTGCGGTGGGCGGCCACCTGGAGGCGCTGCATCATCGCGGTCGGGGGTCGCCGCCGCCGCTGCACGCGCCGGGCCGCCGCGTCGAGCGCTGCGCCGTCCGACGGTGTGGTCCGCAGCACGGGCACCAGCAGGTTGGCCGTCGCCACGGCGTCCTGGACCGCGTAGTTGATCCCCACGCCGAACGCCGGCGACATGGCGTGGGCCGCGTCGCCGATGCACAACGCTCCCGGCACGGACCACCGCCGCAGCAGGTCGATCTGGACGGTCAGCAGCTTCACGGAGTCCCAGTCGGTGAGCTCGTCGACCACCTCCGCGAGCGGCGGCGCGGACCGGACGATCCGCTCCCGGAACGCCGGCAGCCCGGCGGCCTTGACGCCCTCGAACGTCCCCTTGGGGATCAGGACGCCGCACTGGAGGTAGTCCGGGCGCGGGATGGTGACGACCATCGTCGAGGTCCCGATGTAGGCGAGGGTGTCCGGCAGCGGGACCGTCGGTCGCGGCAGCCGCAGCCACAGGACGTCGATGGGCACCCCGGTCTCCTCGGCCGTGAGCCGGAGCCGGTCGCGCACCGTCGAGTGCCGGCCGTCGGCGGCGACCGTCAACGCGGCGGCGACGCGCAGCTCGCCCTCGGCGGTCTGCGCGACCACGCCCGTCACGCGACCGGCGGTGCGGACCACGTCGGTCACCTCGGCTCCCATGACCAGGCGGAAACCGGGATACCGGCGGCCCTCGGAGGCCAGCAGGTTGAGCAGGTCCCACTGCGGCATCAGCGCGATCTCGTGGTTCTGGCCGCGCAGCCGGCCGAAGTCGATCGGGTGCAGCCGCATCGACCCCACGACGGCGTCGAGGGTGCGCAACCGGGTGTGCGGCACCGCCTCGAAGTCGTCCCGGAACCCGAGCTGGTCCACGAGGTCGAGGGTCGACGGGTGAACCGTGTCGCCGCGGAAGTCGCGGAAGAAGTCGGTGTGCTTCTCGAGCACGACGACGTCGATCCCGCTGCGCGCCAACAGAAGTCCGAGCATGACCCCGGCGGGACCGCCACCGGCGACGCATACCCGGGTGGTCAGGTGCTCGGTCATGAGGTCCCCTCCACCAGGCGAGCGCGCTCGGGCGAGGCCGGCCGCTCCAGGTAGCTGGCGTTCGGAGGCGCGAACCCGAAGTCGGCGTACAGCGCGTGCGCGTCCGCGGTGTGCAGCATCCACCGGAACTCGCGTCCCGGTCCGCGCTCCACCATCTCCTCGACCAGCCGGTGGGCCACCCCGAGGCCCCGCCACGCCGGCAGGACGAAGACGTCCGCGAGGTAGGCGCCGGACACGCCGTCCGAGAACGCCCGGGCGAACCCGACCATGCCGCCGTCCGACGCATACGCGCCGACCACGCGCCAGGCACCGCGGACCTGTTCCGCGACGTCGTCCCGGGAGCGCCACCGGCCCCAGTAGGCGGCCGTGGAGAGGAATCCCCAGACGACGTCGAGGTCGACCCGGGACCGGTCGTCGCTGACCTCGACGACGGCCGACCCGGGATCGGTCGCGTGGCTCATGCGAGCAGTCTGCCGTCCACCCGGCCGCTGTCATTGCGGGGGGAGTCGGGCCATGGGTAGGTTCGCTGGGAGCGCAGCCGACCGTCCGCAGAGCCGAAGGAGCACCCCGTGGCCCTCCCGCCGCTGACCCCGGAGCAACGAGCTGCCGCTCTGGCGAAGGCCGCCGTCGCCCGTCGGGAGCGGGCTGCCGCCAAGAACCGGCTCAAGTACTCGCAGGGCTCCCTGGCCGACGTGATCCAGGAGGGCAGGGACAACGAGATCATCGGCAAGATGAAGGTCTCGGCCCTGCTGGAGTCACTGCCGGGTGTCGGACGGGTGCGCGCGCGGCAGATCATGGACGAGGTGGGCATCTCGGAGTCCCGGCGGGTGAGGGGCCTCGGCGCGAACCAGGCCGCCGCACTCATCGCCCGCTTCGACCGGGTGTGACGCCGGCGGTCCCCGAGGCGCCGCCGTCCCGTCTCGTCGTCCTCGCGGGCCCGACCGCGGTCGGCAAGGGGACCGTGGCCGCCTACATCCGGGCGCACTTCCCGCAGGTCTGGCTGTCCGTCTCGATGACGACGCGGCACCCGCGGCCCGGTGAGGTCGACGGCGTGCACTACCACTTCGTCGACGACGCCGAGTTCGACCGGCTGGTCGAGGCGGGGGAGTTCCTCGAGTACGCGGTCGTGCACGGCCGCGCCAAGTACGGCACCCCGCGCGGCCCGGTGGAGCGCGCCCTCAGCGAAGGGCAGCTGGCGATGCTCGAGATCGACCTCCAGGGCGCCCGCCAGGTCCGCGAGAGCCTCCCGGGGACGCTGTTCGCCTTCCTCATGCCCCCGTCGTGGGAGGAGCTGGTCCGTCGGCTGGTCGGTCGGGGCACCGAGACCGAGGAGGAACGGGAGCGGCGCCTGCAGACGGCCAGGGACGAGCTGGCGGCCGCGTCGGAGTTCGATGTGGTCATCGTCAACGACGATGTTCGGCGAGCGAGCGAAGAACTCGTATCATGGATGCGAGCGCGTCAGCGCGCCGTCTGACGCTGCCCACCGGCAGCCGCGCGCGATGCACGTCGAGACGAACCCCTCTGCGAGGAGAACACCGCATGTCCGGAACCGTGGCCAACCCCATCGGGATCACCAACCCGCCGATCGACGACCTGCTCCAGGCCGCCGACAGCAAGTACGCCCTGGTCATCTACTCGGCCAAGCGCGCCCGCCAGATCAACGCGTACTACAGCCAGCTCCAGGAGGGCCTGCTCGACTACGTCGGCCCGCTCGTGGAGACCGAGATCAGCGAGAAGCCGCTGTCGATCGCGCTCCGTGAGATCAACCAGGGTCTCGTGACCGCCGAGGCCGCTCCCGAGGAGTGACCGGGCCGTGACCGAGCCGCTGCGGGTCGTTCTCGGCGTCGGCGGCGGCATCGCGGCCTACAAGGCCGCCCTGCTGCTGCGGCTGTTCACCGAGTCGGGCCACGACGTCACCGTCGTCCCCACCGCGGCGGCGCTGCGGTTCGTCGGCGCGCCCACGTGGGAGGCCCTGTCGGGCAAGCCCGTGTCGACCGAGGTCTGGTCCGACGTACCCGCGGGTGCCCCACGTGCAGATCGGCAAGACCGCGGACCTCGTGGTCGTCGCGCCGGCCACCGCCGACCTGCTGGCCCGCGCCGCGGCCGGGCTGGCCGACGACCTGCTGACCACCACCCTGCTCACGGCCCACTGCCCCGTGGTGTTCGCGCCGGCCATGCATACCGAGATGTGGGACCACCCGGCCACGCAGGCCAACGTCGCCACCCTCACCGCCCGGGGCGCGCACATCGTCCCGCCCGCCTCCGGACGGCTCACCGGTGCGGACACCGGCCCCGGCCGGCTGCCGGAGCCGGAGGAGATCTTCGCCGTCTGCCAGCGCCTCCTCGCCCTTCCAACCCGAGGCAGTACCGAGCTCTCGTCCGCCGACGCGTCGGAAACTGGGCACTACGCCGGGTTGGAAGCGGGAAAGCCGCTGGCGGGGCGGCGGGTCGTCGTCAGCGCCGGCGGGACGCGTGAGCCGCTCGACCCCGTGCGCTACCTCGGGAACCGGTCCTCGGGCAAGCAGGGGTATGCGCTGGCGCAGGTCGCCGCGGCCCGCGGCGCCACCGTGACGCTGGTCGCGGCCAACACCTCGCTCCCGGCGCCGACCGGCGTCGACGTCGTCCCGGTGGGCACCGCGCTCGAGCTCCAGGACGCCGTCACCCAGGCCGCCAAGGACGCCGACGTCGTGGTGATGGCGGCGGCGGTGGCCGACTTCCGGCCCAAGGCCTACGCGGCGGCCAAGATCAAGAAGACCCACGCCGCCACGGTCGACGGCGGCCCGGACGAGTCCGCGCCGACCATCGAGCTGGTCCGCAACCCCGACATCCTCGCCGGCCTGGTCGAGGACCGCGGCGCGGCCGACCGGCCGTTGATCGTCGGGTTCGCCGCGGAGACGGGCGACGAGACCGGTTCGGTGCTCGACCTCGCCCGGGCCAAGCTGGCCCGCAAGGGCTGCGACCTGCTCGTCGCCAACGAGGTCGGGGTCGACAAGGCCTTCGGGACCGACGCCAACACCGTCCACCTGCTGTTCCGCGACGGCCTGCCCGGGGCCCCGGAGGACCACGTGGCCGGCCCGGCACCCAAGGCGGAGATCGCTGCCGCGGTGTGGGACGGCGTACAGGCCCTTCTCGATCCCCGTTAGACTCGCCCGCGGTTCGGGGCCACCGCCGCCCGACCCTGTCTGCCTCGCTACCCAGGAGATTTGAGTGTCCGCACGCCTCTTCACGTCCGAGTCCGTCACCGAGGGACACCCGGACAAGATCTGTGACCAGGTCAGCGACGCGATCCTCGACGCGATGCTCGAGCAGGACCCGGGGGCGCGCGTCGCCGTCGAGACCATGGTCACCACCGGTCTGGTCCACGTCGCCGGTGAGGTGACGACCGAGGCCTACGTCGAGATCCCGTCCATCGTCCGCGAGACGGTGCTGGGCATCGGGTACGACTCGTCCACCAAGGGCTTCGACGGCGCGTCGTGTGGCGTCGAGGTGTCGATCGGGCAGCAGTCGCCGGACATCGCCCAGGGCGTCGACACCGCCTACGAGAGCCGGACCGGCACCGTCGACCCGCTGGACAAGCAGGGCGCCGGCGACCAGGGCCTCATGTTCGGGTATGCCTGCCAGGACACCGCGGAGTACATGCCGCTGCCGATCTACCTGGCCCACCGTCTCGCCGAGCGGCTCACCGCGGTCCGCAAGAGCGGCGACCTGGCCTACCTGCGGCCCGACGGCAAGACCCAGGTCACCATCGCCTACGACGGCGACAAGGCGGTCAAGCTCGACACCGTCGTGCTGTCGACCCAGCACGCCGCCGACGTCTCGCTCGAGGCGCTGCTCCAGCCCGACATCCGGGAGCACGTCATCGGGCCGGTGCTGGCCGAGCTGGCCGAGACCGGGACCGAGCTCGACACGTCCGACTACCGGGCCCTCATCAACCCGACCGGCCGGTTCGAGATCGGTGGCCCGATGGGCGACGCCGGCCTCACCGGACGCAAGATCATCGTCGACACCTACGGCGGCATGGCCCGTCACGGCGGCGGCGCGTTCTCCGGCAAGGACCCGTCGAAGGTGGACCGGTCCGCGGCCTACGCGATGCGCTGGGTGGCCAAGAACGTCGTGGCGGCAGGCCTGGCCAAGCGTTGCGAGATCCAGGTCGCGTATGCCATCGGCACGGCCAAGCCGGTGGGGCTCTACGTCGAGACGTTCGGCACCGAGACCGCGCCGGTGGACCGGATCCAGGACGCGATCACCACGGTGTTCGACCTGCGCCCGGCGGCGATCGTCGACCAGCTCGACCTGCTGCGCCCGATCTACAAGCCGACCGCCGCCTACGGCCACTTCGGCCGGACCTCGGCCGACGGCGTGGAGAACCCGTTCACGTGGGAGCAGACCACCAAGGTCGAGGCGCTCCAGGCGGCCGTCCGCGGCTGACCCCTCCTGGTTCGCGTCTCGGTGGAGGTATAGCCGAGCGCCCTAGCGCTCGCCTACCTCTCCATCCGGGTGTGGGCGGGAGGAGGGGTCCCGGTCGCGTCGCCCACGTCTGCTAGACCTGCGCGCGTGACCGCGGACCGGCTGAGCGACGGCGTCGACGATGTCGACGACCGCGTCGACGTCGACGCGCGTCGCGCTGCCGGTCGCCGCGGTCGTCGTCGACACCGGCCTGCCGCACCTGGACCGGGTCTTCGAGTACGGCGTACCGGCCGAGCTGGCGCAGGACGCGCAACCGGGATGCCGGGTGCGGGTCCGCTTCGCCGGGCGCGACCTGGACGGGTTCGTCGTCGAGCGCCGGGCCCACGCCGAGCATCCCGGCCGCCTGGCCGACGTCCGCCGCGTGGTCAGTCCCGAACCGGTCCTCACCCCCGAGGTCCTGGCGCTCTGCCGGGCCGTCGCCGACCGCAACGCCGGCGTCCTCGGCGACGTGCTGCGGCTGGCCGTCCCCAAGCGCCACGCCGCCGCCGAACGCGCGCTCGACAAGTCCGGCACCCCCACGCCCTCCCTCGTCACCACCCCCGAACCGGGACCGTGGTCCGCGTACCCCGCCGGCGAGGCGCTCCTGCGCCGCATCGCGGCCGGTGAGGGCCCGGCCGCCGCGTGGCTCGCCCTGCCGGGCCGCACGGCCGACCAGGACTGGCCGGCCGCCCTCGCCGTGGCCGCTGCGACCGCGGTGGCCGCCGGTCGTGGGGCCCTCGTCGTCGTCCCGGACCACCGCGACGTCGACCGCGTCGACCGCGCGCTGACCGCTCTCCTCGGGCCGGGCCAGCACGTCCGGCTGACCGCCGACCAGGGACCACAGGCTCGCTACACGGCCTGGCTGAAGGTCCTCCGTGGCCACGTGCGCTGCGTCGTCGGGACGCGCGCCGCCGCCTTCGCGCCGCTCCACGACCTCGGGCTGGTCGCCTGGTGGGACGACGGCGACGACCTTCTCGACGAGCCCCGCGCGCCGTACCCGCAGGTTCGCGACGTCCTCACGCTGCGCGCCGACCAGACCGGCGCGGCCCTGGTCACCGGAGGGTTCGCCCGCAGCGTCCCCGTCCAGCAGCGCGTCGAGGAGGGCGCCCTCGTCGCGGTGCAGCCCACGCCCGAGTCGGTCCGGGCCGCCGCCCCGCGGGTGCTCGTCGCCGGCGACGACCTCGACCGGGCCGGCCCTGCCGCCCTCGCCCGCCTGCCACCGCTGGCGTGGCGGACCGCCAAGGCCGCGCTCGAGAACGGCCCGGTCCTCGTGCAGGTCCCACGTCGCGGCTACCTGCCGTCGCTCGCCTGCCAGCACTGCCGCGAACCCGCGCGCTGCGTGCGCTGCCACGGACCGATGGGTATGCCGGCCGGCGGCTCGGTGCCGACCTGCCGGTGGTGCGGTGCGACCTACGGACCGCAGGGCTTCGTCTGCCCGGAGTGCGACGGCCGCGAGCTGCGGTCGACGGTGGTCGGCGCCCGCCGCACGGCCGAGGAGCTCGGCCGCGCCTTCCCCGGCGTCCCGGTCCGGACCTCCGGCTCGGGCGAGGTGCTCGCCGCGGTCGGTCCCGAACCGGCGCTCGTCATCGCCACCCCCGGCGCCGAACCGGTCGCCGAGGGCGGCTACGCGGCGACGCTCCTCCTCGACGGCTGGGCCCTGCTCGACCGGTTCGGCCTCGACGCCGCCGTCGAGGCGCTCCGCCGCTGGGTGGGCGCGGCGGCCCTGACCCGCCCCGCCCCGGACGGCGGCGCCGTGGTCCTGGCCGGTACCCCGACGCATACGACGATCCCCGCGGTCGAGGCGCTGGTCCGGTGGGACCCCACCTGGCTCGCCTCCCGCGAGCTCGCCGAGCGGGTCGAGCTGGCGCTTCCGCCGGCCGTGACGATGGCCCAGGTGGTCGGACCCCGCGGGCCGCTCGTCGCGGCGGTGGACGCGGCCGCCCTCCCCGCGACGGTCGAGCGCCTCGGGCCGCTCCCGTTCCGGCCACCGAGCTCACCGACCTCGCCGACCGCCGGCCCGACGCTCGTCCAGGTGCTCCTGCGCGTACCCCGCGACCAGCACGCCGATCTCGCGCGGCACCTCGCCGCGATGCGGGCCGAGCGCTCGGCCCGCAAGGAGCCGGAGTCGGTCTCGGTACGGATGGACCTGGCCGACGGTCAGGGCTGAGCCTTGAGCCTCCGCCAGCCGCCGGCCCGGTTGTCGGCCACGATCTGCCGGAACATCGCCAGCAGCGCCGACCGGTTGACCGTCTCGCCCTGGCGCACCCCGACGGTCCGCGCCGTCTGGTTGTCGTGACCGGCCGTGATGATGCCCTCGGGGTCCGGCACGATTCCGCCGTCGTAGAGGAACACGTTGACGTGGTCCTTCGCCGCGAGCAGCGCGCAGATGTTGCCCTGCAGGACGAAGTAGGGCTGCACGGTCCGCTTGATCGTCTCCTCGACCTCCGGGTCCGCCTCGTGGACCAGGTCGCGCACCTCGTGGCAGATCGCCTGCTGCCACGGCGGCAGGGCGTCGATGTACGCGTCGACGCGGGGGTCCTTCTCGTAGGCGGCTCCGGGCATACGGCAACCTAACCTGCCCCTCGCCGGCGCGGGGCCTGGACAATGACGGGGACGGACCACCACGAGGAGGGGCGGATGCTCGCCTTCGGCGCGTTGTTGCTGTCGGCGGCGTGCTCCGGCACGGCGACGATCCTCCAGGCCGGCGTCGCCCGGCGGCTGCCGACGGCGGACCGCCTCGACGCCGGGCTGCTGCTCCGGCTCCTGCGTCGGTCGGCCTACCTGGCGGCGCTCGGCCTGCTCGTCGTCGGCCTGCTGCTGGCCATGTTCTCGCTGCGCACCCTCCCGCTCTACCTCGTCCAGGCCGTGCGGTCGTCCAGCCTCGGGGTGACCGCGCTCTTGTCGGTCCTCGTCCTCAAGCAGCGGCTCCTGTGGTCGGAGCTCGTCGCCGTGGCGGCGGTGGGCGTGGGGATCGTTCTCCTCGGCCTGACCTCCGGGCCGCAGGAGGCGGCCGAGGTCGACAACGCCGTCCGGTTCGGGATGCTGGCGGCCGTGGCGGTGCTCGGTCTGGTCGCGGTCCCGGTGGCGAAGCAGCCGCCGGGGATGCGGTCCGGCGTCGCGTTGGGGGTGATCGCCGGCCTGAGCCTCGCGATCCTCGTCCTCGGCGCGCGGATCCTGCACGGCTTCGGGCCGCTCACCCTGCTGACCGACCCGGCGGCCTGGGCCATGGGCTTCGCCGGGCTCCTCGGCCTGCTCGTCTCGGCCACGGCGCTCCAGCGGGCGTCGGTCGTCACGGCCACGGCGACGACCGTCGCCACCGAGGCGGTGGCGGCGGCGGTGCTCGGGCTGGTGGTCTGCGGGGACCGGCCGATGCCCGGCACCGAGGTGTATGCGGTCGCCGGGTTCGCGCTCGCGCTGGTCGGCGCGCTCGGGCTGGCCCGGTTCGGCGCACCGGCGGAGGAGGAGGTCGCGGGGCCGCGTACCTGACGGTCGCCGACGACGGGCGGTCGAGCGCTCAGCCGACCTCCCCAAGAAGTGTTTGACGGATGCGACGAGCCGCGGCATACTCCCCAACATGTCTTTGGCAGATGAGCGATCCGGCGTCCGGAGGCTGCGGGCGACGGCGCACCCGGTCCGGCTCGAGATGCTGTCCCTGCTCACCGGCGCGGAGCTCAGCGCCGCCGAGGTGGCCCGCGAGCTCGGCATCACCCAGGCGAACGCGTCGTACCACCTGCGCCTGCTGCGCACCGCCGGCCTGCTCGAGGAGGCGGGCCAGGAGAAGGTCAACGGCGGGACGGCCAAGCGGTACCGCGCCCTCTGGGACCGCCAGCAGCCCCGTGACCCCGCCCACGCGGACGCCGACGCCGAGGCCGAGATCCGGGCCATGTTCGAGGTGGGGGCGTCCCGCCTGGGCCAGCGTCGGTGGGGCACCCCGGGCCACTACACCGACGCGGCGCTCTGGGTGGAGCCGGAGGTGTGGGAGCAGGTCCTCGAGCGGCTGACCGAGGCCTCCCGGCTGATGCACGAGTCGGCCCGCCCGCCGCGTGCCGAGGGAACCATCCGCGCGAACCTCTCCGTCTTCGCGTTCCGGCTGGAGGGCGATCGATGACCTGGGGCGAAGCCGTCGGCGTGCTGCGGGAACGCCGGTTCGCCTGGTACTTCGCGGCCCGCACGGTCTCCACCGCCGGCACCGCGATGGCCCCGGTAGCCCTGGCCTTCGCCGTCCTGCACCTCACCGACTCGGCCGGCGCGCTGGCGCAGGTGCTCACCGCCCGCACCGCGGCGATGGTGCTCTTCCTCCTCGTCGGCGGCGTCGTCTCCGACCGGATGTCGCGGACCACGGTGCTGCAGCTGGCCCACGCGCTGACCGCGATCACCCAGGGCGCGGCCGCCGCGTTGGTCATCAGCGGCCACGCCGACCTGTGGATGATCACCGGCATCGAGGCGGTCAACGGTGCCGCGTCGGCGTTCACCTTCCCGGCGATGGCCGGGATGGTCCCGCTCATCGTCGACCGGGCGCGGCTCCAGCCCGCGAACGCGCTGCTCGCGTTCTCGCGCAGCGGCCTCACCGTGATCGGACCGGGGGTGGCGGGTCTGCTGGTCGTCACCGTCGGACCGGGATGGGCGCTCGCCTTCGACGCGGGGACCTACCTGGTGGCGATCCTCTGCCTCTGGCAGGTCCGGCTGCCGAAGCGGGACCCGTCCCTGGCCCCCGAACGCACGTCGATGCTCCGCGAGCTGCGCGACGGCTGGTCGGAGTTCTCGTCGCGGACCTGGCTGTGGGTCGTGGTCGTCGTGTTCGGGATGCTCAACGCGATCCACTTCGGGGCTCTCGGCGTCCTCGGCCCGCTCGTCTCGAGCCGGATACCGTCACTGGGCGCCGACGGGTGGGGTCTCGCGCTCAGCGCGGAGGCGGTCGGCACCGTCGTGGCCACCGTCGTCATGCTCAGGATCTCGGTCCGCTACCCGCTGCGGGTCGGCATGATCGCCATCGCGGCGATCGCGGTGCCGATCATCATGCTGGGCCTGTCGCCGTCGACGTGGCCGCTGGTCTTCGCGATGTTCGTCGCCGGTTCGGGCACCGAGCTGTTCGGCGTGGGCTGGGCGACGGCCATGCAGGAGCACATCCCGGAGGCGATCCTGTCGAGGGTCTCCAGCTACGACGCCCTCGGGTCCTTCGTGGCGATGCCGTTGGGATCGCTGCTGTTCGGCCTCCTCGCCGACCGGTTCGACCCCGAGCCGCTCCTCGTGGTCAGCGGCGTCGTGTATGCGGTCCTGGCCCTCGGAACGCTGCTCTCCCGGTCGGTCCGGAACCTGGAGAACGAGGTGGTCCACGACCGTGCCTAGACTTGAGCGCCCGTCGCACCCGCCTCGACGCATACCCGTGAGGAACGCATACCCGCCGTGTCGATCAAGGACATCCGACTGTTCGGCGACCCCGTCCTGCGCACCCCCGCGATCGAGGTCGTCGACTTCGACCGCGAGCTGCGCCAGCTCGTCGCCGACCTGACCGACACGATGGTCGATGCACCGGGGGCAGGGCTCGCCGCGCCCCAGATCGGCGTCGGGCTGCGGGTGTTCACCTGGCACGTCGACGGCGAGCTCGGCCATCTGGTCAACCCGGTGCTGCAGCTCTCCGAGGACTGCCAGGACGGCCCCGAGGGCTGCCTGTCCTTTCCCGGCCTGAAGCAGGACATCCGCCGCGCCGCCCGCGCGGTCGCGACGGGGTTCGACATGTACGGCGAGCCGGTGACGGTCGAGGGCGCCGAGATTCTCGCCCGGTGCCTCCAGCACGAGACCGACCACCTCGACGGGATCCTCTTCGTCGACCGGATGGATGCGGCAACCCGCAAGCTCGCGATGAAGGCCGTGCGCGAGGCGGAGTGGGCCGGGGGACCGGTACCCACGGTCCGGCTCAGCCCGCACGCGACCTTCGGCCGGGGCATGTAGTGCGCCTGGTCTTCGCCGGCACTCCCGAGGTGGCGGTGCCCAGCCTCGACGCGCTCGCCGCCTCGTCGCACCAGGTGGTCGCCGTGGTGACGCGGCCCGATGCGCCTGCGGGGCGGGGACGTTCGCTCGTCCCGTCACCGGTTCGCGCTCGGGCCGACGGTCTCGGTCTGCGGGTGCTCACCCCCTCGTCGGCCAAGGACCCCGCGTTCCACGAGGCGCTGCGCGAGCTGGCGCCCGACGCCTGCCCGGTGGTCGCGTACGGCGCCCTCCTGCCGCGCGCCGCGCTCGACATCCCCGGGCACGGTTGGGTCAACCTGCACTTCTCGCTGCTGCCCGCCTGGCGCGGTGCGGCGCCGGTGCAGCGCGCGGTGATGGCCGGGGACGACGTCACCGGGGCGTCGACGTTCCTCATCGAGGAGGGTCTCGACACCGGTCCGGTGTTCGGCACGATGACCGAGACGGTACGGCCCACGGACACGGCGGGCGACCTGCTCGGCCGGCTCGCGGTCGCGGGCGCCGGGCTCCTCGTGGCCACGATGGACGGCCTCGAGAACGGCTCCCTGGTCGCGAAACCCCAACCGGCGGAAGGTGTTTCGCTCGCGCCGAAGCTCACGGTCGACGACGCACGGGTCGACTGGGCCAGGCCCGCGTTCGTCGTCGACCGTCTGGTTCGGGGATGTACGCCGAACCCCGGCGCGTGGACGACGTTCCGCGGCGAGCGGGTCAAGGTCGAGCCGGTGACGCCGGCCGACGACCCGACGGACGGCCCCGCGGGGACCTTGGTGGTGACCAAGCGGGCCGTCCACGTCGCGACGGGGTCCGGGAGCGTCCGGCTCGGCGTCGTCCAGGGTCACGGCAAGAAGCCGATGCCCGCGGCGGACTGGGCGCGGGGCCTGCGGATCGAACCCGGTGAGCGGTTCGGAGATGCCTGACCGCCGGCCGCCGCGGCGCCGGTCGGCGCAACGGCCGGCCGAGCGGGGCCGGAGGTCCGACCCGGTCCGGCTCGCCGCCTACACGGTGATGCGGGCGGTCGACGACGGTGCCTACGCCAACCTCGAGCTGCCGAAGGTGTTGCGGGAGAGGCGGATCGACGGTCGCGACGCGGCATTCGCGACCGAGCTGGTCTACGGCGCCACGCGGATGCGCGGGTTCTACGACCGGGTGGTCGAGGTCGCCGCGAAGCGACCCGCGGCGGAGATCGACGGTGCGGTACTCGACACGCTCCGGCTGGGGGTCCACCAGCTGCTCGGTATGCGGGTCGCCACCCACGCCGCGGTCGACGAGACCGTGGCCCTGGCCCGACAGGTCAACGGGATCGGCGCGTCCGGGTTCGTCAACGCGGTGCTGCGCCGGGTGTCCGAGCGCGACCGGGAGGCGTGGCTGGACGAGGTGGCCCCGCCCGGCCTGGAGCCGTTGGCGGCAACGGCCGTGCGGACCAGCCATCCCGAGTGGGTGGTCCGCGCCCTGCGGCAGGCCCTGCTCGGTCACGGCAGCGCGACCGCCGACGACGTGGACGCGCAGCTCGACGCGCTCCTGGCGGCGGACAACGCGCCGCCGCGGGTGACGCTCGTGGCCCGGCCGGGACTCGCCGACGTGAGCGAGCTGCTGCGGGGACGGCGCCTCGCTCGCCCCGCTGGCCCGGACCGCTGTCGTCCTCGACCACGGGGACCCGGGCGTCGATCCCGGCCGTGCGCGAGGGACGAGCCGCCGTGCAGGACGAGGGGTCGCAGCTGGTCGCCCTGGCCCTCGCCGCGGCACCGGTCGAGGGCGCCTCCGGCCGGGAGCGCTGGCTCGACCTGTGTGCCGGCCCGGGCGGCAAGGCCGGACTGCTCGCGGGCCTGGCCCTGGAACGCGACGCCGACCTGGTCGCCAACGAGGTCAACCCGAACCGGACCGACCTGGTCCGCCGAACGCTGGCCGCCGTGACCGCCCGGGGCCGCCCGGGTCAGGTCACGGTCCGGACCGGCGACGGCCGGGAGGTCGGCGCGGCCGAGCCCGACGCGTACGACCGGGTGCTCGTCGACGCGCCCTGCACCGGCCTGGGGGCGCTGCGGCGCCGGCCCGAGGCGCGGTGGCGGCGCCAACCCTCCGACGTCCCGGGGCTGGCGACGCTGCAGCGCGACCTGCTCACCAGTGCGCTCGACGCGACGCGGCCGGGTGGCGTCGTCGCCTACGCGACCTGCAGCCCGCACCTGGGGGAGACCCGGTTCGTCGTCTCGGACGTGGTCAAGCGCCGCCCCGACGTCGAGCTGGTCGACGCCGCCGGGCTGTTCGTCGACCGGGAGGGCGAGCCGATCGAGGGCACCGGGGACGCGCCGTTCGTCCAGCTCTGGCCGCACCGCCACGACACCGACGGGATGTTCTTCGCCCTGCTCCGCCGCCGCTGACGCTTCCCGCTTCCGGACGCCCGTTGTTGCCGGTTTCAAGCCGGCTCGACGCCCGACAAGCCGCAACAACGGACGTCTGGAAGGCGGAAAGGCCCGAGGGTCAGCCGGCGCGGAACAGCTGGGACTGGGCCACGGCGAGCCCGTCGACCACGTCGTTCATGGTGTCGCCGGAGTGGCCCTTGACCCAGCGGAACGTCACGTCGCCCCGGTCGTTGACCAGCTCGACGAGCGGCTCCCACAGGTCCCGGCTCACGACCGGCTTCTTCTGCGACGTCAGCCAGCCGCGTGACTGCCAGCCGCGCCACCAGGCGTCGCGGAAGCAGTTGACGACGTAGGTCGAGTCGCTCACGACGACGAGCGGGCTGTCGTCGAGGGCGCGGATCGCCTCGAGGGCGGCCTGGACCTCCATCCGCTGGTTCGTCGTCGCCGGATGCCCTCCGGACGCCTGCCGGCCGTCGGCCACGGCCCACGCCCAGCCGCCCGGTCCGGGGTTCCCCGAGCAGGCGCCGTCGGTGTAGACCGACGTCGCCCCCTCCGGCAGCGGTGGGTCGACCCGGCGGGGCTTCGCGGCGCTCTTCGCCGCGGCGGCCGTCCTCTTCGCAACCGGTGCGGCCGCGGGCGTCGCGCCGTCGAACAGCCCCGCCTGGACCGGCTGAGCGCACGCCTCGTGCACCCAGGGCCCGCTCTTGCCGCCGGTGGAGACGATCACGTCCCCGACGCGGACCGGACGGGCGCACGCGCCGCACGTCGTCGCATACCGGGCCTGCACCGGACGACCGTACCCAGTGCCGCCCGAGCGCTGCTCCTAGGGTGGGTCCGTGCAGATCTCGCCGAGCATCCTGTCCGCCGACTTCGCGAACCTGCAGGCCGAGCTGGCGGCGATCCGCAGCGCCGACTGGGCGCACGTCGACGTCATGGACAACCACTTCGTGCCGAACCTGACCCTCGGGCTGCCCGTCGTCGAGTCGCTCGCCAAGGTCAGCCCGGTACCCCTCGACTGCCACCTGATGATCGACGACCCGGACCGGTGGGCACCCGGGTATGCCGAGGCGGGGGCCGAGTCGGTGACGTTCCACGCCGAGGCGGCCGCCGACCCGCGCGGCCTGGCGCGGACACTGCGCGGCCTCGGCGCGCGAGCGGGCATGGCGATCAAGCCGAACACCCCGTGGGAGCCCTACGAGGACCTGCTGCCCGACCTCGACATGGTGCTGGTGATGACCGTCGAACCGGGCTTCGGCGGGCAGTCGTTCATGGCCGACCAGATGCCCAAGGTCCGCGCGGTCCGCGAGTCGGTGCGGCGGTTCGGCGGCGAGGTGTGGATCCAGGTCGACGGCGGCGTCAGCGCCGCGACCATCGAGCAGTGCGCGGAGGCGGGGGCGGACGTCTTCGTCGCCGGGTCGGCGGTCTACGGCAAGAACGACGTGGGCGAGGCCATCGCCGAGCTGCGCGCGCTGGTGGCCGCCCACGACCATCCCTGAGGGCAGGCTCCGGTCACGAACCGGCCACGCAGGGTGTGGGGAAGGCGTCGACGGGGCATGGGTTTCCCGGCCTCGGGGAACGTCGACCACGTAGGAGGGGCTCTGTGGAGGCGCCGAACGGCCTCGTTGCGGGCCGGTACCGGCTCGTCCGTCTGATCGGCCGAGGCGGGATGGGCGCGGTCTGGGAGGGCTGGGACGAGCGGCTCCGGCGGCCGGTCGCCCTGAAGATCCTCCACGCGCCGCAGGGTGCGGGCACCGAGCCGCCGGAGCTGGTCTCCCGGCGGGCGATGCGGGAGGCCCGCCTCGCCGCTCGGCTGGAGCACCGTCACGCGGTGACGATCTACGACGTCGTCGAGCACGAGGGCCAGCCGTGCCTGGTCATGGAGCTGGTCCCGTCGCAGCCTCTGTCAGACATCCTCGGCGAGCTCACCACCCTGCACGAACAGGAGACCGCTACTCTCGGCGCCCAGGTCGCCTCGGCGCTGGCCGCCGCGCACGCCGCGGGCATCGTCCACCGCGACGTCAAGCCGGCCAACATCCTCGTCGCCGACGACGGTACCGCGAGAATCAGCGACTTCGGCATCGCCCACGCGATCGGCGACAGCACCGTGACGTCCACCGGCATGCTCACGGGCACCCCCGCCTACCTGGCACCAGAGGTGGCCCGCGGCGGCGAGTCCGGGTATGCCTCGGACGTCTTCTCGCTCGGCTCGACGCTGTACGCGACGCTCGAGGGTCGGCCGCCCTTCGGCCAGGACTCGAACCCGATCGGCCTGCTCCATCGGGTCGCCTCCGGACAGGTCGAGCCGCCTCGGCACGCGGGGGCCCTCACGCCGTTGCTGACCCGGATGCTGTCGACCGACGTCGGCGCTCGTCCCACGATGGCCGAGGTCGCCGACCAGCTCGACCGGTTCGCCACCGATCCCGAAGCTCCGCTTCTCGCCGGCGACGAACCGACCGCCGACGTCGGCCGGGCAGCTCCCCGCGACCGCATCGACGTGGGTCCGCCCATCTCTACGCTGCCCTCTCGTCGACGTCGATGGGTGCTCGGCCTCGTCGCCCTCCTCGTCGTCGCGGCGCTGGTCGTCGCCGGGTTCACCCTGCTGCGGCCGGGCGCCGGCAACAACCCCGCCGCGACGCCCGAGGTGCAGGAGAGCCCGAGCGCCGTGCCGACGTCCGAGCTCACCGGGACCGTGACGGCCACCACCACGACGCCGGCCCCCAGCCCGTCCTCTGCGACCCCTGCCGCACCAGCCCCAACGGGGCCCACCGGGCCCACCGCCGCGCCGACAAGCGCCCCGGGCGGGACGGCGACCAGCGCCGCGCCGCCGCCCGTCACCGGACCGCCGACCGCGGCCCAGCTGGCCGGAGCGATCTCGCGCTACTACGGCCTCATCCCTGGCAACCTGGACCAGGCCTACGGGCTGATGACGGCGGACTACCAGACCCGGGTGGCCGGTGGTCGCCAGTCGTACCAACGGTTCTGGGACGGCTTCTCGACGGTGACCGCCACCGAGGTGTCGGGCTCGCCGCCCTCGACGGTGACCGCGCTCATCACCTACACGACCAAGGCCGGCGCGGTGATCCGCGAACGGACGACCTTCGGCCTGGTCGACGACGGTGGCGTCCTCAAGATCGCTCGGTCGACGGTGACCAGCCGGTCGTG
This sequence comes from uncultured Actinomycetota bacterium, assembly GCA_963713345.1. Classification (GTDB taxonomy): domain Bacteria; phylum Actinomycetota; class Actinomycetes; order Actinomycetales; family Dermatophilaceae; genus Lapillicoccus. Next base: position 257,398 of record CAVQLI010000012.1, on the reverse strand, counting down.
ACGACCGGCGTGGTGCCGCGAGCGGCATACCGAGTGCCGTAGATCACGCGCACCCCCTCGGAGGCCGCGTGCCATACTTGAACCTGACGTGCTCCGGGGTCGGTGCAACTCCGAACCGGCGGTGACAGTCCGCGACCCGACCGCAGCCAGCGGCCGGTGGACCTGGTGAAACTCCGGGACCGACGGTGAAAGTCCGGATGGTAGGCAGCACGTACGAGATCGGTGACCCGCCCAGCCAGGTGCGCTGGAGGCGTCGTCGGTCTCGACGGCCGTCGTGCCGTAGGTCGTCCCGGAGCTCGCCCCACAGGGTTTGAGCACGAGGGATCACCTCGGACGACAAGGAGTCACCCACCATGGACCTGTTGCGTTGGCTGTATGAGGCCAGCATCCCCGTCGCCGGCTACGAGCTGCACTGGCTCGAGCTGATCGGCGTCCTGTTCGGTCTCGGTTCCGCGATCGGTGGGCTCCGTCGCCGGGTCTGGGCCTGGCCGGTCGGCATCGTCGGGAACGTCCTGCTGTTCTTCGTCTACATCACGGTGATGTTCGACCAGGCCGACGGACGCGCCCCGCTGTTCGGCCAGTCCGGCCGCCAGATCTTCTTCATCATCACCAGCATCTACGGCTGGTGGCGCTGGAACGAGGTCCGCAAGCTGAACCAGCACGGCGCGGACCAGCCGGCGATCACGCCGCGCTGGGCCACGATGCGCGAGCGCATCGGCCTCGGGGTGTTCTGGCTGGTCGGCGTCCTGGTGTTCCAGCAGGTCTTCGCCACGATCGGCGCCAGCTGGCCCGCGCCTCGCTGGTACTTCTGGTGCGACGCGTGGATCTTCGTCGGCTCGATGATCGCGACGTACGCGATGGCCCGCGGCTGGAACGAGTTCTGGCTGGCCTGGATCGGTGTGGACATCGTCGGCGTGCCGCTGCTGGTCCACTCCGGCTACATCCCCACGGCGGTCCTGTACGCGTTCTACGCCGTGTTCGTCATCTACGGGTTCGTCGCCTGGGTGCGGGCCACCCGCACGGAGCGGCCGGACCTGGAACCGGAGGAGGCCGCCGCGTCGAGGGGGTAGCACGGCACGGCGGAAGGTTGCCCCCCTCGGGAGGGGTGCAACCTTCCGCGCCGACCGGCCCGGCACCGCGGCCTCACGGTTTCGCCCCGGCGTGGGCGTCGGTCGGTGCTCCTCGGCGACACCCGTACGCTTGAGGGTCGTGAAGACCTTCGACCAGCTGTACGCCGAGCTCGGCGAGAAGGCCGTGACGCGCCCCGAGGGTTCGGGCACCGTCGCGGCCCTCGACGCGGGCGTGCACGCCATCGGGAAGAAGATCGTCGAGGAGGCGGCCGAGGTCTGGATGGCGGCGGAGTACGAGTCGCAGGACCGGACCGCCGAGGAGATCAGCCAGCTGCTCTACCACCTGCAGGTGCTCATGCATGCCCGCGGCATCGCCCTCGCCGACGTCTACGCCCACCTGTAGGAAGACCCACCATGCTGCGCATCGCCGTCCCGAACAAGGGATCCCTCTCCGAGTCCGCCGTGGACATGCTCCGCGAGGCGGGCTACGCCATCCGCCGCGACACCAAGGAGCTCGTCGTCGCCGACCCCGACAACGACGCCGAGTTCTTCTACCTGCGCCCCCGCGACATCGCCATCTACGTCGGCTCCGGCACCGTCGACGCCGGGGTCACCGGGCGCGACCTGCTCCTCGACAGCTCCAGCAGCGCGGCCGAGGTGATGACGCTCGGGTTCGGGCGGTCGACCTTCCGGTATGCGGCCCGGCCGGGTGACGCTCAGAGCGTCGCCGAGGTCGAGGGGAAGCGCGTGGCGACGAGCTATCCGGGGCCTGGTCGAGAAGGACCTCGCCGAGCACGGCGTTCGGGCGTCGGTCGTCCGGCTGGACGGCGCGGTCGAGACGGCGATCACCCTGGGCGTCGCCGACGTCATCGCGGACGTCGTCGAGACCGGGGCGACGCTGCGCAGCCAGGGGCTCGCGATCTTCGGGGAGCCGATCCTGCACAGCGAGGCGGTCCTCATCCGCCGGGTCGGCGCCGGCGAGGAGGCCAACGACTCGGCCTTCGAGGTGCTGCGCCGTCGGCTGCTGGGCGTCGTGACAGCGCGCAACTACGTGATGATGGACTACGACGTCCCGGCCAACCTCGTCGACGAGGCCTGCCGGATCACCCCCGGGCTGGAGTCGCCGACCGTCTCGCACCTGCAGGACCGCAGCTGGTGCGCCGTCCGCGCGATGGTGCCGCGCGGCATGACGAACCGGGTCATGGACGAGCTCTACGACCTCGGCGCCCGGGCCATCCTCGTCACCGACATCGCGGCCTGCCGGCTCTGAGCCGGCCCGTCGCCTACCAGGACAGGGTTCTCGTGGTCGTCAGCGACGAGGCGTTGCGGCCGTTCCGCAGCCGGCGCGGCCGGCTCGTGGCGACCGTCATGGCGGTCGTGTCGCTGCTCGTCTTCGGCGTCATCGCCGTCCTGCTGCCCACGAACGCGGGGCTGACGACCTGGCAACCGGTCGACCGCCTCCTCGTCGCCGGTCTCGGGGTCCTCATCGCCCTCGCCTGCTGGCGGTACGCGACGATCCGGGCCGTCCCGAGCCTGGACGGGCTCGTCGTCCGCAACCTCGTCGTCACCCGGACGCTCACCTGGGCCCAGGTCGTCGACGTGGAGTTCGGCGGGGGAGAGCCGTGGGTGACGCTCGAGCTCGACGACACGGACACCGTCGCGGTGATGGCGATCCAGCGGGCCGACGGGGCCACGGCGATGACCGAGGCCCAACGGCTGGCCGGGCTGGTCCGCGACCTCGGCGAGGCCCGTTAACCCCATCGACTCGTGCTCTGAACCGCACCGAGTTCCGGCGGCATCCACCACGAACCGATGTGCGGGTCAGCTCGTCTCGATCGTCGTCGTCACCGACGTCACCGAGGGCGTGCGGGGCGTGGACGAGAACCCGAACCGGCACGGCGGGTCGACCGGCGCCAGCGACCCCAGGGGCTCTCCGTCGAACGACCCCGAGGCCGAGGTGACGAGCCGCAGGTCGGTGGCGCCGTACCACTCCTGCCGCCCCTCCCGTGCGACGCCGCGGGTGCGCACGCCGTCCATGACCCGGGCCGCTACGGGGTCGACGAGGGTCGCCCAGCGCGTGCTCGTGGCCAGGCGCGACGGCACCGCACGGAGCAGCCAGCCGAGCCCGGACCGCCGCCCGAACCCGAGGCGCAGCGACAGCGACGGGCCGGACACCGCCCAGGTCCCGTCGGCCTCGGCGACCGAGACCGGCTCGACCCGGACCTCGTCGAAGACGTAGGTCGCCTCGATGACGTCGCGGACCGCCTCGGACGGCGCGAGGAGGACCCGGTGACCGTCCGGCCGCTCGACCATGACGTCGGCGAACCGACCCAGCGGGGTATGCGCCCAGTTGCCGACCACGAGCCGGGTTCCGGAGGTCGTGCCGACGCCGGCGATCCGGCCCTGGTACCGCTCGCGGACCGGGGTCCCGGCGGTCACGAGGTGCGCTCGGGAAGTCCCGCGCGCTGGAGCGCGTGCTCGACGACGTCGGCCATCGCCGCGTACCCGCGGTCGTTGGGGTGGAACGAGTCCGGGGCGAGCAGCCCGCGCCACGAGCGGGGTCCCTCGCCGCGCATGTCGGCCACGGCGATGCGTCCGGACGCCGCTCGGTCGCGAAGGAGGGCGTCGACGCGACGAGCCTCGCGATGCGGGTTGGGCAGGTTCATGACGACGGCGCCGTCGGGCACCCGGTCGAGCATCGCGGCGAACCGGTCCGCGAGGCCGTGCCGGTGCCGAGGGGACACGACGTCGTTGGACCCGATGACCACCGTCACGAGGGCGGCCGGACCGGTGGACCGCACCGCCGCGTCGAGGGCCGGCAGCTGCGCCTCGAGGACGTCGTCGACGCGGGCCCCGGTGACCGAGAGGTTGAGCAGCCGGTGGTCCCAGCCGCCGTGCACGCAGCCGCTCGGACAGCTGACCGACCCAGCCCCGGTCGTACGCGGACGCGCCGATGCCCTGCGTCATCGAGTCACCGAGGGCGACCCAGAGCGGGCCGGTCGCGGTGAGCGCGGCCTGGTTCGCGAGGCGCCACGCCGCCGCATACGGCTCGGTCTGCGCCTGGACCTCGCGGATCCCGGGAAAGACCCGGCCGAGCACCTGCACGACCGGCCCCGGCGGGCGAGGTCCGAGGTCGGCGAGAGCGTCGTCGATGATCACGCGGCCCCGGCCCTTGCGCCGACCTCGGCGCCGACCTTGGCCAGCCCCGGCCGCAGCGCCGCGCAGATGACGATCTGGGGCAGCATGAGGGCGGCGAGGACGATCCACACCACCTCGAACCCGCCGGTCGCGTCGCGCAGCGCGCCCATGACCAGCGGGCCGACCGAGGCGATGCCGTACCCGACGAGGAAGCCCATCGCGCTCAGGCCGCCGCTCGCGTGGGGCGTCGCGGCGAACCGGACGAGGAGCACCAGGGCCAGAGCGAACGCGCTGCCCTGCCCGAACCCGATGAGCGCGGCCCAGAACCACGGCGCGGCGGCCGGTGCCACGCCGATGCCGACCAGGCCGAGGGCCGCGGCGATGGTCGCGGGGATCAGCAGCACGCGCAGGTCGCGGACCCGGTCGCTGATCACCGGCATCAGCAGCCCGGCGACGATCTGGACCGCGGTGAACACCGACAGCAGGTACCCCGCGTCGTCGGCCTCCCAGCCGAGCTTGACGTAGGAGGGCGCCATCCAGGCGAGGGTCGAGTAGAAGGCGAAGGACTGGGTGGCGAGGTAAGCGGCGATGAGCCAGGCGGTCGCGCTGCGCCAGGGCAGCGCCGAACCGATCGACTGCGCGGTCACCTGGGCGCGGTGGCGCCAGACCACGAGCGCGAGGGGCGCCCAGGCGACGAGACCGAGGACGCCGAGCAGCGACCACGCAGCGAGCGACTGCTCCCAGGAGCCCAGGGCGGTGGCGAGCGGGTCGGACAGGCCGGCGCCGATGGTCGCGCCGAGCATGATGGCGAGCATGTAGACGCCGGTGATGAGGCCCACCCGCTCGGGCGGGAAGAGCGTCTTCACCAGCCGCGGCAGCAGCGTGCCGACGACGGCGATACCGATCCCGACGACCAGCGTCGCGGTGTAGAGGACCAGGACGTTGGACCCGCCCAGCCGCATGGCCGAGCCGATGGTCAGCAGCACCGTCGCCGCCATCACCACGGGCGCGGAGCCCCAGATCGTGCTGGCCCAGTGGGCCAGGGGCGCGAAGACCCCCATGCAGAGCACCGGCAGCAGGGTCAGGACCCCGAGCCAGGCGTTGCTGAGGTGCAGCTCCGCCTCGATCTGCGGGACGAGCGGCGGGACGCCGGCGATCGCCGGGCGCAGGTTCGCCGCCACGGCCACGAGCGCCACGATGAGCACCCAGGACGGTGGCAGCCACGGGAAGGCGCGGGCGCTCGTCCGCGTCGTCGACGCCGACGACGCGGCGCGTTCGGGAACCGTGCTCGACATGGCCCCGCCAGTGTCACACGTCGGCCACCGGGTGGGTCAGGTGGTCAGCCGTTCTGCCGGTATGCCTCGGCCAGCAGCGGCTCGAGCCACTCGACGGCGTCGGGCTCGGTGTCGCCGGGCAGCTGGACCCAGTGCGTGGCCTGGGCGAAGCCCTTGGCCGGTTCGACCCGTGGGTCGTCGGGCACCGCGCCGCGGTACCGGAGGCCGACGCGCAGCGTCCCGCGCGGACCGGGCGCGACCGCGGCGAACTGGCTCTTGCGGACGACCGGGATGTAGGTCCCGCGGCCCTGAGCCTCGGCGTCGTCGCCCTGGGCGAGGGCCAGCTCGACGACCGCGTCGTGGAGCGGGCGCAGTGACGCCTTGGCCCCCGAGTAGAGCTGGTCGGCATACCCCTGGGTGGACGGGCGCTCCCAACCGGCGGCCTCGGCGGCGGCGAACGCGATCGCCCACTGCGAGTTCTGGGGGACGCCGTGGACGTCCTTGAGCCAGCGGCGGACGGCCTTCTGGTCCAGCGGGTCCACGCCGGAGGTCTGGACCGCGTCGACCCAGTCGTCGAGCGTGCGGCCGGTCCGCTCGGCCATCGAGTCGGTGACCGCGGCCATCATGTCCTGGGGCTCCATGGTTCCCTTCTACTCCGGCGGGTATGCCGCGAGGAAGACGCGCACGCACTCGGCGGCGTGCCGTCGCTGATCGGCCCGGTTGAGCCGGACCGCGTCGCCGAGCAGCATCACCTCGTTCAGGGGTCCGCCCATGACCAGCCAGTTGAACATCGTGGCGGCCTCCGTCGCATCGGTGACGGTGAGGAGTCCACGGTCGGCGAAGCTCTGGACCGTCGCGGCGAGCGACTCGATCGCCCGGGCGGGTCCGTTGTCGTAGAGCGCGCGGGCGAGGTCCGGGAACCGGGCCACCTCGCCGATGACCAGGCGCCGCAGCGCCAAGATCTTGGGCGTGAGGACGACCGCCATCTGTCGCTCGGCGTACTCCCGGAGGTACGGCCCTGGGTCGTCGGTCGCGGCTGCGGCGGCCGGGTCGCTCGGGTGGACCTCGTCGCCGGCGGTCGTCGTCATCGCGGACACCAGGGCCACGAACAGGGTCTCCTTGCTGCCGAAGTGGGCGTAGACCGTCTGCTTCGACACCCCGGACCGCGCGGCGACCTCGTCCATCGACGTGCCGAGGTACCCCTTCGCGAGGAAGACCTGCTCCGCAGCGTCGAGGATCGCCGCGCGTTTGCGCAGCGAGCGGGGGGTCGCGTCGTCGGCCGTGTCGCTCGTGCTGGTCGGGGCGGTCATGGGGCACCTCGGGGTTGACGGGCTGTACTGGTCAGTCTAGTTTGACCTAACTGGACTAGACAGTCCAGTCTATTCGGAGGTGCGAAGGATGTCAGAACTCGTGACGACCGCCATGGGCGACACCGTGGCCTACGACCTGCGCGGCAGCGGACCGGCGGTGGTCTTCGTCGCGGGCGCCGGGCCGCACCGCGCGGTCGACCCCTGGACGACCCAGACCGCTGAGCGGGCGGCGGCCGCCGGGCTCACGACGGTGGTCTACGACCGGTTGGGCCGCGGCGAGAGTCCGGCGGAGGGCCGTATCGGGCTGGACCGCGAGCTGGCCGTGCTCACCGGCCTGATCGAGCGAGTCGGCGGCCGGGCTGTGCTCTGCGGCCACTCGTCGGGCTGCTGGATCTCGGCGTACGCGGCGACACACGGCCTCCGCGTGGCCGGGCTGATGCTCTGGGAGGCGCCGCTCGGGGCGCCGGACGGGTCCACGGCCGACTGGATCGGGGACTACGAGCGCCTGATGGACGCCGATGACCTCGACGGCGCGTTGGCCGCCTACATGCGCTACATGCCGCCCGAGTGGCTCGAAGGAGCCCGGCGCAGCCCGAACTACGCCGAGACGCTCGCGGGAGTGCCGAGCATGCGGGCGGACGGCGAGGCGATGGTCTGGTCGGCGTCCGCGCCGATGGCCGAGCTGCTGGCGAGGCTCGCCGACGCGGCCCTGCCGATCGAGGTCACCTACGGGGAGCAGACCTACCCGGAGATGCACGTCTCGGCGGACGCCATCTGCGCGGCCGTGCCGAGCGCGGTCCAGCGGTCGTTGCCCGGCGCGAACCACATGTGGGTGCCCGAGGCGATGGCGGCCGAGCTGGCCACCTTCGTCGAGGCGGCCATGGCGCCGGCGCGGGCCTAGAGGGCGGTGGTGTCGAGGATGACGGCGGCGCGGTCGCGGGTCCGGTCGGCCGCGAAGAGGGCCTCTTCCTGACGGGCCCAGCGCTCCCAGTGCGGCCGGTAGGCCTCGCCGTCGCGGTCGATGCCTCGCGCGAACCGGACCGCGCGGTCGGCCTCGACCCACACGCATACCGCGGCGTAGTCACCGGCCGGCAGCACGCTCGAGCCGACACCCTCGAGGACCAGCAGGGGCGTCGGCGTCACGGGGACCCGGCGGCTGCTCCAGCGGTGCCGGACCCAGTCCCACCGCCGGTACGCGGCGGGCCGGCCGGCGGCGAGCGGCTCGAGGACCTGGCTCGTGACGAGGGGGACCGCGTCGGCCAGGCCGTCCCAGCCGGGGTAGACGTCATCCATGTGGACCACGGGGGCGTCGAGGGCGCTCCCGATCGCGGCGCCGAGCGTGGACTTGCCCGACCCGCTCGGACCGTCGACGGCGACGAGCCGGACCGGGCCGCAGCGGGGGTCCCGGACGCCGGCCAGCCGGACCGCCTCCGCGACGGCGGCGGCGGGGTCCCGGGTGGCGAGAGGCACGCGGGGAGGGTAGCGGGGGCTGGGTACCGTGACGCCATGAGCGTCGCCACCCGCGTCATCGCGTGCCTCGACGTGGACGCCGGCCGCGTGGTCAAGGGCGTCAACTTCGAGAACCTCCGCGACGCCGGCGACCCGGTCGAGCTGGCCATGGTCTACGACGGTCAGGGCGTCGACGAGCTGACCTTCCTCGACGTGACGGCGAGCAGCGGTGACCGGCAGACGACGTATGACGTGGTGACCCGCACGGCGGAGCAGGTGTTCATCCCGCTGACCGTGGGAGGAGGCGTCCGCTCGGTGGCCGACGTGGACCGGCTGCTGCGGGCCGGTGCCGACAAGGTGGGCGTCAACACGGCGGCCATCGCGCGGCCGGAGCTGGTGGCGGAGATCGCCGACCGGTTCGGGTCGCAGGTCCTCGTGCTGTCGGCCGACGTGCGTCGACGGCGCGGCGACGACGGGCGGCCGACCGGTGACTTCGTCATGACCACGCACGGCGGCCGGACGGCGGTCGACCTCGATGCCGTCGAGTGGTGCGCGCGGGCGGCCGAGCTCGGCGCGGGGGAGATCCTGCTCAACTCGATGGACGCCGACGGGACGCGGGACGGGTTCGACCTGGAGCTGATCCGGTTGGTACGAGAGGCTGTTCACGTACCGATCGTCGCCAGCGGTGGAGCGGGGAAGGCCGACGACTTCGCGCCGGCGGTGGCGGCCGGGGCGGACGCCGTCCTGGCGGCGAGCGTCTTCCACTTCGGCGACCTGACCGTGAGCCAGGTCAAGGCGGCGATGCGCGAGGCGGGTGTGACCGTCCGCTGACGCCGGTCCTCACGCAGAACCGGCGATGTGTCGAGCGAGCTATGACAGCCCGAGCCGCGCCGCCTCGATCTCGGCGACGGCCTCCGGCGGGCCGTCGAGCTCGACCTCGGCCACCCGCGAGCGACCCGCCGCGTACATGACCAGCTCGCCCGGGCGACCGCGCAGGACGACGGTGCCGTTGTCGGTCGGCTTCTTGGCGGCGTGCCGCCCGTGGCCCTCGGCGACGAGGACGACACCGACGGGCACCTGACGGAAGTACAGGCGGGAGCCGCGCTTGAGCATGTCCCAGAGGAAGCGCTCGTGTCCGACGTCGAGCCGGCGCCGCTCGAACCCCGGCATCCCGCGCAGCAGGTCCTCGTGGTGGATGAAGAACTCGCCGCCGTTGACGACCTCGTCCACGCGGGCGATGCGGGCCGCGGACCAGCCGGGGGGTCCCTGTCGGACCCGCTCGACGAGCTCGACGAAGTCGGTCGCCGCCAGCTCCTTCATCGCGGCGTCGAGTCGTCCGCGCAGGGCCGGGACGTACTGACCCGCGCTGAGATCCGGCCGCGAGTCCCGGATCGCGAGGTGGGCCGCGAGGTCACGCGCCAGCCACGGGTCGTCGATCGTCGGGGCGTCGGGGCCGAGGCGCAGGAACGAGTCGCTGATCGCGGCCCGCTCCTGCTGCGCGTAGGAGGTCATCCGGCCATCCTGTCAAAGCCCCGGGCCAGAGCCGCATCGGGCGTCCTCCTACGCTGGCCGGATGCTCGAGCTGGTCCGCCCCGACGCCTCGCGGCACGTCGAATGGCTGGCGATGGCGGAGGAGTTCGGCCGCGACCGGATCGACGGCGGCGCCATGGGTTCGCAGACCGTCGACGAGCTGCGCGACCCCGAGGCTGTTCCGCGCCTGGGTCGACATGTTGCTCGACCACGAGCGCGGCTCGCGGGTGCCTGCGGAGCTGGTCGCCAGCACCACCCGTTGGGTCGCCGTCGACGGCCGGCTCGTCGGGTTCCTCTCGGTCCGGCACGAGCTGAACGACTACCTGCTGGAGCTCGGCGGCCACATCGGCTACGCGATCCGGCCGCTCGAGCGAGGCCAGGGGTATGCGACGGCCGCCACCGCGCTCGGCCTGGAGGAGTGCCGCCGCCTGGGCATCGACCGGGTCCTCATCACCTGCGACGACACCAACGTCGCGTCCGCCACGGTCATCGAGCGCAACGGCGGGGTCCTCGAGGACCTCCGCGGCGGCAAGCGCCGTTACTGGGTCGACCTGCCCTGAGCGCCTCCGGCGAGCGTCGTCCCCGACCGGCGGCGCCTCCGCGGAGGGTGGTGGCCCTCGGCGGGCCGGAACCCCGCGTGCTCATCGGTCGAGCGCCTCCCGCTCGGTCCGGGCGAGGGCGGGGAGCGAGGTCACCAGGTCGAGGGCCTCAGCCACCGCGAGCGACCTCCCCTCGCGGCGGGTGGCCGCCAGTCCCGCGTCACCGAGGGCGGCGCGCGCCGGCGCGAGGAACAGGGCCAGCTGCTGCTCGTCCTCCGGTGTGCGGCGCATCGTCAACGCGGCGCGACGCGCGTCGGCGCAGCCCGCCACGCGCGCTGCCCGCTCGGCCTCGCCGGCCGCAGCAGCGATGCCCATCTCCTCGCCGCGGGACTCCGCGATCGCCGCTCGGACGATCTCGCGGTGCGCGGTCAGCGCCTCACCCCACTGCGGCCCCAGCCGCCGCAGCAGCACCGTCGACCCTTCGATGTCGGTGAACAGCATCGTCACCGTGCGGGCCGTCCCGAGGGCCGTCGCCGCCGCCGTCACGGCATCCAGACCGAGTGGTCGTGCGCGAGAACCACCAGCCGCGGGTCCAGCTCCTGGATCCTGGCCACCCACGCACCGCGCGGCTCCGGGAGCGGCGGTGGGTGCCCGTCGCGGTGCGCCCGCAGCGCCATCACGTCCCCCGCGTACGCCGTCGTCGTGTCGTGGCTCTGGCCCGCGACGACGACCGACCCGTCGGCCAGCCGGACGACGAACGACTGGTGCCCGTCGGTATGCCCGGGCGTCGGCACGACGAGGACCCCGGGCACGATCTCGGCCTCGCCGTCGAGCTCGACGAAGTCCGACCCGTCGAGCAGCTCGGGAAGCGTGTAGTCCTCGGTGGTCCGCGCCGCGGCGAGCTCGGTGCGCTGGACGAACACCGGCAACCCGCCCAGCGCGGGGTTCCCACCGCAGTGGTCGAAGTGGAGGTGGCAGTTCGCCACGTGGGTCACGTCGTCCGGCCGCATTCCCAGCGGTGCCAACGCCTCCGGCAGCGAGCGCCGGCGGGGCCGGTAGTGCGCGTCGACCTCGGGATGGGAGCCCATCCCGGTGTCGACGAGCAGCACCGCGTCGCCGGCCCGGACGACGTAGCCGAGCAACGGCTCGACCCGCGGCCGGCCGGTCTCGGTCTCCGTCGACGGCCGGACGAAGTAGCCGAAGTCGACCCGCCGGACGACGCCGCGGGCCAGGTCGAGAGCATCCTGGACGTCGGTCACGGGGTCATGCTCCCTCGGCGCGGTAGGTACGGCGGTAGGCCAGCGGTGGCATACCGACCGCCGCCGTGAGGTGTTGCCGGAGCGAGGCCGCCGTCCCGAACCCGGACCGTTCCGCCACCCGGTCCACGGGCAGGTCCGTGGTCTCGAGCAGGTGCCGCGCGTGGTCGACGCGGACCCGCAGCAGCCACGTTCCGGCGGTCTCACCGGTCTCCTCGCGGAAGCGGCGGGTGAACGTCCGCACGCTCATCCCCGCCCGGGCCGCCAGCGAGGTGAGGGTCACCGGCTCGTCGAGATGGTCCAGCACCCACGCCCGCGCCGGACCGGTGCCCTCGTCGCCGGCCTCGGGGACCGGCCGCTCGATGAACTGCGCCTGTCCGCCCGCCCGCCACGGCGCCACGACCGCACCGCGGGCGACCCGGTTGGCCGTGTCCGAACCGAGGTCACGACGCAGGATGTGCAGCAGCAGGTCGATCCCCGCCGCGTTGCCGGCCGAGGTGAGGATGTCGCCGTTGTCGATGTAGAGGACGTCCTCGTTGAGCAGGACCCGGGGGAACAGCCGCCGGAAGTGCTCGGCGTGCGCCCAGTGCGTCGTCGCCGCCAGCCCGTCGAGCAGCCCGGCGCCGGCCAGGACGAAGGCCCCGGTGCAGATCGACACCCAGCGCACCCCCGGTCGCGCCGTCGCCAGCAGCGCGGCGAGGTCGGCCGGGAGGGCGCCGTCCCCGGCCGCATACCGGTCCACGATGCCCGGGATGACGATGGTGTCGGCGGTCGGCAGCACGGTGTGCGGGTGGGTCGGGGTGACCTGGTACCCCGCGGACGTCGTGACCGGGCCGTCGTCGACGGTGACGGTGAGCACCTCGTACGCCGGGGCGCGGCTCGGTGTGTAGGCGCCGGCTCCGGTCCAGGCCGGGTCGATCGAGTTCGCCGCGAAGAAACGGTGGGGGAGCCCGAGCTCGAACGCCACCACGCTCGGGAGCGCGAGCACCACGACACGGTGCGGTGGCGGGTGACCGGTGATCAGTCGCGTGACCGTCGCTCGTGAGGTCATGGCCGGATCTTTGCACATCCTGTCCTTCCGGCCACTTCTGTTCGTTGCGGGCGATCGGTCAGAGTGGCGTCGTGACGACGACCGACGCCTCACTGGAGGAGCTGGGCCGGCCCGGCGGACTGCCGCGCCCGACGCCGCGGATCCACCCGGCATGGTGGGTCGCCCTCGTCGCGTTCTTCACGGCGATCGGCGCGGCCGGGTTCCGGTCGACGCCGGGCGTGCTCATCACACCGCTGCACGACGAGTTCGGCTGGCCGGTCGGGGTGATCGGGCTCGCCGTCTCGGTGAACCTCGTGCTGTTCGGTCTCACGGCGCCGTTCTCCGCGGCGCTGATGGAGCGGTTCGGGATCCGGCGGGTCGTGGCCTGCGCGCTGGTCCTCGTCAGCATCGGGTCGATCCTGCCGATCTGGATGACCGCGTCGTGGCAGCTCATCCTCTGCTGGGGCCTGCTCGTGGGGCTGGGCACCGGGGCGATGTCGATGTCGCTGGTGGCCGTCGTCACCGCACGCTGGTTCGTGGCGCGGCGTGGCCTGGTCAGCGGCGTGCTCACCGCGGCCGGGGCCACCGGGCAGCTGCTGTTCCTGCCGTTCCTCGCGTGGCTGGCCGAGAACCACGGGTGGCGCTCCGCGGCGATCGCGACGGCGACCGGTGCCCTGCTCGTCGTCCCGCTGGTGCTCTGGCGGTTCCACGACCACCCGCGCGACCTGGGCCTCACCGCCTACGGAGCACCGGCCGACGAGCGGGTGAACATCAAGGCGCCGCTGCCCTACAACCCGGCGCGGATGGCCGTGGACGGGCTGCGGATCGCCAGCCGGCGGGGCGTGTTCTGGCTGCTCGTCGGGTCGTTCGCGGTCTGCGGGGCCTCCACCAACGGCCTGGTCGGGACCCACTTCATCCCCGCCGCGCACGACCACGGGATGCCGCAGACCACGGCCGCGTCGCTGCTCGCGGTGGTCGGGATCTTCGACATCGTCGGGACGATCTTCTCGGGGTGGCTGACCGACCGGTACGACCCGCGGTTCCTGCTGGCGATGTACTACACGCTGCGCGGCGCCTCGCTGTTCCTGCTGCCGTCGCTGTTCGGCGACGAGGTCCACGTCAGCATGCTGGCGTTCATCCTGTTCTACGGCCTCGACTGGGTCGCGACGGTCCCGCCGACGATGGCGTTGTGCCGCAACGCCTTCGGCGACCGAGGGCCGGTCGTGTTCGGGTGGGTCTTCTCGGCGCACCAGATGGGTGCCGCAGCCGCCGCGTTCGGGGCCGGCGTGGTGCACGACGAGCTGGGGACCTACGACCTGGCCTGGTACGTCGCCGGCGCCCTCTGCGTCGTGGCCGCCTCGTTCTGCGTGGCGATCCGCTACCGGCACACCCCCGCCGACACCCCCGCCGACACCCCGGCCGACACCCCCGCCGCGCCCTAGCGGACCCCCTCCACCCGCCTCTCGGCGGACGGGGCGCGGGGTGCGCGGAAACTCGGGCGCGGACGGTCAGGCGCGCTGGGTAGGTTGCCCGGATGCCGGTGATCGAGGCGGACGACCTGGGCCGTTCCTACGTCAGTACGACCGGCATCCTCCGCCGTCGCCGCAAGACCGTCGAGGCGGTCCGGGGCGTGTCGTTCGAGGTCGGCGAGGGCGAGCTGTTCGGGCTGCTCGGCCCCAACGGCGCGGGCAAGACGACGACGATCAAGATGCTGATGACGCTGCTGCTGCCCACGTCCGGGCACGCCCGCGTCCTCGGTCACGACGTCGTCGCGGAGCCGCGCGAGGTCCGGCGCAACGTCGGCTACGTCTTCGGCGGCGACCGTGGCCTCTACGACCGGCTCAACGCCCGCGACAACCTGCGCTACTTCAGCGAGCTCTACGGCGTCCGCCCCGAGCGGCAGCGCGTCCGCATCGACGAGCTGCTCGAGCTCGTCGGCCTCCGGGGTCGCGAGGACGAACGGGTCGAGGGCTTCTCCCGGGGTATGCGGCAGCGGCTCCACATCGCCCGCGGCCTGCTGCACGACCCCGCCGTGCTGTTCCTCGACGAGCCGACCATCGGCATCGACCCGGTCGGCGCCCGCGAGCTGCGCACCCTCATCGGTGACCTCAAGGCGGCCGGCAAGACCGTGCTGCTCACCACGCACTACATGTTCGAGGCCGACGAGCTGTGCGACCGGATCGCCGTCATCCGCTCGGGAACCATCGTCGCCGAGGGCACGCCCGCCCAGCTCAAGGACGCCGTCAGCGCCGGTCACGTCCTCGAGGTCGAGGCCTACGGCGTGCGTCCGGACGTTCTCGCGACTGTCCGCGGCGCTGGCCGGCGTGCGGTCGGTCTCGATCGAGGAGGACGGTCAGGCGCAGCGGCTGCTCGTGCAGGTGGACCAGGGCGTCGAGGTCGCGCCCCAGGTGCTGGCCCTGCTCGACGGCACCACGGTCGGCCGGGTCGTCACCCGCCAGCCGAGCCTCGAGGACGCCTACGTCGAGCTCGTCGGGACGAGCGCGAACGGGCAGGACTGAGGATGACCCGCATACCGGCCGTCGCCCGCATGCTCACGGTGACGTGGTGGCTCCAGCTGAAGATGCTCTCCGCGTCCGCGTTCAACGGGATCCTCCAGTTCGTCTGGCCGCTCTTCTTCGCGACGACCGCCTTCCTCGTCTACCGCCAGAACGGCGACCCCGCCGCCCTGGTCTACGCCGGCCTGGGCTCGGCGGTCATGGGTCTGTGGTCGGCCATCGCCACGACGGCCAGCGGCGCGCTCCAGCGCGAGCGCTGGCACGGGACCCTCGAGCTGCTCGTCGCCGCACCGACGCCGTTCGCCCTGGTCCTCGTCCCCATCACGGTGGCGATGACGACCATCGGCGTCTACAGCATGGGCGCCACCCTGCTGTGGGGCTGGCTGCTGTTCGGGATCGTCGTCCCCGTCGCCAGCCCGGTCCTCTTCGTCCTCAGCCTCGTCGTGTCGGTTCTCGCCGTGGCGATGTTCGGCTTCCTGCTGTCCGTGAGCGTCATCCGCTACCGCACCGCCTGGGCCCTCGGGAACATGCTCGAGTACCCCGGCTGGCTGCTCTGCGGCTTCCTCGTCCCGGTCACACTCTTCCCGACCTGGGTCACCTGGATCTCCTGGGCACTGCCCCCGACGTGGGGCATGGAGGCGGCCCGGCAGTCCTCGGCCGGCGAGTCCCCGTGGCTCGCCCTGGCCCTCTGCGTCGTCCTGGGTCTGGCGTATGCGACGGTGGCCACCCTGCTCTCGGGCGCCGTGCTCCGCTCGGCCCGCCGGCACGCGACGCTGGCCTTGACATGACGTCGCTACGGATCTTCTTCGTCGGCGGCCTGATCAGCTTCCGGGCGCTGTTCAACTGGCTGAGCCCGTGGATCTACGTCCCGAGCCTGCTGATCGCCCCGGTGTTCCAGGTGCTGCTCTTCGCCTATCTCGGCCGCAGCGCCGGTGTCGGCAGCGACGCGTTCTACCTCGTCGGCAACGCCGTCCAGTACGCCGCGATCCCCTGCGTCTTCGCCATGGCCAACACCATCGCCGGCGAGCGGCAGACCCAGACCCTCGGCATCGTCCTGGCCACCCCCGCACCTCGCCTGCCGCTGTTCCTCGGCCGGTCGCTGCCCGTCGTCGTCAACGGCTGGCTGGTCTCGCTGTTCACCCTGGTCGTCGGCAGCCTGATCCTCGGCGTCACCATCCCGTGGTCGTCATGGGGTCCGCTCGCGGTGACCCTCGCCGTCGGGGCGGCGTCGTGCACCGGCCTCGGCCTGGTCGCCGCCGCCATCGGGCTGCGCGTCCGGGAGACGGCGGTGCTGGGCAACATCGTCTTCGGGGTGCTGCTGCTGTTCAGCGGCGCGAACGTCGCCGTCAGCGCGCTGCCGCCATGGATGGCTGCGGTCTCGCCGTGGCTGCCGCTCAGCCACACCATCGCGGCTGCTCGCGAGATCGTGGCCGGGGCGAGCCTCGGCGACGTGGGTGGTCTGCTGCTGCGCGAGGCCGGCGTCGGGCTCCTGTACGCGGCGGTCGGCCTCGTCGCGATCCGCCTGCTCGAGGCGTCCAGCCGCCGGACGGCCAGCCTCGAGCGCCTGTAGCCAGGCCCGGTCGGTCCGGTCACGGACCTGTCGTGGACGCATGAGAAGGTAGGAAGTCGTCCGCCCAGTGCCCGACGCATCCGTCGCCATGTTGCTCGTCGGTATGCCGGTAGGCCGCTCAGTGTCGAGAGCGCGGACGTCCGTCCGCCCACCCCACCCCCGACAAGGGAGCTCTGCGTTGTCGACCCTCGGCCCGGTCGCGTCCACCGCCACGCTGCGAGCGGGGTGGCGGGTCATCGGTCGTGGGGTCCGCGAGGAGAAGGGCTGGGTCGCCCTGGCCATCGCCGGTGCCACCGTCTACGGGATCATGACCGTCGGGACGGCCTGGGTGATCGGGCGCATCGTCCACGACACCGTCGCCCCGGCCATCGCCGCGCAGTCCATCGCGACCCCCGACCTGGTCCGGGCGGCGCTGATCCTCGTGGCGGTGGTGCTCGTCAACGTCGTCGGCATCGTCGTGCGCCGGGTCGCCGCCGGTGTCGCCGTCTACAACCTCGGCGCGACCTACCGGCGCCGCGTCACCCGCCAGTACCTGCGCCTCCCGCTCGCCTGGCACCACCGGCACCCGTCCGGCCAGCTGCTGTCCAACGCGAACTCCGACGTCGAGTCGACGTGGAACGTCTTCCAGCCGCTGCCGATGGCGTTCGGCGTGGTCGTCATGCTCGTCTTCGCCGCCGTCCAGATGGTGCTCGTCGACCCGTTCCTCGCCGCGATCGGGCTGACCGTCTTCCCGATGCTCCTCGTGGTGAACCTGCTGTTCCAGCGCGCCATGTCGCCGAAGGTGACGCGCGTCCAGCAGATGCGCGCCGAGGTCTCCGAGGTCGCGCACGAGAGCTTCGAGGCGGCCCTCGTCGTCAAGAGCCTCGGCCGCGAGGACCAGGAGGCCGAGCGGTTCACTGCGGTCACGCAGGAGCTGCGCGACGCCAACATCAGCGTCGGACGCAGCCGCGGCGTCTTCGACCCGGCCATCGAGGCGATCCCCACCATCGGCACGCTCGCGGTCATCGCCGTCGGGGCCTGGCGCATCGACACGGGACACATCACCGCGGCGGAGGTGGTCCAGATCGCCTACCTCTTCTCGATCCTCGCCTTCCCCGTCCGGGCCCTCGGCTGGGTCCTCGCCGAGATGCCCCGCTCGGTCGTCGGGTGGGACCGCGTCCACGGGGTCCTCAACGCCACCGGGTCGATGACCTACGGCACCGCCACCGTGCCCGAACGGGGCGCGGGCACCGTGCAGGCGCAGAACGTGTCCTACGCCTACGAGGTCGACGTCGAGCACGGCGGAACCGAGCGCAACCCCGCCCTCAGCGGCGTCACCCTCGACATCCCCGCCGGCGGCACCACGGCCGTCGTCGGCCCGACCGGGTCCGGCAAGTCGACGCTGACCAACCTCGTCGTGCGCCTCGTCGACCCCGACTCCGGCGAGGTCCGGCTCGACGGCGTCGACCTTCGTGAGGTCCGCCGCGGCGGCGTTCCCGAGGCGGCCGCCCTGGTGTCGCAGCAGACCTTCATGTTCGACGACACGGTGCGCGGCAACGTCACCCTCGGCACCGAGCGCACCGACGACGAGGTCTGGGACGCCCTGCGGGTCGCCCAGGGCCATGGGTTCGTCGGGCGGCTGCCCGCCGGCCTCGACACCCGGGTCGGCGAGCGCGGCACCAGCCTCTC
Organism: uncultured Actinomycetota bacterium; assembly: GCA_963713345.1. GTDB lineage: Bacteria > Actinomycetota > Actinomycetes > Actinomycetales > Dermatophilaceae > Lapillicoccus. Next base: position 239,048 of record CAVQLI010000012.1, on the reverse strand, counting down.
CGGCGGCCAGCGCCAGCGCGTCGCCCTGGCCCGCGCGGTGATCCGACACCCGCAGCTGCTCGTCCTCGACGACGCGACCTCGGCGGTCGACCCGGCCGTCGAGCAGCAGATCCTCGCCGCGCTCCGGCAGGCCAGCAGCGGGACGACCGTGCTCGTCGTCGCCTACCGGATGGCCACCATCACCCTCGCCGACGACATCGTCTACCTCGAGGAGGGGCGGGTCGTCGACCACGGCACCCACGACGAGCTGCTCGGCCGCTGCGACGGGTACCAGCGCCTCGTGACCGCATACGCGCGGGAGGCTGCCGAGCGCGCTGCGGTCGCCGCCGACGAAGAGCGGGCGACCGTGGGGGCCGACCGATGAGTATGCGTTCCGCCCCGCCGGTCGACCACACCGGCATCGAGTCGGGCCAGGGCCGCTCCACCTGGCAGACCCTCAAGCGCGGCGTCGAGCTGTCGCCGGAGATCCGCCGCGGCATCGGGGTCACCATCGCGCTGGCGGTCCTGTCGACGGTGGGCAAGCTGCTCGTCCCGTTCGTGGTCCAGCGCACCACCGACGAGGGCATCCTCGCCGCGGGGGGTCCCGACGCCGGGATCGTGCTGCGCTACGTGCTCCTCGCCATGGTCGGGGTCGCGGTCACCGCGCTGTGCTCGTACTTCGTCAACGTCCGGCTGTTCACGGCGTCGGAGAACGGGCTGTCGTCCCTGCGGATCAAGGCGTTCCGGCACATCCACGACCTGTCGGTGCTCACCCAGAACACCGAGCGCCGCGGCTCGCTGGTCTCGCGGGTCACCTCGGACGTCGACACCATCTCGATGTTCGTCCAGTTCGGCGGCCTCATGTTCATGGTCAACATCGCGCAGCTGTTGCTCGCGACCGTGCTCATGGTCATCTACAGCCCGCCGCTCGCGGGCGTCGTGTGGGCCTGTTACGTCCCGCTGTTCTTCATCATCCGTCAGTTCCAGGGCATCGTCGGCCGGGCCTACACCGCAGTTCGTGAGCGGGTCGGCGACATGCTGGCGGCGATCTCCGAGGCGGTCGTCGGGGCGGCGACCATCCGCGCATACGGCGTCGAGGACCGCACGGCCGAGCGGATCGACACGGCCGTCGAGGCCCACCGGCGCTCCGCGGTCCGGGCGCAGACCCGGGCGGTCATGGCCTTCACGACGGGCCAGCTGGTGTCCGGGCTCACCACTGCCGTGGTCATCGTCGTCGGCACCCTGCTCGCGGTGAACGGCTCGCTGACCCTCGGCGAGCTGCTCGCCTTCCTCTTCCTCGTCAACCTCTTCACGACCCCGGTCCAGCAGGCCACCGAGATCCTCAACGAGATGCAGAACGCCGTCGCCGGCTGGCGGCGGGTCATCGGGATCATCGACACGCACGCCGACGTGTCCGACCCGGGGGAGTCGGGCGTCGAGCTCCCGCGCGGGCCGATCACGGTCGGGTTCGACGACGTCTCGTTCGCCTACCCCGGCGGCGACACCGTGCTCCACGACGTGTCGCTGCGGATCGCCCCGCGGTCCCGGGTGGCGATCGTGGGGGAGACCGGTTCGGGCAAGTCCACGCTGGCCAAGCTGCTCACCCGGCTGATGGACCCGTCCAGCGGGGAGGTCACCATCGACGGCGTCGACCTGCGACGAGTCCGGTTCGGGTCGCTGCGCAACCGGGTCGTCCTCGTGCCGCAGGAGGGGTTCCTCTTCGACGCGTCGCTGCTGGAGAACATCCGGTTCGGCGCCCCGGAGGCGACCGAGGACGACGTGCGCCTCACGGTGACCGAGCTGGGCCTCGACCCGTGGCTGGCCACCCTCCCGCAGGGGCTGGCCACCGACGTCGGCCAGCGGGGCGAGTCGCTGTCGGCGGGGGAGCGGCAGCTCGTGGCGCTGGCCCGGGCCTACCTCGCCGACCCCGACCTGCTGGTCCTCGACGAGGCGACGTCCGCCGTCGACCCGAGCACCGAGGTCCGGATCCAGCGGGCCCTCGACAGCCTGACCCGCGGCCGGACCTCGATCGCCATCGCCCACCGGCTCTCGACGGCGCAGGCCGCCGACGAGGTGATCGTCGTCGACGGCGGTCGGGTGGTCGAGCGCGGGCCGCACAGTGACCTCGTCGACGCCGGCGGCGTCTACTCGACCCTGCACGCCTCCTGGGTGTCCCAGCAGCAGGGCGACTGACCGCACCGGACCGGAGCACTTCCCGCAGGCGTTGGGCGACAGCGCGCGCAGGATCGTGACGCTGCGCGCAGGGTGCATCGTGCGCGCGGCGTCCCGAACCTGCGCGCACCTCTGACGAGGCGGCGGCTACCCGATCCGGATGCCTCCGGGAGGGCCGAGCCGCCGGGCGACGGACGGGATTCGTCGCGTCCTGCCTCCGCGAGAGCTCCCGGAGCGGCACAATCTCCGCGTGAGCACCGACGCGAAGCCGATCGTCGCCGCGTACTGGCAGGCGTACAACGCCGCCGAGTGGGACGCGCTGCGCGGCCTGGTGGCGGAGGACTACGTGCACCACAGCGGCGACGCCGAGTCGCACGACGTCGACTTCTTCGTGGCCGGTGCCATGGGCCTGCGCGCCGCCTTCCCCGACGTCCGGGTCGAGGTCCGCGACATGGTGGCCGAGGACGACCGGGTGGCCGTGCGCTGGGTGGCGCGGGCCACGCATACCGGCTCGTTGTTCGGTGAGATCGCGACCGGACGCCCCGTCGCCATCGACGGGGCGACGATCCACCGCGTCGTCGACGGCCGGATCGCCGAGGACTGGGAAGTCATGAACGAGGGCGCCCTGCGCGACCAGCTCGCCGCGGAGCCCTCGGCCACGGCGTGAGGCTGCGCCTCGCCGGCGCCCTCGCCGGGTTGGCCCTCCTCCTCGCCGGGTGCAGTACGCCGGGCGGCCCGGCGCCATCGACGGTCGCGGCGACGACCTCGGTCCCGTCGAGCAGCCCGATGCCGAGCACACCGCCGACCAGCACGCCGCCGACCCGCCCGAGCACCACCACCCCGACACCGACGACGACCACCCCGACCTACCCCGAGGACCCGGCCGACCCGCGCTGGCGGTTCTTCACCGCCGACCGCACCCGCTACACGTCGGCGTGGTTCGCCGGCGCGCACCGGGTGATGATCGGGTTCGGCTGCACCACCGCCCCCTACTACGCGCACGACCCTCGGTGCCCGGGGAAGCAGGGCTTCCACCACGGGGTCGACGTGGCCATGCCGTGCGGCACGCCGCTCACCTCCGCCGTCGACGGGGTGGTCGCCCCGGCGAGCGGACCCGGGAAGCCGGACGCCGCATACGGTGCGTATGCGTTCCGGATCCGGGTCGCGACCGCCGGGGTCGACATCCTCATCGGCCACGTGCGCACGGTGGACGTCCGGCCGGGGCAGGCCGTCGCGCGTGGCCAGCGCATCGCGTTGTCCGCCGACGAGGGCGCGCCGGACGGTTGCCACCTGCACGTCGAGGTGCGATCGGCCGCGGGCGGTCTGGCCACCGCCCGCGACCCGCTGCCCCTGCTCGGGCTGCACCCTGTCGGCTGAGGTCAGGTCGTTTCGTGCCCTCAGCCGTGGGCTCCCCGGTGGGCTCGGCGGTGGGTTCGGCAGAATGTCGGGGTGACGCAGAACGCCATGTCCGGGCAGGTCGACGGGCAGCTCGACCCGGAGGTCGCCGCCCTGCTCAAGCGGGACGCGGCCGGACTCGTCGCCGCGGTGGTCCAGCAGCACGACACCGGCGAGGTGCTCATGGTCGGCTGGATGAACGACGAGGCGCTCGCGCGGACCCTCACCAGCGGCCGGGTGACGTTCTGGTCGCGCAGCCGGCGGGAGCTGTGGCGCAAGGGCGACACCTCGGGGCACGTCCAGTACGTGCACTCCGTCGCCCTCGACTGCGACGGCGACGCCCTGCTCGTCCGGGTCGACCAGGTCGGCCCGGCCTGCCACACCGGCGCGCGGTCCTGCTTCGACACCCATCCGCTGGACGCCGTGACCGGTGGTCCCGGTGGCTGACGACCTCACCGCGGACCTCACCGCGGACCTCACCTGGGGCCAGACCTGGCCACGGCTGGACCTGTTCATGGAGCTGGCCCGCGAGCGGCGGGTCATCCCGGTGGTCCGCCGGCTGCTCGCCGACGCCGAGACCCCGCTCAGCCTCTACCGCAAGCTGGCCCGCGACGAGCCCGGGACGTTCCTCCTCGAGTCGGCCGAGCACGGCGGCGTCTGGTCGCGGTACTCGATCGTCGGGGCCCGCAGCCACGCCACCCTGACCGAGAAGGACGGCGAGGCCTACTGGATCGGCGAGGCCCCGGCCGGCGTCCCGACCAGCGGCGATCCCACCCACGCCCTGGACGCGACGCTGACCGCCCTCGCCACCGCGCGGATCGACGGGCTGCCGCCGCTGACCGGCGGCATGGTCGGGGCCATCACCTACGACGCCGTCCGGCGCTGGGAGAAGGTTCCCGACACCGGTCGCGACGAGCTCGACCTGCCCGAGATCGGGATGCTGTTCGCCACCGACCTCGCCGTCCTCGACCACACGGACGGCTCCCTGCTCCTCGTCGCCAACGCGGTCAACTACGACGCCACCGACGATCGGGTGGAGTGGGCGTGGGCCGACGCGGTCGACCGGCTCGACCGGATGACCGCCCAGCTGGCCGAACCCGCCGACAGCACCGTCGCGGTCATCGAGCCGACTCCCGCGGACGTGACGAGCTCGCACACCCAGGAGCAGTTCCACGACATGGTCGAGCGGAGCAAGGAGGCGATCCGGGCCGGCGAGGCGTTCCAGATCGTCGTCTCGCAACGGTTCTCGCTGCCCTGCCCGGCGCCGGCGCTCGACGTCTACCGCGCGCTCCGAGCGAGCAACCCGAGCCCGTACATGTACTTCTTCCGCCTGCCGCACCCGGACGGCAGCGCCTACGACATCGTCGGCTCCAGCCCCGAGGCGCTGGTCAAGGTCACCGGCCGTCGCGTCATCACCCACCCGATCGCGGGGTCGCGACCGCGCGGCAAGACCCCCGAGGACGACGTCCGCCTCGCCGAGGAGCTGCTCGCCGACGAGAAGGAGCGTGCCGAGCACCTCATGCTCGTCGACCTCTCGCGCAACGACCTCCAACGGGTGTGCCATGCCGGCACCGTCGACACGGTCGAGTTCATGACCACCCGTCGCTACAGCCACATCATGCATCTCGAGTCCACGGTGGTCGGCGACCTGCGGCCGGGCCGCACCGCCTACGACGCCCTGGTCGCGACCTTTCCGGCCGGCACGTTGAGCGGGGCGCCGAAGCCGCGCGCCATGGCGCTCATCGACGAGTACGAGGGACTGCGGCGCGGGGTCTACGGCGGCGTCGTCGGGTACCTCGACTTCGCCGGAGACCTCGACACGGCCATCGCCATCCGCACGGCGGTCATCAAGGACGGGGTGGCCCACGTGCAAGCGGGCGCGGGGATCGTCGCCGACTCGGTGCCGCAGCTCGAGTTCGAGGAGACCCAGCACAAGGCGGCGGCGGTCATCCGCGCGGTCCAGGCGGCGCGGGGTATGCGTGCGCCCGTCCTGCACGGTGCCGGGGCCGACGCCTCGGTGTGGGTGTCGTGACGTCTCGGCTGACGAGCAAGCGGGCGGTCTCGGCGGCGGTGGCCGTTCCGGCGCTGGTCCTGCTCCTCGCGACGACCCGCACGTGGATCACCGGTCGCTCCACCGAGCCGCTGCTCGGCGGCGGTGCCGTGTCGGCCACCGGTTCGCAGGTGGCTCCCGGTGTGGTCGCCCTCGCCCTCGTCTGCCTGGTCGCCCTGGTCACGACGCTGACCGGGGGTCCGGTCGTCCGGCGGGTGTCCTCGGTGGTGCTCGTCCTCGCGGCGGCGGGTTCGGTGGCCCTGACCGTCGCGCCCCTCTCGGACCCCGAGCAGGCCCTCGGCCGCGTCGCCGCGGCGGGACTGGGCCGGACCGGTGTCGTCCGCACGACGGCGGAGGTGTCGGGGTGGGCGTGGACCGCCCTGGTCGCCAGTGTCGTCCTGTTCCTCGCGTCGCTGCTCGCGGCCGTCGCGGCCGGCCGGTGGTCGGGGCTGTCCAGTCGGTTCGAGGTCCCCGTCGACGAGAGCGGCGACGCGCCGCCCGTGGGAGAACCGCGGCCGACCCCGGACGCGACCGGCCGGGGCACGCACCGCACGACCTGGGACGAGCTGAGCGAGGGCCGCGACCCGACCCTGGACCAGGCGGCCCCGTCCCCGGACGAGGCGGACGAGGCGGACCAGGCGGACCCGCATACCCCGTCGACGGCCCCGGACTCGACCCTCGACCACACCGTCGAGCGGCCGGGTCACTCCCCGAGCGGCACCTGACCTGACACACTGGCCCCACTCGCCGCCGCAGCGCCTGATGAAGGAAGGACGCCTTGACCATGACGCAGCCCACCTCCGGAGTCGAGCACAGCGGCGAGGAGCACGACAGCGAGGGCCACAGCGTCGCCGCGTGGACCGCGGTGGGGATCATCCTCCTCGGCTCGTTGGTCATGTCACTGGCCGTCGTCTTCCCGTCGGCGCTGTGGTTCGTCGTCGGCGCCGTGGTCGTCGTCCTCGGGGCGATCACCGGCAAGGTCCTCGCCATGGCGGGGTACGGCGGCAAGAAGAGCACCTACCAGGCGGTCCACCGCGCCGAGCTGCCCGGCCGCGGCCAGGTCGACAGCGGCACCCAGTAGCGGCCGGTTCCGTACGAGACGCCCGCACGCCACGCGGACCGCGGTCCCGCGAGGCGCTCCCCGAAGGGACCCCTCTCGCACTATCGTCGTCGTGTCGCGTCCAAGGGGGCGCTGAACCAGCCGTAGCACGCAGCGAACCGCACGTTCAGAGAGAGGCTCGACCATGTCATACGGAACCCCGCCCCCCGGCGACGACCGACCCGACCCGACGAGCAGCCCCGAGCAGCCGACCGAGGGATACGGGTCCCCGCCGCCGCCCCCGCCGCAGTACGGCGAGGCCGAGCCGCCGCCCGCTGCGGCCCCGCCGCCTGCGGCTCCGCAGCCCGGATACGGCCAGGCGCCGCCCCCGCCGCCCGCCACCGGTGGCTACGCGCCGCCCCCGCCGCCCGCCGAGGCCGGGTACGCCCCGCCGCCTCCGGCTTACGGCGAGCAGGGCTACGGCGCGGCTCCGGCCTACACCGGCCCCTACGAGCAGGGCGCGTCGGTCGGCACCCTCGCCCAGTGGCCGCAGCGCGCACTCGGCTGGGTCATCGACTTCATCGCGCTGGCCATCCCTGGCTACATCCTCTACTGGCTCGGCGCGCCGAAGACGACGATCGTCGGCAACACCATCGTGCAGAGCAGCCCGGGGTTCCTCTACTACCTGGGCGGCGTCTACATCCTCGCGCTCTGGATCTACAACCGCTGGTACCGCGGCGGGACGACCGGCTACACCATCGGTCGCGGCGTGGCCGGCTGCAAGCTGGTCAAGGAGTCGACCGGCGAGCCGATCGGCATGGGCATGGCGTTCGTCCGCGACATCGCCCACATCGTCGACAGCATCATCTGCTACGTCGGCTGGCTGTTCCCGCTGTGGGACAACAAGCGCCAGACGATCGCCGACAAGATCATGAGCACCGTCGTCCTCGCCCAGCCGCAGTCGAAGTAGCCGGCGACGGGCACCACCAGCACGACGCTCGCCGCGCCCGGACCCGCTACGGCGGTCCGGGCGCGGCCTGCTCGCGTGGCCGGGCCGGTCGGCAAACGGGTCGCCGCGTGGGTCGGTGGCGCGGTCGCCGTCGGCGCCGCGACCGCCTGGCTGCACCACACCGGCGGGTATGCGGTCGCACCGGCCGGTCTGCTCACCTGCCCGCTGCACGCGACCACCGGTCTGTGGTGCCCCTTCTGCGGCGGCCTCCGCTGCGTCGCGGCGCTCAGCCACGGCGACCTCGCGGCGGCCGCGTCGTTCAACGTGGTGGTCCTCGTCCTGCTCCCGGTCCTCGCGGTCTGGTGGGCGCTCGGCACGCGCGCCGCGTGGGCCGGCCGACCGCACCCGTGGCCGCGGGTCGGCAACCGTGGGTACCTCGCCCTCGGCGTGGTCCTGCTGGTCTTCACCGTGTGGCGGAACCTGCCGGCCGTACCGCTCGCCGGGTTCCTCGCCCCCTGAGCATCCGGACGCCGTCCGCCGAACCAGCGCGCGGCACGTAGCCTTGGGTCGTGCCCGACGTGACCCGCAGCGTGCTGGACGACATCGTCGCCGGCGTCCGCGAGGACCTCGCGCCGCGGATGGCGGCCGTCCCGGAGGCCGAGCTGGAACGCCGGGCCGCAGCGGCGCCGCCCGCGCTCGACGCCGAGGCCGCACTCCGGTCGCAGCCCGGCATCGCCGTGATCGCCGAGGTCAAGCGGTCCAGCCCGAGCAAGGGCGCCCTGGCCGACATCCCCGACCCCGCCACGCTGGCCGCGTCCTATGCCCAGGGCGGCGCCACGGTGGTCAGCGTGCTCACCGAGCCGCGGCGCTTCTCCGGCACCCTCGAGGACCTCGCCGCGGTCCGCCGCCGGGTGACGATCCCGGTGCTGCGCAAGGACTTCCTCGTCACCCGCTACCAGGTGACCGAGGCCCGCGCCTGGGGCGCCGACGTCGTCCTGCTCATCGTCGCGTCGCTCGACCAACGCGACCTCGTCGCACTGCGGGAGCACGCCGAGGCGCTCGGCATGACCGCTCTCGTCGAGGTCCACGACGAGGACGAGACCCGCCGCGCCGTCGACGCCGGGGCCGCCGTCATCGGGGTCAACGCCCGCGACCTGCGCACCCTCGAGGTCGACCGCTCGGTGTTCGGGCGGCTCCGCCGACACATCCCCGACGACGTCGTCACCATCGCCGAGTCCGGCGTTCGCGGCGTCGACGACGTCCGCGAGTATGCGGCGGCCGGGGCTCACGGGGTGCTCGTCGGCGAGGCCCTGGTCACCGGTGGCGACCCGGCCGGAGCGGTCCGGGACTTCGCGGCGGTCGGGGTTCGCGCCACACCCGGTACCCGCTCGAAGAGCCGGGTGCGAGCGTGACCACCGGGCGGTTCGGCAAGTTCGGCGGGCGGTTCGTCCCCGAAGCACTGATCCCCGCCCTGGAACAGCTCGACGAGGTCCGCCTCAAGGCGATGGTCGACCCCGAGTTCGTCGGGGAGCTGGAGCGGCTGCACCGCACCTACACCGGGCGGCCCAGCATCATCACCGAGGTCCCGCGCTTCGCCGAGCACGCCGGCGGCGCCCGGGTGATCCTCAAGCGCGAGGACCTCAACCACACCGGCTCGCACAAGATCAACAACGTCCTCGGCCAGGCCCTGCTGACCAAGCGGATGGGCAAGTCCCGCGTCATCGCCGAGACCGGCGCCGGCCAGCACGGTGTCGCCACCGCGACGGCCGCGGCGCTGCTCGGGCTCGACTGCACCGTCTACATGGGCAAGGTCGACACCGAGCGGCAGGCCCTCAACGTCGCGCGGATGCGGCTGCTCGGCGCCGAGGTCGTCCCGGTCACCACCGGCAGCCAGACGCTCAAGGACGCCGTCAACGAGGCCCTGCGCGACTGGGTCGCCTCCGTCGACGACACCCACTACGTCCTCGGCACCGTGACCGGCCCGCACCCGTTCCCGGAGATGGTCCGCGACTTCCACCGCATCATCGGCATCGAGGCCCGTGCGCAGGTCCTCGACCTCGTCGGCCGGCTCCCGGACGTCGTCCTCGCGTGCGTCGGTGGCGGCTCCAACGCGATGGGCATCTTCCACCGGTTCATCGACGACAGCGGCGTCCGGCTGGTCGGCCTCGAGGCCGGGGGAGAGGGCTTGGCCTCGGGGCGCCACGCCTCGCGGTTCGCGTCCGGCATCCCCGGCGTGCTCCACGGTGCGTTCACCTACGTCATGCAGGACGCCGACGGCCAGACCGTCGAGTCCCACTCCGTCTCCGCCGGCCTCGACTACCCCAGCGTCGGCCCGGAGCACGCATACCTGCTGGAGAGCGGGCGCGCGGAGTACCGCTCGATCACCGACGAGCAGGCCATGGAGGCGTTCCGGCTGCTCTGCCGGACCGAGGGGATCATCCCCGCCATCGAGTCCAGCCACGCGCTGGCCGGCGCGATGGAGGTCGGTCAGGAGCTCGGCCGCGACGCCGTCCTGCTGGTCAACCTCTCCGGCCGCGGCGACAAGGACGTCCACACCGCCGCGACCTGGTTCGGGCTGCTGGACGGCGAGGCGCCGCCCGAGGAGCCGCACGCCAAGGGGATCGGGGTGCAGGCGTGAACGTCCGCGACACCATCGAGGCGTGTCGGGCGGAGGGCCGGGCCGCCCTCGTCGGGTACCTCCCGGTCGGCTATCCCGACGTCCCCGGCTCCATCGCGGCCATGACCGCCATGGTCGAGGCCGGGGTCGACATCGTCGAGGTCGGCCTGCCCTACAGCGACCCGCTCATGGACGGACCCGTCGTCCAGCGCGCCGCCGAGGGCGCCCTCGCCGCCGGCACCCGCGTCGACGACGTCTTCACGGCCTGCCGCGCCATCGCCGACACCGGCGCACCGGCCCTCGTCATGACCTACTGGAACCCGGTCCTGCGCCGCGGCGTCGACGCCTTCGCCCGCGACCTGGCGGCCAGCGGCGCGGCCGGCCTCATCACCCCCGACCTCATCCCCGACGAGGCGGCCGACTGGATCGCCGCCTCCGACGCCTACGGGCTCGACCGCGTCTTCCTCGTCGCGCCCAGCTCGACCCCGGAGCGCCTCGTCAACGCGACGTCCCACAGCCGCGGCTTCGTCTACGCCGCCTCGCTGATGGGGGTCACCGGCACCCGGGCGACGGTCGGCTCCGCGGCCGAGTCGCTGGTCGCCCGCACCCGCGAGGTCACCGATCTCCCGGTATGCGTCGGGCTCGGGATCTCCAACGGCGACCAGGCCGCCGAGGTCGGGGAGTTCGCCGACGGGGTCATCGTCGGGTCGGCCCTCGTCCGCACGCTCGTCGACGCCGCCACTCCCGACGAAGGCATCGACCGTCTCCGGGACCTCGTCGCCGACCTCGCCGCCGGTGTCCGCCGCAGCCGCGAAAGGGTGGCGACCTCCTGATGCTCACCGCTCTGCCCCTCGAGTTCCCCAGCCCCACGACCGGGGTCTGGAACCTCGGGCCGCTGCCCGTCCGCGCCTACGCCATGTGCATCCTGGCCGGGATCGTCGTCGCGATCTGGATGACCCAGAAGCGGCTCGCCACCCGCGGCGGGAAGCCGGGTCAGGTCCTCGACATCTCGGCCTGGGCCGTCCCGTTCGGCATCGTCGGCGGCCGGATCTACCACCTCATCACCTCGCCCCAGGCCTACTTCGGCGAGGGCGGGAACCCGTGGAACGCGTTCAGGGTGTGGGAGGGCGGTCTCGGCATCTGGGGCGCCATCGCCCTCGGCGCGCTGGGCGCCTACATCGGCTGCCGGCGCCAGGGGGTCCGCTTCCTCGACTTCTGCGACGCGGCCGCCCCCGGGATCCTCGTCGCGCAGGCCATGGGCCGGTTCGGCAACTACTTCAACAACGAGATCCACGGATCGCCGACCGACCTGCCGTGGGGCCTCAAGGTCTACGTGTGGGACCAGGCCGCCGGGCACGCCGTCCTCGACGCCAACGGCAACCCGGTCGTGCTGGGCGTCTTCCACCCGACGTTCCTCTACGAGGCGATCTTCTGCCTCCTGCTCGCGGGACTGCTGATCTGGCTGGACCGCCGGCACGACTTCCGCCGCGGCCAGATCTTCGCGCTCTACATCGCGGGGTACCCCGTGGGCCGCGGGGTCGTCGAGTTCATGCGCACCGACGACGCGAACCACATCCTCGGGTTGCGGGTGAACTCCTGGGTGTCGATCCTGGTGTTCCTGCTAGGTGTGTTCCTGTACTTCTGGTTCGGGCGCCGACCGGCCGATTCGGACCAGCCGGAGCCCGACTCCGGCCCTGAGGAACCCGCGAAACAGGCTGAATCTCAACATTCGGAATGAGTCGTCCCGGAATATAGGACGCTTGACGCGACCGATATCCTGTCCCCGCACTGGCCGACGCCGCCCAGCCGCCTCTGACGCCGACCGGCCCGCTCACGCAGCGCGGCGAGACGCGTCATCTGCCCGAGTCACTGGTTGGTCGTGAGACCGACAGGAACGTCAGGACGGTGACATGACCGCCATCGCACGCCCCCGCCGCCTCTTCTCGGCCCAGCCGGACGACATCGGCCTCTACCGCGGTGAGAACGAGCACGACGCCTGCGGCGTGGCCATGGTCGCCACCATGCGCGGGAGCGCCGGCCACGACATCATCGAGCACGCGCTCACCGCCCTGCGCAACCTCGACCACCGCGGCGCGACCGGTGCCGACCCGCTGGTCGGCGACGGCGCCGGCATCCTCAGCCAGGTCCCCGACGCGTTCCTGCGCGAGGTCGTCGACTTCGCCCTGCCCGGCGCCGGCGCGTATGCGGTCGGTCTCGCCTTCCTGCCGATGGACGAGGCGGAGCGCGCCGCGACGGTCCAGGCGGTCGAGCGGATCGCCGCCGAGGAGTCCCTCACGGTCCTGGGCTGGCGTGACGTGCCGGTCGCCGCCGACATCATCGGCGAGGTCGCGCGCGACTGCATGCCGCACTTCGCCCAGCTGTTCGTCTCCTCGGCCGTGGGCCGGCAGACCAACGTCGGCCTCGACCGGTTCGCCTTCTGTCTGCGCAAGCGCGCCGAGCTCGAGACCGACGTCTACTTCGCGTCGCTGTCGTCGCGCACCCTGGTCTACAAGGGGATGCTGACGACCGCCCAGCTGGAGCCGTTCTTCTCCGACCTGTCGCACCGGTCGTTCGAGTCCGAGCTCGCCCTGGTCCACTCGCGGTTCTCGACGAACACCTTCCCGTCGTGGCCGCGCTCCCACCCCTACCGGTTCATCGCCCACAACGGCGAGATCAACACCGTCAAGGGCAACCGCAACTGGATGAGCGCCCGCGAGAGCCAGCTGACCTCCGACATCATCCCCGGCGACCTCGAGCGGCTGTTCCCGATCTGCACACCCGAGGCGTCCGACTCGGCCTCGTTCGACGAGGTGCTCGAGCTGCTCCACCTCGGCGGCCGGTCGCTCCCGCACGCCGTGCTGATGATGATCCCCGAGGCGTGGGAGAACCACACCGAGATGGATCCCGCCCGGCGGGCGTTCTACGAGTTCCACTCGACGTTCATGGAGCCGTGGGACGGCCCGGCCTGCGTCGCGTTCACCGACGGCACGCTCATCGGCGCGGTCCTCGACCGCAACGGCCTGCGGCCGGGCCGGTATGCGGTGACCGACGACGGGCTCGTCGTCCTCGCCTCCGAGTCGGGGGTCCTCGACCTCGACCCGGCCAAGGTGGTCAAGCGCGGCCGGCTCCAGCCGGGCCGGATGTTCCTCGTCGACACCGAGCACGGCCGGATCATCGGCGACGAGGAGATCAAGTCCTCGCTCGCGTCGCAGCACCCCTACGACGAGTGGCTGCACGCCGGGCTCCTCGAGCTGGAGCACCTGCCCGAGCGCGAGCACGTCCTGCATACGGCGTCGTCGGTCGCGCGGCGCCAGCAGACCTTCGGCTACACGCAGGAGGAGCTGCGCATCCTGCTGACCCCGATGGCCAGGAGCGGCGGCGAGGCCCTCGGCTCGATGGGCACCGACAGCCCGATCGCGGTGCTGTCCAGCCGGCCGCGGCTGCTGTTCGACTACTTCACCCAGCTGTTCGCCCAGGTGACGAACCCGCCGCTCGACGCGATCCGCGAGGAGCTGGTGACCTCGCTCGGCATGACCATCGGCCCGGAGGGCAACGCGCTCTCGGTGTCGCCGGCGCACGCGCGCCAGCTCGTGCTGCCGTTCCCGGTCATCGACAACGACCAGCTCTCGAAGATCGTCCACATCAACGCCGACGGCGACCTGCCCGGGTATGCGACCTACGTCGTCCGCGGCCTCTACGAGGTCAACGGCGGCGCCGAGGCGATGCACGCCCGGCTCGAGGAGATCTTCGTCGAGGTGTCCGAGGCGATCCGTCGCGGCGCCCGGTTCGTCGTGCTCTCCGACCGCGACTCGGGCCGCGACCTCGCCCCGATCCCGTCGCTGCTGCTCACCTCCGCGGTCCACCACCACCTGATCCGCGAGAAGACCCGCACCCGGGTCGGCCTGCTCGTCGAGGCCGGCGACGTCCGCGAGGTCCACCACGTCGCACTCCTCGTGGGCTACGGCGCGGCGGCGATCAACCCCTACCTCGCCATGGAGTCCGTCGAGGACCTCATCCGGTCCGGCACCATCACCGGTGTCGCCCCGGAGAAGGCGGTCGCGAACCTCATCAAGGCGCTCGGCAAGGGCGTCCTCAAGGTGATGTCGAAGATGGGCATCTCGACGGTGGCGTCCTACCACGGCGCCCAGGTGTTCGAGGCGATCGGCCTGTCGCAGCAGCTGGTCGACCGCTACTTCACCGGCACGACCACCCAGCTCGGCGGTGTCGACCTCGAGGTCGTCGCCGAGGAGGTCGCCGCCCGGCACGCGGTGGCCTACCCGCGGGAGGGCATCCACCCGGCGCACCGCAAGCTGTGGGTCGGCGGCGAGTACCAGTGGCGGCGCGAGGGCGAGCCGCACCTGTTCGACCCCGAGACCGTGTTCCGGCTCCAGCACGCGACCCGGGCCCGGCGCTACGACATCTTCAAGCAGTACACCTCCCGGGTCGACGAGCAGTCGGAGCGGCTGATGACGCTGCGCGGGCTGTTCGAGTTCGCGCCCGGCGACGAGACCGGCCGCCCGGCGATCCCCGTCGAGGACGTCGAGCCGGTGAGCGAGATCGTCAAGCGGTTCAGCACCGGCGCGATGAGCTACGGCTCGATCAGCCTCGAGGCGCACCAGACCCTCGCCATCGCCATGAACCGGATCGGCGGCAAGTCCAACACCGGCGAGGGCGGTGAGGACGAGGACCGGCTGCTCGACCCGGCCCGCCGCTCGGCGATCAAGCAGGTCGCGTCGGGACGGTTCGGCGTGACCAGCCTCTACCTCACCGAGTCCGACGACATCCAGATCAAGATGGCGCAGGGCGCGAAGCCGGGGGAGGGCGGCCAGCTGCCCGGCCCCAAGGTCTACCCGTGGATCGCCAAGACCCGGCACTCCACGCCCGGCGTGGGGCTCATCTCACCGCCGCCGCACCACGACATCTACTCGATCGAGGACCTCGCGCAGCTGATCCACGACCTCAAGAACGCCAACCCGCAGGCCCGGATCCACGTCAAGCTGGTCTCCGAGATCGGCGTGGGCACGGTCGCGGCCGGCGTCTCCAAGGCGCACGCCGACGTGGTGCTCATCTCCGGCCACGACGGCGGCACCGGCGCCTCGCCGCTGACCTCACTGAAGCACGCCGGAGCGCCGTGGGAGCTCGGTCTGGCCGAGACCCAGCAGACGCTGCGGCTCAACGGCCTGCGCGACCGCATCGTCGTCCAGACCGACGGCCAGCTGAAGACCGGTCGCGACGTCGTCATCGCCGCGCTGCTCGGTGCCGAGGAGTTCGGCTTTGCCACCGCCCCGCTCGTCGTGTCGGGCTGCATCATGATGCGCGTCTGCCACCTCGACACCTGTCCCGTCGGCGTGGCCACCCAGAACCCCGAGCTGCGCGCGCGGTTCTCCGGCAAGCCGGAGTTCGTCGAGACGTTCTTCGAGTACATCGCCGAGGAGGTCCGCGAGCACCTGGCGTCGCTCGGCTTCCGCACCCTCGCCGAGGCCATCGGCCACGTCGACTCGCTGCACACCGACCGCGCCGTCGAGCACTGGAAGGCCGCGGGTCTGGACCTCACGCCGGTGCTCACCCAGGTCGAGGACCCGACTGGTGGCACCGCATACCAGACCGTCGGCCAGGACCACGGCCTCGAGAAGGCGCTCGACCACCAGCTCATCGCCCTCGCGCAGGGCGCCCTCCACGAGGGCGAGCGGGTCCGGGCCGACGTCGCGGTCCGCAACGTCAACCGCACCGTCGGGACCATGCTCGGCCACGAGGTGACCAAGCTGCACCCGCACGGACTGCCGGACGGGACCATCGAGCTCACCCTCACCGGGTCCAGCGGGCAGTCGTTCGGGGCGTTCGTCCCGTCGGGGATCACGCTGGTCCTGCAGGGCGACGCCAACGACTACCTGGGCAAGGGTCTCTCCGGCGGCCGCCTCGTCGTGCGGCCGGACCGGTCGGCGCCGCTCACCGCGGAGCACAACGTCATCGCCGGCAACGTCGTCGCCTACGGCGCGACCACCGGCGAGATCTTCCTGCGCGGCCAGGCCGGGGAGCGGTTCTGCGTCCGCAACTCCGGAGCGGCCGCCGTCGTGGAGGGTGTGGGCGACCACGGCTGCGAGTACATGACGGGTGGCACCGTCGTCGTCCTCGGCCCGACCGGCCGCAACTTCGCCGCGGGGATGTCCGGCGGCGTCGGCTATGTGCTCGACCTGAGACCCGAGCTGGTCAACCCCGACCTCGTCGACCTGATCCCGTTGCGGGACAACGACGAGAAGGTCCTGCGCGGGCTGCTCGAGTCGCACCGCGACTGGACCGAGTCGCCGGTGGCCGAACGGCTCCTCGAGTCCTGGGCGGAGAGCAGGAACCGGTTCACCGTCGTGCTGCCGCGCGACTACCAGCGTGTCCTCGACGTCCGCACCGCGGCCGAGGCCGAGGGCCTCGACCTCGACGGCGCGGAGGTCTGGGAGCGGATCATGGAGGCGTCCCGTGGCTGACCCACAAGGCTTTCTCAAGGTCCGCGAGCGGGAGCTGCCGACGCGGCGACCGGTCCCGGTCCGCATCAAGGACTGGCACGAGGTCTACCAGGAGCAAGAGCTCGGGCAGCTCCAGCGCCAGGCCGGACGCTGCATGGACTGCGGAATCCCGTTCTGCCACAACGGTTGTCCGCTCGGCAACCTCATCCCCGAGTGGAACGACCTCGCGTGGCGCGGCGACTGGACCGAGGCCATCGAACGCCTGCACGCGACGAACAACTTCCCCGAGTTCACCGGTCGCCTCTGTCCGGCACCGTGCGAGACGGCCTGCGTGCTCGGCATCAACCAGCCCGCCGTGACCATCAAGCAGGTGGAGGTCACGACCATCGAGCAGGCCTTCGAGAGCGGCCTGGTCACGCCACAGCCGCCGGAGCGCCTGTCCGGCAAGACCGTCGCCGTCATCGGGTCCGGTCCTGCCGGCCTCGCCGCCGCGCAGCAGCTGACCCGCGCCGGGCACACGGTCGCGGTCTACGAGCGCGGGGAGAAGGCCGGCGGGCTGCTGCGCTACGGCATCCCGGAGTTCAAGATGGAGAAGTCCGTCCTGGACCGCCGGCTCGCGCAGATGGAGGCCGAGGGAACCCGGTTCCGCAACGGCGTCCTCGTCGGCGACGAGATCACCGGGCAGCAGCTGGTCGACCGCTACGACGCCGTCGTGCTGGCCATCGGCGCGACCGTCGCCCGCGACCTCCCGGTGCCGGGCCGCGAGCACCGGGGCGTCTACCAGGCCATGGAGTACCTCCCACAGGGCAACCTCGCGGCCCTCGGCCAGTCGGTGCCCGACCAGATCCTCGCCACCGGCCTCGACGTCGTCATCATCGGCGGTGGCGACACCGGCGCCGACTGCCTCGGTACGGCGCACCGCCAGGGCGCGCGCTCGGTGACGCAGCTCGAGATCATGCCGCGGCCCACCGAGGAGCGGCCGTCGGGTCAGCCCTGGCCCACCTACCCCATGACCTACCGCGTCTCGAGCGCCCACGAGGAGGGCGGCGACCGGGTCTACGCCGTCAACACCGAGCGGTTCCTCGGCGACGACGACGGGCGCGTCCGCGCGCTGAAGCTGGTCGAGGTCGAGATGCGGGGCGGTCGCTTCGAGCCGGTCGAGGGCAGCGAGCGGGAGATCCCGGCGCAGCTGGTGCTCCTCGCCATGGGGTTCCTCGGACCGGAGAAGCCGGGACTCGTCGAGCAGCTCGGCGTCGACCTCGACGAACGGTCGAACGTCAAGCGCGACAAGCACTTCATGTCCTCCGTGCCTGGTGTCTTCGTGGCCGGGGACGCCGGACGTGGACAGTCGCTCATCGTCTGGGCCATCGCCGAGGGCCGGGCCGCCGCCAACGGCGTCGACCAGTGGCTCACCGGGTCCAGCCAGCTGCCCCGCCCGATCAACCCGACCGACCGACCGCTGCTCGTCTGAGCACCCGCATACCCCGTTGCCGGCCCGCTGCCCAGGTGGTGGGACGAGCGACGGCGGCTCCGCGCGTACTCAGGCGTAGGTCATAGGGTTTCGCGTATGCGCCGCGCCAAGATCGTCTGCACGCTGGGCCCTGCGACGTCGTCCTCGGAGCAGATCCTCGCGCTCGTCGAGGCGGGCATGGACATCGCCCGCCTCAACCTGTCGCACGGCGACTACCCCGTGCACGAGGGCGTCTACCGCGCCGTGCGCGAGGCCAGCGACGTCACCGGTCGGGCGGTCGGGATCCTCGTCGACCTGCAGGGGCCGAAGATCCGGACCGGCCGGTTCGCCAACGGTCCGATCAGCCTCGCGCCCGGCGACCGGTTCACCATCACCGTCGATGACGTGCCCGGCGACCAGGAGCGGGTGAGCACGACCTACAAGGGCATGCCCGGCGACGTGAACGCCGGCGACGTCCTGCTCATCGACGACGGCAAGGTCAGCCTTCGGGCGGTCGAGGTGACGGCCACCGACATCGTCACCGAGGCGATCGAGGGCGGGGTCATCTCGAACAACAAGGGCATCAACCTGCCCGGGGTGGCGGTCAGCGTCCCGGCCATGTCGGAGAAGGACATCGACGACCTGCGGTGGGCCTTGCGGCTGGGCGTCGACCTCATCGCGCTGTCCTTCGTCCGGTCGGCGGCCGACCTCGACGACGTGCACAAGATCATGGACGAGGAGGGCAAGCGCCTGCCCGTCATCGCCAAGATCGAGAAGCCTCAGGCGGTCGACAACCTCCGCGAGATCATCGACGCGTTCGACGGCGTGATGGTCGCGCGCGGCGACCTCGGCGTCGAGCTGCCGCTCGAGGACGTGCCGCTGGTCCAGAAGAACGCCGTCGAGATCGCCCGCCAGATGGCCAAGCCGGTGATCGTCGCGACCCAGGTCCTCGAGTCGATGATCGAGAACTCCCGCCCGACCCGGGCGGAGACCAGTGACTGCGCCAACGCGGTCCTCGACGGCGCCGACGCCATCATGCTGTCCGGCGAGACCAGCGTCGGCGCGTGGCCGGTCCAGGCGGTTCGGACCATGGCCCGCATCATCGAGGCCACCGAGGACCACGGCCTCGAGCGGATCCACCCCCTGGGTACTCGCCCGCACACCACCGGCGGCGCGGTCACCTGGGCGGCCGTCGAGGTCGGCGAGCTGCTCGGCGTGAAGTACCTCGTGACGTTCACGCAGTCCGGCGACTCCGCGAAGCGGCTCTCCCGGCTGCGGTCCCGGCTGCCGATGCTGGCGTTCACGCCGATCGCGGCGACCCGTTCCCAGCTCGCGCTGGTCTGGGGGATCGAGACGTTCATCGTGCCGATGGCCAGGCATACCGACCAGATGGCCCTCGAGGTCGACAAGGAGCTGCTCGACTCCGGCCGGTGCGAGGAGGGCGACCGCGTCATCATCGTCGCCGGCTCGCCCCCCGGCATTCCCGGCTCCACCAACGCGTTGCGGGTGCACCGGATCGGTGACGCGAAGAACAAGGTGGCACCGGCCTACGAGGACTTCGCGGTCTACTGAGTCACCCCACGAAGTTCTCCGCTTCGCTCCGATACTTCGCGGGGACCCCGGCCGGCCCGGCCTCGGTATGCTTCTGGCGCGCTCCCCGGGCGGGAGCGCCCCGGCCGGGGTGGTGGAATGGCAGACACGGGGCACTCAAAATGCTCTGGCCGCAAGGCTGTGCGGGTTCGAGTCCCGCTCCCGGCACCGTCGGCGCAGACGTCCCCGTGGTGCTACGGCGACGGGTTGACCGGGCCGGACCGCAGGTGCTGCTCGCGGTAGAGCATCGAGTGGCAGACACCGAGCAGGACGACGTTGACGAGCACCCGGCCGACGCCGAGCCAGGGTTCGTCCAGCAGCTCGAAGAACTGGACCACCAGCAGCTCCAGCGTGAGGGCCAGCGCGAAGATCTGGAGCGACCGCACGTGCTGGCCGCGGTAGTAGTAGACCGTCGCGACGACGCCCATCGCGAACACCAGCCAGGCCGCCCCCGCCCAGACGCCGGCGAACGTCGACGGGCTGTCGACCAGCTCCTGGGTCGGCTTGACGACGGACAGGAGGATGACGATCTGGAAGAGCACGACGCCCATCCGCTGGAGCAGCGACAGCCGGGCGAGGCCGATGGCGCGACGCCGGACCCAGACGTACACGCGGTTGATCCGGCCGACCGCGATGGGCTCACGGTTGACGGTCTCGAGGAGGTCGACGAGCGGGTCGCGAAGCGGCTCCGTGGACGAGGCGGCTGCGAGCATCCGCCGCATCTCGGCCGCCTCGTAGGCGTCGAGGTTGTCGGCCGCCATCTCCTGCATCATCTTCAGCGAGTTGACGACGAGCTCGCGGTCGGAGAGGGCCCGGCGACGCACCAGGAAAGCGCTGATGACGTACACCAGCACGATGAACAGGTACATCACGGCGGCGGCCGGCTTGAAGAAGTAGTTGTTGTCCTGCGTGAGGAACTTGCCCACCTCGTCGATGAACAGCCCGAAGCCGATTCCCGCGAAGAGCGAGGCCAGCCAGCGCGAGGAACGCCCCAGGAAGAGCATGAACATCACCATCGCGCCGAGCATGAACACGCCGCCGAACAGGACGTGGGCCACGTGCAGGCCGCCGGCGCCGCCGATCTGCGGGAAGCCGGTCGCCTGGAGGTAGAGGCGGGTCACGGTGATCGTGACGACCGTCGCGACGAGGAACAGCTCGACGTGTCCGGCGCCCTCGGCGTCCCGGATCGGCCCCCACTGGCGCGGGTTCGGCGGCGACGGCACGTTCGCCGTCGTCGTGGGCTCGACCGCCTCGCCGGGCGCGGGTTCCCCCGGTTCCCTGCGCATGAGGAGGATCGTCGCACACCGATAGGCTTCCGGTCATGAGCGAGAAGCCCACTCCGGCAGCGCCGAAGAAGGCCGCGTCCACCAAGGCCGCGGCAGCGCCGGCGCCGACCGAGCCGGAGCAGGCGCCCGTGCCGACCGCGCCGGAGCCGACGATCGAGGAACCGCCGACCAGCGCCGGGATCGGTGGGCTGCGCATCGTCGTCGCCGAGGACGAGGCCCTGATCCGGCTCGACCTCGCCGAGATGCTCGCCGAGCTGGGCTACGACGTCGTGGGGCAGGCCAGCGACGGTGAGCAGGCCGTGGCGCTGGTCCACGAGCACCGCCCCGACGTCGTGATCATGGACGTCAAGATGCCGGTCCTCGACGGGATCAGCGCCGCCGAGCAGATCGGCAAGGAGCGCATCGCGCCGGTCATCATGCTGACCGCGTTCAGCCAGAAGGAGCTCGTCGAGCGGGCCCGTGACGCGGGCGTCATGGCCTACATCGTCAAGCCGTTCACCCAGGCCGACCTCGCACCGGCGGTCGACATCGCCACGTCGCGCTGGGCCGAGCTCAAGGCGCTCGAGGGCGAGATCGCCGACCTCGGCGAGCGCCTCGAGACCCGCAAGGCGGTCGACCGGGCCAAGGGCATCCTCATGACCCGGCTCAAGCTGTCCGAGGCCGACGCGTTCCGGTGGATCCAGAAGACGGCCATGGACCGCCGGCTGGGTATGCGCGAGGTGGCCGACGCGGTCATCTCGCAGATGCCGGCGACCAAGTAGGCCCGCCCCCGCCGACCGTCTCGGTCCGTCGGACCGCGGGTATGCCTCGCGCAGCAGACCATCCGGCCCTCGCAAGCTCGGCCTCCCGCCAGGCCCGCCATGCTGCGCGAGGCATACCCCCGCTCCTCCTTTGCCCTCCCATCGCGGCGCGGTCCGTTCCAGTGGAGCGAAGTTGGCGTCATGGCGCTCACTTTCGCTCCGTCCGGAGGGGCTGCAGCCCGAGTTCGGTGATCGTGGTGACTAGTCGACCCCCTGGGGTCGGCTAGTCACCACCATCTGCGTCGTTGGCGGTCAGCCGCGGAGCACTGCCACCAGCTGGGTGAGCAACGGGGCAACGACCAGCGCGGGCAGCATGTTGCCGACCGGGACGTCGCGGATCCGTAGGAGGCGCAGGCCGATCCCGGCGAGCATCAGACCGCCGGTGGCTGTGAGGGCCGCGATGTGCGCGTCCGGGAGGACCGAGCCGAGCTGCACCCCGACGACGGTCAGCGCCCCCTGGATGACCGCGACCGAGAGAGCGGAGAACAGGACGCCGATCCCGAACGTCGACGCGAAGGCCAGGGCGGCGAAGCCGTCGAGGACCGACTTCAGGGCGAGCTGCTCGATGCCGCGGCCGAGGCCGTCGGAGATGCTGCCGAGGATGGTCAGCGGCCCCACGCAGAAGAGCAGGGACGCGGTGAGCCACCCCTCGATGAACCGCTCCCGCGCCGCGTGCGCCTCGTCCGGCGGTCTCCCCGTCGGCCGAGTGCATCCGTCTCGCCACCCGGGTCTGGAGTGCGCCGGCGAGACCGGCCAGCCGTTCCTCGATGCGCAGCAGCGAGCCGACGATGCTGCCGATGATCAGCGAGCCGAGGACGATGAGCACCGGCGCACCCGGTCCCACCGCCGCGGCCAGCGACGCGTCCGTGACGCTGACGCAGGACAGGCCGGCGACGAGGATGGTGACGAGTCCGAGGCAGTCGGTGACGACGGCTCGGGTCCGCTCGGGCAGCCGGTGACCGATGGCCATCCCGACGAGAGCGCCGATGACGACGGCCACGACGTTGATGAGCGTCCCCAGCCCGGGGAATCCGTCGCGCACGCGCGTCACCTTACGGGCGGTGCGAATGGGGGCTCCCGGGGCGTCGCATCGTGGGCCAAACCCGGTCAACCGGACGCTCATCTGAGCACTTCAAGGACCCCCACCGGTCCCGCCGAGGACCTGTGGCTGTCAATTTGTCGGGGCCCCTTCCACGCGGACGCGGTCGCCCTCTAGAGTCGAATCGTCGGTCACCCGACAGCGGTCGCCTGACGGGGAACAGCGGCCTGCACGTTGACCATCGTCGTTGTGCTGCAGTCAGGAGGCTTGTGTGTCACGTCCTCAGGTCAGCGTCCGGCTGCTCGACGAGGCACACCAGGGCGACCTGGTGGACCTATGGCTCGAGAACCGGGTCGAGTCCGGTGGCGGGACCGAGGCGGCGCTGCGGGTCGCCTCGCTCCACTCGCTGACCACCGCGCTGCAGCGCACCGAGGTGACCGCGTTCCTCGCGTTCGTCGAGGACACCGCCGTGGGTTACGTCGTCCTCAAGGACAGCCTCGCGGGACCGTTGACCGACTCGCCGTGCACGTCGATCGACCAGCTCTTCGTGTCCACGTCGTGGCGCCGTCACGGGGTGGCGCGCCAGCTGCTGGCCGCCGCGGCCGCCCACGCCGACCGTGTCGGTGCCGAGGCCATCGTGAGCCACGTCCCCTCGCAGATCCGCGACGCGAACCGGTTCTTCGCCCGGCTCGGCTTCTCGCCGACTGTCGTCCGTCGGGTGACGACGCCGGCGGCCCTGCACCGCAAGCTCGCCGCCTCGGTGGACACGCCGGTCCTGCGCCGGGTCGGCCTCGAAGAGGTCATCCAGCGTCGCCGCTCCGCGCGGTTCCGGGCCGTGCGCCAGGGCACCGCCACCCACGCCGCCGACCTCTAGAGCGCCTCTAGCGCGCCTCGGCGGAGGACCTCCGGCGGCGACCGACCGGCCCCCAGGGGGCGGCGTCCGGTGTCGGTGCCGGGGCCTAGGGTGAACGTCGTGGCACCTGCGAACCGGCTCCTGCTCCTCGACGGCCACTCGCTGGCATACCGCGCGTTCTACGCCCTGCCGGCCGAGAACTTCTCGACCAAGACCGGCCAGAACACCAACGCCGTCTACGGGTTCACGTCGATGCTCATCAACATGCTCCGCGACGAGGAGCCGACCCACATCGGGGTCGCCTTCGACCTGTCCCGGCAGACCTTCCGGCTCGAGGAGTATGCGGAGTACAAGGCCGGGCGCAGCGCCACCCCCACCGAGTTCTCCGGCCAGATCCCGCTGGTCCACGAGGTGCTCGACGCCCTGAAGATCCGCTACATCGAGGCGCCCGGCTACGAGGCCGACGACATCATCGCCACCCTCACGACGCAGGCGACCGCGGAGGGCATGGAGGTCGTCATCGTGCTCGGGCGACCGCGACGTGTTCCAGCTGGTCAGCGACGACGTGACCATGGTCTACCCCGTCCGCGGCGTCTCCGACGTGTGGCGGATGGACCCCGCCGCCGTCAAGGAGCGCTACCTCGTACCCCCGGAGCGCTACAGCGACCTGGCGGCGCTGGTGGGCGAGTCGTCCGACAACCTCCCCGGCGTACCGGGGGTCGGCCCCAAGACGGCGGCGAAGTGGATCACCACCTACGGCGACCTGCCGGGGATCGTCGCCAACATCGACAAGATCGGCGGCAAGGTCGGCGACGCCCTGCGCGAGCACCTCGACAGCGTGCTGCGCAACCGCCGGCTCAACCAGCTGGTCCGCGACGTGTCGCTGGGCGTCACGGTCGACGAGCTCGAACGCCAGACGTGGGACCGCGAGCTGGTGCACGAGGTGTTCGACAGTCTCGAGTTCCGCGTGCTGCGGGAGCGACTGTTCCAGACCCTCGACGCGGTCACCGCCGAGGCCGAGTCGGGCTTCGACGTGGACGGCGACGTCCTGTCGTCGGCCGAGGTGCCGGCCTGGCTCGACGAGCACGTCAAGGCGGGGGAGCGCACCGGCGTCAACGTCGTCGGACAGTGGGCCCGCGGCACCGGCGACGTCCGTGCCCTGGCCGTCGCGACCGCCGCCGGGCGCGCCGCATACCTCGACGTCACGAGCCTCGACGAGAAGGCCGAGCAGGCGGTGGCCGACTGGCTCGCCGACCCCAGCCGGCCCAAGGCGCTGCACGACGCCAAGGGTCCGTCGCACGCCCTGGCCGCCCGCGGCTGGGAGCTGGCCGGCCTGACCAGCGACACGGCGCTCGCCGCGTACCTCGTCAAGCCCGACCAGCGAGTGTTCGACCTCGCCGACCTGTCCCTGCGGATGCTGCACCGGGAGCTGAAGAACGACACGGCACCCGGTGGCCAGGGCATGCTGGACTTCGACGGCGACCAGGACGCCGAGGCGGGCGAGGCGATGGTCGTCGCCAGCGCCGTCCTCGAGCTGGCCGACGCTCTCGACGTCGAGCTCGACCGGACCGGCGGCACCGGGCTGCTCCGCGACGTCGAGCTCCCGCTCGTGGGCGTGCTCGCCGGCATGGAGCGCTCCGGGATCGCCGTGGACGTCCCCGCGCTGGAGTCCCTGGAGAGCGACTTCGACGCGCAGGTGCGCGAGGCCCAGGAGGACGCCTGGGAGGCCATCGACGACCGCAGCATCAACCTCGGGAGCCCGAAGCAGCTCCAGGAGGTGCTCTTCGGCCGGCTCAACCTGCCCAAGACGAAGCGCACCAAGACCGGCTACACGACCGACGCCGACGCGCTCAACGAGCTGGGCCGCAAGGTCGACAACCCGTTCCTCGCCTCGGTGCTCGCGTTCCGCGACGCTGCGCGGCTGCGGGTGACCGTCGAGGGGCTGCTCAAGTCGGTCGCCGAGGACCAGCGGGTCCACACGACCTACATCCAGACCATCGCCGCCACCGGCCGGCTCAGCTCCACCGACCCGAACCTGCAGAACGTCCCGATCCGCACCGAGGAGGGCCGCCGGATCCGCGAGATGTTCATCGTCGGCGACGGCTTCGAGTCGCTGATGTCGGTGGACTACAGCCAGATCGAGATGCGGGTCATGGCCCACCTGTCGGGTGACGAGGCGCTCATCGAGGCGTTCCGGTCGGGGGAGGACCTGCACAGCTTCGTGGGGTCGAAGGTGTTCAACGTCGGCGTCGACGAGGTCACCGCGGCGCAGCGCAGCAAGATCAAGGCGATGTCCTACGGCCTGGCCTACGGGCTCAGCGCGTTCGGGCTGTCCAAGCAGCTGACCATCTCGACGAGCGAGGCGGCCGGGCTGATGGACATGTACTTCGACCGGTTCGGCGGGGTGCGCGACTACCTGCGTGAGCTGGTGGCCGAGGCCCGGGGCAACGGCTACACCGCGACCATGCTCGGCCGCCGCCGCTACCTGCCCGACCTGCTCAGCGACAACCGGCAGCGCCGCGAGATGGCCGAGCGGATGGCCCTCAACGCGCCGATCCAAGGTTCGGCCGCCGACATCATGAAGGTGGCCATGCTCGGCGTCGACCGCGCCCTCACCGACGCCGGCGCGCAGTCCCGGATGCTGCTCCAGGTCCACGACGAGCTGGTCCTGGAGATCGCCCCGGGCGAGCGCGACGACGTCGAGAAGCTGGTCCGCCACGAGATGGGCCACGCCGCCGTGATGGACGTCCCGCTGGACGTCAGCGTCGGGGTGGGCCGGTCCTGGCACGACGCCGCGCACTGAGGTGACCTCGCCCGCGGACGAGGACCGCCGCATACCCCTCGTCGAGCCGCGGACCGAGCGGCTGGTGCTTCGTCAGTGGCGTGACGAGGACTGGGCGCCGTTCGCCGCCCTCAACGCCGACCCCGAGGTGATGCGCCACTTCCCGTCGACCCTCGACGAGCAGGAGTCGAATGCCTTCGCCTACCGCAACGCCGCGCTCCTGGAGGTCCACGGGTACGGGCTCTGGGCCGTCGAGGTCCTCGAGACCGGCGAGTTCGTCGGGTTCGTCGGGCTCAACCATCCGACGTGGGAAGCCCCGTTCACGCCGTGCACGGAGGTCGGCTGGCGACTCGCTCGGTCGGCGTGGGGCCAGGGGTATGCAACGGAAGGCGCCCGCGCGGCCCTCGCCGTGGCGTTCGGTCCACTCGGGCTGGACGAGGTGGTGTCGTTCACGACGGTGGCCAACACGCGCAGCCGGGCGGTCATGGAGCGACTGGGGATGACCCGTGACGCGGCCGAGGACTTCGACCACCCGAAGCTGGACCCGAGCAGCCCGCTGCGGCGCCACGTCCTCTACCGCCTCGGCCGAGCGGGCTGGGCGGCGTCGGCCGAGCCCGCGTCCTGACGGTCAGGTCACTCGACCTCGACGCGGTCGAAGGAGAGGGTCAGCCGCTCGGCGACCACGCTGGTGTCGCCGGCCTTGAGCGTGCCGATCTCGAGCTTCGACGGCCACGCGTTCTCGAGGTGGTAGCGCGCCACCGGGGACCCGTCGTGGGCGAACACGACGACGGTGGTCTGCCGGGCGACCGCTCCCTCCTTGCGCGCCTGGGCCTCGTGGACCCACTGGACGAAGTGGCGGTCCGAGGTGAGACCGCGCACGAGGGTGACCGAGGCCGGCTGCGGTCGAGTCACCCCCCGGTCGAGGCCGAACACCGAGAGCACGAGGCCGACGACGTCCATGAGGACGACGTTCACGCCCTCGAACTCGAGGCCGAACGAGTGGCCGACAGCGCTGTCGTGGTCCAGAGGCATCCGTCCAGGATCCTCCGTCCGGGGCGGAGGTCAACCGTCACCGCCGCTGCGGGCCGGCCGTCCACGTGACACGCTGGCGCCGTGTTCGAGGACCTCGACGGCAAGGTGGCCGTGGTGACGGGCGGTGCCCGTGGCCTGGGCCTGGAGATGGCCGACGCCCTGGCGGAGCAGGGCTGCGCCGTGGTGCTGCTCGACCTCGGCGACGGCGTCGGCGCCTCCGCGGCGCGGCTGGGTGAGCGTCGCGGCGTCCCGACCCTGGGCCTGCGCGCGGACGTCACCGACGACGCGGCGCTGGCCAGTGCCTTCGGGCGGGTCGTCGACGAGCTGGGGACCCCGTCGGTCCTCGTCAACGCGGCCGGTGTCGCCGCCTGGTCCGACGCCGAGGCGATGCCCGCGGCCGAGTGGCGCCGGGTGGTCGACATCAACCTGACCGGGACGTTCCTCGCCTGCCAGGCCTTCGCCCGGTCCGTCTTCGCGGCCGGCGGCTCGGGGAGCATCGTCAACGTGAGCTCGATGTCGGCGTTCGTCGTCAACGTGCCGCAGCGGCAGGCGGCCTACAACGTGTCCAAGGCCGGGGTGGACCAGCTGACGCGGTCGCTGGCGGTCGAGTGGGTGGCGCGAGGCATCCGGGTGAACGCCATCGCGCCCGGCTACTTCCTGTCGGACATGACCCGCCAGTTCATCGACGCGAACCCGGAGACCGGCGAGGGCTGGCGGGCCCGGGTACCGGCCGGCCGGCTCGGCGAGCCTCCGGACCTGCGCGGCCTCGTCGTGTTCCTGGCCTCGGACGCGTCCCGCTACGTCGTGGGCGAGTCGGTCGTCATCGACGGCGGCTACACGCTGGTCTGAGCCGTCCAGTCCCAGGGCTCAGTCGCGGCGGCACACGAAGATCGCCGTCCCGGGGATGAGCCGGCCCCGCAGCTGCGACCAGCCGGCCCAGGTCTCGAGGTGGGACTCCGGCCACTCCGGCTCGACGACGTCGACCAGCCGTAGGCCCGCGGCGGCGATCTCGCGGACCCGGTCGCCGAAGGTCCGGTGGTGCTCGACGTAGGTCGCCTGGCCGGCGGCGTCCTGCTCGACGTAGGCGGTGCGGTCGAAGTACGACTGGGTCACGCGCAGGCCCTGCTCACCCGGGTCGTCGGGCATCGCCCAGCGGACGGGGTGCGTCGTCGAGAACACGAACCGGCCGCCGGACCGCAGCACGCGGGCGGCCTCGGCCATGACCCGGCCGCGAGTCCGCGACGAACGGGACCACGCCGTATGCGGTGAAGACGACGTCGAAGGCCTCGTCGGGGAAGGGGAGGGCGGCGCCGTCGCACTGCACCAGCGGGACCCGCTGCCGTGAGTCGGCCACGGTGGCGTTGATCCGACGGGCGCGCTCGAGCATGCCCGCCGACACGTCGGAGGCGACCACCGAGGCGACGCCCTGGCCGGCGACCCAGCGCGCGCCCTGGCCTCCGCCCGAGCCGATCTCGAGCACCCGCCTCCCGGCCAGGTCCCCGAGCAGGTCGCGCCTCGGACTCCCGCAGCCCCTCCGGTCCCCACGTCAGGTCGGCGTCGCCGAGGAAGGCGCCGTGCTCGGCGTAGTACTCGGCGGCCTCGGCGTCCCACCAGGCCCGGTTGGCGCGGACCGTCTCCGGCTGGTCGGCCGCCCGGCGGGTGACCGGGTAGGCCGTCCACGCATACCCCTGTCCGGACCGGGGTCCGGCGGCATCGTCGCTGGTCATCGCCACAGTCTGGGCCCCGTCAGGCGGGAGAACGCGCTTTGACCGGCTAGTGACAGCGCCGGTAAGGTGGGCCTGCACACGTGTGTGCGCTGACGACGCATGCCCACCCTCCGGTGGCGCGCGTCCGGGCGCCGGTTCCACTCACTGCATCATCCGCCATCAACTCACTGTCCACCATCGGAGCCCCTACTACATGACTGCCAGCACGGCCACCAAGGCCGCCCCTCAGGTCGCTATCAACGACATCGGCGCTGAGGAAGACCTGCTCGCCGCGATCGACGCGACGATCAAGTACTTCAACGACGGCGACATCGTCGAAGGTCGCATCGTCAAGGTCGACCGGGACGAGGTCCTGCTCGACATCGGCTACAAGACCGAGGGTGTCATCCCCTCCCGTGAGCTGTCCATCAAGCACGACGTTGACCCGGCTGACGTCGTCAAGGTCGGCGACGAGGTCGAAGCCCTGGTTCTCCAGAAGGAGGACAAGGAAGGCCGGCTGATCCTGTCCAAGAAGCGTGCTCAGTACGAGCGCGCCTGGGGCACGATCGAGAAGATCAAGGAAGAGGACGGCGTCGTCACCGGCACCGTCATCGAGGTCGTCAAGGGTGGGCTCATCCTCGACATCGGTCTCCGCGGCTTCCTGCCCGCCTCGCTCGTCGAGATGCGTCGTGTCCGCGACCTCCAGCCCTACGTGGGCAAGGAGATCGAGGCCAAGATCATCGAGCTGGACAAGAACCGCAACAACGTTGTCCTGTCCCGCCGGGCGTGGCTCGAGCAGACCCAGTCCGAGGTGCGCACGACGTTCCTCAAGAAGCTGCAGAAGGGCCAGGTCCGCACCGGCGTCGTCTCCTCCATCGTCAACTTCGGCGCGTTCGTCGACCTCGGCGGCGTCGACGGTCTCGTCCACGTGTCCGAGCTGTCCTGGAAGCACATCGACCACCCGTCCGAGGTTGTCGAGGTGGGCCAGGAAGTCACCGTCGAGGTTCTCGACGTCGACATGGACCGCGAGCGGGTCTCCCTGTCGCTCAAGGCGACGCAGGAAGACCCGTGGCAGCACTTCGCCCGGACCCACGCGATCGGTCAGGTCGTGCCGGGCAAGGTCACCAAGCTCGTCCCGTTCGGTGCGTTCGTCCGCGTCGAAGACGGCATCGAGGGCCTGGTCCACATCTCCGAGCTGGCCGAGCGCCACGTGGAGCTGCCGGAGCAGGTCGTCACGGTCGGCGACGACATCTTCGTCAAGGTCATCGACATCGACCTGGAGCGTCGTCGCATCTCGCTGTCCCTCAAGCAGGCCAACGACGAGAGCGACGCCGGTCGCCGAGTTCGACCCGACGCTCTACGGCATGGCGGCGGAGTACGACGAGGAGGGCAACTACAAGTACCCCGAGGGCTTCGACCCGGAGACCAACGAGTGGCTGGACGGCTTCGAGACCCAGCGCGAGAAGTGGGAGAAGCAGTACGCTGAGGCGCACGCCCGCTGGGAGGCGCACAAGACGCAGGTCGAGGCGGCCTCCAAGGCCGATGCCGAGGCGGCGTCCGGCGGCGGCGAGATGCCGACGTCGTACTCGTCCTCCAGCGGCTCGAGCAGCGGCTCGGACGGGTCCGACGACGTGGCCGCGCCGCGTCCGTCGGCGGCCGAGGGCACGCTGGCCTCGGACGAGGCGCTCGCGGCGCTGCGGGAGAAGCTGACCGGCAACTGACCGGTCGGCGACGGCTCGCCTGACGAGCCGCGACCCGCACGACGAACGGCCCGGAACCAGATGGTTCCGGGCCGTTCGCGTGGGGCCGATGCCGCTCCGACGATCCCCCGAAGGCCGCCGGTACGCGGGTCAGCCCGCTGCCGTGGTCAGCTGCACCAGGGGTAGACGAACAGGCTGCTCTCGCCGGCGCGGTGGTCGGCGAGCACGACGCTGAGCGGCAGCGGGTCGGGCAGGGACGCGACGTCGGTACCGGCGCGCGGGGTGACGCCGACCGCGACCGCGGTGGCGATCGGCAACCCGTCCTTGGCCACCGTCGAGAACAGCCCGTTGTCCTTGAGGAAGGCGATGCCGGCCCGCATGCACCCCGTGTCGGGTGCGGCACTGGCGGAGGCGGCGGGGACCAGGGTCAGGCCGAGGCCCAGGGCGAGAGCGGCGGACGCAACGAGCGGTGTGCGCATACGCATGGTGTCTCCTTCGGGGGAACCGGGTGCCGCACCCCGTCGGTGGGGTGCCCCGGTGACCTGGATTCCGTCCGAGGCCGGTGCCCGGATGCAGTCCGGCGCGTCGGCGGCTATGGTGTGCGCCGCGGCACGGCATTGTCGTGACATAGTGACGAGCGGTCACCATCTCGACGGAGTGACCGCCGCGACCGACATCGCCGTCTCGTGGAGGGTTCATGCTGGGGCTGCGCACCGTTCACCGGGCGACGGAGACGTCTCCGGCCGTGACCGTGGTGGCGAGGCCGATGACGACCGCGACGCGCGACAGCGCAGTCCGGGTCGGCCCGCCCGAGCCGGTCGGACCACCCCCGAAGCGGTCCGGCGTCGGCTGGCGCGAGTGGCTGCTGGCGGCGGTGCTGCTGCTGCCGAACCTCGCCCTGCTCATCCTCTTCACGTACCGGCCGCTGCTCGACAACATCCGGCTGTCGTTCACCGACTGGAACATCTCGGCCCCGATCGCCAACTACATCGGCTTCGCGAACTACACCGAGTGGTTCACCCGCGAGGACACCCGGACCATCGTCCTCAACACGGTGATCTTCACCGTCGCCACCGTCGTCTTCTCGATGGGCGTCGGGCTGGCCCTCGCCATGCTGCTGGACCAGCGCCTCCGCGGCCGGAACCTCGTCCGCTCCGCGGTGTTCGCACCGTTCGTCATCTCCGGGGCGGCGGTCGGCGTGGCGTTCCAGTTCGTCTTCGACCCCAGCTTCGGGCTGGTGCGCGACCTGCTCGCGCGGATCGGCGTCGCGTCCCCGGACTTCTACCAGAACCAGCACTGGGCGCTGTTCATGGTGACGGTGACCTACATCTGGAAGAACCTCGGGTACTCGTTCGTCATCTACCTCGCCGCCCTCCAGGGCCGCCGGACCGACCTCGACGAGGCTGCCGAGATCGACGGCGCATCGTCGTGGCGGAAGTTCACCCGGGTCCTGCTCCCGCAGCTGCGGCCCACGACGTTCTTCCTGTCGATCACCGTGCTGCTCAGCTCGGTCCAGGTCTTCGACATCATCAACGTGATGACGCGGGGCGGGCCCGTCGGCAACGGCACGACCACCCTCGTCTACCAGGTCTACCAGGAGACCTTCGTCAACCTCCGAGCCGGCTACGGCGCGACGGTCGCGACGATCATGTTCCTCGTCCTGCTCGTCGTCACCGTCGTGCAGGTCCGCTTCATGGATCGGAACACGTCGTGAACCGCGGCAGGGGGTGGACCGCCGCCGGCTACGTCGCCATGGTCCTCGTGACCCTCGTCATCGCGGTGCCGCTGTTCTGGATCCTCATCACCTCCTTCAAGGAGCGCCAGGACATCTACGTCCGGCCGGCGCAGTGGTGGCCGGACCCGGCGACCAAGGACAACTACGTCGACGTCACGACGCGGATCGCGTTCTGGAGCTACCTGCGCAACTCGGTGATCATCACCATCGCCACGGCGACGGCGAAGATCGTGCTGGGGGTGCTCAGCGCGTATGCGTTGTCGCTGCTGCGGTTCCCCGGGCGCAGCATCGTCTTCCTCGTCGTCATCGCGGCCCTGATGATCCCGAACCAGATCACCGTCATCTCGAACTACGCCCTGGTCAGCCAGCTGGGCTGGAAGAACACCTACCAGGGCATCATCATCCCGCTGGCCGGCGTGGCCTTCGGGACGTTCCTCATGCGCAACCAGTTCCTGTCGCTGCCCGGCGAGATCATCGAGGCGGCCCGGCTCGACGGCACGGGCCCGATGAAGCTGCTCTGGCGGATCGTCATGCCGATGTCCTGGCCGACGCTCGTGGCGTTCTCGCTCATCACCGTCGTCATTGAGTGGAACGAGTACCTATGGCCCTTCCTCATGGCCGACGACGAGCGGGTCGCTCCGCTCCCGGTCGGGCTCACCCTGCTCCAGAACAATGAGGGCCTCACCAACTGGGGTCCCGTCATGGCCGGCACCATCCTCGCGATGCTGCCGATCCTCGTCCTGTTCCTCTTCCTCCAACGCCAGATGATCAAGGGCCTCACGGCCGGGGCCGTGAAGAGCTGACCCGCACCACCCGACCCACCACGCATACGGAAGGCACGAACCCATGAACGACATCCCACGGCAGATCTCCCGACGAGGACTCCTCGGAGCAGCCGGTGGCGTCGCCGCACTGGTCGGGCTGAGCGCGTGTGCCGGCACCGGCAGCCCCGGCACGCCACAGGAGAGCGGCGGTGGCGGCAGCGCGAACACCATCGACTTCTGGAGCAACCACCCGGGCACGTCCAAGGAGGTCGAGCAGAAGATCATCACCGCCTTCCAGTCGGCGAACCCGGGGATCACCGTCAAGCTGACCGACGCGGGCAAGAACTACGAGGAGGTCGCGCAGAAGTTCAACGCGGCCCTGGCCGGCGGGACCCTGCCCGACATCGTCGTCGCCTCGGACGTCACGTGGTTCAACTTCGCGCTCAACAAGCAGTTCGCACCGCTCGACGACCTGCTCTCGGCGGCCGGCGTGAAGACCGACGACTACGTCGACTCGCTCTACAACGACTACAAGTTCAAGGACCAGCACTACGCCCTGCCGTATGCGCGGTCGACGCCGCTCTTCTACTACAACAAGGACCTCTGGAAGGCCGCCGGCCTCGAGGACCGCGGGCCCAAGACCTGGCAGGAGCTGCAGGAGTGGGCGCCGAAGCTCAAGGCCGCCGCCGGCGCCGACAAGTCGGTCTTCGAGATGCCCGACGGCTCGAACTACCTCGACTGGTACTTCCAGAACATGGTCTGGGACTTCGGCGGCAACTACTCGAAGGAGTGGACGCCGACGTTCACCGACCCGAAGACCGTCGCGGCCGGCCAGTTCCTCCAGGACTTCGCCAAGGCCGGCTACGTCAAGTTCAACAAGACGCCGGAGGCCGACTTCGGTGCCGGCCTGGCGACGTGCATCGTCCAGTCGACCGGGTCGCTCGGCGGCATCACCAAGGCGGCGAAGTTCTCGGTCGGGACGGCGTTCCTGCCCGGTGACGGCAACTGCCCGACCGGCGGCGCGGGCGTGGCGATCCCGGCCGGGATCTCGGACGAGCGGAAGAAGAACGCGCTCAAGTTCATGGAGTTCCTCACCAACGCCGACAACACGGTGATCTTCACCCAGGCGACCGGGTACATGCCGGTGCGCAAGTCGGCGCTGGACAACCAGTCCGAGAAGGACTTCCTCGCGAAGAACCCCAACGCGAAGACCGCCGTGGACCAGCTGCCGAAGACCCGCTCGCAGGACTACGCGCGGGTGTTCGTGCCCGGTGGCGGCGCCCGCATCGGCAAGGCCCTCGACCAGGTCGCGCAGGGCGCCGACGTCGCCCAGACGTTCGCGGGCCTCAACACCGAGACGCAGCAGGTCATCGACAGCCAGATCAAGGCCAAGCTCTAGCCCATGGCGACGGTCTACTTCGACGAGGCGACACGGGTCTTCTCGGGCGGCCATGCGCCGGCCGTGGACCACGTGACGCTCGACATCGCGGACGGCGAGTTCCTCGTGCTCGTGGGGCCGTCCGGCTGCGGCAAGTCGACGACGCTGCGGATGCTGGCGGGACTGGAGCCCATCGACGACGGCCGCATCCTCATCGACGGCCACGACCAGAAGGGGGTCCGGCCTCGCGACCGTGACGTGGCGATGGTGTTCCAGAGCTACGCCCTCTACCCGAACATGACCGCCGCGGAGAACATGGCCTTCGCCCTGACCAACGCGAAGGTGCCGTCGTCCGAGGTGAAGGAGCGCGTCGCGGAGGCGGCGAAGATCCTCGAGCTGGAGCAGTTCCTCGACCGGAAGCCGGGAGCCCTGTCCGGCGGGCAACGGCAGCGGGTCGCGATGGGCCGGGCGATCGTGCGCAACCCCAAGGTGTTCTGCATGGACGAGCCGCTGTCCAACCTCGACGCGAAGCTCCGGGTGAGCACCCGGTCGCAGATCGCGGGGCTGCAGCGCCGGCTCGGCATCACCACGGTCTACGTCACGCACGACCAGGTCGAGGCGATGACGATGGGCCACCGGGTCGCTGTGCTCCGCGACGGCCGGCTGCAGCAGGTCGGCACGCCGGAGGAGCTCTACGACCGGCCGGTCAACACCTTCGTCGCGTCGTTCATCGGGTCGCCCGCGATCACGCTGGTGGAGGCCCAGGTACGGGAGGGGGTCGCCGAGGTCCACGGGGCGCGCATCCCGCTCGACCGGGCCGTGGCCGCGAAGGCGGGGGAGAAGGTCGTGGTCGGGCTGCGCCCCGAGTCATGGCATCTCGTCGACGCGGGCGCCGACAACGGGGTCGACCTCAAGGTCGAGCTGGTCGAGGCCCTCGGTTCGGAGTCGTTCATCTACGGCGTCCCGGTCGGCGCCGAGCAGGAGGACGGGGTGGCGTCGCAGCGCGTCACGGTCCACTCCGACAAGCGGGTCCGCCCGGAGGTCGGCGAGGTCGTCCATGTGGTCCCGGAGCCCAGCGAGGCCCACGTCTTCTCGGCCGAGACGGGGGAGCGGCTCACGTCGGCCTGACCTCAGCCGGGGGCCGGCGGCCAGCGGCCGGACCAGAAGAGGCTAGAGCTGCTGGGCGACGCAGAACTCGTTGCCCTCCGGGTCGGTCATCACCGTCCACGTGTAGCCGTACTCCTCCATGTCGGCCACGCGGGTGGCGCCGAGCTCGACGAGCCGGGCCGCCTCGGCGTCCACATCAGGAGCCATGACGTCGAGGTGGATGCGGTTCTTGGCGACCTTGCTTTCGGGCACCTGGACGAAGAGGAAGGTGGGGTCGTCATCGCGGTCCACCGGACTCCATCCAGACGTGTCCCGGCGGCCGGCGAACCCGATCGCCGCATACTCGCTCGAGCCCTTGGGGTCCAGGGGCCGCCCGAACGCGGCCGACCAGAACGAGCCCACCACGAGGGCGTCGGAGCAGTCGAAGGTCACGGAGGCGATCTGTACCGTCATCGCGTCACGCTACCGCCGGACCGGCCGCTCAGCCGTGGGCCGAACACGCTATGGGGAGCGAGGCCGGGGTCGGGACCCAGATCAATCTCCCCGCAGCGCATCAGAAGCCACGCGGCTCTAGTCTGTCGAGGTGCTCGACGTCGGTCTCACCGGGGGGATCGGATCGGGGAAGTCCACGGTGGCCGCCGCCCTGCGTGAGCTCGGCGCGCACGTCATCGACGGCGACGTCGTGGCCCGCGAGGTCGTCGAACCCGGCCGGCCGACCCTGGCCGCCGTGGCCGAGCGGTTCGGGGCGCAGCTCATCCGTCCGGACGGGTCCCTCGACCGGCCGGCACTCGCCGCGATCGTCTTCCCGGACCCCGCCGCCCTGGCCGACCTCGACCGGATCACCGGCCCGGCCATCACGGCACGGGTGCGCGAGCTGCGGGCCGCCTCGGACGTCCAGGCGGTCTCGGTCTACGACATGCCCCTCCTCGTCGAACGCCGGCTCTGGCCCCACGAGCACCTCAGCGTCGTCGTCGGCGCCGACACCGAGACCCGCGTGCGGCGGCTGGTCGACCAGCGCGGGCTGGACGAGGCGGACGCGCGCCACCGGATCGCCCGGCAGGCCACCGACGAGGAGCGTCGCGCCGCCGCGGACGTGTGGGTCGACAACGACGGCACTGTCGAGGCCACCCGCGATCAGGTCCGCGCCCTCTGGTTCCACCGGCTCGTCCCCTTCAACGCGCACCTGCTGACCGGCACCCGTGCGGCGCGCGCCGATCGGCCCAGCATCGTCCCGCCCGACCCCACCTGGCCCGCCCAGGCCGACCGGCTCGTGGCCCGCATCGCCGACGCCCTCGGCGACCGAGCCGTGCGGATCGAGCACATCGGCTCGACCAGCGTCCCCGGACTCGCGGCCAAGGACGTCGTCGACCTGCAGGTCGGCGTCGCCGCGCTCGCCGACGCCGACGCCCCCGGGTTCGTGGCCGACCTCACCCAGCGGGGCTTCGTCCGCATACCGGGAGTACTCACCGACACCCCGCACCCGGCGACCGACGACCCGAGCGGGTGGGCGAAACGCTTCCACGGGTCCATGGACCCCGGTCGCGCGGCCAACGTGCACGTCCGCGAGATCGGTTCTCCCGGTTGGGTTTTCGCGTTGCAGTTCCGCGACTGGCTCCGCGTCGAACCCCAGGCACTCGCGCACTACGCGTCGCTCAAGCGCGCCCTCGCCGCCGGCGCCCCCAGCACGACGGAGTACGCGGAGGCCAAGGAACCGTGGTTCGCCGACGCCTACCCGCGCGTCGTCGACTGGGCCCGGCGAACGGGGTGGACGGACCACGTCGGCCCTACCGCTCGGTAACCGTCCAGAAGGTGGAACGCCAGGCCTGAGGCGTGTGATGTGAACCACGCCCTGAGCACGGGGATGTCAACGTTGTCATCCGTCAGCCGCCCGTCCCCCTACCCTCGAAACACGCGGGTTCGAGGTCCTCAAGCCTCTCCCGCAGGCAATGGGGCCGCTGTCATTTCGCCGCAGCCCCGCCAACGGGACTCGGTGGACCCCACTCTGTTTCACGGCACGGGGGTGCCTAGTGTCCTTCGACCCTTCTCACGACCTCGCCGGCGGCGATGCCCAGGTCCTGACCGATCGTCGAGCGCGTGTCTCGACGGACTACAGCCCGGTCATGATCCTCCTGACGGTCATCGCTGCGCTCGGCGTTCTCCTCTACTCGAGCTTCCTCCTCAACCCCGCGAACCGCGGCGACTGGCTGCCGTACTCGATGGTCATCGTCGCCGAGAGCCTGCTCATCGTCCAGGCGCTCCTGGCGATGTGGACGATCCTCTCGGGCGCGTCCAGCCCACGCGACTACGCCTACTACGCCGCTCGCGACGCGTTGTTCGACCCCAAGTGGATCGCCCGCAACGGCAAGGACGCCACCAAGTGGCCGTTCCGCCTCAACGGGAACGACGCCCTGGTCGACGTCTTCATCACCGTCTACGGCGAGCCGGTCGACACCATCCGCCGCACCGCCACGGCCGCGCGAGCCATGAACGGCAAGCACCGGACCTGGATCCTCGACGACGGCAAGTCCGACGAGGTCAGGGACCTCGCGGCCGAGCTGGGCTGCCACTACGTGCGCCGCCTGTCCAACAACGGCGCCAAGGCCGGCAACATCAACCACGCGCTGTCCATCGCCAAGGGCGAGTACTTCGCGATCCTCGACGCCGACTTCGTCCCCAAGGAGGACTTCCTCGTCGAGACGCTGCCGTTCTTCGTCAGCGAGGACGTCGCGTTCGTCCAGACGCCACAGGTGTACGGCAACCTCCACACCGTCATCGCCCGCGGCGCCGGCTACATGCAGACCGTCTTCTACCGGTTCATCCAGCCCGGCCGGAACCACTTCAACGCCGCGTTCTGCGTCGGCACCAACGTGGTCTTCCGCCGCCAGGCCGTCGACGACATCGGCGGGATGTACACCGCCAGCAAGTCCGAGGACGTGTGGACCTCGCTGCTGCTCCACGAGCGTGGCTGGCGCAGTGTCTACATTCCCGACGAGCTGGCCGTGGGCGACGCCCCGGACACCATCGAGGGCTTCACCAAGCAGCAGCAGCGCTGGGCGACCGGCGGGTTCGAGATCCTCATGACCCACAACCCCCTCAGCCCGCGCCGCCGGCTCACGCCGGACCAGCGGATCATGTACCTGGTCACGGCGACGCACTACCTCGCCGGCATCGCCCCGCTGTTGCTCCTGCTCGTCCCGCCGCTGGAGATCTACTTCGACCTCCGGCCCGTGACCATGGACCTCGGCCTGGGCACCTGGCTGCTCTACTACGCCGGCTTCTACGTCATGCAGATCGTCCTGGCGTTCTTCACGCTCGGGTCGTTCCGCTGGGAGTGCCTGCTCCTGTCCACGGTGTCGTTCCCGATCTACACGCGGGCGCTGTTCAACGTCATCACCGGCAAGGACACCAAGTGGCACGTCACGGGTGGAAAGCACCGCGTGGCCTCGCCGTTCGCCTTCATGATCCCGCAGGTCCTGCTGTTCACGTTCCTGCTGCCGACCTCGTTCGTGGCGATCTGGCGCGACATCAACCACAGCCAGCTGACGCTGGCGACCATCTGGAACATCACCAACACGATCATCCTCGGCGCCTTCATCGGCGCCGCGTTCCGCGAGCTGGCCCGGCGCCGTCGCCCCGCCGCGGAGCTTGTCACCGAACCGCTTCCCGAGCCGGCCCTGCGTACGGTCATCGCGCGCCCCGCCGACAGTCCTGTCGCGGTGCTCACGCGTGACGACCTCGTGCTGGCCGGTTCCACCGCGACCCAGGAGGTCTCGTCATGACCTGGACCCAACGTCTTCGACTCTTCGGCGGCATCGTCGCCGTGCTCGCTCTCACCGCCGTCCTCACGCTGGTCTTCAACCAGCGCCAGGCCCAGGCCCTCAGCACCACCGGCCAGGTCGTCTCGGCCCAGGCCTCGGTCGGCGCCGCATACGGTGGCGTCGTCACCCAGGCCGAGGCCGGCGACGGCGACGAGGTGAAGAAGGGTCAGACCCTCTTCACCGTCAACAGCCCCGACCTGCAGCGGGACCTCTCGCAGGGCCTCAAGGTCACCTCGACCGACGCGTTCGACGTGGACACCACCGCGTCCACCGTGACCTACAAGGCGCTCACCGACGGCCGGCTCTCCGACGTCAAGGCGCAGACCGGCGGGTTCGTCCAGAACGGTGCGAACCTCGCCACGATCACCTCGGACGGCTCGCAGTATGCGCTCGCCGACTTCGTCCTCTCGCCGCGCGACTACGAGCGGATCGTCAAGGGCGCGGCCGTCAGCCTGCGGCTGCCCGACGACCGCACGGTCGAGGGCACGGTCCAGGCCGTCTCGGTGACCACCGAGAACGGCCAGGCCAAGACGCGGGTGACCGTCGCGAGCGACTCGCTCAAGGACCCGAAGATCGCCGAGCTGACCCACCCGGGCACGCCGGTCGCCGCGACCCTCTCGTTGCGCGACGACGGCCCGCTGGCCGGCCCGACCGACGGGCTGCGCTCGTTCCTCATCAAGATCGGACTCAAGTGATGCGAACCCTCCACTCCCTGACCGGGGTGGGCCGCCGCGAGGCGACCCACCGGGGCCGGGCCGGGCCGCTGCGCGCGGGCCTCGCCGTCCTCACCGTCGCGGCGCTCGCCACCGTGACCGCCTGCACCACCAGCTCCAGCACCAGTGGCGACGCCGCCGGTGCGGGCTCGAAGGTCGAGGGCGGCGGTGACGCCGCCACCGCGGTGATCGACCCCGCCACCCTCCAGACCAACGCCGCGAAGGTCGTCCAGCAGACCCCGAAGCCGCTCCAGGCCGACCGCCTGGCGCAGGGCCTGGTCCCGCCGACGAACAAGTGGTTCTCCAGCCTGGCCCTCGGGCCGGAGGCGCTCCCCGTGTTCGCGGTGCCGCTCAGCTTCACCGAGCAGAAGACCGGGTTCGGGTTCGGCGTCCCGAAGGTCGTCACGTCCGACAAGGCGATCATCGGCGGGGCCGTCTCCGACGTCACCGTCACCGTGCCGGGCGTCGAGTCGACCGTGGTGTCCGCCTACGACGACCTCACCGTCACCCTCGAGCAGCGGGGGAGCGGAGGCAAGGCCCTCGGCCACACGGTGCTGGCCCAGGGGTCCCCGTCGGTCACCTTCACGGCCACCGACGCGGTCACCCTCGGTCAGAACGTGTCCTTCGCCGCGGGCGAGCCGCCGACCGTCACGGTCGCGGGGCGCACCTACGGCCTCCTGCTCGACAAGGCCACCGCCAGCGGTACCGGCGTCTCGGTCGAGGCCGGCGGACGCGTGACCTGGTTCGCCGTCCCCGACGGCGGTACCGCCGCGGCGATGGCCTCGGCCGTCGCGCCGGTGACCTCCGGCACCACCGGGTACGCGGTCGCCGGCGACTCCGCGACCACCACCCTCACGTACGCCCACGAGGGCGGCGGCGACGGGGTCGTGGTGGCGATGCCGCACCAGAAGACCGGCCTCGCCGACGGGACGACCTGCGACCTC
Organism: uncultured Actinomycetota bacterium; assembly: GCA_963713345.1. Lineage (GTDB taxonomy): Bacteria > Actinomycetota > Actinomycetes > Actinomycetales > Dermatophilaceae > Lapillicoccus. The sequence continues at coordinate 197,695 of CAVQLI010000012.1, read as the reverse complement.
GGGACGTTCCCGAGCGCCTACGGCACCCTCTCGGTCTGCCGCGGCGACACGCTGACGTGGAGCGAGCCCACCCGGGCCGTCACCACCCAGCTGGACCTCGGCAAGCTCAGCAACGCCGACAAGGCGACCCTGGCCGAGCAGGTCCGCAAGGACGTGGCCGAGACCAAGGACTTCCCGGCCGACACGTACTTCGGCGGCAAGGCGCTCTACCGGTCGGCCCAGCTCTACCAGCTGGCCACCCAGCTCGGGCTCGAGGACGTCGCGACGCCGCTCAAGGCGAAGCTCGTCACCCAGCTCGACCAGTGGACCGACCCGCAGGGCTGCGCGAAGCGCCCCGCGTTCTGCTTCGTCTACGACGCGCAGGGCAAGGGCATGATCGGGCTCACCCCCTCGTTCGGTTCGGACGAGTACAACGACCACCACTTCCACTACGGGTACTTCCTCTACACGGCGGGCCTGCTCGCCGCGAACGACCCGGCCCTGGTGACCACGTGGCAGCCGGTCATGGACCTCGTCGCCGCCGACATCGCCGGTACCGGGACCAAGGGGCTGTTCCCCGAGCGCCGGGCCTTCGACGCCTACAACGCGCACTCGTGGGCCAGCGGCACCTCGCCGTTCGCCGACGGCAACAACCAGGAGAGCACCTCCGAGGCGGTCACCGCCTGGACCGGGCTGAGCATCTGGGCCGACACCACGAAGAACCAGCCGCTCAAGGCGGAGGCCACCTGGATGCTGGCCGGGGAGCAGGCGAGCGCGTTGCTCTACGGGCTGCGCATCGACAAGAGCGACCCGGTCTACCAGGGCTTCGGGCACCAGATCTTCTCGTTGACCTGGGGTGGCAAGCGCGACTACGCCACGTGGTTCTCCCCGTCGCCGGCGGCCATGCTGGCCATCCTCGTGCTCCCCGCGAGCCCGAGCTCGGCCGCCTACCTCGCCGGCGATCCGGACCGGATCCGCGCCCAGGTCGCCGAGGCGACCGCAGGGGCCGGGTACGGGCAGCAGTTCGGCGACTACCTCCTCATGTACGCCGGCCTGGCCGGACAGCAGGACGCGGCCGCTGCGCTGAAGGAAGCATCGAGCCTGGACGCGAAGTGGGTCGACGACGGCAACAGCCGCGCGTACCTGTACGCGTGGCTCATGACCAGGGCGTCGTAGCACCCCCAGGCGCCCTGAACGGGGCCCGTCATCCCTCCGGGTGGCGGGCCCCGTGTCGTCTCACGGCGGGTTGACCGTCGATTAGGTAAGCCTTACCTTACTCACATGACACCGGACCACCCGATGCCATCGCCGGCCCCGGTCGCGCTGGTCGCCGACGCCGTCGGGCTGGGGTACCACGGCCACCCGGTCGTCCACGAGGCGACGGTCGAGCTGCGCCGTGGTGCCGTGACCGCCCTTGTCGGACCCAACGGCAGCGGGAAGTCCACCCTGCTCCGGGCCCTCGCGCGGCTGCACGCTCCCGACCTGGGCCAGGTCCGCTTCGCCGACGGTCGTTCGGTCTGGGCGATCCCGGCGAAGGAGCTCGCGCGCGAGGTGACGCTGCTGACCCAGGACCGCCCGATCCCGCTCGGCGTGACGGTGGCCGATGTCGTGGGCTACGGACGGCACCCGTACCGCAGCGTCGGCTGGACGCTGGGCGGCGAACGCGACGCCGACGGCCCTCGGGCGATCGCCCGCGCCATGGAGCTGACCGGGGTGACCGCGATGGCGGACCGCCCGGTCGACGAGCTCTCCGGCGGTGAGCGGCAACGGGTCTGGCTGGCGTCGTGCCTCGCGCAGGACACCGGCGTGCTCCTCCTCGACGAACCCACGAACCACCTCGACCTGCGCTACCAGGCCGAGCTCCTGGACCTCGTCGAGGACCTCGCCCACGACCACGGTGTCGCCGTCGGCGTCGTGCTGCACGACCTCAACCAGGCGGCCGCGGTCGCCGACCACGTCGTCCTCCTCGACGGGGGCCGCGTCGTCGCGGCCGGACCGGCCGTCGAGGTGCTCACGGAGGAGCGGCTCAGCGCCGCCTACGGGCTGCCCGTCCAGGTCTGGACCGATGCCGACGGCGTGGTCCACACCCGGCCGGTCCGCCGTCGGAGGCTCGCCACCGCCTCCTAGCCGACACCCGGCCGGCAGCGACGCCGGCAACCCGCATACCCCTCGAACCACGAACCGACCAGAAGGGTCCATCCCGTCATGCCCACATTCCCCGCCCGTCGCGCCGTCCTGGCGCTGCCCGCCGTCATCGGCCTCGTAGCCCTCGGCGCCTGCGGCACCACCGAGACCCCGGCGGCGAGCCAGCCGACGACCGCGGCCGCGGCCGGTCCGGTGACCGTCACGGACGCCCGCGGCAAGGCCGTGACACTGCCCGCGCCGGCCACGCGCGTCGTCGCCACCGAGTGGGCCGAAGCCGAGCAGCTGGTCACCCTCGGGGTGAGCCCGGTCGGCGTCGCCGACCCGAAGGGGTATGCGACGTGGGCCTCCGCGGAGAAGCTGCCCGCGACGGTCACCGACGTCGGTACCCGGACCGAGCCCAGCGTCGACGCGATCGTGGCCCTCAAGCCGGACCTCGTCGTCGTCGAGAAGGGCACCGCCGCGGAGTCGCTGCTGCCACAGCTGGAGAAGTACGTCCCCGCCATCGTGACGACCGGCTCGGACGCGACGCGCAACATGGCCCGGCTGCGGGACGACTTCACCATGATCGCGACGGCGACCGGCACGACGGCCAGGGCTACCGCCGCCCTCGCCGAGATGGACAAGACCATCGCCGACGCCAAGGCCGCCGTCGCGGCGAAGGGCAAGGCGGGGACGCCCCTGGTCGTCACCTTCGCGTACGAGCAGGGCGGCGCTCCGGCGATCCGGGTCAGCGGCAAGGGGTCGCTGGTGCAGGACCTCGGCGAGGGCATCGGCCTGACCACCGCCTGGACCGGCGAGGTCGACAAGGGGTGGGGCCTCGGCGTGACCGACGTGGAGGGGCTCAAGGTCCTCACCGACCCCAACACCCAGTTCCTCTACTTCGCCTCGGACGGTACCGACCTGTTCACGAGCACCCTGGCCGGCAACCCGATCTGGACCCAGCTGCCGTTCGTCAAGGCCGGCAACGTCGCCAAGCTCCCGGACGCGGTCTGGGCCTACGGCGGTCCGGCGTCGGCCGAGCAGTTCGTCGGCGTCCTCGTCGACCGGATGACCGGGGCCTGAGGGGACCGATGAGCCTCGACGTCCAGCGTCCCGACGCCGCCGCGACCGACTCCTCGGCCGCGGCGGCGCGGGCGGCGGCCGGAGCCGGCCCCCCCGGACGGCGGGCGACCGCCGCCGGCGTGGTGCTCGTCGCGGTGGCCGCAGCCGTCGTCCTGTCTCTCGTGCACCTGACCCAGGGAACCTCGGCCGTCGGGCCGTGGGACATCGTCCGGGCCCTGGTCGGCGCGGACCCGGCGGCCCTCGACGTGCTGCTCGGCGGCCGGCTGCCCCGACTGGTCAGCGGCGTCGTCGTCGGCGTCGCGCTGGGTGCCGCCGGCGCGGCCATGCAGGCCACCAGCCGCAACCCGCTCGCGTCCCCCGACACCCTCGCCGTCAACGCCGGCGCCTGGTTCGCCGTGACGCTGTGCTCGGTGTTCGGGCTGGCCCTCGGAGTGCTGGGCTTCGGCGGCGTCGCCTTCGCCGGTGGGCTCGCCGCGGCCGCCGTCGTGATCGGGATGGGCGGGGGCGCGCCGATGCGCCTCGTGCTCGCCGGTTCGGCCGTGGCGCTCGCGGTGATGGCCGGCACGACCCTGCTGATGATCCTCTTCCAGCAGGAGACCGCCGGCCTGTACGCATGGGGGAGCGGCACGCTCGGTCAGGCCGGTCTCGAGGCGGCCAGCCGGATCGCTCCGGTGGTCCTCGTGTCGGTCGCGACGCTGATGCTGCTCGCCGGTCGGCTCGACCTGCTGGCGCTCGGTGACGACGCCGCGTCGGTGCTGGGCCTCAACGTCCGGCGCACGCGGATGACCACGATGCTGGTGGCGGTGCTGCTCAGCGCGGCCGCCGTGACGCTGGCGGGGCCGATCGGGTTCGTCGGCCTCTCCGCCCCGGTGATCGTGCGGCTCGTGGGACGGCGGGTCCCGGTGCTGCTGCGGCACCGCTGGCTGCTGCCCGCGTCGATGGTCACCGGGGTGGTCGTCGTGGTCGGCTCGGACGTGCTGCTGCGAACCGTGTTCGGCCCGATGGCCGGCGTGACCGTCCCCACCGGGGTGCCGACCTCGATCCTCGGCGCCGTCCTGCTCGTGGCGCTCGCCCGGGGGTACCGGGCCGGCAACGGCTCGCGGGCCCAGTGGCCGGTCACGAGGGTCGCGACGCCGCGCCGGGTCGTCGTGACGCTGGTGGTGATCGTCGCGCTGCTCGTCGGCGCGGTGGTCGCCGGGATGCTCCTCGGCGACACCAAGGTCCTGCTCGGTGACGTCACCAACTGGCTGGCCGGCCGGACCGGGCCGGCCCTCACCTTCGTCCTGGACACGCGGCTCCCGCGGGTGCTGGCTGCGCTCGTCGGGGGAGCCGCCCTCGCCGTAGCGGGAGTCGCGGTCCAGGCGGTCTGCCGGAACCCCCTGGCCGAGCCGGGACTCGTCGGCGCGACCGCAGGCGCCGGGTTCGCGGCGGTCTGCGTCGTGACCTGGGTCCCGCTGGCCGGGGCCGGCCTCATGACAGTGGCCGCGGCGGTCGGGGCGACCGCCGCCTTCGCGGTGGTCCTCGGGCTGAGCTGGCAGCGCGGGTTGGACTCCGACCGGGTCGTCCTCATGGGCATCGGCGTGGCGGCCGCCATGTCCGCGCTCACCACGCTGGTCATCGTCCTCACCGACCCCTGGAACACCGGCAAGGTGCTCACCTGGCTCTCGGGGTCGACGTGGGGCCGGACGCTCGACCACGTCTGGCCGGTGGCCGTCGCGCTGCTGGTCATCGGGCCGACCATGTGGCTGCTGCACCGCCGGATGGACCTCGTCGTCATCGACGACGACACGCCTCGGCTGCTCGGCGTACCGCTCGAGCGGACCCGGCTGATGCTCCTCGCCATGGCCGCGATCCTCGTTGCCACGTCGGTCACCGCGGTCGGCGTCGTGGTCTTCGTCGGGCTCGTGGCGCCGCACGTGGCCCGGGCCCTCGTCGGCGGTCGGCACGCCCTGGTCCTGCCGGTGGCCGCGGGGCTCGGAGCGCTGCTGGTCAGCGTGGCCGACACCCTCGGCCGGACCGTCATCGCGCCCGCCCAGATCCCGGCGGGCCTGGTCACGGCCATCATCGGCGCCCCGTACTTCGTCTGGCTGCTCTGGAGATCACGAAAGGTCACGGCATGACCCTCATGACCACACCGCCCACCGCCGTCGTCCCCTGGCGCCTGTTCCGGACGGTCGTCGGCGCCGTCGAGGTCCTCTCCCCGAGCCTGCGCCGGATCCGGTTCGTCGGGTCGGACCTCGAGCACTTCGGCGACCCCGGGCTGGACCAGCGGATCAAGCTGCTCGTCGGGTCCGCGCCGGTCGACCTCGATGCCACCGACGACTGGTATGCCGCGTGGCTGGGTCTGCCGGACGAGGTGCGTCCCGCGATGCGTACCTACACGACCAGGCGGGTCACGCATACCGCGGCCGGTTCCAGCGTGGACGTCGACATGGTCGTCCACGACGACGCCGGCCCGGCAGGGGACTGGGCGGCCCGTGCCGAGGTCGGCGACGAGGCGATGCTCGTCGGACCGGACCGGCGCTTCGCGGGCGACCCCGGCGGCCGGGCGTTTGCGCTTCCCGCCGGGGCCCGCGAGGTGCTCCTGGTGGGCGACGAGACCGCCCTGCCCGCGGTCGCGCGGATCCTCGAGGACCTCGCGGCCGCCGAGCAGCGAGGGCTGAGAGTGACGGCGCTGGTCGAGGTGCCCACCGCGGCCGACTGCCTCGACCTCGTCGCCCCGGACGGAGCCCAGGTGGTCTGGCTGGTCCGGGCCGGCCGGCCGCACGGCTTCGCCCTGGACCGCGCCGTCCGGTCGTGGACCATGGTGGCCGCCGGTACGCGGGCCAACGGCGCCTCCGCGGGGATCGACGGCGCGACCGACGAGGACGAGCTGCTGTGGGAGGTACCGGAGGCCGACGAGGCGTCCTCGGGGACCCCGCTGCGCGGCGCCTACGTCTGGGTCGCGGCCGAGCAGGGGGTGGTCCGCGGGATCCGGCGGCACCTGTTGGGCGAGGTCGGCCTCGGCCGCGCCCAGGTCGCGCTGATGGGGTACTGGCGGTTGGGCCGGCCGCAGGCCTGAGCTGCGCCTGTTCGACCACGCTTAGCCAGGGGCCGGTTGCCAGGGCCGCTCGACTGGCAGTCGAGCCGCTTGGCTGCCGGTGGAACCCCAGCCGAGTCGCTCGACTGGCAGTCGAGCGGGCCGGAGCCCGGACCCCTTCGCCGCCTCAGGTTCGGGCCTGTCGGTCGGGAGGCATACCGTTGACGTATGCGTCCGACGACCGACATCAAGCGGACGGTGGCCCCGTTCGAGGTGATCTCCGAGTTCTCCCCGAGCGGCGACCAGCCGACCGCGATCGACGAGATCTCCCGGCGGATCAAGGCCGGCGAGGACGACGTCGTGCTGCTCGGCGCGACCGGTACCGGGAAGTCCGCCACGACCGCGTGGGTCATCGAGCAGGTCCAGCGGCCGACGCTGGTGATGGCGCCCAACAAGACTCTGGCGGCCCAGCTGGCCAACGAGTTCCGCGAGCTGCTGCCCAACAACGCGGTCGAGTACTTCGTGTCCTACTACGACTACTACCAGCCCGAGGCCTACATCCCGCAGACGGACACCTACATCGAGAAGGACTCGTCGATCAACGACGAGGTCGAGCGGCTCCGGCACAGCGCGACCAGCTCGCTGCTCACCCGGCGTGACGTCGTCGTCGTGGCGTCGGTGTCGTGCATCTACGGGCTGGGGACGCCGCAGGAGTACGTCGACCGGATGGTCCGGCTGCGGGTCGGCGAGCAGATGGACCGCGACCAGCTGCTGCTCAAGTTCGTGCAGATGCAGTACACCCGCAACGACCTGGCCTTCACCCGCGGCACCTTCCGGGTCCGTGGCGACACCGTCGAGATCATCCCGGTCTACGAGGAGCTCGCGATCCGGATCGAGCTGTTCGGCGACGAGGTCGAGCGGATCTACACGCTCCACCCGGTCACCGGGGAGGTGGTCCGCGAGGAGACCGAGATGTACGTCTTCCCGGCCACCCACTACGTCGCCGGACCCGAGCGCATGGAGCGGGCGATCAGGGGCATCGAGATCGAGCTGGCCGACCGGCTGGCCGAGCTGGAGCGCCAGGGCAAGCTGCTCGAGGCTCAGCGGCTTCGGATGCGGACGACCTACGACATCGAGATGATGCGCCAGGTCGGGTCGTGCAGCGGCATCGAGAACTACTCGCGGCACATCGACGGCCGGTCGGCGGGGTCCGCGCCGAACTGCCTGATCGACTACTTCCCCGAGGACTTCCTGCTGGTCATCGACGAGTCGCACCAGACCGTGCCGCAGATCGGCGCGATGTACGAGGGCGACATGTCCCGCAAGCGGATGCTCGTCGACCACGGGTTCCGGCTGCCGAGCGCGATGGACAACCGCCCGCTGATGTGGGAGGAGTTCCTCGACCGGATCGGTCAGACCCTCTACCTGTCGGCGACGCCGGGCCCCTACGAGCTGGCCAAGGCTGCGACGTCCGGGCCACCGGTCGAGCAGATCATCCGGCCGACCGGCCTGGTCGACCCGGAGATCGTCCTCAAGCCGACGAAGGGCCAGATCGACGACCTCATCCACGAGATCACGCTGCGCACCGGGCGCAACGAGCGGATCCTCGTCACCACGCTGACCAAGAAGATGGCCGAGGACCTCACGGACTACCTGCTCGACAAGGGGATCCGGGTCCGCTACCTCCACTCCGACATCGACACCCTGCGCCGGGTGGAGCTGCTGCGGGAGCTGCGGACCGGCGAGTTCGACGTCCTCGTCGGCATCAACCTGCTCCGCGAGGGCCTCGACCTACCCGAGGTGTCGCTGGTGTGCATCCTCGACGCCGACAAGGAGGGGTTCCTGCGCTCGGCGCGGTCGCTCATCCAGACCATCGGTCGCGCCGCCCGCAACGTCAGCGGGCAGGTGCACATGTACGCCGACAACATCACCCCGTCGATGCGGGAGGCTCTCGACGAGACCTCCCGGCGGCGGGAGAAGCAGATCGCGTTCAACAAGGAGCGGGGCGTCGACCCGCAGCCGCTGCGGAAGAAGATCGCCGACATCACGGACCTGCTGGCCCGCGAGGACGCCGACACCGAGCAGCTGCTCGGCAGCGGGCGCTCGCAGTCCCGCGGCCGGGCGACCAAGACCGGCGGGGGTGGTCGTGGGGCGCTGGCCGTCGACGTCAACGTGTCCGGCGGCGGACGGCTGGAGTCGATGGCGGCGGCCGATCTCGCCTCGCTGATCCAGGAGCTCACCACCCAGATGCACGCGGCGGCGGCCGACCTGCACTTCGAGCTGGCCGCGCGGCTCCGGGACGAGCTCGGCGATCTCAAGAAGGAGCTCCGGCAGATGACCCGCGCCACCTCCTGACCGGAGCCGGCGGGCGGTAGCTCCCGCCGGGTGGCGATGGCGTTGGATGACGGTATGCCAGCGATGCCGGGACCGGGCCTCCTCGGCCGGGTCCCGGCGCCGGTGCTCGTGCTCATGGGCATCGTCTCGGTCCAGTTCGGGGGCGCGCTGGCGGCGACCCTGGTCCCGGCGATCGGGGCCGCCGGGTCGGTCACCCTCCGTCTGCTCATCGGCACCCTGATCCTGCTGGCCGTCGCGCGGCCGCGGCTGAGCGGCCACTCCCGCCGGGCGTGGGGGACCGTGGTCCTCTTCGGGTTGGCGCTCGGGGCGATGAACTGGTCGTTCTACGCCTCGCTCGGTCGGCTGCCGATCGGGGTGGCCGTGACGATCGAGTTCCTCGGGCCGCTCGTGCTCACCGTGGCCCTCTCGCGCCGCGGCCTGGACTTTCTCGCGGTGGTCGCGGCGGCGGCGGGGGTGGTGCTCATCTCCGAGGCCCTTACCGTCCCCTTCGCGGAGCTCGACCTCATCGGGCTGGGGCTGGCCGCCCTGGCGGGGGCCTGCTGGGCGGCATACATCATCCTGTCGAAACGGACCGGGGCCGCGTTCTCGCAGCTGGACGGCCTGGCCATCGCCATGGTCGTCGCGTGCCTGGCCGTGGCCCCGTTCGGGCTCGCGTCGGCCCCGCTGTGGACCCCGGAGATCCTCCTCAAGGGACTCGGGATCGCGGTGCTGTCGTCAGTGTTGCCGTACTCGTTCGAGCTGGTCGCGCTGCGGCGGATGAGCTCGCGGGTGTTCGGGATCCTGCTCAGCCTGGAGCCGGCGCTGGCCGCGCTGGCCGGGTTCCTCGTGCTGCACCAACGGCTGACCGGGCTCCAGCTGCTGGGCATCGCGCTGGTGGTCGGCGCCAGCGCCCTGGTCATGGGCACCACTCGCCGCGGCCCGGACCAGGCCGACGGCCCCGCCCTGGCCGACTGACTCGCCGACCTCTCGGCGAGGGGGAGTGGGCCCTCAGGAGCCGGTTGGGGCTTGCTTGGAGCGGTCGTGGGCGCTCTTCATCAGGCTCGCGACCGTGGTCACGCCGAGGATGAGCACGATGGCGCCCAGCGACACCCCGATCGGGACCTCGGGGACCGGGATCGGCTGGCCGCCGTTGATGAAGGGCAGGTTGTTCTCGTGCATGGCGTGCAGGATCAGCTTCACGCCGATGAACGCCAGCAGCACGGCCAGCCCGATGCTGAGGTAGACCAGCCGCTCGAGCAGCCCGCCGATGAGGAAGTAGAGCTGCCGCAGGCCCATCAGCGCGAAGATGTTCGCGGTGAGGACGAGGTACGGCTCCTTGGTGAGCCCGTAGATCGCCGGGATCGAGTCGAGGGCGAACAGCAGGTCGGTCGTGCCCAGCGCCACGATGACGATGAACATCGGCGTGAGCATCTTCTTGCCGTCGATCCGGGTGACGATCTTGGGCCCCTGGAAGTCCGGGGTCACCGGGAACCGCCGTTCGACCCACTTGAGGAACCGGTTCTCCTTGAACTCGTCGTTCTCGGTCGACCCCTCGCGGGCCAGCTTGACCGCCGTGTAGATGAGGAACAGCCCGAAGATGTAGAAGACCGACGCGAACTCGTTGATCACGGCGGCGCCGAGGGCGATGAAGATGCCGCGCAGGATGATCGCGATGACGATCCCGATGACCAGCGCCTCCTGCTGGAGCTTCTCCGGCACGAGGAACTTCCGCATGATCAGCAGGAAGACGAAGAGGTTGTCGATCGACAGCGAGTACTCGGTGAGCCAGCCGGCGAAGAACTCACCGGCGTACTGGCTGCCCGAGTGCGACCAGATCCAGATACCGAACACCACGGCCGCACCGACGTAGAACGAGAGCGCGATCGCGCACTCCCTCATCGAGGGCACGTGCGGGCGACGGGCGATGATGCCCACGTCGATGACGAGGAACACGACCAGCGCCCCGATGGTGACCCACCAGGTGGTTGCGGAGACGTCCACGGTTGTTCAGGGCCTTCCGGTCACGATGCATGAGCAGGTAACCGGAGGTCTCTCCCGCCCGCCGGAACGAGTTCCGTGCGGACCGGCGCCCCGGGAGCCGGCCCCGAAGGGCGACGCCGTGATGACGAGGCAACCGCGAGCGGGGATACTCCCCTCCGTCGCCGCCATCGTGTCACACGACGGTAACGGCGCCGAATCCCCGTCCACCGTCGCGAGATGTCAGGGGCGGCGCTTCTTCGGCAGCTTCGCGACGACCAGCTCGTACGAGGCGTCCACCGCGTCGCGCAGCTCCTCGTCGGGGATCGCGCCGTCGAGCCGCAGGGAGTTCCAGCCGGACCGCCCGATGTAGGCCATCACGCTGGCGTCGTCGGGGTACTGGCGGATCCACTCGTCGGCCTCGTCGCGGTTCGCGCCGGCCTTGACCCCGACCGACGTGTCACCGGTGAAGGCGAAGATCTTGTCGGCGACCTTGGCGACGTAGTCGCCCTCCCAGGGCTGGTCCGACCACGCGCCCGGCTTGGCCAGGCAGTAGGCCAGCAGCTCGTCGCGGGTCATCGGACCCGCCCCGCACCGCTGAGGGTGGCCAGGCGTCGCTCGTCGAGCGGCTCCTCGACGATCGCGCGGGCCTCCGAGGCGTGGATCATCCGGTATGCGCCGGTGACGATCCCGACGTGGTGCGCCGTCTCGCCGGGCCGGGCGAAGAAGTACAGGTCGCCGGGGTGGGCGTCGGCGGGGTCCACCGGAGCGATCGCCGCCTGCTGGTCGTGGGCGTCCCGGGGGAGCACCCGGCCGAGCTCCCGGTGGACCAGGTGGACGAGCCCGGAGCAGTCGAGACCGAGCGGCGAGGTCCCGCCCCACAGGTACGGGAGCCCGAGGTGCTCCCGGGCCAGGGCCAGGTCGGCGCGTCCGTCCGGGCCGGGACGGGCCGCCCAGGACTCGTCCTCGGGCGCGTCGTCGTGTCCGCCGGTGTCGTCACCGATGAGGTGGGCCTCGCGCAGCCAGCCGGGGTAGCCACGTTCGTCGAGGGAGCTCGGCTGCCACGGGCAGACGACCTCCACCCACCCCGGGTATGCGGCGTCGTCGCCGACCACGGTCACCGGCTCGCCCGCGAGGACCTGGGTGTGCACTCGCCCGTGCAGCCCCAGCCGCCCGTCGCCGTCGTCGCCGTCGTCCGGGTGTGCGTCGAGGGCGGCCAGCCAGGCGGGGACGTCGGGCACGTCGGCGACCGCCGGCCCGTCGACCGGGCGCGGCCGGTCCGGCGCGACCCAGAGCGTCGCCACGGGGACCCGTACCCGCATCTGCATCCGGTCATCCTGGCACGCCGCTGCTCACCCGTCCGGACTCCGATGTCGGCCGACAACCCGGACACCGGGCGTCGGAACCGAAGGACGATCCGAGCCCGGTCGGGACCGGCGGGTCGGCATACTGCACGTCGTGGAGGCACCCGGGACGCTGGAGGAGCGGCTGACCGCGGTGGCGGAGTCGTCGCCGGGGCGGCTCGGCGTCGCGGCCCGGGACGACCGGGGCTGGTCGTGGTCCTTCGACGCGGAGCGGGTCTCCCGGTCGGCCAGCACCATCAAGGTGCCGATCCTGGTGACCGTGCTCCGGCTGGTCGAGCAGGGCCGGCTCGACCTCGGCGACCACGTCGCGATCGCGACGTTCGAGGACCGGGTCGGCGGGTGCGGGCCGCTCAGCCTGCTGCCCTCGGTGACGTCGCTGCCGCTGGTGGAGGCGTTGCGGCTGATGATCGCGCTGAGCGACAACGACGCGACGAACGCGGTCCTGGACCACGCGGCCCTGCTCCAGAGCGGTGAGGTCGGCCGCCTGCTGGCGGAGGTGCCGACCCGGCACACGCGCCTGCAGCGCCCGATGATGGACCCCGCCTCGGTCGCGGCCGGTCTGGAGAACGAGACCTGCCCCCAGGACCTGGTCGACCTGCTCGTCGCCCTGCGTACGGGACGGCTGCTCGGTCCGGACCTGACCCGGCTCGCGATCGGGATCCTGCGTGCGCAGCAGTTCGTGGCCGGACTGCCCGCCGCCCTCCCGGCGGGCGTGGTGGCCGCCTCCAAGACCGGGGACCTGCCCGGCCTGCGGGCCGACATGGCCCTGATGGAGCGGGACGAGCGCTGGGTCGCCGTGGCCGTCGTGGCGGACCGGCTTGCCGATCCCGAGGATCCGGGCGGCCCCGACCACGGAACGGCGGTGCTGCCGCTGTTCGCGACGATCGGGGCGCTCGCCGCCGAACGGCTACGGCCCGTTGGCTGAACGTCCCCGTTTCGGGGATTCCGGTCCGATCCGGTCATTCGGGATGAAAACCTAGGCGGTGGGAGGTGGCATGTCGGACCCTTACGGCGTGCTCGATCGGTTGGTCGACGCGTTGGCTCGCGGCGACCGGGACGCGGCACTGAACTGCTTCGCGCCCGGCGCCACTGTCGTCGTGTCCGGGTCGCACCACGACTACGCCTCGTATGCGCCGGAAACCGCCATCGACGGCCTCCACCGCTCGTTCATGGAGATCTCCTGGACCCCGTCGCTGCGCCGGATCGTCGGTGGCGCGCGGGTCGAGGAGGGCGTCCTCGCCGCGACCCACATCGGCCCGTTCCTCGGGTCGGAGCCGACCGGCGAACGGGTCGTCGCGAACCTGCGGATCTCCTCGTCGCTCGCGCCCGACGGCCGACTGGAGACCCTGTCGGTCTGGGGGAGCCGTGAGGCGATCATGGGCCAGCTCGGCGTCCTCGTGGGCGCCGCGGGCATCGCCGACACGCTGGTCGCCACCGCTCGCGAGCGGCTGTCGACCGGCGTGCGCGAGTACACCCCGGAGGAGGTCGCCGCCTTCCCGGTGCCGCCCCCGCCACCGCGCGGCGGCTCGGACCCCGCCGCTCCCGCACCGCACCGGCCGATCGCCCCGGCCCTCACCATGGGGAACCGCTCGCACCGCCAGATCGCCCTGTGGGGGATCTCGGCGCTCGCGCTGCTCGCCCTCCTCGTCGGCGTCATCCAGGTGACGCTGAAGTTCCTGCCGGGCGCCGACGCGGTGGCCGGCGCCATCGCGGTCTCCGTCGTGACGCCGACCCCGAAGCCGACGACGATCGCGACCATCCCGCCGATCATCAAGGAGTCCACGCAACAGGGGGTGGCCAAGCTGGGCGGCAGTGACAACCCGCTCGGGCAGTTCACCATCCTCACGAGCAGCACCAACGCCGGGCTGGCCCTGGTCGGCCCGAACGTGCAGTTCGAGTACGACTCCGCTCAGATCACCGCCGCGTCGCAGCGGGACATCCAGGGACTCTCCGACGCGATCATCGCCCGCAACCTGAGCGGCACGATCTACATCCACGGCTACACCGACGACCTCGGCTCGCGGGAGCACGGCCTGGTGTTGTCCGCCCAGCGGGCCGAGGCGGTGGCCAAGGTGCTGCAGGACCAGCTCCGCGGCTATCCGGTCCGGCTGGTTACCGAGGGCTACGGCGAGGACGACCCGATCGCCGACAACTCGACCGCCGCCAGCCAGGCGCTGAACCGCCGCGTCATGGTGCTGTGGAAGCCGCCGGCCCCCTGACCGGACACCACCCGCCGGTGCCCCTCACGCGGTGAGCGTGATGCGGCCGACCGCTCGGTGTGCTCCCTCCGAGTCTCCTCACCAGCCGCGGGCGCGCCATTCGTCGAGGTGCGGCCGCTCGACCCCGAGCGTCGTGTCGTTGCCGTGCCCCGGGTAGACCCATGTGTCGTCGTCGTAGACGTCGAACACCCGCTCGGTGACGTCGCGGAAGAGCGAGTCGAAGCTCTGGCCCGGGTTCTTCGTGTTGCCGACCCCTCCCGGAAAGAGTGAGTCGCCCGTGAAGAGGTGAGTGAACCCCTCCGGGTCGGACGGGTCGCGATAGGCGAGCGCGACCGACCCAGGGGTGTGACCGCGTAGGGCCACCACGTCGAGCGTCACGTCCCCGAACGTGACCGTGTCGCCGTGGGAGAGCCGGTCGTCGACGGCGACCGGGAGCGCGTCGGCGTCCTCCGCCCCGGCCGCCGTGCGGGCTCCGGTGGTCCTGGCCATCTCCCGCAGGGCGCCGACGTGGTCGTGGTGCTGGTGGGTCGTCACGATGACGTCGAGCCGCTCGGTGCCCTCCTCGAGCAGGGCCCGGAGGCGGTCCGGGTCGGCCGCCGCGTCGACGAGCAGCTGCGCCCCCGTGGACCGGCAGGTCAGCAGGTAGGCGTTGTTGTCGAACGAGGAGACGCTGCACTTGCGGATGGTCAGCCGCGGCAGCTCCCGCACGTCGGACGAACCGCCAGGGGTGACGGCACCCGCATACCCGTCGTTCGCCATGCCAGCAGCCTGCTCAGCCCAGCGAGGGGATCGTCGGGAGCGTGCCCTCCACGCCGGCCGTGTCCCCGCGGGTGAGCCACGCGAGGACGGCGGCGCGGGTCCCCGACACGATCGGCCGACCGTCGCCGATCGACCAGACGTCGCCCTCGTTGGTGCGGATCGACATCGAGGGGGTCTCGGGGTCGTGGCGCAGCCGTCGGATGGTGTCCTGCAGGAGGGCCAGGAGGACCTCGTCGTCGACCTCCGGGAACGAGAACCCCGCGTCGAGGTCGATGTGGTGCAGCACCACCTCGCGCATCCGCATGAACGGCAGGTAGCCCGCCTTGACCTTGGTGTTGTTGCGCGCGAGGAGCGGCACGCCCGAGAGCTCCTCGGTGAGTCCGGCCGCCCCGGCGGCGAACCGGGCGGCGCTCGTCTCCAGGTCGGCCACCTGCTCGGCCAGCGGCCGCCCGGCCCCGGCCTCGATGTCGGCGTCGCGGGCGTCGGGGCTGGCGTACATCGGCGTCGACGACCCGGTCGTCGCGTTGGTGACGAGGCCCAACAGCGCGTCGGCGTTGCGAGCGATGTGGGTGAGGACGTGTCCGCGGGTCCAGCCGGGGCAGAGGCTGGGGTCGCCGATGCTGCCGGGGTCGAGCGAGCGCGCGGTGGCGAGGAGCTGTTCGGTATGCCGGTCCACGGCGACGAGGTGGGTCCGGAAGTCCATGTTCGGCGTCGTCGTCGGGTCGGTCATGCCTTCACCGTAGCGACCCCCGCGAGCGCGTGCGCCGCGCCGATGAGGGTCAGGTGGGAGAACGCCTGGGGGTAGTTGCCGACCATCCGGTGGTCCTTCGGGTCGTACTCCTCGGAGAGGAGCCCGACGTCGTTGACGAGGGCGACGAGCCGGTCCATCAGCTCCCTCGCCTGGTCGTGCCGGCCGGCCAGGGCGAGCGCCTGGACCAGCCAGAAGGAGCACGCGAGGAACGGGTGCTCGGACCCGGGAAGCCCGTCCACCCCGGAGTCCGTGCGGTAGCGGAGCAGCAGCCCCTCGTGCATGAGGTCCTGCACGATGGCGTCGATAGTGCCGAGCACCTTGGGGTCGTCCGGCGGCAGGAACCCGCAGATCGGGATGAGCAGCAGCGACGCGTCGACCTCGTCGGTCTCGTAGTGCTGGGTGAAGGTGTTGCGCTTCGCGTTGAAGCCCTTGGCCATGATCTCGTCCCGGACCTGGTCGCGCAGGTCGCGCCACTTCTCGACCGGGCCGGGCAGCCCGTGCTTCTCGACGCCGCGGATCGCCCGGTCGAACGCGGCCCAGACCATGACGCGCGAGTGGGTGAAGTAGCGCAGGGGACCGCGGATCTCCCAGAGCCCGTTGTCCGGCTCGTCCCAGCGCCGGCCGAGCTCCTCCACGAGCGACCGCTGGATCCGCCAGGACCGCTCGGACTCCTCGAGCCCGTGGTCGCGGCCGTCGGAGAGGGCCATCATCACCTCACCGAGCACGTCGGTCTGCCGCTGGGTCACGGCGGCGTTGCCGATGCGGACCGGCCGGGAGTTCGCGTACCCGGGCAGGTGCCCGATCTCGCGCTCCGGCAGGTCCCGCGAGCCGTCGACCGCATACATGATCTGCATGTCCTGGGGGTCGCCGGCGACCGCGCGGATGAGCCAGCGCCGCCAGAGCTTGGTCTCGTCGACGAAGCCGGACCCCATCAGCGCCTCGAGGGTGAGGGACGCGTCGCGCAGCCAGCAGAAGCGGTAGTCCCAGTTCCGGGTACCGCCGACGTCCTCCGGGAGGCTGGTGGTCGGGGCGGCCACGATGCCGCCGGTGTCGGAGTGGGTCAACAGCCGGAGCACGAGCAGTGACCGGACGAGGACATCGCGGTACGCCCCCTCGTACTCGAACCGGTCCGCCCACTCCTGCCACTCCTCGCGGGTCGTCTCGACGATGGCGTCGCTGTCGAGCTGCTCGCGGATCGGGAGGTGCGACGGCGCCCAGGTCGTCGAGAACACCAGCCGGTCGCCCTCCGCCACGTCGAACTCGTCGACGTGCTTGCCGTCGTGGGCGTGGGGGAGGCGGGTTCCGCGCAGGACGAGCATGTCGGGGCCGGCGACGGCGGTGATGACCTTGTCGTCGGCGCCACCCGGGCCGTGGTGGCGGCTGACCCAGGGCGTGATCTTGCCGTAGGAGAACCGGACCACCCACTCGTGCCGCATCCGCACGGTGCCCTTGACGCCCTCCACCGTCCGCACGATGTCGGCGCGGTCGTCGGCCGTGGGCATGACGTCGGTGACCCGCACGACGCCGGAGTCCGTCTCGTGGGTGGTCTCGAGGACGAACGTGTCCCCGACGTAGCGGCGTGTCGACCGGGCCTCCTCGACCGGGCCGATCAGCCAGCGGCCGTGCTGCGGCGTGCCGAGCAGCGCGGTGAACGAGGACGGCGAGTCGAAGCGGGGGAGGCAGAGCCAGTCGACCGACCCGCCGCGGCTGACCAGCGCGCACGTCTTCATGTCGCCGATCACCGCGTAGTCCCGGATCAGCGTGCTGCCGTGCGGCGCCGACCGAGCATGTTGCGAGGGGCGGTCGGCCCGGTCGCCCGACGTTGGGTGGCTCGGCATACCAGGAGGGTATGCGCCCCGGTCGCCGGCGGCCCAGGTAGCGAGCCTTCGTCACGGTCTGGTAGCCCGGGCCCGAATTCGTTGACACGATTCAATCGTCGATGCTACGGTCGCTGCCCAACGTCTTCCTCTCCCCGCACATCGCCGGTGTCACGGCGGCGGCGGAGCCGCGGTTCGTGGATCTCATGGTCGACGAGGTGCTGCGGGTGCTCGCGGGCCACCGGCCGAGGTTCCGGCTGGCGCCGCGGGAAGGGCCGGGTCGACCGGAGGCAGGGAACCCGCATACGGAACCGCACGCGGACGTCCACGGACGCCGCCGCGAGGGAGGCAGCTGACCATGGACGTGTTGAACGCATCGGTCCTCGCCCGGCTCGAGGAGCAGGAGATCGAGCTGCCGTCGTGGGCGTTCGGCAACTCCGGGACCCGGTTCAAGGTGTTCACCCAGGCGGGCGTGCCGCGCGACCCGTTCGAGAAGGTCGCCGACGCGGCCAAGGTCCACGAGCTGACCGGTCTCGCACCGCGCGTCGCGCTGCACATTCCCTGGGACAAGGTCGACGACTACGGCGCTCTCGCCGCCCACGCGGAGTCGCTCGGGGTGCGTCTGGGGACGGTCAACTCGAACACGTTCCAGGACGACGAGTACAAGCTCGGGTCGCTCACCCACGCGGAGAAGAGCGTCCGGCGGCGAGCGGTCGACCACCACATCGAGTGCATCGACGTCATGGACCGCACCGGCTCGCGAGACCTCAAGATCTGGCTGGCCGACGGGACGAACTACCCGGGCCAGGGCGACATCCGGGCGCGGCAGGAGTGGCTGCTCGAGTCGCTCCACGAGATCTACGCCCACCTCGGCGACGACCAGCGGCTGGTGCTCGAGTACAAGTTCTTCGAGCCGGCGTTCTACCACACCGACGTCCCGGACTGGGGTACCGCGTTCGCGCACGTCAGCGAGCTCGGACCCAAGGCGTTCGTCTGCCTCGACACCGGCCACCACGCGCCCGGGACCAACATCGAGTTCATCGTCGCCCAGCTGCTGCGGCTCGGGAAGCTCGGGTCGTTCGACTTCAACAGCCGCTTCTACGCCGACGACGACCTCATCGTCGGGGCGGCCGACCCGTTCCAGCTGTTCCGCATCCTGTTCGAGGTGGTCCGTGGCGGCGGGTTCGGGCGGGAGTCCGCGGTGGCCTTCATGCTCGACCAGTGCCACAACATCGAGAAGAAGATCCCCGGCCAGATCCGGTCGGTGCTCAACGTCCAGGAGATGACCGCCCGGGCCCTGCTGGTCGACCGCGAGGCGCTGGCCTCGGCGCAGGCGGAGGGTGACGTGCTCGGCGCGAACGAGGTCGTCATGGACGCCTTCTACACCGACGTACGGCCGGCGCTCGCCGCCTGGCGCGAGTCCCGCGGCCTCCCCGGCAACCCGATGCGCGCGTATGCCGAGTCCGGCTACCAGGAGCACATCGAGGCGAGCCGGGTCGGCGGCACCCAGGCCGGCTGGGGCGCGTGACGGCCGCGGCCGACGCGCCCGCATACCGGCTGACCGTCAGCGTGCCGCCTGGCCCGCTACGGGAGGCCCTCGGGCCACTTCCCGACGACGTCGAGCTGCTCGAGTGGGACCTGGACGGTCCCGCTCCGCGTCCGCACATCGACCTCGTCGTCCGCCCGAACGTCCGGGGTCTCGCGCCGCTGGAGTGGCTGTCCACGGTCACCACCCGCCTGGTCCAGAGCCCGGCCATCGGCTTCGACGGGGTCTCCGGGGTGCTGCCGCCCGGACACCAGCTGGCCAACGCTTCGGGAGTCCACGAGGACTCGACGGCCGAGCTGGCGGTGACGCTGGTCCTCGCGGCGCAACGCGACCTGCCGTTCTACGTCCAGGCCGCCGACCAGGGCCGATGGGCCACCCGCATCAGCCCGGGGCTCTCGGGCCGCACGGTCCTGCTGCTCGGGGTCGGCGGGGTGGGGCAGGCGGTCGAGGCTCGGCTGCGGCCGTTCGGGCCGGAGATCGTGAAGGTCGCCCGTGCCGCCCGCGACGGCGTCCACGGCGTCGACGAGCTGCCGACGCTGCTCCCGGAGGCTGATGTGGTCGTCGTCGCGGTGCGGCTCGACGACAGCACGGTCCGGCTGGTCGATGCCGGGTTCCTGGCCCGGATGCGGGACGGCGCCCTGCTCGTCAACGTCGCCCGGGGGGCCGTGGTCGACACCGACGCCGTGGTGGCCGAGACCTCGACCGGTCGGCTACGGGCGGCTCTCGACGTCACCGACCCCGAACCGCTGCCACCGGACCACCCGCTCTGGCGCATACCGGGCGTGCTCGTCACCCCGCACGTGGCCGGGGCGACCCCCGACGCGACCCCGCGGATGGCCCGCCTGGTGCGGGCGCAGGTGGACCGGATGCTCGCCGGCGAGCCGCCGCTGAACGTCGTCGTCCGCTCCTGAGGATCGTCCGGCGACCGTCGGTTAGTGGCTGTCGGTGAGGACGCTTAGGGTTGTCGGGTGCCCGACGCGTCACCTCTCGCTGCCCCGCCGGAGGACTCTCCGTTCCGCCCGCTGGGGCACGACCACCTCATCGTGCGCGGCGCCCGGGAGCACAACCTCAAGGACATCTCCGTCGAGCTGCCGCGCGACTCGCTGATCTGCTTCACCGGGCTCTCCGGCAGCGGCAAGTCCTCGCTCGCCTTCGACACGATCTTCGCGGAGGGCCAGCGCCGCTACGTCGAGTCGCTCAGCTCGTATGCGCGCCAGTTCCTCGGGCAGATGGACAAGCCCGACGTCGACTTCATCGAGGGGCTGTCGCCGGCCGTCTCGATCGACCAGAAGTCGACCAACCGCAACCCGCGGTCGACCGTCGGCACGATCACCGAGGTCTACGACTACCTCCGCCTGCTCTTCGCGCGGGCCGGCCGCCCGCACTGCCCGATCTGCGGTGAGGCGATCACCCGGCAGAGCCCCCAGCAGATCGTCGACCGGCTGCTGGAGCTGCCCGACCGCACCCGGTTCCAGGTGCTCGCGCCGGTCATCAAGGGCCGCAAGGGTGAGTACGTCGACCTGTTCGCCGAGCTCCAGACCAAGGGTTTCTCGCGGGCCCGCGTCGACGGCGAGGTCGTCTCGCTGACCGAGCCGCCGCAGCTGGAGAAGAAGCTCAAGCACACCATCGAGGTCGTGGTCGACCGGCTGGTGGCCAAGGGCGGCGACGCCGGCTCCAAGCGACGCCTGACCGACTCGGTCGAGACCGCTCTCAACCTCGCGGGCGGCGTCCTGCTCATCGAGTTCGTCGACGTGGACCCGGACGACCCGGACGCCGTTCGGGAGCGCCGGTTCTCGGAGAGGATGGCCTGCCCCAACGACCACCCGATCGCCATCGACGAGATCGAGCCGCGGTCGTTCTCGTTCAACGCGCCCTACGGCGCGTGCCCGCGCTGCACCGGCATCGGCACCGAGCTCGAGGTCGACCCCGAGCTGCTCGTCCCCGACGACGACCTGTCGCTGGCCGACGGTGCCATCGCCCCCTGGTCGCAGGGTTCCGGCTCGGCCGACTACTTCCTGCGCGTCATCGCCGCGCTCGGCGAGGACCTCAGCTTCTCGATGGACACGCCGTGGAAGGCCCTGCCCGAGCGGGCCAAGGAGGCGCTGCTCTTCGGTGAGAACTACAAGGTCCACGTCAAGTACCGCAACCGCTACGGCCGCGACCGCTCCTACACGACCGGGTTCGAGGGGGTCGTCCCGTTCGTCAAGCGGCGGCACGCGGAGACGGACTCCGACTGGAGCCGCGAGCGCTACGAGGGCTACATGCGGGAGGTGCCCTGCCCCCAGTGCAAGGGCGCCCGCCTGAAGCCGGAGATCCTCGCCGTCCTCATCGGCGGCAAGAACATCTCCCAGATCTGCGCGCTGGCCATCAACGAGGCCGCCGAGTTCCTCGCCGACGTCGACTTCTCGGTGCGCGAGCGGCAGATCGCCGAGCGGGTCATCAAGGAGATCGAGGCGCGGCTGGGCTTCCTGCTCGACGTCGGCCTCGACTACCTGTCGCTGGACCGGCCGGCCGGCACGCTGTCCGGCGGCGAGGCGCAGCGCATCCGGCTGGCGACGCAGATCGGGTCCGGCCTGGTCGGCGTGCTCTACGTCCTCGACGAGCCCTCGATCGGCCTGCACCAGCGCGACAACCACCGGCTCATCGAGACGTTGACCCGGCTGCGCGACCTCGGCAACACGCTCATCGTCGTCGAGCACGACGAGGACACCATCGCCGCGGCCGACTGGGTCGTCGACATCGGCCCCGGGGCCGGCGAGCACGGCGGACAGGTGGTCCACTCGGGCACCGTCAAGGGGCTCCTGGAGCACGCCGACTCGATCACGGGGGAGTACCTCTCCGGCCGCCGCGAGATCGCGGTCCCGCCGGTCCGCCGGCCGGGCAACGGCAAGAAGGTCACCGTCGTCGGCGCGCGGGAGAACAACCTCCAGGACATCTCCGTGTCGTTCCCGCTGGGGACGCTGGTGGCGATCACCGGGGTGTCCGGGTCCGGCAAGTCGACCCTGGTCAACGACATCCTCTACAACGTCCTCGCCAACAAGCTCAACGGCGCCCGCCACGTCCCCGGCCGCCACAAGACGGTGACCGGCCTGGAGCACCTCGACAAGGTGGTCCACGTCGACCAGGGCCCGATCGGCCGCACGCCGCGGTCCAACCCGGCCACCTACACCGGCGTGTTCGACAACATGCGCAAGCTCTACGCCGACACCACCGAGGCCAAGATCCGGGGCTACCAGCCGGGCCGGTTCTCGTTCAACGTCAAGGGCGGCCGCTGCGACAACTGCTCCGGCGACGGCACCATCAAGATCGAGATGAACTTCCTCCCGGACGTCTACGTCCCGTGCGAGGTGTGTCACGGCGCGCGGTACAACCGGGAGACCCTCGAGGTCCACTTCAAGGGCAAGACCATCGCCGACGTCCTCGACATGCCGATCGAGGAGGCCGCCGACTTCTTCGCGGCGGTCCCGGCCATCTCGCGACACCTGTCGACGCTCAACGAGGTGGGCCTGGGCTACGTCCGGCTGGGCCAGCCGGCGCCAACCCTCTCGGGCGGTGAGGCGCAGCGGGTCAAGCTGTCCACCGAGCTGCAGAAACGGTCCACCGGCCGGACCATCTACGTCCTCGACGAGCCGACGACCGGACTCCACTTCGAGGACATCCGCAAGCTCCTCGAGGTCCTCCAGGGACTGGTCGACAAGGGCAACACGGTCATCGTCATCGAGCACAACCTCGACGTCATCAAGAGCGCCGACTGGATCGTCGACCTCGGCCCCGAGGGCGGCAAGCGCGGCGGGCTGGTCATCGGCGAGGGCACGCCCGAGGACGTGGCGGCGATGGAGCACTCGTTCACCGGCCAGTTCCTCGCGCCGATCCTCGAGAAGGGCCGAGCCGGTATGCGCGCGGCCCGTCCCAGCGTCGCGGCCGCCGCCGCCCGCCGTCGGACCACGACGACCAAGGCCGCCACCACGGCCACGACGGCGGCCAAGAAGGCCGCGGCCAAGAAGACGGCGGCCACGAAGACCGCGGCCACAGAAGACCGCGGCCACGAAGACGGTAGCCACGAAGACGGCAGCGCCGCGGCGCAAGCCCGCCTGAGCCTCATCGGGGTCGGCCACCAGGTCGGATACCCGGTCGGGTACCCGTCGGTGTCGTCGGACACGACCGAACCGGGTACCCGACCGGGTATCCGAACCCTGCTGGGGGCCGGCCGACCGCGAACCGGCTCAGAGGCGCCGCCACAGCGCGGCATACCGGAGCCCGCCGTCGGTGTACCCGGCGATCGCGCGGGTGAGCCACCCCGCCGAGACCCGCGCGTCGTACTCCTCCTGGAGCTGAGCGGTGCTCATCCCGTGCCGCCCGACCGTCGGCCCCGACCCCGGCGCCGTCGCGCTGAACACGACGGAGAGCTGGCCGGCGCCGAGCGGCCCGTCCTGCCAGCCCGAGACGTAGGTCCCGTGCCGGCCGAGCTGACCGGCCTGCTCGTTCCACAGCTGCTGGTAGGCCGCCGGCGTCAGGGTGGACCGTGACCGCCAGCCGCCGACGGCGCTGTTCACCCAGAGGGCGGCGTAGCTGCGGGTACCGGTCGGGGCCGCGACCGAGACGTTGACCGGGTGGTAGCCGTCCTTGGTGTACGTGTCCACGAGCTCGTCGTGCTGGGCGGCCGACCGACCGTGGTAGGCCCGCAGACCCGGCCCGGCCTGCTTCAGCCAGATCGCGGCGTAGTTCACCGTGCCGCCGCGGGCGTAGGAGGTGATGTTGTGCAGCCGGTAGCCGTCGGCCTTGTTGGTGTCGTACGCCTGCTGGTACTCGTTCCCGTCAAGGTGGTGCTGCGCCCGCCACGGGACGTCGCCCGGTCGGAACACGACGCTGAAGAACAGCTGGCCGGTGACCTCGACGACGTCGACGAGCTCCGGCCGGTAGCCCGCACCCGTCGCCCGGTCGAACTCCTCCTGGTAGCGCGCCACCGGCACGCCGAACCTCATGATCTCGGCCCACCCCGGCGGGTACCACGCGGGCCGGGACGACGACGGCCACACGTGGTACGACCCGTCCGGTATGCCGCGGCCCGTCGCCAGCTGCTGCCAGCCCACCGTCGGTGCGAACGGGGTGTCGGCGTCCGAGCCCCGCAGCCAGGCGTCGCGGAACGCATACGGACGCAGCGCGCCGGTGCTGTGCTTGCGCATCTCGATGTGGGTGTGCGGGAAGTCGGTGTTGCCGGTGAAGCCGAGCAGCCCGATCGGGGTGCCCTCCTGCACGTGGTCGCCCTTGGCGACGAGGAACGAGCCCTTCTGGATGTGGGCGTAGTAGGACCGCTCGCCGTTGTCGTGGGCGATGGTGATCCGGTTGCCGCCCTCGTTGCCGTCGCCGTAGTCCGGTCCCTCGTCGATCCCGTCGACGAGGGTGTCCACCGTGCCCGCGGCCACGGACCGGACCTTGAGCCCGTAGGCGTAGTACGCGCCCGGGCCGGTGCCCTGGCCCGGACGGGTCCGGGTCCACGCGCCGTCGACGAACCGGACCACCCCGACGTCGTAGGCGTAGATCTGGGTGCCCTGTCCGCCGCCGTTCGACCAGTGCCGGCCGGTGATCGTCATGACCGCCGCCGACGGCAGGTCGCTGACCCGCAGGAAGAGCGGGTACCCCGTCTTGGGAGCGGGGCTCTGGTACTCGGCGAGGCTGAGGTCCAGGGTGGCGGCGCTGGCGAACCCCGCGGCGGCCACCGAGAGCCGGGCCTTCGCCGGTGCCGGGAGGGCGAGGTAGACCGCGTTGTACGCGGACTGCGTCACCTTGCCGTCGGCGTCGGTGACGTTGACGACCCCGTTGGACCAGAACTTCGTCTGGCCGGCCTGGAGTACCCCGGCGTCCTTGAGGACGATGTCCGGCCGGAACATCGAGGCCGTCGGTGCCGAGCTGCCGGGGAAGGACACCGAGATCCCGGTGACCGTGACCGGCGCGGCCGACGTGTTCATGATCGTCAGCCGGACGACGAGCTTGCCCTTCTCGGGCTGGCCCGGTGCGGGTGGCGCGAGCCGGAGCCAGCGCAGGGTCCCGGACTCCAGCGGTTCGGCGGTGAGGGACAGGGGTGCGACGGCCACGGCGGCCTCCCAGATGCGAGGCGGGACACCTCCCCGACGGGTGCCCTCACCCTCGGTCGAGCATGGACCTCAGCGACCGCTCAGGCAACACCCAGCGAACGCGCAGACCTCCGCCTCGACGCCCGGTCAGGCCGGGGTGAGCGGGTGTTGGGGTGGTGCGTCTCAGTCCTCGCCGAGGTACGCCTTCCGCACGTCGTCGCTGGCCAGCAGCTCCTGGCCGGTGCCGTCGAGGACGATGCTGCCGACCTCGAGCACGTAGCCCTTGTCGGCCAGCTTGAGCGCCGCCTGTGCGTTCTGCTCGACGAGGAGGATCGTCGTGCCCTGGGACTGGAGGGTCCGGACGGTCGACATGATCCGCTTCATCATCAGCGGCGACAGGCCCATCGAGGGCTCGTCCAGCATGAGCAGCTTGGGCCGGCTCATCATGGCGCGGCCCATGGCGAGCATCTGCTGCTCACCGCCGGAGAACGTCCCGGCCGCCTGCTTCGAGCGCTCCCCGAGGATCGGGAAGAGGTCGTATGCCGCGTGCAGGTCGGTGCGGATCTGCGCCTGGTCCTTGCGGGCGAACGCGCCCAGGATCAGGTTCTCCTCCACGCTGAGCCGCGGGAAGATGCGCCGGCCCTCAGGGGAGTGGGCGATGCCGAGCGAGACGATGTCGTGGGCGGCGGTGCTGTGGATGGGCTTGCCCTGGAAGCTGATGCTCCCGCCACTGGGCCGCAGCAGCCCGGAGATGGTGCGCAGGGTGGTCGTCTTCCCGGCGCCGTTGGTGCCGATGAGCGTGACGACCTGGCCCTCGTCGACGGAGAAGGTGATGCCCTTCACCGCCTCGATCTTCCCGTAGGAGACGTGGAGGTCGTTGACCTCGAGCATGGCGGTCACTGGCGGCCTCCCTCGCCCTCGGTGGCACCGCGGGCGTCGTGGGGGTAGTCGGTGGTCCGCTTGGCGTCATCGGGATGCTCGGCGGGGAACCGCTTGTCCAGCTCGTCGAGCTCGCGCTCCACCTCGGCGGCCTCCTCGTCGTCCTCGTCGCCGGTGCCGATGTAGGCCTCGATGACGCGCGGGTCGGACTGGACCTCAGCAGGGGAGCCCTGGACGAGGGTCTCGCCCCGGACCAGGCAGAGCACGCGGTCGCAGAGCGTGAAGATGAACCGCATGTCGTGCTCGATGACCACCACGGCGATGCCGCTGTCGCGAATCTTGAAGATCAGCTCCATCGCCTGACGGGTCTCCTGCGGGTTCATGCCCGCGGTCGGCTCGTCGAGGAGGAGCAGCTGGGGGTCCGTGGCCAGGGCCCGAGCGATCTCCAGGCGCCGCTGGTCGCCGTAGGGCATGTTCCGGGCGAGGTACTCGCCGGACTTGCCGAGCCCCACGTAGTCGAGCAGCTCCTGCGACCGAGCCCGGGTCTCGGCCTCCTCTCGGCGGAACTTCGGACCGCGGATGATCGAGGTGAAGCCCGCGGCCGAGGTCCGGCAGTAGCGCCCGACCATGACGTTCTCCAGCGCCGTCATGTTGCCGAACAGCCGGATGTTCTGGAACGTGCGGGCCATCCCGGCGAGGACGACCTTGCGCGGCTTCGGCGGCAGGATCGCCCCCTTGAACGTGACCTCGCCCTCGGTGGGCTTGTAGAGGCCGGTGAGGCAGTTGAAGAACGTCGTCTTGCCGGCGCCGTTGGGGCCGATGAGGCCGACGATCTCGCCCTCGCGGACGAGGAGGTCGACGTCGTTGACCGCCGTGAGGCCGCCGAACCGCATGACGACCCCCTTGGCCTGCAGGACGGTCTCGCCGAACTCGCGCGCGGGCGCGGGCGCGGCGTCGGGTCGGGTGGGGGTGGCGGTCATGCCGTCGCCTCCTCTTCCTCGAGGTGGATCTCCTCGATGCGTTCGGCCAGCTCCTGGTCGTCCTCGTGGAACTCCAGCTTGCGGCGCTGGCTGGCGACGATGCCCTCCGGCCGGAACCGCATCATGATGACGAGCAGCAGGCCGAAGATGAGCAGCCGGTAGTCGGAGATGAACCGCAGCTTCTCGGGCAGCACCTGGAGGATGGCCGACCCGATGAGCACGCCGGCCACGGTCCCCATACCGCCGAGGACGATCGCGGCGAGCAGGAACGCGCTGTTGAGGAAGACGTACTGGTCCGGAGTGACCGACACGTCCTGGTGGGCCTTCACCGTGCCGGCCATGCCGGCGAGGAACGCGCCGCTGGAGAACGCGAAGAGCTTGAGGCCGAAGACGTTGACGCCCATGGCCTCGGCGGCCTTCTCGTCCTCGCGGATGGCCACCCAGCCGCGGCCGATCCGGCTGTTGTTCAGCCGGGTGAAGACGGTGATGACGAACGCCGCGAGAAGCAGCAGGAGGAAGTAGTAGTTCGCGAACCGGCCCAGCGAGATCCCCGCCACGGTATGCGACTGGCCGAAGTCCCAGCCGAACACGACGAGGTCGGGAATGGCTGGGATGCCGTTCGGCCCACGGGTGAGGTTGGGACCGTTGTTGCCGTCCAGGTTGCCCATGGCCAGCCGGAAGATCTCCCCGAAGGCCAAGGTGACGATGGCCAGGTAGTCCCCGGAGACCCGCAGGGTCGGCGTGCCGATGAGGAGGCCGAGGCTGGCCGAGACGCACGCGCCGATGAGGACGACGAGCAGGAACGGCGGCTTCCAGCCGACCGTGGCGAACGCCGAGTCGGACAGCACGGCAGCGGTGTAGGCGCCGGCCCCGAGGAAGGCGATGTACCCGAGGTCGAGCAGGCCGGCGAGGCCGACGACGATGTTCAGGCCGAGTGCGGTGACCGCGAAGATGATGACCTGGGTAGCGATCGACATGTTCGCGTCGGAGCCGCCCTGGGTGAACGGGAACAGGAACGCCACGACGAAGGCGCCGAGCATGAGTACCCGACGGTGGCGGGCGGCGAGGATCCCGATCCAGGTGAAGAACCCACACGAGGCCAGCGCCCAGATCGCGGTGCCGAGGGCGACGAAGAAGAGCAGGAAGACGCTGCCGTCCTCCTGGCCCAGGGCGAACGCCGAGCCGAACAGGGCCAGTGCGAGGAGGATGACGATGACGATGATCTCGACCCAGTCCGGGAGCTTGGCCTTGATCGGGTCGTTGATCGCGCGGACCTGCATCAGCTGCCCGCCGGCGGCGAGGAGCAGGCTGCCGACCCAGGAGACCCAGCCGCCCGGGTCGATGTTGATGAGGCCGCCGCTCTGGACAGCGATGAGCAGCAGCACGATCGTCATGAACGCGGCCGAGCCGAGACCGAGGGTGCGCACGGCGAGGGCCGACTTGAACCAGTCGCCGAGGCGGTGCAGCGGGCCCCGGTACATGAGCAGGAACGCGATCGCGACCAGGGCCAGGAACAGCGCGAACAGCTGGACGCTGCCCGGATACACGTAGACCGAGAGGTTGCCGAGGATCGTGGCGACGTAGCTCCACGACAGGAATGTGCCGGCCGCCAGGAGCACTGCACCGGCGAGGCCGAGGGGCCAGCCGAGCCGCCCGTACCGCTCGCGCAGGGAGTCGAGTCGATCGCTCATGCCCGGTCCACCACCCTTGCGCCGAGGAGGCCTTGCGGCCGGAAGACGAGGACGACGATGAGGAGCACGAAGGCCCACACGTCCTTCCACGCCGACCCGCCGAACTGGCCGGGGATGAACTGCGTGGCGAAGGCCTCCACCACGCCGAGGACCAGGCCGCCGAGGACGGCGCCCTGGATGTTGCCGATGCCACCGAGCACGGCGGCGGTGAACGCCTTGAGGCCGGCGAGGAAGCCGATGCGGAAGTCGATGTTCTGGTTCTGCAGGCCCTGCGCGACGCCCGCGACGGCGGCGAGGACGGCGCCGAGGACGAAGGCCACGACGATGATCCGGTCGACGTTGATGCCCATCAGGCGGGCGGTGTCGGGGTCCTGGGAGACCGCCTGCATGCCGCGGCCGAGCCGGGTCCGGTTGACGAAGTACCAGAGGAGGGCGGCGCAGATGACGAGGGCGCCGACGGTGAAGACCGCGGCCCGCTGGATGGTCAGCCCGCCGATCTGCAGCGCCGGACCCGTGACCACCTCGATGGGCGGGAACGGCAGCTTGCTCTTGGCGCCCGGGTAGAACAGCCGGACGGCCTCCTGGAGGAAGACCGAGACGCCGATGGCGGTGATGAGCGGTGCCAGCCGTGGGGCGTTCCGCAGCGGCCGGTAGGCGAACCGCTCCATGAGCACGGCGACGCCCACCGAGGCGATGATCGCGCCGAGCATCATGATCGGCAGCACCCAGAGGGCCAGGGTCCCCTGGAACAGTGCGCTCCAGGTGGCGAGGGCCCCGAAGGCGCCGATCATGAAGACCTCGCCGTGGGCGAAGTTGATGAGCTGGACGATGCCGTAGACCACCGTGTAGCCCACCGCGATCAACGCGTACAGGGACCCGAGGGTCAGCCCGTTGACGAGCTGTTGGAGGACGTCGCTCATGCCGACCTCACCTGAGCGATCACCTGACTGGGGTGCTGAGCCGTCACAGGAGCTTCCTCACTGGCCGGTACCGGCCGTCCGCGCTTGCCCACTCAAACCGCTGCCCACGCATATGCCTGCCCGCGGGGATTGTGCACCCCCGGACAGCACGAGGGCGGGCTTGTCGAGCAAGCCCGCCCTCATGTCTTCAGCTTTTCGTGCTGACTGTCGCTTCGCGGCTTACTTGAAGGTGTCCGTCTTCGCGGCGACCCACTTGCCGCCAGTCGACCTTGTAGACGGTCAGGACCTTGCTCGTCGAGTCGCCGTACTGGTCGAACGCGACCTTGCCGGTGACACCGTCGAACGAGACCTTGCCGACCGCGTCGATCGTCGCGGTACGGGCCGACTTCGCGTCGGCCGCGCTAGCGAGCGAGGACTTGAGGCCGGCGATGATGGCGTTGGCGGCGTCGTAGGAGTAACCGCCGTAGGCCGCAGCGGGCTCGGCGTAGCCGGCCGCCTGGTACTCGGAGAGGAACTTCTTGCCGGCGTCGGTGCTGTCGGTCGGGGCGCCGACCGAGGTGGCCAGGTCACCGTTGCTGGTGGAACCGGCGAGCTGGATGTACTTCGGGTCGTAGATGCCGTCGCCACCCATGAGCGGGACGTTGAGACCGGCGGACTTCATCTGCTGCGAGAGCGGACCGGCCTGCGGGTACTCACCGCCGTAGTAGACGGCCTGCGGCTTCGACGGGGCGACCTTGGACACGACGGCCTGGTAGTTCGACTCGTCGGGGTTGATCGTCTCGGCCGCGACGACGGTGCCGCCGCCCTTCTTGAACTCCGTGGTGAAGGCGTCGACGAGACCCTGGCCGTAGGCCTTCTTGTCGTGGATCGTCGCGACGTTCTTGATCCCCTGCGCCAGGAGGTACTGCGCGGCGAACGGGCCCTGGACCGCGTCCGTGGTGCAGGTACGGAAGTACGTCTTGTACGCCCGCTTCGGGGCCGCGGCGTCCGCGCCGATGGTCAGGCTCGGGTTGGTGTTGGCCGGGGAGATCTGGGTGATGTTGGCCGAAGCGAAGATCGGCTGGGTCTGCTGGCTGACGCTGGAGTTGAGGTTACCGACGACGCCGATGACCAGGTCGTCCGCCGCGAGCTTGGTGGCGGCGTTCTTGCCGACGTCGGCCTTGGCCTCGTCGTCGACCGAGGAGACCTCGAGCTTCCAGCCGGGCACGGCGTTGGTGTCGTTGGCCTGCTTGACGGCGAGCTCGACGGAGTGCTGGATGCCCTTGCCGAGGGCCGACAGGTCGCCGGTGAGCGGGGCGATGACGCCGATCTTGGCCGTCTTCGTGGCGCCGCCGGTGCTGCCGCCGCCTGTGGTGCCGGACTCGCCGCGGGAGCCGCAGGCGGTCAGGGCGAGCGCCGCGACGGCGAGCGGGACCCCAATCCGGACGATGGAACGCTGGTGCACAGATCCTCCTGGAGATTCGGACGCGGGGGAGCCCCCCGGCCCCGTCGCGACAACCGCGAGCGAACGCAGCGTAGTTCTTCGCGGAGGGGGTCTCACCCGCCGTGAGCGCGTCCGTGTCCGTCTTGTGATGTGTGAATTTTGTGTTTCCGTGTGGATGGACGGAGTCCATTTCCTGAGAACTCGCTGGAGATCGACTGAACCGGCCCGTGGGTCACGGCGTCATCACAGGTGGTTGACAGTCGCCGTCGGCACGATGGCCAACGTAGTTCGTTGAACCGACAACCAGTTTTCGGCCGCTGAAACAGACCAGAACCTTTACCCCACACAGGCAGGACGAGGCCATGTCAGATCAGCCAGAGACCACATCGACCGTTCCGGACGCCCGGTCCGAGACCAACCGGTCCGCCGTCGACCGGTCCGCCGTCGACCGGCGCACCGTGCTGCGGTCCGCGGGCGTCGGCGGTGCCGGCGTGGCCGCCGCGGCGGCGCTCGCGGCGTGCGGCGGGACGACCACCCCGCCGGCCACCGGAGGCGCGGCGTCGAGCACGACGTCCGCGGCGGCGACCACGGGGTCGTCCACGTCCACGGGGTCGGCGACGTCGTCGGGATCGGCGTCGTCCAGCGCGGCCGCACCGAGCGGTACGCCCGTGAAGACCGCGGACGTCCCGGTGGGCGGCGGCATCATCCAGGGCAACGACGCCGACACGGCGTTCGTCGTCACCCAGCCCACCGCCGGTGTGTTCAAGGCGTTCAGTGGCAAGTGCACGCACCAGGGCTGCAAGGTCACCAAGGTGGCCCAAGGGATGATCGACTGCCCGTGCCACCAGAGCCAGTTCGACATCACGACGGGGGCGCCCACGTCGGCGAGCCAGGCCAAGAGCCCGCTCCCGGCCAAGACCGCCACGGTCAGCGGCGACTCGGTCTACATCGCCTGACCGGCGGCGTGCCGGTGCGGGCCGCGCAGCAACTACTCAGACATGTCTGAGCAGTCGCGGGCCGATCCGGCGGTTCGGCCGATACTTCTCAGACATGTCCGAGAAGTAGCCGACGCCGCCCCCGTGCGGGTGCACGTCGCATACCGGTCGGCCGCTCGAACGGGAGTCCGACCCGGCTCCTAGAGTGAAACCGTGGCTGACCCGTCGACGTACCGCCCCCGACCGGGGCGGGCCCCCTGCCGGGTGACCCGTGGCTGACCCGTCGACGTACCGCCCCCGGCCGGGAGAAATCCCGGTCGACCCGGGCGTCTACCGGTTCCGGGACAAGGACGGCCGGGTCATCTACGTCGGCAAGGCCAAGTCGCTGCGGCCGCGGCTGTCCTCCTACTTCCAGGACATCCACGCCCTGCACCCGCGCACCGCCACCATGGTCCGGACCGGAGCCAGCGTCGAGTGGACCGTGGTCGCGACGGAGGTCGAGGCGCTCCAGCTCGAGTACTCGTGGATCAAGGAGTACGACCCGCGGTTCAACGTCAAGTACCGCGACGACAAGTCGTACCCCTTCCTCGCCGTCACGCTCGGCGAGGAGTTCCCCCGGGCCCAGGTCATGCGCGGCGCGAAGCGGAAGGGGACCCGTTACTTCGGCCCGTTCAGCCACGCCTGGGCCATCCGCGAGACCCTCGACCTGCTCCTGCGCGTCTTCCCCATGCGCACCTGCAGCACCGGCGTCTTCAAGCGCGCCCACCAGAGCGGCCGGCCGTGCCTGCTCGGCTACATCGACAAGTGCTCGGCCCCGTGCGTCGGCCGGGTCGACCCTGAGGAGCACCGGCAGATCGCCGAGGACTTCTGCGACTTCATGGCCGGCAACACGACCAAGTTCACCAAGCGCGTCGAGCGGCAGATGCGCGCGGCGTCGGACGCGCAGGAGTACGAGCTCGCCGCCCGCCTCCGCGACGACCTCGGCGCCCTCAACAAGGCGCTCGAGAAGAACGCGGTCGTCCTCGCCGACAAGACCGACGCCGACGTCTTCGCCCTCGCCGACGACGAGCTCGAGGCCGCCGTCCAGGTGTTCTTCGTCCGCGGCGGCCGGATCCGCGGCCAGCGCGGCTGGGTGGTCGAGAAGGAGAGCGAGGACGTCCCCGAGCTGATGGGCCACCTGCTCCAGCAGGTCTACGGCGACCAGGCCCAGGACAGCCCCGACCAGGTCCCGCGCGAGGTCCTGGTCCCGATCGTGCCCGCCGAGTCCGAGGCCCTGGCCGCCTGGCTCAGCACCCTCCGCGGCCATCGCGTGGACCTGCGGGTCCCGCAGCGCGGCGACAAGCGGTCGCTGATGGAGACGGTCCGCCGCAACGCGGAGCAGTCCCTCGCCCGGCACAAGGTGGCCCGGGCCGGCGACCTCACCGCCCGGAGCCAGGCCCTCCAGGAGCTCCAGGAGTCCCTCGAGCTGCCCGACGCGCCGCTGCGGATCGAGTGCTTCGACGTCAGCCACGTCCAGGGCACCAACGTCGTCGCGTCGATGGTCGTCTTCGAGGACGGCCTGGCGCGCAAGTCCGAGTACCGCCGGTTCGTCGTCCGGGGCGACTACGCGCATACCGCGCTCGACGGCACCCAGACGGTGGACGACACCGCGGCGATGCACGAGGTCCTGACCCGCCGCTTCCAGCGCTACCTCGACGAGCGCGAGCACTCGGCCGAGATCGAGCTGGGACCGGAGATCGAGGACGACGCCGACGGTATGCCGAACGTCCACGGCCCGATCGACGAGGTCACCGGGCGGCCGCGCAAGTTCGCCTACCCGCCCAACCTCGTCGTCGTCGACGGTGGCCTGCCGCAGGTCAACGCGGCCAAGTCGGTCCTCGACGAGCTCGGCATCGAGGACGTGTCGCTGGTCGGCCTGGCCAAGCGGCTGGAGGAGGTCTGGGTACCCGGCCAGAACTTCCCGCTGATCCTGCCGCGGACCAGCGAGGGCCTCTACCTGCTCCAGCGGGTCCGCGACGAGGCGCACCGGTTCGCCATCACCTTCCACCGCCAGCGGCGGTCCAAGGCCATGACCACGTCCGACCTCGACGGCATCCCGGGTCTCGGCGAGGTGCGTCGCAAGGCGCTGCTGCGCGTGTTCGGTTCGGTCAAGCGGCTTCGTGCGGCGTCGGTCGAGGAGATCGCCGCCGTCCAGGGCATCGGGCCGGTCCTGGCCGACACCATCGCGACGCGGCTGGCGCGAGACTCGTCAGCGGCCGTCCCGGCCGTTAACGTGACGACCGGCGAGGTGCTCGACTGAGCGGGAGGCAACCGATGAGTGAGGAGCCCACCCCGCGACCCCTCCGCAGCAGCCGGGAGGCACCGACCCGCGACGAGCCGATGCTCGTCCTCACCGGGATGAGCGGGGCCGGCCGGTCGACGATGGCCAACGTCCTGGAGGACCTCGGCTGGTACGTCGTCGACAACCTGCCGCCACAGATGCTCCCGCAGCTGCTCGAGCTCCACGAGGAGTACCTCGCCCGGACCCCGGAGCCGATGATCCACCGCGTCGCCGCGGTCGTCGACGTCCGCAGCCATGGGGTGTTCGCCGACTTCGGCCAGATCGTCGCCGAGCTCGGGCGGACCGGGCACCGCCCGTCGGTCGTCTTCCTCGACGCCACCGACGAGGCCCTGGTCCGCCGGTTCGAGAGCGTCCGCCGGCCGCACCCGCTCCAGGGGTCAGGCCGGCTGCTCGACGGCATCCAGCGCGAGCGGGCCCTGCTCGGCGAGCTGCGCTCCGAGGCCGACGTCATCCTCGACACCTCCGGACTCAACGTCCACCAGCTCGCCGCCAAGGCGATGTCCCTCTTCGCCGGCGACGGCGCGGCCCAGCTGCGCCTCGCGGTCATGTCGTTCGGGTTCAAGTACGGCGTCCCCCTCGACGCCGACTTCGTCCACGACCTCCGCTTCCTGCCCAACCCGTTCTGGGTCCCGGAGCTGCGGCCCCTCACCGGCCGCGACGAGGCGGTGGCCGAGTTCGTCCTGTCCCAGCCGGGGGCCAAGGAGTTCGTCGACGACGTCGTCCACCTCATGGAGTCGGTGGTCAAGGGGTTCATCCGCGAGGGCCGCCGCTACGTCACGCTCGCCGTCGGCTGCACGGGTGGCAAGCACCGGTCGGTCGCCATCGCCGAGCAGCTGGCCGAGCGGCTGCGCACCGACACCGTCGACACCTTCCTCGTCCACCGCGACCTCGGGCGGGAGTGAGCCGGCCGTGACCCTCCAACCCAGCGGGTATGCGCGTCACCCCAAGGTCGTCGCCCTCGGCGGGGGCCACGGTCTCGCGTCGTCCCTCTCCGCGCTCAAGCTGCTCACCGACCGGGTCACCGCCGTCGTCACGGTCGCCGACGACGGGGGGTCGTCGGGACGGTTGCGCGAGGAGTTCTCGGTCCTGCCGCCCGGGGATCTGCGGATGGCGCTCGCCGCGCTCTGCGACGACACCGAGTGGGGCCACACCTGGCGGGACGTGCTCCAGCACCGGTTCCAGGGCGAGGGGCCGCTGGCCGGCCACGCCCTCGGCAACCTCCTCATCGTGTCCCTCTGGGACCTGCTCGGCGACACCGTCGACGGCCTGGACCTCGTCGGCCGGCTGCTCAACTCCCGTGGCCGGGTGCTGCCGATGGCCAGCGTCCCGCTCGAGATCGAGGCCGAGATCGTCGGCCACGACCCCGCATACCCCGAGGCCGTCACCATCGTCCGTGGCCAGCACCGGGTCGCCTCGACCCGGGGGCGGGTGCAGGGAGTGCGCATCCTGCCGCCGGACCCGGGCTGCCCCGCTGAGACCCTGGAGGCGATCCGCGAGGCCGACTGGGTCTTCCTCGGCCCCGGATCGTGGTTCACGTCCGTCCTGCCGCACGTCCTCGTGCCCAGCCTCCGCGACGCGATCGTGTCGACGAAGGCCCGGACGTTGCTCAACCTCAACCTCGAGGTCCACACCGGGGAGACCAAGGGGTACCGCGCCCAGGACCACATCGACAGCCTGGTGAAGCACGCTCCGGAGCTGCGGTTCGACGTCGTCCTCGCCGACCCGAGCTGCGTGGACGACCCGGAGGCCCTGCGGAGGGCCGTCGACCTGGTCGGCGCCGAGCTGGTCGTCTCGACCGTCTCGGCGATGGGCAACCGCGGTCAGCACGACCCGCTGCGGCTGGCCGCGGCCTACCGCGACGTCATCTCCTGAGGCCCCCGCACCGCGTCCGATTCGGATCGGATACTCTGCGACCTTCACCTCGGGGCAACGCCGAAAACGCTTGGTACCGGCTCGATCCGAGAGGCGTGTGACAGGTGGGTGTGGTGGTGCGTCACCCACCGGGGCACAGGGGCAGCACGGCGACCGTCGCGCGACTCGTCGGGCGGAGACAGGGTGGCAGGATGGCTGGCATGGCAATGACGGCGAAGGTCAAGGACGAGCTGTCACGGCTCGAGGTGACCAAGCCCTGTTGCCGGAAGGCCGAGGTGGCCGCAACCCTCCGCTTCGCGGGGGGCCTGCACATCGTCGGCGGCCAGATCGTCGTCGAGGCCGAGCTCGACACCGCCAACGCCGCCCGCCGGCTGCGCCGGTTCGTGGCCGAGGTCTACGGCCACAAGTCCGACGTCCTCGTCATGTCCGCGGGGGGCCTGCGCAAGAGCAGCCGCTACGTCGTGCGGATCGTCGAGGAGGGCGCGACCCTCGCCCGCCAGACCGGGCTCATCGACTCACGCGGCCGTCCCGTCCGCGGCCTCCCGCCGAAGGTGGTCAGCGCGTCCGCGTGCGACTCGGAGGCCGCCTGGCGCGGTGCGTTCCTCGCCCACGGCTCACTCACCGAGCCCGGCCGGTCGTCGGCCCTCGAGGTGACCTGCCCGGGTCCCGAGGCGGCGCTCGCGCTCGTCGGCGCGGCCCGCCGGATGGGCATCCAGGCCAAGGCCCGCGAGGTCCGCGGCGTCGACCGGGTCGTCATCCGCGACGGCGACGCCATCGCGGCGATGCTCACCCGGCTCGGTGCCCACGACGCGGTCCTGGCCTGGGAGGAGCGCCGGATGCGGCGCGAGGTCCGCGCCACCGCCAACCGCCTGGCCAACTTCGACGACGCCAACCTGCGCCGCTCCGCCCGCGCCGCCGTCGCCGCGGGGTCGCGGGTGGAGCGGGCCATGGAGATTCTCGGCGAGGACGTTCCCGACCACCTCAGTGAGGCCGGCCAGCTGCGGCTCAAGCACAAGCAGGCGTCGCTCGAGGAGCTCGGCCAGCTGGCCAGCCCGCCGATGACCAAGGACGCCGTCGCCGGCCGGATCCGGCGGCTGCTGGCGATGGCCGACAAGAAGGCCCAGGACCTCGGCGTCCCCGGCACCGACGCCAACCTCACGGCGGACATGCTCGAGTAGGCGGCGCCCGTCGCATACCCCGCGGCTCGGCACCGCTCGGTTACCCGCCCGTAGCGCGGACGCTGGTGACCGGCGTCACGCGGGCTGGACTAGGGTCTAGGCGACCCTGATCCACCCTGGGAAGGTTTGAAACCAGTGACTGTCCGCGTAGGGATCAACGGCTTCGGCCGCATCGGCCGCAACTTCTTCCGCGCCGTCGCCGCGTCGGGCGCCGACATCGAGATCGTCGGCGTCAACGACCTCACCGACAACGCCACCCTGGCCCATCTGCTCAAGTACGACTCGATCCTCGGCCGGCTCGACGGTGACGTCACCTCGAGCGCCGACGAGATCGCCGTGAACGGCAAGTCCTTCAAGGCGTTCGCCGAGCGTGACCCGGCGAACCTCAAGTGGGGCGACCTCGGCGCGGACGTCGTCCTCGAGTCCACCGGGTTCTTCACCGACGCCGTCCAGGCCAAGACGCACGTCGACAACGGCGCCAAGAAGGTCGTCATCTCGGCGCCCGCGAAGAACGAGGACGTCACCATCGTCATGGGGGTCAACGACTCCGACTACGACCCCGCCGCGCACACGATCATCTCCAACGCGTCGTGCACGACGAACTGCCTCGCGCCGATGGCCAAGGCGCTCGACGACGAGTTCACCATCGTCAAGGGCCTGATGACGACCATCCACGCCTACACGCAGGACCAGAACCTCCAGGACGGCCCGCACAAGGACCTGCGTCGCGCCCGCGCCGCGGCCCTCAACATCGTGCCGACGTCCACCGGCGCCGCCAAGGCGATCGGCCTGGTCCTGCCGCAGCTCAAGGGCAAGCTCGACGGGTTCGCCATGCGCGTGCCGATCCCCACGGGCTCGGCCACCGACCTCACCTTCGAGGCCGGCCGCGAGACGACCGTCGACGAGGTCAACGCAGCGGTCAAGGCGGCCGCCGACGGCGCGCTCAAGGGCATCCTCAAGTACACCGAGGACCCGATCGTCAGCAGCGACATCGTCACCGACCCGCACTCGTGCATCTTCGACGCGGGCCTGACCAAGGTCATCGGCAACCAGGTCAAGGTCGTCGGCTGGTACGACAACGAGTGGGGCTACTCCAACCGCCTCATCGACGTCGTCGTGCTCGTCGGCAAGGACCTCTAGGTCGGTGCGCACTCTCGCCGACCTCCTGGCGGACGGCGACCTGCGCGGCAAGCGGGTACTCGTCCGGTCCGACCTCAACGTCCCGCTGGACGGGCAGACGATCACCGACGACGGGCGCATCAAGGCGTCCGTCCCGGCGATCGAGGCCCTCGCCGAGGCGGGCGCGACCGTCGTGGTCTGCGCCCACCTCGGCCGGCCCAAGGGCGCCCCGGAGGACAGGTACTCGCTGGCGCCGGTCGCGAAGCGGCTCGGTGAGCTGCTCGGCCGTGACGTCGCCTTCGCCACCGACACGGTGGGGGAGTCGGCCAAGGCCACCGTCGCGGCGGCCGGCCCTGGTGACGTCGTCCTCCTGGAGAACCTCCGGTTCAACCCGGGCGAGACGGCCAAGACCGACGAGGAGCGGGCCGAGTTCGCCCAGGCGCTCGCCTCGCTCGCCGACGTCTTCGTCTCCGACGGCTTCGGCGTCGTGCACCGGAAGCAGGCGTCGGTCTACGACGTCGCCCGCCTCCTGCCGCACGCCACCGGCGGACTCGTGTCCACCGAGGTCGACGTGCTCAAGCGGCTCACCGAGAACCCCGACCGGCCGTATGCGGTCGTGCTCGGTGGCGCGAAGGTGTCCGACAAGCTCGGGGTCATCGGCAACCTGCTCGGCACCGCCGACCGGCTGCTCATCGGCGGCGGGATGGTGTTCACCTTCCTCAAGGCCCAGGGCCATGAGGTCGGCAAGAGCCTGCTCGAGGAGGACCAGCTCGACACCGTGCGCGGGTACCTCGACGAGGCCGAGTCCAAGGGCGTCGAGATCGTCCTGCCCGTCGACATCGTCGCCGCCACCGCGTTCTCCGCGGACGCCGACCACGAGGTCGTCGCGGCCGACGCGATCCCCGCCGACCGGCTCGGGCTGGACATCGGACCGAGGTCCTCGGCGCTCTTCGCCGAGAAGCTGAGCGACACGCGTACCGTCTTCTGGAACGGCCCGATGGGCGCGTTCGAGATGGCCCCGTATGCGGCGGGCACCAAGGCGCTCGCCGAGGCGCTCGTGCAGGTCACCGCCAACGGCGCCCTGACCGTCGTCGGCGGGGGCGACTCCGCCGCCGCGGTGCGCCAGCTCGGGTTCTCCGACGACCAGTTCGGGCACATCTCGACCGGTGGCGGCGCGAGCCTCGAGTACCTCGAGGGCAAGGAGCTGCCCGGTCTCACCGTGTTGGAGGAGAGCGACTGATGGCGCGCACGCCCCTGATCGCCGGCAACTGGAAGATGAACCTGGACCACCTCCAGGCGACCCACTTCGTCCAGAAGCTGGACTGGACCCTGCGCGACGCCAAGCACGACTACGACGCCGTCGAGGTGGCGGTGCTGCCGCCGTTCACCGACCTGCGGTCCGTGCAGACCCTCGTCGAGGCGGACAAGCTGCGCCTCAAGTACGGCGCCCAGGACCTCTCGACGCATACCTTCGGCCCGTTCACCGGGGAGATCTCCGGCGAGTTCCTCGCGAAGCTCGGCTGCACGTATGCGGTCGTCGGGCACAGCGAGCGGCGCGAGCACCAGAAGGAGTCGGACCAGGTCGTCAACGACAAGGTCCTGGCGGCGTTCCAGCACGGGCTGACCCCGATCCTCTGCATCGGCGAGAACCTCGCCATCCGGCGCGAGGGGCGCGCGGTGCCGTTCGTGCTGGAGCAGCTGCGGGCGGGACTGTTCGACGTGCGACGCGAGTTCCTGCCGCAGATCGTCATCGCGTACGAGCCGATCTGGGCGATCGGGACCGGTGAGGTCGCGACCCCGGACGACGCGCAGCAGGTGTGCAAGGCGATCCGGCACTTCGTGGCCGACATCTCCAACGACGCGATCGCCGACCAGACCCGCGTGATCTACGGCGGTTCGGTCAAGGCGCGCAGCATCGCGTCCCTCATGGCGCAGGACGACATCGACGGGGCGCTCGTCGGCGGGGCGTCGATCGACCCCGAGGAGTTCAGCACGATCTGCCGATTCCGAGATCATGTCGGCTGACCACGTGACCTGAGCGCGTGACGGGATCCTGGCCGAGCCGGGTTATCCTGAGAAGCGTTGCCCGCGCGTCGCGGGGAGGCAGAGGTGCCCCGCGACCACACGTACGAACCAGATGGGACCCCTCACCCGTGAACGCCGTGAAGATTGGCTTGGAGGTCGTGCTGGTCCTCGCGAACCTCTTCCTGATCATGCTGATTCTCATGCACAAGGGGAAGGGTGGCGGGCTGTCGGACATGTTCGGCGGTGGGATGTCCAGCTCGCTCGGTGGCTCGACCATCGCGGAGCGCAACCTCGACCGGTTCACCATCGCGATCAGCATCGTCTGGTTCATCACCATCCTCGGACTGGGCCTGCTGGCCCGGTTCGCCGGCTGACCGTACAAGGGAGTCTGAATGGCCAGCGGTAACGCCATCCGTGGCAGCAGGGTCGGCGCCGGCCCGATGGGCGAGGCCGAGCGCGGCGATGCCGCTCCTCGGATCTTCGTCTCGTACTGGTGCGCCAACGGCCACGAGACGAGGCCGAGCTTCGCCGAGGAGCCGGGCCTCGTGCTACCGGACACCTGGGACTGCCCGCGCTGCGGGTACCCCGCGGGCCAGGACCACGACAACCCGCCCGCCCCGCACAAGGTGGAGCCCTACAAGACCCACCTGGCCTACGTGAAGGAGCGGCGTTCCGACGCCGACGGCAAGGCGATCCTCGACGAGGCGCTCGCCACCCTGCGCCAGCGCGGCCTCATCCAGTAGCTCGCCGCCCGGTCCGGGCGCCAGCGGTCGGAATTCCAACCGGTCCGGCCCGGACCCGTTGTCCACAGCCTCCTGCGGGCGCCGCCACACGACGGCGCGGTCGGTCATGCTCGAGAGATGGCCGAGTCGGAGCCGGCGCGTCGCCGTCAGCAGGTTGCGCACAGCGCCGAGCGCTTCGGCGGCGTGCTGTCGCGGACGGCGTTGCGAGGCTTCGGCGCCGACCGTCATGTCATCGCCCGCGAGGTCGCAGGTGACCGTTGGGCCATCCACGGTGCGCAGACGGTCGCGGTCCATACGCGACCTCTCGAGGCGCCGGCCCTGTGGTGGCGCGCGGTCTGGGAGACAGGCTCAGGAGTGGCGGCTCTCGACGGGGTCAGCGCCCTTCTGGCCGCCGGCGTCACGGGCTACGACGAGCCCGCCGTACACGTGTCGGTACCGGACGCCTACAGCCCGAAGTGGACGCCGGGTGTGCGGATCCACCGCGTCGTCAGGCTGGACCGCGAGCTGATGACCGACCGGGGTGTGCCGCGGGTTCGCCCCGCGCTCGCGGCCGTCCGAGCGGCGCACTGGGCGGTCTCGGACCGTCAGGCGGCCCTGGTCCTGGTGCTCCCGATCCAGCAGGGGATCGTCTCCGGCCCGCAGCTCCGGGCCGCCACCTCGATGTGGTCCGGTCGACGCCGACGGGCGCTCGTACCGCAGCTGGTCCAGGACATCACCGACGGAGCAACGTCACTCGGCGAGCTGGACTTCGCCCGGATGTGTCGAGTGCGGGGCCTGCCCGAGCCGGACCGCCAAGTGGTCCGTCGTACTCCGCGGGGCCGGGTCTACCTCGACGCCCGGTGGGGACGCTCACGGCTCGTCGTCGAGATCGACGGCTCCCATCACGGCGAAGGTCTGACCGTCATCTCTGACCACCTGCGCCAGAACGAGGTGGCCTTGACCCGCGACATCGTTCTGCGCATCAGCCTCCTGGGCCTGCGACTGGCCGAGGACGCGTTCCTCGACCAGGTCGAGCGAGCGCTACATCTGGCCCA
Source organism: uncultured Actinomycetota bacterium (assembly GCA_963713345.1). Classification (GTDB taxonomy): domain Bacteria; phylum Actinomycetota; class Actinomycetes; order Actinomycetales; family Dermatophilaceae; genus Lapillicoccus. The sequence goes on along the minus strand of CAVQLI010000012.1, from coordinate 155,512 downwards.
TGCCGCCTGAGCGGGCACCAGCGGTCGGAATTCCGACCGCTGCGACCCGGACCCGTCAGCCGAGGTTGGCCGCCGCGGCCTCGTCGAGGAGCCAGTGGGTCGCCACGGAACCGCGGACGCCGCTCGCCGGGACGTCCCACCGATCCGCATCCGGCGCCAGGGCCGCGGCCACCGCGTCCGCCTTGTCGGGACCGGCCACGAGGAACCAGACCTCACGCGTCCGGTTGAGGCACTCGAACGTCAGCGACACCCGGTCCGGCGGCGGCTTGGGCGAGTCGTGCACGGCGACCGCCACCGCGTCGGAGATGCGCTGCGCCGGGTGATGCGGGAACAGCGAGGCCACGTGACCGTCCGGGCCGACGCCGAGCAGGACCACGTCGAACTCGCCCCGCCCGAACCCGCGCACCGTGTTCGCGTACGACGACGCGCTCGCCTCGGCGCTCGCGCTGGCGTCCGGGCCCTCGACCCGGAACACCTTGCCGCCGTCCAGCCCGAGCTGCGACAAGCCCGCCTGGTCGTTCTGGGTGTCGTTGCGGTCCGCGTCGCCGGCCGGCAGGTACCGCTCGTCGCCCCACCACACGTAGACCTGCGACCAGTCCACCTCACCGCGGCCCGGGGTCTGGAGCAACGATGCGAAGATCGCCGACCCCATGGACCCACCGGTCAGGGCCACCTGGGCCATGCCGCGCGTCCTTTGAGCCTCACGCACCGCCGCCAGGAACCGCACCGCGGCCGCGTCCGACAGGCTCTGCTTCGACGGGTAGACCTCGACCGTGGGCTCGGCGCCGGTCATGGCGTGGACCTCCTGCGAGTCGCCTTCTTCGCGGGCCGCTTGGCGACCGCCTTCTCCCGCGGGGTCGGCTCGCCGGCCCGCTTGCGCGCGGTGGCCTTCTTGACCGCCGTCGTGTCGCCGTCGTCCGGCGGTGGCGGGGCCACCACCATGGCCAGCGCCTCCTCGGCTCTCGCGTTGCGCGCCAGCCGGGCGGCCATCTTCCGAGACCCGCTGGTCGACGGTGCCTCGCCGCGGGTTGCCGCCTCGGAGGCGGTCTGACGAGCCGGCCGCAGCGTCTTGAGACCGCGGGTGAGCGTGGCCGCATACACGTCGTCGTCGTCGAGGTGCCGCAGCTCGTCGGCGAGGCACTCGGCGAGGCCGCGCCGCTTCAGCGAGATCCGCCGGTCCGGCTGACCGGGCTGCGAGAGCGTGGCGACTGCGCCGTCCGGGCGGACCAGGTCGATCGGGCCGCTCTTGCGGTCCAGGCGCACGCTGACCACCCCGGCGCCGCCCTTCGTGCGGACGCGGCGGACCGGCGCCTTGAGCACCAGCCCGAGCCAGGCCGCGAGCAGCTCGGTGGACGGCGAGTCGCTGGCGCCCGCCACGACCGCCTCGGTGACCGACTCGTAGGGCGGGCCGTCCAGCGCCGCGGCCAGGAGCCCACGCCACAGCGTGACCCGGGTCCATGCCAGGTCGGTGTCGCCCGGCTGGTACTGCGTCGCCAGCCGCTTCAGCGCCGCGCGCGGGTTGCGGGACTCCGCCGAGTCGGTGATCCGCCGCTGCGCCATCTGCGCGATCGGGTCGGTACGCAGGTCCGGGGGAAACTCGTGCGGCCACCACGCCACGACGGGGGAGTCGGCCAGCAGCAGCGGGACGACGACCGACTGGCCGTGCTTGGCCAGCTCGCCGTAGAGCCGCATGATGACCACCTCGGACGCGCCCGCGTCGCCGCCGAGGCGGATCTGGGCGTCCATCCGGGCCGATCCGCGCCGGTTCCCGGCGACGACGACGACGATCCGGCAGGGGTGCTGCCGCGAGGCGTCGTTGGCCGCCTCGATGATCTCGTCGGCCTGGTGGTCGTCGACCACGATGACCAGGGTCAGCACCCGGCCCAGCGTCATCGCGCCGACGTCGTTGCGCAGCTGCACCAGCTTCTTGCTCACCGAGGCCGACGTCGTCTTCGGCAGGTCGATGATCACGGGATCCTCCAGGTGCGACCCTCGCGGGCCATCATCGCGTGCGCCGACGCCGGTCCCCAGCCGCCGGCCCCGTACGGCTCGGGCCGTCCGTGCTTGGCCCACCAGGCCTCGATCGGGTCGAGGATCTGCCAGGACAGCTCGACCTCTTCGTGGCGGGGGAAGAGCGGCGGGTCGCCGAGCAGGACGTCGAGCATCAGCCGCTCGTATGCCTCGGGGCTGGACTCCGTGAACGCGGACCCGTAGCCGAAGTCCATCGTGACGTCGCGGACCTCCATCTGGTTGCCCGGCACCTTCGACCCGAACCGCATGGTGATGCCCTCGTCGGGCTGGACCCGGATGACGATCGCGTTCTGGCCGAGCTCCTCGGTGGCGGTGTCGTCGAACGGCAGGTGCGGCGCCCGCTTGAAGACCACCGCGATCTCGGTGACCCGCTTGCCGAGCCGCTTGCCGGTCCGCAGGTAGAAGGGGACCCCGGCCCAGCGGCGGGTGTCGACGATGAGCTTCACCGCCGCATACGTCTCGGTCGTGGAGCCCTTGGCGACGCCCTGCTCCTCGAGGTACCCGACGACCGCCTCCTCGCCCTGCCACCCCTGGGTGTACTGGCCGCGTGCGGTGTCGCGGCCGATGTCGGCGGGGATGGTGACGGCGGAGAGCACCTTCTCCTTCTCGGCCCGCAGGTCGCGGGCGTTGAACGAGACCGGCTCCTCCATCGCGGTGAGCGCGAGCAGCTGGAGGAGGTGGTTCTGGATGACGTCGCGGGCGGCGCCGATGCCGTCGTAGTAGCCGGCGCGGCCGCCGATGCCGATGTCCTCGGCCATGGTGATCTGCACGTGGTCGACGTAGTTGGCGTTCCAGATCGGCTCGAACATCTGGTTGGCGAACCGCAGCGCCAACAGGTTCTGGACCGTCTCCTTGCCCAGGTAGTGGTCGATCCGGAACACCGAGTCGGCCGGGAACACCGTGCCGACGATGGTGTTGAGCTCGCGGGCGCTGGCCAGGTCGTGGCCGAACGGCTTCTCGATGACGACCCGTCGCCAGGCCTCCCCGCGGGCGTCGGCGAGGCCGGAGCGCTTCAGCTGCTCGCAGACCAGCGAGAACGAGCCGGGTGGGATCGACAGGTAGAACGCGAGGTTGCCGCCGGTGCCGCGCTGGTGCTCCAGGGCGTGCACGGTGTCGGCGAGGAGGTCGAAGGCGGCCGGGTCGTCGAAGGTGCCGGGCACGAACCGGAACCCCTCGGCGAGGTTGCGCCAGACGTCCTCGCGGAACGGGGTCCGCGCATGGTCACGCACGGACTGGTAGACGACCTGCCCGAAGTCCTCGTCGGCCCAGTCACGGCGGGCGAACCCCACGAGGGAGAAGCCCGGCGGCAGCAGGCCCCGGTTGGCGAGGTCGTAGATCGCCGGCATCAGCTTCTTGCGCGAGAGGTCGCCGGTCACCCCGAACATCACCATGCCGCACGGGCCGGCGATCCGGGGCAGCCGCCGGTCCCGCGCGTTGCGGAGGGGGTTGGTGCCCGCCGCGACCCGGGCTGGGCTCATGCGTCTCCTCGACCGGCTCCCACAGAGGCCTCGGAAGCGCCCACGCCGAGCACCTTCTCGAGCTGGGCCAGTCCGGCGTCGTGCTCGGTCAGGTGCAGCTGGAGCACGGGGCGCCCGTGCGCCGCGAGCACCGCCGCGTCACCGCCGGCCTGGGCCGCGATGAAGTCGCCGAAGGTGAAGTCCCGGCCGGGGATGGCGAGATCCTCCTGAGGCTTCGTCGTGATCTGCAGGTAGACGCCGACCGCTGGGCCGCCCTTGTGGAACTGGCCGGTCGAGTGCAGGAACCGCGGACCCCAGCCGAACGTCGTCGGTCGCTCCGTGCGGAGCGCGATGGCCCGACGCGCGGTCGCGAGCGGCGCGTCGGCCAGCCGGTCGAGGTAGGCCATCACCGCGACGTAGCCCTGGTTCGGGTCGAGCTGGGCGAACAGCGCGTCGAGGGCGCCCGCCACGGTCGTGGCGCCGCCGAGCCAGTCTCCGTCGCCGCCCATCGCGCGGATCTCGATCGCCCCGTCGGTGGCGGCGGGAGCCGCGGCCACGCCGAGACCCTTGTCGAGCAGCTCGCGAGCCGCGGCCTTGGCGCTCTCGACGTCGGGCTGGTCGAACGGGTTGATGCCGAGCAACCGGCCGGCCGCCGCCACGGCGACCTCCCACAGCAGCATCTGGGCGCCGAGCGAGCCGCTGACCGCGACCTCGGAGCGGGTGGGGTCGACCGCGACGACGTCGGTGTCGTCCGAGACCGGCTCGTCGTCGGCGTCGACGCTGACCAGCCGGACCACGGTGACGTCGTGGGCCGGCCACGTGACCTCGGGGTCGTCGTCGTCGGCCTCGACGACGGGGAGTATGCCGGTGCCGCCCTTGCCGGTCGACTCGGCGATGAGCTGCTCCGCCCAGTCGGCGAACCCGACGATGCCGGAGCCGTCGTCGACGATGGCCAGCTTGTCGCGCAGCGGGGTCGTGCCGCCGATGGCCGCGCCGAGCCGCAGCGCCGGGTTGGCGTCGTCGTCGGCGGCGAGCAGGTCGGCGACCGACTCCGCGTCGTCGAGCAGCGCCTCGATGTCCACGCCGGCCAGGCCGCTCGGGACGAGCCCGAACGCGGTCAGCGCGGAGTAGCGGCCGCCCACGTCGGGGTCGGCGTTGACGACGCGGTAGCCCGCCTCACGGGCGCTCTTGTCGAGCGGGCTGCCCGGGTCGGTGACGATGACGATGCGCTCGGTCGGGTCGATCCCGGCGTCCGTGAAGGCGCCCTCGTACACCCGCTTCTGGGAGTCGGTCTCGACCGTGGAGCCCGACTTGCTCGAGACCACGACGATGGTGCGGTCGAGCTTGTCCTGCAGGGCTGCGCGCACGTAGTCGGGGTCGGACGAGTCGAGGACGACGAGCTCCTTGCCCTCGGTGGCGCAGATGACCTCCGGCGCCAGCGAGGAGCCGCCCATGCCGCAGAGCACGACGTGGTCGAGCCCCTTGCCGACGAGGTCGTCACGCAGGGCGGCGATCTCGCCGACGAGGGGTCTCGAGGTCCGGCCCAGGCCGACCCACGAGAGCCGTTTGGACGACTCGGACTCAGCCGCCGCGCCCCACAGCGTGGGGTCCTTGGCGAAGAGCTTCGAGGCGAACTGGGCCTCGACCAGCTGCGGAACGGCAGTGGCGATGGCGTCCGCGGCCGGTCCGGACGCGGAGACGGACAGCGCGGTCACCTCTGGGCTGCCTTCTGGGCCGCCTTCTCCAGGTCCTTGGTGGCCTCGTCGAGCAGCTCGCCCCACGCCTTCTCGAACTTGTCGACACCCTCGGTCTCGAGGACCTGCACGACGTCGTTGTAGGAGACGCCGATCGCCTCGAGGTCGTCGAGAACCTTCTGGGCGTCCGCGTAGTTGGGGGTGATGGTGTCGCCGACGACCTCACCGTGGTCGGCGACCGCGTCGAGCGTCTTCTCCGGCATGGTGTTGACGATGCCGGGGGCGACGAGGTCGACGACATACATCGTGTCCTTGTAGGCGGGGTCCTTGACTCCCGTCGACGCCCACAGCGGGCGCTGGGGCCGGGCCCCCTCGCCCTCGAGGGACTTCCAGCGCGGGGTCGAGAAGACCTCCTCGTAGGCCTGGTACGCCAGCCGGGCGTTCGCGATGCCGGCCTTGCCCTTGAGGGCCTTGGCCTCGTCGGTGCCGATGGCGTCGAGCCGCTTGTCGATCTCGGTGTCGACACGCGACACAAAGAAGGACGCCACCGACTCGATCTTCGACAGGTCGTGCCCGCTCTGCTGCGCCTGTTCGAGGCCGCTGAGGTAGGCGTTCATCACCGCCCGGTAGCGCTCGAGGCTGAAGATCAGGGTGACGTTGACGCTGATCCCGTCGGCGATAGCCGCGGTGATCGCCGGTAGGCCTTCGAGGGTGCCCGGGATCTTGATGAGCACCTGCTCACGATCGACGCCGTCGCGCAGCTGCTTGGCCTGGGCGATGGTGCGTTCGGTGTCGTGGGCGAGCCGCGGATCGACCTCGATCGACACGCGGCCGTCCACGCCGTTGGTGGCGTCGTAGACCGGCTTCATGACGTCGCAGGCGTTGCGGACGTCGTCGGTGGTCATCGCGAAGACGGCCTCCTCGACGTTCTTGCCGGCTGCGGCCAGCTTCGCGAGCTGGTCGTCATAGGCCGTCCCCTGCGACATCGCCGCCTGGAAGATCGACGGGTTGGTCGTGACGCCCACGACGTTGCGGACCTTGACGAGCTCGGCGAGGTTGCCCGAGTCGAGCCGGTCACGGGACAGGTCGTCCAGCCAGATGGAGACGCCGGCGTCCGAGAGGGCCTGGAGGTTGTCGTTCGTCATGCGTGCTCAGCTCCCTAAGCGAGTGGGATCAACGTGTGGGGTGAACGTGGGAAAGAACGGACGGGGCTGGTCAGCGAGCCGCGACCGTGGCCTTCTTCGCGGCGGGCTTGGCGGGAGTGGTGTCGGTGAGGCTGCCGTTCTGGGCCGACCGCGGGTTGACGTCCTGGACGGGAGCCACCGTCGCGGCCGCGTTCGCGGCCTTGATCGAGTCCTTGGCCGCCTTGACCGTCGCCTCGGGGGTGATCCCGAACTCGCGGTAGATCGTCTTGTAGTCCGCCGAGGCACCGAAGTGCTCGAGGGAGATGATCCGGCCGGCGTCGCCGACGTAGTCGCGCCACCCGAGGCCGACGGCCGCCTCGATGCTGACCCGGGCCCGGATCGACGGCGGCAGGACGCGGTCGCGGTAGGCCTTGGTCTGCCGCTCGAACCACTCACGACACGGCATCGAGACCACGCGGGCCTTGATGCCGGCCTTCTCCAGCGCGGCGCGGGCGTCGACGGCGATGCCCACCTCGGAGCCGGTGGCGATGAGGATGACGTCGGGCGTCTCCTTGCCGTTCTTGCCGCCGTCGACGAGGACGTAGGCGCCCTTGCTGGCGTTGGCCGCCTTGGCGAACGCCTTCCGGTCGTAGATCGGCAGGTTCTGGCGGGTGAGGACGAGGCCGGCCGGCTTGGCGTTGTCGAGGATGGTCTCCCAGCAGACCGCCGTCTCGTTGGCGTCCGCGGGGCGGACGACGTCGAGCCCGGGCATGGCCCGCAGAGCGGCCAGGTGCTCGACCGGCTGGTGCGTCGGACCGTCCTCGCCGAGGCCGATCGAGTCGTGCGTCCAGACGAAGGTCACCGGGATGCCCTGGACGGCCGCCAGCCTCACGGCGCCGCGCATGTAGTCGGAGAACACGAGGAACGTGCCGCCGTAGGGCCGGGTGAGCCCTTCGAGAGCGATCCCGTTGAGGATGCAGCCCATCCCGAACTCACGGATCCCGAAGTGGAGGGTGCGCCCACCGGGCCCGCCCTTCCACTCGTTGGTCTGCTTGCCCGCGGGGATGAACGACGGCTGGCCGGCCATCGTCGTGTTGTTGGACTCGGCGAGGTCGGCGGAGCCGCCCCACAGCTCCGGCATGACGTCGGCCATCGCGTCGAGCACCTTGCCGGAGGCGGCCCGCGTCGACATGCCCTTGTCGAGGTCGGTCGGGAAGGTCGGGAGCGCCTTGCCCAGCCCGGACGGCACCTCGCCGGAGACGAGCCGGTCGAGGAGCGCGGTCTTGTCGGCGTTGGCCTTGCGCCACGCCGCATACCGCTTGTCCCACGCCTTGTGGGCGGCCTTGCCGCGGCCCACGACCTTGCGGGCGTGCGAGAGCACGGAACGCTCGACGGGGAACCGCTTCTGCGGGAACCCGAGTATCTCGTGCGTGGCGTCGACCTCGGCGTCGCCCAGGGCTGAACCGTGCGACTTGCCGGTGTTCTGCTTGGTCGGCGCGGGCCACGCGATGATCGTCTTGAGGACGACGAGGGTCGGCTTGTTGGTGACCTTCTTGCCGGCCTCGATCGCCGCGAGCAGCTCGTCGACGTCCTCGACGTAGCGGTAGCCGCCCTCGTCGTCGGCGGTGTTGCGGCGCCAGTCGACGGTGTGGACGTCCCAGCCGTAGGCCTCGTAGCGCTTCGCGACGTCCTCGGAGAACGAGATGTTGGTGTCGTCCTCGATCGAGATGTGGTTCTGGTCGTAGATCAGCGTGAGGTTGCCGAGCTCCTGGTGCGCGGCCAGCGCGGACGCCTCGTGGGTGACGCCCTCCATGATGTCGCCGTCGGAGGCCAGCACGAAGATGTGGTGGTCGAAGACGCTCTCACCGGGCTTGGCGCCGGCGTCGAACATCTCCCGCTGCCGACGCTGGGCGAACGCCATCCCCACGGCCGACGCCAGACCCGAGCCGAGCGGTCCGGTGGTGATCTCGACACCCGTGGTGTGGTGCACCTCCGGGTGACCCGGAGTGAGGCTGCCCCACGTGCGCAGCGCCTCGAGGTCCTTCAGCTCCAGCCCGTAGCCGGAGAGGTAGAGCTGGATGTACTGCGTGAGGCTGGAGTGCCCGCAGGACAGGACGAACCGGTCGCGACCCAGCCATGCGGGGTCGGACGGGTCGTGGGTCATGACGTTCTGGTAGAGCAGGTAGGCCACGGGCGCCAGCGACATGGCGGTGCCGGGGTGACCGTTGCCGGTCTTCTGGACCGCGTCGGCGGCGAGGACGCGCACCGTGTCGACGGCGCGGACGTCGAGGTCGCTCCAGCCGGCCTTCTTGGCCACCGGAAGATGGAGCTCCGGGCTGCGCTTGGCGAGTGGACCTGCGGACGAACGTCGGGCGGATCGGGTTGCCGAGGGCGGGGTCACGGAGCTCTCCTTCGAAGCCGGAACCGGTCTTTTGTGAGCCTAGCCCTGAGCATGTGCCCAGCAACACGCCGTGTCATGCGCTGGGCTGCCAACCGAATCCCCGTTCTCGGAGCACCGGGATAGACTCGCGCCTGCCCGCCGTCGCTCTGCGGCTGCTCGCTCTGCCCGCTCTCTCGGCCCGCCCCACCGCGAAGGAATCCGTGACCGCTCTGGACCCCCGCGCCGACCTGTCGGCGACACCGGCTCCTGGCGGTCGGGGACCCTGGTTCGTCGTCGGCCAGTACGTCGCGCTGACCAAGCCGCGGATCATCGAGCTGCTGCTCATCACGACCGTTCCGGTGATGTTCCTGGCCGCCCGCGGGGTGCCCTCGGTGTGGCTGGTCCTCGCCACGCTCGTCGGCGGGACGATGTCGGCCGGCGCCGCCAACACGCTGAACTGCTACCTCGACCGCGACATCGACGCGATCATGCACCGCACGAGCAACCGGCCGCTCGTCACCGGCACGGTGTCGCCGCGGGCGGCGCTCGTCTTCGGCATCGTGCTCACGGTCGCGTCGACGCTGTGGCTCGGGCTGCTGGTCAACTGGCTGAGCGCCTGGCTGGCGCTCGGCGCGCTGCTGTTCTACGTCGGCGTCTACACCGCGCTGCTCAAGCGGCGCACCGCGCAGAACATCGTGTGGGGCGGGGCCGCCGGTTGTATGCCGGTGCTCGTCGGCTGGTCCGCGGTCACCGGCTCGCTGGCCTGGGCTCCGTTGGTCCTCTTCGCCGTGGTCTTCTTCTGGACCCCGCCGCACTACTGGCCGCTGTCGATGAAGTTCAAGGACGACTACGCCGCGGCGCACGTGCCGATGCTCCCGGTCGTCGAGAAGTTCGTCGTCGTCGCGCGGCAGGTGGTCGCCTACTCCTGGGCGATGGTGGCCGCCTCCCTGCTCCTCGTCCCGGTGGCGCCGATGGGACTGCTCTACCTCGTGGGGGCCGTCGTCGCCGGCGCGCTCTTCGTCGCCGAGGCGCACCGACTGCTGCGGGCCGCCAAGGCCGGCGCCGGGGCGGCCGTGCTGCGGCCGATGCGACTGTTCCACTTCTCGATCACCTACTTGACCATCCTCTTCGTCGCGGTCGCCCTCGACCCGCTGCTGTACCTGCCCGTCTGGCGCTGACCCTCCGCTCCGCCCAGGCTCGCGACTTCGCACATCAGCGCACACGAGGAGTACGATGTGCGCAGGAGGTGGTGGCCATGACGCTCGGCGAGCTGCTGGCCCGGTACGACATCACCGAGGCGGACCTGTCGACCTCGCTGGAACGACGGCTGTCAGCGCAGCCGGACCCCGCGTCGGCCGACCTGACCTCGGCCGAGGAGGACTTCTGGACGCGCCACGCCGGCATAACGCTCGGTGACGCGGCGGGCTCCCCGCTGGACCGCGCGACCGACGCGACCATGTCGGTCATCGGCGCGGCCTCGCGGTCGCTGACCATCGAGCAGGCCGCCGGGTTGCTCGACGTCCACCGCTCCCGGGTGTCGCACCGCCTGCGCGACCACCAGCTCTACTCGTTCCACATCGGGTCGCAGCGACGGCTACCGCGCTGGCAGTTCACCGCCGAGGGCGCGCCGCTGCCGGGGCTGGAGACGGTGCTGGACGCGCTGCCCGCCGACCTGCATCCCGCCGCGGTCGAGGGCTTCTTCACGACCCCCGACCCCGACCTCGACGACGCGACCCCGGCGCAGTGGCTGGCGTCCGGCGGAGACCCGCAGCGCGTCGTCGACGAGGCCGAGGGCCTCGAGCTGTGGTGACCCGCCGCGGGTCGGCCTAGGTGCCGCCCGTGGCGAGGCTGCCGCGCACCCCCGAACTGGCGCTGGTCCGACGACCTGGCGACCTGCACCGCATACCGAGGTCCGTAGCCCTGTGGCGCGTCCACGCGACCGCCGGCCCGCACGTCACCCCATGGAACCGGCTGCGCTACTTCGGTCCGACGACGTCGCGGTTCGACCCGCAGCCGCCCCCGCCCGGGTGGTCGGAGCGCGGGGTGACGTATGCGGCCACGGACGTCGTCACCTGCCTCGCCGAGGTGTTCGCCGCCTCCCGGGTCGTCGACGGGTCGCGCCGGGCGCCCTACCTCACGGGGTGGCAGCCCACCCGCGTCCTCACCCTGCTGGACCTCACCGCGACCTGGCCGATCCGCAACGGCGCCTCGCACCTGCTCACGTCCGGGCCGAAGTCGGTGTGCCGCGCGTGGGCCCGCGCGGTCGACACCGAGTGGCCCGACCTCGACGGGCTCTGGTCCGTGTCGACGATGACCGGGCGCCCCACGGTCACCCTGTTCACGGCCGCGGCCGACGCGTTCCCGCGCCGGCCGGCGTTCTCGCGGCCGCTGTCGAGCCCGGCCCTCCAGGGCGCGCTCGTCACGGCCGCCGCCGAGATCGGCTACCGCGTCGTCTGACCTGTCTCACACGACCTCACCCGCCCCTTTTCCGGCCGGGGCGGCGGGGGTCTAGAGGGGGTTGGACCGCAGGTTCATGACGCCGAGCACCATGGTCACGACCAGGAGCGACGCGCCGAGCATGTGCAGGCCGACGAGGACCTCGGGCAGCCCGGTGAAGTACTGGACGTAGCCGATCGCCCCCTGCAGCAGCGTCACCAGCAGGACGCCACGCCAGGTGGCCTTGGCCCGGTCGGACGAGCTGGTCAGCCACACCGCCACGAGGACCGCGACGACCAGGCCGACGAAGAGCATGACGACGTCCGCGTGCAGCCACGCGACCGATCTCGGGTCGAAGCCGGTGCGGGCCGGTTGCTCCGCGTCGCCGGAGTGTGGGCCCGACCCCGTGACGATCGTCCCCAGCACCAGGACGGCGGCGCATACCCCCGCGGTCACCCACGCCAGCGTCGACACCAGGTGCGGGACGAGCAGCTCCCGCGGCTCGAGGTCGGCGGTGCCGTCCGGCGACCACCCGTCCTCCGACCCGCGCAGCAGCATGGTCGAGAGCGCGATCATGACCATCGACAGGAGGAAGTGGAACGCCACCACCACCGGGCTGAGGGTCATCCGCACGGCGATGCCGCCGACGACCGCCTGGATGAGCACGCCGGCCACCAGCCCGACCGCCACGAGCAGCAGCGGCCTTCGCCGTCGCATCCGGGTGAACACCACCCACACGCACGCGAGGGCGAGGAGCCCCACGACGCCGGTCAGCGTCCGGTTCCCGAACTCGATCAGCTTGTGGATCCCCTCCTCCTGGTGGGGGACGGGGGTGAACGAGCCGGGTACGCACTCGGGCCAGGTGGGGCAGCCGAGGCCGCTGCCGGTGAGCCGGACGATGCCGCCGGTGATGACGATGACGATCTCGCCGACCAGGTTGGCGACGAGGATCGGCCGCACGAACGAGGGTCGAACGGCGGGCATGCGCACGCGCGTCACCCTAAGCGGTGAGCTCCTTGGCCATGAGGCCGACCATGTGGCCCGGCTCGCCGAGGCGGCCGACCTCGACGTACCCGCGCCGCTCGTGGAACGCGAGCGAACCGTGGTTCGGCGGGTCGACGTTCACCTCCAGTGTCATCCGACCGAACCGGCGCGCGACGTCCTCCATCGCGTCGTAGACGAACCCGGCCAGCCCGCGCCGGCGCATCTCCTCGGCGATGACGATCCGGTCGAGGTAGTAGAAGGCGTCGTCGAACCGCAGCGCGTGCCATCGGTAGTTGTCCGAGTCGTACTCGCTGCCGGGGGCCATGGTGAGGACGAAGCCGACCACTCGGTCGTCGAGCTCGACGACGTCGGCGTGGTCGGCGAGGCCGACCAGCCAGAGCAGCCGCTCGGCGTCCAGGGGCGAGAGCAGGTCGACGAAGCGGTGGTTGAGCGCGAGGACGGCCGGCACGTCGGCCTCGGTGATCGGGCGCAGGCCCGGCGTGGACGTCACGCGCCGAGTCTGGCAGCCGCCCAGGGCAAGGACTCCTGGAGGGCCGGGGTCCAGGTGCCGAAGTCGTGGCCGCCCGGCCTCGCGTGGAACTCCACGGTGAACCCGGTCGAGGAGAGGTCCTCGGCGAACGCCTGCAAGGGCGGTCCCACCTCGGACTCGTCCTCGCCGACGTCCAGCCACATCGCGGGCGAGGTGGCCGGGTCGAGCGAGCGCCAGTAGTCCGCGGGGCTGTTGGCCGCGACCTGCTGCTGCCAGTCCGGGGTGCCGAACAGCGTCTCGTTCCCGCCCTCGATCGCGTCCGGCTCGCAGACGGTGAGGGCCGAGAACGCGAGGACCACCGAGAAGACGTCCGGGTGCTTGAGGCCGAGGTTGAGGGCGCAGAACCCGCCCATCGAGAAGCCGCCGATGGCTCGATGGGCCGCGCCGGGCATGGTCCGCAGCTGGGCGTCGGCGGCGGCGACGACGTCCTTCACGACGTAGGTCTCGGCGTTGCCCTCCAGGGCGGTGTCGACGCAGAGGCTGTCGCCGTAGGGCTCCTGGAGCACGGTCGGCATGACGAGGATGACCGGGTGGCCGGACTGCGCGACGGTCAGCCCCGTCTGCGCGGCCGACCCCTCGTCGAGCCAGTCGGTGCTCCGGCCGGGGTTGCCGTGAGTCAGGATCACGACGGGGAAGCGGCGCTGCGGCTCGCTGAAGTACTGCGGCGGCAGGTAGACCTGCGCGTCGAAGACGCCGAAGTGTGACGCGGTGTCCGGCACGGAGATCCGCGCCGACGCGCCGCGTTCCAGCTCGAGGTTGCTCGTCGGGTGCAGCTGCTCGACGTCCGGGAAGCGCGGGGTGCCGGTGAGGTCACCGACGGTGGGGTATGCGTGCAGGCTCGTGTTCACCAGGGCGCCGGCCGTCGCCATCGAGGCCACGACGGCGACGACCAGCCCGGTGCGCCGCCAACCGGTCGAGCGACGCTCGATCACCGCCACCGAGACGCCCACCACGGCCAGCAGTGCGAGGCCGAGGATGACCCGGTTGCCCGCGAGCGGGATGTGGTTCAGGAAATCCGTCACGGTGGCGCCGCCCGGCCTAGTCCGACCACCGGAACGTCCACGCCGTGAGGACGGTCGCGACGACCGCCCACGCGACGAGGACGAGGGCCGGCGCGACGAGGAACGTCCCGTCGCCGAACGCTGCCCGGAGGCCGTCGCCGAGAGCGGCCGAGGGGAGGGCGCCGACGACAACGGCGAGGGTGTCGGGAAGCTGGGAGCGGGGCACCACCACGCCGCCGAGGACCAGCAGCACCACCCAGACGAGGTTCGCCACCGCGAGGACGCCCTCCGCCCGGAGGGTGCCGGCCAGCAGCAGGGCGAGCGCCACGAACGCCCACGTGCCGAGCAGCAGGAAGAGCACCGCATACGGGAGGCCGGCGACCTCCGGACGCCAGCCGAGCGCGAGACCGACTCCGCCGACCACACACCACTGCAGCACCTCGACCCCGAGGGTGGCCAGGGACTTGCCCCCGAGGAGCCCACTGCGGCCGAGGGGAGTGGTCCCGAGGAGACGGAGCACGGACGCCCGCCGGTCGAAGCCGGTCGAGATGGCCTGCGAGGTGAACGCCGCCGACACGACGCACAGCGCGAGGACGCCCGGGGTCGCGACGTCGATCCGCCGGCCCTCGCCGAGTGAGGGGACGCTGGTGAAGGCCAGCCCGACCAAGGCGCCGAGGGGCAGGACGAGGGAGACGAGGAGCTGCTCGCCGTTGCGCAGCAGCGTGCCCGCCTCGAACCGCGCCTGGCCGAGCACCCGGGCCGATGTGGCGGCCGGTGCGCTCACCCGGCGGCCCTCCGGGTGAGGCCGAAGTAGACCTGCTCGAGCGTGCCCGACCCGACGACCTCCGCGGGTGAGCCCTCGGCGACGGTCCGGCCGTCGCTGACGATCACGAGGTGGTCGGCCAGCCGTTCGGCCTCCTCGAAGGAGTGCGTCGTGACGACGACGGTGGTGCCGCCCGACCGGATCTCGTCGACGAGGTCGTAGACGTCGAGCCGGCCGTGGGGGTCGAGACCGGCCGTCGGCTCGTCGAGGAAGACGACCTCGGGCCGGCCGACCAGCGCGGCGACCAGCGCGAGGCGCTGGTGCTGCCCGCCGGAGAGCCGCCGTACCGTCGTCCGCGCGAACCCGTCGACGCCGAGCCGGTGGGCGAGCTCGTCGACCGGCGCCGGGTCCGCATACAGACCGGCGAGGTGCCGCAGCAGCCGCAAGGGCGTGGTGCCCGTGGGCAGGCCACCGGACTGCAGCATGACCCCGACCCGTGCGCGGTGCTCCGGGCCGGCCCGCCAGGGGTCGGCGCCCAGCACCGTCACCGAACCGGCGTCCGGCCGCTGCAGGCCGACGGCGCACTCGACCGCCGTGGTCTTGCCGGCGCCGTTCGGCCCGAGCACCGTCGTGACCGCCCCGCCGGGCGCGGACCACGACATCGCGTCGCAGGCCGTCAAGCCCGTGAAGCGCCGGACCAGCCCCTCGAGACGCACCGTGCTCTCGAAGGCGGTCACGAGGCGCGAGTGTAGATCGAGCGTCTTCGTTGCCGCCGTATACGCCGGACCCCTAGGTTTGGCGTGAGCTCGGACCCCGCAGCGTCGAGAGGGTGGACCGGTGGCGACGAACGACGACAGCGCACAGGACGACGTCGCGAGGCGGCGCGGGTACCAGGGGATGTTCGACCCCCTCATCGCCCACCACTCCCGGCTGCTCGACCCGACCAAGGCGACCAAGCTCGGTGACGAGGTGTTCGACACCACGCTGTACGTCGCCGACCGGGTCCTGGTCCGCGGTACCCCGGTCGACAACGGCGGGCTGGACACGTTCCAGAAGTGGTGTGCGGAGCGCGGCTACACGCTGACCCCAGACCCCGTGCAGCGCGAGCTCTACGACCGGGCGCGGCAGTTCCTCGACGACGGGTCGCTCGGTGGCTCGTGGGTGACCCCCGCCCGGATCACCCCCGATCCCGGCCGCGCGCTGGCCGTCGACGCGTGGGCCCTGATCCAGGAGTGGCGCGCCTCCCGGGACGCGCAGGACACCCGCGCCCAGGGGCTCGTCGGGCTGGACCACCTCATGTTCGCCAACGCCGTCGTGGGCCAGACGATGACCTACGGCGGGACGATGACCTACGGCGGCACGATGACCTACGGCGGCACGATGACGTACGGCGGCTCGGCACGCGCTCAGTACGTCGTTCAGGGCTCCGGCGGGCTGACCCCGGTGGCGTATGCGGGGCCGTGGCCGGTTCGCGACCCGAAGCTGCCCCGCCGGCCCCGAGTCGCCGTCCTCGACACCGGGGTCGGCGAACACCCCTGGTGGCCGGCCGCCAGCGGCATCGTGACCGTTCGCCCCGGTCCGATCGGCGCGGAGCCCGAGGGCACCGGCGACGTCCACGACCGCCTCGAAGGCACCCTCGACGACCACTCCGGGCACGGGACGTTCATCACCGGGCTGGTCCACCAGACCTGCCCGGACGCGGACATCCTCATGGTCCAGGTCATGGAGTCCGACGGCTACGTCCCCGAGGGCGACATGGTCAACGCGGTCCTCGACCTGGCGATCCTGCACCGGATGGGGACCCACATCGACGTGCTCTCGATGTCGTTCGGGTACTACCACGAGGCCCCCGACGACGTCCGGACCGACGCCTCGCTCGGCCAGGCCCTCGGTGCGCTCGCCGACGCCGGCACCCTGCTCGTCGCGTCGGCCGGCAACGACGCGACGACCCGGCGGATGTTCCCCGCCGCCCTGGATTCTCGGCCCGACCACAAGCCGCTCAACGTCGTGGCTGTCGGCGCCCGGAACCCCAACGGGACGGTCGCCCTGTTCAGCAACGACGGCGACTGGGTCGACTGCCACGAGCTGGGCGCGTCGGTGCTCAGCACCCTGCCGGTGACCTTCGACGCCAGCCTCGAGCCGACCGCGCGAACGACGTTCCCGGCGGGGACCGTGCGCGAGACCATCGACCCGGACGACTTCCAGGGCGGGTTCGGGGTGTGGTCGGGGACCTCGTTCGCGGCCCCGATCGTCGCGGGCCGGCTGGCCGCCGACCTGCTGGACCGCTGGACCCGCTCGACCGGTCCCCGCGGACCGCGTCCGTTGACCAGCCGGCAGCGGGTGGTCGCGGCGGTCGGCAAGGGTGCCGTCGCAGCCACAGCCACAGCCACCGCCGCGGCCAGGACACCGTCGGCGGCACCGGCGACCGCGAAACGGACGACGGCGAAACGGACGACGGCGAAAACGGCGACGGCGAAAACGGCGACGGCGAAGAGGGCCACTCGGAAACGCGCGCCGCGGTCCGGTACCTCCTAGGACGCCCGTGACGACGACCTCCGCGTCGTCGAGCTCCGGAGCGGCGGCCGGGAGGCGCCGGTCACGACGCGTCGCCGACCCCGAAGCCCTGCACCGGCAGGCCGTCGCGGACAACGCGCACGGGCGTCCGGCGGCCGGCGCCGCCGGCTGCCTCCGAGCCCTGCGGGCGCTCGGTGTCGAGCCCGACGACGAGCCCCCGGACGGGACGGCCACGGAGGGCGTACCGGCGGCCGCTGTCGGGACCGTGGCCCGCATCCTCGCCACCCTGGCGAAGTCCGAGGTGGAGACGCGCAGCATCGACGCGGGACTCGATCGGATGGCCCTCGCGTCCCGCTGGGCCGCCGGTGACGGTACCGACGACCTCCTCGCCTACGTGCACAGTCAGCGCGCGCTGCTGCTGTTCCGGGGTGGCCGGTTCAGCGCTGCCGTCGACGAGTTCGCCGTGGCGGCGGAGCACGTCGCCCCCGGCATCGACCGGTGCCGGCTGCTGATCAACCGGGGTGCGCTGCACGTCGAGATGGGTGCGCTCGACCTGGCCCGGACCGACCTCGAGGAGGCCGTGGCCCTCGCCCGGGACCTCGGCGACCGGGCCGGCGAACGGATCGCGTTGCACAACCTCGGGTGCCTGGAGTTCTTCGCCGGCGACCTGCCGCTCGCGCTCCGGATCATCGACGAGGGCATCGTCATGGACGAGGACACCCAGATCGGGATCGCCCTGCTGGACCGGTCCCGGGTGCTCCTCGCGGCCGGCCTGCACACCGAGGCGGACGAGTCGCTCGCCACCGCGGCGCGGCAGCTGAGCCGCGACCGCGCCTGGCAGGACGTCGGCGAGGTCGAGCTCACGCGGGCGGAGGTCGCCCTGCTGAGCGGCGACACCGACGAGGCGCGGTTGCTCGCCGGCAAGGCCCGGGACCGGTTCCGCCGACACGGCAACGCGCGCTGGCGTCGCGCCGGCGAGCTGGTGCTGCTCCAGGCCGACCTGCGCGGCGGCCGTCCACCGGCCCGGCTGGTCCGGCCGGCCCTGCGGCTCGCGGAGGAGTTTGCGGCGGACGGGTTCGCCGCCCAGGCCCGGACGGCCACCCTGCTGGCGGCCGAGCTCGAGCAGCGGCTCGGACGCTCCGAGGACGCTGCCGAGCTGGCTCACCAGGCCGGCCCGTCGCGTGCCGCGGACCCGATCTCGACGCGGCTGCACACCCGCTACGTCCACGCGCTGCTCGACGTCGAGAACGGCCGGTGGGGGTCCGCCCACCGGCAGCTGCGCTCCGGCCTGGGCGAGCTCGCCGCATACCAGGCGCAGTTCGGCAGCATCGACCTGCAGACCGCCAGCGCCGTGCACGGGACCCGGCTGGTCGAGCTCGACGTCGACCTGGCCCTCGTCGAGCGCACCCCGCTCGGCGTGCTCGCCGCGGTCGAGCGCGGACGAGCCGTCTCCCGGCGGATCCGCCAGGTCCGCCCGCCGGAGGACCCCGAGGTCGCCGCGCTGCTGGCCGAGCTGCGCCGGGTCGTCGACGGGCAGCGGAACGACGCCGCCGCCCGGGCGCTGGACCAGGCCGGCCCCGTCCGTGAGCTGCAGAGCCGGCTCCGTGCCCGGGCGTGGCACGCGGCGAGTGCCGGCCGGGCGGCCGCGGGGGTGGCGCCCGAGCGGCTGCGGGCGGAGCTGGACCGGGCCGACAGCGCGTTCGTCTGCTACCTCGAGGCGCACGGCCAGCTCCACGCGGTCGTGCTCGACCTGGGCAAGCCCCGGCTGCACTCCCTCGGGTCCACGGCGACCGCGGGCGCGCTGCTCGCTCGAGTGCGGGCGGACGTCGAGCTGGCCTGGGCCCGGCACCTGCCGTCCGGCATCGCCGCGACCGTGCGGGGCTCGCTGACGCATACCCTCCAGCGGCTGGACGACCTCCTGGTCGGCCCGCTCGGCCTGTCCGACCGCCGGCTGGTCGTCGTCCCGTCGGCCGCCCTCGTCACCCTCCCGTGGGGGCTGCTGCCCTCCGGACGGGGCCGCCCGGTCGCGGTCTCCCCGTCGGCCACCGCCTGGGTCGCGGCGGCGCGGCCCACCCGAGCCCGCCGCCGGCCGCGCGTCGAGGTGTACGCGGGACCCGGGCTCCGCCTCGCCCCCGCCGAGGCGCAGTCGGTGGGGGAGCTGTGGACCGGCTCGCGGGTACGACTGGGAGAGGAGGCCGGGCCGGCCGCCCTGCGCCGCTCGCTCGCCACCGCCGACATCGTCCACGTCGCCGCTCACGGGGTCCACGAACCTCAGAGCCCGCTGTTCTCCTCGCTCCGGCTGACCGGCGGCCCGGTGTTCGCGTACGAGCTGGACCAGGCCGCCGGGCTGGCGCCGCACGTCGTCCTCTCCGCGTGCGAGCTCGGGCAGGCGACGGTCCGGCCGGGGGACGAGTCGCTCGGCCTGACCAGCGTGCTGCTCGCCCTCGGGACCCGCAGCGTCGTGGCCGGTGTCGCGCGCATCCCCGACGACGTCTGTGCCGAGGTGATGGTGCGGTACCACCGAGCCCTGGCCGCCGGGGTCGACTCCGCGCAGGCCATCCAGGACGCCGGTGCGGTGGACGACGTCCCGGCACCGTTCGTCTGTTTCGGGGCCGCCTGGGCCGTCACCAGCCCCCCGGCAGGGGGTTAGGGCACCCTTACTATCGGCCCCCGTAGCAATTACGTCACAATGGTGTGGTGTTTATCGGACCCGACGAGCAGCGCACGCGTGAGCGCGTCCTGGCGTCCGTGTCCGAGCACGGACCCATCACCGCCGCCGAGGTCGGCCGGCTCCTCGGGCTGACGCCCGCAGCCGTCCGCCGGCACCTCGACGCCCTCGCCGAGCACGGCGCCCTCGAGGAGCACGACCCCAGCCCGTCGCACGCCCCGGGACACACCCGCGGGCGGGGCCGCCCGGCCCGCGCCTACGTCGTCTCCGAGCGCGGCCACGGGTCGCTCCCGGCCGACTACGACGAGCTCGCCGTCCAGGCCCTGCGCTACCTCGCCACGCACGGCGGACCCGAGTCCGTCGCGGCCTTCGCCCACGAACGGGTCGGCGGCCTCGAGAGCCGGTATGCCGCGCGCCTCGCCGCCGCGGGCGACGACGTCGTGGCCCGGACCGATCTCCTCGTCGAGGCGATGACCGAGGACGGCTTCGCCGCCTCCGCCCGCCCCGTCGGCACCGGCGGTCTCACCGGCGTGCAGCTCTGCCAGGGTCACTGCCCCGTGGGGCGCGTGGCCGAGGAGTTCCCCCAGTTCTGCGACGCCGAGACCGAGGCCATCTCCCGGCTGCTCGGCGTGCACGTCCAGCGGCTCGCCACCCTCGCCGGTGGCGCCCACGTCTGCACCACCTTCATCCCCACGACCGCGGTCACCCGCAGCCATGAGACGCCGGGAACACCGGACGCCCGTGGCGCCTTGGACCTATCGACCCCCACCCCCGAAAGGGCAGCGCGATGACTACCCACATCGAAGAGCTCAACCCCGGTCTGAAGGACCTCGGCCGGTACGAGTACGGCTGGGCCGACAGCGACACCGCCGGCGCGACCGCGAAGCGCGGCCTGGGCGAGGACGTCGTCCGCGACATCTCGTCCCGCAAGAGCGAGCCCCAGTGGATGCTCGACCTGCGCCTGAAGTCGCTGAAGCTGTTCGACAAGAAGCCCATGCCCGCCTGGGGCTCCGACCTCACCGGCATCGACTTCCAGAACATCAAGTACTTCGTGAAGTCGACCGAGAAGCAGGCGACCTCCTGGGAGGACCTGCCGGCGGACATCAAGAACACCTACGACCGGCTCGGCATCCCCGAGGCGGAGAAGCAGCGCCTCGTCGCCGGCGTCGCCGCCCAGTACGAGTCGGAGGTCGTCTACCACCAGATCCGCGAGGACCTGGAGGAGAAGGGCGTCATCTTCGTCGACACCGACACCGGCCTGCGCGAGTACGAGGACCTGTTCCGCGAGTACTTCACCTCGGTGATCCCGGCCGGCGACAACAAGTTCGCCTCGCTCAACACCGCGGTGTGGTCGGGCGGCTCGTTCATCTACGTCCCGCCGGGCGTCCACGTCGACATCCCGCTGCAGGCCTACTTCCGGATCAACACCGAGAACATGGGCCAGTTCGAGCGGACCCTGATCATCGCCGACGAGGGCTCCTCGGTGCACTACGTCGAGGGCTGCACCGCCCCGATCTACTCGTCCGACTCGCTGCACTCGGCGGTCGTCGAGATCATCGTCAAGAAGAACGCCCGGGTGCGCTACACGACGATCCAGAACTGGTCGAACAACGTCTACAACCTCGTCACCAAGCGCGCCACGTGCGCCGAGGGCGCGACGATGGAGTGGATCGACGGCAACATCGGCTCCAAGGTGACGATGAAGTACCCCGCCGTCTACCTCCTCGGCGAGCACTCGAAGGGCGAGACCCTGTCCGTCGCCTTCGCGGGCGAGGGCCAGCACCAGGACGCCGGCGCCAAGATGGTCCACCAGGCGCCCAACACCTCGTCGACGATCGTCTCGAAGTCGGTCGCGCGGGGCGGCGGCCGCACCTCCTACCGCGGCCTCGTCCAGGTCATGGAGGGCGCTCACGGCTCGAAGTCCACGGTCCGGTGCGACGCCCTGCTCGTCGACCAGATCAGCCGGTCCGACACCTACCCCTACGTCGACGTCCGCGAGGACGACGTCCAGATGGGCCACGAGGCGACCGTGTCCAAGGTCTCCGCGGACCAGCTGTTCTACCTCCAGTCGCGCGGACTCACCGAGGAGGAGGCCATGGCCATGATCGTGCGCGGGTTCGTCGAGCCCATCGCGCGCGAGCTGCCCATGGAGTACGCCCTCGAGCTCAACCGGCTCATCGAGCTGCAGATGGAAGGAGCAGTCGGCTGATGCCGCTGTTGGAGAAGACCGCCGGGCTCACCGGCGGTCCGAGTAAGGGCGCGCACACCGACTCCGGTGCGGCGTTCGTCCCCGACCAGTCGCGGGCCGAGCGCCCCACGTCGTTCGACGTCGCCGCGTTCCCGATCCCGAACGGACGCGAGGAGGAGTGGCGGTTCACGCCGGTCGACCGGCTGCGCTCGCTGCTCACCGACACGCCCACCGAGGAGGGCGCGGTCGAGTATGCGGTGACATCGCCCGACGGGGTACGCGTCGGCACGCTGGCCGCCGGCCAGGCGCCTCGCGGGACGGTGCTGGTCCCCGCCGACCGCGCCGCGGTCGTCGCGAACGCCAACTCGCCCGACGCCACCCACATCAGAGTGGCCGCCGAGGCCGAGCTCACCGAGCCGGTCCGGGTCGTCGTCACCGGCAAGCCCGGTCTGCGGAGCAACGGCCACCTCGTCATCGAGGCCGGCCGGCACAGCAAGGCCGTCGTCGTCATCGACCACGAGGGCAGCGGCGACCACACCGGCAACGTCGAGGTCGTCGTCGGTGACGGTGCCAACCTCACGGTCGTCTCGATCCAGAGCTGGGACGACGAGGCCCGCCACCTCGGGCAGCATGACGCGCTCGTCGGCCGCGACGCGGCCTACCGGCACATCGTGGTGAGCCTCGGCGGCGGCATCGTCCGGATCAACACCAACGTCCGGTATGCCGGTCCCGGCGGGGACGCGACGCTGCTGGGCGTCTACTTCGCCGACGCGAGGCAGCACCTGGAGCACCGGTCGTTCGTCGACCACAACGCCCCGAACTGCAAGTCCCACGTGACCTACAAGGGCGCCCTGCAAGGCGACTCCGCGCATACCGTCTGGGTCGGCGACGTCCTCATCCGCGCCGAGGCCGAGGGCACCGAGACGTTCGAGACCAACCGCAACCTCGTCCTCACCGACGGCGCCCGCGCCGACTCGGTGCCGAACCTCGAGATCGAGACCGGCGAGATCATCGGCGCCGGGCACGCCTCGGCCACCGGCCGGTTCGACGACGAGCAGCTGTTCTACCTCCAGGCGCGCGGCATCCCCGAGGACGAGGCCCGTCGCCTCGTCGTGCGCGGGTTCCTCGTCGACGTCATCAACCAGATCCCCGTCCCCGACCTGCGCGACCGCCTCAACGCCGACATCGACGCCGAGCTCGCCGAGGCGCAGCGGGCCGGGGCCGAGGTGCTGCGGGGCCGCGCGTCATGAGCGCCCAGCCCATACCCGACACCTATACGTGGGTGTGCAACGTCGGCGACCTCGCGCCCGGCACCGCCGCCCAGGCGGAGGTCGACGGGGTCATCGTCGCGATGATCCGCGACGGCAACGGCGACTACCACGCGCTCAACGACCGATGCACCCACGCCGACGTCTCGCTCTCCGAGGGCGAGGTCGACGGCTGCACCCTCGAGTGCTGGCTGCACGGCTCCCGGTTCGACGTTCGGACCGGCGACCCGTCCGGCCCCCCGGCGACCATCCCGGTCGCCGTCTACCCCGTGAAGATCGACGGCGACGACGTGTTCGTCTCCGTCACCAGTGACCTGAACTGAGCTGAGAGAGACCACCATGACCACGCTCGAGATCCGCGACCTCCACGTCTCCGTCGAGGTCGAGGACGGCGCCAAGGAGATCCTCCGCGGCGTCGACCTCACCATCAACTCCGGCGAGACGCACGCCATCATGGGCCCGAACGGGTCCGGCAAGTCGACGCTGGCCTACTCCATCGCCGGCCACCCCAAGTACAAGGTCACCGGTGGCACGGTCACGCTCGACGGTGAGGACGTCCTCGCCATGAAGGTCGACGAGCGCGCCCGCGCCGGCCTGTTCCTGGCCATGCAGTACCCCGTCGAGGTCCCCGGCGTCACGGTGTCGAACTTCCTGCGCACCGCGAAGACCGCCATCGACGGCGAGGCCCCGAAGCTGCGGACGTGGGTCAAGGACGTCCGTTCCGTCATGGACGGCCTGCGCATCGACCCGGCGTTCGCCGACCGCAACGTCAACGAGGGCTTCTCGGGCGGCGAGAAGAAGCGCCACGAGATCCTCCAGATGGAGCTGCTGAAGCCGCGCATCGCCATCCTCGACGAGACCGACTCCGGTCTCGACGTGGATGCGCTCAAGGTCGTCTCCGAGGGCGTGAACCGGGTGAAGTCGACGAGTGACGTCGGCGTCATGCTCATCACGCACTACACGCGGATCCTGCGCTACATCCGGCCGGACTTCGTCCACGTCTTCGTCGACGGCCGCATCGTCGAGGAGGGCGGCCCTGAGCTGGCCGACCGGCTCGAGGACGAGGGCTACGACCGCTTCCTGTCTGCGGCGACGGCCGCCACCACCACCCTCACCACCACCACGGCCTGACCGAGGGGTCATCTCGTATGTCTGCGCTCACCACCGCTGCGATCTCTCCCGAACTCTCGGCCGAGACCTCGCCCGAGATGTCGGGGCAGCCGTTCACGGACGGGGAGCTGGTCCGCATCCGGGCCGACTTCCCGATCCTCGAGCGCACCGTTCGTGACGGGAAACCGTTGGTGTACCTCGACTCCGGGGCCACTTCGCAGAAGCCGTTCGTCGTCCTCGACGCCGAGCGGGAGTTCTACGAGCGGCACAACTCGGCCGTCCATCGGGGCGCGCACCAGCTGTCCGAGGAGGGCACCGAGCTCTACGAGCGGGCGCGGTCGACCATCGCGGCGTTCGTCGGGGCGCGGCACGACGAGGTGGTGTTCACCAAGAACGCGACCGAGGGGCTGAACCTCGCCGCCTATGCGTTCTCCAACGCCGCCGCCGGTGGCGGTGGAGGCTCCGGGTCCCGGTTCGCCCTGGGCCCCGGTGACGAGGTGCTCGTCACCGAGATGGAGCACCACGCCAACCTCATCCCGTGGCAGGAGCTGACGCGCCGCACCGGCGCGACCCTGCGCTGGGTGCCGGTGACCGACGCGGGCCGGCTCGACCTGGACGGCCTCGACGGTCTGCTGACCGAGCGGACCAAGGTGTTCGCGTTCACCCACGCCTCCAACGTGCTCGGCACCGTCAACCCCGTCCGCGAGCTGGCCGACCGGGCGCACGCCGTGGGCGCACTCGCCGTCCTCGACGCCTGCCAGTCGGTCCCGCACCTGCCGGTCGACGTCGCCGACCTCGGCGTCGACCTGATGGCCTGGAGCGGCCACAAGATGCTCGGCCCGCTCGGGGTCGGCGTGCTCTGGGGTCGCCCGGAGATCCTCGACGAGATGCCGGTGTTCCTCACCGGTGGCTCGATGATCGAGACGGTCACCATGGAGCGTTCGACCTACGCGCCGGTGCCCCAGAAGTTCGAGGCCGGCGTGCCGATGGCCGCCCAGGCGATCGGACTCGGGGTCGCCGCGGAGTACCTCGGCGAGCTCGGCATGGACCGCGTGGCCGCCCACGAGGAGGTCCTGTCAGACCACCTGCTCGACGCGCTGGCCCAGCGGCCGTGGGTGCGGGTCGTCGGTCCGGGCGCCGAACCCGACCGCGGCGGCACCGTGGCGTTCGTCGTCGACGGGGTGCACGCCCACGACGTCGGCCAGGTCCTCGACCACGACGGCGTGGCCGTCCGGGTGGGCCACCACTGCGCGTGGCCGCTGCACCGACGGTTCGGCGTGGCCGCGACGACCCGGGTCACCGTCGCCGCCTACAACACCGTCGACGAGATCGACACGATGCTGGCCTCGCTCGACCGCGTACCCGCGATGTTCGGGGTGGACCGCTGATGGACCTCTACCAGGAGCTCATCCTCGAGCACTCGAAGCGACCCCACCGGGCCGGCCTGCGCGAGCCGTTCGACGCCGAGGTGCACCACGTCAACCCGACCTGCGGCGACGAGGTGACCGTCCGCGTCGAGCTCGACGGCGACGTCGTGAGGGACCTGTCGTACGACGCGCTGGGCTGCTCGATCAGCGTCGCGTCCGCGTCGGTCCTGTCCGAGCAGGTGACCGGCCACTCCGTGCGCGAGGCGCTCGAGGCATACAACGGTATGCGGGCGATGTTGACCTCCAAGGGCCAGGACCCCGGCGACGAGGATCTCCTCGGTGACGGGGTGGCCTTCGCCGGCGTCGCCAAGTACCCCGCTCGCGTCAAGTGCGCGCTGCTGGGCTGGACCGCCTTCACCGACGCCCTGGCCCGGGCCGGCGTCGACATCACACTTCCCGAACCCGTCGCAGAGAAGGGCTGACCGCCATGACGGACACCACACAGACCCCCGCCAACGTGGCGGACGTCGAGGAGGCGCTGCGCGACGTCGTCGACCCCGAGCTCGGGATCAACGTCGTCGACCTCGGGCTCATCTACGGCATCACCGTGGACTCCGAGTCGACCGCCATCATCGACATGACCCTGACGTCCGCGGCGTGCCCGCTGACCGACGTCATCGAGGACCAGGCGGCGTCCGCCCTGGAAGGGCTCGTCAACGGGTTCCGGATCAACTGGGTCTGGATGCCGCCGTGGGGCCCCGACAAGATCACCGAGGACGGGCGCGAGCAGCTGCGGGCACTCGGCTTCAACGTGTGACGTCCCCGCGACCCGGCCGCGACCTCGAGGTCGCACCCGCCCGGCTGGAGCGGTGGGTGGCCGGGTTCCACGAGCGGCACGGCGACGGCCCGGTGTCGCGGGACGGCGACCTCGTCGTCGCGGCGTCGGGGGCTGACGGGTCGCACGCCGACTTCACGTACTTTCTCCACGACCCGCTCGGGGTCGTCCTCGTCCGGCGCGGCGGGTATGCCGTGGGCCTGGCCCGCGACGGCCGGTTCGTCGCGACGAAGGTCGGGACCCGGTACGTCCAGTCCCGGACGGCCGCCGGCGGCTGGTCGCAGCAACGGTTCGCACGTCGGCGGCACAACCAGGCCGACGCCCTCGCCGACGCCGTGGCGGCCCATGCGCTACGGATCCTGCTGGGCGACAACGAGTCCCCGGGCCCGGGTGCTCCGGACGTCCCGAACGGCCTCGTCGTCGGGGGAGACCGGACGCTGGTGGGTCAGGTGCTCGAGGACTCGCGGTTGCGCGCGCTGGCCGACCGGCCGAGGCGCGAGCTGTACGACCTGCCCGACCCGCGCCGCGACGTCCTCGACCGGGCCCTGGAGCGCGGCCGCGCTGTCCGCATCCACCTGACCGAGCCTGCGCCCCCCTGACCCGTCCGAACGCAGATGTTTGTCGGTTCTGCGACGGTCAGCCCCGGAAACCGGCAAACATCTGAGTTCGGTCGGGGGACAGGGGGCCGGGTTACCGTCGTCCATGCACGGGTACCGAGCGCTGGCCGTCGTGGCCGCGTTCGGCGTGCTCGGCCTGCTCGGCGCGTGCTCCACGGGCGGCTCGCCGGTGACCAGCCCGTCCTCGGCGGCCATGACGTCGAGCTCGACCACGACGGCCACCCCCAGCACGACCACCACGACCACGACGCCCACACCGACGGCGACCCCCACGCCGACCCCCACGCCGACCCCCACCGGCCCGACGCCGAGCGACGGAACCCCGCTCCAGGCCCGGCTGAGCATCCCCGCGATCAAGGTCGCGGGTCTGGTCGTCCAGCCGTACCAGGGCTTCACGGACGACGCCCCGGGCACCCAGATCCAGAACAGGGGGCTCGCCGCGTCGCCGTCCGGCCCGCGCGGGGGAACCGGCCCGGGCGGGGTCGGCAACTACCAGGTGACGGCGCACCGCACCACGAAACCGGCCCCGTTCCGCGACCTGCCCGCGCTGGCCGACGGTGCCCTCGTGCACGTCGACGCGGGCGGCGTCCGCTACACCTACGCGATCACCGCCACCCGCCAGACCTCGTTCCGGTCGCCGGCGTCGCTGGCCGAGCAGCGCGCCGCGGTTCCGGGCCGACCGGGCGCGGCCCCGACGCAGGCCATGATCACGCTCTCCACGTGCGCGACCCCGGAGGACCGCGCCGCCGGCAACCACTGGGCCGACGAGTTCGACAACCCCGAGCACCGCATCGACAAGATCGGCGTCCTCGTCCAGACCTCGCCTGCCCCGGCCTGAGATCGCCTCGCCCTTGTAGCGTCCTGCCCATGCACGAGCTCATCCTCTGGTCCGGGTTCTTCGGAGCGTGGCTGCTCGTCGCCGGGCCGCTCTACCAGGCCGCTCTGGAGCTGGGCGAGGAGAACATCTCGCGCGAGGACATGGCGGGCGTCCAGCCCGCCGTCGCCGGCCGGCAGACGACCGTCCGGCTGGTGGTGGCTCATCCCACCGGTCGGGTACTGGAAGCAGCGGCGGTACGCGCAGGAGGAGCGCAAGGCGATGATGGCCGCGCTGCCGCACGACGTCATGGCGAACTGGGTCTCGTTCATGAACAAGGCCACTGCGTGGTTCTACGTCGCCTCCGGCGCCTACCTCATCGCACTCAAGGAGACCTACGAGCTGATCGAGGGCCACGAGTGGCCGACCTGGGTGTTCTGGGTCCTCGTCGTCGTCATGGCCGGGATCGCCACCGGGAACACCGCCGTCCGCATGAGCCGGGCCCACGAGCTCGTCGAGCACGAGTGACGCCGGGCGGCCCGGCGCTCACCGCAGGTCGAGCCGCATCAGCACCCGAGGCATACCCGCCGACACCGAGTCCGTGTCGGACGCCTTGCTGAAGCCGGCCTTCTCGAACATCGACCGCGTCCCGACATAGCCCATCGTCAGGTCGACCTTCCGGCCCTGGTTGTCCACCGGGTACCCCTCGACCACCGGCGCGCCGCGATCCCGCGCATACTCCACGGCCCCCTCGAGCAGGGCGCTCGCGACGCCCGTCCGGCGGTGCCCCGCCCGCACCTTGAAGCACCAGACCGACCACACCGGCAGGTCGTCGAGCTGCGGGATCTTCGTGCCGTGGCTGAACGCGTAGAGGTCGGACCTCGGCGCGACGCCCGACCAGCCGACGACCTCGCCGTCGCGGTAGGCGAGGACCCCGGGCGACGTCCGGCGCCGACAGAGCGCGCGCACGCGTTCCGGCCGCTCCCGCGCCTCGAGCTCGCGGTTCTCCTTCGGACTGAGCCGGTAGGTCAGGCACCAGCACACGGCGGAGTCCGGGTTCTTCGGCGCGAGAAGCGTTGCGACGTCGTCGAACCGGGCCGCCGTCGCTGGGAGGATCTCGATCGCACTCATGCCAGTGAGGTCACACGGTAAAGGCGACTAGAGGCTCTGCGTCGCGAAGGTGTTGCACTGGTTGAGGTCGCCGGTCTGGTATCCGGTCGTGAACCACTTCTGTCGCTGCGCACTCGACCCGTGGGTCCACGACTCGGGGTTCACGCGGCCCTGGGTCGCCTTCTGGATCCGGTCGTCGCCCACGGCTGACGCGGCCGAGAGCGCCGAGGCGATGTCCTCCTGGGTGATCGGCTTGAGGTACGTCACCCCGTTGGCGTCCTTGGTCTGCGTCGCGTTCTTGACCCACATCCCCGCCATGCAGTCGGCCATGAGCTCCAGCCGCACCGCTCCGGACTCGGGCCCTTGCGGATCCTGCTGCGCGCGGCCGAGCAGGCCGAGGACGTCCTGGACGTGGTGGCCGTACTCGTGCGCGACGACGTACTCCTTGGCGAGGTTGCCGCTGTCCGACCCGAACCGCTGCTGCAGCTCCTGGAAGAAGCTCGCGTCGATGTAGACCAGCTTGTCCAGCGGGCAGTAGAACGGGCCGACCTGGTTCGAGGCGGTCCCGCAGGCCGACTGCGTCTGCCCGGAGTAGAGCACGGTGTTGGCCTTCGTGTACTGCCGGCCGTACTGCGGGAGCGCCGAGCCCCAGTAGTCCTGAACGCTGTTGACCGTCGCGATGACCAGGCAGTCGTCGTTCTTGTTCGCATCGGCCCCCGTCTTGCACTGCGAGAAACCCCCACCCGACTGCGAACCGCCCGCGCCGACCTGCGACGGGTCCAGGGAGCTGCTCTGACCGGTCGACGTGCCGGTCCCGGGGTCCTGGGTACCGCCGCCGTCCAGGACGTTGCCGCCGAAGATGAAGACGAGGATGAGCAGGATCAGCCCACCGATCCCGCCGCCCACCTGGATGCCGCCCGGGAAGTTGCCGCCACCGCCGTAGCCACCGCCGCCTGACGACCCGCCCGACGTCGCCTGCGACGTGTCCAGCTGGACGTTGTCGTTGAAGGTCACGGGGTCACCTTAAGCCGGGAGCAGGCGCCTCCGCCCGCTATGCGGGGGCCGTCACCGGGCCGTGACCTGACCCCGCGTAGGACGTCACTCGAGGACGACCGCGTCGGCCCGCAGCGTGGTGTTGCGGACGCGCACGTCGACCTCGTCGCCGACCTCCGGTGGCGTGCTGCCCTCGGGCAGCATGACCAGGCTGACGTGCATATGGGGCGGTTCGACGAACCACGTCGTGTGGCCGCCGACCTTGAACGGCGAGCGGACCCGTCCGGCCGCCTCGAGCGCGCCCTCGGCGAGCGCGACGGCCCGGTGCCGCATCGAGTCGGCTCCGCTCGGTGCCTCCAGGGCGACTCCGTGCGCGGTCCCACCGGCGACGACGAGGAGCCACCCCGCTCGCAGCCGCTTGGTCCGGTACCCGGCCCGGTCGCCGGTCGAGACGTGGCGCACGTCCAGGACATGACCCCGGACGACGCAGGCCTTCGGGTCACCCAGCCAGAGCTGGGTACCGACCCGGACCCGGAAGGCGTGGTCGGGGTATGCCGCGCGCAGCTCGTTCTGCTCGGCCGGCGTGAGGTGCGACAGCTGCCACTCGGGGACGGCGAACCGGTCGACCCAGCGGCGCACCTCCGGGACGTGGCCCGACCCGAGGGGGAGATGCAGGCTGAGGGCGAGCAGCTCGCACGGCGCGAGGGCGTCGAGGCTCTGCTGCATCCAGTCGGCAGGGATGCCGTGGCGGTTCATCGACGAGAGCCCCTCGATGACGACCCGTGGACGACCGACACGGCTGGCCAGGTCGTCCAGGTCGGGGCCGTGCGTGATGGTGTGCACGAGGGCGCCGTCGCCGAGGAGGGGGAGAGCGGCGTGGATGACGGGCCGGTACGGCTCCATGACGAGCACGTCGCCGGGGAAGCCCGCGAGGGCGACCGGCGCCTCGGCATACGTGCCGACGGCGATCATCCCCACTCCGGCCGAGCCGTGCAGCCGCGCGCACTCGGCGACGAGGAGGTCGAGGCCGAACCCGTACCCGTTGCCCTTGACGACGGGGATCAGCCCGGGGTTCGCCGAGAGAGTGGCGGCCAGGTGCGCGCGCCAGCGGGCCGCGTCGACGTGCAGGGTCAGCGCCACGACTCAGCCCCGTCGCCGCATGTACGCGTCGAAACCCTTGTACAGCAGCTTGTTCAGCGGCAGGTCCCACTCGCCGACGTACTCGACCGCCTCACCGCCGGTCCCCACCTTGAACCGGATCAGCCCGGCGTGCGAGTCGTCCGCCGCGACGGTGTCGGTGATGCCACGCAGGTCGTAGACGTCGGCGCCGGCCGCGATCGCGTCCCGCATCATCTGCCACTGGATCGCGGTCGACCCCTGGACCTCACGCTTGGCAGCGGTCGAGGCGCCGTAGGAGTACCACGTGTGCGCGCCGACGCGGACCCACGTGGTCGCGGCGACGAGGTCCTCGTCGTGGTGGGCGAGGTAGAGCCGGATGCGGTCGTCGTTCTCGGCCTCCATGACCTCGAACATGCGCTGGAAGTACGAGAGCGGTCGCGGCGTGAAGTGGTCGCGGGTGGCGGTCTCGAGGTATGCGGCGTGGAAGGCCGGCAGGTCGCTCGCCTCACCGCGAGTCACCACGACGCCCTGCTTCGCCGACTTCTTGATGTTGCGCCGCCACAGCTGGTTCATCCCGGCGAGCACGTCCTCCTCGGTGCGTGCCGGCGAGCGGGAGCTGGAAGACGTACTCCGGCTGGCCCGCGGCGAAGCCGTCGTCGGAGGCGAGGTGGTCGAAGCCGAGCCGCTCGAGGAGGGCGCGAACGCGCATACCGGCGTCCTCGGTCACGTCCGGCGTCACGTCGCGCAGGGAGCCGACGGCGTCGTCGGCGATCGCCGCCTTGACCGTGTCGGCGTGCCAGCGGCGCACCGGGACCGCCGGACCGATCCGGAGGGCGAAGGCGCCCTGGGCCTTGACGTGGTCGCGCAGGGTCCGCAGCACGTCCAGCGCCTCGGGAGCGTCCCAGTCGGTGACCGGGCCCTCGGGCAGGTAGGCGAGGGAGCGGCCGATGCGGGGGAGGCTCCGGTAGAGAACGAGGCCGGCGCCCACCATCTCCCCGTCCATGAACCAACCCAGCGACTCGGCCCGCCAGTCGGTCTTCAGCCGCCCCCACGCCGGCGTCTGCAGGAAGCTGCCCGAGCGAGCCTCGACGAACGCGAGGTGGTGCGCGGCGTCGACCGTACGGACCTCGATCGCGCGCGTCACGGTGGGCGACAGTACCGGACCCTGGGGAAAGCGATTCGGTCCGCGGAGCCCGCACTGGCAGAATCGACGGTTGTGATCGTGGCCTCGGGGATCGAGCTGCGCGCCGGTCCGAGGCTCCTCCTCGACGGCGCGACCTTCCGCATCGCCCCGGGCGACCGCGTCGGGCTGGTCGGGCGCAACGGCGCGGGCAAGACGACGCTCACCAAGGTGCTCGCCGGTGAGGCCCAGGCGGCGGCCGGCACCGTGACGCGGTCGGGCGACGTGGGCTACCTCCCACAGGACCCGCGCACCGGCGACCTCACCATGCTGGCCCGCGACCGCATCCTCTCCGCGCGCGGGCTCGACACGATCGTCCGCGACCTGCGGGCCACCGAGAAGCTCATGGCCTCGGAGGACGACGCGGTCCGCGAGAAGGCGATGGGGCGCTACGAGCGGCTCGATGCGGCGTTCAACGCCCAGGGCGGGTACGCGGCGGAGTCCGAGGCCGCACGGATCGCCTCGGCGCTCGGGCTCGACGACCGGATCCTCGACCAGCCGCTCCGCACCCTCTCCGGCGGCCAGCGGCGACGGGTCGAGCTGACCCGCATCCTCTTCTCCGGCGCGCCCACGCTGCTCCTCGACGAGCCTACGAACCACCTCGACGCCGACTCGATCGGATGGCTGCGCGACTTCCTGCGCGGCTACCAGGGCGGTCTCGTGGTCATCAGCCACGACGTGGAGATGCTCGACACCGTGGTCAACCGGGTGTTCCACCTCGACGCCAACCGGGCCGAGATGGACCTCTACAACGTCGGCTGGAAGCCCTATCTCACGCAGCGCGAGACCGACGAGCGGCGCCGGAAGCGCGAGCGCCAGAACGCCGAGAAGAAGGCCGGCGCCCTGATGGCCCAGGCCGACAAGATGCGGGCCAAGGCCACCAAGGCGGTGGCCGCCCAGAACATGGCCCGCCGGGCCGAGCGGCTGCTGGCCGGCCTCGAGGGCGAGCGGGTGTCCGACAAGGTGGCGAAGATCCGGTTCCCCGACCCGGCTCCCTCGGGCCGGACGCCGTTACGCGCGTCCGGGCTGTCGCGGTCCTACGGGTCGCTGGAGGTGTTCACCGACGTCGACCTCGCGGTCGACCGGGGCTCGCGGGTCGTCGTGCTGGGTCTCAACGGCGCCGGGAAGACGACGCTGCTGCGGATCCTCGCGGGGGTGGACACCCCGGACACCGGCGAGGTCGAGCCGGGGCACGGGCTGAAGCTCGGCTACTACGCCCAGGAGCACGAGAACCTCGACGTGGACCGCACCGTGCTGGCCAACATGAAGTCCGCCGCCCCCGCGCTCGGCGAGACCGACGTGCGGAAGACCCTCGGCTCGTTCCTCTTCTCCGGTGACGACGTCGACAAGCCGGCCCGGGTGCTCTCCGGCGGCGAGAAGACCCGGCTGTCGCTGGCCATGCTGGTGGTGTCGTCGGCCAACGTGCTGCTGCTCGACGAGCCCACCAACAACCTCGACCCCGCGTCGCGCCAGGAGATCCTCGGCGCCCTGCGCACCTACAAGGGCGCCGTCGTCCTGGTCACCCACGACGAGGGTGCGGTCGAGGCGCTGGAGCCGGAGCGGGTCCTCCTGCTGCCGGACGGCGTCGAGGACTTCTGGGGCCCCGACTACCGCGATCTCGTCGCGCTCGCCTGACCTCGCGTCGACGCTCAGGGCGGTGACTTCTCCCCCTCAGGAGGGGTGAAAGTCACCGCCCTGACCAGTCCCAGGCGCAACGCGATCACTTCATCTGGCCGCGGACCTCTCCGCCGGGGAACGTCGCCGTGTGGACGTTGACGTAGTACGCCTTCGGGTTCGCCTGGAGGCCGCCAACAACGCGGCGGCCGGAGTGACGTACACGCGGACGCCTCGCCGGTCGTCGCCGACGGCACGGCGGGGAAGGTGGATGACGATCGGCGCCGGCGACGTGTCGCGGCGCCTTGTGGATGTGTGCGGCGACGGCGGGGAGCGACAGGCCGCGGACCTGAGCGTGTAGCAGAGCTGGCTGCCCTGGATCGTGTAGCTGAAGAAGCCGCTGGCGCCGGTGTCGGAACCGGTGGTCTCCTGCTCGGTGTTGAGCGGGATGGCGGGGGCGCCGCCGTGTTCGGCGGCGGCGGGACCGGCGACGGCCACCGTCCCGATCGCGGTTCCCAACGCGAGCAAGGTGCGGCGATGGGGGGTGAGAGTACGGACACGTGCGAGCATCGGGGTACTCCGTTCCGAAGGTCGCCGACGACCGGCCGGTCCCCGGCGTAACCGGGGAGACGTGTCCCGCTTTGACCCGGTTCACCGCCGCCGGGAACCCATGCGTACATAACGCGATCTGCGGGTTCATATAATGGACAGTTATGCGATCCGGCACGCCCCGAGAGAACACTGAACGGGTGTCCGCCGCGCCCACCTCTCCCGTCCGACCGGCTGGGGCTGCGCCCGCCCGCCCGGCCCGGCAGGCGGGCAAGGCAACCGGTGCGTGGGCCGACGGCGACCGGACGCCGCTGAACCACAACGAGGAGTTCAAGCAGGCCGACGACGGCCTCAACGTCCGCCAGCGGATCATCGACGACTACTCCCGCAACGGGTTCGCCGCGATCCCCGGAGACGACCTGCGGGGCCGGATGCGCTGGTGGGGCCTCTACACGCAACGTCGGCCGGGTATCGACGGCGGCAAGACGGCCACGCTGGACCCCAGCGAGCTGGACGACGAGTACTTCATGCTCCGGATCCGCTCCGACGGCGGTGCGCTCTCGGGCGAGCAGCTGCGCGCCATCGCCGGGGTCAGCCAGGACTTCGCCCGCAACACCGCCGACATCACCGACCGCCAGAACATCCAGCTCCACTGGATCCGCATCGAGGACGTCCCCGCGATCTGGGAGCGCCTCGAGGCGGTCGGTCTCATGACGACCGAGGCCTGCGGCGACACGCCGCGCGTCATCCTCGGCTCGCCCGTGGCGGGCATCGCCGCCGACGAGATCGTCGACGGCACGCCGGCCCTGGAGGAGATCCGGGACCGCTACATCGGCGCCCCCGAGTTCTCCAACCTGCCGCGGAAGTTCAAGACCGCGATCTCCGGCTCGCCCAGCCTCGACGTCGCCCACGAGGCGAACGACGTGTCCTTCGTCGGTGTCGTCCACCCGGAGTTCGGACCAGGGTTCGACGTCTGGGTCGGCGGCGGCCTCTCGACCAACCCGATGTTCGCCCAGCGCCTCGGCGCCTGGGTCAGCCTCGAGGAGATCCCCGAGGTCTGGGTCGGCGTCGTCTCGATCTTCCGCGACCACGGGTACCGCCGGCTGCGCAACCGGGCCCGCCTCAAGTTCCTCGTCGCCGACTGGGGCGCCGAGAAGTTCCGCGAGGTTCTCGAGAAGGACTACCTCGGTCGGGCCCTGCTCGACGGCCCAGCACCCGCGCTCCCGCCCGACCACCGCCGCGACCACATCGGCGTCCACCGCCAGGTCGACGGCCGCAACTGGGTCGGCGTCTCGCCGGTCGCCGGCCGGGTCAGCGGCGACGTCCTCGCGCGGGTCGCGGAGCTGGCCGCCACCCACGGCTCCGGCCGCGTCCGCCTCACCACCCACCAGAAGCTGCTCGTCCTCGACGTACCCGACGAGCAGGTCGCGGCCCTCGAGACCGGCCTGGCCGAGGTCGGCATGTCCAGCCGGCCCACCGAGTTCCGCCGTGGCGTGCTCGCCTGCACCGGTATCGAGTTCTGCAAGCTGGCCCTCGTCGAGACCAAGGCGCGCGCTCGCACGGTCGTGGAGGAGCTGGAGCGCCGCCTGCCCGAGTGGGACAGCCCGCTGTCCATCCACGTCAACGGCTGCCCGAACTCGTGCGCCCGGTTCCAGGTCGCCGACGTCGGACTCAAGGGCCTCGTCATGACCGATGAGTCCGGCGAGTCGGTCGAGGGGTTCCAGGTCCACCTCGGCGGCAGCCTGGGCGACGACCCCCAGCTGGCCCGCAAGACCCGTCAGCTGCGCGTCACCGCGGACGACGTGCCCGACTACGTCGAGCGCCTCGGCCGCCGCTACCTCGAGCAGCGCGCCGACGCCGACGAGAGCTTCGCCGCGTGGGCCCGCCGGGCCGACGAGGAGGCGCTGCGATGAGCCGCGCCGCGACACCCCTCTACTGCCCCTTCTGCGGCGACGAGGACCTCCGGCCGGTCGAGGACGACGACACCGCCTGGTCCTGCCGCTCGTGCGCGCACGTGTTCAGCGTGTCCCTGGTGAGGGTCGACCACGCCAGCATCCCCGCGAACCGCCGACCGGAGCCGACAGGAGGCCGGATATGACCACCACCGCGTCACGCGTCGAGCGCGACCTCGACGAGATCCGTCGGCTCGCCGCCGAGGGCGCCGCCCTGGTCGGCGAGGAGGGCACCGGAGCCGGGCCCGACGCCTACGAGCAGCGGGTCGAGACCGCCCGCAAGGCTGTTCGCTGGGCCGCCGAGACCTTCGGGGAGGACCTGACCGTCGCCAGCTCGATGGGCGACGAGGTGCTTCTCCACCTGGTCGGTACGACCGTCCCCGGCACCGACGTGTTCTTCCTCGACACCGGCTACCACTTCGCCGAGACCCTCGGCACCCGCGACGCGTACGCGGCGATGCTCCCGATCCGGATGCGGACGGTGCTGCCGCTGCAGACCGTCGCCCAGCAGGACGCGGAGTACGGCCCGAAGCTGCACGACCGCAACCCCGACCAGTGCTGCGCGCTGCGCAAGGTCGAGCCGCTGGAGCGCGCCCTCTCCACCCACCGCGCCTGGGTCACCGGTATGCGGCGCGAGGACGCCCCCACGCGTACGGACATCGCGATCGTCGGGGTCGACGAGCGGCGGGGCATGGTCAAGCTCAACCCCATCGCCGCCTGGACCGAGGACGACGTCGAGCGCTACGCGCAGGAGAACGGGGTCTTCGAGAACCCGCTGCGGCAGATCGGATACGCCTCGATCGGGTGCGCGCCGTGCACCCGCGCCGTCGCCGACGGCGAAGACCCTCGCGCGGGCCGCTGGTCGGGCCGCGCCAAGACCGAATGCGGGCTGCACACATGACCGCCTCGTCGACCGCCCGGTCGCGTCCCACATCCCGCTGTCGCTGGACCACCTCGACCACCTCGAGGCGGAGGCGATCCACATCTTCCGCGAGGTCGCCGGCGAGTTCGAGCGGCCCGGTGGTCCTGTTCAGCGGCGGCAAGGACTCCGTCGTGATGCTGCACCTTGCGCGTCAAGGCCTTTGCGCCGCGCGGCGCCGCCGTTCGCGCTGCTCCACGTCGACACCGGCCACAACTTCCCCGAGGTGCTCGACTACCGCGACGAGACCGTGGCCCGGCTCGGGCTGCGGCTCGTCGTGGCCCACGTGCAGGACTACATCGACGACGGCCGGCTGCGCGAGCGCCCGGACGGCACCCGGAACCCGCTCCAGACCGTCCCGCTGCTCGACGCCATCGAGGCCGACAAGTTCGACGCCGTGTTCGGCGGCGGCCGCCGCGACGAGGAGAAGGCCCGGGCCAAGGAGCGCGTCTTCAGCCTGCGCGACGCGTTCGGCGCCTGGGACCCGCGCCGCCAGCGCCCCGAGCTCTGGGACCTCTACAACGGCCGGCACGCCCCCGGCGAGCACGTCCGCGTGTTCCCGCTGTCCAACTGGACCGAGCTCGACGTCTGGCGCTACATCGAGCGCGAGGGCATCGTCGCTGCCCGACCTCTACTACGCGCACGAGCGCGAGGTCTTCAGCGCGACGGCATGTGGCTCGACGGCGGGCGAGTGGGGCGGCCCGAAGCCCGATGAGACGGTCGAGACCCGGACGCGTCCGCTACCGCACCGTCGGCGACATGAGCTGCACCGGCGCGGTCGACTCGGACGCGCGCAGCACGTCGCGGACGTCATCCTCGAGCTGGCCGCGTCCCGGCTGACCGAGCGCGGCGCCACCCGGGCCGACGACCGGATGTCGGAGGCCGCGATGGAGGACCGCAAGAAGCAGGGCTACTTCTGATGTCGGTCGCTCACTCGGCGCCGGACTCGGACCTCGAGCCCGGCGCTCCTCGGCACGACCTGCTCCGGCTGGCGACGGCGGGCAGTGTCGACGACGGGAAGTCCACGCTCGTGGGCCGGCTGCTCTACGACACCAAGTCGGTTCTCGCCGACCAGCTCGACGCCGTCGAACGGGTCAGCCGCGACCGGGGCCTCGACACGCCGACCTGGCGCTGCTCACCGACGGCCTGCGCGCCGAGCGCGAGCAGGGCATCACCATCGACGTCGCCTACCGGTACTTCTCGACCGCCACCCGGTCCTACGTCCTCGCCGACACCCCGGGCCACGTCCAGTACACCCGCAACATGGTCACCGGCGCCTCGACCGCCGAGCTCGCCCTGATCCTCATCGACGCTCGCCACGGTGTCGTCGAGCAGACCCGCCGGCACCTCGCGGTCACCGGGCTGCTCGGGGTCCGGCACGTGGCGCTCGCGGTCAACAAGATGGACCTCGTCGACTGGGACCAGCGGACGTTCGACACGACACGTGGCCGAGTTCGTCTCTCTGGCAAGCGGTTTCGGCGTCGTCGACGTCCTGGCGGTGCCGCGTCTCGGCCCTGTTCGGCGACAACGTCGTCGACCGGTCCGACCCGCGCCTCCTGGTATGCGGGGCCGACCCTCCTCGAGCACCTCGAGTCCGTCCCGGTCGGCACCGACCCCGCCGAGCAGCCGCTGCGGATGCCGGTGCAGTACGTCATCCGCCCGCAGGGCGCCGAGCACCGCGACTACCGGGGGTATGCCGGTCGGCTGGCCTCGGGAGTCGTCCACGTGGGCGACGAGGTCGTCGTCCTGCCCGCCGGCTCACGCACCACGGTGGTGGGCATCGACCGCTCGGCCACGCCCGGCGAGCCGGGTCGCCCCGACGAGCACGACGTCGCCTTCGCGCCGCAGTCGGTGGTGCTGCGACTGGCCGACGACCTCGACGTCTCCCGCGGCGACCTCATCGCGTCGGTCGAGCACCAGCCGCAGGTCGTGCAGGAGATCGTCGGGACGCTCGCGGTCCTGTCCGACCGCCCGTTGCGCGAGCGAGACCGTGTCCTGCTCCGCGTCGGCACCCGCAACGTCCGAGGCCTCGTGGACGACCTGGTCGACGAGCTCGACATCACCACCATGCGGCGTGGGCCCGCCCCGGCGTCGTTGCCGCTCAACGCGATCGGGCGGGTCCGCGTCCGGCTGGCCGAGCCGGTACGCGCTCGACGACTACCGCTGACCTGCGACGGACCGGTGCCTTCCTGCTCATCGACGAGGCGGACGGCACCACTCTGGCGGCGGGCATGGCCGACTGGCCCCCCTACCGAGCGCGATGGCGGGCGAGCCGGAGTTCTGACCGTCGGATGCCCATCGGTCGCCGTGCGTCGACCAGCCCCACGCTGAAGGAGGCCCCCGTGGCCGACACTCCGGGATATCCCGCCACGCTTCGGCTGGCGGGCCGCCGGGTCCTCGTCGTGGGCGGGGGCACCGTGGCGACCCGGCGCATCGCGGCCCTGCTGGACGCCGGAGCCATGGTCGACGTCATCGCGCCCGACTCGAGCACCGAGATCCGCGAGGCGGCGGGGGCCGGACGGCTCCGGTGGCGGCAGCGGCGGTTCCAGCCGCGCGACGTCCTCGAGCCGGAGCCGGCCTGGCTGGTGCACGCCACGACCGACTCGCCGGCCGTCAACGCGGTGGTCGCGACGGCCTGCGACGAGCCCGCGTCTGGTGCGTCCGGGCCGACGACGCCGACGCCTCGAGCGTCTGGACGCCCGCCGTCGCCCACGGCGCGGTCGGGACCGTCGCCGAGGGGGTCACCGTGGCCGTCACCGGCGGCGGCGACCCGAGACGGGCGGCCGCGGTCCGCGACGCCGTCCTCGCCGGCCTCGACAGCGGCCTGCTACCGGTCCGCCGCCAACGCCCCCCGTCGGGACCTGACGGACGCCCCCTGGTGGGTCGGGTTGCCCTCGTCGGCGGTGGCCCCGGTGACCCGGGACCTCATCACCGTCCGCGGTCGACAGCCCTGCTCGCCGCGGCGGACGTCGTCGTCACCGACCGGCTCGGCCCACGCGACCTGCTCGACGTGCTGAGTCCCGACGTCGAGGTCGTCGACGTCGGCAAGACGCCCGGGCAACCACCCGGTCCCGCAGTCCCGCATCAACGAGATCCTCGTCGACCATGCCCGGCTCGGCCGCAACGTCGTGCGGCTCAAGGGCGGTGACCCCTTCGTCCTCGGCCGGGGTGGCGAGGAGGCCCTCCACTGCGCCGCCACACGGGGTTCCGGTCGAGGTCGTGCCCGGGTGTGACGTCCGCCGTGTCGGTACCGGCCGCCGCCGGGATCCCCGTGACGCACCGCGGGATCACGGCGTCCTTCGTCGTGGCATCCGCGCACGACGGTGCGACCGCGGCGCTCGACGCCCTGCGGGACGCGCCGATGACCTCGACGGTCGTCCTGCTCATGGGCGTGACCGCGCTGGCCGACACCGCGCGCCGGCTGGTCGAGTCCGGTCGGCCGCCGACGACGCCGGTCGCGCTCGTCGAGTCCGGCTGGACCCCCGCCCAACGGACGACGGTGACGACGCTGGCCGACGTGGCCGAGGTCGCGGAGCGCGAAGGGGTCCGCTCGCCGGCGGTCGTCGTCGTCGGCGAGGTCGTCCGGATCCGCGAGCAGCTCGGCGACCTGGTCCCGCGCGTCCCTCCTGGCCGACGCGGCCCCGAGCATGGTCCTGCTCGCCCACGGCTCGCCGGACCCCCGCCACGCCGCGCGGCGTGGAGAAGCTCGCCGAGCACGTCCGGCGGCGCTGGCCGGGACACGTGCACGCCGCGTACCTCGACCACCACCCGCCGTCGGCGACCGAGGTGGCGAAACGGCTCGACGGGGGTGTCCTCGTCCCGCTGCTGCTGACCACCGCCTACCACGTCAAGACCGACGTCCCCGAGGCGGCGGCGGCGATGGACGCCCTCGGCCGAGGCCGCTACGCGGTGGCCGGTGCGCTCGGTCCGGACCCTCTGCTCTTCACCGCGGCCGACGAGCTGCTGGCCCGTGCGGGCTTCCGACCCGACCCGCATACCGGCGTGGTGCTCTTCGCCGGCGGGTCGTCCGACCGCGAAGCCATCAGCGCGATCGGCGATGCGGTCGCCGAACAGATCCTCGCCGGCTGGGGCCCGTGGGGAGTGGCGGCACTGGCGGGTGGGGACGATGTGGAGGCGGTCGCGGACCGGCTGCGGGCCGAGGGAGCCCGGCGGGTGCTGGTCGTGACCTACATGGTCGCCGAGGGCGTGCTGCGCGACCGGATGGTCACCCACGCCGAGAAAGCCGGCGCCGAGGTCGTGCCGGGGACCCTCGGCCAGACCGACGCCCTCGCCGACCTCCTCGTGCACCGCGCGCGGGAGGCGCTCTCGTCGGAGCGGTAGCCTGCGCCCGTGTCAGACGTCCACCCGGGGATCCGGGTCCACCACGACGGCCCGGTCCTCACCCTGACCCTCGCGAACCCGGAGTCGCGCAACGCGCAGACGCCGTCGCTGTGGCTCGCGCTGGCGCAGGTGGGGGAGTCGCTGCCACCGGAGGTCCGGGTCGTCGTGATCCGGGCGGAGGGGGCGTCCTTCTCCGCCGGCCTCCACCGGCAGATGCTCGCGCCGGGCGGTATGCCGGGTGAGCCCGAC
Organism: uncultured Actinomycetota bacterium; assembly: GCA_963713345.1. Taxonomy (GTDB): domain Bacteria; phylum Actinomycetota; class Actinomycetes; order Actinomycetales; family Dermatophilaceae; genus Lapillicoccus. The sequence continues at coordinate 113,685 of CAVQLI010000012.1, read as the reverse complement.
ATCCTCGAGCTCGCCGTCGCGGATGGGCTCGACGACACCATCGCGGGCTTCCAGCGCGGCTTCGCGATCTGGCGCTCGGTACCGGCGGTCGTCGTCGCCGCGGTCCAAGGGCACGCGGTCGGGGCCGGGTTCCAGCTGGCTCTGGCGGCCGACCTGCGACTGCTCGCCGACGACGCCCAGCTCTGTATGCGGGAGGCCCAGCTCGGGCTCGTTCCGGACCTCGGGGGGACCGGACCGCTCGTCCATCTCGTCGGGTATGCGCGGGCCCTCGAGATCTGTGCGACCGGCCGGTTCGTGGGCGCGCGGGAGGCGTCCGACCTCGGGTTGGCCACGGCGGTGGTGCCGCGCGACGACCTCGACTCCGCGACCGCCGACCTGGTGGCGGCCGCTGTTGGCGACCCCGGAGGGTTCGCTCAGGGCACTGAAACCGTTGCTGGCCAACGCGATCCACGCCGGTGCGGCCGACCAGCTGGCGGCCGAGCGTGCGGCTCAGGCCGGCCTTCTGCGCGCCCTCGCCGAGCGCGCCCGGGGCTGACCGCCGGTGGCGGAGTTCCGCGAGCCCCAGGTCGTCCTGTTCAGCACGGATGTCACCCGGAGCGCGGCGTTCTACGCGTCGCTGGGCTTCGAGGAGGTCTTTCGCACCCCCGTGACCGGGCAGCCCATCCACGTCGACCTCGTGCTGGACGGCTACCGGATCGGCATCGCCTCGGTGGACTCCACGCGCGACGACCATGGCCTCGCCCCGGTGGCGACCGGCCAGCGCGCCGCGGTCGTCCTCTGGACCGAGGATGTCCGCTCGGCCTACGCCGAGCTGGTCGCTGCGGGTGTCCCCGGCCTGAAGGAGCCTCAGGAGTGGCTGGGTCGGTTGCTCATCGCCTGGCTGGCCGACCCGGACGGGAACCCGGTCCAGATCGTGCAGCCGTTGTCGCCCTGACGGAATAGCGTGCCGAGAGCGGAGTGTTAGGGCTGAGGTCGAAGGAGGGCGAGCGCGTGAGCATGTCTGGCTGGATGGTCATGCGATCCATGACCCGGGACTCCGACGTGGTCGACCGGAAGCTGACCCCGGGCACGACCCGTCGCGTCGTCGGCTACGCCCGGCCGTTCCTGCGTCCGATCATCGTCTTCCTCGTCCTCGTGGTGGTCGACGCGTTCGTCATGGTGGCCGTCCCGCTGCTGCTCAAGGACCTGGTCGACAACGGCGTGACGCCGAAGGACTCCAGCGTCGTCATCCGGCTCTCGCTCGTTGTGGCGGTCCTGGCCGTGTTCGACGCGGGGCTGACCATGGCGCAGCGGTGGTACTCCTCGAGGATCGGTGAGGGCCTCATCTACGACCTGCGCACCGAGGTCTTCTCGCACGTGCTGCGCCAGCCGATCGCCTTCTTCACCCGCGCCCAGACCGGTTCCCTGGTGAGCCGCCTCAACTCCGACGTCATCGGCGCCCAGGCGGCGTTCACGTCGGTGCTCTCGAGCGTGGTCAGCAACGCGGTGTCGCTCGTCCTCATCGTCGCGGCGATGTTCACCCTGTCGTGGCAGCTGACGCTCGGCGCCCTCGTTCTGGTGCCGTTCTTCATCATTCCGGCTCGGATCATGGGCAAGCGGCTTGCCGGTCTGTCGACGCTCCAGATGAACCTCAACGCCGACATGGGCAGCCGGATGACCGAGCGGTTCAACGTCGCCGGCGCCCTGCTGGTCAAGATCTTCGGCAACCCGGCCCGCGAGGACCGCGAGTACGCCGAGCGGGCGGCCAAGGTCCGCGACGCCGGCGTGAGCATCGCCCTGAACCGCACCGTGTTCATGGTGGCGCTCGGCCTGGTGGCCGCGCTGGCGACCGCGATGGTCTACGGGTTCGGAGGCGTGATGGCCGTCAACGGCGCCCTCACCGTCGGCACCCTGCTCGCCCTGGCCGCGCTGCTCGCCCGCCTGTATGCGCCGCTCACCGCGATCTCCAATGTCCGGGTCGACATCATGACCGCCCTGGTGTCGTTCGAGCGGGTCTTCGAGGTGCTCGACCTGCAGCCCCTGGTGACCGAGAAGGACGACGCCGGCACGCTGCCCGACGGACCCCTCGGGATCGACGTCGAGCACCTGTCGTTCCGGTACCCCTCCGCCGACGAGGTGTCCCTCGCCTCGTTGGAGTCGACCTCGTCCGGCGACCGGGGGGCGGGGGACGACGTGCTCCACGACGTGACGTTCTCGGTGGCGCCCGGGCAGCTGGTCGCCCTCGTCGGGCCGTCCGGAGCCGGGAAGACGACGATCACGGCGCTCGTGTCACGGCTCTACGACCCGGGATCAGGCGTCGTGCGGGTCGGCGACGTCGACCTCCGGGACGTGACGATGGAGTCGCTGCACGACTCGATCGGCGTCGTCACCCAGGACGCCCACCTCTTCCACGACACGATCCGGTCCAACCTCTCCTACGCCCGACCCGACGCCTCCGAGGAGCAGATGCGGGCCGCGCTCGCGGCCGCCCAGGTCCTCCGGCTGGTCGACAGCCTCCCCGAGGGCCTGGACACGGTGGTGGGAGACCGCGGACACCGCCTCTCCGGGGGCGAGAAGCAGCGCCTGGCGATCGCGCGGCTGCTCCTCAAGGGCCCCCGGGTGATCGTCCTCGACGAGGCGACCGCCCACCTCGACTCCGAGTCGGAGGTGGCCGTCCAGCGCGCTCTTGACGCCGCGCTCACCGGTCGGACCTCCCTCGTCATCGCCCACCGGCTGTCGACGGTGCGCGGCGCCGACCAGATCCTCGTCGTCGACGACGGCCGCATCGTCGAACGCGGTCGTCACGCCGAGCTGCTGGCTCAGCGGGGCCTGTACGCCGACCTCTACGAGACCCAGTTCGCCACCGAGGCGGAGCTGGCCGCCGCGGCGCCGACGCCCTAACCCTCAGGCGACGGTGTTGGCCAGCGCCGCGTACTGGCCGAGCAGCAGGTCCCACTCGCTGAACCGCGCCCGCCCGGCGACGTTGGCCGGCGTCCAGCCGCCGTGCGCGAACCGCACCCGGGTCCCGCCGACGTGCTTCCCCACCTCGAACGTCACGTCGAGCCGGCTGGGGTACGTCGGGTCCTGAGCGAGAGTGAACGACTGGGCGTAGTGGTGGCCCGGCTCCCAGACCAGGACCTCGCCGAGCGGGTAGGCGTCGCCGGCCTCCAGCAGCATCGCCACCTCGCCCCCCACCCGGGGTTCGACCCGGATGCCGCGCAGCGGGCCGGGCGAGTACGCGTCCCGCGGCCACCACTCCCCGAACCGTTCGGTGAAGACCTCGAAGGCCCGCTCCGGCGAGCAGGCGACCCAGAGGTGCAGGACGATCGGTGCGGCCGCCTCGCCGGGTCGCGGTTCGGTCTCCGGCGACGTCGCCGCCGGCGTGGGACGGCTCGACTCGACGAAGACGATCCGGTTGCTGAACGGGTCGATCACGGTGACGACCCGACCCCAGGGACGGTCCTCGATCCCGGGGTTCGCGTAGGCATACTCCTTGGCCTTGAGCGAGAGCTGGAGGTCGAGCGCGTCGGGCACCGGGACGAGGACGCCGCTGCCGGGGCTCGCGTCGCCGTGGTGGCCGCTGAGGTGGAGGCGGGCGTCCCCGCGGGAGAGCTGCGCGTAGAGGGGCTCGTGGCCGCCGGTCTCGTTGCGCCAGTCGACGCTGAAGTCGAGGTAGTCGACGTAGAACGCCAGGGCGGCCGCCTCGTCGAAGACGCGCAGGATCGGCACCACGTGGCGGTCGCTCGAGGAGGCGGCGGACGACGTGGCGGCGAGAGTGTTCCAGTCCCGCGCTCCGAGCTGTCGGGCGACGAGTTCGAGGGCCTCGCCGTGTCCGACGGTGACGCCGCGGTCGGCAAGCGCCGCGCGCAGCAGGCGAGCCATCGCCTTGGGGTCCGGATGTGGGGTGGTCGTCATGATGCGGTTCTTCCCGGCGGACGGTGGACCAGGTGCCTGCGTTGCTGAGAGCGGGTCCGCCCAGGTCGTGGAGGGCGCATCGCTGACGCGTCGAACGGTTGCACTGCAATGGGCATTCACCGTCCCCGTCAGGGGTGCAGGCGGCGGGCTGCCCTGGCCACTCGTCATGGTAACGCCGCTAGCGTGGACCGATGGGCGACGTCGACGCATACCTGACGGACCAGCCGGCCGACGAGCGGGCCGCGCTGCAGCACATCGCCGACCTCGTGCTCGAGGTCGCGCCGGACGCGGAGCAGGGGACGAGCTACGGCGCGCCGGCCTTCCGGTGGCGCGGGCGGCCGCTGCTGGGGTTCAAGGCCGCGAAGGCACACCTGAGCCTGTTCGTGTTCGCCCCCGAGATCAACGACCGGGTCCGCGACCGCCTGCCCGGGTTCCGGGTGACGAAGGGCCTCGTGGCGTTCACGCCCGACGCGATGCCGCCGGACGACGTGGTGCGCGACATGGTGCGGTACCGCCTGGAGCAGCTCGAGGCTTAAGAATCCTCTTCGTCCCAGATGCGTACCTTCTTGGGTTTCGGGACCGTCGTGATGGCCTCGCGACGGGCCTCGGCGTCGACGCGCAGGCGGTACCCGAGCAGGACGAGCCCGAACGCGGACGTGAGCCACCACTGGATCGCGTAGGCCTGGTGCGGGCCCAGGTCGGTGTCCGGCGCCTCGAGCGGCGCCGGCCGTGGGCCGCCCGGTTGTTCCGAACCGAGCACGAGGTAGGCGTCGAGCACCTGGCCCCCGCCGGTCTGCCGCGCCGCCGCACCCAGGTCGATGCTGGCCAGCTGGCCCGCGGGCAGCTCCTTGCCGAGGTCGGGCTCGCCGCTGCGCAGCCACCCCTCGACGGTCACCTCACCGGTAGGGGTCGGCGGCACCTGGGGGAGGTCGGCGGCGGAGTCCGCGTTGGCGACCCAGCCGCGGTCCACGAACACCCGGGTCCCGGTCAGGTCACCACTCAGGTCGAGCGGGACGAGCACCTCGAGGCCCGGCTGACCGTCGAGCGACCGGTTGCGGACGAGGAGCTGCTGCCCCGTCGCATACCGGCCGGTGGCGGAGACCCGCAGCCACTGGTCCTCCTCGGACGGGGGTATGCGTGCGGTCACCGAGCCGAGGGGCACCGGAGCCGCCGCGTAGTGGCTGCTCACGGCCTGTGCCTGCACGGAGCGCTCCTCGTAGCGACCCCACTGCCAGCGGCCCAGGAAGATGCAGACGACCGCGAACGCCAGCGCGAGCGCGAGACCGCCGAGCATGCGCCTCGAGGCGAGCGCCGTGAGCACCGCCTCACGCTACCCGGCGTGGCTGCGGGCCCTCGCGACATACAGTGGGACTGTGACCGCCCTGCCCACTCCGACGCTGCGCCCGGTCGGCGCTCCGGGGCTGGTCGGGATGCCGGACCAGTTCGGGCGGGTGGCCCGTGACCTGCGGGTGTCGGTGACCGACCGGTGCAACCTGCGGTGCACGTACTGCATGCCGGCGGAGGGGCTGCCCTGGCTGCCGAAGCCCGAGATGCTCACCGACGAGGAGCTGCTGCGGATCGTCGGTGTGTTCGTCGGACTGGGCGTGCGACAGGTTCGGCTCACCGGTGGCGAACCGCTGCTGCGGCGATCGATCGTCGACGTGGTCGCGGGGATCGCTGCGCTGAAGCCGCGTCCGCAGATCGCGATGACGACCAACGGGGTCGGCCTGGAGCGGGTCGCCGGGCGGCTGGCCGACGCGGGGCTCGACCGGGTCAACGTCAGCCTGGACACCATCGACGCGGAGACGTTCACCCAGCTGACCCGGCGTGACCGGCTCACCGACGTCGAGAAGGGGATGGCCGCGGCGGCCGAGGCGGGCCTGCTGCCGGTCAAGGTCAACGCCGTCGCCATGCGCGGTGTGAACGACGAGGCGGTCGCCGACGTCCTCGCGTGGTGCCTCGACCGGGGGTACGAGCTGCGGTTCATCGAGCAGATGCCGCTGGACGCACAGCACGCCTGGGACCGCGAGTCGATGGTGTCGGCGGAGGAGGTCCGGGAGCGGCTGTCCGTGCGCTACACGCTCACGCCGCTGTCGTCGGGCGAGCGGGGGAGTGCGCCGGCCGAGCGGTTCCTCGTCGACGGAGGGCCCGCCACCGTGGGGATCATCGCGAGCGTCTCCGAGCCGTTCTGCGCCGCCTGCGACCGGACCCGGCTGACCGCGGACGGGCAGGTCCGCAACTGCCTGTTCTCCGAGCTCGAGACCGACCTGCGCGGTCCGTTGCGAGAGGGTGCCTCCGACGAGGACCTCGCGGCGCTGATCCAGGGCGAGATGTGGCGCAAGAAGCGCGGCCACGGCATCGGCGACCCCGGCTTCCGCCAGCCCGACCGCCCGATGTCCTCGATCGGCGGCTGACCTACCGCATCGCGGTGTGTTGTCTCCCTTCGGAGGGGTCTTTCTCACCGCCTTGGGACCTGTGGATGAGCGTCCCGGGTCCCGACCGGCGTCCGCCAGGCTGGTCCGATGGCCGAGGTGGAATGGTTCCGACGGCTCGGACCGCCCGCTCCCGCTCGGTTTCCGGCCGAGCTCGACCGCCTTGCCTCGGAGCAGAGCGGACTGGTGACGCGTATCCAGTGCCTGGACGCCGGTCTGTCCGGGAAGGCCGTGGAGGTCAGGCTGGCCAATGGCCGATGGCGCCGCGTCCAGCACGGCGTCTACCTGACCACGCCAGGTCGGGATGACTGGTGGGCGTCGGCGACGGCGGCACACCTGGCCTGCGGTCCCGATGCGGCCTGGTCTCATCACACCGCAGCCTTCGTCTGGGGCCTGATCCACTCTCCGCCCCGCCAGCTCGAGCTGCTGGTACCCCGCGACTTCGCAGTCCGCCCACCGCGCGGTGCAACGGTGCGGCGTCGACGCGACCTCGACTCCCAGGTCGACCAGCTGTGGTGGCCGTGGGTCACGAGTGCGGAGGACACGATCCTGGACCTCGCAGAGTCGGTCGAGATCGACGAGCTGTTCGCGCTGCTCGGCCGGGCCTTCCAACGTCAACGGACATCCGAGGCCGTCCTCCTGTCGCACCTGGCCGATCGCTCTCGGCACGCCCGGCGTGACCTGCTTCGAGAGGTGCTGGGCGACGTCGCCAGCGGCGCCGAGAGCACGATGGAGGTCCGCTACGTCCGCGATGTCGAGCGGGCGCACGGGCTGCCGCGCGGTGAGCGGCAGGTGTCCGCGTCGCCGACCTCGGCCGCACGGCACGACATCGGGTACCGCGACCAACGTGTGCTCGTCGAGCTCGACGGCGAGCTCGGCCATGAGGGCCGTGGCGCACGGATCCGCGACGGTCGCCGCGACCGCCGTGGCGCAACGACCGGTTGGCTGACCGCCCGGGCGTTCTGGCCGGACGTCCTCGACCCGTGCGCGCTGGCCAACGAGGTGGGGGCGATCCTGCAGACCCGGGGCTGGTCCGGGGAACCACGCACGTGTCGCCGGCGCCCCTGCCTCGTCCGCGGAGGGGTCCAGGGCGGTGAGTTGTTCTCCTCAGAGGGGGTAGTTCTCACCGCGTTCGGATGCTGAGCCGCCTCCGCGCTCAGCCGTGGGCGTCGGTCAGGTCGCCCACGTCGATGGTGTCGCGGAGGAACCCGCGGATCCGGAGGAACTCGCCGAGGGTCACCTCGTGCTCGGCGCAGGCCAGCCACACCTTCCGGCGCGCCTCGTCGTGGAGGGTGGGGTTGTTCCAGAGCAGGGCTCGGGTCGCCTCGCGGCGGCAACCCTTCGCGCTGCAGACCAGCTCGTCGGCCACCGGACCGGGCCGTCAGCCGTCGACGACGCGGCCGTGGATCGTCCGGTCCTCGTCCGTGCTCTCGTCCCGCGCCTCCGGCAACGCCGCCGGCTGGACGTGGTCGACCGGCGCCACGTCCTCGCCGAACCGTGGTCCGACCGCGTTGGCCATGACCACGGCGATGTAGGGGAGCACGACGGCCAGCGCCACGAACGTCCAGCGCACCCAGCCGTCGGTGAACAGCGCCAGCGCCCCGCAGAGGACGCGGATCCCCATGGTCAGCAGGTACCGCTTGACCCGATGTCCCTGGTCGTCGGACCCGGACGAAGGCGCGCTGGTGACGGACTGGACCACTCGCTCCTGGTCGTCACCGTGCCTCACCTCCTCACTCTACGTCGCGGTCCTCGACCCCGCCTCACGCCGTTGTCACGCCGGCCTCACGGCCGCCTCACGGCCGCTTCACGACGCCTCACGCCCGCCCTCAGGACGGTATGCGCGCCGCGTTCAGCCGGTAGCCGCGCTTCACCACGGTGCTGATCAGCCCCGTCGAACCGAGCGTCCGCCGCAGCCGGCTGACCGCCACCTCGAGGGCGTGCTCGTCGCCGCCCTCCGGCATACAGGCCAGCAGGTCCCGCTTCGGCACCACGGCCTCGGTGGCCGCCAGCCGCCGGAACAGGGCGAGCGCGGTCGGCCCCAGCAGGATCTCCTGGTCGCCCACGGTCAGCGCCCGGCCGCGCAGCTCGAGCACCTGCTCGGCCGCCCGCAGCCGCAGCACCTGGTCGCGGGCCAGCCGGTCACAGACCAGCCGGATCAGCGCACCCAGCCGGTACCGCTCGGGCACCACCGGGTCCACCCCGACCTCGACCAGCGGCCCGGCGGTCACCGGACCCACCGCCGCCGCCATGACCCGCCCACGCAACGCCGCCACGAGATCGTCGTACCGGCCCATCGCTGACGCCGCGTCGAGCACGGCCGCCGCGCCTGGAGCGCTCGTGAAGGTGACCACGTCCAGCTGCCCGGTGCACGCCGCCTCGATCAACCGCGACAACCGGTCGCCCGCCTCCGGCCGGACCCAGCGGTAGGGCGTGACGGTGAGGACCGAGCCCGCGAGAGCGCTCAGCCGCGTGAGCTGGGTCTCGTCGGTGTAGCCGTGCAGCTGCACCGCCACGCACCGGTATGCGTCCCCGCTCGCCGCGAGCTCGTCGACCATGCCCTCCGTCGACTCGTGCACCGTCGTCCGCACGTGCTCGAGGCCGGCCGCGCGGACCGCCCCGAGGGCCTTGGGGCCGCGGGCCATGACGTGGGCCTCGTCGAGCACCTCGGTCAGCTCGGTCCCGAGCCCGGCCGCGTCGGCCACCTCGAACCAGCGACGCACCCCGTAGCCGGTCGTCACGAGCACGACGTCGGGCCGCGCCGCCACCAGGGCCCGGGTCTCCTCGAGCAGCTGCTCGTCCTGCTCGTGCGGCGCGATCCGCAGCGCGGGCGCGTGAAGCACCTCCGCGCCGCGTCGCTCGAACGCCGACACGAGGTCGCTGGACCTCCGGTCCGACGTCACGCCGATCCGGAACCCCGAGAGCGGACCCCGGGACCCGTGCGCAGCCTCGGCCGAGTGGGCGGTCATCAGGACACGAAGATAGGAGTACCGCGTTTCCGGCGCGTTTCGGACGTGTGAACCGGGTGCGTCGGCGCCTCACCACGCTGCGAAAACCGTGTGAGCGCAACGTGAAGAAGAGTTAACGGCGCGCGCCGGTCCTCGAAACGCGACCCCAGAAGCATCGTGGTGTGGGGTCGACCGCAACCCAGCTCCCGACGCTGACGCACTGCCCGTACTGCTCGCTGCAGTGCGGCGTCAGCATGACCGCCGGCGACCGGCCGGCCACCCTCCAGCCGCAACCGGACTTCCCGACGAACCTCGGCGGCCTGTGCTCGAAGGGCTGGAACGCGACCGACCTCCTCGACCACCCGCAACGCCTGCTCAGCCCACTGCTGCGAACGGTCCCCGGCGACCGCACCAGCCCGTTCCGCCCGGCCTCCTGGGACGAGGCCCTCGGCGCGATCGTCTCCGGCATCCGGGACAGCCCAACAGCGCTACGGGCCCGACGGGGTCGGCTGCTTCGGCGGCGGCGGCCTGACCAACGAGAAGGCGTATGCGTTCGGCAAGTTTGCCCGAGTTGCCTTGCGTACCAGCATGATCGACTACAACGGTCGGTTCTGCATGTCGTCCGCGGCCACCGCGGGCAACCGCGCGTTCGGCATCGACCGCGGGCTGCCCTTCCCGCTCGCCGACCTCGCCGACGCCGACACGATCCTGCTCGTCGGCTCGAACCCCGCTGCCACCATGCCGCCGGCCATGCAGTTCTTCGACGCGGGCCGGGCCCGGGGCGCTCGGCACATCGTCGTCGACCCGCGGCGCACCCCGACGGCCGCCGGCTCGGCTCTACACCTCCAGCCGGTGCCCGGCACCGACCTCGCCCTCGCGAACGGCATGCTCCACATCGCGATCCGCGAGGGATGGGTCGACGACCAGTACGTCGAGCAGCGCACGAAGGGGTATGCGTCGGTGCGCGCCGGCGTCTCGTCCTACTGGCCGGACCGGGTCGAGCGGATCACCGGGGTCCCCGTCGGCGACCTCTACCGGGCGACCGAGTGGCTGGCGTCCGCACCGACGGCGATGGTCCTCACGGCCCGAGGCGCCGAACAGCACAGCCGGGGGACCGACACCGCCCAGGCGTTCGTCAACCTCGCCCTGGCCCTCGGTCTGCCGGGGCGGCCCGCGAGCGGGTACGGGACGATCACCGGCCAGGGCAACGGGCAGGGCGGCCGGGAGCACGGCCAGAAGGCCGACCAGCTGCCCGGGTACCGCAAGCTGGCCGACCCCGCCGACCGCGCGCACGTGGCGGCGGTCTGGGGGATCGACCCGGACGAGCTCCCGAAGCCGGGCCTCTCCGCGTTCGAGATGCTCGACCGGATGGGCACGCCCGGCGGCGTGCGGGCCCTCATCCTCATGGCCTCCAACGTCGTGGTCTCGGCGCCGGACGTCGACCGCGTGCGCCGACGGCTCGAGGCCCTGGACCTCCTGGTCGTCTCCGACATCTTCCTGTCGGAGACCGCGGAGCTGGCCGACGTCGTCCTCCCCACGGCCCAGTGGGCCGAGGAGGAGGGCACCATGACGAACCTCGAGGGACGCGTCATCCGCCGCCGCCGCGCGCTCCCGCCCCCGGACGGCGTCGTCGACGACCTCACCGTCCTCAAGCTGCTCGCCGACCGCCTCGGCCGCGGCGCCTACTTCTCCGCCGACCCGCGGCAGGTCTTCGACGAGCTGCGCCGCGCCTCGGCCGGCGGCGTCGCCGACTACGCCGGGATCACCTACGAGCGGATCGACGCCGAGCAGGGCGTCTTCTGGCCGTGCCCGTCCGAGGACCATCCCGGCACGCCCCGGCTGTTCGCCGACCGCTTCCCGACTCCCGACGGGCGGGCGACCTTCGTCCGTGTCGACTGGACCGCACCCGCCGAAACCCCTGACGTCGCATACCCGCTCGTCCTCACCACCGGGCGGCTCATGGCGCAGTACCAGAGCGGGACGCAGACCCGAAGGGTCACCGCCCTCGCCCAGTCCGTCGCCGAGCCCGAGGCGCAGCTGCACCCCGACCTCGCCCGGTCGCTCGACGTCATCGGCGGCGACCTGGTCGAGCTCACCTCGCGCCGGGGCACCGCCACCTTCCGCGCCCACCTCGATCCCGGCATCCGGTCGGACACCGTCTTCGTCCCCTTCCACTGGGGCGGCGCGTCCGCGGCCAACGCCCTGACCAACCCCGTGCTCGACCCGCTCTCCCGGATGCCGGCGTTCAAGGCGTGCGCCGTGCGCGTCGCCAAGGCGCCCCCGACCCGGACACCGACGCCGCCTCCCGCCCGTACCCGCCCGTCCCGAGCAAAGGACCGACCGATGATCACGAAGAACGTCTTCCTCCAAGGGATCTACCCCTTCGAAGGCGCCGGCATGGACAAGCCGGTTCCCCTCCACGCCGAGCTGGCCCACGTGGTCCCTGACGGCGTCATCAGCCAGGCGCTCTACTTCCGCGGCGGCAACACGACGGACGAGCTCATCACGATCGTCCTGATGCGCGACGGGGTGCCGATGCGGTACTTCCCGATCGGCGCCAAGGGCGACGTCCACGTGCCGCTGCGGGTCGTCGAGGACATCGACGGTGGCTCGGTCATCGAGCTGCACCTCGTCGCGCCCACCGGACTGCAGGGCACCGTCGTCGTCGACCTCGGGACGGTCGAGCACTGATGAGCGCCCTCGAGCAGACCTACCTCGACGCGGGACCCGCGCCCGGTAGCAAGGAACGCCTCGTCGTCGTCGGCAACGGCATGGCCGGCGCGCGCACCGTCGAGGAGATCCTCGCCCGCGGCGGCGCCGAGCAGTTCGAGATCACCATGTTCGGCGACGAGCCCTACGGCAACTACAACCGGATCCTGCTCAGCCACGTCCTGTCCGGCCAGGAGACCGACGAGGACATCTTCCTCAACACCATCGACTGGTACGAGGACAACGACATCACCCTGTATGCCGGTGTACGGGTCACGCGGGTCGACCGGTTCGCGAAGGTGGTCCTCTCCGACGACGGTCGGACCACCCCCTACGACAAGCTGATCGTCGCCACGGGCAGCCGCGCGTTCATGCCCAAGATGGAGGGGATGTACCTCCCCGGGTCGCGCGGGGAGGACCTGCTCCCCGGCGTCTTCGCGTTCCGCACGCTCGACGACACCCGGGCGATGATCGCCTACGCCCAGCGCGACGAGCACCGCAAGGCCGTTGTCGTCGGTGGCGGTCTGCTCGGCCTGGAGGCCGCCCGTGGGCTGCAGCGCTACGGGCTCGAGGTCGAGATCGTCCACGCCGCGCAGCACGTCATGAACGCGCAGATGGGGCCGGAGGCGGCGGACGTCGTGCTGCGGAACCTCCAGCGACTGGGCTTCACCGTGCACTGCGGCACCTACACGACCGCGGTCTGGGGTCCGGACAAGGTCCGCGGCGTGCGGCTCAAGGAGGGCGAGGAGCTGGCCTGCGACCTCGTGGTCGTCGCGGCCGGGATCCGCCCCAACGTCGATCTCGCCGTCGCCAGCGGGTTCACCGTGGAGCGTGCGGTCGTCGTCGACGACCAGATGCGCACCCAGGACGACGACGACGTGTACGCCGTGGGGGAGTGCGCCCAGCACCGCGGCCAGGTCTACGGCCTCGTCGCGCCGCTCTGGGAGCAGGCGGTCGTCCTCGCCGACCAGGTCACCCGCACGGACGAGACCAGCCTCTACCTGGGCTCCCGGACGGCGACCAAGCTCAAGGTCGCCGGCGTCGAGGTCGCCTCGATGGGTGTCGCCGGACCCGAGAAGGACACCGACGAGCACGTCGTCTACTCGGAGCCGACCACCGGCACCTACAAGTCCCTCGTCATCCGCGACGACCGCATCATCGGGGCGACGCTCGTCGGCGACAGCAGCAAGGTGGCCTTCCTCCAGCAGGCCTTCGACCGCGGCCTGCCCCTGCCCGAGCGCCGTGCCGAGCTGCTCTTCGACCTCGGCGGGCCCGCGGCCGAGGTCGGGGTCGCCGACCTGCCCGACGACACCCAGGTGTGCAACTGCAACGGCGTCAGCAAGGAGGCCATCTGCGGTGCGGTCGCCGGCGGCTGCAAGAGCGTCACCGCCGTCATGGACCAGACGCGTGCAGGCAAGGGCTGCGGGTCGTGCAAGAGCCTCGTCGCGCAGATCGTCGAGTGGGCGGCGGACGGTGCCGTCGAGGAGGACCCGTCGGTCCACTACTACGTGCCCGGGATCCCCATGGGGAAGCCCGCGCTGATGGCCGAGATCCGGGCGCGCGATCTCCGGTCGGCGTCGGAGGTCTTCGCGGCCCTCGCCCCGGAGGGCGCCGAGGACGCGAAGTCCAAGATGGGCGTGGCCTCGCTGCTGAAGATGATGTGGGGCGAGGACGCGGTCGACGAGCGCGGGTCGCGGTTCATCAACGACCGCGTCCACGCGAACATCCAGAAGGACGGCACGTTCTCGGTCGTCCCGCAGATGCGCGGCGGCGTCACGACCGCCGAGCAGCTGCGCCGGATCGCCGACGTCGCCGAGAAGTACCAGGTGCCGATGGTCAAGCTCACCGGCGGCCAGCGCATCGACCTGCTCGGCATCCGCAAGGAGGACCTGCCGGGCGTCTGGGCCGACCTCGACATGCCCAGCGGGTATGCGTACGGCAAGTCGATGCGCACGGTGAAGACCTGCGTGGGGCAGGAGTTCTGCCGGTTCGGGACCGGTGACTCGACCAAGCTCGGCGTCGAGCTGGAGACCCGGCTCGCGGGCATGGAGAGCCCGGCCAAGATGAAGCTGGCCGTCTCCGGCTGCCCCCGCAACTGCGCCGAGTCCTACGTCAAGGACGTCGGCATCGTCGCGATCGAGGGCGGCCACTGGGAGATCTACATCGGCGGTGCCGCGGGCGCGCACGTCCGCAAGGGCGACCTGCTCTGCACCGTCGACGACGCGGAGACCGCCAAGCTGCTTACCGGAAGGTTCCTCCAGTACTACCGCGAGAACGGCAAGTGGCTGGAGCGCACGTACGACTTCGTCCCCCGGATCGGCCTCGAGACGATCCGCGCCATCGTCGTCGACGACAGCGAGGGCATCGCCGAACGCCTCGATGCGGCCGTCCAGCACCACGTCGACACCCACGTCGACCCCTGGCAGCAGGGCAAGGAGCCGCTGTCTCCCGGACAGTTCCGGACCTCGCTGCCGCTGGAGGTCCTGCCCCACGTCCCGTCGGACCGGGCCGAGAGCCTCCTCGGAGGCCCGTGGTGACGGCCACGACGCAGACCGGCACCGGCGTCGCATACCGGCTCGGCCCCGTGGACGACATCCCGCGAGGTGAGGGACGCGCCTACGCCCTCGACGGCGAGCAGGTGGCCCTCTTCCGGCTCCGCGACGGCACGCTCCGCGCGGTCTCCGCGGTCTGCCCCCACCGGGGCGGACCCATCGCCGACGGCCAGATCGACGACCACGTCGTCATCTGCCCGTTGCACCTCAACGCGTTCGACCTCGCCACCGGCGAGTGCCGGACCGCCGCCTACGCCTTGCGCACCTTCCCCGTCACTGTCGACGACGGCGTGCTCGTCGTCACCCTCCCCTGAAGGATCCCCATGGCCACGACACAGACCACCACCACGACGCAAGCCCCGAGGCGTCTCGGCGGCCGCTGGATCGACGACTGGCGCCCCGAGGACCTCGACTTCTGGAACGCCAAGGGCCGGGCCATCGCCGGCCGAAACCTGCTCTTCTCGGTGCTGTCCGAGCACATCGGCTTCTCCGTCTGGAGCCTCTGGTCGGTGATCGTGCTGTTCCTCGGACCGGAGTACGGGATCGACGCGGCCGGCAAGTTCCTCCTCACCGCGCTCCCGACCCTGGTCGGAGCCGTCCTTCGGGTGCCCTACACCTTCGCCGTCGCGGTGTTCGGCGGCCGGAACTGGACCATCATCAGCGCGCTGATGCTCCTCATCCCGACGGTGCTCATCGGGATCGTGCTGGAACCCGGCGTCTCCTACACGACCCTGCTCCTGGTGGCCATGACCGCCGGCGTCGGCGGCGGTAACTTCGCGTCGTCGATGACCAACATCAACCACTACTACCCGGCCCGGCTCAAGGGCTGGGCGCTCGGCGTCAACGCCGGCGGCGGCAACCTCGGCGTCCCCGTGGTCCAGCTGGTCGGCCTCCTGGTCCTCGCGACCCTCGGCTCGCAACACCCTCGCGCGCTGGTGGTGATCTACATCCCGCTGATCATCCTGTCCGCCCTCGGCGCGACCCTGATGATGAACAACCTCGCGCAGGCCAGCAACGCGAAGGGCGCCATCCGCGAGGTCATGCGGCACCGCGAGACATGGATCATGTCGTTGCTCTACATCGGCACGTTCGGGTCGTTCATCGGCTTCAGCTTCGCCTTCGGGCAGGTGCTGCTGGTCCAGTTCCCCGAGCAGTTCCCCACCCCGGTCAAGGCGGCTGCGCTGACGTTCATCGGCCCGCTCCTGGGGTCGCTGATCCGCCCCGTGGGCGGCGCACTCGCGGACCGCTTCCGCGGCTCGGTCGTGACGTTCTACAACTTCATGGTCATGGCGCTGGGGGCGATCGTCGTCCTCGTCGCCGCGCAGATGAAGTCGCTGCCGCTCTACCTCGTCGGGTTCGTCGTGCTGTTCGTCACCAGCGGGATCGGCAACGGGTCGACGTACAAGATGATCCCGGCGATCTTCGCGGCGAAGGGCCAGAAGGAGGTCGGCTCCGGCGGCGAGGTCGCCATGGCGACCTTCCTGTCGACCCGCCGCGCCGGGGCCCTCATCGGGCTGGCCGGCGCGATCGGGGCGTTCGGCGGGGTGCTCGTCAACCTGGCCTTCCGGCAGTCCTACCTGACCTCGAAGAGCGGCGACGGCGCGGTGATGGCGTTCATCGCGTTCTACGCCGTGTGCTGCCTGGTGACCTGGGCCGTCTTCCTCCGGCGCCACGAGGGTCGTCTCGAGGGCGTCTGAGTCACCCCACGACGTTCTTCGCTTCGCTCCGATACTTCGCGGGACCCCGACGTTCTCGACCAGCCCTAGTCCACCTCGGTGTACTGCCCGATCCCGAGGACGAGGCTTCGGTCGCCCAGACCCCGTCGGTCCATCGCCCTCTCGAAGAGGGCCAGCGGCCGGGTCATCCACTCCAGCGACGCGAGGTTCATGGCCAGCGGGTGGAACGTCCCCCAGTGGACGGGCACGACCCGGCCGGCCTGGCTGAGCCCGGCGGCCTCGGCCGCCTGCTCGGCGTCCATGTGCCCGGCCGACAGTCGCGGGCCCCAGCCGTGGATCGGCAACAACGCCAACGCGATCGGGCCTCCAGCCAGCTCGGGCAGGCGGCCCATCTCCGGGTAGAGCGCGGTGTCGCCGGCGAACCACACGACGTCATCCCCGTGCCTCAGGAGGAACCCGTATGCCTCCAGCGGCCGGCCGGGCAACGGCCGGGACGTGTGGTCCGCCCGAACCAGGCGGACCTCGACCTCGCCGTGGCGGCCCGGGATCGCCGACCAGTCGTCGGACATCGCGACGGACGCGAGCCCGTGGCGAGCACACCAGGCCGCGGCCTGGGGACCGGCGAGGACCGGTGCGTCGCCGAGCCCGCGCAGCGACCGGAGGTCGGCGTGGTCGAGGTGAAGGTGCGAGACGACCGAGGCGTCGGCGCCCTCCCACCATGCGGGATCGGGGGTCGGGCCGACCCGGCGGAGCGCGCCGAGGTGGCGACGAAGGAGCGGGTCGGTCAGCAGCCGGACCCCGCCGAGGTCGATGACCACCGTCGCGTGCCCCAGCCAACGAATGCCGATCACGTATGCGCCGATCAGACGTCGAGGAGGTCGTCGGGTCCGGCACCGAGCCGACGGCGCCACCGGAGGAGCTGTCGGTGCACCGCGACCGGCCCCACCGGCATACGGACGCCGTCGACGTCCTCGAGGAGGTCGTCGTCCAGGGCCCAGTCCCGCGGGTGGATGAGGATGGCGTGGTTCTGGGGGCCGCCGATCCCGCCGTGCGAGCCGACCTGGTCCTCGAACGCGTGGATCCGGCCCGACGGGTCCACCGTGGAGAAGAGCACGAGGTCGCCGCAGTGGGGGAGCCGGCCGAGCCGGGCCAGGTCCGCGGCGGTACGGCTCGGGTAGCCGGTGAGCGGGTCCTCGCCCTCGAGGACGCCGCCGGCGAGGTCGCGCACGCCTTGGGGTCCGAACACCAGCAGCGACCCGGCCGAGCCGAGCACCATGACGAGGCCTACCCCCGGCGTCGAGAGCAGCCCGGGAAGCAGGTTCGGCCAGGCGTCGCTGACCGCGTCGACGTCGGGCCGCGAGGGCAGCCGTGGGAACCAGACCATGCCGAGGTTCCCGCCCCCGGTCACCGCGAGCTCCGGCAGCCCGTCGGCGGACGCCTTGCGGTCCGGGCCGAGCACGGGGGCGTCCGTCCGGCCGCGCCGCGGGGACAGCACCGACGAGACGAGGGCGTTGACCGGCCCCCACTCCTCGCCGGCGGTGCTCTCGACCCGCTCGACGTCGCCGGCGCGCATCAGCTCGGCCAGCCGGTCGGCGAGCGAGTAGCCGACCAGCTGCTCGAAGGTCTGGCCGAGGCTCTGGCCGTGGTCGGAGACGACGACCAGCTCGTAGGCGGTCTCCACCGAGGCCGCGACGTGCTGAAGATGACCGAGCACCGTGTCGAGCCCCTCGATCGCGTCCATCGACTCGGGTCGCTCGGGCCCGGCGTGGTGGGCGATCTCGTCGTAGTCGACGAAGTCCACGTAGACCACCGGACGGCCTCGGCTCATCTGCTCGGCGACGACGGACAGGTTCAGGCGCCGCAGCAGCACGTTGGTCACCCCACGCAGGAGCACGTATGCCCCGGTCCGCGAGATCCTCGGCTCGACGCCGCGGACCCGCTGGCGCCGGCCCTGGTACAGCTCCTTGACCATCTCGCCGATCGTCAGCAGCAGGCTGCTGAGGAAGAGGAACGGCCGGGCGAAGAACGTGACGTAGTCAGCACCCGAGCCGAGCCGGCGGGTGTCCACGGCCTGGCTCATCGTGAGGTACGACTCGGCGGCGCCGCCGGTGTAGGTCGTGCTCACCGCCGCACCGCCGTCGCGCAGCAGCCCCTGTCCGGCCGCGAACCGCTCCTCGATGAGCCGCGAGTCGGCCGGCTTGCTCGTCGCGAGCAGGCGCCCCTCGCCACGGTCCCACCACCGGAACGCCGCCACCTGCTCGTCGTCGCCGTGGAGGAATCCGGCCATGCTCGCCGGCGTCGTCGACGGGACCGTCGACCACCAGGTGTGCAGGCGATGGCTCGTCGTCAGCCACCGGTCGAGGTTCGGCGCCTGCCCGGCCACCAGGGCCCGTTCGATGACCTCGTGGGAGACGCCGTCCAGCTGGACGACCAGCAGACCGCGCGGCCGGACGGCGGGAGCCGGCCCGTCCGTGTCCCGTCGCCGGCGACTGGTCACCGCCGAGCCGATGATGTACGCGGTGTCCGTCGTCGTGGCCAGCCACTGGCCCAGGCTGATGACCACCGAGGCCACCACGAGGACGACCAGCACGTTCAGCCAGCTTGCGTCCGCGACGCCGGACACGACGACGACCACGGCGATGACGGCCACCTGGGCGACGATGCCCAGCACCAGGGCCAGGACGACACTGCCGCGGGCCGCGAGCCGACGCAGCAGCGGGTTCAGCAGGGCCTCGAGGACGAAGAGCAGGACGACGAGCACGAACGCCACGAGCAGTCCGCCGCGGAAGCTGACCCCACCGACGATCAGGAGACCGAGGGTCACCCCGACGGCGGCCACGAGCAGGGACCACAGTGCCCGGCGCGTCTCGGCGAGGAACGACCGCCGGGCGACGCGCTCGTCGGACTCGCGGTCGCCGGCGGCCCAGCCCGAGTCGGGCAGGTCCGGCGTGGGGTCCGACATGGCGACATTCATACCAACGTCGTCGGGCCTCGGGAACGGGGACGCGGCATACCGGCAGGTAGTTCGCTAGCGTTCGGGACGACACCTCGACCGCCTGCGAACCCCGACGGAGCCTCGATGACGCAGCCCGACGCCAGCGCCCCTGCCCCCCGGAACGTCCTCGTCACGGGCGGCAACCGCGGAATCGGCCTGGCCATCGCCCGGGCCTTCGTCGAGGGTGGCGACAACGTGGTCATCACCAACCGCAAGGGCGACGCCCCGGAGGGCCTGCAGGCCGTGAAGTGCGAGGTCACCGACACGGAGTCGGTCAACGCGGCCTTCGACGAGGCCGAGCAGCTGCTCGGCGGACCGATCGAGGTGCTCGTCGCCAACGCCGGGATCACCCGCGACACCCTGCTGATGCGGATGAGCGACGAGGAGTTCGACGACGTCATCGCCACCAACCTCGCCGGCGCCTTCAAGTGCGTGCGCCGTGCGAGCAAGGGCATGATCCGGCTGCGCCGTGGGCGGATCATCCTCATCTCCAGCGTGGTCGGTCTCTACGGCGCGCCGGGCCAGGCGAACTACGCCGCGAGCAAGTCCGGGCTGGTCGGCATGGCCCGCTCGATCACCCGTGAGCTGGGAGGCCGGGGCATCACCGCGAACGTCGTCAGCCCGGGCTTCATCGACACCGAGATGACCCAGGCCCTGCCCGAGAAGGTCCGCGAGTCCTACCTCGCAGCCATCCCCGCGGGCCGGTTCGCCGATCCGGCGGAGGTCGCGAGCGTGGTGCGGTTCATTGCGAGCCCCGAGGCCGCATACATCAACGGTGCCGTGATCCCCGTCGACGGCGGCGTCGGCATGGGCCACTGAGTCTCCTTCTCCAGCAACCGAAAGGCGCACAACGTGGGCATCCTCGAGGGTAAGAAGCTCCTCATCACCGGCGTCCTCATGGACTCCTCGATCGCCTTCCACGTCGCGAAGGTCGCGCAGGAGGAGGGCGCGGAGGTGGTCCTCACCTCGTTCGGGCGGACGATGAAGATCACCCAGACGATCTCCCGGCGGCTGCCCACGGCGCCGACCGTCGTCGAGCTCGACGTGACCGACGAGGAGCACCTCGACACCCTGGCCGAGCGGCTCAAGGAGCACGTCGACGGGCTCGACGGGGTCCTGCACTCGATCGGGTTCGCCCCCCAGGGCGCCTTCGAGTTCATGACCGGGACGTGGGACGACGTCGCGGTCGCGATGCGGGCGTCGGCGTACTCGCTCAAGGCGCTCGCCGTGGCCACCCTTCCGTTGATGGAGAACGGCGGCAGCATCGTCGGGCTCACGTTCGACGCGAAGTTCGCCTGGCCGGTCTACGACTGGATGGGCGTCGCCAAGGCGGCGTTCGAGTCGACGAACCGCTACCTGGCCCGCGACCTCGGTCCGAAGAACGTCCGCGCGAACCTCGTCTCGGCCGGCCCGCTGCGGACCACCGCAGCCAAGTCCATCCCCGGCTTCGAGCGGTTCGAGCAGGTCTGGGGCGAGCGGGCGCCGCTGGGCTGGGACATCACCGACCCGGTCCCCGCGGCCAAGGCGTGTGCCGTCCTGCTGTCCGACTGGTTCCCGGCGACGACAGGAGAGATCATCCACGTCGACGGTGGCGTGCACATCATGGGGCAGTGAGGGCGACCCTCTCGCCGCGCTACTAGGCTCGGCGCCATGGAACCCGTCGAGGTCCGTGAGGTCCGCGTCCTCGACGGTCCGAACCTCTACTTCGCCCGCCCCGCGGTCAAGATCTCGCTCGCCGTGCCGGGCTTTCTCGCCCTCGAACGCCGGTATGCGGTCGAGCTCGCCGAGCGCTGCGGCCTCCGGTCCCCCCGACCGGGCAAGCCGAATACCTCGCAACGCCAACGGTTCGTCATGCGGTTCGCGGCTCACGTGACGCGGCGCGTCGTGGGCGGAGTCGGTCCCAAGCGGATCACCGTCCGCACCCGTCCGGGCGGCACGGTCGACGAGATCGTCGTCGCCATCCCCTGGCGTCATCGCAACTGGGGACGCCTGGCCGGCGAGGCACTCGGCCCCGTGCTGGCGGCGCTGCTCGGCGAGGAGGGCGGGTCCGCCGAGTCGGTCGACGCCGTCGTCGCCGAGGCGGCGCAGCGGATCCGCACCGAGGAACCCGGAGGGCCCTCGCCCGTCCGTTCGCCCTCGGTGCCGGTCGTCTCCATCACCGGGACCAACGGCAAGACGACGACCACTCGCCTGGTGGCCCACATCGCCATGACCGCCGGGCGGAAGACCGCCTGGAGCTCGACCTCCGGGGTCGTCGTCATGGGCGAGACGGTCGACGAGGGTGACTTCTCCGGCCCGGCCGGAGCGGCGGAGGTCCTCGCGACCCCCGGCCTCGAGGTCGCCGTCCTCGAGACCGCTCGGGGCGGGATGCTGTTGCGCGGCATGGGGGTCGCGACCAACGACGTCAGCGTCGTCACCAACGTCACCGCCGACCACCTGGGTCTGCAGGGGATCGACACCCTCGACCAGCTGGCCGAGGTCAAGGCCATCGTCACGACGGTGACCAAGCCCGACGGCTGGGTGGTGCTCAACGGCGAGGACCCGCGGGTCTGGGCGATGCGGCACACCATCCAGGCCAAGCCGTGGGCGTTCAGCGTCGACCCGGACGCCCCCGCCCTGCGCGAGTCGATCACCATGGGCGGTCGTGGCATCACGGTCCTCGACGGCGAGATCGTCGTCCTGACACCGGGCAGGGACCCCGACCGGCTGGTGAAGATCGTCGACGTACCGGTCACCCTGTCGGGGCTGTCGCGCTACAACACCGCGAACGCCCTGGCCGCAGCCGCTGCCGCCTTGGGGCTGGGCCTGCCGCGCACCGCCGTCGTCGACGGGCTGAGGTCGTTCACCCCCGACCCCGTCCTCAACGAGGGTCGGCTCAACACCTACACGCTGCCGCTCGACCCCAGGGGGCGGTCGACGGTCATCCTCGACATGGCCCACAACGAGGCCGGCCTGGAGGCGTTGCTCGAGGTCGCCAGGGGTCTCACGGCACCCGGGGCCCGGGTGCACCTCGGACTCGGAGGGACCGGCGACCGTCCCGACGACGCGATCCAGGCTCTCGGCGAGATCGCGGGCAAGGGCGCTGACCACGTCGTCCTCGCCCACAAGCCCAAGTACCGGCGCGGGCGTTCCATCGAGGACATCGACGAGCACCTGCGGATCGGCCTCGCCCGCGTGGGCATCGGTGAGGTCGAGTCGTTCGACACCGAGCTCGAGGGACTCGTCGCCATGGTCCCGACCCTGGCCGACGGCGACGTCCTCGCGTTCATGTGCCACGACTCGCAGCCCGCGGTCCAGGGGTGGCTGGCCGACCGCGGCGCGACCGTCGACGACCCGCGCACCATCCGCCGCAAGGTCGTCGCGTCCCGGGGCGAGCACGAGCTGGAACCGGAGATCGCCGAGCTGTGGTCGATGTCCGACGGCGCGGAGCGCGTCGCCGCGGCGGACCGGCTCGCGGCGCAGCACCCTGACGACGCTCGGCTCGTGTTCGAGCTGGCCGGCGCGTACGACGCGGCCGGTGACGCCACCCGGGCGATCGGCCTCTACGAGGGTGCGCTGAAGGGCGGCCTTCGTGAGCCCTACCGGCACCGGGCCCAGATCCAGGCGGCGTCGACGCTGCGCAACCTGGGCGACCACGAGCAGGCCCTGAGGCTGCTCGACGAGGTCGACGTCACCCATCCGGGGAACGTTGCGGTGGCGGCCTTCCGGGCGCTGGTCCTCGTCGACGCCGGTCGCGCCGGAGAAGCCGTCGCCGACCTCGTCGACTCCCTCGTGGACCACGCGGCGGACGAGGACGCCGCCGCATACCGGCGCTCCTTGCATGCGTACGCGACGCAGCTGCGCAGCGGAGCGCCCGCGGTCTCCGAGTAGCGTCGGTGCCGTGAGCACCCTGCCGTCGGGTCGTGCCGTCCTCGACGAGATGGCCCGCCGCGTCATCGACCAGAACCTTTACATGGTCCTCGGGACGATGGACCCCGACGGGCAGCCGCGCCTCTCGCCGGTCTACTTCACCGCGGCGCGGTACGAGGACTTCTACTGGGTGTCGCTGCCGGAGAGCCACCACTCGGGCAACGTCGCGGAGCGACCGGAGGTGCGGATCGTCGTGTTCGACTCCAGCTCTCCGCCGGGGTCGTCCGAGGCCGTCTACGTGTCGGCCACCGCCCGGATGGTTCCCGAGCACGAGCTCGCGGACGTCATCGAGGAGGCTTTCCGCACCGCGGGCGGCGCCGTCCGGTTCACCGCCGACGAGCTGAGCGGCGAGGCCAGGTTGCGGTTGTTCGTGGCGCACGCGACGTCGTTCGAGGTGCACGTCCGCGGCCGCCACCCGACGCACGGCCGGGGGTACGACTCTCGCCAGGCGGCTGACCCGACGGCCGGCGGATGAGCTGGACCTAGGTCCCCAGTTCGGGTCAATCACCCCCGCCAGCTGTCCGAACGGCGGTATGAATCCATTTGCGCCCTGTCGCGAGCGCTCGTGAGCCCCGATCCCACGACCCTGGAGAGCCGCATCGTGTCTGCAGACCCCACCAACACCCCCAACACCTTCGCCCTCGGCCGTCGCGGGTTCCTCGGCGCGGCCGCCGCTCTCGGCGGCACGGCGGCCCTGGCACCGATGGCGTCGGCGGCGCCGCTCGACCGCCCGGCCGACAAGCCGGACCCGGGCAAGCCGGTCCCCATCAACCCGCTGCCCCCGAGCGCCGACTCGCTCGTGAAGGTCACCGACGGCGATGTCACGGCGGCGATCGCCAGGCTCGACGGGATCATCAAGGACGTCATCGAGCGGACCGGGGTCCCCGGTCTTGCGGCCGCGGTCGTCCACAACGGCCAGGTCAAGTTCCTGGAGGGCTACGGCGTCGCCGACAAGACCCTGGGCAACAAGGTCACGCCCGACACCGTCTTCCAGCTCGCGTCGCTGTCCAAGCCGCTGGCGGCGTCGGCCGTCGCTCGCGCGATCGGGCGGGCGGTGACTCCGAAGGTGGTGGACTGGACGGATCCGATCGTCAAGCACACTCCCGGCTTCGCCCTGGCCGACCCCTACGTCACCGCGAACGTGACCATCCAGGACATGCTGTCGCACCGGAGCGGCCTCCCCGGCGCCGCGGGCGACCTGCTCGAGGACCTGGGGTACGAGCAGTCCCATGTGCTGACCCAGCTGCGCCTCGACCCCCTGAACCCGATGCGCACGATCTACAACTACGCCAACTTCGGGTTCACCGCGGGTGCGATCGCCGCCTCCAACGCCATGCGTCAGCCGTGGGCCGAGTTTGCCGACGCCACGCTCTTCGGTCCGCTCGGAATGACCCAGTCCAGCTACCGGCACTCGGACTTCGTCAAGCGGAGCAGCCACAGCGCCATGCACGTCCGCGTGGACGGCGTGTGGAAGCAGCTCTACGTGCGCAACGCCGACCCCGAGGCACCCGCCGGCGGGGCGAGCTCCTCCGTGGTCGACCTCGCCAAGTGGTTGACCATGGAGCTCGCCAACGGCATGTGGAACGGGCAGCAGTTCATCGACGCCAAGGCCTTGGGTCGGACCCACCAGCCCGCCATCCTGCTGAGCCCGCCGGCGATCCCCTATGCGCGCAGCAGCTTCTACGGGCTCGGGTGGGACATCAGCGACGACGCCGCGGGCCGGGTGCGCTGGAGCCACTCGGGGGCGTTCTTCCAAGGCGCCTCGACCCAGGTCCTCATGCTGCCGTCGGCCAACCTCGGCATCGTCGTCCTCACCAACGGGATGCCGATCGGGGTGCCAGAGTCCATCGGCGCCTACTTCCTCGACTACGTGGAGGCCGGCAAGATCACCCGGGACTGGCTGACCGGCTACGGGGGCCTGTTCGCGCGGCTGATGCAGAACACCAGTGTGCTGGCACCACCGGCCAAGCCCCCGGCCAACCCCACCCCGGCGAAGGCGAACTCCTTCTACACCGGCACCTACCAGAACGCGTACTACGGCCCGGTCACCATCGACGCGCCGGGAGGGCAGCTCCACCTGCACATCGGGCCGGGGGGCAAGAACGACTACGCCATGACCCACTGGGACGGCAACGTCTTCTCGTTCTTCCCCACCGGCGAGAACGCGCTCGGCATCACGGCCGCGACGTTCGCGCCCAACACCGGGAGCCAGGCGACGAGCCTCACCCTCGAGTACTACAACGCCCAGGATCTCGGAGTCTTCACGCGGTAGTGGTCGGGATTTGCACTAAGTGCAACGTTGCACTTAGTGTCGTCGCGTGCCTACCGACGTGACGGTCGACCGGCGGAGCGCCCTCAAGGCGCGCCACCGGCAGGCCATCGTCGACGCGGCCCGTCGGCTGATCGACGCCCACCAAGGCCCGCGCTTCAGTGTCGACGAGCTCGCGGCCGAGGCGGACGTCTCGCGCCGGACGGTGTTCAACCACTTCGACTCGCTCGACGACGTGATTCTCGCGGCGTGCACCGAGATCCTCGACGCCGTCGTGGCCTCCTTCCGGGAGGCCGCGACGGCGTCGGTCCACGACGAGGGCGGTGTGGCCACGGTCTTCGAGGAGATCGTCCAGGCGGTGCGGAGCACCGACCTGCCGCAGCTGACCGCATACCTCTGGAGTGCCCTCGGGGGCCTCGAGGCGCCGGCCGACCGTCAGCAGCGGTTCATGCAGGTCGCCCTGTCGCGGGTCGCCGACGACCTCACCCTGGAGGTCCTGCGCCGCAACCCCGCGGTCGACCCGCTGGACGCCGAGCTGCTCATCTCGTCCCTGCTGCACGGGGTCGCGGTGATCGCCCGGCGCTGGGTCGACGAGTTCGGCGGTGCGACGAGTCCGGCCGCCCGACGCTCGTGGGACCACCTCCTGGACCGTCTCATCACTCGCCTGCGCACCGGCTTCAGCGCCGACCGCTGACCGTCACCTTCGTCGAAAGCACCATCCGTGGCCACCTTCCTCTACCGCCTGGGTCGCTTCTGCGCCCGTCGCGCCCGCCTCGTCGTCGTGATCTGGGTCGCCTTGCTGGCGGTCGCCGGCGGTGCGTATGCGCTGGGTCACGGCACCCTCTCGTCTGCGGTCTCGATCCCCGGCACCGCCACCGCCCAGGTCACCGACCAGCTGCGAGCGGCGTTGCCGGCGGCCAGCGGGGGATCGGGCACGGTGGTGTTCCACACCGCCGACGGCTCCGCGTTCACCGACGCCCAGCGCACGGCGATCAGCAGCGCCCTCGCCGGCGCCGGCTCGGTCGAGGGCGTCCGCGCCGTCACCGACCCGTTCCAGACCGCAGCCCAGCTCGCGACCCAGCAGCAGCAGGTCGACACCGGACGGGCGCAGCTCACGGCGGGCACGGCGCAGCTGCAGGCGGGGCAGGCCCAGCTCGACCAGGCGCGTCAGCAGCTCGACGGCGCCAAGGCTCAGGCGCAGCAGGCGGGAGCGCCGGTGCCCCAGCAGGTCGTCGACGGTCTCGCCCAGCTCGATGCCCAGCAGCAGGTCCTGGACCAGAAGAAGGCCGAGGCGCAGGCCCAGGGCACCAAGCTCGAGGCCGGTGCGTCCCTTCTCGACCTCTCCCGCGGCATCAGGACGGTCTCCGCCGACAACAGCGCCGCCATCGGCGTCATCGCGTTCGAGGGCGGCCAGATGGAGGTGCCACCGGAGGTCAAGGAGGCGGCGGTCGCGCACCTCGAGGGCGCCGACCTCGCCGGTGCGCAGGTCGACTTCTCCACCAGCCTGACCCAAGGCCTGCCGGAGGTCGTCGGTCCGGGCGAGGTGGCCGGGCTCATCGTGGCCGGAATCACCCTGCTGGTCATGCTCGGCACGCTCGTCGGCGCCGGTCTGCCGCTCCTCAGCGCGCTCGTCGGCGTGGGGTTCGGCCTGATGTCGACTCTCGCCTTGTCCGGCACGGTCGAGATGCTGTCGGTCACGCCGGTGCTGGGGCTGATGCTCGGCCTCGCCGTGGGGATCGACTACTCGCTGTTCATCCTCAACCGTCACCGCCGCCAGCTACGGGCCGGCGTCGACCTGCACGAGTCGATCGGCCTGGCCAACGGCACGTCGGGCAACGCGGTGGTCTTCGCCGGCGCCACCGTGATGGTCGCCCTGCTCGCCCTCAACGTCACCGGGATCCCGTTCCTCGGCATGATGGGCATCACCGCCGCGGTCTGCATCGCCACGGCCGTCGTCGTCGCCGTCACCTTCACCCCGGCCCTGCTCGCGCTGATCGGGCGGCGGCTGCTGCCCAAGCGCCAGCGTGCCGCGGGCGCGTCCGGCCGCCATCGGCCAACCACCGAGCCGATGTCGACGACCCGGGCCGTCGTCACCCTCGTCGGCGGTGTCGCGGTCCTGGTGGCGATGGCGCTCCCCGCCCTCTCGATGCGGCTGGGCCTGCCCGACGGGGCCACCGAACCGGCCGGCTCGACCCAGAACAGTGCCTACGTCCTCACCGCGGAGAAGTTCGGCCCCGGTGTCAACGGACCACTCCTCGTCGTCGCGACCCTTCCCACCGGCGCGACCGGCGACGCCGTGCTCGCGGAGCAGGTGCGCGTGGGGACCGCGGTGCACAGCAACGGCGACGTCGCCGCGGTGGCGCCGATCGGCCAGTCCGCCGACGGCCGGACCCTGGCCTTCCAGGTCGTGCCCAAGGACGGTCCCAACAGCGAGTCGACCGAGGAGCTGGTCCGTGACCTGCGCACCATGTCGCCGCTGCCCGACGGCACCACGTTGGGCGTCGCGGGCAGTGCCAGCGGCAACATCGACATCTCCGAGAAGCTCGCCCAGGCGCTCCCGCTCTACCTCGCCGTCGTCGTCGGGCTGTCGTTCGTCATCATGGTGCTCGTCTTCCGGTCGCTGCTCGTCCCGCTGACCGCGACGCTCGGCTTCGTCATGTCGCTCTTCGCGGCGTTCGGCGGGGTGGTGGCGATCTTCCAGTGGGGCTGGCTGAACGGGGTGTTCCACGCCCAGCCGGGTCCGATCCTCAGCTTCCTGCCCACCCTGCTCGTCGGGATCCTCTTCGGGCTGGCGATGGACTACCAGCTGTTCCTGGTCTCCGGTATGCGCGAGGCGTACGTCCACGGTGCGCCAGCACGGGTGGCCGTCCGGCAGGGGCTCAACGCGGGGCGCGTCGTCGTGACCGCGGCGGCGATCATCATGATCTCGGTGTTCTCCGGGTTCGTGTTCTCGAACTCCGCGACCATCCGCCCGCTCGGGTTCGGGCTGGCGTTCGGGGTCCTCGTCGACGCGTTCATCGTGCGGATGCTGCTGATCCCGGCCGTCATGCACCTGGCCGGCGACGCGGCCTGGTGGCTGCCACGCTGGCTCGACCGTCTGCTGCCCAACGTCGACGTCGAGGGCGCCGAGCTGGAGCGCACCCACCCGCATACCCCTGCCGTGAGCGCCGAGCC
Organism: uncultured Actinomycetota bacterium; assembly: GCA_963713345.1. Taxonomy (GTDB): domain Bacteria; phylum Actinomycetota; class Actinomycetes; order Actinomycetales; family Dermatophilaceae; genus Lapillicoccus. The sequence continues at coordinate 85,127 of CAVQLI010000012.1, read as the reverse complement.
GGACCCCGAAGGAGAGCACGAGCTCGTCGCCCGCTGACACCGTCAGGGGTGGGCGGGTTCGGCCTCTTCGGCTTCCTCGGCGGCCTCGTGGTCGGCCGCCAGCGCCTCGACCTCCGCCTCCTGGCCCTGCGCCTCGGCGTCGCGGGCCAGCTCGGCCGGGTCGAGATCGGGGTCACCGACCAGCTCGCTGCTGTGCGAACCGGCCTGCGCGCTGTGCGTCCGGTTCTCCAGCTCGGAGACGACCTGGGCGTGCTTGTCGACGCACATGACGACGAGGTCGCCCGGGTTGCTGCGGGCCATGACGTGGTTGACCGCGTCGATCTCGTCCAGGACGACCTCGACCTGGCGGCAGCGCGCTCCCTCGGCCATCGCCGACCGGACGCCCTCGGCGATCAGCTCGGCCGTCACGCCGCGCTTGCGACCCCTGAGTCGGTCGTCCTCGCGGATCACGATGACGTCGAAGTGGTGCGCCGCAACGGAACCCAGCTCGCGCATGTCGTCGTCGCGGCGGTCGCCCGCTGAGCCGATCATGCCGATCCGCGAGGACTTGGCGAGGTCCTGACGGCCGGCGTTCTGCGCCGTGTAGTTCTCGACGAAGTCGCCGATGGCTCGCATACCGGCCGCGTTGTGGCAGTAGTCGATGAACACCTCGACGTTGCCGACGTTGACGAGGTTCATCCGGCCGGGGGACAGGTAGTAGTTCGTCGTGAAGGTCCGCAGCCCCTGGCGGATGTCGTGCAGCGGGGCGCCCGCGGCGAACGCCGCGCCCGTCGCGGCCAGGGCGTTGGCGACGTTGAACCGGGCCGCGCCGCCGAAGGTCGCCGGCAGCAGGTGCGTCCACGCGAGCTGCATGGTGCGGCGGCCGTGCTTGATGACGATCATGTCGCCGCGCTCGGTCTGCTCGAGGACGACGGCCCGGCCACCGCGTCGGCAGTGCCGCTCGATGAACTCGCGGCTGTCGCTGCCGGGGTACTCGAGGGAGAACCAGATCACGTCGCCGCTGCACCGACGCCGCATCTGGCGGACCAGCGGGTCGTCGCAGTTGAGCACCGCGAACCCGTCACGGGGTACCGCCTCGACGATGACCGCCTTGACGTTGGCCAGCTGCGCGAGCGTGTCGATGCCGCCGAGTCCCAGGTGGTCCGGAGCGACGTTGGTGACCACCGCGACGTCGTTCCGGTCGTACCCGAGACCCTCCCGGAGGATCCCTCCGCGGGCGACCTCCATGACCGCGAAGTCGACGCGGGGGTTCTGGAGGACCATGCGGGCCGACTTCGGACCGGAGGCGTCGGCCTTGATGACCAGCCGCTCGTCGATGACGACGCCGTCGGTCGACGTCATCCCGACCTTGCGGCCGAGACCCTTGAAGATGTGGGCGATCATCCGCGACGTGGTCGTCTTCCCGTTGGTGCCGGTGACCGCGACGATCGGTACCCGTGACGGGGCGCCCGGTGGGAACAGCAGGTCCACGACCGGCTTCGCGATGAACTGGGGCACGCCGACCGTGGGGTGGGTGTGCATCCGGAACCCCGGCGCGGCGTTGACCTCGACGATCGCGCCGCCGGTCTCGCGGACTGGTGAGGCGATGTCGGGGCAGATGAAGTCGATGCCGGCGACGTCGAGCCCGACCATCCGGGCCGCCTCCTCGGCGATCTCGACGTTGTCCGGGTGCGCGTCGAAGGTGCGGTCGATGGAGATGCCGCCGGTCGACATGTTGCCGGTCAGCGCCAGCTTGACCATCTCGCCGGCGGGTGGGACCGACTCCAGGGAGTGACCCTGGTCGGCCAGCACCTCCTCGGCGGCGGCGTCCACCTTGATCTTGGTGAGCACCTTCTCGTGACCGACTCCGCGCCGGGGGTCGGCGTTGGTGATCTCGACCAGCTCGTGCACGGTGTGCTCACCGTCGCCGACGACGTGAGCGGGAACGCGCTCGGCGATCGCCTGCATCCGACCGCCGACGATGAGGCAGCGGTAGTCGCGGCCGGTCACGAACGACTCGACGATGACGGTGCCCCGCTTCGACTCCCCACGCGCGATGTCGAACGCCTTGTCGACCTCGTCCCGCGACTGGAGGTCCAGGCATACCCCTCGTCCGTGGTTGCCGTCGAGCGGCTTGACCACGACCGGGTAGCCGATCCGGTCCGCGGCGTCCATCGCCCCGCGTGCCGTCCGCACCGACGCCTGGCGCGGCACCGGGAGCCCGGCGGAACCCAGGAGCTTGGCGGTGAGGTCCTTGTCGCCGGCGATGTCGACGGCCAGGGCCCCGGTCTTCGACGTCATCGTCGCGCGGATGCGCTGCTGGTGCACGCCCTGGCCGAGCTGGACGAGCGACGCACTGTTGAGCCGGATCCAGGGAATGTCGCGGCTGACCGCCTCCTCGACGATCGCTGCGGTCGACGGCCCGAACGCGGTCCGCTCCGCCACCCGGATGAACTCGTCGAGCGCCTCGTGGAAGTCGAAACCCTCCTCGTGCTGGACGAGATCGTTGACGATCCGCACGGCGAGGTGGCCGGCGGCGAGGCCGACCTGCTCGTCGATGTAGCCGTAGATGACGTTGTACCGCCCCGGGTGGCCCTTGACGCCGCGGGTCTTGCCGCGCGACTGGTAGTGCCCCGCCTCGGTCTCCAGCTGCAGCGCGATGTGCTCCGCGATGTGACCCATCCACGTGCCCTCACGGAGGCGCTCGACGAAACCCCCCGCGTGGCCCCGCGAGCAGGCGTGCCGTTTCAGCCCCGGGAGCATCTCGAGGAGCCGGTCGGTGAAGCCCGGGATGGTGTCGCTCGGGTACCCCTCGAGGACCCCGAGGTCGACGACGAGGTGGATGGCCTGCTCGTACGACCAGTAGTTCGGGCCGCGGTAGACCCGCGACGCGACGATGGTGAGGTCGGGCGAGAGGGGGCCGGTCGGGATGGGGCGCTCGGCGGCCAACGGGGTCCTCCTCGGCTGGGCGACACGGGTTGGAACTCAGGGGCGGATGCGGCGGGTATGCGGCGGCTCAGGTCTCCGCGCGCCGCGCCGGGGCGAGGGTGGGTGCGGCGCGGTCCTTCGCACTCGCCACCGCGACCTCGATGTCGGGGTGACGCTCGACGAACCGCGTCAGCGTGACGCTGCGCAGGTCGAACGTAGCGCCCGTGGGGAGGGAATGCACGACTGCCCCGGAGACGAGCAGCGGAGCGCCGCGCCGGGCGTCGGGCGCATCGGTCACCGCGTTGCGGGCGTCGATGACGAAGACCCCGCCGGTCCCGACGATGGTCATGACGCGGTCGTCGCGGATCTCGACGGCGGTGTTCTCGTCGATGCCGATGCCGAGCAGATTGGGGGAGTTCGCCACGAGCGACATCAGCCGGCCGTATCGACCGCGCTGGTCGAAGTGCTGGTCGACGATGACGTCCTCCAACAGGCCCAGCCCGGCGGTGAGCTGGCTGGAGCGCTGCCGGGGCGTGAGGCCCTCGTCGCCCAGCGAGATCATGAACCGGCTCATCACCGAGGCGCCGGCGCTGGTGCCGGCCACGACGACACCTCGCCGGTAGGCGTCGATGATCGCGTCCCCGACGGGGGTCCCGACGAGGAACTGGCTGAGCTTGAGCTGGCTGCCGCCGCTCATGAACACCGCCGTGGCGTCCTCGAGCCTCGCGACGAGCTCCGGGTCGCGGGCGGCGGCGCGGGAGGCGGCGTGGACCACGCGGATGTCGCCCCCGGCGCGCAACCGGGTGAAGACGCGGCCGTAGCTCTCGACGACCTCGTCGACGAAGGAGGAGGCGGTGGGGATGATGACGATGCGGGACTGCCGCCCGCCGGCGAGCCGGACGAACCGCTTGAGGACCACCGAGCGGCCCAGCTTGTCCTCGGCGCCACCGATGATCAGCAGGGTTCGGCGCGGCGACCCGTCCGCGGACAACCGCTGCCCCCCCTGCGCCATGGCCCCCACCTTAGGAGCCGGTACGGCCGGTGGGAGCGCGGGTCGGGAGAAGCGGTGGCGCCGGAGTGGGCGTGCCGTCCGCCGCGTCCGCCTCCTCCACCTCCTCGCGGCTGATGCCGAGGAGGTACAGGACGGCGTCCAGGTACGGGACGTTGACGGCGGTGTGGGCCTGTTCCCGCACCACCGGCTTGGCGTTGAAGGCGACGCCGAGTCCCGCGGCAGCGAGCATGTCGAGGTCGTTGGCGCCGTCCCCGATGGCCACGGTGCGGCTGAGCGGGAGGCCGGCGTCCGCCGCGAACCGGCGCAGAGCCCGCTCCTTGCCGGCGCGGTCGACGATCTCGCCCACGACGTTCCCGGTGAGGCGGCCGTCGACGATCTCCAGGCGGTTCGCCTCGGCGCGGTCGATGCCGAGCTCCGCGGCGAGCGGGCCGACGATCTCGATGAACCCGCCGGAGACGACGGCCACCATGAAGCCCAGCCGCTTGAGGGTACGGACAAGGGTCCGGGCGCCGGGGGTGAGGACCACCTCGGCGCGGACCTCCTCGAGGACGCTCTCGTCCAGCCCGGCCAGGACGCGCACGCGCTCGCGCAGCGACTCGGCGAAGTCCAGCTCCCCCCGCATCGCTCGCTCGGTGACCTCGGCGACCTCCTCGGCTCGCCCGCACTTCGCCGCGAGCAGCTCGATGACCTCCTGCTGGATCAGGGTCGAGTCGACGTCCATGACGACGAGGCGGCGTCCGCGTCGGTCCAGGCCACCGGCCGACACCGCGATGTCCACGCCCTGCGCGGCGGCCTCCAGTGAGAGCTCGCGCCGCAGCCGGAGGATGTCGGAGCCGGAGATGTCGAACTCGACGGTCGTGACGGGGTAGCGGGACAACCGCCGGATGCGGTCGATGTTGGCGCCATGGGCGGCGATCCGGGCGGTCACCGAGGCGACCGCGCCGGCGACCAGTGGAGCGCCGATGACGACCACCGCCGCGCGGCCGCTGCGTCGCGGCGCGTTGTCGCCGGTGCCGCGACGGGTCTTGACCTTGAGGTCGAGCGAGTGGGCGACCCGCTTGACGACCTCCTCCAGCCGGTCGGTCCCGGGCCCGGAGGCGAGGAGCATGGCCAGGGTCAGCTGTCCGCGGACGACCACCTGTTCCAGGTCCCGCACCTCGGCTCCGACCTCGGCGATCGCGTCGAAGAGGGCGCTGGTCAGACCGGGACGGTCGTCCCCGGAGATGGTGATCCGCAGTGTCTGCTCGTCCTCGGCCGGACCGGGCGAGAGCGGTGCAGACACGGCGAAAGGCTACCGACGGCGTCCGTATGCGACGTCGCACGGTCCGTGATCCGGTCACCCGCCGCGTCAGGGTTCGCCCCGCCCTGCCCAGCGCTCCCCACTTCTCGGACATGTCTGAGTAGTAGAGCCGGTTCGACGCCGACGGCCCACTACTACTCAGACATGTCCGAGAAGTGCGAGGCGTGTCGGTTGCGGACCCCATGCCGGTCCCGGTGGGCGACGCACGTACTCGTCCCGGTGCGGCCTTCGCCCCGGTCCTCGTCGGCGTCGACGCTGAGCCGGACCCGTGGCGGCGCATCCTGGGGATGCTCGGGCGCGACCCCGACTGGCGGGCGCGCTGACGCAGCGTGGACCGCCTCAGCCGTTGACGGTGTCGCGCCAGGCCACCAGCTCGCGGACCTTGGCGAGGTCGTCGTACCGCTCACCCGACAGCCCGACGGTGAACAGCCGCGTACCGACGTCGTACAGCGACTGCGCGTTGCTGGAATAGCTCTCGACCTGTTCGGCCATCCGGCCCGGTGTGGGCGCCACGCCGGCCGACCGGACGATCTCGGCAGGGTCGCGTCCGACTCGGGCACACCACTCGTCGAGGACCTCGTGCTTGTGGGCGATGGTCTCGGCGTTACCGAACGAGTGCCAGATGGTGGCGTGCTCGGCGACGATCCGCAGCGTCTTCCGCTCGCCGCCACCGCCGATGAGGATCGGGATCTCCCGCGTGGGAGCCGGGGTGAGACGCGACCACCGGTCCTTGATGACGCCGAGGTCGTGCTCCAGCGCGTCGAGCCGGCCACCCGCCGTCCCGAACTCGTACCCGTACTCGTCGAAGTCCCGCTCGAACCATCCCGACCCGATGCCGAGGATGAGGCGCCCCTCGCCGCTCCGCGCGGAGATGTGGTCGACGGTCCGGGCCATGTCGGCTAGGAGGTTCGCGTTCCGGTATGCGGAGCAGGTCACCAGCGCGCCGATCTCCACCCGCTCCGTGGCCTCTGCCCACGCGGCGAGCATCGACCACGCCTCGAAGTGCCGGCCGTCCGGGTCGCCGTTCAGCGGGAAGAAGTGGTCCCAGTTGAACAGGACGTCGACGCCGATGTCCTCGAGCGTCGCGCACAGCCGGCGGATGTCCGCGTAGTCGGCGTGCTGCGGCTGGATCTGGACGGCGATGCGCGCGGGAACACCAGGCATACCAAGCATCCTCACGTACGCGGGTCAGCCGGCGCCCGTCGGGTCAGGCTTTGACGACGCTGTCCCGCGGGACCACGACGATGCCGCTCTCGGTCACGTGGAACCCGCGAGCCCGGTCGTGGTCGTGGTCGATCCCGATCTTGGCGTGCTCGTGGATCACCGTGTACTTGTCGATGATCGACCGGCGGATCGTGGCGTAGCGGCCGATCTCGACCGCGTCGAGGATCACGCAGTCGACGATGGTCGCGTAGCTGTGCACCTTGACCCGCGGCGCGAGCACCGACCCGTGGACCTGGGCGCCGGAGATGACGCAGCCGGGCGAGACCGACGAGTTGAGCGCCTCGCCGACCCGGTCACCGTGGCCGTGGACGAACTTGGCCGGCGGCAGGAACCCGGTCGTCGTGTAGATCGGCCACTCGTAGTTGTAGAGGTTGAAGACCGGGTGGATCGAGATGAGGTCCATGTTCGCCTCGAAGTAGGCGTCGATGGTGCCGACGTCGCGCCAGTAGCCGCGGTCGCGCTCCGTGGCGCCGGGGACGTCGTTGTTCTTGAAGTCGTAGACGTAGCCCTCGCCCTTGTTCACGAAGGCCGGCACGATGTCGCCGCCCATGTCGTGCTTGGTGCCCTCGAGGTCGTGGTCGCTCGTCACCGCGTCGACCAGCACGTCGGCGTCGAACACGTAGTTGCCCATCGACGCGAGCACCTCGTCGGGGGCGTCCGGAAGACCCTTGGCGTTCTTGGGCTTCTCGAGGAACTGGCCGATCTTGCGCTGGTCGGTGTCGTCGACCTCGATGACCCCGAACTGGTCGGCGAGAGAGATCGGCTGCCGGATCGCGGCGACCGTCACGCCGGCACCGGTCTCCTGGTGCTGCTCGACCATCTGCGAGAAGTCCATGCGATAGACGTGGTCGGCTCCGACGACGACGACGATGTCGGGGTGCTCGTCGTGGATGAGGTTGAGGCTCTGGAAGATCGCGTCCGCACTCCCCAGGTACCACGACTTGCCGACCCGCTGCTGCGCCGGCACGGGTGCCACGTAGTTGCCGAGCAGCGTCGACATCCGCCACGTCGCGGTGATGTGCTTGTCGAGGCTGTGCGACTTGTACTGCGTGAGGACGACGACCTTGAGGTAGCCCGAGTTCACGACGTTGGAGAGCGCGAAGTCGATCAGCCGGTAAGGGCCTCCGAACGGGACGGCCGGCTTGGCGCGGTCGGCGGTGAGCGGCATCAGCCGCTTTCCCTCCCCACCAGCCAGGACGATCGCCAGCACCTTGGGGTTTTGCGACCTTCGCGCCATGGCCCCAACCCTAGGGGCGTGAGACCCCCGGTCGCGAGGCCTCCCGCCGCCCTGTCTCACTGAGTAGTGTCGCGACCGTGCGCGTCGACATCCTCAGCAAGGAGTACCCGCCCGCGGTCTACGGAGGAGCCGGTGTGCACGTCGCCGAGCTGGTCCGGGCCCTACGGGAGCGCGGTGATGTCGACGTGCAGGTCCGCTGCTTCGGCGCACCGCGCGACGAGGCCGGCACGACCGCGTACGCCGACCTTCCCGAGCTCGCGACCGCGAACGCCGCGCTGCAGACGCTGGGGGTCGACCTGGCCATCGCGGCCGACTGCGTGGGTGCGGACCTCGTGCACTCGCATACCTGGTACGCCAACTTCGGCGGTCACCTCGCTTCCCTGCTCGGGGGTATGCCGCACGTCGTCACCGCGCACAGCCTCGAGCCGATGCGGCCCTGGAAGGCCGAGCAGCTCGGCGGCGGCTACCGCATCTCCTCGTTCGCGGAACGTGAGGCTTACGAGGGAGCGGCCGCGGTCATCGCGGTCAGCGCGGGGATGCGCGCCGACATCCTCAAGGCCTACCCGTCCCTCGATCCCGACCGAGTTCCGGTGGTACACAACGGGATCGACTCGCAGCTGTGGCAGCGACGCACGGACGAGGACGTGGTGCGCAAGCACGGCGTCGATCCGGACAAGCCGTCGGTGGTGTTCGTCGGACGGATCACCCGCCAGAAGGGGCTGCCCTACCTGCTCCGCGCGGCCGCCTCGCTGCCGCCCGACGTCCAGCTCGTCCTGTGTGCCGGCGCACCCGACACCAAGGAGATCATGGCCGAGGTCGAGGGGCTGATGACCGAGCTCAAGGCCGGCCGCGACGGCGTCGTCTGGATTCCCGAGATGCTGCCGCGCAACGAGGTCGTCGCGTTGCTGTCCGCCGCGACCGTGTTCGCCTGCCCGTCGGTCTACGAGCCGCTCGGGATCGTCAACCTCGAGGCGATGGCCTGCGAGCTGGCGGTCGTCGCCACGGCCACCGGCGGCATCCCCGAGGTGGTCGTTCACGGCGAGACCGGCTGGCTGGTACCCATCGAGCAGGTCGACGACGGCACCGGGACGCCGGTCGACCCCGACGCGTTCATCGCCGACCTGGCCGGCGCGCTCACCGAGGCCGTGGCGGACCGGGAGCGCGCGCGGCACTTCGGGCTGGCGGGACGCGCCCGGGCCGTGGAGCACTTCTCCTGGGGCTCGATCGGGGACCAGACGATGGCCGTCTACGAGCAGGTTCTCGGCAGCTGACAAGGAGGGGTGACTACACCGGCCGCCAGTCGGCCAGCTCCATCACAGCGAGGTTCGTCGCGCCGGCGAGGGCGCGGTCCGCGACGGTCTGGAGGGACCGCAGCCCGACCTCGCGACGTCCGGAGGAGTGCACGTCGAGCGACGGGGTCGCGGCCAGCCGGAGACCTTCGTCGACGATGACTCCGACCCGGGCGGACATGAGCATGAGCCGCAGGGCTCGCGTCGACGTGGCCCGCGGGACCCCCCACGTCCGCGTCTCGAGCCGTCGCTCGGTCTGCTCGCGCGGCTGGGCCGACCAGGGACGCCCGTCGACGGCCTCGAGCGCGGACGACCCGTCGCGGACGGCCTCGGCCAGCTCGTGGTCCAGCTCGCGCAGGGAGAGCGACTCGAGCCGGTGTCGCGGAACCGGCTCGCTGTCGTACGCGGCCCAGTCCACCGCCGTGCCTTCGTCACCCTCGGGCCCGAACGTCGCCAGGGTGGGGACGAGGAGGCCGCCGATGCCGGGGACGAAGACGCACTCGCCTGACGTCGCCGCCGCTCCGGACCCGGCTAGCTCGGCACGAGGCATACCGGTGAGGTCACCGGGCCGGGGGAGGGCGACGAGCACCGCTGACTCCCCGAAGTCGCGCCACAGCTCGAGGCGACCGGCCGGTTCGCCGGTGATGTCGTCGACGTCGGGGTGGGCCGCGACGACGGCGTCGTCGGGATCCATCTCCCCGCGCACGGCCACCGTCGCCCACAGCGCGAAGCGCACCGAGAGGGGCAGGGCCGGCATCCGTTCAGTCTAGGAGCGGCCGGGGACGGCCCCGAAGCCGCCGACCACGTCGTCTAGGGTCGACTCCCATGAGCGACGTCCTCGCCTTCGCCGGTGTGAGCGTCGTCCGGGGCGGCAACACCCTGCTCGACGACATCACCTGGGAGGTCGAGGAGGGCGAGCGCTGGGTGATCCTCGGACCCAACGGCGCGGGCAAGACGACGCTGCTGCAGCTCGCCGCCGCGCGGATCCATCCGACGCGCGGCGTCGCCGGGATCCTCGGCGAGGTCATGGGCGCCGTCGACGTGTTCGAGCTGCGTCCGCGGATCGGGCTGTCCAGTGCGGCGATCGCCGAGCGTTTTCCCGCGGACGAGCTCGTCGGCAACGTCGTCGTCACGGCGTCCTACGCGATCGTCGGGCGCTGGCGCGAGGAGTACGACGACCGGGACTACCGCCGGGCGATGACCCTGCTCCAGGCGCTGGGTGCCGCCCACCTGGCCGACCGCCGGTTCGGGACCCTCAGCGAAGGGGAGCGCAAGCGGGTCCAGATCGCCCGGGCCCTGATGAGCGACCCGGAGGTCATGCTCCTCGACGAGCCGGCCGCCGGTCTCGACCTCGGCGGCCGCGAGGACCTCGTCGCTCGGCTCGGCCTGCTCGCCCAGGACACCGAGGCACCGGCCCTGGTGCTCGTCACCCACCACGTCGAGGAGATCCCGCCGGGGTTCACCGACGTCCTGCTCCTGCGTGACGGCCGCATCGTGGCCGCGGGTCCGCTCGAGCTCACTCTCACGGCGGAGAACCTCTCCGCGACCTTCGGCCTCCCGCTGGTCGTCGAGCGACACGGCGACCGCTGGAGCGCGCGGGCGGCGACGCCGACCCCGGCTGAGCCGGCCGACCCGGCTGCTCTACCCGTTCCGGTCCGGGGCTGAGCGCCGCTCGCCAACCGGCGGAACTAGGCTGAGGTTCTGAGCGTCGTACCGATAAGGGAGTCCTGCCGTCCACCGGCCGCCTCCTGGGACTCTGGGGAGGAGGCGGTCGTGTTCGAGGACTACGGCTGGCTGGCGTGGCTGGGTGTCGCGATCGCTCTGGGGGCCATCGAGGCGGCCACCGTCGACTTCGTCTTCGCGATGCTCGCCGGCGGTGCGCTCGGCGGGTCCGTGGCGGCGGCGCTCGGTGCGCCGTTCCCTCTGCAGGTCGTCGTCGCCCTCGTCGTAGCGGGCGTGCTTCTCGGCGTGGCGCGGCCCTGGGCCAAGAGCCGGTTCGGGGCGAGGCCGGAGGGCATCACCATGGGGACGGCGAGCTACGTCGGACGCTCCGCCTTCGTCACCGAGACCGTCACCCAGCACGGCGGGCGGGTCAAGGTCGGCGGCGAGACGTGGTCGGCCAAGTCGAGCGACCCCGAGCCCCACGAGCCGGGGGAAGAGGTACGCGTCGTGCGCATCGACGGCGCGACCGCGGTCGTCACGCGGGTGCCCACCCTCGGGACGTCGGACGCTCCGTGACCAGGGAGCCGAACCGGCAGCTGCGACGTCGAACCGAGACGTCACACCACAGCATCCACCTCGGGCCGGACCGGCCCGGGAGCCAACGAAAGTAGGGAGATCCCATGGACGGCAGCGTCGTCACTCTCGTCGTCGTCGCACTGCTCATCGTCTTCGCGCTGATCGTCGTCGTCCGGACCGTCCGGATCGTCCCGCAGCAGACCGCGCAGATCGTCGAGCGCCTGGGTAGCTACAGCCGAACGCTGGACGACGGGATGCACTTCCTCGTCCCGTTCGTCGACAAGGTGCGCGCCAACATCGACCTGCGCGAGCAGGTCGTGACCTTCCCGCCGCAGCCCGTCATCACCTCCGACAACCTCGTCGTCAGCATCGACACGGTCATCTACTACACGGTCACCGAGGCGAAGGACGCCGTCTACGAGATCGCCAACTTCATCCAGGGCATCGAGCAGCTGACCGTCACCACCCTCCGCAACGTCATCGGCTCGCTCGACCTCGAGCAGACGCTGACCTCCCGCGACCAGATCAACGCCCAGCTGCGCGGGGTCCTCGACCAGGAGACCGGCCGTTGGGGGATCCGCGTCAACCGGGTCGAGCTCAAGGCCATCGACCCGCCGCACTCGATCCAGGACTCCATGGAGAAGCAGATGCGGGCCGAGCGTGACCGGCGTGCGGCCATCCTCAACGCCGAGGGCGTCAAGCAGTCCGCGATCCTCTCCGCCGAGGGCGAGAAGCAGTCCCAGATCCTCCGGGCCGAGGGTTCGGCCCAGGCCCGCATCCTGGAGGCGCAGGGCCAGGCGCGCGCGATCCAGCAGGTCTTCGGCGCGATCCACCGCGGCAAGCCCACCCAGCGACTGCTGGCCTACCAGTACCTCCAGGTCCTGCCCCAGCTCGCCCGCGGCGACTCCAACAAGATGTGGATCATCCCGTCCGAGGTCACCGACGCCCTCCGCGGCATCAGCGGCGCGCTCGGGGGCAACCAGCCCGGCGTCGACGACGAGGACGACGCCTGGGTGGACCCGGGCCCCGAGGACGACGCGTTCGCCGACACCTCGCTGCAGGACCCCGCCCAGGCGCTCGCCGAGGCACGCGGCCAGGCGGGGCAGGCCAGTGCCGAAGCCACCGAGGGCGCGTCACCGAGCTCGCGTCGGTACCAGGCGCCGGCGCCCCGGGTCTGGACGACACCGTCGCACGCCACTCCGGCGCCCGCCGGGGAGTCTCCGGCGCCGCAGGCACCCGAGGCCCCGTCCGCCGGACCGGTGCCGCCGGTTCCGCCGGTCGAGCCGGTCCAGCCGGTTCCGCCGGTGCAGCCGGAGGGCCAGCCGCCTCGCTGACCCCGCTGGCATACCGCTGCGTGAGACGCCCGGTCACCCCGGTCTAGGGTGACCGGGTGTCCGTGCTCGACGTGGCCGTGATCATCGCGGCGGGGTTCGCGGCGGGGACCATCAACACCATCGTCGGGTCCGGCTCGCTCATCACGTTCCCGACCCTGCTCGTCCTCGGCTACCCGCCGCTGACCGCGAACGTCAGCAACAACATCGGCCTCGTGCCGGGTGGTGTGAGCGGCAGCTACGGGTACCGCCACGAGCTCGAGGGCCACTCGCGAACTCTTTTCCGGCTCGGGCCGCTCTCTTTCGTCGGCTCGGTCGTGGGCGCCTCCCTGCTCCTCGTGCTGCCGCCGGAGGCGTTCAAGGCGATCGTGCCGGTCCTCATCGCGATCGCCCTGGTCCTCGTCCTCGTGGGTCCGTGGCTCCAGCGGCGGGCGGCTGAGCGGTCGGAGGACGAGGCCCAGCCGGGCTGGCACCGCTGGGCGCTGGGCGTCGGCATCTTCGTCGCGGGGGCCTACGGCGGGTACTTCGGCGCGGCGCAGGGGGTCCTGCTCATGGGCATCTTCAGCGCCCTCAGCTCGGAGCCGCTGCAACGGCTGAACGCCTACAAGAACGTGCTCAGCTCGATCGTCAACGCGGTCGCCGCCGTCACCTTCGTCCTCTTCGCCCGCGGCTCGATCGACTGGTGGGTCGTCCTGTTCATCGCCGTCGGGTCGTTCGTCGGCGGCGTGGTGGGCGCCCGCGTCGGCCGCCGGATCCCGCCGGCCGCGCTGCGTGGGCTCATCGTCCTCATCGGGACCGTGGCCATCGTCAAGCTGCTGGCCTTCCCCTGATGCCGATCCGGGTCACCGCCTCCGACGTCAGTGCGGCTCGCGCGCCGGACTCCGCGCCGGACTCCGCGCCCGACTCGGTGTCAGGCAGGGGTATGCGGGACGACGACCTCGGGTTGCTGGCGGACTACGTGGGGCTCACTGACGTCGCGCTGCGGCGCCGGACCGAGCCCGAGAGCGGGCTCTACATCGCGGAGTCGGAGAAGGTCATCCGCCGGGCGCTCGCGGCGGGCCACCGGCCGCGGTCGCTGCTGATGGCCGAGCGCTGGCTCACCGATCTCGCCGACGTCGTGGCCGCGGCGGAACGCGACGGGGTGCCGGTCTTCGTCGGGGAGTACGAGGTGATGGAGGAGCTCACCGGGTTCCACCTCCACCGGGGCGCGCTGGCGTCGATGCACCGACCGGAGCTGCCGACCGTGGAGTCCGTCGTCGCCGGGGCGCGGCGGGTGCTCGTCCTCGAGGACATCGTCGACCACACCAACGTGGGCGCGGCGTTCCGGAGCGGCGCTGCTCTGGGGATCGAAGCGATCCTCGTGACCCCGAGGTGCGCGGACCCCTTCTACCGCAGGGCGATCCGCGTCTCGATGGGCACCGTGTTCCAGGTGCCCTGGACGAGGATCGAGCCGTGGCCTGGGGGGATCGTCCCGCTGCAGGACGCCGGGTTCACCGTTGCCGCGCTGGCCCTCACCGAGGACGCGGTCACCCTCGACCAGCTGGCCGCCGAGCCTCCGGAGCGTCTGGCGCTGGTCCTGGGTACCGAGGGCGACGGGCTGGGCCGGCGGACCCTCGCCGGCGCGGATCTGACCGTCCGGATCCCGATGGCCGGTGACGTCGACTCGCTCAACGTGGCGGCTGCCGCAGCCGTCGCCATGTGGGCGTTGCGCCCCTGACGGCGAGGGCTTCGGGGGAGGGTGTTCGGGGTGGGAGCGCCGATGGTCTCCGCACAGAAAGGTCTCCCCGCAGACATCGGACCGGCGACGGTCCCGCATCGCGGCCACGGGGGAGCGCAGGCGGCGACAGGGGCGACGGCGGCGACGCGGGGTCTCCCCTGAGGCATCAGGCCGGGGCGACCCCCGGCGCCGCGTCCGCCGGCGCGGGACCCGCCCCCGTCGGCTCGGCTGCTGCAGCCTTGGCCGGCTTACCGGCGAAGCTCGGCTTGACGAAGAAGAGCACCGCCACCACGCCGAGAAGCAGGACCGCCGCGGGCAGCAGCATGGCCTCGGACATCGCGGAGGCGAACCCGGACGCGACCTGCGGCGGCAGACCCGTCCCGCCGGTGCCGCCGGCCGCGGCACCGGCGCCGGATCCGCCGGCGGACCCGGCCGCTGCGCCGAGGTTGGCGGCCAGGCGCCCCTCGATGACTGCGGCGATCGCAGCGCTGCCGAGCACCGCGCCGACCTGTCGCGTGGTGTTGTAGATCCCGGCGCCGGCACCGGCCGACCGCATCGGCAGGTTGCGCGTCGCCGTGGCGGCGAGCGGTGCCCACATGCCGGCGTTGGCCACGCCGAGCAGGGCCATCGGAAGCAACAGCTGCCACACGGCGACGTCCGGTGTCATGACCCGGCTCACCCAGAACAGGGAGATCGAGCAGAGGAGCAGTCCGGCGGTCGTGATGTAGCGCGGGTGCACCGTGTCGACGAACCGGCCGACGATCGGGGCGAGCGCCCCCGACAGGACGGCCATCGGGACGAGCAGGAGCGCGGACTTCGTCGGCGAGTACCCGAGCACAGCCTGGGTGAAGAGCATCAACGGGAACGCCATGCCGGTGATGGCGAACCCGACCGTGGTGATCGCCGCGTTGGACAGCGAGAAGTTGCGGTCGCGGAACAGCGACAGCGGCACGAGCGGTTCGCCCCGCATGTGGCCCTGCCACCAGATGAAGACCCCCAGCACGACCACGCCGAACCCGATGAGCAGCGGAACGGACAGGAACCCGGTGATGGTGCCCCAGTCGTAGGTCTCGCCCTCCTGGATGCCGAAGACGAGGCAGAACATCCCGATCGAGGACAGCGCCACGCCGATCAGGTCGAACGAGTGGCTATGGGTCTCCAGGCGGGGGACCAGCCGCCACGCCAGCACGAGGCCGACCAGGCCGATCGGCACGTTGATGAAGAAGATCCACTGCCAGCCGGGACCGTCGACGAGCAGGCCACCGACGAGGGGGCCGACCAGCGTGGCGACACCAGCCGTGGCTCCCCAGAGCGACATGGCCTGGCCCCGCTGACCGGCCGGGAAGGTCCGGGTGATGACCGCCATCGTCTGCGGGGTCATCAGGGATGCGCCGAGCCCCTGGGCGACCCGCGCGACCACAAGCTCGGTGATCGAGCCGGTCAGCCCGCACCACAGGGAAGCGGCGGTGAACAGGGCGAGTCCGACGATATAGACGTACTTCGGCCCGAACCGGTCACCGAGCCGACCGGTGACGAGGAGCGGGACCGCATACGCGAGGAGGTAGGCGCTGGTGACCCAGATGACGGAGTTCACGTCGGCGTCGAGGCCGCGGATGATCGCCGGCGTCGCGACGGACACGATGGTCGCGTCGACGAGGATCATGAAGAAGCCCAGGACCAGCGCCCACAGGGCCGGCCAGGGGCCGCGGTCGCGGACCTGCTCGTGGCGGCCCGCGTAGCCGCGGGACCGCTCGGAGACGCCCGCGGACTGCTGTTCGTCGATGGCCATACGCGAAGTCCCCCCGAAACGGTGTCGATGCCTACTTCATCATCAGCCCACGACACCGTGCGGCCCAGGCCGTTTGTCACCGGGTGAGACGGGTGAGGCGCCGAGGCGCCCGAGGCGCCCGGGGCGCCCGACTACGCCGTGGGCGTCACGGCCCGACGAGCAGGGCCATCAGCCGCCGGAGCTCCACCGCGGGGTCCTCGCAGAGCCCGCCGTGTCGCGGGCTCGGCTGGACGATGGTGGACCGCGGGGCGGTGAGCCAGCCGAACCGCCGGCCCAGCCCCTCCAGGTGCGGCAGGCCACGGCCGCTGTCCCCGCGGCATACCGCCTGGACCGTGCAGAGCAGGTCCTCCACGGTCCCGAGGTCGAGGTCCGGCGCCAGCGCCCGCAGCCTCGCCTCGTCGACGTGGTGGGCCGACTCCAGGAAGTCGGCACCCTGCGCATACAGGACGACCCCGACGTTGACGAACTCCCCGCGCTCGACGCGGGGGACGCACCGGAGCGTGACGTACTGGTACCCGATCACGACGCCACCGCCGGGAGCCAGCGGTCCGGGTTGGCCAGTCGGGCGAGGAGCATCTCGAGGTAGGCGGACCGGACGGCAGTCGCGTCGGGGAGCCACGGCGTGGTCTCCAGCCACTCCTCCGGGACCAGGTCGACGACCGAGGCGAGCACGGCGGGCGTGAGGATCGCGGCCAGCTCGGCGTGCTGCGCCGCCGGGTCGGCCGCGACCTCTCGCAGCACGTGGGTGGAGGCGTCGAAGGCCTGGCCGGCGAACCGGCCCGGGTCGGGTTCACGACTGGGCCAGCCGTGGTGAAAGTAGAGCGCGGCGCCGTGGTCGATCGCCCAGGTGCGACGGTGCCAGAGCAGCAGGTTCGGGTTGTTCCAAGTGCGGTCGACGTTGGCCGTGAGCGCGTCCAGCCAGACGATGCGGGCGGCGACCTCCTCCGGCGGGGGAACGGACCCGTCGTACCCGAACGAGCCGGGCAGGAAGTCGACGCCGAGGTTGAGCCCGACGCTGGCGTTGAGCAGGTCCTGGACCTCCTCGTCGGCCTCGTACTTCGCGATCTGCGCGTCCAGCGTCACGAGGGCCAGCCTCGGGACCGGGATCCCGAGCAGCCGGGCGATCTCGGTCACGAGGATCTCCGCGACGAGGACCTTGACCCCCTGCCCGGCGCCACGGAACTTCAGGACGTAGATCCCGTCGTCGTCCGCCTCGACGAGCCCAGGGAGCGAGCCGCCCTCCCGCAACGGCGTGACGTAGCGGGTCGCCGCGACATGCTCGAGAGCGGCAACGCCTCGAGAGTCGGTCACGGGGGAACCCTAGTGAACCCGCTCGGTGACCAGCCGGTCCGCCGGACGCGGCCAGAACCGGATGACGACCACGGCGATGGCGAGGTACCAGAGCGACGCGCCCGCGAGGACCGCGATCGACCGGCCGTCGGTCGGCATGACCAGCGCGGCGATGACGGTGGCGACGACCAGGGCGACGTTGAGGAGGACGTCGTAGATCGAGAAGACGCGGCCGAGGAAGACGTCGCCGACGATGCGTTGCAGCGTGGTGTCGACGCAGATCTTGATGCCCTGCGTCGTCAGGCCGAGACCGAAGGCCGAGACCGCGATGGCCCACGAGGTGAACAGCGCGAGCGGGAAGATCTGCATGACCGTGCCCAGGAGGGCGAGCCCGGCGAGATACCGGCGCAGCCCGAACCGTCGGGTCATCGTCGGGGTGAGGACGGCCGCCGCGCCGAAGCCCACCCCGGAGGCGGCCACGGCCATGCCGGCCCCGGCCATCCCACCGACGGGGTTGCCGGGCACGAGGTGGTTGCGTGAGATGAGGACCAGGCCGACGATCATCAACCCGTAGGGGAGCCGGGCCGCTGTGACGATGGTGAGGGCCAGCCGGGCCAGTCGCGGCAGGTGCCGTGCGGCGTCGACGAGCCCCTTGACGACGCTGCCGAGAGCCTCGCGGACGGCGTCGCCGACGTCCTCGAGGTCGGGTCCGAGGAACGGCAGCAGCAAGGCGACGCCCGACGACAACAGGTAGAGCACCGAGGCCGTGGCGATCACCACGGGATCCGAGTCGGTGAGCGCATGGAGGGCACCGCCGGCGCCCAGGCCGCTGAGGTAGGCGATCGAGCCGCAGGTGGGGACGACCGAGTTCGCGGTCACGAGCAGGTCGCGGTCGACGACGTGCGGCAGGGACGCGGAGAGGCCGGCCAGCAGGAACCGGTTGACCGAGAAGGCGGCCAGGACCAGGACGAAGAACGGCAGCCCGACGTTGTCGTGCGCGACGAGGACGGCGACGAGGACCAGCACGACGGCGCGGACGAGGTTGCTGATCACGAGGGTCATCCGCCGCGGCCAGCGGTCGAGGAAGACGCCGACGAACGGGCCGAGGACCGAGAACGGCAGCAGGATCGTCGCGAAGCCGGCGGCGATGGCGCCGGCGTTCGGCGCGCGCTCCGGCGAGAAGAGCACCGAGGAGACGAGGGCGACCTGGAAGACGCCGTCCGAGAACTGGGACAGGAGTCTCACCGAGAACAGCCGGCGGAACCCGCCGTAGCGCAACAGCGTGCGCAGATCTCGGAAGAAGGTCACCCGCGCAGAATAGGTGAGCGACGTCACCCGGACCTGGGCGTTTGCGGGACCGCTTGACGGTTCGGCCAATCCGTCCGGGGCTTTGTCGCGAACGCCTCACATGAAGACGCTCAACGCAGGAACGAGGGCGCCCGACTTCCAGCTGCCGGACCAGGACGGGAAGGTCCAGGAGCTCGGCCAGCTGCTCTTGCGGGGCCCGGTCGTCCTGTTCTTCTTCCCTACCGCCGGTTCGGGTGGTTGCACGCGGGAGGCGGTCCATTTCCGAGACCTCGCCATCCGGTTCTCGGAGGCGGGGGCACACCGGGTCGGGATCTCGATGGACGACGTCATCACCATGGGGGCGTTCGCCGAGAGCGAGCTGCTGGACTTCCCGCTGCTCGCCGACACCGACGGTTCGGTGGCCGAGGCCTACGGGGTGCGGCGTCGGTTCGTCACCCCGGTGAAGCGGGCGACGTTCGTCATCGACGAGCACCAGCAGGTCATCGAGGTGATCCAGTCGGAGACGAACATGACGGCCCACGCGGATCGTGCGCTGGAGGTCCTCGCCCGCCTCGCATGATCGCCGGCGGTCGCGTTACGGTGCGAACATGCCCACGGAGACCCATGACCCGTATGCCCCCCTGCCGCAGGTAGCGTCGTTCACCGTCAGCTCGACGGACGTCGCGGACGGCGAGCAGCTGCCCACCGCGCAGGTCAGCGGGATCATGGACGCCGGCGGGGAGGATGTCTCCCCACAGCTCGAGTGGTCCGGCTTCCCCGAGGGCACGAAGAGCTTCGCGGTCACGGTCTTCGACCCGGACGCGCCCACCGCGTCGGGATTCTGGCACTGGGCCGTCGCGAACATCCCCGTGACGACGACGTCGCTGCCGACCGGGGCCGGCGACGACCAGGGGTCTGGTCTGCCCGACGGAGCCGTGCAGCTGCGCAACGACTCCGGGCAGCGCCGGTTCGTCGGGGCGGCCCCGCCCGAGGGCCACATCCCGCACCGCTATTTCGTCGTGGTGCATGCGGTCGACGTCGAGACGCTGGACGTGGCGGACGCGACCCCGGCCGTGCTGGGGTTCAACCTCTTCTTCCACACGTTGGGGCGCGCCCGGCTGGTCGCCTGGTACCAGCGCTGAGGCACAGCGCCTCCGCGCAGGCCGGTGTTGGAGATCAACGTCGCGCATCGGCGGGCAGGCCGCTGGCACCAGCGCTCCATGACCCCCTGGCCGATGGGTCGCCGCCTCCTCTGAGCGCCGCTGAGTCGTCCTCCCGTTCACGGTGCTGGTCCGGGTGAGGGTCCGCGGGCGAGGGCGCGGTCGTAGCTGCCGGGTGTCCGGTCCCAGACGACCCGGACGCCGGCGTGCCTGCCGGTGTCGCTGCCGGTGTCGCTGCGGTGGTCGGTGTCGGTGGCGCTGTTGGTGAGGGTGGCGGTCAACCGGTCGCGGTGGACGATGGTGTGGTGCCGTTCGCACAGCAGGACGCCGTTGGTGAGGTTGGTGGGTCCGCCGTCGAGCCAGTGCCGCAGGTGGTGGGCGTCGCACCAGGTGGCGGGAGCGGTGCAGCGGGGGAAGGTGCAGTGCCGGTCGCGCAGCCACAGGGCTGTGGTCTGGGCGGTGGTGAAGAACCGCTGGTCTCGTCCCCAGTGCAGGATGTGCCCGTCGGCGGCGCGCACGACCGGGATGACGGTGCCGTCGCAGGCCAGCCGTCGGACGGTCTCGGGGCCGAGGAGGGTGCCGGCGTCGACGCCGCCGACCAGGACACCGGGCCGGGTCCGGTGCTTCAGGTCCTCCAGTCCGATGGTGACCAGCACGGTGGCCTTGACCCCGGACGGCCGGGCGGCGGTGAGCATCGCGCCGGCGTCGGTCGCGGTCAGCGCCGGGGTTAGGGCGGGTGTCAGTGCGACCGCGCGGCGGCAGACCTGGACGAGGGCGTCGCCGCGGCGTTGGTCGATGGTCCGCGGGTCACGGGGGTCGCGTTGCCCGTCGTCGTCGCCGTGGTTGTTGGAGTGCCGGGTCGTTGGCGCGGACAGGACGTTGATGGCGGCTTCGACGACGGCGCGGGCTTCGGGGTTGAGCCGCATCCGGTACTCGGTGATCCCGCCGCCGATGTCGTGCCCACAGGACAGCACGGTCAGCCCGCGGTGCCGGTCCTCCAGGTCCTGCAACCGTTGGCCGAGGCCGTACCGGGCCAGCATGGCCGGCCGGACCCGGCGGACCCCGGCGGTACCGTCGACCTCCCCCATCGCGACCAGCCCGGCGGCGACGGCGTCGACCGCGCCCGGCTCCAGCAGCGGGGCCAGCTGCCGCAGCTCGGACGCGACCACACAGCCGGCGGACACCGACAGCCGACCCTCCCGCACCGCCACCCGAGCGCCCACCAAGGCCGACGCCGACGCCGACGCCTGACCTGGGCCTGTCTGGTCGGTGAGCTCGCGGACCGCCTTGGCGACCAGGCCGGCGTCGCGGGCGTCCAGGGACGGGCACCGGTCGGCGACCCACTGCTGGGTGGACCCGGCCTGCGAGGAGGCGACCTCACCCCGGTCGACGGCGTCCGCGGTGATGGTGAACCGGCCCGCCGCGGCGACCGCCGCCAGCCGGTCCACCAACGGCAGCACCGCGGCCAGGTCGGGTCCGGTCAGCCGGTGCACCCGCGCCGGCAGGTCGGACAGGACCGCGGTGGCCGCGGACAGGACGGCGACCAGCTCGTCGCCGTAGGTCCGCATCCCCGTGTCCATGAGTCAGACCCTAGAACCGACCACCGACAGCCCTCCAACGTCCAAACCCGTTCATCCACAACCGAATTCGCGACCACTTATCCACATGGCCTGATCGCTTTGCCCCACCAGTCCCAGCAGTCCCTGAGGATGATCTGACTGGTCTGAATAGCGTTTCCTGCTAGACGCCGGCCACGAGCGCAGCGGCCTGTGTCGCGATCTCGAGCTCCTCGTTGGTCGGGATGACGAGGACCGCGGCCGCACTCGCCTCGGTCGAGATGCGACGTTCACCGCCGCCCGCGGCGAGGTTGGCCTCCTCGTCGAGCTCGACGCCGAGGATGCCCAGGTCGTGACAGACGGCCGCGCGCAGCCGCGGGGCGTGCTCCCCGATGCCCGCCGTGAAGACGACCGCGTCGAGGCGGCCGAGCGCCACCGCATACGCGCCGATGTACTTGCGCAGCCGGTAGGCGGTGACGTCGAACGCGAGCCGGCCGTCCGGGTCGTTCTCGGCGACGAGCTGGTCGACCTCGCGGAAGTCGTTGGTGCCGCTCAGTCCCTTGAGCCCGCTCTCCCGGTTGAGGGCGGCGTCGACGTCACTCGCGGTCATCCCGTTGCGGACCATGAACGAGAACACGCCCGGGTCGATGTCGCCCGACCTGGTCCCCATGACGAGCCCCGCCAGCGGCGTGAGGCCCATGGACGTGTCGATGCTCCGGCCACCGGAAATGGCGGCGGCACTGGCGCCGTTGCCGAGGTGCAGCACGACGAGCTTCGTGTCCTCGACCGGCTTCTCCAACACGGCGGCCGCTCGGCGGGTCACGTAGGCGTAGGACGTGCCGTGGAACCCGTAGCGGCGGACCCGATGCTCCTCGCGCCAGGACCTCGGGACGGCGTAGGTGTAGGAGTGGGCCGGCATGGCGTGGTGGAAGGCGGTGTCGAAGACGACGACCTGTGGCACGCCCGGGAACGTCTCGATGGCCACCCGGATGCCCTCGAGGTGCGCCGGGTTGTGCAGCGGCGCCAGGGGTTCCAGCTCCTCGATGGCCGTCATGACGTCCTCGGTCACGATGACCGGGTCGCTGAACCGGTCACCGCCGTGCACGACGCGGTGACCGACGGCCAGCAGGCCCACGCGGTCGAGATCGGGCCCGGCCTCCCGGAACGCCGAGCGCGCCCAGGCCAGGGCGTCGCGGTGCGTCGCGATGGGACCGCTCTTCTTCAGCGTGTGCCGCTCGCCGCCAGAGCCGTCGAGGGTTTCGTGCCGCGCCTCGGAGCTCCGCTCGCCGATCCGCTCGATGCTGCCCTTGGCAAGCGCGGACTCCGTGGTGGTGTCGACCAGCTGGTACTTCAGCGACGACGACCCGGCGTTGACGACGAGGACCGGCTGCGCCGCCGCCGACGTCGTCCCGGTCACGACGTCCCCTCGGCCTGGATCGCCGTGATCGCCACGGTGTTGACGATGTCCTGGACCAGCGCACCGCGGGACAGGTCGTTGACCGGCCTGCGGAGGCCCTGGAGCACCGGCCCGACCGCCACGGCACCGGCACTGCGCTGGACCGCCTTGTAGGTGTTGTTGCCGGTGTTGAGGTCCGGGAAGACCAGCACCGTGGCGCGCCCGGCGACGGGGGAGTCCTTGAGCTTGGCGGCCGCGACGGCCATGTCGACGGCGGCGTCGTACTGGATCGGTCCTTCGACGGGCAGCTCGGGCGCCCGCGTCCGGACCAGCTCGGTGGCGGAGTAGACCTTGTCGACGTCGGCGCCGCTGCCGGAGACGCCGGTCGAGTAGGAGAGCATCGCGACCCGGGGCTCGATCCCGAACTGCGCCGCCGTGGCGGCCGACGACACCGCGATGTCGGCGAGCTCCTCGGCCGTGGGGTCGGGGTTCACCGCGCAGTCGCCGTAGACCAGGACGCGGTCGGGCAGGCACATGAGGAACACCGACGAGACGATGGCGACCCCCGGCGTCGTCTTGACCACCTCGAGGGCGGGCCGGATCGTGTGAGCGGTCGTGTGGATCGAGCCGGAGACCATGCCGTCGGCGAGCCCGTCGACGACCATCATCGTCCCGAAGTAGCTGGGGTCGACGACCACGTCCCACGCCTGCTCGGGGGTGACGCCCTTGTGCGCTCGCAGCGCCGCATACTCCTGCGCGAACTGCGTCCGCAGGGGTTCGTCGTGCGGGTCGACGAGGTCGGCGGCGCTGATGTCGAGGCCGAGCTGGGTGGCCTTGGCCGTGATGCCGGACGGGCTGCCGAGGAG
Source organism: uncultured Actinomycetota bacterium (assembly GCA_963713345.1). Taxonomy (GTDB): domain Bacteria; phylum Actinomycetota; class Actinomycetes; order Actinomycetales; family Dermatophilaceae; genus Lapillicoccus. The sequence continues at coordinate 61,528 of CAVQLI010000012.1, read as the reverse complement.
GGTCAGCCGGACGACCCCGCGGCGCAGCAGCTGGTCCGCCGCCGCGAGGATCCGCGGCTCCTCACCCTCGGGCAGGACGATGTGCTTGGCCGCCGCGCGGGCGCGGTCCATCAGCTGGTGCTCGAACATCAGCGGCGTGACAACGCTGGTCGGGCTCACGTCGAGCCGGTCGAGCAGGGCCGGACCGTCGACGTGCTCGTCGAACAGCCGCAGGGCGGTCTCGACCTTCCGCGTCGACGAGCGGGTCAGCCGCGGGGCGACCGCATACAGGTCGGCCGCCGTCCTCATCGTGCCGGCGCTCGTCGTGATGACCGGCACGTGGACGTCGAGACCGGAGATGAGCCGCTCGATGGAGTACGGCAGGTCGAGCCCGCCGTTGAGGACGATGCCGGACGGTGACGGGAAGGTCTTGGCCGGATGCGCGAGGAGCAGCGCGAGAAGGACGTCGGCGCGGTCGGCGGGCGAGATGACCACGCAGCCCTCGAACAGCCGGTCCAGGACGTTGGGCATGGTCATGGCGGCGACGATGAGCCCGGACGACTCACGGTCCAGCAGCCCGTCGTCGCCGTGGATCAGGGTGCCGCGGGCGGCGGTCATCAGCTCGCGGACGGTGGGGGAGTCGAGGACGGGGTCGGTGGGGATCGCGTATGCGGGTACCCCGCCGGCCACGCCGGCCAGCGCCGTGATGGTCGCCGGAACATCCTCTCGCGCAACGCGGTTCGCGACGACGGCGAGCACCGACGCGTGGTGGTGCCGCGCGTCGCCGACCGCGAGGTCGGCGGCGACCCGCACCTGCTCCGGCGTCTTGTCCCTGCCGGCCACCACGAGGACCATCGGGCTGTTGAGGTTCGCCGCGACTCGGGCGTTGAACGAGAACTCCGTCGGCGACGCGATGTCGGTGTAGTCGGACCCCACGACAAGGACCGCGTCGAACCGGTCGGCCACGGCGTGGTAGCGGTCGACGATGGTCGACATCGCGGCGTCGGGGTCGTGGTGGACGTCGTCGTAGAAGACACCGGCCGCCTCGTGCGGGGTCACCGGCGCGACGGAGTCCCCGGACCGCTCGAGCCGCGACAGCAGCAGGTCGAGCACGTGGTCGTCATCGGCATCGGCCGTCCGCACGACCGGACGGAACACCGCGACCCGGCCGACCCGCCGGCTCAGCTGGTGGAGGATCCCGACGGCCACCGCCGACTTGCCCGACTGCCCCTCCGACGACGCGAGGTAGACGCTGGTCGCCACGGCTCAGCCGTGCCACGTCCAGTCGCGCACCTCGGGCATGTCCTCGAGGTGCTCCCGGATATAGGTCGTGTGCGTGGCCAGCATCTCGTTGCAGTAGGCCGTCAGCTCGTGCCAGCGCGGCGGTCGCTTGAGACTGCGGCGCAGCGCCTCGATGGCGAGGTGGTAGCGCGAGAGCTTGTTGAGCACGACCATGTCGAACGGTGTCGTCGTCGTCCCCTGCTCGCTGAACCCGCGCACGTGGAACCGGCCCGGGTTGCTACGGCCGTGGACGAGCTGGTGCACGGCCCGTGGGTAGCCGTGGAACGCGAAGATCACCGGACGGTCAGGCGTGAAGAGGTCGTCGAACACCGAGTCGGCGTAGCTGTGCGGGTGCTCCTGCTCGGGCAGCAGCGCCATGAGGTCCACGACGTTGACGAACCGGACCTTCAGCTCCGGGGTCCACTCGCGCAGCAGCTCGGCCGCCGCCAGCGCCTCCTGGGTGGGTACGTCTCCGGCAGCGGCGATGACGATGTCCGGCTCCTCCCGTGGGCCGACGTTCGAGGCCCAGTCCCAGATTCCGGCGCCCTGCGCACAGAGCGCGTCGGCCTCCTCCATCGAGAGGTACTGCAGGTGCGGCTGCTTGTCGAGGACGATGAGGTTGACGTGGTCCTTGCTGCGCAGGCAGTGGTCCATGATCGACAGGCCGGTGTTGGCGTCCGGCGGCAGCCAGACCCGAACGACGCCGGGGGCCAGCGGGAGCAGCGAGTCGATGAGACCCGGTCCCTGGTGGGAGAACCCGTTGTGGTCGTTCCGCCAGCAGGTGCTCGTGAGCAGGATGTTGAGCGACGACACCGGTACGCGCCACGCGAGGTCCTGCGCGTGCTGGAGCCACTTGACGTGCTGGATGGTCATCGACGCCGACACCATCGCGAACGCCTCGTAGGTCGCGAAGACTCCGTGCCGGCCGCTGAGGAGGTACCCCTCGAGCCAACCGGAGCACAGGTGCTCGGACAGGACCTCCATCACCCGGCCGTCGGCCGAGATCTTCTGGTCCGTCGGTCGCAGCGGCGCCTGAAGACAGCGGTCGGTGGTCTCGAACACGGCCTGCAGCCGGTTGCTCGCCGTCTCGTCCGGACAGAACAGCCGGAACGTGCCCCCGCCGTCCTCGGTGACGTCCGCCGCATACACGTCCCGCATCAGCTCGCCCATCGGGCGAGTGCTCTCGTGGGTGGTGACCCCCCGTCGGACGTCCAGCGCGTAGGTCTGCAGGTCCTTGATCGGCAGCTCCTTGAGCAGCCGACCACCGTTGGCGAACGGCGTGGCCGACATTCGCTTGTCGCCCTCCGGAGCCAGCGCCCGCAGCTCCTCGACCAGCCGACCGCTCTCGTCGAACAGCTCGTCGGGCCGGTACTTCTCCAGCCACTCCTGGAGGATCTCCAGGTGCGCCGGGTTGCCCTTGATCCCCGACAGCGGGACCTGGTGGCTGAGGTTGGTGTCCTCGACCTGGATGCCGTCGACCTCGTGCGGCCCGGTCCAACCCTTGGGGGTGCGGAGCACGATGGCGGGCCACCGGTGCCGGATCTGCTCGCTGGGCTCACCGCCGCGGGCCGACTCGCGCAGCGCCACGATCTGCTCGTGGCTGCGGACGAGCGCCGCCCAGAGATCGCGGAACACCTGCTGTGGGTCACTCCCCTCGACGACGACCGGGTCCCAGCCCTGGCTCTCGAGGTAGGCGACCGCGTCCTCGTCGGAGGTGCGCCCGAAGACGGTGGGGCCGGCGATCTTGTACCCGTTGAGGTGCAGGATCGGCAGCACGGCGCCGTCTCGGCGCGGGTTGAGGAAGTACGGCAGCTTCCACGAGCCGGAGAGAGGCCCGGTCTCCGCCTCGCCGTCCCCGACGACACAGGCGACGAAGAGGTCCGGGTGGTCCATGGCCGCCCCACCGGCGTGCGCCAGCGCATACCCGAGCTCGCCGCCCTCGTGGATGCTGCCGGGTGTCTGCACGCTGACGTGGCTGGGGATCCCGCCGGGGGAGGAGAACTGCCGGAAGAGCCGCAGGACGCCTTCGGCGTCGGAGGTGATGTGCGGGTAGACCTGGGAGTAGGTGCCTTCGAGGTATGCGGCGGCGACCAGTGACGGTCCGCCGTGCCCCGGGCCGGTGACGTAGATCCAGTCCGAGCCGGTGCGGTTGATGAGCCGGTTCAGCAGGACGTAGATCATCGAGAGTCCGGGGCTGGTGCCCCAGTGGCCGAGCAGCCGCGGCTTGATGTGCTCCATCGCGAGCGGTTCGCGCAGGAGCGCGTTGCCCTGGAGGTAGATCTGGCCGACCGTGAGGTAGTTCAGCGCGTCCCACCAGCGCAGGTCGAGACGGAGGTCGTCGCTCTCGTAGTCGGCGAGCTTCTCGGTCACGGAGGCGGTTCTGGACATGACGTTCTCCCTGATGTCGCGACGACGCAGCCGGCGGTGTCGATCCTGCCATGCGGGTCGCCGCCCCTCCCAGGGCTGCGTCAGAGGTCGGACTGGTCCGCCAGAGGCGCGTTCTCCGGGGTGTTGCGGATGAGCAGCCAGGAGACGATGCCCCCGGCGACGAGCAGACCCACGCATACCCACATCGCCGTGCGGTAGGCGGCGGAGAAGACGGCCGCGTCGCGGTAGGCGGTGCCGCTCAGGCCGACGAGGGCCGGCAGGGCGGCGACGGCGAGGAGGGTGCCGGCGCGCGCCACCGCGTTGTTCACGCCGCTCGCCGCGCCCGCGTAGCGGTCGGGCGCGGCCGCCAGGACGGTCGCGGTCAGTGGAGCGACGAGCAGGCAGAGGCCCAGCCCGAAGACGACGACACCGGGAAGGATCCCCAGCACGTACGAGGTGCCGGCGCCGACCGCGCTCAGCAGGGCCACCCCGACCGCGCAGACGACCGGGCCGACCGTCATCGGCAGGCGTGGGCCGATCCGAGCGCCGAGCTCACCGCCCTTGGCTGCGAGGAACAGCATGAGCAGGGTCATCGGCAGGGTGGCCACCCCGGCCAGCAGCGGGCCGTAGCCGAGCACCGTCTGCAGCTGGAGGGTGAGGAAGAACAGCACCGCTCCGAGGGCGCCGTAGACGATGAGGGTCATGAGGTTGGCGCCGGTGAACTGCCGGCTGGTGAACAGCGACGGCTGGACCATGGGGTTCTTCGCCCGCCGCTCGACGGCGACGAAGCCGACGCCGATGGCGAGACCGACGAGAAGGAACGCGATGGTCCACGTCGGGCCGAGGCTGCCGTACTCGATGAGGGCATAGGTCACCAGGGCCAGCGACGCGGTCGCGAGGACCGCTCCCAGCACGTCGAAGCTGTCGCCGGCCTCCTCGTCACGGGTCTCGGGAACGGTCCGTAGCGCGAGCACGACGGTCACCGCGGCCAACGGGATGTTGAGGAAGAACGCCCAGCGCCAGCTCGCAAACTGGACCAGCCAGCCGCCGACGAAGGGGCCGATGGCCGCCGCGATGCCGCCGAGTCCGGACCATGACCCGATGGCCCTGGCGCGGTCCTCGTGCCGGATCGTCGCCTCGATCATCGACAGGCTGCCGGGCGTCAGGAGCGCGCCCGCGGCGCCCTGGAGGACGCGGGCGAGGATGAGCTGGCTGGGGTTCTGGGCGAACCCGCAGAACGCCGACGTTACGGCGAACCCGATGACGCCGATGACGAAGATCTTCCGCCGGCCGTAGCGGTCGCCGAGGCTCCCGCCGAGGAGGATCAGCGACGCAAGGGAGAGGAGGTAGCCGTTGCTGACCCACTGGAGGTCGGCCAGGCTGGCGTTGAGGTCCTCGCCTATCCGGACCAGTGCGACGTTGACGATCGTGCCGTCGAGCATGGCCATGCCGGAGCCGAGGACCGCGGCCGCGACGATGCCGCGCCCGGTCTTCGACGAGAGCTCGACCGCCGTCACCCGGGCAGTCTGACACCAGGGTCGGACGCGCCCGCTGAGCGGTAGCGTCCCGGGGATGGGCGAGACTCCCGCGTTCGGTCCGGGTCGGCTGCGGCAGAACGCGATCTACCGGGCGGGCGCGCTGGGGCGGCGTCCGCGCGTACCGACCGACCCGAACGGGCTGGAGCGAGCCGCTCGTCGTGCCATGTCCGGTGACGCGTGGGCGTACGTCGCCGGGGGAGCCGGCGACGGCGCGACGATGCGAGCCAACCGCGCTGCATTCGACCGGTGGGCCCTGGTGCCTCGGATGCTGCGGGACGTGTCGTCGCGCGACCTGTCGGTCTCCCTGCTCGGTCTGCGGCTGCCCGCGCCGTTGCTCGTGGCCCCGATCGGCGCGGCAGGGTTGGTGCGGCGCGGGGCCGACGAGATGGTCGGCGCTGCGGCGTCGGCGGTGGGTCTGCCCTACATCCTGTCCAGCCAGGGCTCGTCGCCGATGGAGGCGACGGCTCGGGCGATGGGCGAGGGGACGCGGTGGTACCAGCTGTACTGGTCGACCGACGAGGCGCTCGTCGACTCGTTCATCGGGCGCGCGGAGGCGATGGGCGCATCGGCCCTCGTCGTCACCCTGGACACGACGATGCTCGGCTGGCGGCCGCAGGACCTCAACCGCGGCTCGCTCCCGTTCGCGCGGGGGATCGGGATCGCGCAGTACACGTCGGACCCTCGGTTCCGGGAGCTGGTGCGGGAGCGGGTGGACTCCGGCCCCGCCGCGGGACCTCGGCCGCGCCCGACACCCGGCGCCGTGCGGACGCTGGCCTCGATGGCCCGCGAGCTGCCCGGCGGGTTCGTCGACAACGTGCGGTCGCCGCATACCCGAGCGGCGGTCGAGACGTTCCTCGCGATCTACTCCAAGCCGTCCCTGTCGTGGGACGACCTCGCCACGCTGCGCTCGCGGACCCGGCTCCCGGTGCTGCTCAAGGGAGTCCTGCATCCGGACGACGCGCTCCGTGCCGTCGAGCTGGGGGTGTCCGGTCTCTTGGTGTCGAACCACGGAGGGCGGCAGGTCGACGGGGCGGTCGGGGCGCTCGACGCCCTGGTGGACGTGGTCGCCGCCCTCGGTGGGGCGGGGTCGACCTCGGTGCCGGTGATCCTCGACAGCGGGATCCGGTCGGGCGCCGACATCGTCAAGGCTTTGGCTCTCGGCGCGGCCGCGGTCACCGTGGGACGGCCGCACGTCTACGGGCTCGCGCTGGACGGCTCTGCGGGGGTACAGGCAGTGCTGGAGAACCTCGTCGCCGAGCTCGACCTGACCCTCGGGCTCATCGGTATGCGGTCCATCGCTGAGCTGAGTCCGGCGGCCCTGCGGCGGATCTAGGAGGGTGCCGTGAGGGGCTTGCCGGTTCGGAGTTCAACCGGCCTGCGTGCTACCGTTTCGGCGCGCTGAGGGGCCCTACTGGAGGGGCGCCGAGGCCCACCTTGTCCGGGTGGCGGAATGGCAGACGCGCTAGCTTGAGGTGCTAGTGCCCTTAACGGGCGTGGGGGTTCAAGTCCCCCTCCGGACACGATTAAAGACACACGCTTCAGCGGCGTTCGCAGTGACCCGGCGGGCAGCATGGTCGTATTCGAGCCGAATCCCCAAGGACTGGTACACCTTCTCGCGAGCAGCGGGGTTGGCACTCGCGAGAATCTTCGGCATGCCTCCCAACTCAGCGATTGCGGCTCTGAGGTCATCTGAGCTCAGGTGGTGCTCGCGCGGGATCGCTCGTAACTGAGCCTCGAGGCCAGCTCGCTCAGAAGCTCGGCGCTTCAATTGGTCGGTCAGTTGCGGGAGATCGGCTCCTGCTTCAACAGCGGCCACCAACGAAGAGATCTTCCGATCCAGATCTGCGATTCTTGTCCGGAGGGCCTGACCCGGTGAGTCGTGCGATGACGGGTGTTGATGCGCTTCAAGAGAGACTCGGGCGAAGTCAGGGTTGCGATCCAGTGGTCTAAGGGGCCCAGAATCGCGTCCTCGCGGACGTACATCGAGCTTGGGTGGTTGGGCAGGTTGGCCACGGCGCGGTTCTGCTTCACGACGCATCGGTACAACACGCGTCCTGGCGTCTCCTCGTTGCGATTCGCGCGCCAGGCTCCTTCCATCCTGCGGCCGCAGACAGAGCAGAAGATCAGCCCTCGGAGCACGTAGGCGTGTGAGCTTGAGCATGGCTTTCTTTGCCCACGAACGCGAGACGCAAGTCGCCCTCGGACTGCTGCGAACGTGTCGTCATCGATGAGCGGCTCATGGGTGCGTTCGTTGTGTTGGCTGCCGGTGCTGGTCAGGGCGTTGGCGAAGTCGGTCGAGTTGACGTAGTTCATCGCGTTGTCGCTCATCACCTGCCGCACGGTGATGCCGTGGCCGGCGAACCAGGCCGCCGCCCGCAGCCAGAACCCGGCGCAGGTGGAGCCCTTCTCGTCGGGCAGGATCTCGGCGTAGCCGAGCCGGGAGTAGTCCCCCGCGAGCGGGAGGTGCCCCCAATCGATCGCGGCGTGCACGTAGTCGTAGCCCAGGCCCCGTAACCGGCGGGGCCGCTGACCGCGTCCGGTTACCCGCCAGCCGCCGCCGTCGGGGATCTTGCCGAGCTTCTTGACGTCGATGTGCACCAGATCACCGGCCGCGTCTCGTTCGTAGCGCAGCGCGGTGGAGCGTGAGGCTCTGATCACCATGCCGGTGACCGGGTCCAACACCGCCAGCGGTAGCCGGCCGTGCCGGGCCAGGATCCTGGACACGGTCCGGGACGGCACCCCGGTCGCGACGGCCACTCGATCCCGCCCGATCCGCTGCTGATCGCGGCAGGCCAACACCACCGCCTCGACCTCGGCCGGGGTCCGGGTCGGGCACGAACGAGGCCGGCTGGACCGGTCGTAAAGACCAGCCACACCCTCGGCGTCGAACCGGGCCAGCCAGCGATGAGCGCACTGTCGCGAGACACCCATCTCCGCGGCGACATGGGCCGCCGGCCGACCAGCCGAGCGGACCCGGCGCACCAGCTCAACGCGGGCGTGGAACGTCAGACGAGCATTAGCGTGGGACACGGAGACCTCCGGTTGTCGTGACTGACTTCGCAATCACCACCGCACCCGGAGGTCTCCATCACGTCCAGCCGACGCGCCGTCAACAACGTCCTGGCCGGGTACAGCTAGCTCCCCAGCTCGACCGCGCCTCCTGACGGCCGACATCGCTCTCATCGAGGAGCGGCCGGAGTGGCTTCGTGTCGTCAGCAACGAGAGCTACCGCCTCGTGACCCGCGAGAGCTGCGGCTGCAGCCACTCGCCGTCGACGATCCGCTAGCGGGGCTTTTAAGTCGCGTATGCGTGTGTGCCCGAGCCCCATGACGAGGCCCGCCTTGTGGGTCGGGTCTCCATATCTGGGTTCGCTCGTGGTTCCTAGGCTTCCCCGAAGTGCGGGGGCGCCTAACGGCCACATGGCTGGCCACGTAGCGGCGGACAACGGTCGCCGACCGGCCACGGGAGCACGAGGAGGTGCCGATGACCGACGAGACGTTGCTCCAGACCCGCTCCCTCACCAAGGAGTTCCGCGGCTTCCACGCCGTCTCCGACGTGGACCTCGTGGTCCAAACCGGCACCGTCCACGCCCTGGTCGGGCCCAACGGTGCGGGCAAGACGACCCTCTTCAACCTGCTCACCGGGTTCCTGGAGCCGACCTCCGGCACGATCGAGTACGACGGGCAAGACATCACCGGGAAGCGCCCGGAGGACATCGCGCACCTGGGTATCGCCCGGTCGTTCCAGATCACCAGCCTCTTCGACGGGCTCACCCTCCGGGAGCACCTCGAGCTGGCGCTGGCCAGCCGCACCGGGCTCGGGATGCGGTTCTGGCAGTCGGTGTCGCGCTTCGGCCGGTTCGACGACCGCGCCACCGCCCTCCTCGACCAGGTGGGCCTCGCCGACCTGTCGGGCCTGCCGGCCGGCTCCCTGGCATACGGGCAGAAGCGCGCTCTCGAGCTGGCCCTCGCCCTGGCCCTGGACCCGAAGTTGCTGCTCCTCGACGAGCCGACCGCGGGCATGGGGGTCGAGGACGTCGATCGGACCATCGCCCTGGTCAAGCAGGTCGCGGAAGGGCGCACCGTGGTCCTCGTCGACCACAACATGCACGTCGTCGGGTCGCTGGCCCACACCGTCACCGTCCTGCAGTCCGGCCAGGTCCTGGCCGAGGGCCCCTACGAGCAGGTGCGCCAGGACCCGAGAGTCGTCGAGGCATACCTCGGCACGGCCGCTGGCGAGTCCCATGACTGAGCCCGCCCTGCGCCTCGAGTCGGTCTCTGCCTGGTACGGCGAGGCCCGCGCCCTCACCGACGTCTCGCTCGACGTCGCGGCCGGAGAGGTCGTCACCCTGGTCGGCCGCAACGGCGCCGGCAAGACCACCCTTCTGCGCTCCGCGATGGGCCTGCACCCGCAGTCCGAGGGGCGGGTATGCGTCGACGGCGTCGACCTCTCGTCTCGCTCCGCCGACGCCCGCGCCCGCGCCGGACTCGGCTGGGTACCGGACGACCGCGGGATCTACGCCAGCCTCTCCGTCGAGGAGAACCTCGTGCTGCCCCCGGTCGTCCACGAGAGCGCCTGGACCCTCGACCAGGTTTATGCGTCGTTCCCGGTTCTCCAGGAACGCAAGGACTTTCCGGGTACCAAGCTTTCCGGCGGCGAGCAGCAGATGCTCGCCATCGCCCGCGTCCTGCGCATGGGCGCCCGGGTGCTGCTGCTCGACGAGCCCAGCGAGGGTCTCGCCCCGGTCATCGTGCAGCGGATCGGCGAGATCATCCGCGACATCACCAAGGACGGGGTCGCCGTGCTCCTCGTCGAGCAGAACGTCACCTTCGCCTCGACCGTCGCCGACCGGCACGTCCTGCTCGCCCAGGGCCGGGTCGTCGAGCGGCTCGACAACGACGAGTTCGCCCAGCGCAAGGGCGAGCTGCTCGACTACCTCGGCCTGTGAGCCGAACCCGCACACCATGCCCCATCAGACGGACCGAGAGAGAGACCGAATCATGAGGACGGCCAGCACAACCAGGACCGGTACGCGGGGGCTCGTCGCCATCGCCGCGATCAGCGCCCTCGGCCTCGCCGCGTGCAGCGGGGGCGGCGGCGGCCCGCAGACCGGCGGAGCCAGCAAACTGACCAACGACAAGATCGTCATCGGGCTGCTCAACGACCAGTCCGGCGTCTACAAGGACCTGTCCGGCCCGAACTCGGCGGTCGCCATCCAGATGGCCATCGACGACTACAAGGCCAAGCACGGCGACCAGGCCGTCGCCAAGACCGTCGAGATCGTCCAGGCCGACCACCAGAACAAGGCCGACGTCGCGAACAGCAAGGCGCAGGAGATGTACGACCGGCAGAACGCCGACCTCATCCTCGACGTCCCGAACTCCGCCGCCGCACTCGCCGTCGCCACCCAGGCCAAGGCGAAGAAGAAGCTCTACATCAACATCGGTGCGGGGACGACGGCGCTCACCGGCGCGCAGTGCAACAAGTACACCTTCCACTGGGCCTACGACACGGCTGTCCTCGCCAAGGGCACTGCCGGCACGATCGTCGGCGAAGGCGGCAAGACCTGGAACATCGTCTACCCGGACTACGCCTTCGGCCAGGACATGAACAAGTCATTCAGCGCCGAGGTCAAGACGGCCGGCGGCACGGTCGGCCAGTCCATCGCCACCCCGTTCCCCAGCGACAACTTCGCGACGTTCATCACCAAGGCCGGCGACGGCAGCCCGCAGGTGGTCGGCACGATGCACGCCGGCGGGGACCTCATCAACTTCGTCAAGCAGTACAACCAGAGTGAGCTCAAGGGCAAGTCCGAGCTGGCCGTCGGCCTGATGTTCATCACCGACATCCACTCGCTCGGTGTCGACCAGTTCGCCGGCACCCAGTTCACCGACGCGTGGTACTGGAACTTCGACGAGCAGAACAAGGCCTGGGCCGACAAGTTCACGGCCAAGACCCAGACCCGGCCGTCGTTCGCCCACGCCGCGAACTACTCCGCCGCGCTGAACTACCTGGAGGCCGTCCAGGCCGCCGGCACCGACGACGCCGACACCATCGTGAAGTCGTTGGAGGGCAAGAAGATCAACGACTTCTTCCTGCGCAACGGCGAGGTCCGGGCCGCCGACCACAACGTCACCCACGACGTGTACCTGGCCAAGGTCAAGACCAAGGACCAGGTCAAGGAGGCCTGGGACTACGAGGAGATCACCAAGACGGTCCCGGCCGCGCAGGCCTACGCAGCGCCGGACGGCTCCTGCAAGCTGTCCTGACCGATGGGCTCCTTCGTCCAGTACACGGTTCAAGGCCTGGCGGCGGGCGGGTTCTACGCGCTCGCCGCCCTCGGCCTGGCCGTCATCTTCGGCGTGCTCGGCGTCGTGAACTTCTCGCACGGCGCCTGCTACATGCTGGGGGCCGTCGGCGCCGCGGTCCTGCTCGACACCACCAACCTCGGCTTCTGGCCGGCACTGCTCATCGTTCCGTTGGTGTTGTTCGTGTTCGGGGTCCTCATGGAACGGCTGCTGGTCCGCTGGCTGCTGCGGCTCGACCCGCTCTACAACTTCCTGCTGACCTTCGGTCTCACGCTGCTGCTCGTCGACCTCGTCAAGCGGCGCTACGGGGTGTCGGGTCTGCCGTACGAGCTGCCGGCCGGTCTCGAGGGCAACGTCACCATCGGCGGGCTGAGCCTGTCGGCGTACCAGATCTTCGCCTGCCTCTTCTCGCTCGCCGTCTGCCTCCTCGTGTGGGCGGTGCTGACCAAGACGCGCATCGGGATGATCGTCCGGGCCGCCACGGAGGACTCGGAGCGCACCCGCGCGTTGGGCATCAACGTGACCCGCTGGGTGACCCCGGTGTTCGGGTTCGGGATCGCGCTGGCCGGTCTGGCCGGGGTGCTCGCCGCGCCGTTCCGCGCGATCACCGCCGACATGGGCAGCAACTTCGTCATCATCCTGTTCGCCGTCGTCGTCATCGGCGGTCTGGGCTCGATCCTCGGTGCGGTCGTCGGCGGCTTCCTCGTCGGGCTGGTCGAGGCGTACGGGCAGGCGTATGCGCCCTCGTTCGCCCAGGTGGTCATCTTCGTGCTGATGGCCGTGGTCGTCCTCGTGCGGCCGGCTGGTCTGTTCGGCCGGGCCGAGGTGGCGTGACATGAGCGAGCAGATGACCGCACGGGTCGACGTCGACCTCGCCGAGGGCCCGGTCCTGTCGCGCCGCAGCCCCATCCGCTGGGTGATGCTGGTCGTCGGGCTGGCCATCGCCCTGGCGCTGCCATGGTTCGTCTACCCGCCGGTGGCGATGGACGTCGCCGCCTGGGGCCTCTTCGCGATGTCCGTCGACCTGCTCCTCGGCTACACCGGGCTGCTGTCGTTCGGGCACGCGGCGTTCTGGGGAACCTCGGCATACGTGTCAGGCCTGGTCGCCATCCACGCCGGCGTCCCGTTCCCGGTCGCGATCCTGGCGGGCACGGTGTTCGCGATGGTCATCGCCGTGCCGATCGGGTACCTCTCCGTGCGGCGCACCGGGATCTACTTCGCCATGGTGACGCTGGCGTTCGCGCAGATGATCTACTTCGTCGCCAACCAGTGGCGCGACCTGACCGGCGGCGAGAACGGGCTCCAGGGCATACCGAAGAACTTCTTCGGGATCGAGGCGGTCGAGACCGACTCGTTCTACTTCTACTACGCCGGCCTGGTCTTCATCCTCATCGGGATGTTCATCGCATGGCGCGTCGTCAACAGCCCGTTCGGCCGCGTCCTCGTGGCGATCCGGGACAACCCGGCCCGTGCGCGGGCGCTCGGGTACAACGTGGAGAAGTACAAGATCGTCGCCTTCGTCATCTCCGCCGGGCTCGCCGGTCTGGCCGGCGGCGTGTTCGCCATCTCGCACGGGTTCGCGTCACTGCAGGAGCTGAACTGGACCACCTCCGGCAAGGTCGTGCTCATCACCGTCCTCGGCGGGATCGGCACCCTGTGGGGCGGTCCGGTCGGTGCCGCGATCGTCGTCCAGCTCGAGGACTGGCTCGCATCGAGCGGGTTCGAAGGAACCGGCATCATCCTCGGCGCCATCTTCGTTCTCATCGTCCTGCTGTTCCGGCACGGCGTGTGGGGTACCGGCCGCCAGGTGGTCGCCTGGTTCCAACGGCGGCGGCGTCAGAGGGGCCAGTCCAAGATGTAGTTCCCAGGCACCTTGTGATCAGCGTGGCGTGAGCGGATAGGCGAAGACCTCCGGTACGGAGGGGGTTACCACACCACCCTGGTCACCGAGGGACAGACGAACTCCACTCCCACCGTCGGTATGCCGCGCCGGCGGCACGGTCGGCCGGCAGGTCCATCGCCCACTAGGAGTGAATGTCGCCGGTGAGAACGACCGTGTCTCCCGAACGTCGGCAGGCTACCCAGGTGCGTCAGGAGGTCGGCCCGGTCGGCCTGGTATCCGTCCTACTGGTCGACGTTCAGCAGATCGGCACCGTCGAGATTCCGAGCGACGGTCCCGGGAGCCGGACCGGAGTGACCAGGACCCGGCTCCCGACGAGGTGCCATCGCCGCGCAGCGTCGACCACCCCGTCCTTCAACCAGACGAGCTGAGCGGGCTCAGGGCAGGTGTCGGCTGGGATCCGCGAGTTGAGCGTCGACCGGTGGCGACCCGGCCGGGATGAAGCCCCGCCGGTGGACGTGAACGGAGCCACGTCGACCTGACGGCTGCGGTTCTGTCGGGTCTCTGGGACCGACCGTCGGCCATCGACCATACGTGAGGCGCTTGAAGAAGCGTCTCTCCTCATGGGGACGACCTGCTGCTCGGAGTCGGAACGGCATCCACTCCAGATAGGCCGCGTATGCGTCGCGGCGGCGTTGCAGGAAGGCCCTCTCGGCTCCCGGAGTGTGGTTCTCGGCGCCGGTGTCCCAGGCGTTGTTGGCGACCGCCTGATCGTCGAAGATCGTGATTCACGGCAGCTGCCGGTGCGCAGTCTGGAGATCGGGGTCCGCCTTGTGCAGAGCGTGTCGCAGACGATAACCGCGCAGGTCAATGGTCTGGGCCGATGGATCGGCGTCTCGCACGCCGATGAGGCTGTCGGGTCCGTACCGGTCGGGCGCCGTTGCCCTACTCGTAGATGTTGTCACCGACATGAAGCACGATATCCAGCCGACTGCGTCGCTGGCGCGACCCTGGTCCAGCTGGCCTGGGACGGGCCCCCGCCCGAGCTCGAACGCCGTGGCGAGACCGCCGCCCTCGTCCTCGAGGCCCTCGGGGACCCGACCTCGGCGTAGCGCCGCCGCATACCGAACCGGCCTGCGTGTGGGTGGGCACGACATGCGGGCGAGTCGAGGCGCTGCGTAGTCTCCCGGTCATGCCACCGGAGCCGACGGACCTTGCTGCCCCAACGGACCTGACCGGGCACCGCGCGCTGGTGACCGGCGCGGCGAGCGGGATCGGGGCGGCCATCACCAACCGGCTCGCCCTGGCCGGTGCGGTCGTCGTCGCGGTGGACCGCGACGAGGCCGGCCTCAAGGAGCTCGCCGGACGCTTCGGCGACGGTCAGGTCGAGCCGGTCGCCGCCGACCTGTCGGACCTCGACGCGATCGCCGACCTGCCGACCGACGTCGACATCCTCGTCAACAACGCGGGCCTCCAGCACGTGGCGCCGATCGAGTCGTTCCCGCTGGAGACCTTCGAGCTGATCCTCGACGTCATGCTGCACGCGCCGTTCCGGCTGGTCCGGCAGAGCCTGCCCACGATGTATGCGCGGGGCTGGGGCCGCGTGGTCAACCTCTCCAGTGCGCACGGGCTCCGAGCCAGTGCCTACAAGGTCGCCTATGTCACGGCCAAGCACGGCCTGGAGGGGCTGTCCAAGGTCGTGGCGCTCGAGGGCGCACCCCACGGGGTCACGAGCAACTGCATCAACCCGGGGTATGTGCGTACTCCCCTGGTCGAGAGCCAGATCGCCGACCAGGCCAAGGCCCACGGAATCCCCGAGGACGAGGTCGTCGAGAAGGTCATGCTCGAGGGGATGGCCGTCAAGCGCCTCGTGGAACCAGAGGAGGTGGCCGAAATGGCCATGTTCCTCTGCGGGCCGGCGTCCGCATCGGTCACGGGTGCCTCGTTCGTGATCGACGGCGGGTGGACGGCGCAATGAGGACGGCCGCGCGGCGTGGTGTCCGCACACATCCCGTCGCGACCTAGACTCCGCGACCATGGCGTCCCGCACCACCCGCGAAGCCGACGGCTCGGGCGACGGCGCGGCCCTGCGCCTGCTCCGGCTGCTGGCCAACAGCGGCACCGTCGCGGAGATCACCGAGCTCGACGCCCCCGAGACCGAACGGGACCTGGCGCTGCGGATCCGCGAGGACTTCGACCGTCGGCGCCGCCGCGAGGCAGAGCTCTCGACGCTGGTCGAGACCGCTCGCGACCTGGCCTCGCTCAGCGACCCCAAGGGCGTGCTCGACGCCATCGTCCGGCGGGCACGGGCACTGCTCGCGACCGACCTGGCCTACCTCACGCTGTTCGACCCGGAGCACGGCGACACCTACATGCGGGCCACCGACGGGTCGATCTCGGCGGAGTTCCAGTCGGTGCGCCTCAGCCTGGGTGACGGTCTCGGCGGGCTGGCGGCCAAGACCCGCAAGGCGTACTGGACCGCCGACTACTTCGCCGACCACCGGTTCCAGCACACCGGGGTCATCGACCACGCGGTCGCCGACGAGGGCATCGTCGCCATCTGCGGGACCCCGCTGATCGCCGTGGACGACTTCGTCGGCGTCCTCTTCGCGGCGAACCGCTCGCCGCGCCCTTTCACCCACGACGAGGTCGCCCTGCTCAGCTCGCTGGCGACCCTCGCCGCCGTGTCGCTGGTCCAGGTGCGAGCCATGGCGGAGACCGAGCATGCCCTCGCTGCGCTGTCCGAGGCCCATGAGACGGTCCGACGGCACACCGCCGGCGTGGAGCGCGCGGCCGCCGCCCACGACCGGTTCGCCGACCTCGTCCTCGGCGGTGGCGGCGCGGACGACATCACCAAGGCCCTGGTCGACCTGCTCGGCGGCTGGGCGGTGGTTCTCGACGACGCCGGCGTGCGGCGAAGCGAGGCGGGTACGGCGCCCGACGGCGCCGCCGACCCCACGGACCGCGATCCGCTCGCCGACGCCCCGCCGGCGGCCGCGGCCATCGGGTCCGGACGCCTGACCCGGCACGGTGACCGCTATGCCGTCGGCATCGCGGCCGGTCACGAGGCCCTGGGCCTGTTGGTGCTCGGAGGGCTGGAGCTCTCCGCCGACGACGCCGACCTGCGAACCGTCGAGCGGGCCGCCATGGTCACCGCGCTGGTCATGCTGTTCGAGCGGCAGACCGCCGACGCACAGCAGCAGATGCGCACCGACCTCGTTGCGGACCTCGTCGCCGGTCGAGGGGACTGCGCCGAGCTGACCACGGCCGCCCGGGCATACGGGCTCGACCCCACGCGCCCGTTCTGTCTGCTCGCCTTGGTCGGCGAGGACGCTGGAGCCCGCCGCGCACTGGCCCTTTCGGCGCACGCCGCGGTGGGGTCGCGCGGCATCGTCGGCGAGCACGACGGAGTGGTCGTCGCCCTCGTCACGGAGACGGACGCAGGCGCTCTGGCCTCGTCGGTCTCGGCTCGGATCGGACGAGTGGCTCGCACGACGGTCGCCGGGGTCGGGCCGCTGGACGACGTGGCCGCCGTGCCCGCGGCATTCACCGAGGCGGTCCGGACGGTCCGCGCCATGGTCGCGCTCGGCCATGCCGGAACCGGCGCGGCGGCTGCGGACCTGGGTTTCGCGGGTCTCGTCGTGGGCTCGGAGCCCGACGTGGGCGACTACGTGCGTCGGATCCTCGGACCCCTGCTGGAGTACGACGCCGCGCGAGGCACCGATCTCGTGGGAACCGTCGAGGCCTACTTCGCCGCGGGTGGCAGCCCCCGGCACACCGCGACCACGCTGCACGTGCACGTCAACACCGTCGCGCAGCGGCTGGAACGCGTCGCGGCCCTGCTCGGTGCCACGTGGCAGCAGCCGGACCGGGCGCTCGAGCTACAGCTCGCGCTGCGGCTGCGCCGCCTCATGCCGCGCTGACGCCGCCCGCGGTCCCGTCGAGCCGGCGCTCGATCGCATCGACGACCGCCGTCGTCCCGTTCGAGGCGAAGACGGCCGTGTAGTGGTTGACGTCGACGAGCGGCGTGACTCGGATCGGCGCCGGCAGCCCCAGCGCGGCGATGCGAGCCTCGTCGTAGAGCCCCTGGGCCTCGTTCTGCAGTCCCCGCGGTGCCCAGAGGAACTCCGTCGGCACACCGGCGGCGACCGCGCTGGCGGCCGCCGCGTGCGTCTCCGGGTCGGCCAGGACGTCGGCACCGTCCGCGCGGATGGCGTCGAGGACACAGGAGCTGACCCAGTACCCGGCGTCCGTCTTCACGAGGTCATGTAGGGCGTAGTGCCGCACCTCGGGCGCCTGCGGCCCGCTCAGCTCCGGGCCGAGTGCGGGATGCACCCGCCAGAAGTCGAGGTATGCCTCGGGGCTCGCGAAGCGCATGCTCAGGCGGGTCATCGCCGGTCCGATGACGGCCGTGAGGGCAGCGTCGATGTCGAACTCGGCCGGAGGCGGGAAGGCGAATCCGCCGTCGACCAGGACCGATCCGGCCACCCGCTCCGGAGCCCGTGAGCTGGCCAGCGCCGTGACGAAGGCGCCCATCGAGTGGCCCACCAGGACCGGCCGCGCGCCGAAGACGTCGGCGATGGCCAGCACGTCGGCGGCATGCGTGCCGAGACCGTAGGGCCCCGGCGCGGATCGGCTGTCGGCCCGCCCCCGCAGGTCCGGGGCGAGGAAGCGGACACTGCCCGGACCGCGCCGACGGAACAGCTCCTCGGCGACGCACAGCCAGCTCAACCCGTTCGCCGTGATCCCGTGGACCGCGAGGACGACGGGCGCCTGGGGCCCGGGGTCGCCGACGCTGAGGTCGTGGATGTCGAGGCTTCCCTCGGGCAGCTCGATGCGGAACCCCCGGGACTCCAGCCCGTTGTCGGCCGGCGTGGCGTTCACGGTGTCTCCTTCTTCCGGATGAACAGCCGTCGCCCCGACGCGAGGCCGGTCAGGCCGGCCGGCGCGAAGTAGACGACGATGATGAACAGCAGCCCCAGGATGAACAGCGGCTGGGACAGCACAGCACGCAGACCTTCGGGCAGTCCTGAGAACGCGGAGGTCCCCGACAGCTCGACGAGGCGCGCGTCCGCATACGTGTAGAGGAACCCCCCGAGCACCGCTCCCCACCGAGAACCCGCGCCCCCGAGCACCACCATCACCAGCAACGACAGGGTGAACTCCGGGGTGGTGATGTGCGGGTTGGAGCCCCCGAGCACCACGGCGTGGACGACACCGCCGAGGCCGCCGACGAACGCCCCGACGACCACGGCGAGGAGCTTGGTGCGGTAGGTGTCGATGCCGAGCACGGCGGCGCGCGGCTCGTTCTCCCGAACGGCCGCCATGGCGTGGCCTGCGCGCGAGCGGATCAGCCACGTCACGGCGCACCACGCGATGACGACGAATCCCGAGGGCGAGCCAGTAGCGGTACGGCGCGTTGGCGACACCCACGAACAGGTCGGGAACGCCGGCCCGCGGCAGGGCCTTGCCCTCCTCGCCACCCGTCAGGTCGCCGGGGTTGCGCAGGACGATGATCGACGCCGCCTGCGCGAAGGCCAGGGTCACCATGGCGAAGGCGATCCCGCCGACCCGCAACGAGATCGCGCCGACCACCAGGGCCAGGAGCGTCGTCCCCGCGAGGGCGACGACGGCGGCCAGCCACAACGGGAGCGACCATGACGTCATGGTGGTGGTGAGGAAGTAGCTGCCCGCCGCGACGAAGAGCGCATGCCCGAAGCTGAGCAGGCCGGTCCGGCCGAACAGCACGTCGTAGCTCAGAGCGATCCCCGCCATGGTGAGGCAGACGGCGAGCAACTGTAGCGAACCCGGACCGTTGACGCGGTCGGGGAAAAGCCCCGGGACCGTCTGCGGGACGTATGGCAGGTAGGCGAGGACCAGCAGGACGAGGACGGCCGGTAGGGCCTTGACCGCTCTCATGCGCGACCCGCCTCGATCGACGGCCGCCGGACCAGGAGCACCACGGCGAGGAGCAGGACGACGGACAGGTCGCCGACGCCGCTGGCGGCGTAGTAGTTCGCGAGCTGCTGGACCAGGCCGACGAGGACGGCCGCAACCGCCGTGCCGACGAACGACCCCATCCCGCCGATGACGACGACGATGAACGCGAAGATCAGCAGGGACGCACCCTGCGCCGGGGAGACGCTGCCGGCGTAGGTGGCGTAGAGGATCCCCGCCAGTCCCGCGGCGGCTCCGCCCATGGCGAAGACGACCGTGAAGGTGCTCTGGACGTCGATCCCCAGTGCCTCCACCATCGTCCGGTTCTCGACCCCGGCGCGGATGACCAGGCCCAGCCGGGTGAAGCGCAACAGGGCCAGGAGTCCGAGGAAGACGACGACGGCGACGCCGATGTAGAGGAACCGGTCGTTGGGAAGCTGGGCACCGGCGACCTCGGTGGTCCCGGCCAGCCACGCAGGTTTGTCGATGGGGTGGGGGTCGGAGCCCCAGATGCCTTGCACCGCGGCCGTCCCCGCCAGAGCCAGGCCCACGGTCACGAGCACCTGCTGGATGTGACGGCGGTAGAGCGGCCGGATGAGAACCACCTCGACGACCAGCCCGACGACCGCGCCCACGGCCGTGGCAACCAGGACCGCGAGGAGGAGCTTGACCCCCACGGGGACCGAACCGGGCAGCGCGCCCATGGTGAGCCAGCCGGCATACGCGCCGGCGAGCATGAAGGCGCCGTGGGCGAAGTTGAGGACCCCCATCAGGCCGTAGATGAGGCTGAGCCCCGACGCCGCGAGGAAGTAGAGCGCGCCGAGGCCGAGCCCGGTGACGACGAGGAGGATGGCCGTGCTCACGCCGAACCCTCCCTGGGCCGCCGCAGCGAGACGCCGAGCAGCTCCCGGGTGAGGTCGGCGTCGGCGAGGAGGGCGGCCGCGTCGCCACGGTGGACAACCCGTCCCGCATCGAGGACGACGACGGTGTCCGCAATGCGCCGGACGAGGGGCAGGTTCTGCTCGACGAGGAGGATCGGGGTGGTCTCGGCCACCCGGGCCAGAACGTCGGCGACCTCGGTGACGAGCTTCGGCGCCAGGCCCTTGGTCGGCTCGTCGACGAGCAGGAGCACATTGTCCCGCAACAGAACCCGCGCGAGGGCGACCATCTGCTGCTGGCCACCGGACAACGTGCCGGCCCGCTGCTTGCGGCGGGCGACGAGGTCGGGGAACAGCTCGCCGACGACTGGGGCCCCGGTGCCGACGTCGCGACCCACGAGCCGGAGGTTCTCGTCCACGGTCAGCCCGCCGAAGACGTCTCGGTCCTCCGGGACGTAGCCGATGCCGCCCCGAACCAAACGGAACGTCTTGCCCCCCTGGATGTCGTTCCCCTGCAGAGCGATCCGACCCTTCCGCGGCGCGAGGCCGAGGATCGCCTTGAGGGTCGTGGTCTTGCCGACCCCGTTGCGGCCGAGCAGCGCGGTGACGCCGCGGGACGGGACATCGAACGAGACGCCCTGGAGGATGTGCGAACCGCCGTAGTGGACGTGGAGGTCATCGACGATGAGCACGGGGGCCGTGGTCACAGGGCCTCGCCCAGGTAGGCCTGCTGGACTCGCTCGTCGCCCGTGACCTCGTCCGCCGTTCCGACCGCGAGGAGCTGGCCGTGGTGCAGGACCGCGACCCGGTCGGCCAGCCCGAGCACCACATCCATGTGGTGCTCGACCATGGCGACCGCGACGCCGGCGTCCCGGACCTCGCCGATGATCGTGCTCAGGCCCTCGACGTCCTCGGCCGACACGCCCGCCATTGGCTCGTCGAGGAGCAGGACCTTCGGTTCCGATGCCAGCGCCATCGCGAGCTCGAGCTTGCGACGGTCGCCGTGCGAGAGCCCGACGGCCACCACCGAACCCTTGTCCGGCATACGAACTCGGTCGAGGAGCCCTTCCACCGTCGCCGCGTCACCGGTCCGACGGACGAACCGCAGCGGACTCGACGCGCCGCCGCGAGACGCCTGCAGCGCGAGCCGGACGTTCTCCGAGGCCCGCAGCCCGTCGAACAGGGCCGAGGTCTGGAACGACCGCGCCAGTCCCAGCCGCGCCCGCCGGGTGGCCGACCGGCGCGTGACGTCGCGCTCACCAAGAGTGACCCGGCCGGTCGTCGGACGTAGTGTCCCCGAGAAGATGTTGAGCAGCGACGACTTACCCGCCCCGTTGGGGCCGATGATCCCGACCAGCTCCCCGCGGCGGACCTCCAGGGTCACGTCGTCGAGGATCTGCGCGCCCCCGACGCGCCAGCCGATCCCCGCCGCACCCAGGGCGGCGTCACTCACTTCATCGTGACCGCGGGCGGTGCCACGTCGGCCGGAGCGAGCGTCGCGACGAGCTGCGGGACGAAGCCCGAGCCCTCCTTGACCAGCTTCGCCGTGAACATCGGCTGCAGCAGCGCGTGGTCGGTGGCGCGGATCTCCATGGCGCCCTTGGGCCCGGCGAACTTCCAGCCCTCGAGCGCGGTGACCATCTTGTCGACGTCGTCGCCGCCCTCGCTCAGCGCCCGGACCACCATCTGCGCCGCGACGAATCCGTCGTCGGTGAACAGGTCGACGTCCTGGCCACCCTTCTTGAGGCCGGCCGCGAGGGCCTGGTACTCGGGGTTGTCCGCGGCACCGGCGAAGAAGTGCGAGAGGAACGCGATCTTGTCGCCGGCCTCGCCGAACAGGGCATGCGTGGGCTTGATGTCGAGGCCGGTGACCACCTTGGTCGTGGTGAACACGCCCTGCTGGGCGAGCGTCGTCCACATCTGGGTCGCGTTGGCGCCGGCCCAGGCAACGAAGAGCAGGTCCGGTGCCTGACCCTTCACCTGGGTGGCGAACGGAGTGAAGTCGGTGGCGGCCGACGGGACCAGGACCGAGCCGACGGTCGCCCCCTTGGCGCCGAGGACCGCCTTGACGCCGGCCTCGTTGGCCTTGCCGAACGCGCTGTCCTGCGCGAAGACGGTGACCTTCTTGCCGGTGAGGTCGCCGACCATCGTCCCGGCGGTGGCAATGTCCTGGTACGTCTGGCGTCCCGAGCGGAAGGTGTACTTGTTCGCCCCGGTCACGGCGTCGGTCGCGGCCGGTCCGGAGATGAACAGGACCTTGTTGTCCTTCGCCAGCGGCGCGACCTGGAGTGCGACACCCGAGGCGGTCGAGCCGGCGATGATCTTCGCGCCGGCGCCGATCGCGGAGGTCGCGGCCGTGACCGCCTTGGCCGGGTCGCCCGCGTCGTCGGCCTCGGTCACCTCGACGGGGTGGCCGTTCACGGCGTTCGTCCCCTTCGTCGCGTAGTCGAGGCCGACCTTGAAGGACGCCTGGTACTGCGCTCCGTACGCGGCGAGGGCGCCGGTCTTGCTGTAGACGAGGCCCACCTTGTAGGGCGCGCCACCGGCCGTGCCACCGCCCTCGCTGGCCGCCGGAGCGCCGGGGCTGCTCGCGCCCGGAGTGCCACAGGCCGCCAGGGCCACGGCCGTGGACATCGCCACGAACCCGCCCGCCAGACGCGCGCTCCACCGCTTCGACATCGTCGTCCTCCCGCTCCGGTGGGCGCGGCCCGCGTCCCTCGCGTGCCCAGGGAGCGTCCACTCCGGCTGGCCCTGAAGGTATGCGTGTCGCCGACGCCGGTTCATGGCGTCGCGGGACACATTGCCGGGCTCCGGATGTGGGCTCGCGCCAGGCGCTTCACGACCGAGACATGTCTGTCCGGTAGGCGGTCGGGAACTGGACCGCCGTCGATCACCCGCACACCGGCACTTCACTATGTACCGGTGAGCCCGTTCTGGTTTGGCTCCCCCTGGAGGGACGTGACGGCTCGTCGCTCGTCAGGATGCTGGCGTGGGTGGCTCTGACTCCCCGGCACTTCCGACGTCGCCTGCGGGTGCCAGGTGCCAGCGTCGACCCCACCGGCCGCGTTGCTGGACCGGCGGGGCCTGAAGACACCTAGCGCTCGAGTCACAAAGTACCTCTAACGTAGGAGTACCCAGCGTTGGGTGGGCTACTCGTGGTGTGTCCTTTGGTGGAGTTGATTTGATGGCGCGGTGGTCGGACCGGTACCGTGCGGCGCCTGGACGGCCCGAGACGCCTCGCCGTCGGGCTTGGGCGTGGCCCGGGGCCTTGGCGAACGGGTGGACGTCGGGTGGTAAACCTCCGAGCTGGCCTTGTCATGCTCAAACTCGGCCATGACTTACGCGCGCGAAACTGCAGGGCGATGTTGGACAGCTACAACCAGACCAGAAGGATTACGACACCGCCATGGACCCGGAGGTCTTGTTGTAGGACGCGATAGTGGCCGGGGACGGCTTGGTGTTCCTCTCCCATGGCCGTTTCTGAGGAGCTGCGCCCACGCGCCGCAGCCGCCTTGACGAACGGCTCCGCCGCTGGCTTCCGTGATCACCAGGGCAGGGACCAGCGGGTCCTCTTGGCCCGCCGGCAGCAGATGCCGGTCAGGTCAGCCGGTGGGGGAACCGTTCCCAGACCCGGTGAAGGGCCAGCAGTGTCACCAGTTCGCCGGTGACGTCGGCTGAGGCGCCGACGACCACCCCGGCCGCGTCGTCGCTGACGCCGAGGGCCTCGAGCGCGGCCTGGCCACCGGCGCCGACGGCACCGAGGACCTTGAGGTGGCGCCACATCTCCGTGAGCAGCTGGACAATCCGGGGGTCGATCTGTGCGGTGTCCGCGGGGGACTGGCCGGCTCGGGCGTCAAGCCCGGGGGAGGCGTCCGCGGCGGGGGGAAGCGCGCCGGCCAGCAGGATCGCATCGAACTCGAACGAGCGGGCGGTCGCGTAGGTCCGGTCTGCGGTAAGGCCGGCCACGGTCCCGCCGTGAGGTCCGATGACGAAGGGCGCAAGCTTGGCCTGCTCGCACGCGGCGATCAGATCGGCGACGACCCGGTGGTCACTGTTGTCGTCCACGACGATGCCTACCTTGCGGCCGTCCACCGGGAAGGGCTTTCCCACCTGGGACAGGGCCGGGCTGGGAGCCGCCTCGGTCAATGGCACTGTCGGTTCGGGGGCCGGGAGGCCGAGCCCGGCAGCGACGGTGGCGCACAGGTCGAGATCGATGTTGGCCAACGCCTGCAGCTGCCGTTCGCGGACCACCTGCTCGTAGCATTTGCTCAGCTCGAAGGTGTATGCGCTGGCGATGTGGTCCTTCTCGACCGGGGTCATCGATGCGTAGAACAGCCGCGCCTGCGAGTAGTGGTCGTCGAAGGAGGCGGACAACTCGCGGATCTTGTCGCCGTGAACCGTCTCGGGGACCTCGACGTACCCGCCGATATCGGCGCCGGCGACGAACGGGCAGCCGCCGTCCAGGGAGTTGGGTCGGTACGGTGCCACCCCGGCGTGGACGGCTTGCTGGTGGAGACCGTCACGCAGCATGTCGTTGACCGGTGCGTGGGAGCGGTTGACCGGGATCTGCTCGAAGTTCGGTCCGCCGAGGCGGGTCAGCTGGGTGTCGAGATAGGAGAACAGCCGGACCTGCAGCAGCGGGTCGTTCGTCACGTCGACGCCGGGTACGAGATGGCCGGTGTGGAATGCCACCTGCTCGGTTTCGGCGAAGTAGTTGGTGGGGTTCGCGGTGAGGGTCATCAGCCCGACGGGCTGGACGGGAGCCAGCTCTTCGGGGACCAGCTTGGTCGGGTCGAGCAGGTCGATGCCCCCGAAGGTCTGCTCCTCGGTGTCCGGGAAGGTTTGGATCCCCAGCTCCCATTGGGGGTACAGGCCGGCCTCGATCGCGTCGGCGAGGTCGCGTCGATGGAAGTCGGGGTCCCCGCCGGCGGCAAGCTGAGCCTCCTCCCAGATCAGCGAGTGGACGCCGGCCTTGGGTTTCCAGTGAAACTTGACGAGGGTCGAGGTGCCGTCGGCCGCGACGAGGCGGAAGGTGTGCACCCCGAACCCCTCCATGGTGCGGAACGACGCCGGGATCCCCCGGTCGGACATGTTCCACAGGGTGTGGTGCTGCGCCTCGGTGTGCAGCGACACGAAGTCCCAGAACGTGTCGTGGGCGGACTGAGCCTGCGGGATCTCCCGGTCCGGGTGCGGCTTTGCGGCGTGGATCACGTCCGGGAACTTGATTCCGTCCTGGATGAAGAAGACGGGAATGTTGTTCCCGACCAGGTCGAAGGTGCCCTCGTCGGTGTAGAACTTCACCGCGAAGCCCCGGGTGTCGCGGACGGTGTCGGCGGAACCTCGGGACCCGAGAACGGTGGAGAACCGGACGAACACTGGGGTCTCGACCCCCTCGGCGAGGAACCCGGCTTGGCTCACGCCGGCCGCCGAACCGTAGCTGGCGAACACGCCGTGCGCCGCCGCGCCACGCGCGTGCACCACCCGCTCGGGGATGCGCTCATGGTCGAAGTGGGTGATCTTCTCGCGCAGGTGGTGGTCCTGCAGGAGGGTGGGGCCGCGGGACCCCGCTCTGAGCGAGTGGTCGGTGTCCGGCAGACGGACTCCTCCCGCGGTGGTCAGGTATGCGCCGGACTGGGCGCGGGAGTCGCCGGGGGCTCCGGTCGGTTTACCGGTCGGCGACACGGCCTCCGGGCCGCTCTGGTCGGGCGGAGCGGGGAACGGCTCGTGCGCCACGACGGGCTCCTCGAACGTCGGCGGGGTCTTCGGCTCATCCATCGTGTGCTCCGGGGTGGTTGAGGTGTGGTGTGTGGTGGTTGCCTCGCTCCCGGGCAGAGGTCCGTCCTTCTCCGGGTGAACGGGCCAGCCGTCCTTACCGCAGGCGCGGCTTGCGTGCCGCTGCAGAGCAGGGTGCTGAGTTTGCTCGGGACTATTCGGCGTGACTCAGCTGGTGGCCTGGTCCTTGACCTGGCCGACTGCCCCCTGGGCGGAGCTGGTGACGTTCTGGGCGCTCGAGCTGGCTTCGTCCTTGACCGTCGCGGCAGCGTCGGTGGCGCTGCTCTTGACCGCAGCGGCGGCCTGCTGGAGGGGTTCCTGCAGGTTGCTGGCGACGTCTTTGGCCGCCTGCGTGATCTCTTCGGTCAGCGGTTGGGCCTTGTCCTTGAGTGCGGTGGCGGCCTGTTGCTCGGCCGACGAGGCCGGGATCAGCGAGGCGACGAGCCAGCCCAGGCCGAACGCGATCAGACCGGCGGCGACCGGGTTGCCCCGGGTGCCTCGGCGCACCGCGGTCGGCGCGGCGCCGGCCGCGTCCTTGACGCTGCCGGCCGCGTTGCCGGTGGAAGAGGTGGCGTCGTCCGCGGCGCCCATGACCTTGTCCTTGAGGTCGGCGGCGCCGCCCATCACCTTGTCCACCTGACGGCGGGCCACGTTGCCGGGCTTGACGCTCTCGGCGAGGGCGTTGACGTTGGCGCTCAGGTCGCCGCGGGTGGACTCGATCTCGCGTCGAATCTGGTCGGGGTCATTGGTGTCGGTGTAGTCGGTGGTCATGATGTCTCCTCGTGTCCAGCAAGTGCGGGGGGGATCTGCTTGGCGGTCTCGGTGGTGCGGGGCAGGCCCTCGACCTGCTTGAGGGAGGCGCGGCCGGACGCGTAAAGCACGGCGCCCACGACGGCCCACAGGGCGGCGACGACCAGTCCGGACCAGGCGTTGCCGATGAACTGCCCCAGGCCCCACCAGAGGGAGATCGAGATGAACAGCAGGACCATGTGGCCGGCCACCCCGGCGCCGGCGAGCTTGCCGGCCCCGGCAGCGGCGTTGGTGGCGCTCTGACGGATTTCGGCCTTGGCCAGCGCCACCTCCTGCCGGATCAGCGTGGACAGGTCGGCGGTGATGGCGCTGAACACCTCACCGACCGGTCGGTTGTCGACCTGCCCGCGGGCGCCAGAGCCCGTTACGCTCCGTGGATCGTCACTCATCGCGGGCCCGGTCCGGGGCCGCCGGTGACCGAGGTGCCGCGCAGACCGAACTCATCGTCGTCCACCACGTCGTCCACCAGGTCGACCTTTTCGCCATGCACCGCAGCAGGCACCGCACCCCCGCCTGGGCGCCCCTGCTCGGTGGCGAACCGCTCAGCAGGCGTCGTCACGACGGCCGTCGCGTAGCCGCCGGGGTTGGTGTTGCCGAGTCGCCCCGATGGCAACGATGGCCCCGACTGAGAAGCATCTGCGGTCATGCCGCGGGTCAGACGGCCAGCGAGCAGGCCGCCGGCTGCGGCCAGCGCGAGGAACAAGCCCGGTCGCTGACGGGCGAACCGCGAGGTCTCCGCGAGGAGATCGGACGGCTCGTGGTCCTGCAGCCAGGACGCGGCACCCCGGGCGCGTTCGGACACCTGACGGACCAGCGACGTCGCGGCGCCAGACTGGGACCCGTCCGTGCGGTCCACCATCTGGTCCAGTTCGGCAACGATCGACTGCAGCCAGGAGGCGAGGTTGTTCTGCTGGGTGGCCGCCTGGTCGGTCAGCTGCGAACGCGCCTCATCGAGCAGGTTCTTGGCCTGGGCGCCGGCTTCGGCGGCCACCGACTTGGCCTGGTCCGCGGCCACACCGGCGACCTGCTGACCGCTGGCGAGCGCGTCCTGGCCCACCTGCTTGGCCTGCTCCGTGGCGACGGCGGTGGTGGAGCCAGCCTCAGTGCTCGAGTGCAGCCTCGACCCTGCCGTTGAGACGGGCCCGTCGACCTGCGTGGAGAATGTGACGTCAGAGGCCGAGTCGTCGGCAGCGAGAGGGTTCTCGTCGCGAGAAGGGCCGGGAGGGGTAGCGGAGTGAGACATGCGAGGCTTCTTTCGTCGGCGTTGAGCGGGCGAGGCACACGACATCCGGGTCGGCGATGCTCCGGTTTGAACGTGGTGGCCGGCTGCCGCTGCCTGACAGCCCGAGGGGTCACGGAGACGCGTTGACGCGTGTCGCGGCTTACCCGGTATCGACTGTCGTACCCATGCCGCCACCGCTCAAACCCTTTGGCCTCAACACCATTCCTGGCACGCGGCAGCCCCTGCGAGGGCGTCGGCCTTTGCCGCTGAGGGGCGGGTCGTGGTCACGGTCCGTGGAGGCCACGGGGACCGCGCGCATCCACGGGGCGCGCGGTCATGGGGCGGGGTGCCCCTGCTGCCAGCCGGGCGCCCATGTCCCGGCCGGCAGCGGAGGCTTTCCTGTCGGGCGCCTCCACCTCGGGAACTCGTGGTGGGCGCCGTCGAGGTGTCGCTACGGCCGCTCGCGGTCGGTGTGCGACGCGTTGAGGGGGACGTCCGAGGCGCCGGCCTCGATCTCCTCGTCGGTCAGCATCCGCGCGGCCGGCGCGCCGGGAGACCCTGACACGGACCCGGTCTCGCCCGGGGAGGAGACGTGAACGTCGGCGGCGTCGGCGTTGTCCGCGGCGTCGGCGTTGTCCGCGTCGTCTCCGTTGTTGTCGGAACGGTTCTTGGCTCCGACCACCGCGGCGGCGGCGGCCGCTGCCACGCCGACACCGGCCGCGACGACCTTGCCGGACACGCCCGCCTTGCCGTCGTCACCGCGCGAGTCGGCCGCAGCCTCCACGCCCGGCGTACCCACATGACTGCCGCTCTCGACGGAGCCTCGCCACCCGCCGGTCGCGTACTGCTCGGACTCGATGAACTCCTTGAACCGGTCGAGGTCCGCCTGGGCCTGACGTTCGATGAGGTGCACCGCGTCGCCGGCCTTCTCCACGATGCCTTCCGGCTCGTACTCCAGGAACAGGCTCACGGACGTCTGGTCCCCGCCGAGGTCCTCGAAGGTCACCGAGCCCGCGTTCGTCGCGCCCTCGGTCGCCGCCCAAGCCACCTTCCGGTCAGGCACCTGCTGGAGAATCTTGGCCTGCCACTGGCGCCGCACGCCCGCGATCTCGGCCACCCAGTCGAGCCGGTCGTCGTCGAGCTGGGTCACGCTCTTGACCCCGCCCATGAACCGGGGGAACTCCTCGAACTGCGTCCACTGGTTGTACGCCCTGCTCACCGGCACGTTCACCATCACTGATCTGCTCACCTGGGTGGTCATCGTCGATCTCCTCGCTCGGGGCCATCGGTCGCCGGGTCGACGCCAACGGTCTGAAGTCGTTGATGCCCGCGCCGGTCCAGGCCGAAACATCGAGCCGGCCCGCTCAGGACGCCACAGATGACCACGCGATGGAACGCACCGCTCGGTTGTGGCCGTCGGGGCACATGCGTAGCCGCCGGCCAGTTTGACAGTTGATGCGAGCAACCGACATGCTCGGGGAACGCAACCGACGCGGTCAGCCCTGTCTGGGCAATGCGCGGAGCGATGCCTCAACGAAGGGCATTTCTGAGAGTCCAGCAGGTGGCCCTCGTGCGTCACGGCTCACCGAGCCACCACCCACCTAACGAGGGACTCACCATGTCTACGACCAATCTTGACAACACCGCCACCACCCCCCGCGTCGCTCGCGTCGCTCACGACGAGACCCGCCCGGCCAGGAAGACGACCGAGCTCATTGCTTACCTGGCAACGGTTCTTGCTGTCGTCGTCACCGCCTTCGTCGTCGGTGACGACGACAACGGCGTCGACGCCTTCGGTGCGGCGCAGGCGCTGCAGTACGTCACCTTCCTCACCATCGGCTACATGCTCGCCCGCGGTCTCGCGAAGTCGGGCAGCCACACCCGGTCCTCCGACAACGACTGAGGCAACGGCGGTACCGCCGCCGGACGCCTTGGGCGGTGCCCTCGCTCACCCGAGCGAGGGCACTGCCCGTCCTGCCCGCAGCCCGGCGTGACCTCCATCGGCCGACAACCGGCAGGTCGAGACGGGCGCGAAGAGATGGGCGCGCAGAAACGGGTGACCGTGGAGGGGTTTACCGATATGAATCGTCGGGAAGTGGGAACCAATGCTGCTGCTGTTCGGAATTGACACCACCGCTCGCCTGCTGGCCACCCCGCAACGCGCCTGCGGCCGGTGCGGGAACCACGCGCCGCACGAGGTTGTCGAGGCCGCGCGGAGGTTCACGCTGTTCTTCATCCCGGTCTGCCGGGTCGGTGCCGCCCGGTACCTCGACACCTGCCCGGTCTGCGGACTGGAAACCGAGCTGAGCGAGGCGCAGGCCCACTCGGCCAGCGGCGACACGGAGCCCGTTGGGCCGCAGGACGCCCCATCGTGGACGCCACAAGACCGCTAAGGGCCGTGTGACCTGACGCCGACTTGCCCACAGGTCTGCTGGTACGAAAATCAATGGGCGACGCGGTGGCTGCCGAGCGCCATGTCAGTCACACCCGCCAGCAACGGTTCACATCGAGCCAATCCTCCTGGACGGCGAGTCCAGTCCGGTCAGGCAGTGCGGCGGGGCTTCTTTCGGCCAGCGGCTTCCGGCTCGAACTCCCGGCGCGTAGCAGGCGTCGACGTGGCGGCGAGGGGTTTTGCGGGCGTCTCGCCGGGTCGGCCGACTCCGGGCGTGGTCTGGCGCCGCGCCACTTGCCCGTAGGGTTGAGTTTAATGTCCCCTTTTGATCGTGTTGGTCCTGATTTCAATCCTCACAGCACCGGTAAGGCGCAGAACCGCGCCAAAGAGCTTCACCGGGACTTGGGAGGTCGAATACCGGGGCTGGCGGTCAGCCTGATGCCCACCGAGCACGCCGGCCACGCCACGCAGCTGTCCCGCTCGGCCGCCGATTCCGGCCGTCCGTTGGTGGTGTCGGTCGGCGGCGACGGGGGTTATAACGAGGTGGTCAACGGCGTAATGCAGGCCGGCAACGACCAGGCCTCGACGGCGGTGCTAGCAGCCGGCAACGCGAATGACCATCGACGCTCCACCGCGGAGATGCCGATCGCTGTGGGCATCGCGGCGGCGCGACAAGACGCATCGACCTGCTCCGGCTCAGCGCGGACGGCGCGGCCGGCGACGTCGTCCGGTACGCGCACTCGTACATCGGGCTGGGTTTGACTCCCGTGGTCGCGGTCGACGTGGAAAAGGCTAAAAAGGGGTCGTTACGGGAAATGTCCACGGTGGTCCGCTCGTTCGCCCGGTTCCGCCCGTTCGAGATCGAGCTGGAGGACGGCTCGCGTCAGCGATTCGACAGCCTGGTGTTCGCCAACATCGCCCAGATGGCCAAGCTGGCCAGACTTGCCGAGGAGACGGGTACGCCCGATGACGGCATGTTCGAGATCATCACGCTGCACCCGGCCAAGTGGCGGATCCTCGCCACCGCGGTGAAGGCCAGCGTCGCCGGCCTGGGAAAACAGCCCAGCGTGCGCAGCTACGCGTTCACCACGGTGACCCCGTTGCCGCTGCAGATCGACGGTGACGTGATGGACCTGCCCGCTGGGGCCACCGTTCGCGTGGACATCACGCCGCAGGCCCTGCAAACCGTGCTCTGACACTCCGTCCCTCACGCTCGCGCCCCCCTTCGCCCTCTCCCTGAGGAGTCCCATGCCCGTCCCCGAAGTTGATGACCGTTCGATCATCTCCACCTCACACCAAGCCGCCCCAGACCATCCCATGACGGGACACCCGCTTGTGGCCTTCGTGCCGGGATTGGGTTTAGACGCCGACGAGTGGCAGGCGGTCCTTGCCGGGCTGACCGGGTCGAGCGTCGTCGTGCTGCTGCCGTCTCTGGGAAAGCCGGCCCCCCGCCCGGCGGACCTTCGGGCCGAAGCCCACGCCAGCCGCCTGCTGGAGTCCCTCCCTACTGGCACACCGACCATCCTGGTCGGCCATTCAGCCAGCTGCCCCGTCGTCGTCAACGCGGCAGCCCGGTCGGACGACGTGGTAGGGCTGGTATTGGTGGGCCCGGTCACCGATCCGGCCGCCCAATCTTGGCCGCGGATGCTACGTCAATGGGCGCGTACAGCGACCCACGAGCGGCCTTCCGAAGCGGCCACCCTCGCCCGTCAGTACCGGCGTACCGGCCCCATCAGCATGCTGCGAGGAATGAACGCGGTCCGCGCCTTCCGCACCGACCTGGCGCTGAAGGCGCTGACGCTGCCGGTCGAGATCGTCCGCGGACGCAAGGATCGGATCGCGACACAGGATTGGTGCACCGAGCTGACGCGGACCTCCAACGGCCACCTGACCACCATTGACGGAGCCGCCCACATGGTCCCGCTGACCCACCCCGAAGCCGTCGTCGCCGCGGTGGACCGGGTCTGGGCCGCCACCTCGCGACAGACCCAACCCGTGGTGACGTCAACGCCTGCGTAACCCGGATGGCAGGCAGCCAAGGCACGGCCCACTCGGGTTCACCCCACAAGCATCACGCGCTGCGCGGTGCTCAGAATTAGCCCTTTCAGCCCTGGTCCTTGTCGGGATCCGGCCGCGGGATGTCGTCGGGGATCTCAGGCGCCTTCTCGGTGATGTGGTCGCGCGTCATGGGGTCCGGCCTCCCTTCCTTTCAGCGACGAGCCGGCGGTCCCGGCAGGCTGCCGTGAGGTGAACGGGCTCGGCGAGTTCAACCAGCTTGCGGTTCAGGTGGTTGCTCGCCTGTCGCAGCAGCTTGGACGCCTCGGGTTCGGTGACCATCTCGGTCGCCATGAGGATGCCGATCGCCGTTCCGATCCGACGGTTCGTCCGCAAACGCCGCCTCGAGGTTGGCGAGTGTCCCGGTCGTGTAGCTCGCCTTCGACCGCCAGCCCGGCGAACGTGGCGAGGATCGACCCGACCTGCACGTCGAGATCGTCGAAGCCCTCCGCCCTCTGGGCGTAGTAGTTCATCCCGGCCCGGCTTCTTGACCTCCGCACGGTGCCGGTGCGGTACCCCGGCTTCCGGCAGCAAACCTGGGCGGCAGCGATCAATCCCCGCCGTCGGCCCTGCGCTCGGCTGCGGCCTCGACGGCGGCGGTCTCCTCGTCGTCCAGCTTGCGAGTGTCGCGGGCCTCGGCGAACGGCTGGACGTCCGGCGGCAAGCCCTCGGAGATCGCCTTGCCGTGTTCGAGTTCAGCGTTCACCTCCGCACCGAGGAGAAGGGCGATGTTGGTGATCCACAGCCAGACCAGGAAGATCACGACGCCGGCCATCGACCCGTACGTCTTGTCGTAGGACGCGAAGAGGGCGACATAGAGCGCGAAGAGGGCCGAGGCGCCGAGCCAGATGAGCACCGCGATGCCGCCGCCTGGGCTCACCCACTTGATGCCCGCCTGTTTGGCGTTGGGGCTGGCCCAGAACAGGATTGCGAGAAACACGGACACGATCACCACGAGGATCGGCCACTTGATGATGTTCCAGACCAGCACGGTCGTGTCGCCGACACCGATAGCGTCGCCGACCTGCTGGGCGACCGGGCCGCTGACCACCGCGATGATCACCGCGACCACGATGACCACGACGGCGAGCACGGTCAGCCCGATCCGGATCGGCACGGTCTTCCAGATCGGCCGACCCTCACCGATGTCGTAGATGACGTTGGAGGCCCGCATGAACGCGGCCACGTACCCGGACGCCGACCACAGCGCCACGAGGATCCCGACGACGGCGCCGATGCCGGCGCCGGTCCGGTTGCTCTGGGCCTGTCCGATGAGGTTCGACACGAGCTCGGCGCTGCTCCCGGGCGCGATCGACTGGACCTGTTCGGTGACCTGCCTCGTGGTGTCGGGCCCGAGGAGACCGAGGACAGCGACGAGGACGATGAGCGCAGGGACCGCCGACAGGGTGGCGTAGTAGGTGAGGCCGGCGGCGAGGTCGGTGAGGTGGTCGCGTCGGAACTCGGCGCGGGCTCGTTTCATCACGTCTCGAAGACTCGAGGAGGGGAGGTCGGTCGGGCTGTCCAGATCCTCGGAGGTCATGTCCGGTGAATGCCCCGCCGGTCGGTCGGCTACACCTACGTGGGCGACGCCGTGTGTCCGCGTCGCAGCTCGGGCGGCCCACTGCGCCTTGAGATGCCGCGGCCGGCCTCAGTGCCACATTGATCTCGGGACCAGGGCTGGGCACTCGGGATCGCGTGGGCGCTGTTCCAGGCCCTGTTGACGGTGCTGGCGTAAACGGTCGAAGGCGGCGCGGTTGAGGATCCGGCCCGCGCTCCCGGCGCCATGGACGGGTGCTCGTCCTGACTGGATGCGCGACTCCAGCGCTCGACAGCGGGGCATGGGTCGAGAATGGCAGGGAGCCCTGGACTCGTCGATCAGCGTGACGGCCTGCGCGAGCTAGCGGTGCAGCAACGACTCTCGGCGACGAGCCACGTCCCTTCGTCGACGTGGTCGTCACCGACAGCGAGGGCGCCACGGCGCCGATCGAGGGCAACTTCGGCGGTTCGTCCCCGATTCCAGCCAGCGCACCGCCGAGCAGCTGGTGACCGAGATCAAGGAAGTATGGGGCGACGACCCGCCGGTGGTGGTGCAGCCGATGGTCAAACAGGCAGCCCAGC
Source organism: uncultured Actinomycetota bacterium (assembly GCA_963713345.1). Taxonomy (GTDB): domain Bacteria; phylum Actinomycetota; class Actinomycetes; order Actinomycetales; family Dermatophilaceae; genus Lapillicoccus. The sequence goes on along the minus strand of CAVQLI010000012.1, from coordinate 27,031 downwards.
CAAGGTGCTCATCGAGCAGTCCGCGGATGCCGACCTGCTGGTGGTCGGCACCCGCGGCCACGGCGGCTTTCGCGGCTTGGTGCTCGGCTGGGTCAGCCATCACGTGGCCGGCTACGCCCAGTGCTCGGTGACCATCGTCCGCTGACGGCGGCGCCTATCCATGGGCTCGGGGTCAGGACGGGTCCGAAGGGGTGCGCGGCACTCGTCGCTGGCGCGCCGTGTCCGCAGCGGTCGCCCATTCCCGCTCGCGGTCCGGAATAGCCCGCACGGGAATCTGGGATCGATTCGCGTTCGGGCGGGACGAAGTTGGTGCCGAGCGGGTTTCTGCGTCTATCGGAGGCGGGTTTGGTGGGCCGACCTCTCGGACGGCGATTGACGCCCTGGGGGCTGGGTACCAATGGGGCGGGTGCCGATGCGCTCGCATCGGCTATTGAAGGGAGCAGGCCGTGACTACTCATGTACGCGATGTGATGAGCGAAGGTGCGGAGTGTGTGGGGGAGGATGAGAGTGTGCTGGTGGCCGCGCACAGGCTGGCGGAGCTTCAGGTCGGGTCGGTGCCGATCTGCGGTAATGACAATCGCCTCAAGGGCATGCTGACCGACCGCGACATTGTCGTGAAGGTGCTGGCTCGGGACCTGGATCCCGCCACGGTTACCGCGGGTTCGCTGGCGGAAGGCAAGCCGGTGACCATCGGAGCCGATGACCTGCTTGACTATGCGATGCAGATGATGGCCGAGCATCAGGTGCGGCGGCTGCCGGTGATCGACGGGGATCAGCTGCTCGGGATTCTCAGCCAGGCAGACCTTGTTAAGGCGCTGCCCGAAGGACGTGCCGGCGAGCTGATCCAAACCATCTCCGACAGCTGACGGGCTCGAAGCGGTCCACAGCAGCGGGCGGGATTCTCGGCGCCCTGCTGGCTGGGGCCACCTCCGAGGTTCGGCGAGCGGCCCGACGTTTCCGGAAATCGGCGGCGTCTGATCTTCTGCTGCCGCCGGGCAGCCTTTCTCGCCGGTGTTGCCGCCCCGGCTCCGCGGTGTCCCCAGCGTTGATGGGAGCTACTCACCGCAGGGGCGCGGCGGATAGACAAGTAAGTCCCGGAAAGGTGATCATCATGCGTATGGCTCGGCAGACGACAGTGACCGTGACGGACGACCTTGACGGCTCCGCCAACGCCCAGGAGGTCTCCTTCGGCTTTGACGGCACCTCGTGGACCATCGACCTGAGCGCGAGGAACCGAGCGGCGTTACAGAAGGCCCTCAAGCCGTACATCGCCAAGGCAACCCAGCAGCCAGCCCGGCAGTCAGCCCGGCGGACCCAACGCCGAGCTGGGCGACCTGGGCAGGGTGCCCGCCGAGCAGGCTCGAAGCCCGCCCGCACGGATTTGGCGGAGGTCCGGGCCTGGGCCAGGAGCAACGGATACACGGTCAGTGACCGAGGACGCATCAGTGCCGACGTCCAACAGGCGTACGACTCCGCGCACTGAGCCCCCACCAGGCAGGACAACTCCCGCCGACCCGCCCGGCATCGCCATCCCAGAGGATGTCTGAGATGCCTGGCATCGGGCTTGGGCTCAAGATCGACCGATTGCCGCACGCGTACCGCCCGGCTGACACCCGGCTCATCGGCCATGAGCGAGAGCGCCCCGCGAGACTGCCCGGGTGCGTCTTTTGGGGGCGACAGGACGCATCTTCGAAATCTGCAGGCTCGTCCTCGCGCCCCCTGGAACCTCCTCTGATGTACGTCGGCAGGGAGCAGGTCAGCCGCTTGGGTTGAGCTCCGAGCGAAGGAGAGGGTCGTCCTTCCAGCGGGCGGCCCTGAGCGGGAATCGCGCTGTAGTTCGGTTGGTTGCGTCGGTAACTTGCTTCGAGCAGAAGATCCTTATTCGCCCGACCCGCTTGGGCTCTGGTAGTGCGGGCCGTGACAGCGAGCGCAGACCCTGCTAGCTGGGTCCCACGGTCGCGATATGCGGGCTGGAGGGTTGGGTCCTTGAGGTCCCGCTGCCCGGCGTCGGAATGTGCCGGCGGGACCGTTCCCATGAAGACGGGCGGGCGGTAACAATGCGATGTCTAGGGCTCGCCCTGCAAAGTGCCGATCCGCGCCATGGGCCTTAGGGTGCGGCTGTTGGTCCAACCTGCTGGTGGGGAGGCGTCGTGGCGGGAAGGCGCGGATACGGTGATCCGTCGAATCGGGGCATGCCGTCGGAGCAGGATGAGGGTTCGGCGGATGTGAATGTGGTGGCGGACCAGATGGGCGAGCTGGCCCGATCGCTGCAGTCGCACCGTGACACCGAGGAGATGCTCAACGAGCTCGTGTCGTCAGCGGTCCGGTTGATCCCTGGGGTTGACGAGGCGTCGATCAGCGTGGTCAGAGACCGGCGGGAGGTCTCGTCACGGCTTCCCACCGGTGAGCTTCCGGCTCGCGTAGACGCGTTGCAGGATGAGACTGGTCAGGGTCCGTGTCTGGACGCGATGTATGCCCAGCACACGTTGCGGGTGTCCGATATGGCCAGCGAGCAGCGGTGGCCGCGGTTCGCGGCGAAGGCCGCGGAGGCTGGTGCTGCGAGCATGCTGTCGATCCAGCTGTGGGTCGAGGGTGACAATCTCGGCGCGTTGAACCTCTACAGCCGCCGGGTGGACGCTTTCGACGACGAGTCGGAGCAGGTGGGCCTGTTGTTCGCCAGTCATGCCGCGGTCGCGTTCGCCGGCGCCCACGAGATGAGCCACATGCGTACAGCCTTGGCGACACGTGACCTGATCGGGCAGGCCAAGGGAATCCTGATGGAACGGCACAAAGTGACGGGAGACCAGGCCTTCCGGATGCTGGTCAAGGTCAGCAACGACAACAACCTGACGTTGCGGTCGGTCGCCCAGGACCTCGCCACCACCGGAGCATTGACGGGACAAGACTGACACGGCTTCCAGCTGACATTCAGGAGACCGCGCCCGTGTGGGCGGAGTGCAGCCCTACCTGAATTGATCGCCCTAACTGGGCGAAGTGGGCCATCATGCTTGGACAGGGCCCCGGCTTCGTCGGGTGACCTAGCTGGCCGTCCTCCGTAGCTGGATCAGTTCTAGAAGCGGAGCCGTATGGATCCGGATGAGCTTCCCGAGGCGCAGTACCGGGGTTGGCCACCCGCCGGTACGAATTAACTCGTACGCAGCGATCCTCCCGATCCCCAGGATCGACGCAGCCGTGACGACGTCAACCACCGGCGGGAGGCTCTCCGCACGCGCAATGGTCATGTTGTAAGGAACGGAGCTCATGGTCGGCGACCAGACGCAAGTGACCACCCCCGGTACCGACGCCGGGGCTTTCTGCGCGCCGGGAACGCAGTGGACTCAGGCGATGTCGCGCCACCGTCCGAGTCGAAGGAGGGCGTTACCACCTTCCGCGAGGGACGCAAGCCCCTCTGGCACGTGCGCTGACGTGGCCCCCTCGGAGGTCACGTGGCTAGAGCGATCGATGATCCCGCCCGTGTGGCTGCTCATCGCCCCCGGTGTGGACTGGCTCTCCGAATGGAGCGACGCACGCGAGGGCCCGAATTCCATTGTGCTATCTGGCAATTCGACGGACACCCTCAACCGAGGTCGATCGTCAGGACGTGTGTACCTAACGGACAAGTCCCCCTCCGGACACTCGGCAGTCCTCTGATGCGATTGAGCGGGCCTCCGCTCCTCTGGGTTACCTCCCGCGGGATGCTGGGAGTGCTCATGTAATCCATCGGATTCGAGGAGGCCCCTCGCATGGAAGGTATGCCGGTCAGCAGTTCGTGGGATCGATCTGCATCGTCGCCGGTCGGTGATCGTGCGGACCACCGAGCGTGGTGACCCGTTGGAGACGGTGCGGATCAGCAACGACGTGGACTCGTTGACGAAGGTGATGGCCGGGCCGGGGTGAGTCCGGAGGTGGTCCTGGAGGCCACCTACGGCTGGTACTGGGCGGCGGACGTGCTTGAAGGGTTGGGCGCCTCGACCCATCTGGCGCACCCGTTGGGGGTCAAGGCGTTCTCGTACCGGCGGGTCAAGAACGACGTCCGGGACGCGACCGACCTGGCCGACCTGCTGCGGATGGGTCGGCTGCCGGAGGCGTCGATCGCCCCACCGGTCACCCGGGAGCTTCGGGAGCTGGTCCGACACCGAGCCAAGCTGGTCAGCATCCGGTCGGGCTGTAAGTGCGAGATCCACGCGGTGCTGGCCAAGTGCGGCGTCCAGGTGCTGATGTCCGACCTGTTCGCCGCCCCGGGCACCCGGCTGCTCGAGCGTCTCGACGCGCCGGCCCCGTACCTGGCCCGGGTCGGCTCGCTGCGCCGGCTGATCGACGACCTCGACGTCGAGGTCGACCTGTTCGCCCGGCTGGTCCGCGGCCGGCTGGCCGCCGACCCCGGCTACCGGGCGGTCCAGCAGATCCCGGGCATCGGACCCACCCTGGGTGCGGTGTTCGTCGCCGAGATCGGTGACGTGACCCGGTTCCCCGGACCGGCGCAGCTGGCGTCCTGGGCGGGGTTGACCCCGAAGCACCACGAGTCCGACACCCACGTGCACCGGGGCCGGATCACCAAGCAGGGATCCCGGCTGGTGCGGTGGGCGGCGATCGAGTCGGTCCAGGCCCTCGGCCCGGGCACCGGCGCCGGACGCCTGAAACACCGCGTCGGCGACCGCCGCGGCCGCAACATCGGCAAGACTGCCGCCGCCCGGCAACAGTTGACCTACGTGTACTACGCGATGCGGGACGGGCACGTCCGTTCCCTCCACCGCTCTCGGGTCGCCGCATGAGCGCCCCGATCCTGACTTCCCGGCCTGGGCTGGTCGTGCAGGTCATGACCCCCGCACCGCGGCGCGGTCGCGCGTTCTGATTGACCACCCTGCCGGGAACTCATTCGCGTACCTCGTCATGCCGCCACGTCGCGGCGAAGGGATGACTAGCGCCGCTCCGCGCTACCCAGCACGCCCCACTCCTGACGAGACGTAGCCCAACTCCACCGACGAACGGAACCACCCAGCCCCTGAGAACCCTGGCAGCCGCCTCAACATCGTCGACGGGATGGGCGTCGGGCGTCAAGGCCAAGCCGCTGACGCGGTCGAGCTCCGCTCGAACCTTGACCCCCGACCCCCATCCCGTCATGCCGCCCAGGCGCCACCAGCCCCTCGACGCCCGACCCGTCGACGCTTGACACGGCCCCGCTCCTACAGGGATGACCCGCAGTTATGCGGAAGTTCGAGGCCGAACCCGACTTGAACCCCCACGCGACGTTCCATGATTCGAGACGCGCGTCTCGTCAGTAGGACAGCGGGCGACTTCGGACACGCTCGGTGCCGGGAGTAGCTTCACACGCGCGCCTGTCTCACGTTGCGCGCTCGGAGACGACATCCGTAGGGCGCCCAGGTGATGCAGAGGGCATTTCAGTCGGACGGTGGTCGTTCACCGTGCGAACGGGCGCGGAACTGAGGGACTTACTTGATGACGCACTGAAGTGTCGGGAGAAGTAGAGAGCGTCGCGGTAGCCGACTGCGGATGCGATGTCAGCGATCGGGGTGTCGGTCAACATGAGAAGTCGGCGAGCTCTGGCCATCCGTAGCCTCTTCACATACTCGAGCACGGTGTAGCCCGTGGCCGCCCGGAACCGGGCGGAGAAGTGGGAAGGGCTGAATCCGGCCATGGCCGCCAGGTTCGGCATGTTGGTCGGGCTGCTGAGGTTTTCTCTTAGGTGGACCTGGACTCGTGCGATGGGCTCGTGGTTAACGTCTCGAGTGCTGCGCTCGGCGGCGAGTCGGGCGAGCAGATGCCAGGCGGCGGGTCGAGCTCATCGATGGCAACCACGTCCTCATCGGTCAAGTCGAAGTCGAAGACTCGAATTCTCTGAGATGCGGTGGGGCTTGGTCGACTTGCGGATGAGCGAACGGCCCTTCCTGCAGGCGCCAGCGCAGCATCATTTGGGTCGGGGACTGCCCTGGCTGTCGGTGATCGCGCCGATCACCGGGTCCTCGAGCGGGACATCCTGACGGTGAACGCCACCCTGGTCGCGCAGACCCAGAACGAGGAGATGAAGACCCTGACCCAGACCTGCAACGCCCAGAACGAGGAGGTCAAGAAGATCTCCGCGTGGGCCGCGATCTGTTCGCCCCGACCCTGGTCGGCACCGTGTACGGGATGAACGTCGACTCATGCCCGAACTGCACTGGACCTTGGGCTACCCCTTCGCCGTTACCTTGATGGTGATGGTCAGCCTCAGCCTGAATGGCGTGTTCAAACGCCGCGGCTGGATCTGACAGCAAACACCCCCAAAATCTGAGGTCCGCATGCTGAGCCGTAACCGGATGGGACCGGCGGCTCGGGTGACTGGTTGGGCTGACCTGCCGTCGCGAAGATGAGCGCGGCCATGACAGTGGGTGCGCCGTTGGCGTCACCTCGAGGTTCGACTCGTGGAGGCCGGTGATGCAACTACGGTCCGGTGCACAGGCTCCGTAGGTGGTGACAGCATGTTTGCCGTGATCGACTTCGACGAGGAGATGGCCCGGCGGGTGGAGGCCGTCTACATGACGCCGGACGTCGTTGAACAGCGGCGGGCGACCCGGGCCGTGTTGTCACTCCAGCCGGGTGAGCGGGTGCTCGACATTGGCTCCGGTCCGGGGTTTCTGGCCGCGGAGATGGCCGGGGAGGTCGGCCCGGATGGTCGCGTGTACGGCATCGATCCCAGCGAGAGCATGTTGGCTAGCGCCGGCCGGCGTGACGCGCCCGTCGAGTTCGGCCCCGGTGATGCGTTGGTGTTGCCGTTCCCGGATGAGCAATTCGACGTGGCCGTCTGCACGCAGGTGTACGAGTACGTCGAGGATATCGCGGCGGCGCTGGCCGAGGCGCGGAGGGTGCTGCGCCCCGGCGGCCGGCTGCTCGTACTGGACACCGACTGGGACTCGATCGTCTGGCATTCGAGCGACCGCGAGCGGATGCAGCGGGTGCTGACCGCCTGGAACGAGCACCTCGCTGACCCCTACCTGCCGCGGCGGCTGCCGGGGCTGATGCGGGCCGCCGGCCTCGAGCCGACGCGGTCCGTGATCATCCCGATCCTCAATGTCGGCGCGGACCGCGACACGTTGAGCGCCGGGATCAGCCGGCTTGTCGCCGCCTTCGTCGCGGGACGTGGCGGCGTCAGCGAGGCTGAGGCCACCGCCTGGGAGCAGGATCTCGCCGGTCTCGGCGACGACTACTTCTTCAGCCTCAACCGCTACCTGTTCGTAGCGGAAAGGTCTTAAGGAGAACCGGTCAGCGGCTCAACTGCAAATCCCGTCCAACCAGCACAGGCCGTCGAGGCGGACGCCGCCAAAGCCCACTGCCGTGGCGGCCGGGTCGAGCGTGCGAGCCCCACGCTGTCTCACGTGACGGAGCGCCACCCATTCACGGCGCACGCCACGCCGTAGCGACACGGAGCCGGCTCGCACCCACTCGGCTTGACGTGGGGCGGACGGCGGCAATGCTGTCGGGCGAGCGTAGCCGCGCCCTCAACGCGGCTACGGACGGTTTCGGCTGGCTCAGTGTTAGTGGTTCGGGGCGCGCCGTGGGCGACGTGTCTGGGGTTTGGACAAGTTCAGGGCGTCGGCGGTCAGGATGCTGCCGACGCGTTCGCAGCGGTGTGGGGTCGGTTCGGATCGTGGGACGGTGGCGAGGTGAGGCCGGTGACCAGCGCGGTGACAGCGCTGCGCCTAGAGCTTTCCGGGTTGGGCCGGAGTGGGTTGCCGCGTAGCTCCATCCAGGCGATCCCCTCGCACAGGGCATCGAACTGAATCGCCGCATCGGCCGCGGTCCGGTCCCCGAGCAGTCCCTGCGCTCCAGCGGCTCGAACCACAGCTGAAGCGCTCCGAACGCCTCGGCGGCCGCATCCCGGAACAGGGGCCACACCGCAGCGGAGGCGCGGTGAAACGCGACCGAGCACAACGCCGGGTGCTCTAGCGCGAACCTGCGGAACACCAGCCCGGCCGCGACCACGTCCGCCACAGGATCATTGCTGGCGGTCGACGCGTGAACCTCGCGTCCTAGATACTTCATGGTCCGTACGCCGAGGGCGCCAACCAGGGCGTCCTTGGAGCCGAACAGCGTGCACACGCGTCATCTGTTCACTGGGTGTGTGGCTCGGCCGCGTGAGCGGCACGGTTGATGGTCTCAAACTCGATTGGGGTGGCTGCCGAGGGCGCGTTGCCGCGGCGGCGGGGTAGTGCGCTCGACCCGGTGCGATGGCGAGGCGGAGGTGGTCGCGGGTGGCCCAGCGGCGGCTGTTTAGACGTTCTTCTGAGCAGCGGAGGCTGCCATGGCGGCGTTGTCGGCCGGGAGGCGACTCGGCCCATGACCACGCAGCCGTGCCGGTGCAAGGCGCGATGGGCCGGGACGGACTTGCCCCGCGTGACACCAGCGTCACTCCGCCGGCCACGCGGCGACGCGATCTCGAGGGCGCCCACGGCCAGTCGAGGTCATCCGTGCGTCGATCGGTGCCGACGATGCGTCACGACCAGACATCCTTGACGCACACGGTACGCTTCCTCGGCGTGGGATTTTCGGTGATGTCGGTAGCCGCGGCCGGTTCGGTGCGGCGCATGAACGCCGCTGTCGACAGGTCGTCGTGCGCCGGCGGGCCGGGCTTGTTGACCGGCCCGCTTCCTGGCGGCGCACGATCCGGCCTGAGAGAGCTTCCACGCCCGCCGCTCGGACAGGGTCATGGCCGGCGTCGGTCAGCTCTCGGCGATGAACCGGTGCCGAAGCCGGGTCTCGGCGGGACCTCGAGCGCGGCGTCATCGCGTGCGCGTCGACCAGGTCGCCGCTGCGGGTGCGCCTTCCAGGTAGACGCCTGCAGACCGGCGCCCCAGGTCACCGCGACGGATCCGTGTCGGCCAGGTCAGGCAGCGGACGTGTTGGGACTGACAGCCTAGGTGCCTGAGAGATGGGCCCGACGCAGGCCTCGTCTCCGCTCAGCAGCCGGATCTGGTCGCGTCCTTCGCTCGGCGTCTCGCCGCCGTTGCGATCTGACACCTCCTCGACTCGCCGTCATCCAGTCCGGCCGACTCACTGATCCGAGTCCCGCCAGCTGAGCGATCGGAGCCTCGCCCTGCGGGACCACGACCCGTCGTCCGGAACTCCTGGTGGGGTGCAGCTCGACATCCTTCCAGCAGACTCCCGGCCCCACAGAATGGAGCGAACAGCGTCACGCACGCGCGGCGCGGCCAGCTGGGGGTGAAGTCAGTTGAGTTGCGGGGTACGCGGCCAGGCCGGCGATGCCGCGGATGACGACCAGCAGGTCGCCGCTCATGGTGCTCGGTCCAGCCGGAGAATCCGGACGTATCGGGGCACTGTTGCGCAGCGCCGACGATATTCCTCGCCGAAGCGCTCGTGGAGCTGCTGCTCCTCTCGCAACACCTGCCGGTGCAGCACGATTGCGGCGGGCACGAGAGCGGCCAGCGTCCAGGCCGAACCGGCGGTCATTGCCAGGCCGAGGTGCAGCAGTGCCCACCCGACGTACATGGGGTTACGGCTGATCGCGTAGGGCCCTGCGGTTACCAGATGGTGCGGGTCCCGGAGCTCGACAGGCCCTGAAGCCCACCAGGACCACACGTTGAGCGTGCAGCCGGCGCCGACGAGGGACCAGCCAGCAGCACGCCGTGGGACCTCGGGCCCGGGCAGCCGCCACGGGCGGAGCCGATGTGCCACCAGGCCACAGCCGATACCGACGAGGATCGGCTCCGGCAGCGGGATGTTGTGCAGCCTCGTCGACCACGTCGCGGCCATCGTCTCAGGGTTCATGTCTCAGGGTTCATCAGGCGTGGCCATCCACGGGCTGACCCGTCTGAGCCCTCGCTGCCGCACCGGTCGGGAGCGGCACACCGTTCACCATCTTGCTCTCTGTCGGGGTGTGCGCGTGCAAGGCCGCCTTCGAGCAGCTCACTCGCGCGACGGACGAGATCGAGTGAAGTCCTGCGAGCAGCGCTGCGACGCGCTGCGGGTTCCCGAGCTGGGGCACGTGTCCCGCTGGGAGCACCTCGAGCTGGGCGTCCGGGATCAGGTTGGCCACTTCGCGCGCGTCCGCGACTCCCACGACAGGGTCGTGGTCGCCCCAGATCATCAGGGTGCGGACGGCTAGTCGGCGAAGCTCGTCCGGCTGGATGCGGGTCGCAGCTCGCAGTGCCGAGCGGCGACAGGAGTGCCTGGAACTCGGCCACGTTCGCGGCGGCCGCAACCGGGTCGCGAGCTGCGTCGACGAGGGAGTTCAGCAGGTCGGGGTGTCGCAGGATCGTGTCACCCTCGCCGACCGAGGACATGAGGCGAACCATCATCGGTCGGCTCGGTTTCATGGCGCGGCTCAGGAGCGTGCCGAGCACGGGGGTCGCCATGAGCCGGATTCCCAGCGGGATGCGGGCGCCGGGCAGGAGCGGCACGGACCCGAGCATGACGAGACCGCCAACCCGCTCGGGGCGGGCCAGGGCGTACCAGAGCGCCCAGATCCCGCCTCCCGAGGCACCGGCCAGCACCGCAGACTCGAGGCCGAGCTCATCGAGGACATCGTCCACGAACTGGACCGCGCTCTTGCGAAACGAGTCCCGCGGGAACTCGTCTGGGTCGCTGAGCCCGTAGCCTGGCCGATCGACGAGGAAGGAGCGCACTCCGTTCATGTGCTGGAGCAGCATGAGGTGCGACAGCGACGAGGTGTTGTTGCCGTGCAGGTGGACGATCGCCGGGCCCTCTCCGGCCTCGACTAGGTGGATCTGAGCCGAGTGCGTCCGGATGAAGCGGCTTCGGGCACCCGCGGCGCGGACCATTCGCTCGTACTCCCGGCGCAACCCTTCCGGGTGCGTCGGGACACGCCTCCCGTTCGTTTGGGTGACCATCGCGACCCCTCGGGTGAACGCCTCTTGCCGGAACTCCTGCTCCACAATCGGTCGCCCCGCCAGCGAGGGCTAGTTCTAACTTCGAACTGCCCGAGTCCGAGGCACGGTGACACACTGATGGCGTGGGCTCGAGCGAGTTCGTCGGCTATTGCTCTTACACCAAGGCCATCGAGCACCTCGGTGACCGGTGGAGCCTGCTCATCGTGCGGGAGTTGGGGACATTCGGACCGCAGGGATTCAACGACCTCGCCCTCGGGCTGCCAGGCCGGATCTCGCGCTCGGTGCTCGCCGATCGACTCCGCCGACTTGAGACCCTAGGGCTGGTGTCACACCGGGACGGCCAGGACCCGCACCAGGCGTACCACCTCACCTCGGTCGGTCAGGGCCTGATGCGGACACTCGGCTCGCTGCGCGCCTGGGCGGACACGTGGCTGCCCGACGACCCCGACATGCTGGAGCGTGACCCGGACATCCTGCTCGGCTGGCTGGCACGCAGGGCGGACCCCGACCGTTCACCCGAGCGGCCCGTCGTGCTCGAGCTCCGGCTCTACCACCGCGGTGACCGGAGGTACTGGCTCGTGCTCCAGGCAGGAGCTGCCGCGTACGGGTGCCTCACCGATCCGTTGCTGGACGCCAGCCGCTACGTCTACCTCGAGTCCTCCCCGTCAGCGCTCCTGGCGATTGCCAAAGGCAGGACCAGCTGGTCGGACGCCTTCAAGGATGGATCCGTCCGGGGCGGTGGCGACCCCGACCTGCTCCACCGCGTGCCAACCTGGTTCGTGTCCGACCTCGGACCCGGTACCCACGTCGCGGCCGGGTGATTCACCGCCCGTCGACCGTGTCCGAGCACTCCGCCCCGATCCACCCACGATGCACACCCACCGCTGAGCCATGCAGACCGAAACTCTTCGCCCAGACGGTGCTAGGACGACCTCGTGACGTTGAGCCGCCGACTACAGCGGTCAACACGGGAAGTGTCCGAACGCTTCGGTGATGGTTGCTCGCCCGTGGCGCATGCAGGGCATCGGCGCGCGCGATACCAGATCGCGCTCATCGGACGGTCGCGCGCCTCGCGGCGAACTCCGGCCAGTCGGCCGCCCTCAGCGCGGAGCGTCGCAGGTCGAAAGATCTACTCATCGCGGCAGATCAAGACGTTTACAAGACCGGGCCTCGCGGCGGTCGGTTGGGTAGGCAGGGTCTGTCGGCCATCCGGTTGGCGCCTTGTCCGCGCGGAGGAAGGCGTTGGCCTGTCTCGGTTGTGACGCGAACGTTCAGGAGGAACGGGTTGTTCCGTCGTCAGGCCTGCCACGGTTCGGATGAGCGGTGACCGCGGTAGCGTCCGCCCCGGCCGCCGATGCGATGGCCGCAGGAGCCCGCTCGCGGCGCACAGACGCACGCTGACCGATGGGGAGGACGCGCCGGTTGGCCGTCGAGTCGCCACCGGGGTGTCGTCGGATCGATGCAGTGGGACGCCTTCGAACGCGCGTGGCAAGCCGACCTCGGTGCACCTGCCTTGGCGTGCGTCGATCGACCCATGCGCGGCTGGACGGTTGGGCATCCCAGCCGATGCGGGCACCGCTGAGCCGCTCCTACCGTCGATGTGTCAGCGGCGCCACTGGGTTGAGGGAGACGAGCATGGTCACCGAGCGCATCGAAACTTTGGTCATCGGCGCAGGGCAGGCGGGTCTGGCCACGGGGTACCACCTGCAACGGCGAGGCCGGCCTTTTCTGATCGTCGATGCCGACGACCGAGTCGGTGGCGGCTGGCGACGGCAGTGGGACACCTTGAGGCTTTACAGCCCGGCGGCGTACGACGCCCTGCCCGGCATGCCGTTTCCGGCCCCCCGGTGGTCCTACCCGGTCAAGGACGAAGTCGCCGCCTACCTGGAGGCGTATGCGGACACGTTCTCGCTGCCGGTCCGTCTCGGCGTGCGCGTCAACTCCCTTCGCCGGGCTGGGGGGACGTACGTTGCGGTCTGCGGAGACACAGTGATCGAGGCGGACAACGTCGTGGTGTGCACCGGCACCTTCGGTCGCACACCATTTGTGCCGGACCTCGCGGACCGGCTCGACTCGTCGATCATCCAGTTGCACTCGAGCCAGTACCGGCGCCCCAGCCAGCTCGCCGAGGGGCCGGTGCTGGTCGTGGGGGCCTCCCATTCGGGCGGTGACATCGCCTACGAGGCCGCCCTCTCCCATCGGACGACGCTCTGCGGACGGGACACCGGACAGTTCCCGGTGCCGTTGAGTCGCCCCTGGCGCCGGTGGTCTTCTCGGCGCTGCTGTTCGTCTTCCGTTATGTCCTGACCAGGAGCAATCCCCTCGGTCGGCATGTGATGGACGAGTTCCGGTTCATGGGCGGTCCTGCCCTGCGGGTGCGGGCCTCAGACTTGCGAGCCCGCAATGTGGAGCGGGTACCTCTGCGGGTCACTGACGTGAAGGACGGACGGCCGGTGCTGGCCGATGGACGGGTGCTCTCGCCGGCGACCGTGATCTGGGCGACCGGCTTCCGTCAGACGTTCGAGTGGATCCAGCTGCCGATCTTCGATGTCCACGGTTGGCCGCGGGAGAGGCGCGGGATTGTCGAGGAGGCGGCGGGGCTGTTGTTCTGCGGGCTGGGGTTCCAGTACGCCGCCTCGTCGATGCTGATCAACGGGGCCGGGCGGGACGCTGACTTCGTCGTCAGGCAGATTCTGCGTCGACCGGCGACCCGCCGGGCCGTCGATGTCGCCGCCTGACCCACCGCCGCGGCTGTCCACACGCCCTGGGACGGCCGTATCCTTCGCAGTGGAGGATGCGATGGGGATCGTGGACGACCTGGTGCAGGGTCGTCAGGCACTCGAGCGCCACGACTGGGCGGTAGCCCAGGAGCACTTGACGGCGTCGGACCCGGCCGCGCTGGGACCGGACGACCTCCACGCGTTGGCCACCGCCGCCTTCCTGGCCGGAGACCGGGACACCAGCGTCCGCGCGTGGCAGCAGGCGTTCCGGCTACACCTCGACTCCGGGGCCACCCTCAAGGCGGCCGAAGTCGCGTGTTGGATCGCGTTCGTCGTGTACGCGGCGGGAGACGAGTCGGTCGGCAACGGCTGGGTCGCTCGGGCTGCTCGGTTACTCGAGGGCCACCCCGAGGAGGGGTCCGAGCACGGGTTTGTCCTGCTGTATGCGATGTACCGGCACCTGGCCGCCGGTCGGCTCGACGACGCGCTGACGGTAGCCCAGCGGGTCAGCGACATCGGACTGGCCTGCCGGGATCCCGACCTGGTCGCAAACGGGTTGTCCTCGCAGGGGCGGCTGCTGGTCTACACCGGTCGTGTCCACGAGGGGGTGGCGCTCCTCGACGAGGCCATGGTGGGTGTGGTCGCGGGCGAGGTGTCACCCATTGTGGCCGGCTCGGTCTACTGCTCGATGGTGGAGGGGTGCCAGGAGATCGGCGACGTCGCTCGGATGACCCAGTGGACCGACGCGTTGAGCCGGTGGTGCGAAGGGCAGCCTGGCCTCGTCGCGTTCACCGGGCAGTGCGCCGTGCACCGCGCCCAGATCATGCGCTCCCACGGCGCCTATGCGGAGGCGCTCCTGGAGCTCGATCTCGCCTTGGCGCGTTACGAGGCAGCCGGCTCGGACCCGGCCGCCGGACTGGCGCTGTACGAGCGCGGTGAGGTGCTCCGGATCTACGGCGACTTTGACGCAGCGACCGTTGCCTATGACGCCGCGGAAGCCTACGGCCATCATCCGCAGCCTGGTCTGGCGCTGCTGTGGCTTGCCCGAGGCCGAGTTCCGGCTGCCCTGCACGGTATTCGTCGCTTGCTCGATGAGCACGCCGACCCGGTCCGCCGCAGCCGTCTCCTACCGGCGGCCGTCGACGTGTTCCTCGGTGCCGGCGAGATCACCTTGGCGCAGGAGGCAGCGACCGAGGTGGACGAGCTCGCCCATGCCTTCGAGAGTACGGAGCTCGCGGCATGGTCGGCGTTCGCGCAAGGTGCGGTGGCGCTGGCCCAGGAAAAGCCGAAGGGCGCGCTGACTGCACTGCGAACTTCGTGCCGCGTGTGGCTCGAGCTCGGCTCACCGTATGAGGCGGCCCGGGTGCGAACCCACATCGGTCTCGCCCTGCGCGCCCTGGGCGATGAGGAGTCTGCGGCCGCGGAGATCCGTGCAGCCCAACAGACGTTCGGCGAGCTCGGCGCCGTACCGGCGTTGCGCGAGGTCGAGCGGCTCTCGAGCACCCTCGGTCCGGACGGCCTGACCGGTCGAGAGGTCGAGGTGCTGAGGCTGGTGGCCGAGGGGCTGAGCAACCAGCAGATCGCGGAGACGATGTTCTTGAGTGACCGGACGATCGGACGGCACCTCAGCAACATCTTCGCCAAGATCGGCGTCGCAACACGCACCGCCGCGGCCGCCTACGCCTACGAGCATGGACTGTCGCGATGACCAATAGCGCTGCCCGCGTCCTGGTCGTCGGAGCAGGCATCGCCGGGCTCACCCTGGCCCGGGCCCTCGACCAACGCCGCATCGCGTGCGTGGTGGCCGAGAGACGCGAGGCTCAAGCGACATCCGGGATGGCTTTGAACTTGCCGGGCAACGCCGTCCGCGCGTTAGCAGCGGTGGGCGCTGCCGACCGAGTGGCGTCACTAGGGCTGCCGGTCGAACGCCGTGACTACCTCGACCAGCGAGGCAAGCTGCTGTTCTCCGTCGATGAGCGCGCCTTCTGGGCGGGGGTTGCCCCCTCCGTTTGCGTGCGCCGTCAGCACGTGGTTGCCGCGCTACAGCCCTCGCCGGAGGCGATGACGTCCGTGCGCTACGGCCTTACGGTGACCGCGGTCCACGCCATCGGCGAGCATGTCGAGGTCGAGCACGCCGGAAGCTCGGAGCGGACCGCTTTCGACCTCGTGGTCGGCGCCGACGGCGTGCACTCCGCGGTACGACCCGCGGTGTCCCCAGCCACACCGCGGCCGTCGGCAATGACCAGCGCGAGCTGGCGGTTCGTCACCGCGAACCCTGGCGTCGACTGCTGGACGGCGTGGAGCGGACCGGCGGGCACCTTCCTGCTCATCCCCGTCGACGCCGGCCAGGTCTACGGCTACGCGTCAGGCACCAGCGGCGACGGCGCGGGTCCCGACCCGGCGTGGCTGCAGCGTACGTTCTCGGGCTTCCCGACACTGGTGGCACGTACCGTCAGCGCACTGGTAGACGGCGGACAACTTCTGCACTCCCCGGTTGAGGAGGTCACCTGCGACCGGTGGAGCCGCGACCGGGTAGTACTGATCGGAGACGCCGCACACGCCACCGGCCCGGTCTGGGCCCAAGGAGCGGCCATGGCCATGGAAGACGCGTTGACCCTGGCTGAGCTGCTCGCCGCCACGGACGACTGGTCGTCCGTGGGATCACTTTTCGAAACCAGGAGGAGACCCCGCGTCGACGGTGTCCGGGCCGCCACCGAGCGGATGTCTCGGTTGGCCGCCCTGCCCAGCGGCATCCGCGCCCTTCTCGCTCCACGACTCGGCCCACGCGCTTACCGCACCGCCTACCGGCCGCTCCGGCTGCTGCCGTGACACCAGACGCCCACGCGGAGCCGCGCCCGAAAACCGAACTCATCACCCCAGCCCAGTGGCGGGCAAGGCGCGTCGGGTCGTTGGGCCCGTAGACACATTGGTTTGGGCGCCCCTGACGCAGTGGAAGCACGCAGCCGTAGTTGCAGGCAGTGCCGCATTGAACCGCCCCGGCAAGTCCGGAGACTTACTGGTGTGAGAGCTCAGCGGTTGGCTGGGCCGGGTGTTGAGCGTAGTAGTGGTCTTCGGCGTCAGCTGGTGGGATGTCGCCGCAGTACTCGTACAACCGGCGGTGGTTGAACCAGTCAATCCATTCGGCGGTGGCAATCTCGACGGCGTCCAGGGTGCGCCAGGGGCCTCGCGGTTTGATCAGCTCGGTCTTGTACAGGCCGTTGATGGTCTCGGCCAGGGCGTTGTCGAAGCTGTCACCGACGGTGCCGACGGAGGCGGCGATACCTGCCTCGGCGAGGCGTTCGGTGTAGCGGATGGACACGTATTGGGACCCGCGGTCGGTATGTGCCACAACCGAGTTCAGCGGCGCGCCAGTGCGTTGCCGGGTCCACACCGCCTGCTCGAGGGCATCCAGGACGAGCTGGGTGCTCATCGATGAGCCGCACCGCCACCCGATGATCCGGCGGGCGAACGCGTCGACGACGAACGCGGCGTACATCCACCCCGACCACGTGGACACGTAGGTGATGTCGGCGACCCATAGCCGGTCCGGCGCCGCAGGGGTGAAGTTGCGGCCCACCAGGTCCCGGGCCCGGTCAGCGGCTCGGTCGGCGATGGTGGTGCGGCTTCACTTTCCCGCGTATCGCCCCGCGAAGCCCGTCGGCGTGCATGAGCCGCTCCACGGTGCAGCGAGCCACCGGGATCCCTTCGCGGTTGAGCTGCAGCCACACTTTCCGGGCGCCGTACACGGCGTAGTTGTCGGCGTGCACCCGCCGGATCTGACCCAGCAGGTACTCGTCGCGGACCTCGCGCGCGGTCGGTGTCCTGTTCACGTGCTCGTAGTACCTCGACGGGGCGATCTTCAACCCGTGCCCGGTCAGCACGGCGCAGATCGGCTCGACACCCCAACGCAAGCCACCCGGATCTCGGTGGCCGGCGTGGTCGCGGACAAAGTCCACGATCAGCGGGAGGGCCGGTCGAGCTCGGCTCCGAAGAAAGCCGCTGCCGCCTTCAGGATGCCGTTCGCGCGACGAAGCTCGGCCACCTCACGCCTGAGCCGCCTGACCTCCGCGAGGTGTACCGGAAGTGGGGCCTGTCGGGGGTGAGTCCTCGATGGTCGTCCCCACCCGCGCACCACCAGCGACCTGCGCCCGACAGACCCACTTGCGCACCGTCTCCGCACTCCCGACCCCCAGCAACGCGGACACCCGGGTCATCGCCGCCCACTCGGACTCATGCTCATCGCGGATCTCGGCGACCATCCCGCACCGCCCGAACCTTCAGCTCAGGCGGGTATCGCCTACGCGCATCTCCTGCCACGACTCCAACCTTCCCAAGGTTCGGACAGTCGGGGCCCGTGCGCTTGGGATGCTTGGTCCCAAGGCAACGGGGTCGGCCGTTCGTTCTACGTGAGCGCGAGTCTCCGGACACGCCGGGGCGGTTCAACGGATGCTCCACACGTCCACTCGTATCTGGCGGGCGCCAGATTTTCTCCTTCCACCCGAGGGAGCCAAGACAGCTGATGTGGCGAGAGTTCCACGGCTCCGGGCACAGCAGATGACGCGACAGATCACGCACCCGAGGAGGGTCACTCATGTCAACCGATGAGACTTCTGAGCAACTTGCGGTCGGGCTCACCCCGGTCGCTCGCTACCGCGCCTTCCCAGAGACCGCCGGAGGGTTCACCCTGCCGAACGCCCAAAGCAGCGACCGCCACATCTTCTTCTCGCTCCCCGGTGCGATCGCGGTGCCCGCCGTCATCTTCTGGCGGACCCGCCGATTTGGAAAGCCGGCCTTCTCGATCAGGATCAACGACTTCACCGCGACCCAGTACACCTTCGTCGGCGGCGACGAGGCCGAACGTACCTGGCACGAGATCATTCCCGCGACCACCAACGGCGGCCCCACACTCCGGCCCGACAACAACGAGCTGACCTTCTTCGCACGCGACGGTTCTGTCGTCTTCGGGGACGTCGTCATCCTCTACGCGTCGAACCAGACCGCCACTCCGGTATCGGTCTAGTCCACCGAGGGTCGGTGCCGTTCCCGACTGGCCCCACCGACAGCCGGCCCTGAGCGTGCCTCGAGTCCCGGCGCTGGCCGCCCTGGACACGCAGATCGCCGCCGAGATGCTGCCCTGGAATCACGAGCTGGAGTTGCTGCAAGACCATCCCGGGCGTCGGCCCGAAGACCGCGCAGGTGTTCATTGCCGAGACCGGCGGCGAGATGACTCGGTTCGCCTCGGCGTCGTGCTGGCCGCCTGGGTCGGCTTGGCACCCGCCGTGCACGAGTCAGCCAGCCGCAGCACATCCGCCCGGGACGTTGTCCTCCGCGCCCTTCTCCGTCAATCCGGGGGTCACACCCGCGGTCACCGACCCCCGCCCCACAACCATCAGGCTGCCAAGGCGATCCTCACGGCGACGCGGACGATGCTCGCACTTGTGCCCTGGTTGTCAGGTGGGAGTGGCCGCCAGCACGTATCCGGCCAGCGGGATGACCAATCGGCCGTCGCGGACGAACGGTTCTAGGACCTCGTGCGACCCGGTCAGGATCTTGTCTAGCCCGGCGTGGTCGAGGCTGTCCCGCAGCGGCGACGCGTTCACCTCAGTGAGCACCATTGTCTGAATGTTTGGGAAGTACGCCGGCCGGATGTGCTCGTGCACGGCGGTCACGCGGAGGCCCGCATCAGCGCAGCGGCCACGCATAATCTCAAGGTCTCCGTGCGTCCAGTAGGTGCCGAGCAACTTCACCGCGTCCGGTCCCGCGTGCTGGGCGACCATGTCCACCCACGGCCCGTAGGCCGGCTGCATGGACAGTGAGGAAAACGCCTGGACTGCCACACGGCCGCCCGGTCGGGTGACCCGGCCCATCTCACCGAGCGCACCTGTTGGGTCGGGGAAGAAGAAGATCGCCGACTGGCAGGCCACGACGTCGAAGGCATCCCGGCCGAACGGCAATGCCCCCGCGTCGCCCTCGCGCCAGTCGATCTCTGGTGCGATCCGACGGGCCACGGCGAGCATCGCAGGGTTGAGGTCGATCCCGGTGACCGATCCGTCCGGGGCCACCCGCTCGGCGGCAGCCCGGGCCACCACACCGGTCCCGCATGCCACGTCGAGCACTCTGTCGCCCGGACCAACGGCGGCAGCCTGGATCACCGGCTCCACCCACTGTCGAAAGAGCGCGGGCACGAAACGCTCTTCGTAGGTCTCGGCTTGCTCGGCACTGATCTGAAACGTCTCTGTGGCCATGTGTTCAGACTCCGCCAGCCGCCTCCCGCACGGATCGGTCAGGTGACCCATGCGGGGGCCTATTCGCGGGACAATGCGTGGGTGAGGCACGACGACCTCGCGCACGCTGCCGACGTGCATGCCCGCGCGGGTGACTACGTGGGGGCGCTGACCCTGCGCGAGCAGACGTATGCCGCGCTGCGCGCCTCGGGTGACACTCGGGGTGCCGCACGCCTGGCCGCGTATCAGATCGCCTTCGACCATCTCGCCCTCTTCGGCAACGCGGCCGTATCCAGGGGCTGGCTGGAGCGCGGCATCCGGCTGGCGCGAGATTCTGGACCATGCGTCGAGGCGGGCTGGGTCGCACTGGCTCGTGCGCTGCACGCTGCGGACCCGTGTGAGCGCGACCACTGGATCACCGCGGCCGAGCAAGCTGCGGACGCGTTCGGCGACGACGACCTGAGCTTCGACGCACTCGCATATCGCGGCCTCACGATGGTCGAAGCCGGATCGGTCACCGACGGAATGCGGCGATTGGACGAGGCTTCCGCTGCGGCATACAGCGGGGAAGTGGGCAACCCGGTCGTGGTCGGCGAGATCTACTGCAAGCTCATGGTCGCCTGCGAGACCGTGTTGGACGTGCCGCGCGCCGAGCAGTGGCACCGGGTGTTCGCAGGGCTCGAGGAGCACCTGGACGTCGCCTGGGCATCGGCCATCTGCCGAATGCATGTAGGAGCCGTGTGGACCGCCGCAGGTCGCTGGGACGAGGCGGAGCGCGAGCTGACCCAATCTGTCGAGCTCTATGACGCGACCTACCGAGCGCTGCGCCCGTCCGCGTGTGCCCGGCTGGCCGAGCTTCGGGTACGCCAGGGCCGATTCGGCGAGGCCGAGCGGCTGCTCGCGGGCAGCGGCGATGACTCCTTCGGCATCCGCCCGGCGGCCCGAGTGGCCTGGCAACAGTCGGTCACGGACACCGAACGGAGGGCTGCCGTGGCTTCCCTCGCCGAGGCGCTCGGTCAGCACGAGGGCGAGCTCGCGGTTCTTCCCGGGCTGGCTCTGCTGGTCGACCTGCAATTGGCGTGCGGGCAGACCGAAGCCGCTTTCGGATCGGCTTCCCGCATGACCGAGATGACGGTCCGCGACATCGGGGATGCGTTGACCGGGTACGCCCGACTGGCCGAGGGCCTGGTCGCTGACTCGGCCGCGGGTCAACAGGCAGGTCAGGCGCTGCGCGCATCGG
This sequence comes from uncultured Actinomycetota bacterium, assembly GCA_963713345.1. Lineage (GTDB taxonomy): Bacteria > Actinomycetota > Actinomycetes > Actinomycetales > Dermatophilaceae > Lapillicoccus. The sequence goes on along the minus strand of CAVQLI010000012.1, from coordinate 5,985 downwards.
TTCGTCTGTTCGCGGCTGCCCGGCTGCCGCTGGAGCAGGCGCGCGCGCGGATCGCCCTGGCCGAGGCAGTGGCGGCGTCCGACGCGGGCCTAGCGGTGGCTGAGGCTAATCAGGCAGCGGAGACCTTCGCCCGGCTGGGTGCGTCCGGCGAACTCGACCGCGCCTCCGCCCTGCTGCGCCGCCTCGGTGGACGACCGACCCCGGTCCCGCACGCCGACGGCCTGCTCACCGGCCGGGAGCGCGATGTCCTGACCCTGCTCGCCGATGGGCTGTCCAACCCAGAGATCGCGCAGCGACTGTTCCTCAGCAGGAAGACCGTCGCCCACCACGTCAGCAATCTGCTAGCAAAGTTGGGGGTGCGTAACCGGGTAGAGGCGGCCGCGTGGCTCGCCGCCCACGACAACACGCGCGACCCTCCGCACTAAACCGCCACACCGGCGCCAGCTGGATCCGCTCGAACCGCCCGTGCCCCAAACACGAGGCAGCGCTCACCGAAAGAGCCGATCAGAGGTTTCGGCACCGGGCGAGCATGCTGCCACCCCGAAGATCGCAGCCGAAGCCTTCAACCCAGCCGCTCAGACACCCTGAACCCGATGAACCTGCTGTCACCGTTCCCACCGACGCATCGGCTGAAATTGGCGACTGGCTGAAGGCCCTAGGCCTCAGTTCAGCCAGGGTCGGGCGGCCGTCCAATCTCGACGGCGGCAGAGTCGGGCGAGCGGAGCCGTCCTCCACGCGGCTACTAGCCGATTCCGGTAGGACCGGTGTCCGGCCAGACTCGGTCTAGGTGCTCGGCGGGTCGCTCTCTTTCGCGGCTACCCACCCGATGTGGGTGTGGCTCTCTACCGGTTTGCGGTCCCGCCGAGCACCTTGCCGGTGTGTGGCTCACGAGACATCGCATGTGGCTATCGGGTCAAGCCTTGACGGCCCCGCTGATGTGCCGGGTTGGCGCCTCGGGCCTCTAGATAGGCCTGGTGGGCCATAGGACTGCTAGAGGTCGCCGATGGTGACGCGACGTGGGGGAAGGCCTGAGTCTCATCATGGGTGCGCCCGGTGGTCAGGCAGTGGTGCAGCATCCCGAGCCCGCGGTTGGCAAAGTGGCGTGAGGCGGCGGAGTGGCTGTCGCCGGCGGCGCGCCGCCGGTCGTAGTTGGCTCGCCCGCCGGGGGAGTAGGCCAGCAGCGGCAGCGCCCACAGGTAGGCGGCTTGGCCGAGGCGTTTGTTGCGGATGGCTCTCATGGTGATCAGGGTCTTGGTTCCACTGGCCCTGGTCACCGGGGGCCGTCCCGGCGAACGCGCCGGCTGCAACGGCTACTGGCGGAGCTGACGCCGGGGAAGGTGAAGAAGGACATCACTGCCTTGCAGGCCAACGCAATCCTGTCCGGCGTGCGACCGCGGGACATGGTCGGGAAGACCCGCAAGATGCTCGCGTTGGAGCAGCTGGCCGAGATGGTGGCCCTGGACGCGAAAGTCAAGGCCTCGACCAAGGAGCTGAGAGTCCTGGTGCTCGAACGCGGCTCCAGCCTGATGGACCTGACCGGGGTCGGCCCGGTGGTCGCCGCCCGGATCCTGGCCGACGTCGGTGACGTGGCCCGGTTCGCCGACCGGAACCGGTCTGCCTCCTCGACCGGGACCGCACCGTTGGACGCCTCCTCCGGTGAGCACGTCAGGCACCGGCTCTCCCAGGCCGGGAACCGCAAGGCCAACCACGTGATCCACATCGCCGGCGCTTGCCAGATCCGGCTGGACACCTCCGGCCGGGCCTACTACCGGCGCAACTTCGCCGCCGGCAAGCGGCATCTCGAGGCGATGCGATGCCTCAAGCGACGCATCTCCGACGCCATCTATCGACGGCTGGTCGCCGACGCGCGAGCGGTGGTGGCGAACGACGCTGACGCGGGTCCGGGAGGGCACCGCGGGGCATCTCAAGAATCCAGCGCGGCCGTCTCGAACCCGCACACCGGCGCTTCGGATCAGCCACTTCCCGAACGCGCACCGACGACGCTACCCGTGGCGACGACCGACCGGAAGAGACCACCCGTAAAAGCCCCTGCAGCCCAATTCTTGACACAGAGGGGAGCCGGTAAGACGCGGGCTGAGCCGGCTATTGCCGCGACGTCGATGAAGCCAGCCTGGGCAGGACTGGACGTTCGGGTCACATCAAACGTTCTTTACGAGGGGGAACATGTCATCCGCTGTGGGATCATGCTCTAGTTTTGGTATGCGCTTGTAGCCCGGATCGTTCAGAATGCTTTCGGCATATTGATGGTCCACGCCATATTTCTGCGCATAGAAGTACCGTGCCACATACGGCATGGCATCGACGACGTTGGCGTGGCCCTTAACCGGCACCTTCAGTTCGGTGAATTTGACACCCAACTGTTTGGCAAACCCCGTGTTGTAGTCGGGAGCGGCATTCTGCACGTCTACCGTTGGGTCGGTCCAGGCCTCTTCCGGTCGCACGTAAACGATCTCGCTGTTGGGCGTGAAGTTGGGCTTGAGTGCACCGACGTTGGCTGATATGTCCGCTTTGTCCAGATACACCAATTGGCTGAAATACATCTGAGGAGAGGCGTTGTTGAGCGTTTCTGTGGATGAACGGATGAGCTCGGTTTTGTCAACAATCTTCTTGTCTATTACCTGCCCGACCATGGTGGCCAGGACACGGGTCAGAAAATCGCCCTTGAAATTGATCGCGTTTAGGCTGGCTAGGTTCGAACTTGCCCGCCTCGAAACGCCGTCCATTTGTTGGATGGGCTTTCAAACACGATATATTTGTCTACGACGATGTCTGTGCCGGTTATGAGGTCCTTGGCCGTGAGGCCGCCAGGCTCACGGCGATGACGATGAGTCTGTCGAGCTGATTATCCTTGTAGAACTGTACGAGCGCCTGTCGTTCGTGCTCAATGTCCATGGCGCCAGCCGGCGGGTCTAGTGCTGCTACAGGAGAGTCGGCATTGAGTACGTTGTACCCCCTTAATTCCTCTAGAGCGGCGTCCGCTTCGCCGAAGGGCAAACGTTCGTTGATACCCCCGATCACCACTCCGCCTATTCGTTTATGCGCTCCCGGGCCAACGGTTGAATGCGCGCGGTCATACATGCCGCCTTGATAGTCGAGGCCGTAGTGCTGGTGCGAGAAGGGGTCGAGAAAATCATTGGCCAAATGCACTCCCCCGGATATCGATAACAAACCGGTAGCTAGCGCTGTAGAAGCCTTCTTGCAGCGCTTGCCCACCCACGTCCTGGCCCGCTTGAGCGGTGATGAATTCTGCGTATCCCAATACTCATCTATGTCTGCAGACCGAGGCATGGGAAGTGGAGCGTGTCCCATCCGTGTTGCGTCGAACTCGGCCAGATCGACACGAACGTTCGGATCCAGCAAGACCGTGTCACCGCTCGCCACGAGGTTTCAATCGGCTCCCACCGTCCACATGGTCACATCGACGTCCCCCAAGTCCGGGCGCAACAACGCGCTGCGCCTCAAACCAGCCTCAGATGTTTCTTGTGTCATGACAATAGTTGCGGAATGACGATCGAGTGACTGTTTGATGTTGCGGGCGGAAGGTCTTGATTCAAGGTGTCCCGCTTCAAGCTTCATGGCAGGCCGGTTATAGGGGCATTTCGGCCGATAAATGAGGGATGCCGATGGACGACCGCCCCGCGATTCCGCCGGAGACGAACACCAGGGTCGTGCTGGCTGTGCTCACCGGGGAGGTGTCGGTCGCGGAGGCTGCGCGCAGAGGATAAGTAGGTATCCGAGCAGTCGATCCACCGGTGGAAGGCCGACTTCGTCGAGGCCGGGAAGACCGCGCAGACCGTCGGCAAGTCCAGGTCGTCGACCGGGGAAGCTCAGCTCGAGGCGTAGGTCGCTGACCTCTGCCTGACGCTGACCCGACGCACTCAGGACAGGTCATGGCGACAGTCCCACCGTTCGCTATAGTTCCGGCCCTCCCCAAGGGCCATGAAGCCACGCCTACTCGCGGCGGTAGGACGCATCGCCTGAATGCCCGCCAGTGGAGCGGCGGAGTCGATCGAGCGACCACCACGGTGGTCGCGTCCTGCGCCCAGTTCGGCGTGGTCGGGTCGCGCGTGAGGTCAGCTTCGCCCGCGGCACCAGGTCGTGACGTCCCGTGAACACGGCCACCGGACAGGCCAGTTTCCGCACGTCCCAGGAAGGTGGTCACCGAACGTCACGTGCGGAGCACGTTTGGCACTGCTCACCCCTGCTTTCTCGAATTCCGGGTGACCAGTCATGGAACTGACCGCATGCACCGCGTCAACCACGGTTCAGAGACTGTCGGGGCGGTCACCCTATAAAGGAGTAGGCAGTGAAAATTCACCGACTTGCGATTCTCACCGTCGCGACAGTCGCCAGCATCGGGCTCGGAGTCGGGCCGGCGGCCGCGCATTTCTGCTACCACAACGACCTGACGGCGCAAGCGACCGCTGGAATGTTGCAATCCAATGGCTACACATCGTTCGGTGCGCTGGCGGCGGAGTTCACGGGCCTGTGCCCGGCGGGCATCCAGGTTCTGGCGGACGCGGCAGGGGTCACCGTCGACACCCCGATCCATGCACGCGCCGTGATGGCCGGCGGCCTTGAGGCCAAGGGTCGCTCTAACCCGGCCATCGGGCACCTCGACTTCGCGGCCATCGACGCGGCGTTCCCGGACGCGGTGGCCGCCTGCGGCTAGACGGTACGAGCGACGCTCGGGGGTGAGTGGTCGCGGACGGGCCGCAGTCACAGAGATTCGGGTGATCGAGCAGGACCCGCCTGCTCGGCATATCCGGCAGCGGCCGGAGCAGGAACTGGCCGCGGGTAGCCGTCACCTCGGGACCCGGCGGCCCCCTGTCGGTGCGAGGGCTGCGGCTCACCGCTGAGGATGCCGACACGGCGCCGTCGGGCCCGCAGCCCGGCAGCGTCGCGATCGCTTCAAGGAGGCCCCCGGCGTTCACCGAGGCGTACGAGGGGGGGGCTCGACGTGCCCGCTTGGTCGGTTGCGCCACATCGACGGCGTCACGGTCGAGTTGGTCCAGGCCACGCTGACCCTGTTCCCGTCGAGGCCTGAAGGAACACCAACATCCGCCGGGGCCCTGTAAGGCGAGCAGGTCGTGTCTGCTCCTGCCTTCGGGCGCCGGTGTGGGTCACGCCCACAATGGGCGAAAGGACGCACCCAGTGACAAGGGGCGAGCGAAGTCCTGACTCAGCCATGAACTGGTCCCTGTTGGTCGTGAAGCTAGTCCCGTTCATGCGGTGAGCCGCGTGTTGTCGGCAGTTCCGTCCAGTTCGTGGGTGACGTTCGCGGTGAACCGGTACGTGTTCGCGACCGGTCTGGCTACTGGACCACGGGCTCCGTCTGAGTTTCGTGCTTGGCACGTTTAGCCCGGCTGGAGCCGTTGCCTGCGGCACTGCTCATCATCTGGCAACTCGAGAAGAGCGACCATAGGCCGAAGTTCCCAGCAAGTGGGGCTTCGGCCTGGGTAGCTGGGCACGTTCGCACAAGGCTTGGGGCTGCCGGGTCGGCCGCTCATACGTGCCGGGGGACCTTTCCGGTGAGGCTGAACATCCAACGCATGACCTTGTGCCCGCCGTCCGAGGTCGGTTCGAACATGAGCGGGCAGCGCCGTCGATGACCGTCATCCCGCGCGTCCGGCCCCATTCCGCCGCCTCCCGGGACACACTGCCGCCGCCCGGCCCCCGGTGCATCCACACCTGCTTGATGCCGAGCTCCGCGCACTCCTCCATGGTCGTCTCCGCCTGCTCCGGACGCGTACCGATGACGACGGTCTCCACACCGCCGGGGATGGATCTCAGGTCCGGGTAGGCGGTGTCGCCCTCTACCTGTTGGGCGTTCGGGTTGACCGCGTAGACCTGGTAGCCGCGCTGGCGGAGTCGCTGGTAGACGGCATTGCTAGCGTGGCTCCCCGCATTGCGGGAGACACCCGTGACGGCGACGCGCTGGTGGGTCAGGAACTCGGCGGCGGC
>CAVQLI010000011.1:0-221176 GCA_963713345.1 uncultured Actinomycetota bacterium | reverse complement strand
AACGCCGAATCTGCTCGCAACTGCTCAGACTTGTCCGAGTTGTGGTGGGTACGCGTCTCCGTGATCAGGGGGCGCGCCTGTCTCGGGTGCCGGACGACATGAGCGGATACCCGGTCGGGTAACCCGGATGGTCGTTGCGGCAACGAGGTCGGGTACCTGACCGGGTATCCGACGCGCCGCTAGGCCTAGGCCGCGACGGCAACAACAGCTCGGACATGTCTGAGAAGTATCGGCCGAACTGGCGAATCTGCTGGCAACTGCTCAGACATGTCCGAGTTGTTGCGGAACCGACACCGGCCCGGGTGGCAGAGGTTCGTGGTGTCGTGAGCCGGAATTGAGTGCGGTCCAGAGCACGAACCGGTCAGACGCCGCGCCACTGGGGGGCGCGCTTCTCCTTGAAGGCGGTCGCGCCCTCGCGGGCGTCCTCGGAGGCGCGGACCGGCTCGCTGATCTGCCGCTGGAGGTCGAACATCTCCGCCGCCGGCCACTCGGGCGCCTCACGGAGGATCCGCTTGCGTCGCGCGGACCGCGAGTGGGCCGTTGGCCGCGATCGTCGCGGCCAGCTCCAGCGCCGCGGGCAGCGCCTCGCCGGGTGGTGTCAACCGGTTGACCAGCCCCACCTCGTAGCCGCGCCGGGCGTCGACGAGGTCGCCGGTCAGGGCCCACTCCATGGCGATCCGGTCGGCACCCGCTGCAGCAGCCGCATCAGCCCACCGCCCGCGGCGACCAGGCCGCGCTTGACCTCGGGCAGCCCGAACTGCGCGTCCTCGGCGGCGACCACCATGTCGCAGGCCAGCGCGATCTCGAACCCGCCGGCCATGGCGTACCCCTCCACCGCCGCGATGATCGGCTTCTCCGGCGGCCGCTCGACGATGCCCGCGAAGCCGCGGCCGGGGATCGACGGGCGCTCGCCCGCGAGGAACGCCTTGAGGTCCATCCCGGCGCAGAACGTGCCGCCCGCGCCGGTGATCACCCCGGCGACCAGCGCGGTTCGGAGTCGAGCCGGTCCATGGCCGCCCCGATCGCCTCGGCGGTCTCCGTGTTGATCGCGTTGCGGGCCTCGGGGCGCTCGATGGTGACGACCAGGACGCCCGACTCGACGCGGGTGCTGACCGGAGCGCTCACCGCGGCGCCATCCGGATCGCGCCGTCGAGCCGGATCGTCTCGCCGTTGAGCATCGGGTTGTCGACGATGTGCATCGCCGTCGAGGCGAACTCCGCCGGCTGGCCCAGACGGGCGGGGTGCGGGACCTGGGCGGCCAGCCCCTGCTTGATCTCGTCCGAGAACCGGCTGAGGATCGGCGTGTCGAAGACTGCCGGGCGCGATCGAGCACACGCGGATCAGCGCTCGCGAGAGGTCCCGCGCCGCGACCAGCGTCATCCCGACGACGCCGGCCTTGGCCGAGGCGTAGGGGATCTGGCCGATCTGGCCCTCCAACGCGGCGACCGACGCGGTGAGCACGCACACGCCGCGCTCGCCGTCGATCGGCTCGTTCGCGGACATCCGCGTCGCCGCGAGCCGCAGCACGTTGAACGTGCCGACGAGGTTGATGTCGACGATCTCGCGGTAGAGGTCGTAGTCGCCGGGCGACCCGTCCCGGTTCACGAGCCGGACCGTCCCGCCCCGACCGGCGCAGTGCACCAGCGTGCGCAGTGGCGCCCGCCCGACGGCCAGGTCCAGCGCCGCGTCGACGGCAGCGGCGTCGCGAACGTCCGCCGGGCAGAAGGTGACGAGGTCGCCGAACCTGACGCCACGTCCTTGCCGGCGACTGGGGGAGGTCGATGATCGTCACGGCGACGCCGCGAGCCATCAGCGCCTCGACGGTCGCCAGCCCGAGGCCGGACGCGCCGCCGGTGACGACGGCGGAGCTGTTGGTCAGGTCCATCAGCCGAGCCTCTCGACGATGGTCGCGTTGGCCATGCCGCCGGCCTCGCACATGGTCTGCAGCCCGTAGCGGCCGCCGGTCTGCTCCAGGTGGTTGAGCAGCGTGGTCATGATCCGGGCGCCGGAGGCGCCCGAGGGGTGCCCGAGGGCGATGGCGCCGCCCCGCGGGTTGAGCTTCGCGTCGGCGACCGCGAACTCCGCCTGCCAGGCCAGCGGAACGGACGCGAAGGCCTCGTTGACCTCGACCGCGTCGATGTCGCTCAGGGTCAGCCCGGCCCGGGCCAGCACCTTGTGGGTGGCGGGGATCGGACCGGTGAGCATCAGCAGCGGATCGTCGCCGACCACGCTCGACGCGTGGATGCGGGCCCGCGGCCGCAGCCCCAGCCTGGCCGCCCTCTCCTCGCTCATCAGCAGCAGCGCGGCTGGCTCCGTCGGTGATCTGCGACGAGTTGCCGGCCGTCACCTTCCACTCGATCTCGGGGAACCGCTCGGCCATCTCCGGGGTCCCGAAGACCGCCTTCAGACCGGCCAGCCGCTCGACCGTGGTGTCCGGCCGGATCGACTCGTCGGCCTCGACCTTGGTCCCCTCGACCGTCACCGTCGCGATCTCGTCGTCGAACCCGCCCGACCGCGCGACTGCGGCCGCCCGAGCCTGGGACCGCGCCGCATACTCGTCGAGCTGGACGCGGGAGAGGCCCCACTTGTCGGCGACGAGCTCCGCGGAGACTCCCTGTGGGACGAGACCCGGGAACCGCTCAGCGACCCCGGCGCCCCACGGGTCGGCCCCCATCCGCGCGGACCCCATCGGGACCCGGCTCATCGACTCGACGCCGCCCGCGATGACGATGTCGTAGGCGCCGGCGATGATCCCCTGGGCCGCGAACTCGACGGCCTGCTGGCCGGATCCGCACTTCCGCTCGATCGTCACCGACGGCACGTGGACGGGGAACCCGGCGGAGAGCCACGCCTGCCGACCGGGCGTCGCGGACTGCTCACCGGCCTGGCCGACGCAGCCGATCATGACGTCCTCGACGGTGCCCGGGTCGATCCCCGTGCGTTCGACGAGGGCGGTGAGGACCTGAGCGAGCAGGTCGACCGGGTGCAGCCCGGACAGGGCACCGCCCGGTTTGCCGCGTCCCATGGGGGAGCGGACGGCGTCGACGATGACTGCGCTGGGCACGGGCGGCCTCCCGGGAGAAGTCCGATCAATGATCATGGATAGGTTACACGCTTGGGACGGCCTAACCATGACTACGAATATCATGGTTTGGACCGGCGACGAGGAGGACAAAGGTGGGCAGGCTCGGCGTCGACGACCTGGAGGCCCTGCAGACGCTGAAGCTCGACCTGTCGGAGCAGGACGAGCTGTTCGTCGCTCAGACCGAGTGCACGTTCGTCTTCTCCAACGCCGAGGGCTGGCCGAGCGGCGTCGTCATGAGCTTCGTCCGGGCAGACGGCGCGTTCTGGCTCACTGCGGTCGAGGGGCGTGCCCACGTCAAGGCGCTGGCCGGCGAACCGCGCGTGACGCTGGTGGTGACCAACGCGGGTACGGGAAGCCCGGGACGCCAGATGTTGGCGGTCCGCGGGGTCGCCACCGTTCACCGTGACCGGGCCACCCTCGAGTGGTTCCTCCCGAAGTTCACGTCGCGGATGCAGCCGGCCGACCCTGCAGCCTTCGCACGGCTGCTCGACAGTCCGAAGCGCCTGGTCATCGAGGTGCGACCCGTCGCCATCGCGGTGAGCCACGACTCCCGCAAGATGCCCGGCAACGGCCGCGGTGGGGCCGCGACGTGAGCGCCCACCTCATGGTCGTCCTCAGCAACGCCAAGCCCGGCCAGGACGAGCCGTTCAACCGCTGGTACAGCGACGTCCACATGATCGAGACCATCGACAGGCTCGACGGTTTCGTTGCGGCACAACGGTTCCGGCAGGCCGACCTCGACGGCGCGCCCCCCTGTCCCTACCGGTACCTCGCGATCTACGAGATCCCGGAGGACGAGCTGGACACCGCATACGCCCAGTTCACCTGGCAGCGGGCGGAACGCGCGGAGGCGACGGCCGCTGGACGCGCGCCAGTGGTATCCGTGTCGGACACGCTGCAGCCCGACCCGTTCCTCGTCGGGTTCTTCTCGCCCATCACCGAGCGCGTGCCCTCGACCCGCACTCGGGAGCTCGCATGACCCGCCGGCTCGAGGGCCGAGTCGCCGCGGTGATCGGGGGCGGCTCGGGCATGGGTCGCGCGATCGCGCTCCGGCTGGCCGGCGAGGGCGCGCACGTCCACGTCGCCGACCTGTCGGAGGATGCCGCCGTCGCCGTCGCCGACGCCGTGACGACCGCGGGAGACAGCGCCTCCGGGCACCAGCTGGACGCCACGGACACCGCCGCGCTCCGGGGCTTCTTCGCCACCATCGAGGCCGACCACGGTCGGCTTCACATCCTCCACAACCAGGTCGGTATGCCTGGCGCCGGGGGTCTCGACGTCGCCGAGGACGACTTCCAGCGGGCCATCGACGTCAACGTCAAGACGCGCCTTCTACGGGGCGACGCTCGGCTGGGAGCTGCTGACGCCGGTCCGAGGGCAAGGGCTCCGTGACCTTCACCGCCTCGACCGCCGCGCTCGTGGGTTCGCCGTTCAGTCCCCTCTACTCGCTGACCAAGGGCGCGCTCACGTCCTTCACGCGGGCGCTGGCCCTGGTCGGCGGTCCCGAGGGCATCCGGGTGAACGTCATCTGCCCGGGGCCGGTCGACACCCCGATGCTGCCCACCTTCTTCGGCCGCGAGCCCGGCGCCGACATCGCCGACCTCATGGCCGGGTTCATCGGCCTGGTGCCCCTGGGCCGACCGGCCACGCCCGACGAGATCGCCGGCGTGGTCGCCTTTCTGTCCAGTGACGACGCCGGGTTCGTGACCGGCACGACGATTCCCATCGATGGAGGACTGACCGCGAGATGACTGCCACACCCACCACCAGCACCGACGTCGCGACGACGACCGCTCGCGCCGAACGGCTCTACTACCGCTACGCCCGCGCGGTGGACGAGGGCGATCTCGAGGAGCTCCGCGCCCTGGCCACGCCCGACGTCAAGGTCAGCCGCGGCAGCGGCGACCCCGCCGAGGGGATCGAGGCCTTCCTCGACGTCTACCGCGCGCACAACGCCCTGAAGGTCCCCGTCTGCAAGCACGTCATCACCAACATCACCGCCCAGCCCGAGGCGGCCGACGGCACGGTGACGACGCACGCGTACTTCGAGGCCAAGCTCCTCACCGACGCCGAGACGAAGGTCATCATCGGCTACTACGACGACGTCCACGTGGTCGACGGCGACGAGCACCTGCTGGCCCACAAGAAGATCGTCGCCGAGCGCGTCCTCATGCTCCCCGGGTCGGCCGGCAGCTACACGTACGTCGGCTCGACACCTGAGGCGTAATCTAGGCGCATCATTGTCAGGAACTCGGTGTTGGTGTTACCGTCGCAGAACGCGCTAGGAGGTGGCCGATGACGCAGGTGTCCACGGTGGACGTACCCGAGGGAACAGACCCCGCACCGCGCCCGAACGGCGTTGTCGTCACCGGCGCCGCACGGGGGCTCGGCAAGGCCATCGCCGCGGGGTTCGCCCGTGACGGTGCCGTCGTCGTGGGCGTCGACCTCGACGTCTCGGTCGAGGCCACGATGGACGAGCTCGGTCCGGGTCACGCCGGCCTGGTGGGTGACGTCGCCGACCCGGCCGTCCTCGAGGCCGCCTTCCGCACGGCCGCGACAGCGGGCGGTGGCCTCGCCACCCTGGTCCTCAACGCCGGGGTCACGGCGCCGGGGGAGACCGCCGACTACCCGGTCGAGGAGTGGGACCGGATCCTCGGCGTCAACCTGCGCGCCGCCTTCCTCGGCGCCAAGGCGGCCTACCCCCATCTGCAGCCCGGATCGAGCATCGTCATGGTCTCCTCGATCTGCGCCTCCCAGGGCTTCGGCGCCCGCGCCGCCTACTGCGCCTCGAAGTCGGGCGTCGACGGCCTGGTACGGGCGCTGGCCGTCGAGTGGGCCCCGTTCGGCATCCGCGTCAACGCGGTGGCCCCGGGAACCGTGGCCACGGAGATGCAGCAGTCCATGGTCGCCAGCGGCCGGATCTCCATGGACGGCTACCTCACCAGAATCCCCATGGGCCGCATCGCCGACCCCTCCGAGATCGCCGACGCGGTCATCTACCTCGCCTCGCCGCGGGCCAGCTACGTCACCGGCGTCGTCCTCCCCGTCGACGGCGGGTGGGCGGTCGGCGGACTTCCCGCGCAGGCCTAGCTGCGCATCAGAACCGCGCATACGAACGAGAGAGAGAGGTCAGGCATGGTCCAGGTCGGACTGCTGCTCAGCGACGTCCCGAAGTCGGTCTCGCCCAGCGACCAGTTCCGCGACGTGCTGCGGATCGTCGAGGCGGCGCAGCGAAACGGGTTCACCTACATCGCGATCGGGCAGCACTTCCTCTACGGCGACCTGCGCTGGCTCCAGCCGGTACCGCTGCTCGCCCGGCTCGCCGCCGAGGTCGACCCGCACATCCGGCTGGTCACCCAGATCATCATCGCCCCGCTCTACCACCCGGTGATGCTGGCCGAGGAGATCGCGACGCTCGACGTCGTCACCGAGGGCCGCCTGGTCTTCGGTGCCGGCCTGGGCTACCGCCCCGAGGAGTTCGACTACCTCGGCGTTCCCTACAAGGAGCGCGCGGGCCGGTTCGACGAGTCGCTCGAGCTGATGAACCGGCTCTGGACCGAGGAGACCGTCACCTTCCACGGCAAGTACTGGACGCTCGACGACGTCCACCCCCACCTGTTCCCCGTGCAGAAGCCGCACCCGCCGATCTGGATCGGTGCCCACGCCATCCCCGGGGTGCGCCGCGCCGCGAAGTACGGCGACGCCTACGCCTGCCCGCCCGAGACGCCGAAGGACGAGGTCGCGCGCCGCTACGCGATCGTCCGCGACGGCTTCGAGGCGCGCGGCAAGAACTTCGGGCCGCAGCCGCTGCGCCGCAACTGCCTCGTCGCCGACACCCGCGAGGAGGCGATGGTCGAGTATGCGCGGGTCGCCCAGGGCCGCTACCTGACCTATGCGGCCAAGGGCCTCGACGTCATGAAGGACAGCGACCTCGAGAACGAGTTCGCCAAGGCCGTCGCCGGGCACGCCGTCATCGGCACCCCGGACGAGGTCGTCGCCCAGCTGGTCGACTACGTCACCGCGCTGCCGGTCGACCCGCTGCTGCTGCGCCCGCAGTGGCCGACGATGACCGCCGACGAGACCATCGCGACCCTCGACCGGCTCGGCCGCGACGTCGTCCCGGCGATCACCGCGATCACGCCGCGACAGGACATCGACGAGGCACTGCTCGACCCCACCGCCGCGGGGGCTCCGACGTGACGGCCGGACCCCTCGTCTACACCGACCTCGTCCCGGCCTTTCCCGACCCCGAGACGTGGACGCTCAACCATGTGCTGCGCCACCACGTGGCCGAGCGGCCGGACGCGGTGTGCCTGGACTTCCCCGACGAGAACGTGACCTACACCTACCGCGAGGCGCTCACCGCCGCCGAGCACGTGGCCTCGGCGCTCTACCGAGCGGGTGCGGCTCAGGGCGACCGCGTCGTCCTCATGGCCCAGAACTCGTCCCACTTCGTCCGCACCTGGTGGGGGACCGCGGTCGGCGGCCTCGTCGAGGTGCCGATCAACACCAACTACGAGGGCGAGTTCCTGCGCCACCAGCTGGTCGTCGCCCAGGCCCGCTACGCGGTCATCGACGACGTGCAGGCCGAGCGGTGGGTCGCCGTCGCCGAGCACGCGCGGATGGTCGAGCGGTTCTGGGTCATCGACACCGGCGGTGGGACTCGCGACCAGGCGGTCGCGCTGCTGCGTGAGAACGGCTGGGCCGCCGAGGCCTGGGAAGAGCTCGAGCGCGGCGACATCGACCCGCTGCCGACGCCGAAGCCCCAGGACCTCGGCGCGATCTTCTACACCTCCGGCACGACCGGCCCGTCCAAGGGCGTCGCGATGCCCTTCTCGCAGCTGTACTTCTTCGCCCAGATCGTCGTCAGCCTCACCCGGCTGACCCCCGACGACGTCTACCTCACGACCACGCCGCTGTTCCACGGCAACGCGACGTTCATGGCCGTCTACCCGGTGATCGTCGCGGGTGGCCGCGCGGTGATCCGCCGCAAGTTCAGCGCCAGCCGGTGGATCGACCACGTGCGCGACTCCGGCGTCACCGTCACCAACTTCGTCGGCGTGATGATGGACTTCGCGTGGAAGCAGGCGCCACGCGACAACGACCGGGACAACAAGCTCCGGGCCGTGTACGCGGCGCCGACGGCGAGCACGATCGTCGACCAGTTCAAGGAGCGGTACGGGATCGAGGCGTTCCTCGACGCGTTCGGTCTCACCGAGACCTGCGCGCCGATCATGTCGCCCTACGGGGTGCCGCGGCCCGCGGGCGCCGCCGGACTGCAGAACGCGGAGTGGTTCGACATCCGGCTGGTCGACCCCGAGACCGACCGCGAGGTCCCGGTCGGCCAGGTCGGCGAGCTCGTGGTCCGGCCGGTCCACCCGTGGACCTGCAGCAACGGCTACTACAACATGCCCGAGAAGACCCTCGAGGCCTGGCGGAACCTCTGGTTCCACACCGGCGACGCGCTGCGCCGCGACGAGGACGGCTGGTTCTACTTCGTCGACCGCTACAAGGACGCCCTCCGGCGGCGCGGCGAGAACATCAGCTCCTACGAGGTCGAGCAGGCCGTCCTCCAGCACCCGGCGGTCACCGAGTGCGCCGTCCTCGGCATCCCGGCCGACCAGGAGGCCGGCGAGGACGAGGTCCTCGCGGTGGTCGTCGTCAGCGAGCCGGTCGACCCCGAGGACGTCCTGCGCTGGTGCGACGGCAAGATCCCCGCGTTCGCCATCCCGCGGTTCCTCCGCATCGTCGACGCCCTCCCGAAGACCCCGTCCGAGAAGGTCCGCAAGTCGGTCCTGCGCGACGCGGGACGCACCGCCGACACCTACGACAGGGCTGCCGTCCCCGCCCGCTGAGGCGAGCCGACGCGCATACCGGAGCAGAGAGCGAGACGACGGTGGTCGACTACACGCCGGACCCGATCCACGAGGACATCCGTGACGCCATCCGCACCATGTGCAAGGCGTTCCCGGACGAGTACTGGATGGAGCACGACACCAACCACGAGTTCCCGTGGGAGTTCTACGACGCGGTGGCCAAGGGCGGCTGGCTCGGCCTGACCATCCCGGAGGAGTACGGCGGCGGCGGCCTGGGCGTCACCGAGGCGGCCATCGTCGAGCAGGAGATCTCCGCGTCCGGCGCCGGCATGGGCGGCTGCAGCGCGGTCCACATCGGCATCTTCGGGTTCGAGCCGATCATCCACCACGGCACCGACGACCTGAAGCAGCGCTTCCTGCCGCGGGTCGTGACCGGCGAGCTGCACACGTCGTTCGCGGTGACCGAGCCGGACGCCGGCACCGACACGACCAACATCTCGACGTTCGCCAAGAAGGTCGACGGCGGCTGGCGGGTGACCGGCAAGAAGGTGTGGATCACCAAGGCGCTCGAGGCCGAGCGGATGCTGCTGCTCTGCCGGACCAGCCCGCGCGAGCCGGGCGCCAAGCGGACCGCCGGGATGACACTGATGTTCGCGGAGATGGACCGCGACCACGTCACGATCCGACCGATCCCCAAGATGGGCCGCAACGCCGTCGACACCAACGAGCTGTTCATCGACGACCTGTTCGTCGCCGACGAGGACGTCGTCGGCGAGGTCGGCGGAGGGTTCAAGGCCATCCTCGGCGGGCTCAACGCCGAGCGGGTCATCTCCGCGAACGCGGCGCTCGGGCTCGGCAAGGCCGCGCTGCGACGCGGCACCCAGTATGCGAAGGAGCGGGTCGTCTTCGGCCGGCCCATCGGCCAGAACCAGGGGATCGCGTTCCAGCTCGCCGAGGCCAAGATCCGGATCGAGGCGGCGGAGGCCGTGCTGAACAAGGCGACGTGGATGGTCGACCAGGGGCTGCCCTGCGGCGCCGAGGCCAACTACGCCAAGTGGCTCTGCGCCGAGGCGGGGTTCTACGCCGCCGACGTCGCGCTGCAGGTGCACGGCGGGTTCGGCTACGGCAAGGAGTTCCACGTCGAGCGGTACTTCCGCGAGTCCCGGCTCATGCGGATCGCGCCGATCAGCCAGGAGATGGTGCTGAACTACGTCAGCGAGCACGTCCTGGGTCTCCCACGGAGCTACTGATGCAGGCATACCGATCCGTCCTCTTCGTCCCCGGCCACCGGCCGCATTGGGTCGACAAGGCGATCGCGAGCGGCGCGGACGCCGTCGTGCTCGACCTCGAGGACTCGGTTCCGTTGGGGGAGAAGGCCGCTGCGCGGGAGACGGTCGCCGCGTCGATCGCCCGCGTGCGCGAGACGAACTCGGACGTGGGCCTGCTGGTCCGGGTCAACCCGCTCGCGACGAAGCTCACCGGAGCCGATCTGGAGGCGGTGGTCGTGCCCGGCCTCGACGGCGTCTTCGCGCCGAAGATCGAGCAGGCCACCGACGTCCTGCAGTACGACGCGCTGCTCGACCACTTCGAGTCGCGCAACGGCGTGAACGGACTGGAGTACATCGTCCCGGTCGAGACGGTCAAGGCGATCCAGAACGCCCGCGAGATCGCCTCGGCGTCACCGCGGGTCGGCGCGATGATCGGGCCGACGGCGGAGCACGCCGACATCGCACGGGCGGTCGGCTACGAGTGGACGCCCGAGGGCCTGGAGACGCTCTACCTGCGGAGCCAGGTGCTGCTGGCCTGCCGCGAGGCGGGCATCCACGCGCTCACCGGACTGTGGGAGGACCTCGAGAACCTCAGCGGGCTCAAGGAGTTCGCCGTCCGCGGCCGGCAGCTGGGCTTCCGCGGCATGATCGCGATCCACCCCAGCCACGTCGCGACGGTCAACGAGGTCTTCACCCCGTCGGCCGAGACGGTGGCGTTCTACGAGGGGATGGTCGCCGCCTACGCGGAGGCTGCGGCCGCCGGCACGGGTGCCCTGCGCTACCGCGGGCTGCACATCGACAAGGCCCACTACGACAAGGCCGTCGAGTGGCTGGAGCGTGCGGCCCGGCTGCGCGGGACCGAGGAGGAGACGCCGTGACCGAGACGTCGCGACTGTTCAGAGGGCTGTACTTCGAGGAGTTCGAGGTCGGCGCCCACTACCGGCACGCGCTCACGCGCACCGTCACCGAGATGGACAACGTCCTCTTCACCTCCCTGACGATGAACGTGCAGCCGCTGCACCTCGACGAGGAGTTCTCCAAGGGGACGATCCACGGGCAGCGGGTCGTCAACAGCCTCTTCACCGTCGCCCTCATCGGCGCGTTCCATGTGCCCGAGCTGACGATGGGCACGACGCTGGGCAACCTCGGGTACGACTCGATCAAGTTCCCCCACCCCGTCTTCCACGGCGACACGCTGCGCGGCGAGACGACGATCGTCAAGAAGCGCGAGTCGGCCAGCCGTACCGACTCGGGGATCGTCTGGTTCCACCACGTCGGCATCAACCAGCGCGACGAGGTCGTCGTCGACATGGTCCGGGTCGGCCTCATGGCGAGACGGCCGACCACCGAGCCCGAAACGCCCTCGCCGCAAGGAGATCAGGATTCATGACCACTACCACGACCGCCCAGCACCCCCTGCGCGACTGGGTTCCCGCGACCCGGACCCTGCTCATCGGCGGTGAGATGGAGCAACCCGAGGGCGACACCTGGGACGTGTTCAACCCGGCCACCGAGGCGGTCATCGCGACCGTCGGCGGGGCGTCGACCGACCAGGTCGATGCGGCGGTGATGGCCGCCCGCGCGGCGTTCCCGATGTGGTCCGCGCTCTCCGGGGAGGAGCGCGCCCGGCACATCCATCGGTTCGCCGACGTCCTCGAGGCGGCCGCCGACCGGCTGCTCCCCTCGATCGTCAACGAGGTCGGTACGCCGGTCTCCCTGGCCGAGTACCTCCAGGTGAAGATGGCGGTGCAGGAGCACCTGCGCTGGGCGGCGGACGCGGCCAAGGTCGACCGGACGATCCACCTCGGCGGCTACGACAAGCCGGCCCCGACGCAGAGCGACGTCGTCCACGAGCCGGTCGGCGTGGTCGCGGCGATCACCGGGTACAACTACCCGCTCAACCTCGCGATCTTCAAGTTCGGCGCCGCGCTCGCGGCCGGCTGCACGGTGGTGTTGTTGCCGTCGCCGCGGACCCCGCTGACGACGCTGCTGCTCGGCGACCTCATCCAGGAGGCCGGGCTGCCGCCGGGCGTCATGAACGTCGTCATCGGCGGCCCGGACGTGGGGGAGCGGCTCACCTCGCACCCCGGCGTCGACCGGGTCTCGTTCACCGGGTCCGACGCGGTGGGCTCGAAGATCATGGCCCAGGCCGCGCAGAACCTCGTGGGGGTCACCCTCGAGCTCGGCGGCAAGTCGCCCAGCCTGGTCATGCCCGACGTCGACGTCCAGAAGATCGCCGTCGAGATGCACCTGCGGTGGTCGCGCAACGGCGGCCAGGGCTGCGCGGCGCTGGCCCGGCTGCTGGTCCACCAGTCGAAGTACGACGAGTTCCTCGAGGCCGGCGCCTCCGCCTTCGACCAGATGGTGGTCGGCGACCCCTGGGACCCGGCCACCAACGTCGGCCCGATGATCCGCCCCGACCACCAGGCGCGGGTCCTCGGTTTCATCGACGACTCGGTCGCCGCCGGCGGTACGAAGCTGCTCGAGGTCACCAAGCCGCTGCCGGAGAAGGGCTGGTTCGTCAACCCGGTGCTGCTCGGCAACCTCCCGGCCGACGCCCGGGCGGTCCAGCAGGAGATCTTCGGTCCGGTCGCGGTGATCCTGCCGTTCAAGGACACCGAGGAGGCCATCCGGCTGGCGAACGACACCGCGTACGGGCTGGCCGCGAACGTCTGGTGCAACGACCCGGTCGAGGCCCGGCGCATCGCCCAGCAGATCCGGGCCGGCACGGTGTGGATCAACGGCGGCGGCGCGATGCGCCCGGACGCGCCGTTCGGCGGCTACGGCCGGTCGGGTGTCGGGCGCGAGCTGGGGGAGTGGGGCATGCGCGAGTACCTCGAGGTCAAGCACATCCAGTGGAGAGTCTGATGTCCGAGCGCGCTGACGGCCCGCTCGCCGGCGTGCGGGTCCTCGAGCTCGGCACGATGTATGCGGCGCCGACCTGCGGTCGGATGCTGCGCGACTTCGGGGCCGACGTCATCAAGGTCGAGGACCCGGGCACCGGTGACTACGCCCGGCAGTGGACGCCGATGAAGAACGGCCAGTCGTTCGGGTTCGCGCGGCTGAACTCCGGCAAGCGGTCGGTGGCGCTGGACCTGCGGAGCGAGGCCGACCGGGACACGGTGCGCCGGCTGATCGGCAAGGTCGACGTCGTCATCGAGAGCTTCCGGCCGGGGCGGATGTAGGCGTGGGGGATGGGCTACGACGCGCTCTCGGCCGACCACCCGGGGCTCGTGATGACCAGTGTCAGCGGGTTCGGCCAGTACCGGGCCGAACACCGGGAAGCCGGGTTTCGGCACGGTGGCCGAGACCGGCAGCGGGTTCGCGTACATCAACGGCTGGCCGGAGACGCCGCCGACGTCGCCGCCGTTCGGCTTCGCCGACTCGATCGCCGGGATCTCGGCGGCGATGGGGACGGCGATGGCGCTGTTCCGGCGGGAGCGCACCGGGCAGGGCGACCACGTCGACGTGGCGCTCTACGAGCCGCTGATGTTCATCGTCGGCGACATGATCATGAACTACACCGGGACCGGGTTCGTCCAGGGCCGCGTCGGCAACGGCACCGGCTCGGCGTCGCCGCGGGGCGTCTACCAGGCGTCCGACGGCAAGTGGCTGTCGATCGCCGCGTCCAACCAGGGGATCGCGAAGCGGCTGTTCGCCGCGATGGGCCAGCCCGAGCTGATCGAGAACCCGCGGTACGCCACCAACGAGGTGCGGATGCAGCACAACGACGAGCTGCAGGCGCTGGTCACCGGCTGGGTGGCGGAGCGGCCGCGCGCGGAGATCCTCAAGGTCCTCGACGACCACGAGGTCGTCTGCAGCCAGGTCAACGACGCCAGCGACATCGTCGAGGACCCGCACTACCAGGTGCGGACGCTGGTCGAGCTGACCGGTTCCGAGGCGCTCGGACGGGTGCTCACGCCTGGGCCGGTGCTCCACGTCAAGGACTACGCGGGGCCGACCTACGACGGCGTGCCCCAGGTCGGCGAGCACACCGACGAGGTCCTCCGCGAGCTCCTCGGCTGACGGGCGGGACGGCGTTCAGACCCACTCGTCCGGCCCGCGCCCAGACCCGCTCGACTGCCAGTCATGGGTCTTGGCTGCCTCCAGAACGGCAGCCAAGGGCGTCGACTGGCAGTCGACACCCCGGTGGAGGCGACTCGAAGCCCGATCCCGGCGGCCACCACTACTCGGACATGTCTGAGCAGTTGCAGCCGTTTCGGCCGATCGGGCGACTACTTCTCAGACATGTCCGAGTTGTTGTTGCGCGCGTTCGACCTCCGGAGGTTCCTCAGATGACGGAGTGCCCTGATGACGATTGCCCTGATGACGGCTGCCCTGATGACGGCTGCCCTGATGACGGCTGCCCTGATGACGGCGGTATCCCTCCGCGCGAAACGATCAGGTCTGGCCACCGTCGACCGTCGTCCGGCCGGCGCCGACCTCCGCTCGACTGCCAGTCATGGGCCTTGGCTGCCTCCAGAACGGCAGCCAAGGGCCTCGACTGGCAGTCGAGGCCCCGGTGGAGGTGACTCGAAAGCCCGATCGCGGCGTACGACGGAGGTCAGGGCTCGGTCAGGGTTGGCCGCCGTCGACGGTGAGGATCGAGCCGGTCGTGTAGCTGGACAGGTCGCTGGCGAGGTAGAGCGCCGCGCCGACGATCTCGTGCGGCTCGCCGCCCCGCTCCAGCGCGAACCCCTTGGCCCGCTCGGCGAACGCCTCCATGTCCCACGCCTTGCTGACGTCGGTGAGGAACGTGCCGGCCATGATCGCGTTCACCCGCACCGACGGTCCGAAGGTGCGCGCCAGCCCCTCGGTGAGGGCGTTGAGACCGGCCTTGGCCGCCGCATACGGGAGGATGTTCGGCCGCGGGTGCACGGCCCCGACGCTGGAGATGTTGATGATCGAGCCACCGGCACCGGCCGCCATCCGGGTGCCGACCAGGGCGCTCAGCCGGAACGGCCCCTTGAGGTTGACGGCGAGCACCTTGTCGAACAGCTCCTCGCTCACCGAGTCCACCGAGTCGTAGAGCGGCGACATGCCCGCGTTGTTGACGAGGACGTCGACCGACCCCATCTCGCCGTAGACCCGCTCCACGAACCCGTCCAGCGTGTCCCATCGGCCCACGTGCACGCCGACGCCGATCGCCCGCACGCCGAGCTCGTCCCGCAGCGCCGCCGCGAACTCCGCGCAGGCGTCCTCGTGCCGGCTGGCCACCACGATGTCGGCGCCGGCCCGCGCGAAACCGAGCGCCATCTCGCGGCCCAGCCCGCGGTTGCCGCCCGTGACGAGCGCCACCTTCCCGTCGAGGCGGATCGTCGGCCGAGGGGCATCGCTCATCGGATCTCCCGAATCTGGGCGGTCATTGGACTTGTGACGTACCGTAATCTATCACTATGGTGATCATAGATAGGGCATCATCACACTCTCGCGAACGGGGGACCCCTTGAGCGGTTTCGAACTGACACCGGAGCAGGTGTCGCTGCGCGAGCTCGCGGCCGAGGTCGCCCGCGAGGTGTACGCGCCGAAGGCCGCCGAGTGGGACCGCGACCGCACCCCGCTGCCGGACGACGAGGTCCAGCGGCTGGCCAAGCTCGGCTTCCTCGGCATGGTCCTGCCGGAGGAGTACGGCGGCCACGGCGGCACCCTGCTCGACGCGCTCATCGTCCAGGAGGAGCTGGCCAAGGAGTGCCGGCCCGCCGCGTTCCAGGTGTTCGAGACCAACGTCGGCCCGTGCCGCGTCATCGAGTTCTTCGGCACCGAGCAGCAGAAGAAGGACGTCCTGCCCAAGACGGTCAGTGGCGAGATCACCATGGCCATCGGCATCTCCGAGCCGGACGCCGGGTCGGCCGCGACGGACATGCGCACCAAGGCCCGCCTCGAGGGCGACGAGTACGTCCTCAACGGCAGCAAGCGCTGGATCTCCAACGGCGGCCACGCGAACGAGTACCTCGTCTACTGCCGGCTCAGCGACGCGCCAGGCGCGAAGGGCATCGGCGCGATCCGCGTCGCCAAGGGCACGCCGGGCTTCAGCTTCGGCGCCCCCGAGAAGCTCATGGGCTTCCGCGGCATCCCCAGCGCGGACCTCTACTTCGACGACGTGCGGGTCCCGTGCGACAACCTCGTCATCCCGGCCGGCGGGTTCAAGCAGCTGTTCGGCGTGTTCTCCATCGAGCGCCTCGGCAACGCGACGATGAGCCTCGCGATCGGCCAGGCGTCCCTGGACCGCACCAAGGCCTACGTACAGGAGCGCAAGCAGTTCGGTCGCGCGCTCATCGAGTTCCAGAACGTGCAGATGGTCCTCGCCGACATGGCCACCCAGGTGGAGGCGGCCCGGCTGCTCATCTACCGCGCGGCGATGAACGCCGGCAACGGGCTTCCCGTGCCGTTCGAGGTGTCGGTCGCCAAGGTGTTCGCCAACGAGATGGCCAAGAAGGTCAGCGACCAGGCCATGCAGCTGCACGGCGGCAACGGCTACAGCGAGGAGTTCGGCATCGAGCGCCTCCATCGCGACGCGCACGGCTGGGCCATCGCCGGCGGCACGCCCGCGATCCAGCGCACCCGCATCGCCGCCGAGCTGCTCGGCCGGACCTTCAGCCAGAGGGTGCCCGAGGTCATGCAGTGACCGACGCGCCGTCCTTCGAGCTGACCGCGCCGTACCTGGCGCTGCAGTCCGAGGCCCGCGCTCTCGCCGCCTCGTGCGCCGACATCGCCGCCCGCGCCGACGAGGCGGACCGGTTCGACCCGGACATCCGCCAACGGCTCGCCGCGTCCGGACTCGTCGACGTGGTCGTCGCGGCGCGCTACGGCGGTCGGTACGAGACGGTCGACTCGCTGGCCGTCACCGTCGTCCGAGAGGCGTTCGCGTTCGAGAGCGCCCACCTGGACTCGATGTTCGCCATGCAAGGGATCGGCAGCTTCGTCGTCTCCCACCACGGCTCCGACGCGGTCCGCGACACCTGGCTGCCCAAGGTCGCCAGCCTCGACGCCATCGGCGCCCTCGCGCTCACCGAGCCGGACGTCGGCTCCGACCTGCGCGCGATCACGACGAGCGCGGCGGTCGACGGTGACGAGATCGTCGTCAACGGTCACAAGTCGTTCATCACCAACGCCGGTGACGCCGACTTCTACAGCGTCCTGTGCCGCGAGGGCGACGCCTACTCGCTCGTGCTCGTGCCCGCGTCGACGCCCGGGGTGAGCATCACCGCCCCGCACCAGATCATCGCGCCGCACGTGCTCGGCGACGTCGTCTTCGAGGACGTGCGCGTTCCGCTCGACCACCGGCTCGGCGACCAGGGCAACGGCTTCAAGCTGATGCTCTCGACGCTCGCGACCTTCCGCGTCTCGGTCGGCGGCGCCGCCGTCGGCGTGGCCCAGGCGGCGCTCGAGGAGGCTCTGGCGCATACGACATCGCGTGAGCAGTTCGGTATGCCTCTCGCTCGCCTCGGCGGGGTACCGGCCTCGCTCGCCACCAGCTGGGTCGAGATCGAGATGGCCCGCGCGTTCGTCTACCGCGCCGCCGCGGCCGCCGCCCGTGACCCGCTCGGTGCGCTGCACCTCTCGTCGATGGCCAAGGTCGGCGCCACGGAGATGGCCAGCCGGGTCGTGGACCGGTCGGTCCAGTCCATGGGCCGGTTCGGTCTGGTGCGGGGCAGCAAGATCGAGCGGCTCTACCGGGAGGCCCGGCCGATGCGGATCTACGAAGGGTCCACCGAGGTCATCCTCGACTCGCTGGCCAAGAAGCTGGTCAAGGACCGTCAGCGATGATCGTCGACTGCCACATGCACGTGTGGCCGGACCGCATCGCGCAGGCCATGCAGGCGCAGCGTCCGGCCGGGATGCCGCTGCGGTTCGACGGCACCCTGTCCGGGCTGCTCCGGACCATGGACGAGGCGGGCATCGACAAGGGGCTCGCCCTCGGCGTCGGGATCAAGGCGTCGACCGTCGCCCGCACCAACGAGTTCATCGGGTCGGTGCCGCGCGACCGGCTCGTCCCCATGGGCACCGTCCATCCCGAGCTGAGCGTCGACGAGAACGTCACGTCGTTGAAGGACAACGGGATCGTCGGGGTCAAGCTTCACCCGCTGTTCCAGAACCTGTCCCTCGACGACCCGCGGGTCCACGACATCCTCGCGGCGCTCGCGCAGGAGGGTATGCCGGTCGTCACCCATGTCGGCGCCGGCGACGACGAGGCGGCGAACCAACGCGGCGCGCCGAAGCTGTTGCGGCAGCTCGCGGACGCGCTGCCCGACCTCACGCTGATCGCGTGCCACTACGGCGGGTACCACCGGCTCGACGAGGCGGAGGAGCACGTCGTGGGGTCGCGGGTGACCCTCGAGACGTCGTGGCCTCCGACCATGGCCGAGCTCGACCCCGAGCGGGTCGTCGCGATCATCCGGCGGCATGGCGCCGACCGCGTCGTCTACGGCTCGGACTGGCCGATGGCCGACCCGTCGGCCGAGATGGCCGCCATCCGGGCCCTCCCGCTGACGCCCGAGGAGATCGACGGGATCCTCGGCGACAACCTCGCCCGGCTGCTCGGGCTCCAATCCGCATGAGCGGCAAGGTCGTCCGGCTCGGCGCGGGCATGGCGTTCTGGGGCGACAGCGTGCGTCCCGCGATCGAGATGGTCGAGCGCGGCGACATCGACTACCTCTGCTGCGACCACCTCGCCGAGCTGACCATGTCGATCCTCGCGAAGCAGCGCGCGGCCAACCCCGAGCGGGGCTACACGCGCGACGTCATCGACCTGCTGCGTGGCGCCCTCCCCGCCTGCGTGGAGAAGGGGGTGAAGGTCGTCACCAACGCCGGCGGTGCGAACCCCCGGGCCGCGGCGAGGGCCATCCGCGCGCTGGCCGACGAGCTGGGCCTCCCCGGCGTCCGCATCGCCGTGGTCCTCGGCGACGACATCGAGGACCGGATCGACGACCTGGACCGCGCGGGCGTCTCCTTCCGCAACCTCGACACCGGCGCCGAGCTCGACACGGTCCGCGACCGGCTCACCCACGCCGCGGTCTACACCGGCTGCGAGGGGATCGTCGAGGCGCTCGACCGCGGCGCCGACATCGTCGTCTGCGGCCGGGTGACCGACATCGCGCTCTACCTCGGGCCGCTCGTCCACGAGTTCGGCTGGTCGCTCGACGACTGGGAGCGGCTCGGGATGGCCACCGTCGTCGCCCACGCCATCGAGTGCGGCGGCCAGGCGACCGGCGGCCTGTACGCGGGTGGCTGGGCCGACGTCGACGGGCTCGAGACGCTCGGCTACCCGATCGCCGAGGTGAGCGAGGACGGCACCGCGGTCCTCACCAAGACGCCCGGCTCCGGCGGAGAGGTGAGCATCGGCACGGTCAGCGAGCAGCTGGTCTACGAGATCCTCGACCCGGGCTACTACCTCACCGCCGACGTCACCGCCGACTTCACCCAGGTGACGCTCGAGGAGGTCGGCCCGGACCGCGTGCGGATCACCGGCGGCACCGGCGCGAGCGTCCGGCGACGCTCAAGGTCAACATGGGCTACCGCGCCGGGTTCGTCGGCGAGGCGCAGTTCACCTACACCTGGCCCGACGCCTACGCCAAGGCTCAGCGCGGACTCGCCTTTCTGCGAAAGCGGTTGGAGCGCGCCGGCTTCCGCTACACCGAGGACATCGTCGAGTACCCCGGCCACACCTCGATGTGGGGGTCTCGGGTCCCGCCGCCGGACGACCCTGACCTCCTCGAGCTCGTCGTCCGGTATGCGGCGCGCTGCCCGGACGCGACCGAGGCCCGCAAGGTCTTCACCGAGAGCGTGCCGCTCTACAACAACGGTCCGGCCGGTGTCGCCGGAGTCGGGACACGGCCGCCGCTCAAGGAGCTGTACGCGATCTGGCCCTGCCTGGTCCCGCGCGAGCACGTCGTGCAGCGGGTCGAGATGCTGGAGCGGCCACGGCGGCCGCGCCGTGAGGGTGGCCGACCTCGCCCACGGCCGCTCCGGCGACAAGGGCGACACCTGCAACGTCGGGATCGTCGCCTAGGACGACGCCGGCTACGCGGCGCTGCGTGAAGCCTGACGGAGGAGCGGGTCGCCGAGCACTACGGCGACCTGGTCAAGGGCTCGGTCACGCGCTACGAGCTGCCCGGCATCCGGGCCCTGAACTTCGTGCTCACCGGTGCGCTCGACGGCGGCGGCACGATGTCGCTGCGGTCCGACCATCTGGGCAAGGTCATGTACGCGTGGCTGCTCCGGATGGAGCTGCCGTGAGCGACGCGGTGGTGGTCACCCGTCGCGGGAGCATGGCCGTCGTCACCCTGAACCGGCCCGAGTCGACGCAACCCCCTCGACCCGGAGCTGTCGACCGCCCTGCTGGGTGCGGTCCGCGACGCGATGGCCGACGATGCGGTCCGGTCGGTGGCCATCGCCGCCGAGGGCTCTGCGTTCTCGGCCGGCGGCGACCTGCGCCAGATGCGCCACCTGGCCGCGTCGCCGGCGCCTGCCGCCCACGGCTGGCCCGGCGCGATCGTCGAGCTTCACCACCTCGCGCTCCAGGCGCCGAAGCCCCTCGTCGCGCTGGTCGACGGACCCGCATACGCCGGGGGCTTCGGCCTGGCCGGGATCTGCGACGTCGTCCTCGCGACCCCGCGGGCCAGCTTCGCGCTGCCGGAGGTACGGATCGGGCTGTTCCCGATGATCGTCGTCGCGCACCTCGCCCGGTCCCTGCCCCGCAAGCTCCTGCTCGAGCTGATGATGACCGGGCAGCCGCTGTCGGTCGACGACGCCTACCGGCTCGGGTTCGTGGCGCGGATCTGCACCGACACCGAGGCGCTGCACGCCGAGGCGGACCAGTATGCGAGCTGGTTCGCCGACGCGGCCCCGGACGCGATCCGGTTGGGGCGCAGGGCGTTCACCGTGCTCGCCGATCTGCCGGCCCCTCAGGCGCTCGACGCGGCCCAGCTGTTCAACCTCGCGTTCTTCCTCGGCGACGAGCTGCCGGAGGGGGCGGGGGCGTTCCTCGAGAAGCGCCGTCCGGCGTGGGCGGACGGCGATGGCTGAGGCCTACCTCGTCGACGCCGTGCGGACGCCGGTCGGCAAGCGCGGCGGCGCTCTCTCGGGCGTCCACCCGGCCGACCTCGGCGCGACGGTCGTCGAGGCGCTGCTGGCGCGCACCGGCGCCGACCCCGACGCGATCGACGACGTCGTGTGGGGCTGTGTCGGGCAGATGGGGCCGCAGGCGTCCAACATCGGCCGGATCACCGCTCTCTCGGCCGGGCTGCCGGAGCACGTGCCGGGCACGACGGTGGACCGGCAGTGCGGGTCCTCGCAGCAGGCCGTCCACTTCGCCGCGCAGGCCGTGATGTCGGGCGTGCAGGACCTGGTCGTCGCCGGTGGCGTCGAGGTGATGAGCCAGGTGCCGATCGCGTCGCCGACGACCATCGGGCTCGAGCACGGCATGGCGCACCCGCGCGGCGGCGAACGGTGGCGACGGCGCTTCGGTGAACGAGCCCATCACCCAGTTTCGTGGCGCCGAGCTCATCGCCGAGAAGTGGGACGTCAGTCGCTCGGCGATGGAGCAGTTCGCCCTCGAGAGCCACCGGCGCGCTCTGGTGGCGACGGATGACGGGCGGTTCGCCGATGAGATCGTGCCGGTGGCCGGCCTCGATCACGACGAGGGCCCGCGCCGGGGCTCGACCGCCGAGGCCCTGGCTGCGCTGACACCGATCAGCGAGGGCGGGCGGCTCACCGCCGCCCTGGCCAGCCAGATCAGTGACGGCGCCGCGGCGATCCTCGTCGCGTCCGCGGATGCCGTTCGCCGCCACGGGTTCCGACCGCTGGCGCCGCGTCCACACCATGGCCGTGGTCGGTTCCGACCCGGTGTTCATGCTCACCGGGCCCATCCCCGCCACCGAGGCGGTCCTGCGCCGTTCCGGCCTCTCGCTCGACGAGATCGGGACGTTCGAGGTCAACGAGGCGTTCGCCTCCGTCGTCCTCGCGTGGGCGACCGAGACCGGCGCCGACCTCGACCGAACCAACCCTCAGGGCGGCGCGATCGCCCTCGGCCACCCGCTCGGGGCGACCGGCGCCCGCTTGATGACGACGATGCTGCACCGGATGCGTCGCGACGGGACCCGTTACGGTCTGCAGACCATGTGCGAGGGCGGCGGGATGGCCAACGCGACCGTCCTGGAGCTGCTCTGAGCGACGCGCGGCCCGGCACCGAGAGCCGTCTGGCGTCCGCCACCGACACGGCGCCGGTCCCTCGCGGGCTGGTGCCGGCCCTGGCCTTTGCGGCACTCACCGGCGCGGTGGTCGCCGGACTGGGCAGCCCGATCGTCCTCGAGGTGGCCCGGGAGCGCGGCGTGTCGATCGAAGCCGCCCAGTGGACGCTGACCATCACGCTGCTCGTCGGCGTGGTCGGTACTCCCGTCGTGTCCCGCCTCGGCGACGGTCACCGGACTCGGCCGATCCTCGTCGCGTCGCTGCTCGTCGTCGGCGCGGGTAGTGTCTGCGCCGCGTTGGTCCCGACCTTTCCCGGTCTGCTGGCCGGACGGGCGATGCAGGGCCTCGGGTACGCCATGGTGCCCCTGACTGTCGCCATCGCGCGCCAGCATCTGCGCGGGCCGCGCCTGAACCGGACGCTCGCCGTGCTCTCCACCAGCGTCGCGGTCGGTGTGGGCCTGGGCAACCCGGTCATGGGGTTCGCGGTGCTGGTCGCCAACTACCGAGTCGCGTTCCTCGTGGCGCTCGTCGTGGCCGTCGCCGGCGCTGTATGGGTGTGGCGGGTCGTCCCGTCGTCCACGGCCGCCGGCGGCCCGGGCGTCCGCGTGGACGTCGGGGGAGCGGTGCTGCTCGGCGTCGGGCTGGCCTCCAGCCTCCTGGCCATCGCCAAGGGGCAGAGCTGGGGCTGGGGGTCCGCTCCCGTCGTGGGGCTGGCGGTGGTGGGACTGCTGGCCCTGGCCGGATGGGTATGCGTCGAGCTGCGTGTGACCTCGCCGCTGGTCGACGTGCGGCTGGCCTGCGCCCACGGGGTGCTCGGCGTCAACCTCTCGGCGATCCTGCTCGGGATGTCGGTGTTCGGCGGGGTGGCGGTGATGATCCTGCTCGTCGAGCGGCCCACGACGGACGGCTTGGGCCTCGGCTACTCGGTGTTCGTCAACGGGCTGCTGATGATCCCGATGTCCGTGGCCACCCTGCTGTCGCCGGCGGTCTCCCGCTGGGTGATCCGGCATACCGGCCTGCGGTTCGTGCTGCCGGCGGGCGCGTTGGCGGTGGCCGCGGCGTTCGGGTTCTTCGCGGTCGCACACCACTCCACGTGGCACATCGTGGTGGCGATGACGTTGATGGGCTTCGGGATCGGCGTCGCCTACGCGGTCATGCCGGCGCTGATCGTCGAGCGGACACCGCGCGACCGGACGGCGAGCGCGACCGGGATCAACCAGGTGCTGCGGCTCATGGGCGGTGCCGTCGGGGCCGCGGGCGCCGCCGCGATCCTGGCGGCGCACGTGCCGCCGGGACGGCTGGACCCCGAGGAGACCGGCTACGTGCTGGCGGCCGTCGCCGCGGTCGTCGCGGCCGTGGCGGCGGCCATCGTGGCGTTCGTTCTCGTGCCGGCCGACCGGGCCGGGGCCGTCGACGAGGCGCCGCCCACGGCGATCTCACCGCTGACCTGAGTGCGTTGACAGCCAAAGAGATTGCGCCTAAATTCAGGATAACCATGCGGATGAATTCACGGTGAGGTGCGCATGACGACGGTGGACATGGTCGACCCCGCGGTGGACGACGCGCAGATCAGTGCGTTCTTCGCCGCCGACCCAGCGACCATCGCCTGGCCGTACCCCATGTACGAGCGGTGGCGTGAGGGCTCCGGCGTCGTCCGGTGGCAGGGCGGGCCGGCCACCCTCATCACGCACCACGCCGACGTCAAGGCGGTGATGGGCGGCGCATACCCGATCGGGCAGAACGCCTACCGGTTCGGCGAGCTGGCCGAGGGGACGATGCGCCGGCTGCCGGCCGCGCAGCACGAGATCTTCTTCAAGGTCCTCGACTTCGAGGGCAACTTCATGAGCCGACAGGACGCGACCGGGCACGCCCGGCTGCGCCGCATCTCGTCGCGGGCGTTCACCGCCCGCCGCATCGAGATGCTGCGCGAGTCGATCCAGGGGCACGTCGACGACCTCGTCGACGCGATGGTCGAGAACCCCACACCGGACGTCAAGCGAGACCTCGCCAACAAGCTCCCCGTGCGCGTCATCGTCGACCTCATCGGGATCCCGCAGTCCGACCGGGACATGATCTGGGAGTGGTCCGAGGCGATCGGCGCGCTGTTCAGCCTCGACGAGACGTCACTGCGCAAGGCCGACGAGGCCATCGACGCCTTCCGGGCGTACGTCGGCGAGATGATCCACCACCTCCGCACCACCGGTGAGGGTCCGGAGCTGGCTCGGCTGCTGCTCGACCACCGCGACAACGAGGCGATGACCGAGGACGAGCTGGTCGCGATGTACCTGCTCATCCTCTTCGGCGGCAGCGAGACGACGACCAACCTGCTCGGCAACGGCTTCGCTGCGCTGCAACGGAACCGCGACCAGTGGGACCTCCTCGTGGACGACCCCGGCCTGGTCCGCGGGGCGGTCGAGGAGCTGATCCGCTACGACTCGCCGCACCACTACCTGCCGCGGGTCGTCGAGGAGGACTTCCGGCTCCACGACGTCGAGCTCCGAGCCGGGCAGACGGCGATCGTCGTCATGGGGGCCGCCAACCGCGACGAGACGGTCTTCGACCGTCCCGACGTCCTCGACGTGCGGCGGGCCAACAAGTCCGACCACCTGTCCTTCGCCTTCGGCGCCCACTACTGCCTCGGCGCCGCGCTGGCCCGGATCGAGGGCGAGGTCGTGTTCTCGACCCTCGTGCGACGGTTCCCCGAAGCACGGCTGCTGACCGACGACCTGACCTACGGCGGGAGCGCCATGCTGCGCGCCATCCAGTCGCTGCCGACCGACCTCGGTCCTCGCGGTTGAGCTCCTACCGCCTGGCCGCCCAGCCGGACCTAGCGCCACCCGGCCGTGAGGACCGGGTCGCGTTGCGGCAGGGCTCGACGTCGGTCACCTTCGGAGCGCTCGACGAGCGAGCCCGCCGGTATGCGTCGGGGCTGGTGGCCGCCGGGGTCGGGGCCGGCGACCGGATCCTCGTCGCGTTGCCCAACTCGGTGCGCTTGTTCGAGATGATCGTCGGGGCTGCGCGGGTCGGCGCGGTCACGGTGCCGGTCAACACCCGGCTGTCCGACCGCGAGCTGCGGCTGGTGACCGAGGACGCTCGCCCGTCGGTCGTCGTCGGCGACCCGGGGTTGCTGGACCGGATCCCCCGACTGGGCACCGAACGCCACCGGGTTGCGCTCGGGGACGACTACGAGACCTGGCTCTTGGCGTCCGAGCCAGTCGACGGTCGGAGCGGGACGCCCGACGATGTCGTGCTCCAGATCTACACGTCGGGGACGAGCGGGCGGCCGAAGGGCGTCCTGCTCACCGACCGCAACCTCGCCGCCAAGGTGACGGGTGTCATCGACCGGTGGGGACTCGACGAGGAGAGCACCAGCCTGCTGGCCACCCCGCTGTTCCACGTGGGTGCGCTCAGCTGGGGCCTGGTCGGGCTGGCCTCGGGCGCGACGACGATCCTCGCCGACGACGCCCGTCCGGCCACGATCGCTCGCCACCTCGAGGACGAACGGGTGACGCACGCGTTCCTGGTGCCGTCGATGCTGGCGGCGCTGGCCCGCGAGGTCGGGGGAGCGACGGCGTTCCCCGCACTGCACACGGTCGTCTACGGGGGGTCGCCGATCAGCGATGGCGAACGTCGAGCGGCGACGAGGGTTCTCGGGCCGGTACTGCGCCAGGTCTACGGGATGACCGAGACCACCGGCGGGTTCACGGAGCTGGAGCCCGACCCGTCCCGACCGGACGGCGACCGTCGGAGCGCGTCGGCCGGCCGCGCGTACCCCTGGGTGGACGTCGAGATCCACGACCCGGCCACCCTCGCGCCGGTGCCGACCGGAGAGGTCGGCGAGGTGTGGACCCGTTCGGCGCAGAACTGTGTGGGCTACCACGGGCTCCCCCTGGCCACCCAGGAGCTGCTCCACCACGGGTGGCTCCGGACCGGCGACCTGGGCCGCCTCGACGGCGACGGCTACCTCTACGTCACCGGCCGCCTGAAGGACATGATCATCAGCGGTGGGGAGAACGTGTACCCCGCGGAGGTCGAGCAGGTCCTGCGCCTCGACCCGGAGGTCGCCGACGTCGTCGTCCTCGGCGAGCCCGACCCGACCTGGGGCGAGACCGTCGTCGCCGTGGTCGTCCTGGACTCGGCGTCCCACCGCACCCCAGAGTCGATCATCGAGGCCACCCGCGGCGAGCTGGCCGGGTACAAGCGTCCCCGTCGGGTCCACATCGTCGACGAGCTGCCGCGCAACGCGTCAGGCAAGGTCGCGACCGCCCAGCTACGGGAGCTGCTGGCTACCGCCGCTCCGTCAGGAGGAACAGCATGAGTGTCGAGCCGGTCCGGATCCTCGCCTTCGTCAACCACATCGCGCCGGTCCCGGGGATCGAGGCCGACATCGCGCGGGCGTTCGAGTGGGGCGTCGACGTCGTCGTGGCGCAGGGCACCGGCAGCGACTGGGGCCCGTACTGGCTCGGCTCCG
Organism: uncultured Actinomycetota bacterium; assembly: GCA_963713345.1. GTDB lineage: Bacteria > Actinomycetota > Actinomycetes > Actinomycetales > Dermatophilaceae > Lapillicoccus. Next base: position 194,347 of record CAVQLI010000011.1, on the reverse strand, counting down.
GCGAGCAGGTCTCGGCCAACCAGGCGGCCAACGTGGAGCCCTACGTGCGGGCCGCCGTCGAGCACGGTGTGCCGTTCGTCTTCTCGTTCGGGATCGCCGGGGCCGACCCGCATCTCGACACCTGCCTGGAGGCGTTCGACGCGCTCTGCCTCCGCAACGGGTGGTCGCTCGACGTCGGCGTCGTCCGGTCGGAGGTCGACCGCGACCTGCTGCTGGCCACCATCGCGGGTGGCCAGCCGGTGGTCCCCGCCGGGCCCGGTGCGGCCCTGTCGCCCCGACTCACCGCCGACGACGTCGACCAGGCTGAGCGGATCGTCGCCCTGATCGGCCCCGAGCCGGTGATGGCGGCGCTCGACCGCGGTGTCGACGGAGTCATCACCGGACGGGCGCTCGACATCGGTCTGTTCATGGCACTGCCGATGCTGCGCGGTATCCCGACGGCCGTGGCCGCCTTCGCCGGCAAGCTCCTGGAGTGCGGCGGCCTCGCGCTGGAGCCGGGCGACTCGGGCCGGTGTCTCTGGGCCAGCCTGGACGAGACCGGGCTCGAGGTCCGGTCGCCGTCGGCGGACGCCCGGGCGACGGTCCGCTCGCTGGTGTCGCACACGTTCTACGAGCGCTCCCACCCGACGCAGGAGGAGAACCCGGGCGGCCTCCTCGACCTCGCCGACGCGACCTACGTGGAGACGCCGACCGGCATCCGCTGCGAGGGTGCCCGCTGGGTCGAGGCGCCCTACACCGTGCTGATGGAAGGGGCGCGGCGCGAGGGGTTCCGGGCGGTGAGCCTCCTCGGCGTGCGCGAGCCCGCCCTGCTCGCGCAGGCCCGGTCGTGGGCGGACTCGGCCGAGGCGGCCGTTGTGTCCGCGCCGCGGTTCGCTGCGGCGGTCCGCGACGGCCGGCTCCGGGTGGCGACGCGGATCTTCGGGCTGGATGCGGTCCTGGGTGCGCTGGAGCCCAACCAGGCCGTGACCGGCCACGAGGCCGGCGTCCTCGTCGACGTCGTGGCCGACACCGAGGAGCTGGCCAAGGAGGCGGCGTACTTCGCGTTCATCCGGCTCTTCATCGGGCCCTACCCCGGTCGGAAGACCACCGCCGGCAACGCGGCCGCCCCGATCATGCCGGTCGTCGTGCCGGTGTCGGAGGTGTTCTCGTTCTCGATCTACCACCTGCTGCCGCTGGCCGACCCAGTGGCGCCGTTCCCGACCGAGGTGGTGCGGTTCCCGCGCGCCGCAACGGTTTCCGAGGTCTCGGGCGCCAAGGAGGACCGCCATGCGCTTGTCTGATGCGGCGGACGTCATCCGCAGCAAGAATGCCGGCCCGTTCACCGTCACCGTCGACCTGTTCTTCGGGGACGAGCCGAAGTATGCGGCGGCCCGCTCGTCGTCGCTGCTCACGGTCGAGGGCGTCGCGGCGGCCTACGCGGTGCCGGTCGACCAGGTCAAGGGCGTCTGGTGGGACGACCGGATCCGAGCGGCCAAGGTCTCGCTCATCCGGTGGTCGTCGAGCAGCGACCCGTTCTGCTCCGACCTCTTCGGCGCCCACCTGCACACCCCCTTGGCCCAGGCCGAGCTGACTCCTCGGGGCGCTGAGTCGTGAGGTTCGGGATCCTGCTCACCTCGGTCCACGACGCGAGCGTCGACCCGCGCCAGCAGGTTCGGGAGCACGAGGAGCTGGTCCGCAGCGCGGAGGACCTCGGCTTCGACCTCATGGTGTGCGGCCAGCACTTCCTCGGCTCGGAGCTGCGCTACTACCAACCGGTTCCCTGGCTGACCCACCTGTCGGCGGTCGCTCCGACCATGCGCGCCGCGACCGGGATCATCCTGCTGTCGATGGTCAACCCGGTCGACATCGCGGAACAGATGGCCACCCTCGACGTGCTGAGCGACGGCCGGGCGGTGTTCGGGGTGGGGCTCGGCTACAGCGCCCACGAGTTCGACGCGTTCGGGGTGGAGCCGGGGACGAGGGTGGCCCGGTTCGAGGAGTCGCTGCGGATCGTCCGCGCGATGTGGAGCGGCGACGAGGTCGACGTCGAAGGGCGGTTCCACAGCGTGCGCGGTGCCCGGCCGTCGGTCCTCCCGGTCCAGCCGGGCGGCCCGCCGGTGTGGGTCGGGGGACAGGCCTCCGGTGCGGTCCGGCGTGCGGCCCGAATGGGCGACGCCTGGTACGCGCCACCGTTCCCCACGCATACCGAGCTCGCGTCCCTGCGCCGGCTGTTCCTCGACACCCGAGCCGCCGCGGGACTCCCGACGGATGGTGCGTTCCCGGTCCGCCGCGAGCTGCTCATCGCGTCGTCCAAGGAGTCCGGCTTCGAGGCGGCGCTGCAGCGGTACCGCGCGCGCTACGAGGTGTACCGGAAGTGGGGCCTGTCGGGGGAGAACACGCCGATGCAGTCCGGCGACGAGGTGCGGGCCGACATCGAGGACCGGTTCGTCATGGGGAGCCCGGCCGAGTGCGCCGACGCCCTCGGCGCGCTGGAGGCCGAGCTCGGGATGACCGACTTCGTGTTCAAGCCACACTGGCCGGGACTGCCGCACCGCGAGGCGATGGCCCAGCTCGAGACGTTCGGCACCGAGGTCGTCCCGAAGCTGCTGGGATCGCGATGAGGCTCGAGGCCGGGCAGGTCGCCGTCGTCACCGGGGCGGCGAGCGGGATCGGGCGTGGGCTGGCCGAGGGGTTCCTCCGGCGCGGGCTCGCGGTCGTCGCCGCCGACGTCGAGGCCACTGCCCTCGACCAGGCGGTCAGCGAGATGGCCGCCAGCGGCCGAGTCATCGGACAGGTCACGGACGTCCGCGACCCGGATGCGTTGCTACGACTGGCGGCTCGCACCCTCGACGAGCTCGGCCGCGTCGACGTCGTCTGCAACAACGCCGGCATCGTCACCCCGCGGCTGCCGGTGTGGGAGCAGTCCCCGGAGGACTGGCGGTGGACCCTCGAGGTGAACCTCCTCGGCGTCGTCAACGGCATCCGGGCGTTCGTGCCGCACCTGATCCGACAGGGCAGCGGCCACGTCGTCAACACCGCCTCGATCGCCGGTCTCGCGCCGATCCCCGGCGGCGGCAACGGCGCGTACACCGCCTCGAAGCACGCCGTCGTGGGGCTCTCCGAGACCCTCGTCGAGGAGCTGGCCACCGTCGGCGTAGACGTCGGCGTCACCGTGCTGTGTCCGGGGCCGGTACCCAGCCGGATCCACACAGCCGACCGCAATCGGCCGGCCGAGCTCGTCGCCGTCGCCTCGGGTGGCAGCTCGTTGCCCCCGCCCGACTTCCAGCTGACCCTCGAACCCGTGGACGCCGCGACGGTCGCCGAGCAGGTGTGCGCGGCCATCGAGGCGGGGCGACGTTATGTGCTGCCCGGACCGGGCACGCCGGAGATGGCCCGAGCCCGGATCGACGGGGTGCTCGCCGACCTGGGCTGAGCGGTCGGTGCGAGTTCGGACATATCCGTGCGCTCCGGGCCCGGGACGCGGGATGCTGGATGCCGCTCAGGGGAAAGGGGTCCAAGGGTGAGCGTGACCGAGCCGCCCGACCCGAGCGTGCGCATCACCGGTGTCTCCGCCGGTCGCGGACGCTCGCCGATCATCGGCGACCTCACCTCGCCGCCGCCCATCGCGCCGCGAGGCCCCGGCGGTCCCGAGCTCGCCGATCGTGAGCTGTCCCTCATCGAGGGCGTCCCGCCCGCCGAAGGGCCCATCGTCGTCGTCGTCGAGCTGGACTCGTCGTTCCCCGGCGGCCTCCGCGCACAACAGGACGCCTTCGAGGAGGTGTGGAACGCCTGGTGGTCGTCGTCCGGCGAGACGGGGGCCAGCAAGGACCAGGTCACCGGGTCCCTCTACCAGTGCGTCCTGACGCGGACCGGCCTGGCGCGCCTGGTCCAGCTGGACCAGGACCGCACGACGAGTCCCCCGGTGATCCGGCACGCCTGGCCGGACTATGTGCTCTACGCCCAGGTGGACCGCTCGGCTCCGACCGTGAAGGTGGACGCCGCGCGGCGAGCCTTCAACGCGAACGGGTCCGGGATCGTCTGGGCGATCATCGACACCGGGATCGACGCGACCCACGGCCACTTCTCCCAGCTGGAGCTGGCTCGCGAGGGGCGCGTGAAGGCCGACAAGCTGCCGCGGACCGGGGGGCTGCACAAGGACTTCTCGCGGCTGGTGCAGCCGAACATCCCGTTCCCGGACGGAGCCGGCGGCTCACCGCTGACCGACGAGGTCGGCCACGGCACCCACGTCGCGGGCATCATCGCCGGAGCGTGCCCCGAGGGCAGCACGCCCATCGTGGCCGACTCGATGGAGCCGGTCGACGGTGGGTTCGTCCGGCGCACCAACGTCGGGCCGCTCGCGGGGATGGCCCAGGAGTGCGAGCTGGTCAGCCTCAAGGTGTTCCGCCAGATCCAGGGCGCGGCGGTCACGTCGTCCTCCGCGGTCATCGCGGCGATCGAGTACATCCTGCGCGAGGTCAACACCAGCCGGCAGAACCTGCGCATCCACGGGGTCAACCTCAGCCTGGGCGCCGACTGGGACCCGTCGCACTACGCCGCGGGGCTCTCGCCGCTGTGCCAGCGGATCGACGAGCTCAGCGCGTCCGGCGTGGTCGTCGTGATCTCGGCCGGCAACAACGGGCAGACCCTCTCCCCGCAGTCGTCGAAGCAGTCGGTGGGCGTGCTCGCGTCGGTGACCGAGCCCGGCCACGCGGCGACCTGCATCACCGTCGGCTCCACGCACCGCGAGGCCCCGCACGTCTTCGGGGTGTCATGGACGTCGTCGAAGGGCCCGACCCTCGACGGCCGGCCGAAGCCCGACGTCGTCGCGCCCGGAGAGTGGATCTGCTCGGCCGCGACCGGGCTGGTGCGCAACAGCGCCGGGCTCACCGGGAGGGGCGTCAAGAAGGCGCTGACGTATGCGGAGCAGAGCGGTACCAGCGCGGCAGCGCCCCACGTGTCCGGCGTCATCGCCGGGTTCCTCTCGTGCCGGCCGGAGTTCATCGGCCGGCCGGCGGAGGTCAAGGCGCTGCTGATGCGCACGGCCACCGACCTCGGACGGGACCGGTATGCGCAGGGTGCCGGGCTCGTCGACGCGATGCGGATGTTGGCCGACAGCTGACCCACGGAGGCAGGAGAAGAAGATGGACGGTTCGGCAGGCTCGTACTGGGAGCTGCGCTTCGACGAGCAGGGCGGTATCGCGGCCGGGGGTGAGAACGCCGCCACGCTGGTGGCGCAGATCCGCGACAGCGGGACCCAAGACGTGTTCGTCATGAGCCACGGCTGGGGCAACAGCGAGGCGGCCGCCGACCAGCTCTACAACGCGATGTTCAACCTCATCCAGTCCAGCCCGGGGGTGCCGAGCTCGGCGCGGTACCTCGGGGTCTACTGGCCGTCCCTGTGGTTCCCCGACGCCCCGGAGGAGCAGCAGCGTGACCTCCCGCCGGCGCGGGACATGGCGCCCCCGCCGCCCGGACAGGCGGACGCAGCGGTGTCGGGCAAGGCGATCGCGAAGTCCTTGGCCAGCGGGTTCTCCGGCAGCGACCGCGACGACGTCAAGCGCATGGGCAAGCTGGTCGACCAGGGCCTCAAGGGCGTGGCGGCCGGGGAGTCGCCGGCGGCCCAGCAGCAGCGGCTCGACGAGTTCCACGGGTTGCTGGGCAAGGTGTTCGCGACGACGCCGGCTCAGGGCGTGACCACCGAGGAGGACGCGGGGGAGACCGCGCTGTTCACCACGGAGAACCCGCGCGACGCATACGAGAAGCTCTCCGTGGTCATGGGGAGCGCTCCGCCGGAGAGCGACGTCCAGGGCATCGGCGACTTCTTCGGCAAGGTCTGGAACGGCGCGAAGGACGCGCTGCGGGTGGGTTCGTACTATCAGATGAAGGGTCGAGCCGGCGACATCGGTCGCAGTGGCCTGGCGTCCTTCCTCGTCGCGCTGCAGACGGCCGCGCCGACGGTGCGGGTCCACCTCATCGGGCACAGCTTCGGAGCCCGGCTCGTCGCGTTCTCGCTGGCCGGCATCGCCAGCCCGGAACAAAGCCCGGTGGCGTCGCTCAACCTGGTGCAGGGCGCCTTCTCGCACTGGTCGTTCAGCGACGGGTCGACGGACATCGGGATCCAGGGCGCCCTGTCGGGGTTCCAGAACCGGGTCAAGGGACCGCTCTGCGCGACGTACTCGACGGCCGACTGGGCGGTGGGCAACTGGTACCCCAAGGCGTCGTTCCTGTCCCAGCAGGACAACCAGGACAGCGACGGGGCGGACCGTTGGGGCGGCATGGGTTCCGACGGGTACCGCGGCGTGACCGCGCACGACTTCTCGCTGCCGCTGAACGGCCAGGAGGTGTTCGTCGCCGGCGAGTTCCACCGCGCCGACGGCAACTTCGTCATCTCCGACACCAGCCAGAGCTCGTTCGCGGGGGCGCACTCCGACATCCAGAAGCCCGAGGTCGCGGCGTTCATCGTCGCGGCCGCCCGCGCCGGCGGCGGCCGCTGACTCGGGAGGGGCTTGCCGTATCTCGGGGGGAGCGTCACGCTCTTACTCATCGTTCGAGTGCGTCCGCAATAGGGAGCACGCATGAGTGCGACAGCCGGTCAGGTCCTTCTCGTCGGTCCCACGGCGGACGAGGTCTTCGCGTTGCCCGAACGCGGGTACCTCCTCGTCGGACGCGAGGAGCACTGTGACATCGTCCTGAGCGACCCGACCGTCAGCCGCCGCCACGCGGCGATGCGCCGCCGCGAGGGCGAGGACTGGCTGGAGGACCTCGACTCGCGCGGCGGGACGTGGGTGAACGGTGTCCGGCTGGGCGGGCCGCGACGTCTGGTCGACGGCGACGAGATCCGCTTCGCGGGACACCACCTGCGGTACCGCAGGCCGGTGTCCGCGGCGGGCGACAAAGACGCACCCACGGGCGGCGGGGCCCGGTTCGACGTCCAGCGCCAGGAGGCGGGAACGATCAACAACGTGGGCCGCGACCAGTACCTGTCGTACGTCGCCCACGTCCAGCAGCAACGCGACTCCTTCGCGCGGGACATCGCGGCCACCAAGACCAGAGGCAGCTGGCTGGCGTGGATCGGTCTGGCGATCTACGTCGTCGGGTTCCTGGTCTACGCGCAGGTGATTCTGCGGTTCATGGCGCTGGTCTGGGACTCGATGGCCGGAAAGGGACCGCCGGACTTCAGCTCACTGAACGGGGGTCCCGGCGGCGTCGCGGGGCTCGCGATCGGGTTCCTCGCGGCCATCGTCGGCACGGTCATGCTCATCGTCGGGATCGTCCTGCACGTCGTCGCAGCGGCTCGACGGCGCCGCATGGACCAGCAGCTTCCACTGCCGTCCCCACCGTGGACGGACCCACCGGGCAGGAGCGCGTCATGACCTTCAACATCCCCTCGCAGCAGGGCGGCGTCATCAACAACGTCGGAGGGGACCAGCGCATCACGGGCGGACAGCACGGCACGTATGCCCCGAGCGGCGTCGACGTCGGGTCGGCGGTGGCCCAGCTGCGCGCGGCCGTGGCGGCGGCCGGTCTGCCGACCGACGTCGCACAGCAGGCGGCGGCCCAGGTCGACGAGCTCGAGCAGGCCACGTCCGGTGACGAGCCGGACCGTGTGCGGGCGGCGACGGCGCTGGAGAGGCTGACGCGGGTCCTCGTCGCGGCGGGCCCGCTGGCCACGGCCGCCACGGCGTTCGCCGGACCACTGGGTGCCCTGGTCGGCTGGCTCGGCCCGCTCGGACAGGGCGTGGCCAAGCTGATCCCGGCCCTCTGACCGACAGGGCCTGCCTGGCGTCCGCGGTCGGGCCGATACTTCTCGGACATGTCTGAGTAGTTGCGGGCCATTTCGCGGTCGGGCCGATGCTTCTCGGACATGTCTGAGTAGTTGCGGGCCATTTCGCGGTCGGGCCGATATGTCTCGGACATGTCTGAGTTGTTGCGCGCCTCATCGCGGTCGGGCCGATACTTCTCGGACATGTCTGAGTAGTTGTGCAGGCCCGGCCCCTGCTCAGCCGAGGCGCTGGGGCTACTTCGCGGTGATGCCGCCGTCGACGGGGATGGTCACGCCGGTCACGTAGCTGGACAGGTCACTGGCGAGGAAGAGCGCCACCCCGGCGATCTCCTCCGGCTGGCTGGCCCGGCCCATCGGGATCGTGGCGAAGAACGCCTTCTTGCGCGCCGCGATCTCCTCGGGGTCGTCGGTGCGGAAGAACGCCGGCAGCCCAGGCGTCTCGACCGACCCCGGCGCGATCGCGTTGACCCGGATCCCGTCGGCCGCCCACGCCAGGGCCATCGACCGGACCAGCGCGATGATGCCGCCCTTGGTGAACGAGTACATCGGGCTGAACGGGCGACCCGATCAGCCCCGACGTCGACGACGTGAAGATCACCGACGCGCCGTTCGCGGCCTTGAGGGCTCGACGTCAGGTACCCACTCAGGAAGAAGCGACGCCCGCGCGTTGATCTCGATGCCGATGTCCCACTCGTCCTTCGAGAGCTCCAGACCCGCCGCGCCGGGGATGCCGACGTTGTTGTAGAGCACGTGCAGCCGCCGTGCTCCCGCTCGACCTTCTCGGCCAGCGCCTTGAGCGCTCCAGGTCGCGCACGTCGCAGATCTCCGCGGCCGCGCTGCCGCCCGCGGCGTGATCCCGTCGACGGTCTCCGCGGCGTTGGCCTCGTTGAAGTCGACGACGATGACGTGCGCCCCCTCGGCCGCGAACCGTTCGGCGCCCGCGCGCCCCATTCCCGACGCGCCGGCCGTGATCAGCGCGACCTTGTCCTTGAGCAGCATGGTTCCTCCGTATCGTGTGGTCGGGTGGTCGTTAGGTGTTCAGGCTCGGACGATCTGCTCGGCCAGGGCGTAGGCCTGCCGGGTGGCGAAGACGAGGCGACGCGGCGCATAGGCGTCCCCGAGCACGTGGACCCGGGCCGAGCCGCGCCCGCAGCTCGTCGTACAGGGCGGAGTCGGAGACGCGTGCCGCAGGCGAGGACCACCGAGTCGAACCCGCCGAGGGTCGTCCTCGCGCAGCGAGTAGACGTTGCGGACCACGACCTCGGTGCCGCGGATCGCGACGACCTCCTCCATGAACCGCATCCGCACGCCCTGGGCGTCCAGCCGGCCGAGGATGCCGCCGACGATGTAGCGGCCCAGCAGCGGAGCCGGCCGGCGGTGGCGTAGACGACGGACGACCTCGTGGCCCTGGCCCGGCCAGCATGGTCCGCGACCGACAGTGGCGCCACGTGGTCGTCCTGCGCGACGACGAGGACTCGGTGCCCCGACATCGCGCCGTCCGGCCAGCACCTCGCGCACGTCCACGACGTGGGACCGTCCGCCCCGGGGATCTGCGGTCGCCGCGGAGTCGCCCCGTCGCCACGGCCACGACGTCAGCGGACGCGCGCGACCTCGTCGGCCGTGGCGCGATGCCCCAGCGACACGTCGACGCCGACGGTCGCGCAGCCGCCGTGCCTGCCAGTCCAGGTAGGCCGCATACCTCTCGTGGCGTGGCGCCTCGCGGCGTACCGCAGCTGCCCGCCGAGCTCGTCCGTCGGCCTCCCAGAGCGTCACGTCGAACCCGGACTCACGTGTCAGCGCGGCGAGCTCCATCCCGGCCGGCCCGCCGCCGACGACGAGCAGGCTACGTGGACCTGGACCGCCGGCCACGGGCCCTCGACCTCGTGGCTGGTGCGCGGGTTCACGGCGCAGGCGAAGCGCAGCCCCTCGACGTACCGCCGGCTGATGCACTCGTTGCCACCGACGCACGGACGGATCTCGGTGACCCGGCCCTCCCGCGCCTTACCAGAGGTCCGCCCTCGGCGATGTGGGCACGGGCCATCCCGACGATGTCGGCGTGGCCGGCCGCGAGCACCCGCTCGGCGACGTCGGGGTCGTTGATCCGGCCGGTGTGGACCACGGGGAGCGAGAGGGCGGCCTTGAGCTCGCCGGCCAGCTGGCGACACTGCGCCGGGTCGAAGTAGGTCGGCTGGATGTAGCTGGGGTTGCCCCACGGGCGAGCCGACGACGCCGTGGACGTAGTCGATCAGGCCCGTGGACTCGAGGTACTGCGCGAGCTCCACGCCGCCGTCGACGTCGTAGCCGCCCGGCACCTCCTCGCGGATGTTGAGCCGGACCCCGACCGTGAGGCCGAGCCGACCTCGTCGCGGATCGCCTGCAGGGTCTCCACGGCGAAGCGGCAGCGGCTCTCCAGCGACCCGCCGTAGCGGTCGGTGCGCTGGTTGGTGAACGGGGAGAGGAACCACTCGTGGATGTCGTCGTGGTTGAGGTGGACCTCGACCCCGTCCGCGCGTCCCTCCAGCGACAGCCGCGCCGACGCGGCGTACTCGCGGACGAACGCGTCGATGTCGTCCTGGTCCATGACGTGCGGCATGAGGTTGATGACCGGCGCGCTCATCACTGCCGACGCGCCGTGCGGCATCCCGCCCTGGTGGACCATCTGGACCGAGACGGTCGCCCCGTGCCCGTGCAGGGCGTCGGAGAAGGCCTGGACGCGTTCGACGAAGAACGGCAGCCGGAAGAACCCGGTCGTCGCCGCGCCGACGCCGGTCGGGTCGAACCCGGGGATGACCGTGTTGCGCAGGTGGGTCGACAGGCTCGCGACCCAGGCGACGCCCTCGTCGCGGACGCGCTCCTCGAAGTACGCGATGTTGCGCTCGGCGTCCTCCTCGGTGCCGTAGATGTTGCCGATCGCCGAGGCGTGCGGCGGGAGCATGACCCGGTTGCGCAGCCGCATCGTGCCCACGGTGATGGGCTCGAACAGGTGCGGGTATGCGGCGAGGCCGGCTTCCGGGGTGGGCACCGGTGCCCCCTCTCCTCGCGCGGACGGGTCTCCCCATTCCTAGCACATCAATGCGGATGATGAACAGAGATTGTGGTCACGGCTCTACCGGGCGGGCCGTGGCACCGCGTCAAGTCCCCTGCCGACCTTCCGCCGCACGGCGCGGTCGGGAGGGTTGAATACCAGCGTGACGGTCGAGGGGAGCAGACCCGCAGAGGGGGACCGCTCCGCCGACGACCGGTTCGGCCGGCCCGAGGCCCTGCCGATCGTCATCGAGGCACCGGAGACGTTCGCCTACCGGGTGAAGTGCCGTCTGCTCGGGCCGCCGCTGACCAACGTGGAGCTCAAGGGCGAGCGGCTGAGCAAGCGGACCGCGTTGGGCGTGCTGTCCAGCGACTGCATCTCGTCCTCGGCGTACGGCTCCGAGGAGATCCTGCTCGTCCTCATCCCGTTGTTCGGCCTGTCCGCCTACACGCTGCTGCTGCCGATGACCGGGATCGTGCTCGTCGTCCTCGTCCTCGTGACGCTCACCTACCGCTGGGTGGTCACGACCTACACCGCCGCCGGTGGCTCCTACGTCGTGGCCCGGGAGAACTTCGGGCCGGTCGTCGCGCAGGTCGGGGCCGTCGCCCTGATGCTCGACTACATCGTCACCGTCGCGGTACAGGCGTCGGCCGGCACGGCGGCCGTGACCAGTGCGATCCCGGCGCTCGGCGACTACCAGCTCGAGATCACCGTCGGCGTGGTCCTCGTCCTCTTCTACGGCAACCTGCGCGGGCTCCGGGAGGCCGGCCGGCTGTTCGCGTTCCCGACCTACTTCTTCGTGGCCTGCATGGCGGTCGTCATCGTCGGCGGTCTGGTCCGGGAGATCCTCGGCGACCTGCCCCACTACGACCCGACCACCGCGGTCGGTGCGTTCCCCGTCGGCGAGGGCAGTCCGCTGCTCAGCATCGGCGCGGTCTACATCCTCATGAAGTCGTTCGCGAACGGTGGCTCGTCGCTCACCGGCCTCGAGGCGATCTCCAACGGGGTGAGCACGTTCCGCCCGCCCCAGGGGCTCAACGCCCGCCGGACGCTGGTCATCATGAGCGTGCTGCTCGGCACGCTCGTGGCCGGCGTCTCCTGGCTGGCCCACGAGACCCACGCCGTCGCCTACGAGAGCGGCTCGCCCACGGTCATCTCCCAGGTCGCCAAGGCGGTGCTCGGCGACTCGCTCGCCGGCCAGGGGATGTACTTCGTGGTCCAGCTGGCCACGATGCTCATCCTCTGGACCGGGGCCAACACGCCGTTCAACGGGTTCCCCTACCTCGCCAACTTCGTGGCCGCCGACGGGTTCCTCCCGCGCTGGCTGACCAAGCGCGGGCACCGGCTGGCGTTCTCCAACGGGATCATCGTGCTGGCGGTCATCGCGCTCGCGCTCATCCTCGGCACCGGCGCGCACGTCGACGAGCTCGTCGCGTTCTACGCGATCGGCGTCTTCACCGGGTTCACGCTCGCGGGGTTCGGCATGGCCCGGTACTTCACGACGCACCGCGTGGGCCGGTGGCGGGTGAAGGTCGTCATCAACACCGCGGTCGGAGCCGTTGCCGGTGCGGTCGTCCTCATCTTCGCCGTCACGAAGTTCACCGAGGGCGCCTGGCTGGTCGTGCTGGTGTTCCCCCTCCTGGTGGTCCTGCTGCTGCGGCTGCGACGGACGTACCAGGAGGAGGCGGCGCTGCTCAAGGCGGTGCCCGACCGCGAGATCACCATGCTGAGGACCAGCAACACCGTGCTCATCCTCGTCGACAAGGTCGACCTCGCCGTCCTGCGCGCCCACACGTATGCGCGGAGCCTCCGGCCGGCCTCGCTCCGCGCCGTGCACTTCTCCATCGACGTGGAGCACGCCCGCGCGCTGCAGCAGGCGTGGGACGACATGCCGCGGCTGGACCTTCCGCTGGAGATCGTCGACTGCCCCGACCGACGGCTCGGCCGCGCGGCGCTGGAGCTCGCCGAACGGACCCTGCTCTCCGGTCCTCGGGACGGTCTGGTCACCGTGCTCCTCCCGCGACGGCAGTACGGACCGCTCCTCGGGCGGCTGTTGCACGACCGCACCGCGGACGAGATCGCCGCCGCGGTCTCCCAGGTTCGCGGGGTCGCGGCGACGATCGTCCCGTTCGACGCGTCCGCGCGGCCGCGTCCGGTCCGCCGCGAGCCCGAACCCTCGGCGTCGGCGCGACCTCATCGCGAGCCGGCCTCGTCGATCGGCCCGACCCCGCCGAATCGGGTCACCATCGCCGAGGCGCCGCCCCGCGGCTGGGCCGTGCTGCAGGGCCGGATCCGGGCCGTGGAGTCGTCGACCATCGGCGCGAGCCCGACGTACCGCGCCGAGCTGTGCGACGAGTCGGGCGGGCTCACGCTGCTGTTCTACGGCCGACGGCGGATCGACGGGATGGAGCCGGGGACCCTGGTCCGGGTCGAGGGCCGGGTCGGCGAGCGCCACGGCTACCTCGCCATGGCGAACCCCTCCTACGAGCTGCTCCCCTCGGACGAGGCGGAGCCACAACCGCCCCCGCGCTCGCACCGCGGCTGACCTGTGGAGCCGCCGCCGTCCTCTCGACAGGCGGACAGCCGGTGCCGCCGCCTTCCACGCAGCGATGCCGGTGCGGTTGGATGCGGGCATGCCCGTCAGCGCCGACCGCGAGGAGCTCTTCGAGCTTCGCGTCGAGCGACGGCGCCGCGACCTCGTCGAGGCGCTGGAGACGCTGTACGGGCACGACGCGGCGCTCCCGCTCGCAGACCGTCTGGTCGGCCTGGCCCATGAGGCGTTCGTCGAGCGTCCGCACGACCTGCACGTCCTCGACATCCGGCGTTCGCTGCAGCCGGACTGGCTCCAGCTGCCCGGGATGGTGGGCTACGCCGCCTACACCGAGCGGTTCGCCGACAACCTCAAGGGCGTTGAGGACAAGATCCCGTACCTGCGCGAGCTGGGCGTGAGCTACCTCCACCTCATGCCGCTGCTCGAGCCGCGGGTGGGGGACAACGACGGCGGGTATGCGGTGCGGGACTACCGCGCGGTCCGTTCCGACCTGGGGACGGTCGACGACCTCCGGGACCTGGCGACCACGCTGCGCGAGAACGGGATGAGCCTCGTCCTCGACCTGGTCCTCAACCACGTCGCGCGCGAGCACGACTGGGCGGTCCGGGCGCGGGCGGGGGAGAAGCACTACCAGGACTACTTCCACGTCTACCCCGACCGGACCCAGCCCGACGCCTACGAGCGGACCCTCCCCGAGGTGTTCCCGGACTTCGCGCCGGGCAACTTCTCCTGGGACGAGGAGCTCCAGCAATGGGTGTGGACGACGTTCAACGCCTGGCAGTGGGACCTCGACTGGTCGAACCCGGACGTCCTCGTCGAGTTCGCCGAGATCATCCTGTTCCTCGCCAACCTCGGCGTGGAGGTGCTCCGACTCGACGCGATCGCGTTCCTGTGGAAGCGGATGGGCACGACCTGCCAGAACGAACCCGAGGTCCACGCGGTCACGCAGGTGCTCAAGACCGTCGCCCGCATCGCGTGTCCGGCGCTGGCGTTCAAGGCCGAGGCCATCGTCGCGCCACACGACCTGGTCCAGTACCTCGGCGCCGGCCGGCACCACGGCAAGGTGAGCGACCTCGCGTACCACAACACCCTCATGGTGCAGATCTGGTCGATGCTGGCGACCGCCGACACCCGGCTCGCGGCGCATACGCTCGAACGCCTGCCCCGCGCTCCGTCGTCGGCGGCCTGGATCACCTACGTGCGGTGCCACGACGACATCGGGTGGGCCATCACCGACGAGGACACCAGCGGGGTCGGCCTCAGTGGCTACCACCACCGCCGGTTCCTCTCCGACTGGTACTCCGGGCTCTTCCCCGGGTCGACCGCGCACGGCCTGGTGTTCCAGGAGAACCCGGCCACCGGCGACCGCCGGATCAGCGGCACGACCGCCGCACTGACCGGCCTGTCCGCGGCCGGACGGCCCGACGAGATCGACGACGCGCTCGGCCGCTTCTTCCTCACCCACGCGATCGTGTACGCGTGGGGTGGGATCCCGGTCGTCTGGAGCGGCGACGAGCTCGGCATGGCCAATGACCCGGGCTGGGCCGCCGAGCAGGGCCACGAGACCGACAACCGGTGGGCCCACCGGCCGCGGCTGGACTGGCGTCGCGCCGAGCAGCGACACGACCGGCGTACGGTGGCGGGCCGCGTGTTCAGCGGCCTGGCCCACCTCGCCAGCGTCCGGTCGTCCCTCCCGCACCTGCACGCCAGCGTGCGCAGCGAGGTGTTGCCGGTCGAGGACGGCGGCGTCCTCGCGATCGTTCGCCGCGCGCCGATCGGCGCCATGGTCTGCCTCTACAACATCACCCCCGAGACGCGGCCGTACCCGGCCTGGCGGATCCGGGAGCTCGGTCTGCCGGAGCCCTGGGACGCCATTTCGGAGCGGGTGGTCGAGCCGGACGCCGACGGCAGCTACTGGCTCACCCCGTATGCAGCCTGGTGGCTCGTCGAGCGGCCCGACGCCGGCTGACCGGCTCGTTCCGGCCGTGCGGCCGTCCTCCACGGGGGCGCGCCGGCGCCCCGATGGCCTCTCGAGCTGAAGCCACCGGGGCTCGGTCGACGCTGGCCCGGACCACACAAACCATCGGCCGTACCCCCACTCTGCCCGCTTCCGGCGACTTCAATCACAGTTACTCGAACTGCCCGGCCCGATCCGTGCGGTGGAACGCTCGACGCGCGGGTTGCCGAGGCCTGTGCCACAGTCGCGTCGTGCGCTTGCGACGCAGCAACCTCAGCGGTCCCGGGCTACGCCGGGTGCGTCGTGGGCGTGGGTGGAGCTACCGCGATGACGACGGCGCACCGGTCGACGACGAGACCGCCGAGCGCATCAGCGCGCTGGTCATCCCGCCGGCGTGGAAGGACGTCTGGATCAGCCCGTACCCCAACGGCCACATCCAGGCGGTCGGGACGGACGACGCCGGACGTCGCCAGTACCTCTACCACGCGTCGTGGACCGCGACCCGCGGCAAGGCCAAGCACGAACGCGTCCAGCAGCTGGTGCCCCGGCTTCCCGAGTTCCGCAAGGCGGTCAGCCGTGACCTGCGGCGTTCGGGGCTCACCCGCGACCGCGTGATCGCGGTCGCCCTGCGGATGCTCGACCTCGGCCTGTTCCGGACCGGCGGCGAGGAGTACGAGCACGAGCACGGCACGCACGGGGTGACCACGCTCCACCGCGACCACGTCACGGTTCGTGGCGACGACCTGCACTTCCTCTTCCCGGCGAAGTCCGGGGTCGAGCGCGAGGCGCGGGTCACCGACCCACCGCTGGCCGTCGCGATCCGGGCGCTGAAGCGCAGCAACGCACCGGGGGAGCGGCTGCTGCAGTACCGCGACAGCACCGGCTGGCACGAGGTCACCGGCGCCGAGGTGAACGAGGCGTTCAAGACGCTCACCGGCGCCGACTTCACCGTCAAGGACCTTCGGACGTGGGCGGCAACGGTCACGGCCGCGGCGGCCCTCGCCGAGAAGGCGCTGCGCGAGGACGACCCGTCCCCGTCCAAGAACGCGAGCGCCAAGACCGAGCGCGAGGTCATCACCCTCGTCTCCGAGCAGCTCGGCAACACGCCCGCGGTGGCGCGCCGGTCCTATGTCGACCCGGTGGTCCTCGACAAGCACGCCTCCGGGACCACCCTGGCCAACGCCGGTCGCCTCTTCGGCCGGCTCAGCAAGGTCGACCACGTCCGGATCCTGTCCGGCGAGACCCTCTCGCCCAAGGGCCGAGAGACCGTCGAGCGCGCGGTCCTGCGGATGCTGGCGAAGGACTGACCGCTTTTCAGCCCGTCGACGTCGGCGCTGCCGGCTGACGGCTCCGGTCCAGCACCAGCCGGATGGTGGCGCTGGTGAGGTCGGGGGCCGACTGGTGCACGTGGTGTCCGCCGGATGGTCCTCCCCTTCCCTCAGGCCACCCAGTGTCCGCCGCGCAGCACGCGTACGGGCTCGACGTCGCCGTCGACCACCACCAGGTCGGCCCGGCGGCCGGCCGTGAGCGAGCCGATGTCGCTCCAGCCCATGACGGAGGCGGGGGTGGCGGTCGCGGCGGTGACCGCGTCGGCCAGGGGGATCCCGACCTCGGTGACGCACCAGCGCACGACCTCGAGGAGGGTGGCCACCCCGCCGGCGATCGACCCCCCGTCGGCCAGGCGCGCGGTGCGGCCGTCGACGACGACGTCGCGGCCGCCGAGGGTGTAGTCGCCCCTCCGGCATCCCCGACGCGGCCATCGAGTCGGTGATGAGGGCCAGACTTCCCGGACCGACGGTCTCGAAGAGCATCCGCACCGTCTCCGCGGCGAGGTGGACCCCGTCGCCGACCACCTCGAGGACCGCCTCGCCGCGGCCCGCGGAGCCGAGCGCCGCCGCCACCGGGCCGGGTGAGCGATGGTGCAGCGGCGGCATGCCGTTGAAGACGTGGGTGACGAGGGGGCGTCCGCCCCGAGGCCCGAGCTCGAGCACCCGGTCCAGCGCGGCCCGCGCGGTGACGGCGTCGGCGTCGGTGTGCCCGACCGCCGGGACGACGCCCGCTGCGACCAGCTGGGTCACCAGCGCCTCCGCGCCGGGGCGTTCGGGGGCGAAGGTCATCTGGACCACGCCGCCGCGTCCGGCCTCGGTCAGGGCCTCGACGAGGGCCGGATCGGGGTCGATGAGGGCACTGGGGTCCTGAGCGCCGCACCTCACCACGGAGAGGAACGGACCCTCGAGGTGGATCCCCGCGAGCGTGCCGTCGGTCACGAGCCCGGCGCACGCCGTCACGCCGTCGATGAGGGTCGGGCCGGACGCCGAGACCAGCGATCCGACCACCGAGGTGGTGCCGTGGCGGAGGTGGTGAGCCGCCGCCGTCCGCCCGGAGTCGGGGTCCGGGCCGAACTCGCCACCGGCGCCGCCGTGGCAGTGCAGGTCCACCAGCCCGGGGAGCAGCGTGCGGCCGTCGGCCCATCCGTCCGGGACCGCTCCGGAGCGCCCGGCCAGCTCGCGGCGCGGCCCGACCCAGGAGATCCGGTCACCGTCGACGAGGACCGCCCCGTCGTCGACGACGCCGGTCGGGGTGACCACGCGACCGGTCAGCAGCGTCGGGGCGTCCACGCTCGACATCATGGCGGACGACCCGCGCAGAGCGGTCTTAGGGTGGGGCGATGGACGACCTCGAGGACGCCGCCATCGCTCCCGAAGACGAAGTCGCGCGCATCTGCGCCGACCTGATCCGGATCGAGTCGGTCAACTACGGCGACGGGTCGGGCCCAGGGGAACGCAAGGCCGCCGAGTACGTCATGGAGCAGCTCACCGAGGTGGGTCTGGACCCCGTGCTCGTCGAGAGCGAGCCGGGCCGAGCGTCGGTGATGATCCGCATCGAGGGGTCCGACACCTCGCGTCCCGGCCTCGCCGTGCACGGTCATCTCGACGTCGTCCCGGCGAACGCCGCCGACTGGCAGGTGGACCCGTTCTCCGGCGAGGAGCGCGACGGCTGCATCTGGGGGCGCGGGGCCGTCGACATGAAGGACATGGACGCGATGATCATCGCCAACCTGCGCCACCTCGCGCGGACCGGTGAGAAGCCGGCGCGGACGACGACGTTCGTGTTCTTCGCCGACGAGGAGGCGGGCGGACTGCAGGGCAGCCGGTGGATCGTCGACGAGCACCGCGACTGGTTCGAGGGGGTGACCGAGGCGGTCTCGGAGGTCGGCGGCTTCAGCGTCACCGTGCCTCGCGCCGGGACCGGGGAGCCCACCCGCGCCTACCTCGTCCAGACCGCGGAGAAGGGGATCGCGTGGCTTCGGCTGCACGCCCGCGGGCGAGCCGGGCACGGGTCGGTGCCCAACGAGGCCAACGCCGTCGTGCGGCTGGCCGAGGCGGTCGGCCGGATCGCGGCATACCCCTGGCCGCGCGAGTACATCGCCTCGGTCCGGGCGCTGCTCGACGGGCTCAGCGACCTCACCGGCACCCCGTATGCGCCGGACGACCCCACCCCGGTGCTGCGTCACCTCGGTGGGGCGGCCGGCTTCGTCCTCGGGACGCTGTCCGACACGTCGACGTTCACGATGCTGGACGCGGGCTACAAGATGAACGTGATCCCGCAGACCGCCTCCGCGTCGCTGGACTGCCGGTTCCTGCCCGGGCACGAGGACGACCTCATGGCCACGGTCCGTGAGCTGGCCGGCGAGCACGTCGAGGTCATCGTGGACCATCACGACATCGCCCTCGACTCGCCTCTCTCGGGCGACCTGTTCACGGCGATGACGCAGTCGCTGCTGGCCGAGGACCCGGAGGCCGCCGTGCTGCCGTACTGCCTGTCCGGGGGCACCGACAACAAGGCCCTCAGCCGGCTCGGCATCACCGGGTACGGGTTCGCGCCCCTCCGGCTGCCCGCGGGCCTCGACTTCGCGCCGATGTTCCACGGGATCGACGAGCGCGTTCCCGTCGAGTCGCTGGTCTTCGGGACCAGGGTGCTGGGGGAGTTCCTCCGCCGGGCCTGAGGCGGTCTCAGGTGCAACTCCAGGGTTGCGTCTCCTGTGGTTATCTGCAACTATATGGTTGCACTTCAACCCAGGAGGTAGACGATGACCCGCCAGCAAGCACCAGCCCGAGCGAACCTCGTGCTGGCCGTGCTGTTCGCCGGTGCGTTCGTGATGGGCTGCGCCGAGATGCTCGTCGTGGGGATGCTCGACCTCATCGCCACGGACCTGGAGGTCTCGGTGCCCGCGGCGGGCGCCCTGGTGACCGCCAACGCGCTCGGCCTGGCCCTTGGCGGGCCGTTGCTGACGTTCCTCACCACGCGGTTCGACCGGCGGCACGTCCTCATCGCCGCGACCGCTGTCTTCGTCCTGGCGAACCTGCTCCCGGCCTTCGTCGCCGACTACCCGCTGTTCGTGGCGGCGCGTGTGCTGATCGGCGCGGTGCAGGGGTTGTTCATCGCGGCCGGCATCGTCACGGCGACCTCGGTCGTCCCGCCGGAACGCGCCGGCCGCGCGATGGCGATCGTCATCACCGGCTTCGCCATGGCGAGTGCCCTGGGCCTGCCGCTCGGCACCCTGCTGGGCCAGGCCGTCGGCTGGCGCGGCTCGTTCGTCGCGGTCGTCCTCGTCGGTGCCGTCGTGCTCGTCGCCGCGGTCCTCGTGCTGCCGTCGCTGCCGACGTCCCGTGGGAGCCGGGCGGTCGGCCAGGCCCGAGCGGCGTTCGCGCCGCGGGTCCTGGCGATCCTCGGGGTGGGGTTCCTGGTCTTCGCCGCGATCCAGTCCGCGCTGACCTACCTCGTGCCCTTCCTGGGCACCGTCACCGGCGTGACCGGCGCGGCCGTCAGCCCCTACCTGCTCGCCTACGGCGTCGCAACGGCGATCGGCTCGTATGCCGGTGGTCGCTTCGCCGACACGAACGCCCCCCGTGCCCTGGTCGTCGGCAGCATCGGCGTGACCGTCTCGCTGGCCACGATGTGGCTCCTCGGCGGGAACGCGGTGGTCGCCGCCGTCACCGTCGTCGGCACGGGTCTCTTCGCCATGGGCATGGCGCCCTCGATCCAGCACCGGGTGGTCACCCTCGCCGGTGCCGGCGCGCCGCTTGCCTCATCCCTTCCCGCATCCGCCGTCAACGCGGGCATCGCGGTCGGCTCGTTCGCCGGCGGCCTCGCGATCGACGCCTCCGGCGTCCCCGCGGCCGTCCTGACCGGTGCCGCCATCGGCGTGCTGGCCGTCGTCGCGGCGCGGGCGACCGGACACATCACCCCGGCGCCCCAGCAGGCACCGGCCGAGCTCTCCAGCCATCGCTAGTCGCCAATCCCGACGAGAGGAACCCTCATGAGCAGCATCTCCAGCAGCCAGCCCGCCGTCGTCGACGCCGCGGAGTTCACCGTCCGCCGCACCATCCGGATCGCCGCGCCGGTCGAGAAGGTGTGGTCGGCGGTCACCGAACCGGAGCACATCTCCCGGTGGTTCGGCCGGACCGAGCTCGACGGTTCCGGTGCCGGCGCTCGCGGCACGATGACCTTCGCCGAGCGGGGCTCCATCCCCCTGCGGGTCGAGGCGATGGACCACCCTCGCCTGGTCACCTACCGCTGGAACAACGACGACGCCCTGGAGCGACTCCCCGGCGAGCTCGACATCGACCACTCCACGGTCTTCACGTTCACCCTCGAACCGGTCTCCGGCGGCACCCGGCTGACCGTCGTCGAGTCCGGGTTCGACGCGACCTCCGACCCGGCGGCCAACCTCGAGAGCCACCGCGGCGGCTGGGAGGTCGAGCTGGACAAGCTGGTGGCCCTGCTCGAGTCCGGGTCATGACGACAGCAACGCTGGTCCCGGTGTTCGCCGCGCTCGGGGACGAGACCCGGTGGTCCGTCCTGACGGCGCTCGGTGAGGGCGACGCGTCGGCGTCCGCCCTGGCCGAGCGCCTGCCGATCAGCCGTCAGGCGATCGCCAAGCACCTGGGCGTGCTCCACGAGGTCGGCCTCGTCGAACCGGTTCGCGTCGGTCGCGAGGTGCAGTACCGCGTCATCGGGTCCCAGCTGCGGGCCACCGCCACCCGGCTCGACGCGATCGGTGCCGAGTGGGACCGCCGCCTCGCGGTGATCCGGGAGATCGCGGAGGGCCTCTAGCCCGGCGTCAGCGCAGGATCTCGACCAGCAGGATCCAGGCGTTGACGACCGCGCCGACCATCCCGCCGATGAGGCCGGCGACGATCCAGGCCAGCCCGCCACCCCACGCAACCAGCAGGCTGACGCCGCCGACGAGGTAGTACACGCTTCCGGGTAGCACCGCGGCCAGCCGCGAGGCCAGCCACTTGCGGTTGCCGCCGGTGTCGAAGGCCCGGCGGCCGGTGATCGCGATACCCACCCCCAGCGACAGGGCGGCCGCGAGGATCTCGACGGCCAACCACGTCGTGCTCTGCGGGACAAGGCCGACGATGCTGACGACCACGGCGGCCAGCAGCAACAGGATGGTCTGGAGCGCGCGCTCCGGGAGCCCGTGGAGCGCGATGATCCGCTCGACGTTGATCGACACGGCGACGAAGACCAGACCGGCCAACGCTGCGGCCGCACCCGCAGAGGCGACGAACAGCTCGTGCCACTGCGTGGCGTCGTACAGCGTCACGCTGCGTGAATATGCCACAGGAACGGCGGCGCCTGGGAGGCTTGTCCCGTGGACGACGAAGCTGAGCAGCGCCGGGCCGAACGAGCGGCGCAGGCCGACTACCACGTCGCGGCCCAGCAGCGCCGGGACGCAGCGGAGTCGGTCAAGGCCCAGGTGCTCATCGACCGGTTCGTCGAGCGGGCCAACGCGGCGGGGTTGCCCACCGAGGAGCTGACCGCGTCCCCGTGGAGCGGTCGGGGCCGCTACCGGACCGGCGTCCGTGGCTGGTACCTGAAGCGGAACCGCTCGATCGGGGTCAGCACCGACGGCGGCTACTACGTGCTCATCGTGGCTCCGGAGCGGTTCGGACGCTGGCGCGGGGTCTCGCTCCCGCCGACCCCGCCGCCGCTCCAGGTCGGCAAGGGGGGCCGGGACGGTGACTCGGTCGCCCTCGACCTCCTGCTGGACCTGCGCCTGGCGTGGGGGGACGACCCCACCTGACGCGGGGGTATGCGAGGTGCTGCTCGGGTATGCGGGGTGTGGCGCCGGGTAGGCGGCTCAGGCCGTGCGGTGCACCCGGATGACCCGGCGGCGCAGCCAGGCCCGGCGGATGCCGCCGACGTAGACGACCGTGCGCGCGAGCTCCCAGTGGTCGTACTCGGCGTGCTCCCCGAGGGCGCGGCGGATCTCGGCTCGTGACACCTCGCGGGGGAAGGTGAGGACGCGGTACTCGTACTCCACGCCCGACGTGCGGCGGGTGGTCGTCTGTGCGTTCGGCATCGTCACCCATTCTTGCTCACAGCCGATACGGTCGTCGCATGACCGCTGACCCGCGCGCCGCGCTGACCTCCCTCGTGGCCGCCCTGGAACGTCATCTCGAGGTCGCCAGCTCCCGCCGCGACCCCGACGACCCCGCGGTCGTGTCGGCGGCGGAGGAGCTGACCGACGCGTTCTTCGACTACGACGAGGCCCTGTTCGAGGCCACCGGCGTGACCACGCCGCTGGACGGTCCCTACGACGAGGACGACGAGGACGACGACGACGACGACGACGAGGACGACGACGAGGACGACGACGAGGACGACGACGACGACGACGACGACGATGACGACGACGAGGACGACGACGACGACGAGGACGACTTCGACGACGACGAGGTCGACGAGGACGACCTCGACGACGACGAGGACATCGAGGGCGACGAGATCGAGGGCGAGCTCGAGCCGCAGCCGACGCCCGGCGACGTCAGTCGCTGATCTCGTCCAGCGCCGCGACGATCTCCGGCGGGAGCTCGAGCTCCTCGCTGGCCAGGGCGGTGCGCAGCTGCGCCACCGTCCGGCTGCCGACGACCGGCGCGGTCACTCCCGGCCGGTCGCGCACCCAGGCGAGTGCGACCTCGGTCGCCGACACGCCGAGGCCGCCGGCCGCCGTCGACACCGCCTCGGCGACGGACATCGACCGGTCGTCGAGCCGGGCCGAGGCGAAGCCCGCGAACTGGCGCATCGCCGCCCGTGATCCACTCGGGACGCCGGACCGGTACTTCCCGGTGAGCACGCCGCCGCCCAGCGGCGAGTAGGGGAGCAGCCCGAACCCGAGCGCCTCCGCGGCGGGCACCAGGTCGTCCTCGGGGTCACGCGTGACGAGGGAGTACTCGATCTGGTCGGCCACCAACGGAACGCGGGCCGACTCCAGCAACGAGTACGCCCGCGCCGCCTGCCAGCCGGAGTAGTTCGACACCCCGACGTAGCGGGCCCGACCCGACGTCACCGCATACGCGAGGGCGCCGACGGTCTCCTCGAGCGGGGCCGTGTCGCTCCACGTGTGGACGAGCCAGAGGTCGACGTAGTCGGTGCCGAGGCGGCGGAGCGAGTCGTCGAGATGGCGCAACAGTCCGCCTCGCGAGGTGTCGACGAGGCGGTGCTCGGGAGTGCGGGTGATGCCGGCCTTGGTGCAGATGGTCACCTCGTCGCGCCGGGCGACCTCGCGCAACAGGGCACCGACGATCTCCTCGGAGCGGCCCTCGGCGTAGCTGTGCGCGGTGTCGAGCAGCGTCCCGCCGGCCTCCAGGTAGGTCACCAGGAGCTCGCGGCAGACGTCGTCGTCGACGACGCCGCCCCACAGCATCGTCCCCAGACCGAGGCGCGACACGGCGAGCCCGGAGTTCCCCACCCTCCTGCGACGCATACCGGAACGCTATCCGCTGGTACCGCAGGGGCCGTCGCGCCCCGCCCTATAGCCTTCGGCGCATGCAGCTCGGGATCAACCTCGGATACTGGGGCGCGGGGAACGACGCCGAGAACCTCGCCACCGCCGTCGAGGCCGACCGGCTCGGGTATGCGGTGGCGTGGGTCGCCGAGGCCTACGGCTCGGACGCGCCGACCGTGCTCGCGTGGATCGGTGCGCAGACGGAGCGGATCGACCTCGGGGCGGCGGTGATGCAGATCCCCGCGCGCACGCCGGCGATGACCGCGATGACCGCCGCCACCATCGACACGCTCTCCGGTGGCCGGTTCCGGCTCGGTCTCGGGGTGTCCGGCCCGCAGGTCAGCGAGGGCTGGCACGGCGTGCCGTTCGCCGCACCGCTCGGTCGGACCCGCGAGTACGTCGACATCGTGCGGATGGCGCTGCGCCGGGAAACCGTTGCGTACCAAGGCAAGCACTGGCAGCTTCCGATCCCGGACGGCCCCGGCAAGGCCCTGAAGCTCATCGTCCACCCGGTGCGGCCGGAGGTGCCGATCTACCTCGCCGCGGTCGGGCCGAAGAACCTCGAGCTCGCGGGGGAGATCGCCGACGGATGGCTGGCCATCTTCTACAGCCCGGAGCACAGCGGTGACCTGCTGGAGTCGGTCCGGGTGGGTCGGCGCAAGGCCGGGAAGGGCACCGCGGACGAGCCGCTGGCCGGGTTCGACGTCGTGCCGACGGTTCCCGTGGTCGTCGACGACGACGTCGAGCGGGCGGCGCGGGCGGTCGCCGGGTACGCGGCGCTCTACATCGGCGGCATGGGCTCGCGCGACCAGAACTTCTACAACCAGCTGGCCTGCCGGATGGGGTTCGAGGAGGACGCGGCCCGGATCCAGGACCTGTACCTCGACGGCCGGCACCGGGACGCCGCGGCGGCGGTGCCGTTCGAGCTCATCGACGCGACCTCGCTGATCGGGCCGCGCGAGCGGATCGCCGAGCGGATCGGGCGCTACGCCGACGCGGGCGTCACCACGCTCACCGTCTCGGCCTCCTTCACTCCGCGCATCGACCAGCGGCTCCAGATGATCCGGATGATGACCGAGCTGGTCGGCTAGCCGAGTCCCTTCGGCAGTTCTCAGCAATCGCTCAACCGGCGTCGGCTACGGTTGCCCCCCGTGTCCGACCTCAGCTACGTCCAGTCCGTCGTCCTCGGCGTGGTGGAGGGGCTGACCGAGTTCCTGCCCGTCTCGTCCACCGCGCATCTGACCATCGCGGAGAAGCTGATGGGGTTGCAGGTCGACGCCCCGGAGGTCACGGCATACACCGCGATCATCCAGCTCGGTGCGATCGCCGCGACCCTCGTGTACTTCTTCCGCGACATCGTCCGGCTGGCCGTCGCCTGGGGACGTGGCCTCGTCGGCGCCGAGGCGCGCCGCCACCACGACTACGCGCTGGCCTGGGCCGTGATCGTGGGGTCGATCCCCGTCGCGGTGGTCGGGTTCGCGCTCAAGAGGTTCATCGAGGGACCGCTGCGCAGCCTGTGGGTCATCGCCTTTGCCCTGATCCTCTGGAGCGGCGTGATGTGGCTCGCCGAGATGCGGCACGCCAAGCTGCTGCGCGAGAACGGGGAACGTGGCGAAGGCACGGTGAGCGTCCGCGACGGGTTGGTCATCGGTCTGGTCCAGTGCTTCTCGCTCATTCCCGGTGTGAGCCGCTCCGGTGCCACGATCTCCGCCGGACTGTTCCGCGGGATCGACCGCGTGACCGCGACGCGGCTGTCGTTCTTCCTCTCCATCCCGGCGTTGACGGCCGCCGGGCTCTACGAGGGGGCGACGACCGACCTGTCGAACCTCGGCGTGGGTCAGATGGGGACCGGGATCGTGGTCGCCTTCGTCGTCGCGTACGCGTCGATCGCCTGGCTGCTGCGGTTCGTCGCGACGAACACCCTGATGCCGTTCGTCTGGTACCGCATCGCCCTGGGCGCCGTGCTCATCGTGACGCTCGCGACGGGCGTCATCACCGCGACCTGACCCCACGGTTACCCGGTCCAGCTCCCGCTCCGGGTCCGAGTCCGCGTCCGGCTCCGGCTCCGGCTCACCACAAGGCGGACATGTCTGAGTAGTTGTCGCGATTCGGCGATCTGAGCCGCCACAGGGCGGACATGTCTGAGTAGTTGTCGTGGAGGTCGGGCCGCATACGGTGCTCAGAGCCAGCCGGACCGCTTGAACGCGCGATAAAGCCCGAAGCAGACGCTGGCCATCAGGGCTAGCACGACGAAGTACCCGTAGTAGTACTCGGAGTCTCCGACGGTGAACGACGCCGTCAGCTCGGGGATGGTGTCGAAGTTCATCCCGTAGATGCCGGCGATCATGGTCGGGACCGCTGCGATCGCGATCCACGCCGAGATCTTCCGCATGTCGTCGTTCTGGCCGACGCTGATCTGCGCCAGGTGCGCGCTGAGGATGTCGGACAGCAGCCGGTCGTAGGACTCGACATGGTCGTTGACCTTGAGCAGGTGGTCCTTGACGTCGCGGAAGAACGCCATCACCTCGCTGCCATCGCGGTCGACGATCGCGCGGTGGGGCTGCACGAACAGCCGCTCCATCGCGTCGGCCAGCGGCTGGGACGCGCGCCGGATCTCCAGCACCTCGCGCTTGAGGCGGTAGATGGCCGTCGCGTCGACGCCGCGGGTACCGCTGAAGACCAGCTGCTCGATGTGCTCCAGGTCCTCGTGGATCTCGTTGTCGACGAGGATGTAGTTGTCGACGACGGAGTCCATCACCGCGTGGAGGACAGCGGCCGGTCCGAGGCGCAGGTGCTCGGCGTTCTGCTCCAAGCGGGCGCGTACGCCGGCGAGGGGGTTCGCGTCGCCACGGCGGACGGTCACGACGAAACGGTCGCCGAGGAAGACCATCACCTCGCCGGTCTCCACGTCGGAGGTGTCCTCGACGTACCGCAGCGTCTTGAGGACCACGAGCAGGCTGCCCTCGTAGTACTCGATCTTCGCCCGCTGGTCGCCGCGCACCGCGTCCTCCACGGCCAGCGGGTGCAGCTGCAGCTCCTGGTTGACCAGCGCAAACTCGGCGTCGGTGGGGTCCTTGAGACCGATCCAGAGGAACCCGTTCCCTTCTTCTCGCAGCCGGTCCAGCTCTTCGCTGAGGTCCTGACAGACGAGCCGGTGCCCCTCCCGGTAGATGGCCTGGTCGACGATCATGCGCCTACTCCACCACCTAGAGTGACCCCGTGCCCACCGTCCTGCTCGTTCGTCATGGGCGGACGGCGGCGAACTCGTCCGGAGTGCTGGCCGGCTGGACTCCCGGCATCGGTCTCGACGACCACGGCCGGGCCCAGGTCGAGGCCCTCGGTGACCGGATCGCGAGCGCGGGAGTGACGGTCTCCCGAGTGGTCTCCTCCCCGCTGCAGCGGTGCCAGGAGACCGCGGCGATCGTCGTCGCGAAGGCGGCCGACGGCATACCGGTCGAGGCGGACGACCGGCTCGGGGAGGCGCGCTACGGGTCGTGGACCGGGCGGAAGCTGTCGGAGCTGGCCAAGGAGGACCTCTGGCGGACCGTCCAGGACCAGCCGTCCGCGGTGCGCTTCCCGGACGGGGACGAGTTCCCCGGTGAGTCGATGGCGCAGATGCAGTCCCGAGCGCTGGACGCCATGCGGAGCCTGGACGCCGAGGTGGAGAAGGCCCATGGGGCTGACGCGGTGTGGGTGGCGGTGTCGCACGGCGACGTCATCAAGGCGATCCTGGCCGACGCGGCGGGGGCACACCTCGACCAGTTCCAGCGGATCCAGGTGGACCCCGCCTCGGTGTCCGTGGTCCGCTACACGGCGCGGCGCCCCTTCCTGCTGCGCAGCAACGACAACGGCGGCGACCTGGGCGGGCTCAAGCCGCCACCCCCCAAGCCTGCCGAGGAGGCCACGCCGGAGGAGCCCGGCCCGACGGAGGTGGACGCGGGCGACGCCGCGGTCGGTGGCGGGGCGGGTTAGGTTATTCGTATGCCCGTGCACGACTTCGACCCGCCGGAACGGTTCGTGGTCGGTACCGTCGGACCGCCGGGACAGCGGACGTTCTTCCTCCAGGCCCTGAGTGGGCGGCGGCTGGTGTCCATGTCGTGCGAGAAGGAGCAGGTCCAGATCCTGGCCGACCGGGTGAACGACGTCCTCGACCAGTTCGCCGGCGAGGCGGCGATGCACCAGCCCCGAGGACAACGACCCCCTGGCGACGCCCATCGAGGACGAGTTCCGCGTGGCGACGCTCTCGTTGGCCTGGGACCCCAGTCGCGCGGTGGTCGTCATCGAGGCGTTCGACGCGGACATCCCGGAACCCGGGGAGGACGAGGAGGAGGCCACCGACGTACCCGAGGAGTTCCTCGAGTCGATGGCGTCGCGGCAGTCGGTCCGAGTGGTGCTGAGCCCGCCTCAGGCCCGCTCGTTCGTCCGGCGCGCCCGCGCCCTCGTGTCCGCCGGCCGGCCACCGTGCCCGTTCTGCGGCGGACCGCTGGACCCGACCGGTCACATCTGTCCGCGGTCCAACGGCTACAAGCGCTGAGCGATGGACGGCCCACGGTCGGCCGCGGAGGTCGAGCTGGTGGTCGAGGCGCTGACCCACGGCGACCTCGAGGTGGTCGGTCAGATCACGGACTCCTCCAACATCGCCCTGCTCTGCGAGGTGCAGGGGGACGCCGTCACCGAGGCGGCCGCGGCCACCGGTGCGCCGGTGCACGTGATCTACAAGCCGGTACGCGGCGAACGGCCGCTGTGGGACTTCCCGGACGGGACGCTGGCCGGGCGCGAGGTCGCGACCTTCGCCGTGGCGCGGGCCGCGGGCTGGGACGTCGTCCCGCCGACCGTGCTCCGCGACGGAGCGTTGGGGGAGGGGTCGGTGCAGCTGTGGATCGGCGACCCGTTCACGCCCTCGACCAACGGTCGGCCGGTGGACATCTGCTCGCCTCGGTCGGTACCCGACGGGTGGCTGTCGGTGATCGACGGCGAGGTCAGCGGCGGCCGGGCCGTGAGCGTCATCCACGAGAACCGTGACGACGTCCGCGACGTGGCGGTCCTCGACGCGGTGGTCAACAACGGCGACCGCAAGGGGTCCCACCTCCAGCGCGACCGCGTCGGCGCCCTCTGGGGTTTCGACCACGGGGTGACGCTCAGTGCCGACCCGAAGCTGCGGACCGTGCTGTGGGGCTGGGCGGGTGAACCGCTGCGCGACGTCGACGTGGTGCGGCTGGAGCGGCTCCAGGGGTTGTTGGACGACCCCGGGTCGAGGTTGAGCGCCGACCTCGCCCGCCTGCTGCCCCGCGACGACGTCCGCGCTCTCGTGCGGCGGACGACGAAGCTGCTCCGGTCGAGGCGCCACCCGCGTCCGAGCGGCGGCTGGCCCGCCATCCCCTGGCCCGCGCTCTGATCCGCACGCCACACCCGCACCGCCACACCCGTACCGCCACACCCGCACCGCCACACCCGCACCCCGGCGCCCTGACCCGCGTCAACAACTCCGCACGTGGTGGCGTATCGATGCCTGATGTCGGATATGTCGGAAAATAGGTCATCACGTGCGCGATAGTTGGCGGGCGGGCGGGCGGGCGTGTGAGGGGGCCGTTGGGGCTGGGCGGGCCCGGGGCGGGCGCTCGTCTAGGCTCACGCCGTGATCTCGTGGCCGTCGCCGTTCCTGCCCGCGGTACCGGGAACCGGCGGCCCCCTCCGGATCCACGACACGGCCAGCGGTGAGCCGCACGAGATCACGCCCGAGGGCCCCGCGACGATGTACGTCTGCGGCATCACGCCGTACGACGCGACCCACCTCGGCCACGCCGCCACCTACGTCACCTTCGACGTGGTCGGGCGCACGCTGCGCGACGCCGGCCACGACGTGGTCTACGTGCAGAACGTCACCGACATCGACGACCCGCTCCTCGAACGCGCGGCCCGGGACGGCAAGGACTGGGCCGACCTGGCCCGGGAGGAGACGGCGTTGTTCGCCGAGGACATGACCGCGCTCCAGGTCATCGCCCCGGACCACTTCATCGGCGCGGTGGAGTCGATCCCGTTGATCGTCAAGGCGGTCGAGGAGCTCGAGGCGAACGGCACCGCATACCGGCTGGACGCCCCCGAAGGCGGGCAGGACGTCTACTTCGACGCGACGGAGCAGCCGCACTTCGGCGAGGTCTCGCACCTCAGCCACGACGAGATGCTCGCCCTGTTCGCCGAACGGGGCGGCGACCCCGACCGCGAAGGCAAGCGCGACGTCCTCGACCCCCTGCTGTGGCTGGCCCGCCGGGACGGCGAACCGTCGTGGCCCGGCGGCGGCCTCGGCGACGGGCGGCCGGGCTGGCACATCGAGTGCGCGACCATCGCCCAGCAGCACCTCGGCGTCCCGTTCGACCTTCAGGGCGGCGGCACCGACCTGATCTTCCCGCACCACGAGATGAGCGCCGGCCACGGTGAGGCGCTGTCCGGAGCGGAGCCGTTCGCCCGGACCTTCGTCCACCAGGCGATGGTGGGCTACGACGGCGAGAAGATGAGCAAGTCCAAGGGCAACCTCGTCCTCGTCTCCGAGCTGCGCGAACGCGGGGTCGAGCCGATGGCGATCCGGTTGGCGCTCCTCGCGCACCACTACCGCACGCCGTGGGAGTGGACCGACGACGTGCTCGCGCAGGCGGAGGACCGGCTGGCGACCTGGCGGGCGGGGATGTCGACGAACGGCGGTCCCGACGCCGACGCCACGGTGGCCGAGGTGCGAGCCCGCCTCGCCGACGACCTCGACACCCCGGGCGCGCTCGCCGCCATCGACGCCTGGGTCGCCCGCTCCCTGTCCGAGGGCGGGTCCGTCGAGGGCGCCCCCGGCATCGTGGGACGTACCTGCGACGCCCTGCTCGGCGTACGGGTCTAGCGACTCGAACGGCTCAGGCGGGCGGGATGCCCTCGTCGCCGCGGCGGCGCAGGTAGCGCTCGAACTCGCGGGCGATCGCGTCGCCGCTCGCCTCGGGCAGGTCGGCGGTGTCGGTGGACTCCTCGAGGGACTGGACGTACTCGGCCACCTCGTCGTCGGACTCCGCCAGCTCGTTGACGCCGCGCTCCCACGCGCGGGCCGACTCCGGCAGGTCGCCGAGCGGGATCGTCACGTTGAAGAGCGACTCCGAGCTTGCCGAGCAGACCGAGGGTGGCCTTTGGCGACGGCGAGCTCCCGGCGTAGTGGGGGACGGCCGCCCAGCAGCTGAGCGACGGCAGCCCGGCCCGGTGAGCGGCGTCCGAGATGACGCCGACGATGCCGGTCGGGCCCTCGTAGGCGCTCGACTCGAGGTCGAGCCGGTGGAGGACGTCCTCGTCGTCGGAGGTCGCGGTCACGGGGATCGGGCGGGTATGCGGGACGTCGGCGAGCAGCGCGCCGAGGGTCACGAAGGTCGAGACGCCGAGCCGCTCGGCGTACTCGAGCAGCTCGATGGTGAACGCCCGCCACCGGGTCGACGGCTCGATGCCCTCGACGAGGACGACATCGCGCGAGCCGAACCCGGTGTCGCGCGCGACGAGGATCCGTGTGGTGGGCCACACGATCCGCCGTTGCCCGTCGTCGCGCATCACCTTCGGGCGGTTGACCTGGAAGTCGTAGTAGTCCTCCGGGTCGAGAGCCGCGATGGCCTCGGCGTCCCAGACCGCCGCGAGGTGCTCGACCGCGGACGAGGCCGCCTCGCCGGCGTCGTTCCATCCCTCGAACGCGGCGATGAGCATCGGGTCGCGCAGCGTCGGCACGTCCTCGAACTCGAGCAAGGAGCCTCCATCGGTCATCGGTCGGACGGCGGTCGCCGCGCCGGCGCGACTCCACCCTATGCTCCCGCTCTCGAGCCGCGGCCCGTGACGGTTTTCGCCGCGCCTAGACTCTCCGGTCGTGACCTCGACCACCGAACCGGCGATCCGGGCACACTTGCCCGCCGCGGTGCTCTGGGACATGGACGGCACCCTCATCGACAGCGAGCCCTACTGGATCGCCGAGGAGCATGCGCTCGTCGAGTCGTTCGGCGGCACCTGGACCGACGCCCACGCGCACGCGCTGGTCGGCAACCCGCTCGAGGTCTCGGCGCAGTACATCATCGACCACTCGCCGGTCGAGGCCGACGTCAACGAGGTGGTCGACACCCTCATGTACGGCGTCATGGACCGGGTCCGCGACTCGGTGCCGTGGCGTCCGGGAGCGCTCGAGCTGCTCACCGCCCTGCACGACGCCGGGGTCCCGAACGCGCTGGTGACGATGTCCTGGCGGCCACTGACCGACCTCGTGGTCTCGCTCGTCCCGCCCGGCGTGTTCGACGTCGTCGTCACGGGGGACGCGGTCGGCCACGGGAAGCCGCACCCGGAGCCCTACCTCACCGCGGCACGGCTCCTCGGCGTCGAGGCCTCGGACTGCGTCGCGATCGAGGACTCACCGGCCGGCGTGGCCTCCGCCGTGGCGGCGGGCGTGCCGACCATCGCCGTCCCGCACGTCGTCCCGGTGCCCCGGATGGCGGGGGCGGTCCAGCTGCCCTCGTTGCGCGGGGTCGGCCCGGCGGACCTGCTCCTGGCGGTCTCCGCCACCCGGCGCCCCACTCGTTAGGAGCCGGCTCGCATACCCTCGAGCGGGTATGCGACGCGGCCGGTCAGTCCCTCGCGTCGAGCCTGGCGGCAACGTCGCGAAGGTGGTCCAGGCTGACCCGGACGTCCTCCACCGGCGCTCGGGTGGCGCCGCCCTCGGTCGGCTCCGCGTCGAGGATCGTGTCCTGCTCGAGGACGTACCACCCCGCATACCCGGCGTTCTCGAGCGAGGTGACGATGGCGGCGACGTCCACGTCTCCCGCGCCGAGCGGGCGGTACATGCCGGCACGGACGCCGTCGGTGTAGCTCAGTCCCTCGTGGCGGACGCGGGCGGCGACGTCGGCCGCCACGTCCTTGAGGTGGACGTGGGCCACCCGGTCCGGACTCTGCTGCGCGACGGCGACCGGGTCGCCGCCGCCGATCAGCAGGTGCCCGGTGTCGAGGCACAGGCCGATGCCGCTGCCGCGCAGCACCCGTTCGGTCTCCTCGCCGGACTCGACCATGGTGCCGACGTGGGGGTGCAGGGTCGCCTCGAGGCCACGCGCGGAGGCGGCCACGTCGAGCCGGTCGAGATTGCCGAGGAGGGTGGCCCAGCCCTTGGCGTCGAGCACCGGGCGGGCGTCGTACCCCTCGGATCCGGTCGCCGCCGCGAGCACGAGCGTGGTGGCGTGCGCGGCGACGAGACCGTCCATGGCCAGATGGACCTCGGGGAGCGGGTCGTGGTCCGGGTCGTGCAGGACGACCGGGACGAACTGGCCGACGGCGGCGAGCCCGTGCCTCCCGAGCACGGCCGCCTTGGCCTCCGGCGCCTCGGGGAGGAAGTCCTCCGGACCGAACTCGGTGGCGCGGAGCCCCACCTCCCGCATCTGGGTCAGGACGGTGGCCGGGTCGTACTGCCAGCCCCAGCCGGGCACCTCGCAGACCCCCCACGAGATCGGGGCACCGGCGACGCGGTCCAGAACGGGGAGGCGGATCGTTCGCACGCGGGCGTCACCGGTGACGGTCATGGTGGTCAAGCGTGAGGGAGGCCCTGACCTCTGTCAACCGTTTGTCCTGACATTAAGACGGTCAGGGGACCTCCGGACGGACGCTGATGATCCGCTTGCCGCGGGCGTGCCCGGTCTGGCTCGCGGCGTGCGCCTCGGCGGCCCCCTCCAGCGGAAACACGTCGGCGACCTCCACGTGGTAGTCGCCGGCGTCGATGAGCCGCGCCACGTCGGCCAAGGCGTACCAAGCGCGCTCGCCGTAGCCGGACACCCGGGCACCGTGCGCCGGGGCGGTGAAGTCAGCGGTGCTGACCACCTGACTGGCATCCGGCGCCAGGCCGACGAGTTCCACGATCGACCCCGACCCTGCACAGTCGAGGACCGCATCCACCCCGTCGGGAGCCAGCGCCCGAACCCGATCCGCCATGCCGTCGCCGTAGCGGATCGCCTCTGCCCCCAGCGCCCGCAGGTAGTCCTGGTTGGCCTCCGACGACGTGGCGATCACGCGGGCGCCCCGTCGGCGGGCCAGCTGGATCGCCGCGGTCCCGACCCCGCCGGAACCGCCTTCGATGAGGAGAGTGTGGCCGTCGGCGACGCCGAGCTCGTTCAGGGTGCGCTCGGCGGTCTCGACGCCGAGGCCCAGCGCACCGGCCTGCGGCCAGGTCATGCCGTCGGGGACCACCGCGAAGGCGTCCAGCACCGCGTACTCCGCGGCCGTGGCCGACCCGAGCCCGGCGACCCGGTCGCCGACCGAGACCCCCTCGACGCCGTCCCCGACCTCGTCGACGACCCCGGCGGCGTCGAGGCCCGGGATCATCGGGAAGGTGACGGGGACCATGCCGTCCATGAAGCCAGAGCGCAGCTTCCAGTCGTAGGGGTTGACACTCGTGGCGTGGACCGCGACGCGCACCTGACCCGGGCCGGCGTGCGGTTCGGGAACGTCGTGGTGGATCTCGAGAACCTCGGGGCCGCCGTACTGCGCATACTGCAGGGCATACATGATCCGTCTACCTTTCGCGACACCGCGAGAACCAGGGGTCGTCGATCGGCGGATCACGTCTTCGGGCGACGTAGGGCGCGGCAATGGCCCGAAGTGACTATGTACGAGGTTTCGCCCGATTTGTGGCTACTCGTCGGCCGGGGCGACGCGGCCGGTCTCCTCGGGGTCGACGGCGAGCAGGGAGGCTCGCTCCGGCAGCGGCGGCGGGGTGCCGCCCCACGCGGGACAGATGGCCCGATGGTCGCACCAGTCACACAGCTTCGACGGTGAGGGGCGCCAGTCGCCGGTGGTCGCGGCCCGCTCGATCGCGGTCCACAGCGCCTTGACCTTCCGCTCGGTGGCGAGCAGGTCGGCCTCGTCGGGGGAGTAGCGCAGCAGCTCGCGGTTGCCGAGGTAGACCAGCTGGAGCATGGTCGGGACGACGCCGCGCATCCGCCACAGCACCAGCGCGTAGAAGCGCATCTGGAACAGCGCCTTGGCCTCGAAGTGCTCCGACGGCGAGCGGCCGGTCTTGTAGTCGACGACGCGCATCGCGCCGTTCGGGGCGACGTCGAGCCGGTCGACGTAGCCGCGGAGGGTCAGCCCGCCCACGTCGGCCTCGACGTAGAGCTCGCGCTCGGCCGGCTCGAGGTGGGTGGGGTCCTCGAGGGTGAACCAGGTGTCGACCAGCTTGGCCGCGTCGGCGAACCAGGACGCCCGGTCGGGGGCGTCGAGCCCGTCGTCGGAGACCAGGGTGGCGAGCTCGGGCTCCTCCTGGACGAGGCGCTCCCACTCCGGCGCGAGCAGCTCGACGGCGCGCTCGGGCGTGCGGTCGTCGGCGGGCAGGTCGAAGAGGCGCTCCAGCACGGCGTGCACGAGGGTTCCCCGGGCGGCGGCCGGGCTGGGCAGGCTGGGGAGCCGGTCGATGACACGGAACCGGTAGAGCAGCGGGCACGCCATGAAGTCCGCCGCGCGGCTCGGCGACAGCGCGGCCGTGCGCTGCGGCAGCGGCTCACGTCGGCGCGGCGGCGCGGTCTGGACGGCGGTGCTCATGCCAGGGACTGTAGAACGTATGTCCGACTGCCCGATGGAGGCGCGCCCGGTGGCCCGGCGCACGCCGGCGACGACCCGTCGGTATGCGTCGCGCCAGCTCACCCGTCGATTCTCGCCGCCGGGCCGGACAGCCGCCGCCCCCGGTCAGTCCTCCGGCTGGTACCCCAGGTTCGGGCCCAGCCACCGCTCGGCCTCGGCCATCGACCAGCCCTTGCGCGTCGCATACTCCTCGACCTGGTCCTGACCGACCCGCCCGACGACGAAGTACTGGGACTGCGGGTGCGAGAAGAACCAGCCGCTGACCGCGGCGCCCGGCCACATGGCCATCGACTCGGTGAGCCGGATCCCGACCCGGCGCTCCACGTCCAGCAGCGACCAGAGGGTCTCCTTCTCGGTGTGGTCCGGGCAGGCGGGGTAGCCGGGCGCCGGTCGGATCCCGACGTAGCGCTCGGCGAGGACCTCCTCGCTGGAGAGGTGCTCGTCCGGCGCGTACCCCCAGAGGTCGCGGCGGACCCGCTCGTGGAGCCGCTCGGCGAAGGCCTCGGCCAGCCGGTCGGCGAGGGACTCGAGGAGGATCGCGTTGTAGTCGTCGACCGCGGCCTTGAACTCGGCCACCTTCTCCGGGACACCGAGGCCGGCCGTGACGGCGAACGCCCCGACGTGGTCGCGCAGCCCGGTCGAGGTCGGCGCGACGAAGTCGGAGAGCGCCCGGTTCGGCACGCCCTCGCGGTGCTTCCCCTGCTGGCGCAGGGTGCGGAGCGTCGCCGCCACGGACTCGCGTGTCTCGTCGGTGTAGACCTCGATGTCGTCACCGACCGCGTTGGCGGGGAACAGCCCCAGGACGCCGTCGGCGCGCAGCCACTTCTCGTCGGTCAGCCGGTCGAGCATCCGCTGCGCGTCCTGGTAGAGCCGCGTGGCCGCCTCGCCCGACGCCGGGTTGTTGAGGATGTCGGGGAACCGGCCCTTCATCTCCCAGGCGTTGAAGAACGGGCCCCAGTCGATGTACTCGCGCAGCTCGGCCAGCGAGTAGTCGTGCCAGGTGCGGACGAACTGGGTGATCTCGTGGCGCCGCACCCCGGACTGCCGCTGCAGCAGCTCCTTCTCCTGCTGCGCGATGACGTGGGGGATGGGCGGCCGGTATGCGGTCCAGTCCACCGGGGTGGCGTTGGCCCGGGCGGTCGCGAGCGGGACCAGCGGCCGGTCGGTGCTCTTGGCCGCGTGCCGGGCGCGCAGCGCGTCGTAGTCGGTCTTGACCGTGGCCATGAGCTTCGGGCGCTGGTCGTCGGAGAGCAGCTGGGAGACGACGGGGACGGACCGCGAGGCGTCCTTCACCCAGACGACGGGCCCGTGGTACTTCTCGTCGACCTTGACGGCGGTGTGCGCCCGTGACGTCGTGGCGCCGCCGATGAGGAGCGGGATCTCGAAGCCCTGGCGCTCCATCTCCGACGCCATCGTCACCATCTCGTCGAGCGACGGTGTGATGAGGCCGGAGAGCCCGATCACGTCTGCCCGCTCGCTTTTCGCGGTGTCGAGGATCTTCTGCGGCGGGACCATGACGCCCAGGTCGACGACGTCGTAGTTGTTGCACTGCAGCACGACGCCGACGATGTTCTTGCCGATGTCGTGGACGTCGCCCTTGACGGTGGCCATGACGATCTTGCCCTTGGCGCGGGCGGGGCCGCCGCCGTCGGCTGCCTTCTCCGCCTCGATGAACGGGATGAGGTACGCGACCGCCTTCTTCATGACGCGGGCGCTCTTGACCACCTGCGGCAGGAACATCTTCCCCGAGCCGAACAGGTCGCCGACGACGTTCATGCCGTCCATCAGCGGACCCTCGATGACCTCGATGGTGCGACCGCCGCGCGCGATGATCTCCTGGCGCAGCTCCTCGGTGTCGGTCTCGGCGAACTCGTCGATGCCCTTGACCAACGCGTACGTGATGCGTTCGCCCACGGGCAGCGAGCGCCACTCCTTGCCGGCGTTCGGGTCGGCCTCCTCGGCCGCCGTGTT
The DNA here is from genome assembly GCA_963713345.1 of uncultured Actinomycetota bacterium. Taxonomy (GTDB): domain Bacteria; phylum Actinomycetota; class Actinomycetes; order Actinomycetales; family Dermatophilaceae; genus Lapillicoccus. The sequence continues at coordinate 156,674 of CAVQLI010000011.1, read as the reverse complement.
GAACCGTTCCGCGATCTCGAGCAACCGCTCGGTGGAGTCGCTACGACGGTTGAGGATCACGTCCTCGATGCGCTCCCGCAGCTCCGGGTCGACCTGGTCGTAGACCACCAGCGCACCGGCGTTGACGATGCCGAGGTCCATCCCCGCCTGGATGGCGTGGTAGAGGAAGACGGCGTGGATCGCCTCGCGGACCGCGTTGTTGCCGCGGAACGAGAAGCTCACGTTGGAGACGCCGCCGGAGACCAGCGCGTGCGGCAGGTTCTCCTTGATCCAGCGGGTCGCCTCGATGAAGTCGGTGCCGTAGGCGGCGTGCTCCTCGATGCCGGTGGCGACCGCGAAGATGTTCGGGTCGATGATGACGTCCTCGGCGGGGAAGCCGACCTCGTCGACGAGGATGTCGTACGCGCGGCGCGAGATGACCTGCCGGCGGGCGAGGTTGTCGGCCTGACCCTCCTCGTCGAAGGCCATGACGACGATCGCCGCGCCGTACTTGCGGCACAGCCGCGCGTGCTCGACGAAGGACTCGACGCCCTCCTTCATCGAGATCGAGTTGACGATCGGCTTGCCCTGCACGCACTTGAGGCCGGCCTCGATGACCTCCCACTTGCTCGAGTCGATCATCAGCGGGACTCGGGAGATGTCGGGTTCGCTCGCGACCAGCTTGACGAAGCGGTCCATCGCCTCGACACCGTCGATCATCCCCTCGTCCATGTTGATGTCGATGACCTGCGCGCCGGCTTCGACCTGCTGCCGCGCGACGTTGAGCGCGGTCGGGTAGTCGCCCTCCTTGATGAGCCGCCGGAACCGAGCGCTGCCGGTGATGTTCGTCCGCTCGCCGACGTTGACGAACAGCGAGTCCTCGGTGACGTTCAGCGGCTCGAGCCCGGACAGGCGCAGAGCCGGCGCGATCGTGGCCGGCACGTGCGGGGCCTTGCCGTCGACCGCCTTGCTGAACATGGCGATGTGGTCCGGGGTCGTACCGCAGCAGCCGCCGACGATGTTGACCAGGCCGCTACCGGCGAACTCCTCCATGATCGCCGACATCTGCTCGGGGGTCTCGTCGTACTCGCCGAACGCGTTGGGCAGCCCCGCGTTCGGGTAGCAGGACACGAAACAGTCGGCGATACGGGCGATCTCGGCGAGGTACGGCCGGATCTCGTCCGCGCCGAGAGCGCAGTTGAGACCGACGGCGATCGGCCGCGAGTGCCGGATCGAGTTGTAGAACGCCTCGGTGACCTGCCCCGACAGGGTGCGACCGGAGGCGTCCGTGATGGTGCCCGAGATGATGACCGGCCAGCGCCGCGCATACTCCTCGAACAGCGTCTCGCAGGCGAAGATCGCCGCCTTCGCGTTGAGGGTGTCGAAGATCGTCTCGATGAGCAGCAGGTCGGCGCCGCCGTCGACGAGACCGCGCGCCTGCTCGAGGTAGGCGGCGACGAGCTGGTCGTAGGTGATGTTGCGCTTGCCCGGGTCGTCGACGTCGGGGGAGATCGACGCGGTGCTGTTGGTCGGGCCGAGGGCACCGGCGACGTAGCGCGGCCGGTCGGGGGTGCGCTCGGTCATCGCATCGCACTCGGCGCGGGCGATCCGCGCGGCGGCGAGGTTCATCTCGTAGGCGAGGTCGACCATGTCGTAGTCGCGCAGGCTGATCGCGTTGGCGTTGAAGGTGTTCGTCTCGAGCAGGTCGGCGCCGGCGGCGAGGTACTCGCGGTGGATCCCGGCGATGACGTCGGGCGCGGTCAGGACGAGGAGGTCGTTGTTGCCGCGCAGGTCGCTCGGCCAGTCGGCGAACCGCTCGCCGCGGAAGTCCTGCTCCGCCAGCCCGGCCCGCTGGATCATCGTGCCCATCGCCCCGTCGAGCACGAGGATCCGCTCGGCGAGGAGGCTGCGAAGCTCCTCGGTGGCGTCGGGGCGCAGGTTGTTCTCGGTCACGGTGGCCTTCAACGAGTCGGGTCGGACGACCTCCCAGTATGAACGGGGAGGCACAGGAAGCGCACGGAGGTATCACCATCCGATGACGTAGTGTCGTCCCATGACCGCCGGCCCCGGCACCACGGCGAGCTACGGCTGGCGGATCGGGGCCATTCGCGGCATACCGGTCTATCTCGGCCGGTCATGGCCGGTCATCGCGATCGTCGTCGTCCTGACGTTCGCCCCGAACGTGTCGACGTCGACGGGGGAGTACGGCGGCGTCTTCGGGTATGCGGTCGCGGTCGCCTACGCGGTGCTGCTGCTGCTGTCCGTCCTGGCCCACGAGGCCGGCCACGCGCTGGTCGCGCGGCGGTTCGGGTTCCGCGTCGACCGCGTCGTCGCTGACCTCTGGGGCGGCCACACCGTCTACGACAGCTCGACCTCCCGCGCCGGCACCAGCGCGGTCATCTCGGTGTCCGGGCCCCTCGCCAACCTCGCCCTCGCCGTCCTCGGGTATGCCGTGATGCAGGCTCTCGATCCGGACGGGGTCGTCGGGCTGCTGCTGTTCGCGGTCACGCTGACCAACGCGTTCGTCGGGGTCTTCAACCTGCTGCCGGGGCTGCCGCTGGACGGCGGGTATCTCGTGCACGCGTTGGTCTGGAAGGTGACCGGCGACCGCAACCGCGCGCTGATCGTCGCCGGCTGGCTCGGCCGCGTCGTCACGGTGGTGTTCGTGCTCTGGCTGGTCGGGCGGCCGCTGCTCCTCGGTCAGCCGCCGTCGCTGGTCACCATCGTCTGGTGCGGCCTGATCGGGGCGTTCCTCTGGATGGGGGCGACCAGCGCTATCCGCGCGGGACAGTCTCGGCGGGTCATCGAACGGGTGCCGTTGGCGCGGGTGCTACGGCCGGCCATGGTCGTCGGGGTCGGGGACTCCGTCGCCTCGGTGCTGGCCCGAGTGGACGGTGCCGCGTCCGGTGGCCGACGCGACGGCGACGGCGGCTGGGCGGTCGGCGGGTCTGGTGCGGTCGCCCCGATCGTCGTCGTGGTCGGCCGGTCCGGCGAGATCCTCGGGATCGCGAACCTCGACGCGGCCCGGGGGATCGACGGGGCGCGTCAGGGACAGGTGTCCGTCGAGGCGGTGGTCGGCCGCCAGCCGGACGGCTGGGTGGTCATGGTGGACTCGCGGGAGGGCGACGTCTCGGGGCTGGTCAGCGCCGTGGCGGCCAGTGGGGCGGCGGCTCCGCTCACGCTGCTCGCGGTGACACCGGCGGGTGAGGTGCTGGGGACGGTCACCCTGGCGGATCTGTCGGCGGCGTTCACGCGCTGACGTCGCGGGTCACGGGCAATCGGGCCGACCATGAGGTCCACCGGGCGGCGCGCGGCGGCACCACTACTCGGACATGTCTGAGTAGTGGTGGCCAGAATCCGCCCCGGATTTCGTGGCGACTACTCGGACATGTCTGAGTAGTGGTGGCCAGAACCCGGATGTCGTGGCGAACTCCTCGGACATGTCTGAGTAGTGGTGGCCAGAACCCGGATGTCGTGGCGAACTCCTCGGACATGTCTGAGTAGTGGTGGCCAGACCAGGATGTCGTGGCGACTCCTCGGACATGTCTGAGTAGTTGCGGCCAGAACCAGGATTGCGTGGCGAACTCCTCGGACATGTCTGAGTAGTGGCGGCGTCGCGAGCCAGCGGTCCCGGACTGCTCACATCTCGCGGTGGCTGCGTCCACATGGTGTGGGCGTTTCGTCCCGTCGTCCACAGGAGCGCGGGACGCTCTGGCGTGTGGATGAGCCGCGGCCTTGGCTGGGGTCATGGCGAGGAAACAGGCACAGGCAGAGGTGGTTCCGGGTGACGACCCCGGGATCGTCGGCGTGAACGAGGTCCGGCTGGTCGGGCGGGTGAGCGCGGCGCCCGAGTCGAAGGCAGCTGCCCAGCGGCGATGTCGTGGTCCAGCTCCGGGTGGTCGTGGGCCGACCACCGTCGGAGCGCAAGACCCAGGTCGACACCATCGACGTGTCCTGCTGGACGGCATCGGCCCGGCGGGCGGCGCTCCGGCAGCACGAGGGCGACCTGGTCGAGGTGTCGGGGGCGCTGCGGCGGCGGTTCTTCCGTGCGGGCGCCACGACGCAGAGCCGCTACGACGTCGAGGCGGTGACCGTGCGACGACATCAGGGGTGAGCCGGAGGCCGCACCACCGTCGAGAACCGGTCAGGCGAGGTCGGCGGGCGCGGCTCTGGGCGGCGTCGGTGGACTTGGCTCTTGGCGAGGTCGGCGGGCGCGGCTCTGGGCGGCGTCGGTGGACTTGGCTCTTGGCGAGGTCGGCGGGCATGGCTTCCGGCGAGGTCGGCGGACGTGGCGCTCGGGGGGGTCAGCGGACGGGACTCTTGGCGGGGTCAGCGGACGTGGTTGGGGGCGCGGGTCACCAGAGGAGGTCGCGGGTCACCAGAGGAGCTCGTAGACGTGGCCGTCGTTGCCGCGGTAGGCGACGTGCTGGTTCGGCGCCCACGGGGTGGCGAAGTAGGTCGGGCTGAGGGTGGCCGCCGGCGCTCCGAAGGCCACCGTCAGGTCGGCGTGGTGGACGGCCGCCTCGCCGAGGAAGTGCCACAGCTCGTGGAGGTGGCCGTCCGCGGACCTGAAGATGACGTGCTGGGTGTTGTCGGCCGGGTTGTACCCGCCGCTGACCCGGCCCTGGGCCGCCGGTGCGCCGGACAGCGCGGTGAGGTCGCGGCCACCGACGGGGGCGACGCCCTGCCAGGCCAGCTCGTAGACGTGGCCGTTGCCGGCCACGTAGACGACGCGGTGGATGTCCTCGACGGCGGTGTACCAGGCGAACGGATCGGTCGCGGCGTTCGGGGTCTGTGCCGTCCCGGAGAGGTCGTCCTGGCCGACGGCGCCGTCGGGCGCCCAGTACAGGGCACGGATCCGACCGTCGGTGCCCCGGAACGGCACGATGTTGGTCGACCTGGTCGTGTCGTAGTACGGCCACGGGTCGCCGGCCGACGGGACGGCGGTGATCGACCCGGTGAGGTCGCCGTGCCCCACCCCGCCCTGGCCCTGCCACCAGAGCTCGTGCAGGTGCCCGTCGCTGCTGCGGTAGACGACGTGGTGGAACCCGTCGTGGGTCGAGAACCAGCCCGCCGGGACGCCGGTCGCGGCGGGCGCCCCGATGGCGCCGGTGAGATCGTCGTGGCCCACGGCCCCGAACAGCCAGTAGAGGGTGCGCACCCGGCCGTCACCACCGCGGAACACGAGGACCACCTGGTTGCCCGCGGGGTCGAAGTAGAACCACGGGTCCGAAGACGCCCCTGGAGCGCCCGCGCTCGCGGTGAGGTCGGTCGTCCCCGAGCCGGTGGGGGCCTTCCAGATCTCGTCGAGATGACCGCTGGTGTCGCGGTAGGCCAGGTCGGCGATCTGCGGTCCCGGCAGGACGATGGCGGTCGGTACGCCGGCGGCCGAGCGCGCCGAGGTGGCGGCGGTTCGGTCCAGGACGTGGCGGCCGGGGTCCTCGACCCGGATCTGGAACCCGTCGGGAAGGGCAGCGGTCACGGTCAGGGTGATCCCGTTGTCCAGGCCGGCCGACTGCCCGACCTGCAGGGCCTTCACCGTGTTGAGGTAGAGCGGCTTCCGCCCGCCCGGCCGCTCCTGGACCGTCGGGTTCGGGGTCTGCACGCGGTAGGCGATGACCCCCTGCGAGTCGATGCCGTACTCCGCGAGCTCGCGCGGTAGCGAGGGCATCCCGCCCTCGAACTGGTCGGTCATCTGCCGCGACTCGACCATCAGGTACGGCGGCTCGGTCCCGATCTGGACAGCGGCCGCCCGCCCCGGCTGGGGCGGCATGGGGAGGCTCAGGTGCTGCAGCGCGTACTCGGTCGACGCCCCGTCGTGACGCCGGATGTCGGCGTCCTCCAGCCAGCCGAGCTCCCGCTTCACGTAGGCCGTGGGGTGGGTCTGGCTCGACGCGGCCATCTCGTCGAACGAGTCGATGGAGCGGACCGCCGGGTCGGTGTCGTTGGCGAAGTCGTAGAAGTCCTTGAGCCCGGTGAGGCCGTGGATCATCTCCATCAGCCAGACGCCGTTGCTCTCCGCCATGACCACGCGTGACCAGAATCCGCGGTTGGTGCCGGCCCCACGGCCACCCAGCATGACGAGGACGGCGTGGTCGCAGCCCTGGCCGCGCAGGGTGTCACCGAGCGAACCCTCGAGGTCGTCGGCCTCGACGACCTGCCGGTTGACGGTCTGCATCGGCGCGACGACCGGTTCGATGTCGGCGCGACCGGACGACGCGGCCCGCAGCCACGCGCGCAGTGAGCGGTCGGCGCCCCGGGCCTCGACCCGAGGGTTGTAGAGGACCCGGCGCAGGATGTCGGTGGCCCAGTCGGCGGGGAGCTGGTCCGGGGGAGCCGCGTTCGGGCGGTACACCGGGACGAAGGCCACTCGCTTCCGACCGACCCAGGGTCGAGCGAACGTCATGCCCGACGAGGGTACGCCGGGCGCGGTGCTCGGATCAGGTTCCGGACGGTCTTCACCATGCTCCGCGGCCACCCGCCCGCCGTGACATCGGGCGGACCGGCGCGACCGTAGACTCACCGCTCGTGGTCGAGGCGGAGGGTGCGGGCGAGGTTCCGGCGTCGGAGCCCGACGCCAACGGGCTCACTCGGCGCGGACCGTTCGAGGTCGGCGACCGGGTCCAGCTGACGGACCCCAAGGGCCGCCTCCACACCATCACCCTCGAGACCGGGCGCGAGTTCCACACCCACGCCGGCCGGCTCGCCCACGACGACCTCATCGGGGAGCCCGACGGCTCGGTGGTCGCGAACTCGTCAGGCACCGAGTACCTCGCGCTCCGCCCGCTGCTGGCCGACTACGTGATGTCGATGCCGCGCGGCGCCGCCGTGATCTACCCCAAGGACTCGGCCCAGATCGTCACGATGGCCGACATCTTCCCCGGCGCTCGGGTCGTCGAGGCCGGGGTGGGGTCCGGTGCCCTCAGCATGTCGCTGCTGCGGGCCATCGGCGACGACGGCGAGCTGGTGTCGTTCGAGCGCCGCGAGGACTTCGCCGACATCGCCCGCGGGAACGCCCGCGCCTTCTTCGGCCGAGAGCACCCGGCCTGGCGGGTCGTCGTCGGCGACCTGGTCGAGGCCCTCCCCAGCGCGGTCGAGGCCGGCACCGTCGACCGCGTCGTCCTCGACATGCTCGCGCCCTGGGAGTGCCTCGACGCGGTGGCCGACGCCATGGTGCCCGGCGGCGTGCTGATCTGCTACGTCGCCACGACGACCCAGCTGTCCCGGGTGGCCGAGGGGATCCGGAGCCACGGCGGCTACACCGAGCCGAACGCCTGGGAGTCTCTCGTCCGGGGCTGGCACCTCGAGGGTCTGGCGGTCCGGCCCGAGCACCGGATGCACGGGCATACCGGCTTCCTCGTCACGACCCGACGGCTGGCGCCCGGAGTCACTCCGCCGGAGCGGACGCGCCGACCCGCGAAGGCGTCCCAGAGCCAGCCGGCCGACGTCGAGGAGGCCGAGTGGGACGCCGCCGACCTCGGCGAGCGTCCAGTATCTGAGAAAAAGGTCCGACGCGTACGCAGGACTGTGACTCAAACCTCCGAGCCGTAAGCGAATCGGCGAGTTAGGGTCGAATCAGGAGACCGACCCGAGAGCCGTCAGGAGGTGCCGAGATGTCAGACATCACCCCCCGCGAGCCCAAGGACGTGCACGCACACCACGACCAGTCGGACCCGTTCGAGCGAGCCGCGCCCGAGGAGCTGTCGCGCCAGCGCGACCTCCTGCGCGACGAGGTGCACGAGCTGCGAGAGCAGCTGCGGCACAGCCCGACCCGGGCCCGTGAGCTGGAGAACCGCGTCCTGCAGCTGCAGACGTCGCTCGCCACGCTCTCCACCCAGAACGAGCGGCTGGTGCGCACCCTGAAAGAGGCGCGCGAGCAGATCGTCACGCTGAAGTCCGAGGTGGACCGGCTCGCCCAGCCGCCCAGTGCCTACGGGCTGATCCTCGAGTCCTACGACGACGCGACGGTCGACATCCTCACCAGCGGCCGCAAGATGCGGGTCGCCGTGAGCCCGACCGTCGACCCCGCCACCCTGAGCGCCGGCCGCGAGGTCATGCTCAACGAGGCCCTCAACGTCGTCGCCACGTGCGGGTTCGAGCGCGTCGGCGAGGTGGTCATGGTCAAGGAGATCCTCGACGACGACCGCATCCTCGTGGTCGCGCACGCCGACGAGGAGCGGGTATGCCGGCGGGCCGACTCCCTCGAGGGGCACCTGGTCCGCGTCGGCGACGCGCTCATGCTCGACCCGCGGTCCGGGTTCGTCTACGAGCGGATCCCCAAGGCCGAGGTCCAGGACCTGGTCCTCGAGGAGGTCCCGGACATCGCGTACGAGGACATCGGTGGGCTGTCCGGCCAGATCGAGCAGATCCGCGACGCGGTCGAGCTTCCCTACCTGCACCCCGAGCTGTTCAAGGAGCACCAGCTGCGGCCACCGAAGGGCGTCCTGCTCTACGGGCCACCCGGCTGCGGCAAGACGCTCATCGCGAAGGCGGTCGCGGCGTCGCTGGCCAAGAAGGTGGCCGAGCGCACCGGGGTCGAGCTGGAGAAGAGCTACTTCCTCAACATCAAGGGCCCGGAGCTGCTCAACAAGTACGTCGGCGAGACCGAGCGCCACATCCGGGTGATCTTCCAGCGCGCCCGCGAGAAGGCGTCCGACGGGACGCCGGTCGTCGTGTTCTTCGACGAGATGGACTCGCTGTTCCGCACCCGCGGGTCCGGCGTCTCCAGCGACGTCGAGACGACGATCGTGCCGCAGCTGCTGTCGGAGATCGACGGCGTGGAGCGCCTGGAGAACGTCATCGTCATCGGGGCGTCCAACCGCGAGGACATGATCGACCCGGCGATCCTGCGACCCGGCCGCCTCGACGTGAAGATCAAGATCGAGCGGCCCGACGCCGAGAGCGCCCGCGACATCTTCAGCAAGTACCTCGTCGTGGGGCTGCCGCTGCACGAACACGACCTGTCCGAGAACGGCGGCAACCGACTGGCCACCATCGAGGGCATGATCCAGGCGACCGTCGAGCGGATGTACTCCGAGATCGACGAGAACCGGTTCCTCGAGGTGACCTACGCCGGTGGCGACAAGGAGATCCTCTACTTCAAGGACTTCAACTCGGGCGCGATGATCGAGAACATCGTCGACCGGGCCAAGAAGATGGCGATCAAGGACTTCCTCACGATGGGCCAGAAGGGGATCCGGGTCGACCACCTGCTCGCGGCGTGCGTCGACGAGTTCAAGGAGAACGAGGACCTGCCCAACACGACGAACCCGGACGACTGGGCTCGCATCTCGGGCAAGAAGGGCGAGCGGATCGTCTACATCCGCACGCTCATCAACGGCAAGGACGGCACCGAGCCGGGTCGCTCGATCCACAACGTCGCCAACACCGGCCAGTACCTCTGACCGCATTCCGCTAGCTGCGCGCCACCCGCGCTGCCACCGCTCGCCACCCGAGCAGGAGGGCAGCGAGGACCAGCGTCGCCACGAGGACGAACGACGGCGCGGTGCCCTGGCCCGTGAGGGCCCGCAGCAGCATGCCGACGACGACCGTGACGACGACCACGCTGATCGCCGGGCCGACGTCCAGCGCCCACTGGTGCGAGAGCGAGCGGACCAGCGTCCAGCCGACGGCGAGGCCGACCAGGAACGGCCATGCCGTGGCCAACACCCCGAGGACCGGGTTGACCCCGTCATGGGTCGCGCGCCCGACCGCCGCGAACACGAGCACGAACGCCACGTCGACGAGGAAGGCGACGCCGGCCGGCATACGGGAACCCGCCCGTGGCGACGTCACCGGGATGAGCGGGTCAGAACGGGAGCCGCGGCTGCGGCGGCGCGTGGGTGGGGTCGACGCCCTCGAACAGCGACGACACCGAGCGACCGTGGTGGATCCGGGAGATCGCCTCGGCGAACAACCCCGCCACCGAGCGGACCTGCAGGTCGGGCCACCCCTCCGGCCTCGGGACGGTGTCGGTCGTGACGACCTCGGTGATCATCGGGTGGGTGCTCAGCCGTTCGACCGCAGGGCCGGCGAACAGTCCATGGGTGCAGGTGACCGACGCCTCGGTGCAGCCGACGTCCTTGAGCCGCTCGAGCAGCTCGACGATCGAGCCGCCGGTCGCGATCTCGTCGTCGAGGATGATGGCCCGCTTGCCGGCGACGTCGCCGACGATCGCGTCGATGACGACCTTGTCGTCGGAGAGGCGCTGCTTGCTGCCGGCCGCGACGGGTAGCCCCAACAGCCGCGCGAAGAGCGTCGCGGTCTTAGCGTTGCCGAGGTCGGGGGAGACGACGACGGTCTCGGTGAGGTCGCGGCCGCGATAGTGGTCGGCCAGGACTCCGATCGCCGTCAGGTGGTCGACCGGAACCGAGAAGAACCCGTGCACCTGCGGCGCGTGCAGCGCCATCGTCAGCACCCGGTCGGCGCCCGCCGTGACCAGCATGTCGGCGACGAGGCGGCCGCCGAGCGAGATGCGCGAGGCGTCCTTCTTGTCGGAGCGGGCGTAGGCGTAGTGCGGCATGACCACCGTGATCTGCGCCGCCGAGGCGCCCCGTGCGGCGTCGCACATGAGGAGCAGCTCCATGAGGTGCTCCTGCGTCGGCGGCACCAGCGGCTGGATGATGTAGACGTCCTGCTGCCGGCAGTTCTCCAGCAGCTGCACCTGGAGGCAGTCGTTGCTGAACCGCTTGATGTCGACGGGGGAACGGCGGACGCCGAGGTGACCACAGATCCGGTCGGCCAACTGAGGGTGGGCAGTACCGGAGAACACCACGACGTCGTTCACGGGCGGCCTTCCGAGGGCGGCGGCGGTTCCGTGACCCACTCTACGTGAGCGTTCCGGCCGGTATGCGGGCGAGGTCCGGCGCGTCCGGGACCCCTGTGACGACTCCCGCGACTCTGGGCCCACCAGCCCCACGAGTATGCGTCGACGCGTCGCGAGGAGCCTCGCCCCCTCCGGCCTTCACCCGCGCGAGAGGCCAACTCCTGTCGTCATCCGATACGGAAAAGGACAGAAGCTGGCCTCTCGGCAAGGGGGAGGGGCGGCGGCCGAGCGGAGGGCGGTCAGGCGTCAGGCCAGGTGGCGGCGGAGCTCGGTCGCGAGCTCGAGGCGGGCCTGGGCCGCGCAGGGGGTCACGCCGGGGATCGACATGAACCCGTGCGGGGCGCCCAGGTAGTTCGTCGCCCGCACTCCCACGCCGGCGTCGGCGAGCCGGGCCGCGTACGCCTCGGCCTCGTCGCGCAACGGGTCGAGGTCCGCGGTCTGGACGAGGGCGGGTGGGAGCCCGGCCAGGTCGTCGGCCCACAGCGGCGACACGAGCGGGTCCTCGGGGTGGAGGCCGGACCCGTCGAGGTACCGGTGCAGGTAGGCCACGATCTCCCGCCGCGTCAGCATCGGCGCATCGGCCAGCTCGGCGACCGACGGGAAGCTCATCGTCGCGTCCACGCCGGGGTAGAGCAGCGCCTGGTGGGCGACCCGCGGGCCGCCCTCGTCGCGGAGGACCAGCGCCACCACCGCGGCGAGGTTGCCGCCGGCGCTGTCGCCGCATACCGCGAGGCGTTCGGCGTCGCCGCCCAGCGGACCCGCGTGTGCACCGACCCAGCGCACCGCGTCGACGCAGTCCCAAACCCCTTGCGGCGCAACGAACTCCGGCGCCAGTCGGTAGTCGATGCTGACCACCAGGGCATCGACCGCGTCGGCGAGGAAGCCGCAGAGCGGGTCGTACCCGCGCGGGGTCCCCTTGACCCAGCCGCCGCCGTGGAAGAAGACGACCACCGGCAACGGACCGCGGGTCCGAGGCCGGTAGAACCGGACCGGCACGTGGTACCCGTCGCGGGCCGTGAAGCCCGCCGCCCCGATGGTCACGCCGGCCGGCACGGCGCCGGTGACCCACGTGAACGGCGGTCGGGTCGGCGGCGCCCACGCCCGCGCCCTCTGGATCTCCTCCACGGTCAGCTCGTCCACCGCGCGATGACCGATGCGGTCGTAGACCGACGTGAACAGCCAGGTACGCAGCGGGAGGCGTCGGGCGGCAAGGAGTCGCGGGGTCGGCACCGGGACAGTGTGACGGCGGGCGGCACCGACGCCGCACATAGGCTGGCGGCATGAGCGTCCGCCGCGTCATGGGCATCGAGACGGAGTACGGCATCTCCGTTCCGGGTGACCCCGCGGCGAACCCGATGATCCTCAGCGGGCACGTCGTCAACGCGTATGCGAGTGCCCACGGAGTGCGGTCGGGCCGGGCGTCGTGGGACTACGCCGACGAGGCGCCGCTGCGGGACGCCCGGGGCTTCGAGATCAGCCGGGCCCTGGCCGACCCGGGCCAGCTGACCGATGTCGAGGACCCGACGCTCGCCAACGTCGTGCTGACCAACGGCGCGCGGCTCTACGTCGACCACGCGCACCCGGAGTACTCGTCGCCCGAGGTCACCAACCCGCGGGCCGCGGTGACCTGGGACCGCGCCGGCGAGCTGATCATGCTCGAGGCGGTCCGCCGCCTCCAGAACCGGCCCGGGCTGCCGGGGGTGAACCTCTACAAGAACAACACCGACGGCAAGGGCGCGTCCTACGGCACGCACGAGAACTACCTCATGCGCCGGGAGACCCCGTTCGCCGACATCGTGCGCCACCTCGTGCCGTTCTTCGTGGTCCGCCAGGTCATCACCGGGTCCGGACGGGTCGGGATCGGGCAGGACTCGCGGACGCCGGGGTTCCAGCTGAGCCAGCGGGCCGACTTCTTCGAGGTCGAGGTCGGGCTGGAGACCACGCTGAAGCGTCCGATCATCAACACCCGCGACGAGCCGCACGCCGTCGCCGACCTGTACCGCCGGCTCCACGTCATCATCGGCGACGCCAACCACTGCGACGTCGCCAACCTGCTCAAGCTCGGCATGACGAGCCTCGTCCTCGCCCTCATCGAGGACCGGGCGATGACCAAGGACCTCACCCTGGCCAAGCCGGTCGCGACGCTGCACCAGATCTCGCACGACCCGACGCTGCAGGCCAAGGTCACCCTCCGTGACGGCGGCCAGATGACCGCGCTGGAGCTGCTCTGGGAGTACCACGACGCGGTCGCCGCCTACCTCGACGTCCGCGGGCTCGGCGGTGAGTCCGACGACCCGCATACCGCGGAGGTGATGCGGCTGTGGGGTGACGTCCTGCACCGCCTGGAGACCGACCCGTCGACCTGCGCCGCCGACCTCGACTGGGTGGCCAAGCAGCAGGTGTTGGAGGGGTACCGCGAGCGCGACGGCCTGGACTGGAGCGACCCGCGGCTGCGCGCCGTCGACATCCAGTGGAGCGATGTGCGTCCGGAGAAGGGGCTGTTCCGCCGGCTCGCCGACCGCGGACGGATGACCATGCTGGTCGACGAGGCCGCGGTCGAAGCAGCGGTCACGACGCCGCCGGAGGACACGCGGGCGTGGTTCCGGGGGACCTGTCTCGACAAGTGGCCGACCCAGATCGCGGCCGCGTCGTGGGACTCGGTGATCTTCGACGTGCCGGGGCGGCAGGCGCTCCAGCGGGTGCCGATGCTCGAGCCGGAGCGCGGGACCAAGGCGCACGTGGGCGCGATCCTCGACCGTAGTCCGGACGTGATCACCCTGCTGCGTGAGCTCGACGCGGCAGCGGGTTAGGTTGGAGCATGGCAACGCAGGAGCACAGCCGCCCGCAGCGGCGTGAAGGGGAGCCCGAGCCGGAGCCAGAAGCCCCGGTCGCACCGGAGGCGAGCGCGCGCAAGGAAGCCCTCGACGACGACATCGACACCGTGCTCGACGAGATCGACGGTGTTCTCGAAGCCAACGCCGAGGAGTTCGTGCGCGGGTTCGTGCAGAAGGGCGGCCAGTGAGCTCGGACGTGTCCTCGGCGGGGCGTTCGGGCCGGTTGCCCCAGGCGTTCACCGTGCCCGGCTCGTCGTCGTTCAGTGAGTTCGTCGGGCAGGTCGCGCCCGAGCTGCTGCCGGCGCGTCGTCCGTTGCCGCCCGGGGCCAGCCTCGAGGCGCCGCACGGGACGACGATCGTCGCGCTCGAGTTCGCCGGCGGCGTCATCATGGCCGGTGACCGCCGCTCCACGATGGGCAACCTCATCGCCAACCGCGACATGGAGAAGGTCTTCGCGGCCGACGAGTACGCCGTGGTCGGCATCGCCGGCACGGCCGGGCTCGCCATCGAGCTGGTGAAGCTCTACCAGGTCGAGCTCGAGCACTACGAGAAGATCGAGGGCACGCTGATGTCCGTCGAGGGCAAGGCGAACCGGCTCGCGAACATGATCCGCGGGCAGCTCGGCCTGGCCATGCAGGGCCTCGCGGTGGTGCCGATCTTCGCCGGGTACGACGTGTCCGACGGCAGCGGCCGGATCTACTCCTACGACGTGACCGGCGGCTGCTACCGCGAGCACGACCACCACAGCATCGGGTCGGGCTCGCTCTTCGCGCGTGGTTCGATGAAGAAGCTCTGGCGCCCCGGACTCGACGCGGATGCCGCCGTGCGGGTCGCCGTCGAGGGGCTCTACGACGCCGCGGACGACGACTCGGCCACCGGCGGTCCGGACCTGGGGCGGCGGATCTGGCCGACGGTCGCGGTCGTCGACCTCGAGGGGGTGCGGTTCGTCTCCGAGCAGAGCCTCGCCTCCGTGGTCGAACAGGTCGTCGCCGATCGGCAGGGCAACCCCGGCGGCAACCCGGTCGGTCAGGGTGGAGGTGCGCGATGAGCATGCCGTTCTACGTCTCGCCCGAGCAGCTGATGAAGGACAAGGCGGACTACGCCCGCAAGGGCATCGCCCGCGGCCGGTCGGTCGTCGTCCTCGTCTACGACAAGGGCATCGCGTTCGTCGCGGAGAACCCCCAGAGCCTGCGGAAGATCTCCGAGATCTACGACCGGATCGCCTTCGCCGCGGTCGGCATGTACTACGAGTTCGAGAACCTCCGGGTCGCCGGCATCCGGTATGCGGACCTGCGCGGCTACTCGTACGACCGGTCCGACGTGAGCGCGCGCGGGCTCGCCAACGCCTACGCGCAGACCCTCGGCACGGTCTTCACCCAGGAGCCGAAGCCCTACGAGATCGAGCTCGTCGTGGCGGAGGTCGGAGAGACGCCCGAGCGCGACCAGATCTACCGGCTCACCTACGACGGCTCGGTCGCCGACCAGCACGGGTTCGTCGTCATGGGCGGCGCCAGCGCGCAGGCGGAGACCTCGCTGCGCGAGCGGTGGACCCACGGGCTCACGCTCGGCGGCGCTCTCCGGCTCGCCGTTGACACCCTTGCGCAGGACCCCAACGGCGGGCCCGCGCGCACCCTGACCGCGGAGCAGCTCGAGGTCGCGGTCCTCGACCGGCAGCGTCCGCGACGCACCTTCCGCCGGATCGCGGGTCCGTTGCTCGAGGACCTCCTCAACTCCGAGAGCCCGGTCTCGGACGCGCCGATGGTCGACGACGGCCGCCCGGGCCACCACGACGTGCTCACCGGGGGCCTGCCGGTCCCGGAGACGCCCGGTACCGACCAGCCGCCGCGCGCGGACTCCGACCCCGGCACCGGGACCAGAACGGAGGACCTGTGACCACCGACCTCTACGACGCCTCCGTCACCTCCCTGGGCGGCGACGAGGCCGACCTGCACGCCTACAAGAGCCAGGCGCTGCTCATCGTCAACACCGCGTCGAAGTGCGGGCTCACGCCTCAGTACGCCGGCCTCCAGCGGCTGCAGGATCGGTTCGCCGGGCGGGGGTTCACCGTCCTGGCGTTCCCCTGCAACCAGTTCGGGCGACAGGAGCCGGGCAGCGCCGACGAGATCCGCTCGTTCTGCCAGGACCGCTACGGGGTCACCTTCCCGATCTTCGACAAGATCGAGGTCAACGGACCCGGGCGGCATCCGCTGTATGCGTCGCTGACCCAGGTCACGGACGCGGACGGGGTCGCCGGCGACATCCAGTGGAACTTCGAGAAGTTCCTGGTGGCGCCTGGCGGCGAGAGCGTGCAGCGGTTCCGGCCCCAGGTGGAGCCGGAGTCGGCCGGGCTCGTCGACGCGATCGAGAGCGTGCTGCCCGAGTCGAGCTGACGCTCGCCCCAGTCAACGGGTCAGCGAGTCAACGGGTCAGCGGCGGACGCCGGCCTCCTCGTGGCTCGCCTCGTCCGCGGCGGCCGGTCCCTCGTGACGTCCGGGGACGTCGGCCGAGTGGTCGAACGCGTGCTCGGCCACCTCGACGACGTCCACACCGGTCATCACCTCGGTCATCACCTCGGTCGGGGCCTCCGCCGGGACGGCTGGTCCCGCGGCGTCCCGTCCTGCGGCGGCGGCGTCCGGCCCGGCGGCGTCTGTCCGGCGGCGTCCGGTCCGACGGCGCGGCCCAGCTGCTGTAGCAGCTCGCCGACCGTGCTCAGCTGCGCGGTGATGCTCTGACGGCGGGCGTCGACGGCGGCCAGCTGGTTCTCGGTGTCGCGCTGGATCCGTTCGGTGCTCTCCTGACCCTGCCGCTGGACCAGCGTGGCCTCCTCGTGCGCGAGCTGCTCGACCCGGGTCGACGCCTGCTGGAGGCGGTCGGTGTGCTTGGCGATCTGGCCGCTGAACGCGGCGACGGCGTCGGCCTGGGCGCGGTGGCTGTCGACGATGGCCTGCGCCTCCGCGCGCCGAGCGTCGGCGTCCCGGTTCGCCTCGTCCAGCAGCGCCGCGGCGCGCTGACGGGCCTCGTCGACCACCCGGTCGGCGTCGCCGCGGGCGGTGAGTCGCACCTGGTCGGCGTGGCGCTCGGCCTCGGATCGCGCGGCCACGGCCGACGCGTCGGCCTCGGCCAGGGTGCGTTGCGCCTGGTCGCGTCCGGCCGCGCGCAGCTCCTCGGCCTCCTCGTTGGCCAGCGCGAGGATCGACCCGATCCGGGCCCCGACGTCGCCGGCGGACGGGGCGCTCTGCGGTGCCTGCTTCTCCAGCTCCGCGATCCGCGCGGTGGCCTCGTCGAGGCGCCGCTGGACCTGGTTCAGGTGGTCCTGCATCCGGGTGAGCTCGATGGTGCGGTCCGCGGCCAGCCGCCGAGCGGTCACGACGGAGGTGTGCATCTCGTCCATCGCGGACTTGACCTGTTCGGGGTCGAAACCGCGTAGGACGGTCCTGAACTGGGATTCTTCCGACATATCCGCTAACTCGATTCGGCCTGGTCGCTCGGCTGGGGCGAAAGGATTCGACGCCGATGGCACTCCGGTTGGGTGCGTGAAACGGGTGGTAACGGGAAAGTCTCCCGCTGACTGCTCAGCGGCGCACGCCGCTGTCGCGCAGGTCCGCCATGCTGCCGGGCGCCGACCAGGGGTCGACGTCGTCATGGCCGGCGTCCCGGTCGGGCCCGGCGACCTCGGTGGTCGTCGTCATGGGCTCGGCGGGGGGCGGCGTGCCGGGGTCGGCCGGCGCCTCCGGGACGGTCGCGGGAGTCTCCTCGCTGGGGGCGAGGGCCCGGGCCAGCCGCTCCCGGACGTCGGCGAGCTGGGCCCGCACGCGGGCCCGGTGCTCGAGGGCCTCGTCGCGGATCCGGGCTGCCTCGTCCCGGATCGCGGTCGCGTCGGCCCGGGCGTCGGTCAGCAGGAGATCCATCTGTGCGGACGCACGCTCCTGCACGGTGTCCAGCTCCTCGGTGGCCGCGGCGATCTCGGCCGTGAGGGACGCCAGGCGCTGTTCGTTGGCGGCGCTCGTCGTGGCGAACTCGGCGTCCGCCTGGGCCTGCCGCTCGGCCTGCTCCGCCGCCAGCCGCTCGTAGGCCTCGGTGTCGGCGCGCTGCTGCGACTCGCGCAGCACCCGGGCGTCGGCGAGGATGCGCTCCGCCTCGGTGCGTGCGGTGGCCGTGATGGCGAGCGCCTCACGCTCGGCCCGCTCCCGGACGTCGGACGCGTAGTGGTCCGCCTCCGCCCGGCTCGTCACCGAGGTCGCCTCGGCCTCGTCGTGCAGGATCTGCGCCTTCTCGTGCGCCCGGCGGGTGATCTCGGCCGCCTCGGCCGCGGCCGCGCCGAGGATCTCGCTGACGCGCGAGCCCACCGTCTCGAAGGAGGAGTCCCGGCCGGTGCCGGGTCGGCTCTCGATCTCCGCGATCCGGCGCTGCGCGTCGGCCAGCGCAGCCCGGAGCTCCTCCTGCACCCGTTCGGCGGAACGAGCCTTGGCGGTCTGCTCCGCCACCTCGCGGGCGGCGTCGTTGAGGGCGGTGTAGAGCTCGTCGAGGACGCGCTCGACCTCTTCCGGGTCGTAGCCGCGCCGGACCGTGCGGAACTCCGGGAAGTACTCCTCGTCCGGGGTGTTCGGTACGTCAGTCATGGTCGTCGCCCCCAATGGTGTCATCCCCGGGCTCACACTTCAGCCCGGAGACCGGCACGATCCGCGCTCCCGAACGCGCCGTCCCACGGCGAGAGGTCGTCCAGCTCCGTGGACAGCTCGGCGTCCAGCGTGCCGAGCAGCTCCACGACCCCGCCGAGGTACCGGTCGATCTCGTCCCTGGTGCGCGCCTTCTCGTCGAACTCGTCCTGGATGCGACGGCCCTCGTCGACCGCCTCGCGACGGGCCGCCTCGACGATCTGCGCGGCCTGCTGCTCGGCCTGCTGCATCCTCGCGTGGAGGGCCGCGTCGGCCTCGCGCTGCGCGGCTGCCTGCTGGGAGGCCTGCAGGACGATCGCATCGGCCGCCTCGACGGCCGCCGCCTTCATCCGCGCGGCTTCCGCGTCCGCCTTGCGTCGGACCTCGTCGGCGTACCGCTCGCTCTCGACGCGCAGATGACCGGCCTCCTCGTCGGCCAGGCTGAGGATCGCGCTGACCCGCGTGCCGACCTCGCCGAACACGTGGCTGTTGCTGCTCTCGCCCTGGGCGGCCAGCCGGGCCACGGCCTCGTCGAGGTCGGCGTTGAGCGCGGCTTCGCGTTCCTGGGCCTTGGTCAGCTCCATCGTGCGTTCGGCCGCCGTGCGGCGCGCGATGGCGAGCGAGGTGGTCACCTCGGTGATCGCGGCCGTCACCTGGTCCGGGTCGAAACCACGGAGCACCGTTCTGAACTGCGGTTGTTCGATCATTCCGACCCCTCGATACGGAGTGAACACGCTTCAGGCTGATACACAGGTTCGTCACCGAATGGTCGCTTGGTTGGGGTCCCCGATGTGCGGAAACCCCCCAAAATTGTCAGGACTGCGTAGTTCGATCGGGCTACGAGCGGGCGTCCGCGAGGATGGCCAGCTCGTCGGCGCGGTCCAGTCCGGCCCTTCGCCCCGTCCGCGCCAGGCCCAGCTCGCGCTCCCAGGCCAGGGCGTCCCGCAGCGACTCGGTCAGCGCGCGGGCGCTCAGCCCGGCGTCCCGGGCCGAGGTCGTGTCGCGGGCGTTGAACCCCGCCCACTCGGGGTCGGCGATCCACAGCGGCAGCGAGCGCGCTCCCATGTACTCCTCCACCGTGGCGCCCTGCAGGATCTCGTCCGACACCGGGACCTCCTCGCCGGTGAACCCCGCGACCTCTCGGGCGGCGGCCAGGACGTCGCCCAGCACCCGCTGGGGCCCGTAGGCGTCGACGGCGCCGGTGACCCCGCGCAGCCCCGCATCGACGATCCACCCCGCGAGGTCGGTCACATCGAGGAACTGGGCGGGCCGGTCGGTCCGCTCCGGGACGAGGACCGGGCCGCCGTCCTCCTGGGCCAGGGCGAACCGGCCGGGCCAGTAGCCGAACCGGTCGCTGCGGTCGCCGTACCCGACGATGAGCCCGCTCCGCGCGAGGAGCACGTCGTCGCCGCGGGCCGCCCGGCAGGCCTCCTCGCAGGCGACCTTGCCCTCGCCGTAGGTCTCCGGCGCGGCCTCGTCCCCCTCGAGGGCCGGCAGCAACGGCGTGTCGAGGCCGGCCCCGGGACGCGAGTGGTCCCCATACACCGAGCCCGAGGAGACGAAGACCCAACGCTCGGCCCGGTCGGCCAGCGCGGCGAGCGCGGAACGCACCTGGCCGGGCTGCCGGCTGACATCCACGACGAGGTCCCAGCCGGGGTCGACGAGCGGTCGGTATGCGCTCGGGCTGGTCCCGGTCCCCGGTGACCAGCCGCACGCCGTCCGGGACCGACCCACTCTCGCCCCGGGCGAGGCAGGTGACCTCATGCCCCTGGGCCACTGCGTACCGGGCGACCGTGCCGCCGAGCCAGGCCGTACCGCCAAGGATGAGTACTCGCATACCAGCGACAGTGCCAGTGGTGGCGCGCGGTTCCTACCGGGTTCGCTGACAGCCGAGCGACGCGGCATACCCTGGGGCGATGGACCGGCGGATCTTCGGGATCGAGAACGAGTACGGCGTCACGTGCACGTTCGACGGCCAGCGCCGCCTGACCCCCGACGAGGTCGCGCGGTACCTCTTCCGCAAGGTCGTCTCGTGGGGCCGGTCGAGCAACGTCTTCCTCGGCAACGGCTCCCGGCTCTACCTCGACGTCGGGTCGCACCCGGAGTATGCGACGCCGGAGTGCGACGACGTGCGGGAGGCGGTGATCCACGACAAGGCGGGGGAGCGGATCATCGAGGGCCTCGTCGAGGACGCGCAGCAGCGGCTCGCCGAGGAGGGGATCCCGGGCGAGATCTACGTCTTCAAGAACAACACCGACTCGGCCGGCAACTCCTACGGCTGTCACGAGAACTACTGCGTCGGGCGGGCGGGGGAGTTCCAGAAGATCTCCGACGTCCTCA
This sequence comes from uncultured Actinomycetota bacterium, assembly GCA_963713345.1. Taxonomy (GTDB): domain Bacteria; phylum Actinomycetota; class Actinomycetes; order Actinomycetales; family Dermatophilaceae; genus Lapillicoccus. The sequence goes on along the minus strand of CAVQLI010000011.1, from coordinate 136,041 downwards.
TCCCGTTCCTCGTCAGCCGCCAGATCACCTGCGGCGCGGGGAAGGTCGTCACCAGCAGCGCCGGCGCGAAGTTCTGCGTGAGCCAGCGGGCCGACCACATCTGGGAGGGCGTCTCCTCGGCGACGACGCGCAGCCGGCCGATCATCAACACCCGCGACGAGCCGCACGCCGACGCCGAGAAGTACCGACGGCTGCACGTCATCGTCGGCGACTCCAACATGTCGGAGACCACGACGCTGCTCAAGCTCGGCTCGGCCGACCTGGTCCTGCGGATGATCGAGGCGGGCGTGGTCATGCGTGACATGGCGCTGGAGAACCCGATCCGCGCCATCCGCGAGATCAGCCACGACATCACCGGCCGCAAGGTCGTCCGGCTGGCCAACGGCCGCGAGCTGTCCGCGCTGCAGATCCAGCGGGAGTACTACGAGCGGGCGATGAGCTTCGTCGAGCGCGAGGGGATGACCGCGCCGATCCAGAAGCACGTGCTCGACCTGTGGGGCCGCACCCTCGACGCGGTGGAGTCCGGCGACCTGTCGCAGGTGGACACCGAGATCGACTGGATCATGAAGTACCGGCTCATCACGCGCTACATCGAGAAGAACGGGTTGTCGCTCTCCGACCCGCGGGTGCTCCAGCTGGACCTCGCCTACCACGACATCAACCGCCGTCGTGGCCTGTTCTACCTCCTCCAGCGGCGCGGTCTCGCCGCCCGCGTCTGCAGCGACATCGAGACGTTCCACGCCAAGGTGCGCCCGCCGCAGACCACCCGGGCCAAGCTGCGCGGCGACTTCATCCGCGCCGCCCAGGAGCATCGTCGCGACTTCACCGTCGACTGGGTGCACCTCAAGCTGAACGACCAGGCGCAGCGCACCGTCCTCTGCAAGGACCCGTTCGCGTCCGAGGACTCCCGGGTGATGAGGCTGATCGACAGCATGTGAGCAGGCTGTGCGCACCCTGTGGTCGGTGGCTCTGAGCCACAGGCGGCGCGGTTACAGTTGCGGGTCCCCGGTCCCCTTCCGAAGGTCCTTCTCGCGTGCGCTCCTCCCGCGCGGCCATCGCCGCTGCCCTGACCTCCCTCGTGCTCGTCCCGGCCCTTGCGGCCTGCTCGTCCGACGGTTCGGCGTCCGGTTCGGCGACGACCGCGGCCACGGGCGCGGCGACCGCCGCGGCCACGGACCCGGCCCACTCACCACTGAACAAGCCCGAGGACCTCAAGGTGCTGGACGGGATCACCGTCGCCGGTGACGACCCGGCCGTCACCCCGAAGGTGACGATCGCGTCGCCGCCGGTGAGCGTCAGCGCGACCGCCGAGAAGACCCTCAAGGAGGGCACCGGCGACGCGAGCGTGGGTGGCGACAAGGTCACCGTCCGCCAGGCGCTGTTCCTCGGCAAGGACGGAAAGCAGCTGCAGAGCGACTTCGAGACCACGTCGACGGCGTCGTTCATCCTCCAGGGCACCGACACCATCCCCGGCCTCATCACCGCGCTGACCGGCGTCAAGACCGGCTCCCGCGTCCTGTTCGCCATCCCGCCCGCCGAGGCGTTCGGCACCAACGGGCGGGCCGAGGCCGGCATCGGCCCGACCGACAACCTCGTCGTCGTCGCCGACATCGTCTCGGTCGGCAAGGTCCTCAAGCAGGCCGAGGGCGCCGCCGTGGCCCCCGTCGCCGGGCAGCCGACCGTCGCGTTCGACGCGACCAACGGCCCGACGATCACCGTGCCGAAGACCGCCGCCCCCACCGCACTGGTCAGCCAGAACCTCATCGACGGCACCGGCCCGGAGGTCAAGACCGGCCAGACCATCACCGTCCACTACACCGGAGCCCTCTGGACCGACGGCACCGTGTTCGACTCGTCGTGGAAGCGCAAGTCGCCGGCCACGTTCGCGATCGGCACCGGCAACGTGATCCCGGGCTGGGACAAGGGGCTGGTGGGCAAGAAGGTCGGGTCGCGGGTGCTGCTCGTCGTCCCGCCCGCCGATGGATACGCCGACAAGGTGCAGGGCCAGATCCCGGCCAACTCCACCCTGGTCTTCGTCGTCGACATCCTCGACGCCGGCTAGGACGCCCTTCAACGTTCGTCGCTTCGCGTCGATCCGTCGCGCGGACCCCGACTAGTTTCGGGGCATGCCCGCCGACGCCCCGACCATCCTCGCGACGTCCGGAGGCCGCATCGACGGCCGGCGCACGCCGTGGGAGGTCGGGCCGCTGACGGAGTACGCGGTCGACCTCGCCGGCGTCTCCGGTCGACGGCCGCGGGTCTGCTTCCTCGCGACGGCTCTGGGGGACAACGCCGCGGTGTTGCAGGCGTTCTACGACGCGGCCCGGTTCGCGGGGTTCGAGGCGTCGCACCTCGCGCTCTTCCCGATGCCCAACGTGGACGACCCGCGCGCCCATCTGCTCGCCCAGGACGTCGTCTGGGTGTGGGGCGGGAGCGTCGCCGGGCTGCTGGCGATGTGGCGCCTCCACGGCGTCGACGCCGCCATGCGCGAGGCGTGGGAGGCCGGCGTGGTCCTGACCGGGGTCTCGGCCGGGTCCATCTGCTGGCACGTCGGCGGGACCACCGACTCCTTCGGTCCTGAGCTGCGGCCGGTCACCGACGGGCTGGGGCTGCTGCCGTACGCCAACGGCGTCCACTACGACTCGGAGGAGCAGCGCCGGCCGCTGCTGCACCGTCTCGTCGCCGACCGGACCCTGCCGACCGCCTACGCGACGGACGACGGCGTGGGCCTGCACTACCGCGGTACCGAGCTGGTCGAGGCGCTGACCGAGATCCCCGGCAAGGGCGCATACCGGGTCGAGCGGGGACCCGACGGCGAGGCGGTCGAGACCCGCCTCGAGCCGCGACTGCTCTCCTGACCGGCCGGTCCGACGGGCGTACGGCAGACTTGAGTCATGGCACTCGACCCGGACCGCACCAAGCCCGAGCTCGACTTCCCCGGCGACGCGCCGCCCACGGAGCTGGTCGTGGAGGACCTCATCGACGGCACCGGCGACGAGGCGACGCCCGGCCGCACCGTGAGCGCGCACTACGCCGGCTGGGCGTTCTCCACCGGTGAGGAGTTCGACGCCTCCTGGAACCGCGGCGCCCCGCTCGACTTCCCGCTCGGCGCCGGCCGGGTCATCCAGGGCTGGGACCAGGGCATCGCCGGCATGAAGGTGGGTGGCCGCCGCAAGCTGACCATCCCGCCGCACCTGGGCTACGGCGACCGTGGCGCGGGCGGCGCCATCGCTCCGGGGGAGACGCTGATCTTCGTCGTCGACCTCGTCGACGTCCGCTGACCGGACGGTCGTCACGCCTCACCTGGTTGCCAGACGCAACATTTACGGTGTCCGATGACATTTGTCACGGGTGCCCGACCGGCCTCCCTGGATGGAATGACCAGGCCATGAGCTGACGCCCGATCGGGGGCAGGCGGCCGGCTCCAACCATCCCGTTGGAGGTTTCGTGTCTGTCCCCACCCGCGCGGCGTTCGCCGCGCTCGGTGTCGCCGCCGTGTCCTGTGCACTCGTCGGCGCCGCCTCCTCACCGGCCTTCGCCGCACCCGGCAACGGCAAGAGCGCCCTGGCGGGCAGTGTCCCGTCCTGGGCGCAGGCCGCCCACAAGGTCGGCTCGTCCGACAAGACCACCCAGGTCGACTTCCGGGTCTACCTCGGCAACCGTGGCGGTGACGCCGCCCAGCAGCTGGCCGCCGCGGTGTCCACGCCCGGCAACGCCAAGTACGGCCAGTTCCTCTCCGCCGCCCAGTACCGCGCCGCGTTCTCCCCGGCCCAGTCGGACGTCGACGCCGTCTCGGCCTGGCTGAAGGGCCAGGGCTTCCGGGTCGGCTACGTGCCCGACAACCACAAGTACGTCGAGGCCATCGGGTCCGTGGGGCAGGCCGCCTCGGCGTTCGGGACCTCGTTCTCGGACTACACCGTCGAGGGCACCACGCTGCGCTCCAACGAGACGCCGCTGCAGGTCCCGAGCAGCCTCGGGTCCGTCGAGGCGGTCATCGGCCTCGACGAGTCCATGGCCCTGGTCCATCAGGACGCCAAGACGCAGCCCTCCGCCGGGTTCCGGGTCGGTCAGCCGTGCTCGGCGTACTGGGGCGAGAAGACGGTCGCCAACACGCCGACCCCGGACGGGAAAGCCCTGCCGGCCAGCCCCAGCGCCTTCGCGCCGTGCGGGTATGCCGGAGCGCAGCTCCAGGGCAGCTACGGCGTCACGCAGGCCATCGCCTCGGGCAACGACGGCACCGGCGTCACCGTGGCGGTCATCGACGCCTACGCGTCCCCGACCGCCGCGAGCGACCTCGCGACGTACTCCACCAAGCATGGCCTGGCCGCGCCGAAGCTCACCGAGCAGGTGGCACCCGGTACCTACATCCGGTCCACCAACAAGAAGCAGGACCCGGCCGGCTGGGCCGGTGAGGAGACCCTCGACCTCGAGGCCGTCCACACCATGGCTCCGGGCGCGAACATCCTCTTCGTCAGCGCCCCGAACAACTACCGGGACCTCGACGCGGCCCTCAACAAGGTCGTCGACAGCCACAGCGCCGACATCATCACCAACTCCTACGGCTACGGCGGCGAGGCGCTCCCCACCGGCTACATCAAGCCGCAGCTCGACGCGCAGATCCAGGCTGCCGCCACCGGCATCAGCGTGTTCTTCTCGTCCGGCGACAACGGTGACGAGACCGCCGGTGTCGCGGGGGCCACCCCGACTCCGGACTGGCCGGCGTCGAGCCCGTTCGTCACCGCGGTCGGCGGCACCTCTCTCGGGGTCGCCCAGAACAACACCCGCCTCTTCGAGGTGGGCTGGGAGACGGCGAAGAGCACCCTCACCTCCGCGGGTGCCTGGAGCACTCCGGCGTACCTGTACGGCGGTGGCGGCGGTACGTCGCGGCTGTTCGCACAGCCGTCGTACCAGGCGGGTGTCGTCCCGGACTCGATCGCCAAGACCTACGGTGGCGCCGCCATGCGCGTCGTCCCCGACGTCGCGGCCCTCGGTGACCCGACGACGGGTATGGCGGTCGGCCAGACGCAGACCTTCTCGGACGGCGTCTACTACGACGAGTACCGCATCGGTGGCACCAGCCTCGCCTCCCCGCTCTACGCCGGGATCTGGGCGCTGGCGGTCCAGAAGCACGGTCCGTACGGCCTGGCCAACCCCACGCTGTACGCCGCCCAGGGCACGACGTACGACGTCACCAAGGCCCCGCTCACGCAGTACCCCGGTGCCGTGCGCGTCGACTACACCAACAGCGAGAACGGGACGGGCGGCTACACCTACAGCGCCCGGTGGTTCGACAGGGACGAGAACCTGACGATCCACGTCCGCCCGGGGTACGACGACGTCACCGGCGTCGGCGCCCCGAACGGCTCGGCCTGGCTGGCCGCGGTCCAGTCGGCCAAGTAGCCCCGCTCCACGGTGGGCCCGGACGCGACCGCGTCCGGGCCCACCTGTCTGCCCACCGTCTGCCCACCCGTCTGCTCACTCGGGTCTCGTGGCTCGGGTAGGTTCTGCGGAATGAGCGGGCAGCCGGCCGTGCACCCCACGGCGCAGGTCAAGACCGAGCGCCTGCTCAACCTCGTCATCGCGCTGCTCTCGACCCGGATGCCGCTGTCGAAGGCCCGGATCCGTGCGGCCGTCCCGCAGTACCACGGCACCGCCTCGGACGAGGCCTTCGACCGGATGTTCGAGCGCGACAAGGACGAGCTGCGCGAGCTCGGCATCCCGCTCGTGACCTCCGTGATCGACCCCGTCTTCGACGACGAGCTCGGCTACCGGATCGACAAGCGCGAGTATGCGTTGCCGGAGATCTCGTTCGAGCCGGACGAGGTGGCGGCCCTGTCCCTCGCCGCGCGCACCTGGACGCGGGCCAGCCTGGCCGGCCCGGCAGCGAGCGCCCTGCGCAAGCTGCGCGCCGCCGGCGTCACCATGGACGACTCCTCGCTCGTCGGCATCGAGCCGGTGGTCCGCACCACGGAGGAGGCGTTCGAGCCGCTCCGCCGGGCGGTGCGTGACCGGCGCGCGGTGACCTTCGGGTACCGCAAGCCCGACGCGGAGAGCAGTACGCGGCACCTCCAGCCGTGGGGGCTGGCCCAGTGGCACGGGCGCTGGTACCTCACCGGCTACGACCTCGATCGGGGCGCCGCTCGGGTGTTCCGGGTCGGGCGGATCGACACCACCGTCACCGCCGGCGGTCCGACCGGCGCATACGACATCCCCGAGGACCACGACCCCCGGGTGATGGTCGACTCCACCCAGGTCCCGACGTCGCCGCCGCGGGTGGCGACGCTCCGGGTCCGCGACGGGAGTGGCAACGCGCTGCGACGCCGCGCCCGGGTCGCGGCCGACGGGGCCGGGGCGAACGGGTCCAACGGCGTCGCCGGCGACGGGTGGTCGTCGGTCGAGGTGGACTTCCGCGACGTCGACCGGCTGGCCGACGAGGTGGCGGGCTACGGCCCGGAGGTCGTGGCAGTCGCGCCGACCGACCTCACCGAGGCCGTCGTCCGACGGCTGCGCGGGGTCACCGGATCCGGCGAGCTCGCCCCCGAGGAGGAGCTGTGACGCCGCCCCGCCGCCAGCCGCCCGAGTCGGCGACGACCCGCCTCTCGCGGCTGCTCGACATGGTGCCGTGGCTGCTGGCCCACCAGGGCGTCCCCCTCGAGGACGCCGCCTCGGAGTTCGGGGTCAGCACGGACCAGCTGGTCGCGGACCTCGAGCTGCTCTTCGTGTGTGGCACTCCCGGCGGGATGCCGGACGACCTCATCGAGGCGGACTGGGAGGACGGCAAGGTCTTCCTCGGCAACGCCGACTACATCGCCCGGCCGCTGCGGCTCAGCGTGGACGAGGCGCTCGCGCTGATGGTCGGGCTGCGGGCGCTCGCCACGACTCCCGGCCTCGTCGAGCACGACGCGGTGGCTCGCACCCTGAGCAAGCTCGAGGAGGCGACCGGCGCCATCGGTGAGCCGAGCGCCCGGGTCCAGGTCTCCATCGACGACGGCGCCCGGGCGTCGGTCCTCGGCCGGGCCCGGCGCGCCGTCGCCGACCACCGGAGGCTGCACCTGGCATACCTCGTCCCCGCCCGTGACGAGGTGACCGAGCGCGACGTGGACCCCATGCGGGTGGTCTACCTCGACGGTCACTGGTACCTCGAGGGCTGGTGCCACCGCGCCGAGGACGTGCGGCTGTTCCGCCTCGACCGGATCCAGTCGCTCGAAGTTCTCGACGTCGACGGCACGCCGCCGCCCCAGGCGCAGCCCCGGGACGTGAACGAGGCCCTGTTCACGCCCGGCGAGGAGGACCTCGAGGTGGTCGTCGAGACCGACCGTGCGGGGGCGTGGATCGTCGACTACTACCCGGTCGACCGGGTGGAGGACCTGGGGGAGGGCCACCGCCGGGTGACCCTGCACGTCTCGGACCCCGCGCTCGTACGCCGGCTGGCCTGGCGGATGGGTGGGCACGTCCGTGTCGTCTCGCCCGTTGACCTCGCAACGAGCGTGGCGGTCGGCGCACAGGAGGCGCTGAGCGCGTACATAGCGGTCCCGTCGGGCGCCGAGACGTAGACTGGACCGTCACCAACCCCCGGAAGGCCTGACAGAACCATGTGGAGAGACCTCTTTCAGCCCAGCCACCTGATCATCGTCGCGGTGCTGCTGGTGATCCTCTTCGGCTGGAAGAAGCTGCCGGACGCCGCTCGGAGCGTCGGCCGCTCGATGCGCATCTTCAAGTCCGAGGTCTCGGAGATGAAGAACGACGGCAAGGACGCGCATCCCAGCGCGGCCGCCAGTGACACCGTCCCGGGCGACGTCGTTCCCCCGCAGACCACCCAGCCCACGCAGCCCACTCAGCCCGCTCCGGCGCCGCAGCCGCCCACGGCGGCCCAGGCCCCGGCGCAGCCGGCGCCGGCGTACCAGCCGACCCCCAGCGCGTCCAACGGCCACTCGGCGGACGCCCAGGACCGGCCGGGCGAGCAGCAGCGCTACGAGAACCCCGCGCTCTGAGCGCTGGGTCCACCGGTTCGCCACTCACACGACTGGTCAGGCACTGACGCATGGCCTTCCGCCGACTTCGCAAGCAGCGTGACCCCGAGGGGAGGATGTCCCTCGGGGACCACCTGCGCGAGCTGCGCCGTCGCGTCGTCATCTCGCTGATCGCGATCATCATCGGCGCCGCCATCGGGTGGTGGCAGTACGACTGGATCTTCGAGAAGCTCGTCGCCCCCATCAAGGACGTGGCGGCCGAGCGCGGCGCCCAGATCGCCACGGTGAACTTCACCGGGATGACCGACGCGTTCTCGATCCTCATCACGGTGGGGCTGTTCGTCGGCGTCGTCGTCGCCTCGCCGGTCTGGCTCTTCCAGATCTGGGGGTTCATCGTCCCCGGGCTGACGTCCAAGGAGAGGCGGACCGCCGTCTTCTTCATCGGGGCTGCGGTGCCGCTGTTCCTCGCCGGGTGTGCGCTGGGCTACTTCACGCTGCCCAAGGCGGCCCACGCGTTGCTGTCGTTCACCCCGGAGGACGCGACCAACATCCTGCCCGCCGACACCTACCTGAACTTCGTGCTGAAGTTCATCATGGCGTTCGGGCTGGCGTTCCTCCTGCCGGTGTTCCTCGTCGGGCTCAACGCCGCGGGCGTGCTGCCGTCCCGGGTGATGCTCAAGGGCTGGCGGCCGGCGGTGTTCCTCATCTTCCTGTTCGCGGCGATGATGACGCCCTCGCCGGACCCGTGGTCGATGATCTTCCTCGCGGTGCCGATGGTGGCGCTGTTCTTCGCCGCGGTCGGCATCGGGGCGCTGCTCGACCGGCGTCGGGCCAAGCGCGACGTGTCCGTCGCCTGGCGCAACCTCCCGGACGACCAGGCCTCACCGATCTGACGCCGGCTCGAGCAGGCGGGAGTCGGAGCACATCCGGCGTCGAGATGCGGATGTTCGTGGGGTGTGAGCGCCCTGGCGGCACCAGACGGCGTCCAGATGCAGATGCTGGTGGGTCACGCCGATGCGGCCGTCCGGCGCGCCGGTAGCCTTCGCGCGTGCCTGGCGCCCTCGCGTTCCCGCGGGTCGGCCTGCTGACCAACCCCACGGCCGGCCGCGGACGGGGGGCCGCGTACGGCGCCCAGACCGCCGTGGTGCTCCAGGCGGCCGGACATGAGGTCGTCGACCTCTCCGGACCCGACGAGGCCACCGCGGCGGGCCGGGCGCGGCAGGCCCTCGACGCATACCGGATCGACGTCCTCGCCGTGGTCGGCGGCGACGGGATGGTCCACCTCGGCGCGAACCTCTGCGCCGGCCGTCCCACGCCCCTCGCCGTGGTCGCGGCCGGGTCCGGCAACGACAACGCCCGGGAGCTCGGCCTGCCCGTCCGCGCGCCGCTGGCCGCCGCGGCCCTGGTCACCGGCGGCCGGACGCGCGCCGTCGACCTCGGTCGGTGCGTCACGACGGCGGGCTTGACGCGCTGGTGGATCGGGGTCCTGGGCGGCGGGTTCGACTCGGTGGTCAACGAGCGGGCCGCCCGGATGCGCTGGCCGCGCGGGCCGATGCGCTACAACATCGCGGTCGCCCGCGAGCTGCCGGTCTTCCGGCCCATCCCGTACGTCGTCACCGTCGACGGCGAGCGCACGGCGACCGACGCGATGCTCGTCGCGGTCGCCAACGGTCCGGCCTTCGGCGGAGGTATGCGAGTGGCGCCGCACGCGTCGTACGACGACGGGTTCCTCGACATCGTCATCCTTCACCGGGTCTCCCGAGCCGAGTTCCTCCGCGTGTTCCCCCGCGTCTTCAGGGGGACCCACGTCACCCACCCACAGGTGCAGATCCTGCGCGGCCGCCACGTCCGGCTCGAGGCGCCCGGGATCGTCACCCAGGCCGACGGGGAGCGGTTCGAGCCGCTGCCGCTCGACCTCGAGGTCGTCCCCGGGGCCCTCACCGTCGTGACATAGCGTGGGCGTCATGGCGGCGCGGGAGCAGGGGGAGCTCGCGGCCTTCGCGTCGACGCTCGGGTTCCCGCTCGACCCGTTCCAGGTCGAGTCGTGCGAGGCGCTGGAGGCCGGCCACGGGGTGCTCGTCGCCGCGCCCACCGGTGCCGGCAAGACGGTCGTCGGTGAGTTCGCCGTCCACCTCGCGATGGCCACCGGCCGCAAGGCGTTCTACACGACGCCGATCAAGGCCCTGTCCAACCAGAAGTACGTCGACCTCGTCCGGCGGCACGGCGCCCGGAACGTCGGCCTGCTCACCGGCGACTCGTCGATCAACGGCGAGGCCCCGATCGTCGTCATGACGACCGAGGTGCTCCGCAACATGATGTATGCGGGTTCGCCCACCCTCGTGGGGCTCGGGTACGTCGTCATGGACGAGGTCCACTACCTCGCCGACCGGTTCCGCGGAGCGGTCTGGGAGGAGGTGATCATCCACCTCCCGCCGGAGGTCCGGCTGGTCTCGCTGTCGGCGACGGTGTCGAACGCGGAGGAGTTCGGCGCGTGGCTGGCCGAGGTGCGCGGCGACGTGTCGGTGGTGGTCTCCGAGCACCGGCCGGTGCCCCTGTGGCAGCACATGATGGTCGGGAAGGGCATGTACGACCTCTTCGTCGACGAGGCGTACGACCCGTCCAACGCACCGGACGGCGGCGTCGACGCGCTGCGCGACGCGGCGCCGACCCGGGTGAACCCCCAGCTGCTCCAGGTCATCGCGAACCTGTCCCGTCGCACCCATGACAACGACCGCTTCCCCTCGCGTGGCCGCGGCCGCCGCGGTCCCGGTGGGGGTCCCGGCGGCGGTCCGGGCGGCCGCGGGATGGCCCGCTCGGCGGGTGGTGGCAGCGGCGGCCGGCCCGGCGGGGGAGCGACCCGCGCCGAGGTCCTGGAACGTCTGGAGCGCGAGGCGCTGCTGCCGGCGATCACGTTCATCTTCAGCCGGGTGGGCTGCGAGGCCGCGGTCGGCCAGCTGCTGGCCCAGAACGTCAGGCTGGTCCCCGACGAGGAGGGCGAGCGGATCCGGCGGATCGTCGAGGAACGGGTGTCCGGCATCGCCGACGAGGACCTCGGCATCCTCGGCTACTGGGACTTCGTCGACGGGCTCTCCCGCGGGTATGCGGCCCACCACGCCGGCATGCTGCCGACCTTTCGCGAGGTGGTCGAGGAGCTGTTCACCGCGGGCCGCATCCGCGCGGTGTTCGCGACCGAGACGCTGGCCCTCGGCATCAACATGCCCGCGCGCACGGTGGTGCTCGAGCGGCTGGTCAAGTTCAACGGCGAGGCCCACGTCGACGTCACGCCGGCGGAGTACACCCAGCTGACCGGGCGGGCCGGACGGCGCGGCATCGACATCGAAGGGCACGCCGTCGTCCTCTGGAACCGGCAGCTCGACCCGCTGGCGGTGGCCGGGCTGGCGTCGACGCGGACGTACCCGCTGCGGTCCAGCTTCCGGCCCACCTACAACATGGCCGTCAACCTCGTCTCCCAGTTCGGCCGCGACCGGGCCCGGGAGCTGCTGGAGACGTCCTTCGCCCAGTTCCAGGCCGACCGGGCCGTGGTGGGGTTCGTGAAGACGATCCGGCGCAACCACGAGGCGCTGGCCGGGTATGCGGAGGCGATGCGGTGCGACCGGGGCGACTTCGCCGCCTACGCCGCCATCCGCGACGAGATCGGCCGGGTCGAGAAGGACGCCGTCAAGCGTCGGGCGGCCAGTGTCCGCGCGGAGGCGGCCGTGAGCCTCGAGAAGCTGCGCGTGGGTGACGTCATCCGGATCCCGTCGGGCCGGCGTTCGGGCTACGCGGTGGTGGTCCAGGCCAACAAGGGCGGCCGCGGCGAGACGTCGTCCCCGGCGGTGGTCACCGAGGACCGACAGCTGCGCCGGCTGACGTTGGTCGACGTCCCGACCCCGGTCGAGCCCATCACCACCGTCAAGCTGCCGAAGAACTTCAACGCCAAGAGCCCGAAGTCGCGCCGCGACCTCGCCACGTCGCTGCGGATCGCCGTGCCCCACGACCCGCCTCCGGGGCGCGGCCGCGGCGACGCGCATACCGACGAGTCCTCGCGGATCGAGGAGCTGCGCCGGCAGATGCGGGCGCACCCGTGCCACGCGTGCCCCGACCGCGAGCAGCACGCGCGGTGGGCCGAACGCTGGTGGCGCCTCACGCGGGAGACCGAGGGGCTGCAGCGCAAGGTCGACGGGCGGACCAACTCCGTGGCGCGGACGTTCGACCGGATCTGCGACCTGTTGGAGGAGATGGACTACCTGGGTCCCGGAGGGACCACGGTCACGCCGCGGGGGGAGCAGCTGCGGCGGCTCTACACCGAGAAGGACCTGCTCGCCGCGGAGTGCCTGCGCCACGGGGTGTGGGACCAGCTCGACGCCCCCGGACTCGCCGCCGCCATCTCGACGCTGGTCCACGAGCCGCGTCGCGAGGAGTCCGAGATCAGCCCGCGGATGCCGGGCGAGCAGGTCCACACGGCGTGGACCGAGATGGTCCGGCTGTGGAGCCGACTGGAGGACCGCGAGCGCGACAGCGGGCTGCCGGTGACCAACGACCCGGACGGCGGCATCGCGTGGATGGTCCACCGGTGGGCCGCCGGGCACCAGCTCGAGGCCGTCCTGCGCGGCAGCGACATCGCCGCGGGTGACTTCGTCCGCCGGTGCAAGCAGATCATCGACCTGCTCGACCAGGTCGCCGATGCGGCCGTCACGAACGGCTCGCCCCGGCTGGCCTCGACCGCCCGCTCGGCCGTCGACGCGGTGCGGCGCGGCGTCGTGGCGGCCGACCGGATGGACTGACCCGGGGCAGACCCCCTCCCGCGAATCGTGGGGGGACGCCACACGATCGCCGCAGAAGCGGGACTCCGTGCTCGAACTCGCCGCACCTGCGTCTATGCTGCGCGGGTGACGACGTTCCGGGTTCGAGAAGCTGCCGACCTCCTCGGGGTGAGCGACGACACCGTTCGACGGTGGATCGACGCTGGTCGGCTGGCCTCGACAACGGATGCAGGGGGCCGGAACGTCGTCGCGGGAGCCGAGCTGGCCGCGTTCGCCCAGACCCTCGCCGCCGCCGGTGACCAGCCGGCGCTCGGGCTGGTCCGGTCGGAGTCCGCACGGAACCGGTTCGTCGGGCTGGTCACCCGGGTGGTCCGCGACACCGTCATGGCGCAGGTCGAGATCCAGGCCGGCCCGCACCGTGTCGTCTCCCTCATGAGCCGCGAGGCGGCCGACGAGCTCCAGCTGGAGCCCGGCGTGCTCGCCATCGCGGCCATCAAGTCCACCAACGTCGTCGTCGAGCTACCGGAGCGGTCATGAGAACCCGCACCTCCCTGACCGCGCTCGCCGTCGCCGGCGCGTCGGCCGTCGCGTTGGCGGCCTGCAGCTCCAGCGCCACCCCGGGCACGACCTCGCCGTCGTCGGCCGGCGGGTCGACCGCGGCCATCACCGGCACGGTGAACGTCTTCGCGGCGGCGTCGCTGCAGGAGTCGTTCACGACGCTCAAGAAGCAGTTCGAGGCCGCCCACCCCGGCGTCACCATCACCCCGAACTTCGGCGCGTCCTCGGCTCTCGCCACCGGCATCACGCAGGGCCAGCCCGCCGACGTCTTCGCGTCGGCCAGCCAGACCAACATGGACGCGGTCATCAAGGCCGGCGGGGCAGCGTCCTCGACACCGTTCGCCAAGAACGTCGGTGCGATCGCCGTCCCGGCGGCCAACCCGGCCAACATCGCCTCCGTCAACGACCTGGCCAAGCCGGGCGTCAAGGTCGCGGTGTGCCAGGCGCAGGTGCCGTGCGGCGGCATCGCGACGAAGGTGTTCGCCAACGCCAAGATCACCGTGACGCCGGTCAGCCAGGAGGCCGACGTCAAGGCCGTGCTGACCAAGGTCTCCCTCGGCGAGGTCGACGCCGGCATCGTCTACGTCACCGACGTGAAGTCGGCGGGGGACAAGGTCAAGGGCATCGAGATCCCGGCCGACGTCAACGCGTCGACGACCTACCCGATCGCCGCGCTGACCAAGGCGGCGAACCCGACCGCGGCCCAGGCCTTCGTCGACTACGTCCTCTCCCCGGAGGGGATGGCCGTCCTCGAGGCGGGCGGGTTCGCCAGTCCGTGAGCCGGCCCCGACCCACCGGGCCGGCGCGCCGACAGGTCCGGAACCGCTCCGCCGTCCCGTGGCCGCTCGCCGTCCCTGCCCTGATCGGCGCGCTGTTCCTGCTGGTACCGCTCGCCGCGATGCTCATCCGGGCTCCGTGGTCCGGGCTCCTGGGGATCCTCCGGAACAGTGACGTTCTCGAAGCGCTCCGGCTGTCGCTCATCTGTGCCACCGCAGCGACGGCCCTGTCGCTGGTCGTCGGGGTACCGCTGGCCTGGGTCCTGGCCCGGGCTCGGTTCCGTGGCCTCGGGGTGCTGCGCGCCCTGGTGATGCTGCCGCTGGTCCTGCCGCCTGTCGTCGGCGGTGTGGCGCTGCTGCTGGCGTACGGGCGGCTCGGTGTGGTGGGGCAGTACCTCGACCGGTGGTTCGGGTTCACCCTCCCGTTCACCACCCAGGGCGTCATCGTCGCGGAGGCCTTCGTGGCGATGCCGTTCCTCATCGTGACCGTGGAGGGCGCGTTCCGCGGTCTGGACCGCGGGTTCGAGGAGGCGGCCGCCACGCTCGGAGCGTCCCGCCTGACGGCGTTCCGGCGCGTCACCCTCCCGCTGATCGGTCCCTCGCTGGTGGCGGGCGCAGTGCTCTGCTGGGCCCGGGCGCTCGGCGAGTTCGGGGCGACGATCACGTTCGCGGGGAACTCGCCCGGCCGGACCCAGACCATGCCGCTCGCGGTCTACCTGGCCATGGAGAGCGACCCCGACGCCGCCATCGCCCTGTCCCTCGTGCTGCTCCTCGTCTCGGTTCTCGTGCTGGCCTCACTGCGCGACCGGTGGCTCCGGCCCGGGAGCACGCTGTGATGCCCGCGCTCACCGTCCGGGGTCGCGTCGAACGGGGGACGTTCGCGCTGGAGCTCGACGCCAGCGTGGCGCCGGGCGAGGTCCTCGGCGTCCTGGGCCCGAACGGGTCCGGCAAGACGACCCTCCTGCGGGTCGTGGCGGGCCTCGAGGCGCTCACCACCGGGTCGATCCGCCTCGGCGACGTGGTCCTCGATGACGTCGAGAGCGACACGTGGGTGCCTCCTGAGGACCGTCCCGTCGGCATCGTGTTCCAGGACTACCGCCTCTTCCCGCACCTGTCCGTACGCGACAACGTCGCCTTCGCGCCACGGTCCAGGGGAGCGGGTCGCGCCGGTGCTCGGGAGGCCGCCGAGCACTGGGTCGAGCGGCTCGGCCTGGCCGAGCTGGCCGGCCGCCGCCCCGGCCAGCTCTCGGGAGGTCAGGCGCAACGTGTCGCCCTGGCCCGCGCCCTGGCCGCGAACCCCGGCGTCCTGCTCCTGGACGAGCCGCTGTCCGCCCTCGACGCGCGTACCCGCCTCGACGTGCGGACCGCCCTGCGCGGGCACCTGTCCGAGTTCGAGGGGCCGGTGCTCGTCGTCACCCACGACCCGCTCGAGGCGATGGTCATGGCCGACCGCCTCCTCGTCGTCGAGGACGGGCGCGTCGTCCAGGAGGGCACGCCGTCGGTCGTCGCGCGGCACCCGGCCACCGACTACGTCGCCCGCCTGGTCGGCCTCAACCTGTATGCCGGTTCGCTCGACCCGACGACCGGCACGGTGACCCTGGAGGACGGCGGGAGCCTGGTGACGACGGTCGCGGCCGACCGGACGCCGCAGGACGGCGACACCCGGGTGTTCGTCGCCCTCCAGCCGTCGGCCGTCGCCGTCCACACCACCCGCCCGGACCATGTCAGCGCGCGCAACGTGTGGCCCGGGACCGTGGTAGGCCTCGAGCTCCTCGGGGACCGCGTCCGCCTGGAGATCCGCGGGGAGCCGACGGCCATCGTCGACGTCACGCCGGCCGCCGTGGCCGATCTCGGCCTGGTGTCCGGAGCTCCGGTCTGGTTGTCCGCCAAGGCGACCGAGACGGTGGCCTACTCCCGCGCCGCCGTCGGGGCGTGAGCCCTCCTCGTCGACGTGTCCGCGGTTCAGGCCATCCTGCTCCCCAAGACCCGCTCGACTGCCAGTCGGCCGCCTCGACTGCCCGCAGAACACCAGCCGACCGACCTGACTGCCAGTCGAGCGGACACGGGAAGGGCGGGAACGGGAGTCGACCGGACAGCCGGGCCCCGGAAAACGCGGCGGTTCCCTAGTCGATGCCGAAGGCGGACAGCACCCGGTTGAACGACGCGGTCACGCCGTACTCCGACGCCACCTTGCTCATCAGCCGCGCATCGGCGACCTTCGTCGGGAGGGCGAAGTCGACCGTGGGCAGGGGCGCGTCGTGGGCGACGCGGACCACCAGCGGGGCCACGTCGAGGTAGGCGGACGCGGCCTCCAGACGGGTCCGCTGTGCTCCCTTGATGGCCGGGTCCCCACCGTCGACGGCGGCCCGGAGGCCGGCCAGGTCGCCGTACCGCTCGATGAGCGTGGCGGCGGTCTTGTCGCCGATCCCCGCCACGCCCGGAAGGCCGTCGCTGGTGTCACCGCGCAGGATCGACATATCCGCGTAGGCGTCGCCGTTCGGCACTGCGTACTTCTCGCGCAGGAACGCCTCGTCGACGAGGTCAGGGTTCCGGACGCCGCCGCGAGCGGTGTAGAGCACCCGCACCTGGTTCGCATCGTCGACCAGCTGGAACAGGTCGCGGTCCCCGGTGACCACGTCCACGGCACGCACGCCGTGGGAGGCGGTCGCGAGGGTGCCGATCACGTCGTCGGCCTCGTAACCGTCGGAGCCGAGGCGGGGGATGCCGAGCGCTGCGAGGGCGTCGACGATGACCGGGATCTGCGCCTCGAGCGGGTCCGGGACCTCCTCCTCCCACTCGTCCTTGGCCACCTCCTGGGCGACGCGGTGTGCCTTGTACGACGGGATGGCCTCGACCCGGAACGCCGGCCGCCAGTCGTTGTCCCAGCAGGCCACGAGGTGGGTCGGCCGGTGCGTGGTTACGAGCGACGCGATCATGTCGAGGAGGCCGCGGATCGCGTTGTTCTGGGGGGCATCCGGGTCGCTGCGCTCGTCGGGGACGCCGAAGAAGGCCCGGAAGTACAGGCTCGCGGAGTCGAGCAGCATGAGCCGTTCGCCGGACGTGGGTTTGGCGGGCATGGCTCCGCAGCCTACGGGTCGACGCAGGCCTCATCCGTGGTCGCTGGCGGGTTCCGCCCGGCATCGGCCACTAGCCTGTGCCCGTGGAACGCCTCGACCGTCGACTCGTGGACCTGCTCGCGGCCGACGGCCGGATGAGCTTCACCGATCTCGGCAAGGCCACCGGGCTGTCGACGTCCGCGGTGCACCAACGCGTGCGACGGCTCGAGGAGCGCGGTGTCATCACGGGCTACCACGCCGCCGTCGACCCGGAGGCGGTCGGACTGCCGCTCACCGCGTTGATCTCGGTCTCCCCGCTGGACCCGGCAGCGCCCGACGACGTACCGGAACGGCTCACCGACGTCGCCGAGATCGAGGCCTGCCACTCGGTGGCGGGGGAGGAGAGCTACGTCCTCAAGGTCCGCGTCCCGACGCCCGGCGCCCTGGAGGACCTGCTCGCGCGGATCCGCTCCGCCGCCAACGTGCGCACCCGGACGACGGTGGTGCTGTCGACCCCCTGGGAGGGCCGCCACACCCCGGGCCCGACCGCCGACTAGACCGTATGGATGACCGCCCGGTTGGGTGGTTGCGGGCCGGGGCCTCACTCACAAGATTCGTGGGTTACCGAGCAGGGGCCGCCTGCTCGGCCTATCCGACAGTTGTGGGAGGCCCCGGGTGTTTACAGAGCGTACGAGTGTTGGCCTGGACGTGCACGCGAGGTCGGTCGCGGCCGCGGCGATCGACGGGGTGACCGGTGAGGTGTTCAAGGCGAGGCTGGTCCCGGCGCCGGAGGTGGTGATCCGCTGGGTCGAGTCGCTGCCGGGTCCATCAGCGGCGGTGTACGAGTCGGGGCCGACGGGGTTCGGGTTGGCCCGAGCCCTGACCGCGGCCGGAATCCGGTGCGAGGTGGCGGCGTCGTCGAAGCTCCAGCGGCCGGCCGGGGACCGGGTCAAGACCGACGCCCGGGATGCGTTGCACCTGGCCCGGCTGCTGCGCCTGGATGAGGTGGTGGCGGTGCGGGTGCCGTCCGAGGTGGAGGAGTCGGCTCGGGACCTGGTGCGGTGCCGGGAGGCGGCCCGGGCGGACCTGATGCGGGCCCGGCATCGGCTCTCCAAGCTGCTGCTGCGGCACGGGATCGTGTACTCGGGTGGGAAGGCGTGGACCCAGGCCCACGACTACTGGCTGCTGCGGCTGTCGTTCCCGCTGGCCGGGACGCAGGCGGCGTTCCAGGACGCCTACGAGACGGTGGTGTTGGCGGCGGGGCGACGGGACCGGCTCGACGCGGCGATCCTGGAGATGGCCGCTGACGGTCAGTTCACTGCGGTGGTGCGACGCCGTGTGCCTGCGCGGGATCTCGACATTGACCGCGTTCTCGTTGCGGTCGAGATCGGTGACTGGGACCGGTTCACCGGGGCCGGGATCGGCGCCTACCTCGGTTTGGTGCCCTCGGAGCACTCCTCCGGCGCGAGCCGGTCCCAGGGGCCGATCACCAAGACCACCGGTTCGTGCTCTGGACCGCAGGGAGTTCCGGCGCCATCCACCACGAACCGAATGTTCAGCGGGCGATCGGCGCGAGCGTCCCGCCGGACGCGGCGAGGAGATCCGCGGGGCGCAGCTCGATGTCGAACCCGCGACGGCCACCGGAGACCAGGACGGTCTCGTATGCATCGGCTGAGTCATCGAGAACCGTTGGCAGCCGGCGCTTCTGGCCGATCGGGCTGATCCCGCCGACGACATAGCCGGTGGCGCGCTCGGCGTCGTCAGGGTCGGCCATCTGCACGCGCTTGACGCCGAGCGCCGTGGCCAGCGCCTTGAGGTCGAGCTGCCGGTCGACCGGCACGATGCCGACGGCCAGCCCCTTCTCGGCGTCGACGAGAAGGGTCTTGAAGACGCGAGCCGGGTCGACGCCGAGGGCCTCTGCGGCCTCCAGCCCGTACGACGCAGCGGCGGGGTCGTGCGCATACGGACGAGCCGTGAACGCGATCCCCGCGGCGGTCAGAGCGACTGTCGCCGGCGTGCCGCCGTCGCCGCGGGTCCGCTTCACCACGAGCAGCGAGTATGCCGTCCGACCTCAACGGCCGGTCGCGCCGTCGATCTGCTCCCGCAGGATGTCGGCGTGGCCGGCGTGGCGGGCCGTCTCGGCGATCATGTGGCTGAGGACCCACCGCAGCGGCAGCCGTTGCCCGTGCACCGGAAGGGCCTGTGAGTGCGTCCGGGTCACCGACGCCACGGATGATCTCGTTGCTGCGTTCCCAGGCGGCGCGGTAGGCCTGCGTCACCTCGTCAGCAGTCACCGACTCCGCCACCTGCATGTCGTGGTCGAAGTCGCCGTCCCAGCCGCCGCCGTCCACGTGATGGTGGAACCACCAGATCTCCGAGTCGACCAGGTGGTTGACCAGGCCCAGCAGGTTGGTCCCGGTCGGCACCCCGACCCACCGCAGCCGCTCCTCGGTGAGGCCCTCGCACGTGCGCAGGATGGCCTCGCGCTGGAAGTCGAGGAAGCTGACCGCCGTAGTCAGCTCGTCGCCGACCAGGCGTGGCACCTCGCGGCGTTGGGTCTCGGCCACGGGGGACGCTATCGGCTGGTGACCGCGTGAGCTCGTCGGGTGGGGGCCGGAACGGTCGGAATTCCGACCGTTCCAGCCCACACCCGGGCGATGTGCTCGGTCAGCCGGCCTGCGTGACGGCCAGCTCGCGGCTGGACTTGGCCCGCGCCGCCGCGACCTCGTCGACCGCGCCGAGATCGGACTGGGACCGCCACCACTCCTGTCCGGACTCGGGCAGCGTGTCGATCGGGTCGTAGTAGACGTAGTCGCGCGACAGCGCCGCCTCGTCGCCGCCCTCGATCGACGTGCGGTAGTTCTTGCGCCAGTAGGAGATCCCGCGCTCCGTGTCGTACGACTCGACCTGGTGGACCCACCGCTTCCCGACGAACGGGACGTCGCAGACGATCCGCGGCGTGGCGAACCCCGGCAGCCAGCCCATGATCGCGTGCTGGAGCTCCTGGGCGTGCGTCAGCGAGACCCGCCAGTGCTCGGCGAACGGGATCATGTCGCACATGTAGAAGTAGTACGGCGTGATCGAGGCGTCGTCGGAGAGCGCGAAGCACAGGTCGAGCAGCTGCTCGGGCGAGTCGTTGACGCCCCGCATGAGGACGCCCTGGTTGCGCACGTCGCGCACCCCCGCGGCCAGCATCGCCCGCGCCGCCGCCGCCACCGCGGGCGTCACCGACTGCGCCGAGTTCACGTGCGTGTGGATGGCCAGCGACACGCCCCGGGCTCGCGCCTTGGTCGCGACCCGGCCGACGCCCTCCACGACGTCGGGCGCCAGCCAGTGCTGCGGCAGCCCCATGAGGGCCTTGGTGGCCAGCCGGATGTCGCGGATGTTGTCCAGCTCCAGCAGCCGGTCGAGGAATGCCTCGAGGTTCTTCCACGGCATGTTGGCCACGTCGCCACCGGACACGACGACATCGCGGACCTGGGGCGTCGTGGAGAGGTAGGCGAGCATCGCCGCATACCGGTCGACCGGCTTGCCGGCCAGCTTGAGCTTGGCGACCTGCGGCGTGGAGTTCCCGACGAGGTCCATCCGGGTGCAGTGGCCGCAGTACTGCGGGCAGGTCGGCAGCAGCTCGGCGAGCACCTTGGTGGGGTACCGGTGCGTCAGTCCCTCGGCCACCCACATGTCGTGCTCGTGGAGGCTGTCGCGGGTCGCGTGGGGGTGCGACGGCCAGTCGCTGCGTCGGTCGGAGAACACGGGAAGCATGTAGCGCCGGACCGGGTCGGCGTAGAAGGCGTGGGTGTATGCGGCGCCGGCCGCCGGCGCGTCCCCGTCGACCGACGGCACCATGGTGTTGAGCATCTGCGGCGGGAGCAGCATCGACATGGTCGCGCGCTCCGCCTGGTCGCGTTCGAGGTCGGCGTAGAAGTCCGCGGTGAGGAGGTCACCCATGACGTCGTGCAGCTGGCGGACGTTCTTGACGCAGTGGGCACGCTGCCACTGGACGTCGGCCCACTCGGCGGGCGTGACATGGGCCCAGCCGGGCAGTCGGGTCCAGTCCGGCTCGACGAGCTCGCGCTGCCGGTATGCGTAGGGCTGCTCGGGCAGCGTCATCGCGGCGGTCATGATGGAAGGATAAAGGAGAACGTCCGCGTGATACACCAGCAGACCGCAGATCCTGCGGTCAGAGACCATTGAGACAGGAGAATCTGTGTCCACCCTCGACCCGTCACCCCTCGGGCTGCACCGCGTCCTGGAACCCCGGGGCGTGCTGCCACAGGCGGCCACCCGGCTCGACCCGCGGCCGGAGATCTGGCCGGACGAGGTGCGGATCGACGTCGAGACGCTCAACCTCGACGCGGCGTCCTACCGACAGCTGGCCGAGAAGCACCACGGTGACGGCAACGCGGTCCGGGCCGAGGTCCTCGACATCGTCGCGACCCGCGGCAAGATGCAGAACCCGGTCACCGGGTCGGGCGGCATGCTCGTGGGCACGGTCGCCGAGGTCGGACCGCAGAGCCCGCTCGGGCTCGCGGTGGGGGACCGGGTGGCCACGCTCGTGTCGCTCTCGCTGACGCCACTGGGCATCACCGACGGGCTCGAGCGGTGGGACGGGCTCAGTGAACAGGTCCCGGCCCAGGGCCACGCGATCCTCTTCGGCCGGTCGATCGCCGCCGTCCTCCCGGACGACCTCGACCCGCGGCTCGCGCTGATGGTCATGGACGTCTGCGGCGCCCCAGCCCTGGTCCGACGAGTCGTCGGGGCGGCGGCCGGCCGGACCGTGGACGCTTTCGTACCCCCTGAGGTCGAGAATCGTCCACGATCCGGCGCAGACGACCACGGCGGCCCGACAGTCTGTGTCCTCGGCGGGGCCGGCAAGTCGGGGTCGCTCTCACTGGCCGCCGCGCGCGACGCCGGTGCCGGTCGCCTCATCGGCGTCGTGCCGAACGAGGCCGAGGCCGCGACCCTGCGCGCCTCGGGCCTCGCCGACGAGGTCGTGGTGGCCGATGCCCGGGCCCCCCTCGGGCTCTCCGAGGCGGTCCGCGCGGCGGGCGGACCCGCCGACGTCACGGTCGTCTGCGTGGACGTCCCCGGCTGCGAGCAGCCGGCCATCCTCGCCACGGCGGACGGCGGCACGGTCGTGTTCTTCTCGATGGCCACGAGCTTCGCGGCGGCGGCCCTCGGGGCGGAGGGGCTGGCCGCCGACGTCACGATGATCGTCGGCAACGGCTACGTCCCCGGGCACGCCGCGTACGCCCTCGACCTGGTGCGCCGCACACCGGCCGTCCGTGAGCTGTTCGAGGCGCGGCGGGGCTAGCGCCGTCGACTCGGGAGTCAGTCCAGGCCGAGGAGGGCGTTCTCGACCACCTCGGCGAGGGCCGGGTGGATCCAGTACTGGCCCTTGGCCACGTCGTCGGCGCGCTGCCCGAAGTGGGCGGCCTGGATGAGCGGCTGGATCACCGTAGACGCCTGCGGCCCCATGAGGTGCGCGCCGATGAGCTGCCGGGTGTCGGGGTCGACGATGACCTTGCAGAACCCGGTCGTGTCCTCCAGGGCCCACCCGTAGGCCACGTCGCCCACCTGCTGCTCGTACGCGAGGTACCGGGTGCCCGCCTCGCGCAGCTCCTGTTCGGTCCTGCCGAACGCGGCGATCTGCGGATGCGTGAAGACCGCGTGCGGCACGAACCGGTGGTCGCTCTCGACGGGGTGCTCCGGGAACAGCAGGTTGTGCTTGACCACCCGCATCTCGTGGTTGGCCACGTGCTTGAGCTGCCACTCGCTGCAGACGTCGCCGAGGGCGAACACCCCGCCGACGGGGGTCTGCTGGAAGGAGTCGACAACCAGGCGGCCGTCCTCGTGGCAGGGCAGCCCGGCGGCGGCCACGTCGAGAAGGTCGGTGTTGACGATCCGCCCGACCGCGAGGAGCACCGCGTCGGCCTCGATCCGGCCCGGCTCGCCACCCTCGGTCGTCGTCGTGAGCGTCCACCCGCGAGTGTCGTGCCGGGCCTCGGTGACGGTCGTGCGCAGCCGGACGTCGTGCCGGGCCTGGGCGATCTCGGTGTAGGCGCGGGAGATCGACTCGTCCTGTCGCTGGAGCAGGCGTTCGCCGCGGTGGACCCAGGTGACGTGGCTGCCGAGGCCCTCGAGGATGTGCGCGAACTCCGCCGCGATGAACCCACCGCCCACGATGACGACCCGTTCGGGAAGCGACCCCATCCGCATCACCGTGTCGCTCGTGTGGACGCCTCGCTCGGGATCGACGCGGTCCAGGCCCTCGATGTCCAGCAGCCGCGGTCGGCCGCCGGCAGCGATGACCCACCGGTCCGCGGTGACCGTGACGCCGGTGCCGGTGTCGAGGGTCATCGGTCCGGTGAACCGGGCCGGCTCGCGGTAGACCGTGACGTTGTCGGCCTTCTCGCGGTAGGCCTCGCCGTCGGCGGAGATCGGGTCGATCCGGCCGAAGATCCGGTCGCGGATGGCCGGCCAGTCGGCCCGTACGCCGTCGACGTGGACGCCGAGCCGGGCCGCCTCGCGGGCCTCGACGACCCGGTCGGCCGGCAGGACGAACATCTTCGTCGGGATGCACCCCACGTTGAGGCAGGTGCCACCGAAGCGACCCTTCTCGACCAGGCCGATGTCGAGATGGTCCAGGCGAGGGGTGATGACGGAGTTGCCCGACCCCGTGCCGATGACGACGAGGTCGTGGTGGCGGTTCTCCATGTGGCGCAGCGTAACTTTCCGCCGAGCACCCACGTGGGGCGGGACGCGTCCGTCAGCCGATGGTCAGGTGCGTGATCTGACCCGCCCCGGCGTGGCACGCTTCCCTCGTGCGTACCGAGCGGGGGTTCGACCGGATCGTCAACTTCAGCGACGCGACGGTGGCGATCGCCATGACGTTGCTCGTGCTGCCGCTCGTCGAGCTCGGGGGCGACACCGAGCCCGGGGACAGCCTCTGGCACCTGCTCAGCGAGAACTCGAACGCGATCTTCGGCTTCCTGCTCGGCTTCCTCGTCATCTGGTCGATGTGGGTCAACCACCACCGGGTCATGGAGTACTTCGCCGACTACGACTCGACCGTCCTCGCGCTGCACCTGCTCTGGCTGCTGACCATGGTGACCATCCCGTTCACCACGCAGCTGATCACCAACAACGACCTCTACCAGCACGGTGCCACCGCGCTGTACGTCGCGGTCCTGCTGGTGTCGTCGATCGCGCTGCACCTGCTCGGCCTGCGCGGTCGGCAGCACCCGGAGCTGCTGCACGACCGGCCGGAGGTCAAGGAGTGGCTCGCCGGGCCCTACCGCTGGACGACGGTCGCGGTGCTCGCGCTGATCCTCGTCATCGTGCTGATCTTCCCGAGTGTCGGCGCCTGGCCGATGCTGCTGCTCTTCGTCGACGGGTTCGTCGAGAGCCGCCTCGACCGGCGCCGCGCGGTCGCCAAGCGCTGAGCCCTACGCCGCGAGGATCGCGGCCAGCTCGCGGTGCCCCTTCCGCTGCGCGTGCTGCAGCGGTGTCACGCCGTCCTTGTCGGCGATCGCCCGGTTCGCCCCGGCGGCCAGCAGGATCCGCACGATCTCCTGGTGCCGCGGGCCGCCGTCGCCGAGGATGACGGCCTCGAGCATCGCCGTCCAGCCGAGGTCGTTGACGTGGTTGACGTCGATGCCGGTCTGGACGACCCGACGTACGTAGTCGACGTGGCCGCGCTCGCTCGCGGGGATCACCGAGAGCCCGCCGAACCGGTTCCGGATGGTCAGGTCCGGGTGGGCGGGCAGCAGCGCCTCGAGCATCGCGACGCTCCCGGTGACGCCGGTGACCAACCAGGGCGTGTCGTGCTGGTCGTCGAGGGCGTTCGGGTTGGCTCCGAGGGCGACGAGGACCCGCGCGACGTCGGTCCGGTCGTGGGTCACGGCCAGCAGCAGGGGAGTACGCCGGTGCTCACCGACCGTCTCCAGGTCGGCGCCCGCGCGCAGGGCCAGCGCGGCGGCGTCCGGGTCGCCGTCGGTGGCGGCGGCGAGCAGCCGCCGGTTGGCCTCCGCCTTGTCGACCGGTCCGGCCGCGTCCTGACGGAGGGCTTTCTCCAGGGTGGCGACCTGACGCGCATACCCCTTGCTGCGAGCGTGCTCGAGCGGCGCGACGCCGTCCCGCCTCGAGGGCAGCCGGACGTCGGCGCCGCCGGCCACGAGCACGCGCACGGTGTCGTCGTAGGTCGGCGTGCCCTTGCCGAGGATGATCGCCTCGTGCAGGGCGGTCCAGCCCAGCCGGTTGACGTGGTTGACCTCGACGCCGGCCCGGATCAGCCGGCCGACGACGCCGGTATGCCCCCGCTCGCCGGCGCGGATCAGGCCGGTCCCGTTGAAGCTGTCCTTGCTCGCGACGTCGCCGCCGTGGGCGAGGGTGAGGTTCAGCAGGTCGAGGTAGCCCTCGCTCGTCGTGACGAGGTACGCGCTCTGCTGGGTCTCGTCCTTGGCGTTGACGTCGGCGCCCCGGGCGATGAGGTCGCGAGCCGCGGCGACGTCGTCGGCCCAGGCGGCGTCGCGCAGGCGCCGGTCCAGGTCGGCCTGGGCCTGGGGGTCGCGCGTGCCGGTCGTGCCGTTCGCGGGCGTCGGTACGGGGTTCGTGGTCGCCTCCGTCGTCGAGGTGGTGGCGGGGGAGGGGGACGCGGTCGACGGGACCGTCACGGAGCCTCCCGGGGACGCGCACGCGGTCGCCATGGTCGCGACCAGGGCGGTGGTCGCCAGGGCGAGGGCGGCCCGTCGGGGCCGGTTCCAGGGCATCAGGTCTCCAGGATGGGTCATGTCGGGTCACGCCGGGTCGCGGCGGGTAGCCGCGGTCGACTCGACGCTCGCAGGTTCCGGGTAGGCGCGTCATCGCCCGGACGGCGACGACCGAGTAGCCGCGGGTCGACCTCGTGGATAGCCAGATGGATGATGACCGCGCTCGGAGGCGGGCCTAGCATCGGTCGATCATGAGCCGCGACGTCCCGTCGGCCCCCGGGCGTGCCCGCCCACCGACCGTGCTGCGGGGCGGTCCGGTCCTCGACGGTGCGCTGCACGTCGCGTTCGTCGTCCTGACGGTAGCCTCCGCGGTCCGCTACGTCCGGGGCCACGGCGTCGACGGCGGCACACTGTGGGTCCTGGCCGGTGGCCTGCTGCTCGTGGCGCTCTACGCGGTCGTCGTCGTGGCGGTCCGACGGGGTTCGTCGCGCGCGCCGGGCTGGGCGCTGCTCCTCGTCGCCACGTGGGTGCCACTGAACCTGCTCGCTCCGTCGTTCTCGTGGTGCGCCGTCGCGCTGGCGTTCGTCGTGCTGCGCACGCTGCCGTTCCGATGGGCGTGCGGGGTCATCGCCGTGCTCGTCGCGACCGTAGTCATCGGGTGGAGCCGGATCGCCGACGGGTTCGACCCGACCGTCGTCGTCGGACCGGTGGCGATCGCGGTGTTGGCCGTGCTCGCATACCGGAGCCTCGACCGCGAGGCGACCGAGCGGCAGCAGCTGGTCGACGAGCTGCGCGAGGCCCAGGGCGAGCTGGCCGACGCGCAGTTCCGGACCGGGGTGGCGACCGAGCGGGCGCGGCTCTCGCGCGACCTGCACGACAGCGTCGCCCAGGACCTCTCCAGCATCAACCTGCTCCTGCTCGCCGCCGGCCAGGACTGGACCTCGCGTCCGGAGGCGGCGCAGCGGTACGTGGAGCAGGCGGCCCGGACGGCCCGCGACGCGCTCGAGGAGGTGCGGCGGGTCGTGGCCGACCTCGCGCCGACCGCCGTTCCCGGCGGCCTCGTCGCCGACCTGCGCCACCTGGCCGCGGAAACCGCACGCTCCGCCGCCGTCGACGTCGAGGTGCGCGTGGTGGGCGACGTCGTGGACCCGGGACCGGAGGCCGCCACCGCGCTCGTGCGCTCGGCCCGCGGGCTGCTGGCCAACGTCGCCGAGCACGCGGCCGCCTCGCGCGCGGTCCTGACCGTCACGTTCCACGAGGACGCGGTGTCCCTCGACGTCCTCGACGACGGCCGGGGGTTCGTGGCGGCGGACGGAGGCGACGCCGGTATGCGGGGGCACGGCCTCGCGGGGATCCAGGAGCGCGTCGCGGCGCTCGGCGGCCGGCTCGACGTGGAGTCGACGCCGGGTGCGGGCACGGCGGTCGCCGTCAGCGTCCCCGTCGCCGCCCCCGCCCCCGTCGCCCCCGTCGCCCCCGTCGCCCCCGTCGCTGCCCCCGTGGCCCGGGAGGATGGGACGCGTGGCTGACTCCGACGGACCGGTGCGTGTCGTCCTGGTCGACGACCACCCGGTTGTCCGCGCCGGGCTGCGAGCCCTGCTCGACGGGCGGCCGGAGGAGGTCGTCGTGGTGGGCGAGGCGGTCGACGCGGCCAGCGCCCGCGAGACGATCCACGCCACCGATCCGGACGTCGTCCTGATGGATCTCAACCTGGGGACCGGCCCCGGAGGCATCGCCGCGATCCGGGCCCTCGAGGTGAGGGACGGGCGTCCGCGGGTTCTCGTCCTCACGACGTACCAGACCGAGGCCGACGTCCTCGACGCCATGGACGCCGGGGCCGCGGGGTACCTGCTCAAGGACGCGCCGCCGGACGAGCTGTTCCGCGCGGTCCGGGCGACCGCTCGCGGCGAGACGGTGCTCAGCCCGGCCGTGGCGGCGATGATGGTTCGCCGGGCGAGCTCCCCGGGACCGGTCCTGACGGCCCGCGAGGTCGAGATCCTCGGCCTGCTCGCCGAAGGGCTCGGCAACAAGGAGATGGCCCGGCGGCTGCTCGTCAGCGAGGCGACCGTGAAGAGCCACCTCACCCACGTCTACGCCAAGCTCGGCGTCGACTCGCGCGCGGGTGCCGTCGCCCGGGCCATCGAGCAGCGGATCATCCGGCCCGCCTAGCGCGACGCAGCCCGGCGCACGGGTACGGCCCGCACCCCACGCCTACACCGGAAAACCGGCCTACCGGTCCGGGGGTGCACCGGCTGGGGCAGCGCGGCCGTCGACGGGAGATTCGGTAGTGCCCCGGAAAGCCCGGCGGTACGCACCGAAGGAGCAGTCACCATGACCGCCGTCACCACCGCCTCACCCGCCACCCGCACCGGCCCAGCCCCCACCTGGGGCGGTGGCCGGATCGCCCTCATCGTCGTCGGCGCCATCCTGGGCCTGCTGGGGATCTCCATCCTCGTCGGCGGGGTCGCCGTCGCCGTCGTCGACAACACCCGCGACCGGGACGGCTACCTCATGTCCGCGCCGGGACAGCTCACCAGCAGCGGGTACGCCGTCACCGTCTCGGCCCTCCAGGTCAGCAGCTACGGCGGGTGGTCCATCGACACGCAGTCGACCGCGGGTACGGCTCGGGTCACCGCCTTCACCGACCAGCCGGTGTTCATCGGCATCGGCCCGTCCGACAAGGTCGCGGCCTACCTCGCCGGCGTCAAGCACGACGTCCTCGAGGACGTCTCCACCTCGCCGTTCCGGGCCACCTACGTCCCCGTCACCGGGGGCGCCCCCTCGAGCCGCCCCGCCGCGCAGACGTTCTGGGCCGCCACCAGCACGGGCACCGACGAGCAGCAGGTCCTCACCTGGGCGCCCCAGCCGGGTGACTGGTCCGTGGTCATGATGAACGCCGACGGCTCCGAGCAGGTCGACGCGGCGATCTCGGTGGGCGCAACCGTCCCCATCCTGCACACCGTCGCCGTCGGCCTCCTGATCGGTGGCGGCGTCCTGTTCCTCGTCGGGCTCGGCCTCGTCATCGCCGCCGTCGTCAGCTACGGACGTCAGCCGAAGATGCGCCCGCAGCCCCGCATCACCGTCTCGCAGCCCGACGCCTGACATGTCGACCGTCACCGTCGTGGCCGCAGTCGCCCCGCTGGTGTGGCTCGGCTGGCTGGTCCTCACCGACTGGGTGCCGATGTACCCGCTCAACGACCTGGAGCACCGCGACCACCACCAGCGTGCGGTGGGAGCGATGACCACCTACCCGGCGGGCCTGCTCGTCAGCGCCGGTGTCCTCATCGGGCAGGGCTGGTCGCTCGCCACGGCGGTGATCGTCGCCGGCTCCGTGGTGGTCGGGCACGTTGCCGGCTGGTGGCTCCCGTACGCGGGCGTCAGCGTCGGCCCGCAGCGCGACGTCTACCGGGAGGAGTACTCGCGGACCGTGAGCGTGCTGCCCAAGGCCGGTCACGAGGTCGTCGTCGACGTCCAGCACATGGTGACCGGCATCCTCGGGCTGGTGATGCTCGGGACCAGCCTCGCCGCCCTCGTCACGCGCTAGCCGTGACGTGCGGACCGTCGGGTCGCCTCGTCCAGCACGGCCACCAGCGGCGCTGGCACCTCATCGGGTGCCAGCGCCGCTGCGAGCAGCCCGGCATACCTGAGCTTCCGCCCGCTGGTCGTCCCCATGAACCGGCGCAGCACGTCGGTCTCCGCGCGGTCGCGGTGGAACGGCTGGTGCTGCAGGGTCTGCCAGGACCCGCGGTCGCCGGCCGCGTCGATGACAGCGGTCACCCGGGCCACGCCCAGCGCCCGGATCAGCTCGTCCTCCAGGTCCCGGTCGCACGCGAAGAACGGGTCACTCCGTCCCAGCCGGGCCAGGGTCGCGCGGACGTACCGACCCTCGGCGCTGTCGTACAGGCCGGTCACCCGTGTGCCGTCGGGCACCGCCCTGAGGTGCCGGGCCAGGTTGGTGATCCCGCTCATCGGCACCACCTCGACCGCGTCCGCCGCGAGGTCGTGTCCGCGCAGGATCGCCGCCTGCTCCACGGCCCGCTGGTCGCTGTCGCCCTCGACGAGGATCACGGCCCGGGTCACGCGGACCACCGTCGCACGACGGCGCGCTCCCTGTCCCGTGACTTTCGCCGCACCGGCAGGACCATGAATCCTTCGGTTCACGCCGTCTTCAACGGGAGGATTTGCGCCCCATGCGGTCGTGCACAGGACAACCTGCGGTCATGGATATCCTGGTCCCGTGCCGACGACGACGCGCCCCCGCCTCGAGCTCGACCCCGCGGTCGTCCGCCGGGCCCGCTCGCTGGCGCGCACCGCTGGACGGCCGGTCGTCCGGCTGGCCCAGCGGCATACGACCGTCTCAGTCGAGCGCGCGACGCTGCGCCTCGCCGGGCTCTCGCGGAGCGGACCACGAGCGCGTCCCGTGGGTCAACCACCTCGTCGACGCGGTCCGCGGCCAGGTCGGGCTGGAGCACGGGGTCACGACTCCCGTCTGGGACGCGCTGCGCCGGGCGGAGGCCGAAGACCTGCTGACCCTCGCGCAGAAGGCCGCCTCGGGCTCGGTCTCGTTCCGCCTCCCGGAGGGCACCGAGCTGGCCCGCGCGCGCCGCGCCGCGCGTACCGCCGTCGCGGGTGGCCTGCGGACCATCGACCGGCAGCGCACCGCCCGTGAGCGCCTCGTCCGCCGGCTCGGCGACCCACCGCAGCGGCCCTGGATCTACCTCATCGTCGCCACCGGCGACATCGACGAGGACATCCCGCAGGCCCAGGCGGCCGCGCGGGAGGGCGCCGACGTCATCGCCGTCATCCGGTCCACCGGGCAGTCGCTGCTCGACTACGTGCCGGAGGGCGCCACCCACGAGGGGTATGCGGGCACCTACGCCACCCAGGAGAACTTCCGGCTGATGCGGGCGGCCCTCGACGAGACGAGCAAGGAGGTCGGCCGCTACGTCCGGCTGACCAACTACGCCTCGGGCCTGTGCATGCCGGAGATCGCCACACTGGCGGGGCTCGAGCGGCTCGACATGATGCTGAACGACTCGATGTACGGGATCCTCTTCCGCGACATCAACCCGATCCGGACCTTCGTCGACCAACGGTTCTCGCGCCAGATCCACGCGCGCGCCGGGATCATCATCAACACCGGCGAGGACAACTACCTCACCACCGCCGACGCCGTCGACGCGGCGCACACCGTGACGGTGAGCCAGCTCCTCAACGAGTACTTCGCCAAGGAGGCCGGCCTCGAGGACTGGCAGCTCGGCCTGGGTCACGCATTCGAGATCAACCCCGAGCTGCCCGAGTCGTTCCGGCTCGAGCTGGCCCACGCGCTGCTGGCGCGGACGCTCTTCCCGAACGCGCCGCTGAAGTGGATGCCACCGACGAAGCACATGACCGGCGACGTGTTCCGCGGCTACCTGCTGGACGGGTTCTTCAACCTCGTCGGCGCCATGACGGGGCAAGGGATCCTCCTGGTCGGGATGATGACCGAGGCCGTCGTGACGCCGTTCCTGTCCGACCGCGACCTGGCCCTCCAGAACGTCCGCTACGTGCTCAACGCCGCCGGAGGACTCACCGAGGACTTCCACCCGCCGCGGGACGGGTTCATCCAGACGCGGGCCCGGGAGGTACTGGGGGAGTCGGTCGGGCTGCTCGAGAGGATCGTCGACGACGGGCTGCTGCCCGCGATCGGCGACGGGACCTTCGGCCTGATGAAGCGGCCCGCCGACCGGGGCAAGGGCCTCGACGGGGTCGTCGAGAAGGCCACCGGGGCGGGCGGGTACGACAACCCGGCCGCTACGCTGCTGGAGACGAGGACGACTCCCGGTGAGCGACACGCCTCCCCTCGTCCGTCCCTACGGCGACACCACCGGCGACGGCATGGTCCAGGTGTCCTTCACCCTGCCGCTGCCGCACGACAAGCGCGCCGAGGGCGCAGCGCTCCAGCTGGCGACGAAGATGGGCATGGAGCCGGCCCTGCTGGTCCACGCCAAGGCGATGGGTCCGGACTTCACCTTCTTCGTCGTCTACGGGTCGGCCAGCCACCTCGTCGACCTGCGCGACGTGACGGTCGTCGAGCGGGAGTACCCGCTGCTGACCGCCAAGGAGGTCAACCTCTCGATCAAGCGGTCGCTGCGCCGCAAGCTGGTCGTCGTCGGCGCCTGCATCGGGACCGACGCGCACACCGTCGGCATCGACGCGATCCTCAACATCAAGGGCTTCGCGGGGGAGAAGGGCCTGGAGTACTACCGCGAGATCCGGGTGGTCAACCTCGGCGCGCAGGTCCTCGTCCCCGAACTGGTCGCGCAGGCGCGGGCCGAGCGCGCCGACGCCGTCCTCGTCAGCCAGGTGGTGACCCAGAAGGACGCCCACATCCACAACACGTCGGCGATGTCCGCCGCGTTCCGCGAGGCGTACCCCGCCGGCCAGGTGCCGCTGCTCGTGGTCGGCGGTCCGCGGTTCGAGGAGGGTTCGGCGCCGGCCCTGGGGGTCGACCGGATCTTCGGTCGCGGGACCACCCCGGGCGAGGTCGCGTCGCTACCTCGTCCACGCCCTCGTCACCCCGGCCGAGAGCAGGGCCTCATGAGCAGCCGCCCCCTGGTCGGCACCGTCGTCACGCACCGCCGCTACGTGCCCTACAGCCACGCCCACTACGCCGGGAACCTCGTCGACGGCGCCTACTCGCTGGCCGCTTTCGGCGACGTCGCCACCGAGATGTGCATCCGCACCGACGGCGACGAAGGGCTGTTCGCGTCGTATGCGGACGTCCAGTTCCGCGCGCCGGTCCGGGCCGGTGACGTCATCGAGATCGAGTGCCGGCTCGTCCGGGTCGGGCGCCGGAGTCGGGAGATGGAGTTCGAGGTCCGGGTGGTCGCCCGGGGGGCAGGCTCGGACGCCCAGCCGTCCGCGGCCGACGTCCTGGACCCGCCGATCGTCGCCACCACGGCCCGAGGAACCTGCGTCGTCCCCTGACCTTTCGGCGAGACGGGTCGGGGCGGTTCCGGTGGCTCACGCGAATAGCGGCAGGATGCGGGTATGCAGCTGAGTGCGTGGCCGAGCGCCGTCCACCCCTGGCCGGTCGTCCGGGACCTGGCCCTCCACGCGGAGTCGCGGGGCTACCACGGCGTCTGGATCATGGACCACTTCATGGACAACACCGCCCAGGGCGGCGGCCACGTCCTCGAGGGGTTCTCGGTCCTCGCCGCCCTGGCCGCGGTCGTTCCCCGGGTCCGGCTGGGGTCGCTGGTGGCCGGCAACCTCTACCGCCACCCGGCGGTCCTGGCCAACCAGGCCGCCACCATCGACGTCATCAGTGACGGCCGCTTCGTCCTCGGCCTGGGCGCCGGCTGGCAGGAGAACGAGCACGCGCAGTACGGCATCGACCTGCTCACCACGGGCGCGCGGCTGCGCCGTTTCGAGGAGGCGTGCGAGGTGATCCGGGCGCTCCGCGACGAGCGGGTCACGACGTTCGACGGCGAGCACTACCGCCTCCGGGACGCCGGCATGGACCCCAAGCCGGTCGGACCGATGCCGCTGCTGATCGGCGGCGCGGGGGAGAAGGTGATGCCCGGGATCGTCGCCCGGCAGGCCGACGAGTGGAACGTCTGGGGCACGCCGGAGCTCTTCGCGCGCAAGAGCGCGCTGATCACGCAGGCCTGCGAGGCCATCGGCCGAGACCCCGCGACGCTGCGCCGCTCGACGCAGGCACTCGTCGTCCTCGGCCGCGACCCGGTGCCGGAGGACGGCGCGCGGGCCATCGGCGGCTCGGTCGAACGGCTCCGCGACACCTTCGGCCGGTATGCGGCGGCCGGGGTCGACGAGTTCATTACGCCAGATGGTCACCTGAAGGACCCCGAGCGGTCGCGTGAGCTGTACGACCTGCTCGCCGAGGACGTCCTTCCCGGGTTGTGAGACGCCGTACCGAAGGGCGGCGGCGTGTCGTGGTGCGACACGCCGACATCGACGAAAAACTCTGCAAATGAACGTGATTCGCTGTCGACGGCGATGTCGCGCTGACCTGCACGAATGCGCGTTTGTGCAGGTGAACGGCGGGTTGACAGCCGGTGGGCCCTGAGTAACTTATGGCCCGGTGGTTCACCTGGACGGTCAGCCGCGAGGCTCGGGGAGTTGTTCGGAAGGGGGTTCTTCGGCGGCTAGCGCGCGCAGCCGCCGACCATGCCAGGCTCGCCGAATGGGCCATGAACTGGGCCCGCACCGCTGACTGGTGAACACTGTGACGGCCCGTACCGCCTAGTAGACAACAGCCATCCGACCGGCATCCTGCCGGCGAGATGCTGGTCCCAACGGCGGTCCGGGCCGTCGCGGTCCCCAGCGGAGACCGACGCCGGACCGTCACGGTCTGAGCACGCCCGCAGCGGGCCCGCATACCCCGTCGAGCCGCCGCGGTTACGGTTGCCGCGTGTCGCTCGTGGTCCGCCTGGGGTTCGCCCTGCTCGCCGGGGTGGCGCTCTGCGCGGCGTTCCCGGGTCACGACGTCTGGGTGCTGGCCCCTGTCGGGGTGGCCCTGCTCGCCCTCGCGACCTGCGGCGCCCGGGTCCGCACCGGGTTCCTCCTCGGCCTGGTGACCGGCCTCGTCTTCTTCGGGTACTCCCTCAGCTGGGCGGGCATCGTCGTCGGTGTCGTCCCGTGGGCCGGCCTCGCGGTATGCCAGGCGCTCTTCGTCGCGCTGCTCGGGGCGGCCACCGCGTACCTTCAGGGCCGCGGTCCGGTCCCGCGGATCCGCCCTGAGGTCATCGCGCTCGCGTGGGTGGCGCAGGAGGCGCTGCGTGACCGAGTTCCCTACGGCGGTTTCCCCTGGGTCCGGTTGGCGTTCAGCCAGGCCGACTCGCCCCTCGGTCGGCTGGCTGCGCTCGGCGGCGCCCCGGCGGTCACCTTCGCCGTGGCGTTGGCCGGTGGGCTGCTGGCCGCCCTCGTCTGGGACCTCGGTCCTCGGCTGAGCCGAGGGGTCGACCACGGCCCCCGCCGGACGCGGGCCCTGCTCGCCCTGGCCGGGGCGGCCGTGGTCCTCGTCGCCGGGTTCGCCGTGCCCCTGCCGACCGACGGCACCCCGAGCAACGTCATGGCGGTCCAGGGCAACGTCCCGAGAGCCGGGCTGGACTTCAACGCCGAGCGCCGCCAGGTCCTCGACAACCACGTGACCGCGACCGAGGACGCCGCCGCCGAGGTCGCCGCGGGGACGCGCCCCAAGCCCGACCTCGTGGTCTGGCCCGAGAACGCCTCCGATATCGACCCCACCCGCAACAGCGATGCCCAGGACGAGATCCTCCGGGCCGTCGACGCCGTCGGCGCCCCGCTCGTCGTCGGCACCCTGCTCGAGCAGCCGGCCCCCGACATCTCCAACGTCGCGCTGCTCTACGAGCCGGGCAAGGGCATCACCGAGACCTACGTCAAGCAGCACCCCGTCCCGTTCGCCGAGTACATCCCGAACCGGGACTTCTTCCGCCGCTTCAGCGACAAGGTGGACCTGGTCCGCGCGGACTTCGCCGCGGGCACCGGACCGGTCCTCTTCCGCGTGCCCGCGGCGGCCGGGGGCGAGGTCCTGGCCGGACCGACGATCTGCTTCGAGGTGGCCTACGACGACCTGGTCCGCGCCAACGTCGACCTCGGCGCCAACCTGCTCCTGGTGCAGACCAACAACGCGACCTTCGGCTACACCGACGAGTCGGTCCAGCAGCTGGCCATCTCCCGGATCCGGGCCATGGAGCACGGCCGTTCGGTCGTCCACGTCTCCACCGTCGGGGTGAGCGCCCTCATCACGCCGGACGGAACCGTGCATCAGCCGAGCGCGTTGTTCACCAGGACGGTCCTGTCCGGCTCGCTGCCCCTCCGGAGCGTCCGGACGGTCGCGACGATGGTGGGTCCCTGGCCGGAGTATGCGGCCGGTCTCGCGTTCGCGGTCGTCCTGCTGGTCGGGCTCCGTCGACGACCGACCGAACCCGCCACCCGCATACCGGCCGACAGCCCCGTCGAGAGAGAACCGCACCGAGGATGACCACCCCCATCACCGAGCCGCAGCACCGCCCACCACTGGGTCGGGTCGTCGTGCTCATCCCCACGTACAACGAGCGCGAGAACCTCCCGCGCATCGTCGAGCGGGTGCGGTCCGCGGTGCCGTCCGTCGACATCCTGGTGCTCGACGACAACTCTCCCGACGGCACCGGCGAGGTCGCCGACGACCTCGCCGGGTCCGACCCTCAGGTCCACGTCCTGCACCGGCCCGGCAAGCAGGGGCTCGGCGCCGCCTACCTCGCCGGATTCGCGTGGGCCCTCGACCGGGGCTACGACGCCGCGGTCGAGATGGACGCGGACGGCTCCCACCAGCCCGAGCAGCTGCCCGCCCTGCTCGACGCCGCGGAGCACGCCGACGTCGTCATCGGTTCCCGGTGGGTCCGCGGGGGCACTGTCGTCAACTGGCCGATGTCCCGACGGGTCCTCAGCGTCGGCGGCAACGTCTACGTCCGGGTCATGCTCGGCATGTCGATCCACGACGCGACCGGCGGCTACCGCGTCTACCGGGCGTCGGCCCTGCACCAGATGGACCTCCACTCGGTCGAGTCGCAGGGCTACGGGTTCCAGGTCGACATGACCTGGCGGGCCGTGAAGTCCGGGCTGACCGTCGTCGAGGTGCCGATCGAGTTCGTCGAGCGTGTCATCGGCGAGTCCAAGATGAGCGGGCACATCATCCAGGAGGCCATGCTCAACGTCACGAAGTGGTCGGTGACGCATCGGGTGGACCGCCTGCGCGGTCGGGCCCAGTCGGCCCGGTCCCGGCGTGAGGAG
This sequence comes from uncultured Actinomycetota bacterium, assembly GCA_963713345.1. Classification (GTDB taxonomy): domain Bacteria; phylum Actinomycetota; class Actinomycetes; order Actinomycetales; family Dermatophilaceae; genus Lapillicoccus. The sequence goes on along the minus strand of CAVQLI010000011.1, from coordinate 99,413 downwards.
GCGGCATGGCACCGACTGTGAGCCCCGGCCCGGGGACCCGTCCGCGCCGCCGCGGACGCTGGCAGCTGCTCCTCGTGGTGCTGCTGCTCGTCGTCCCGCTGCTCGAAGTGGTCATCATCATCGCGGTCGGCCGGGCGATCGGTGGCTGGCAGACCTTCTTCCTGCTCCTGGCGGAGTCGATGTTCGGTGCCTGGCTGGTCCGCCGCGAGGGCGCTCGTGCCTGGGCCTCCCTGCAGGAGGCCCTGACCACCGGAACGATGCCGTCGCGCCAGCTGTCCGACGCCGCGTTGGTCATGGTCGGGGGAGTGCTGCTGCTCGCGCCCGGGTTCATCACCGACTTCGTGGGGTTCTTCCTCGTCCTGCCGTTCACCCGCCCCGTCGCGCGCCGGTTGCTGGAGGCGGTCGTCGCCCGCCGGCTGCTGGCCGGTGTGTATGCGCCGGGTGGCATGCCGCCGTCCGGCTTCGGTCCCGGCCCGCAGGGTCCCGGACAGGGGCCCAACCCGGCGTCGCGCAGCGCCGCCTCCGACGACGTCATCGAGGGCGAAGTCCTCTAAGCGTCCCGTCCCGTCGCCGGTCGAGCGGGAGCGTGGACGATTGTCGACCCCAGAGGGTCGGACATCGTTCACGGTCCCCGACACCAGGAAGGGCCCCGTCCAGTGGACGGGGCCCTTCCTGTCGTCTGCGCGTCAGGCGGTGCGCTTGCTCGTCGGCTTCTCGCCGCGCGACTCGCGCAGCAGGGTGAGGCGCTCCTCGAGCAGCTCTTCGAGCTCGGGGATGGAGCGACGCTCCAGCAGCATGTCCCAGTGGGTGCGGACGTGCTTGGTCTCCTTGGGGGTCACCTCGGGGCCGTCGAGGAGCTTGGCCTCGCTGCCACAGCGGCACTCCCACACCGGAGGCACGTCGGCCTCGACGCTGAACGGCAGCTCGATGCGGTGCCCCTGCGGACACACATAGGTCGTGATGCGTCGTTCACTGGGAACGACGTTGGTCTCCGACTCGAAGCTGAAGGTGCTCAGCCGCGTGCCGCGTAACGTACGGTCAGCCATCTCGATTTCCCTCCGAAGATCACGTCGCGCGGCGCTTGTCCCGTGCTCCACCTGCGACTCATTCGGTTCCAACGACGTGTCCGGATGCGTTGTTCCGGCATTACGTGGCGTTCGGTGAACCGAGACCCGTTTGTGATGGGAATCACAAGGAGGAAGACGACGGGGGAGCGCGGGTGGTTCAGGAGGTGCGGACGGGGTTTTCGCGCGGGTTCGGCAGCGCCTCAGATGACCGCCGGGACCTCGTTGCCGGCGGCCTCGATGCCCTCCCGCATGCGGACGCGGGAGAGCAGCAGACCGCCGACGACGAAGAACACGACGAGCGCCACGATGGCCCACCGGTACGAGTGGGTGAACTGGTAGACCAGCCCGAACGTGAGCGTCCCGAACCAGCTCGTGCCGCGTTCCATGGCCTGGTAGAGGCTGAAGAACTCGGCCTCCCGGCCACGCGGGATGAGCTGGCTGTAGAGGGAGCGCGAGAGCGCCTGGCTGCCGCCGAGGACCAGCCCGATGAACAGGGCGAGCGCGATGAACAGCACCAGGCTCTTGGCGGGCACGAAGAAGGCGACGACGACGATGAGGGTCCAGATGGCCAGGCAGATCAGGACGGTCCGCCAAGCGCCGATCCGGGCGGCCACCCGGCCGAACAGCGCGGTCCCTCCGAACGCCACGAACTGGACGAACAGGAAGACGCCGAGGACCGTCGACTGTGAGAACTGCAGCTCCTCGATCCCGTAGAGGCTGGAGTTGCCGATGACCGTCTGGATCCCGTCGTTGAAGAACAGGTAGGCGAGCAGGAAGAGCATGGTCTGCGGAAACAGGCGCAGCTCCTTGAACGTGTCGACCAGCTGCGCGAAGCTGCCGCCCACGACCCCACGGGACTTCTCCACCGGCGGAGCCAGGGTGCCGCCGACATGGCGCAGCCCGAGGACCGGGATGAGGGTGAACAGTCCCCACCAGAGACCGGCCGACAGCAGCGAGATCCGCGTCGACATCTCCCGGTCCAGCCCGAGGTTGGTGTGGAACAGGTCGAGCGCGAAGTTCAGCGCGAGGAGGATGCCGCCGCCGAGGTAGCCGAAGCCCCAGCCCTTGGACGAGACGCGGTCCCGCTCGTCCGGCGACGCGATCCTGACCAGCAGCGAGTCGTAGATGACGAGGGACGACCCGAGGGCCAGGTTGGCGATGATGAGGAGCAGGACACCGAGCTGCCAGTTCGTGCCCGCCACGAAGAACATCGCGGCCGCCGCCACGGCGCCGAGCCAGGCGAACCCGGCCAGCATCCGGGTGGGCCGGCGGCTGCGGTCCGCGATGCCGCCCACGACGATGAGGACGAGGACCGAGACGATCGTCGAGACCGTTGCCGTGTAGGCGAACAGGGACCCGGGGGACACGGGGATGCCCAGCAGGCTGAGGGTCTGGGTGCAGCGCTCGCCGTCGGGCAGGTTCGGACAGGCGGCCGCCGTCGCGATCGAGGTGAGGTACGGCGCCATGAGGACGGTCGCCGTGGTGGTCACGTAGGCGGAGTTGGCCCAGTCGTAGAAGTACCAGGCCCGCTGCTCCCGCGTCTCTCGCCCGGCCGGCGAGGGAGCCGTGACGGCGACGTCGTCGGTCATGAGCCGAAGCGTGGCACACCCGTGCCGTCGGCGGGCGAAGGTCGGGCTCCCCACGCATACCGCGTCGGGAGCCCGTCCGGTGACTGGTTCGGCCGAGGGTCAGACGCCCTCGGACACGGGGAAGATCTCGTCCGCGACGAGGCCGTGCGCCTCACGGTGGACGGTGTTGGCCGCGTCGATGTCCGGCGCGTCGACCAGGCAGAAGATCTTGCTGTCCGCCTCGCTCACCCAGTAGCGCAGGTACTTCACGCCGTACTTCTCCTGCGTCTGCAGGTCGGCGGCGTGGGCCTGCGCCACGTCGCCCATCCCGACCGGTCCGTCCATCGTGTGGATGTCCATGTACAGCGCCATCGTGGTTCTCCTTGATCGTTGGTGGGCCGGCTACCGGCCTGCCTCAAGGGAACGTCAGCGGGTCAGGGGCGCACATCGGGAGCGTTCCCCATGTTGGGCAGGAGCCCTCGCTGTCGTGCGGCGGCGGCGGCCGCCGCCCGGTTCGGCTCGCCGAGCTTGCGCAGCACCGAGGAGACGTGATGGTCGACGGTCTTCGCGGAGAGGAAGAGGCGGTCGGCCAGCTGGGCGTTGGTGAGGCCGTCGGCGAGCAGCGCGAGCACCTCGAGCTCGCGGGCCGTGAGACCGGCGGGGTTGGCTCGGGTCTGCTCGCGTGGGCCGCGGGGGATCACCTGACCGGCCCGCCGGCGACCTCGCATCAGGGCGGTGCGGGTCTCATCGGCTCCGGTCGCGGCGAGCAGCTCGATGCCCGCCCGAGCGTCGTCCACGGACTCGGCGTGCGACAGGCAGACGCCCTGCCACCACGGGCAGCCGATCCGCTCCCATACCGCTGCTGCCCCGAGCCAGTCGCCGTCGGCCATTCGCGCGAAGGGCTCGGGAACGCTGGTCCGAGCGGGGGCGTCGATCCCGACCGTCCGGCGCCACCAGTCCGCCTCCGCCACCTCCCAGTCGAGGAACTGGTCGGTGGGGAACGCGTCGAGGACGGCCAGCTCCCGTGCGGCGGCGTCGAGGTCGTCGGCGCTCCAGGCGGCTTCTGCGCGCGCCACTGCGACCGGCATGATCCGCTGGACCTCGCCGGTGGAGGCGGCGAGGTCGCGGGCCTCGTCGAGCCGCTCGTCGGCGGAGCCCCGGTCGCCGCGCCGGAGCGCGACGGTCCCCGCCACGACGAGGGCGGGTATGCGGCTGACCGGCGGGGTGTTCGGGTTCCGGATCACCTCCTCGGCGAGCTGCGCCGCTGCCGCATACCGGCCCTGCTCGAGCATCGAGACCGCCAGCCACGCGAGCATGTACAGGCGCCAGGCGTCGAGGTCGCGTTCGGAGCAGTAGGCGATCCCGGCACGCAGATCCTGGTCGGCGCCGGCCAGCGCCCGGTTGCGGACCTGACCGGCTCCGAGGTTCGTGTAGGCACGAGCGGCGTGCTCGTGGAGGTCGTCGGTCACGGCAATGTCGAGGCTCTGGTGCAACCGGGCGATGCCGTCGAGCGGGTCGGAGCCGAAGAGCAGGGCCGTACCGATGTTGTTCAGCGCGTGGCTCTCGACGTCTCGGTCGCCGATGGACCGCGCCAGCTCGACCGCCCGCCAGCCCCAGTCGAGGGTCTCCGGAACGCGACCCGCGAGCATGGCCAGCTGCGCCTTGTTGCTCAACGCCATGGCCAGCTCGTGTCCTGCTCCGAGCGGTTCGAGGGTCGCCACGGCGAGGTCGGCGTACCGCTCGGCCTCGGCACCGCGACCCAGGAACCAGAAGAGCCGCGACATCCAGCGCTGCGCGGCGCCGACCGCCTCCGACGCCGGGTCCGCCTGCGCGTGGAGCTCGAGCGCCCGACGGCGTGCCGCGAGAGCCGCGTCGGGCTCGTTGGTGAGGTAGCACTCGTACGAGAGGCGTTCGTAGAGGGCCGCGGTCTGCTCCCGGTCGAGGACCTCGGGGAAGCGCAGCGCGAGCCGGTACTCGCGGGCGGCCTCCCGGTGCGCGCCCAGACGACCGGAGTCGCCGGCGGCAGCGATGGAGTAGCGGACGGCGTCCTCCTGCTGCCCGGACCCGGCGGCGTGGTGGGCCAGCCGGTGGTCGTCGGCGCCACCCAGCCGGATCAGGGCAGCCAGGGCGGCGGCGTGCCGGCGGGTGCGCGCGCCGGCCGAGAGGCTCGCCTCGACCGTCTCGCGGGCGATCTCGTGCCGGAACGCGAACCCCGTAGCACCCTGGTCGGCGACGAGCATCCCGTGATCGACGCATTCGTCCACCGCCTCGGCCGGCTGACCGGCGACCTCGCCGAGCAGCCGGAGCGACGCGCCGGGACCGAGGACCGCGGCAGCGCCCAGGACGTCCCGGGCGGCCGGCGACAGGGCGGTCAACCGGGCCAGCACCGCGTCGCGCACCGTCGAGGGCGCATCCAGGGAGCCGGCGGCCAGCACCTCCGTGACGAAGAACGGGTTCCCATCGGTCCGTCGGTAGAGCGCGCCGGCGTCGAGCCCGGACCCCGCGTCCGCGACCAGCGTGGCGACCGCGTCCGCGCTGAGCAACGGCAGGTGCATCCGGGCGACGGAGGGCGCGGTGGCGAGATCGCCGAGCAGCGCCGTGAGCGGGTCGCCCGGTCCGACCTCGTCGTCGCGGAAGGTCACGACGGCGAGCAGCGGCATCCCTTCGAGTCGGCGTCCGAGGAACCGGATCAGCTCCAGCGTCGCCTCGTCCGCCCAGTGCACGTCCTCCAGGAGCAGCACGGTGGGGCGGTCGGCCAACCGCGAGCGGATCTCCCGGAACAGCCGGGGACGAGTCCCGGCGGTCGTCACCTCGATGCGGTCGGCGAGCTCCGGCAGCGCGTCGATGACCGGACCGAGCGGTGCCGGGGTTGCCACGTTGTCGCAGAACCCACGCCGCATCGTGACGTCCTCGCCGACCCTGGTGGCCAGCAACCCGATGAGAGAGGACTTGCCGACCCCGGCCTCCCCGCCGAGGAGCACCAGCCGCCCGGAGCGGGTGTCGGCGTCCGGCACCCACTCGAGCAAGGGGGCGAGGAACGGGTCACGCTCGACGAGCACGTCACCCATCTGACCATTGCGAGCCTCGGTATGCGTCACCTTTTGACGACGCTGGAGCCGGCCCCCGGCGCGTGGAGTGGCGGGTGGGTGGTCGGCGAGCCAATCTCGGGCTGCGGCCTCCACCGGTGGCGGGTGAGGATGAGGGATGCCGAGCGTCCAGCGCACCTTCACCGTCACCCCTCCACCCGCCGAGGTCATCGACTACCTCAAGGACTTCGCCAACGCGACGGAGTGGGACCCGGGTACCCAGTCGTGCACGCAGAACGGGTCCGGGCCGGTCGAGGTGGGGACGACGTGGCACAACGTCTCGAAGGTCGCCGGGCTGACCACGGAGCTCGAGTACGAGCTGACCGAGCTCACCGGCGAGGGGCTCGTCCTCGTGGGGCGCAACAAGGGCGCCACCTCGACCGACACGATCTCGGTGCTGCCGTCCGGCGGCGGCAGCGAGATCACCTACCGCGCCGACCTCGACATGCACGGGATCGCCGCACTGGCCGCTCCCGCGATGAAGCTGGTCTTCGAGCGGCTCGCGGACGAGACCGAGGAGCAGCTCAGGGCCGTCCTCAACCGGCGCTGACGGTCGGCACGGGGCCTGCGGCGAGGGCTTGGAAGAAGGCGTCTCCCACGGACCGCCGCGCCTCCTTCCCGGGGTGCATGGGTGCCGTGGTGAACGGCACGAAGTAGGCGTAGCAGTGCGGCCGCATCACTTCGATCGCGATGAGGGCCAGGGGGAAAGGGCTCACGGCGCTGAGGGGCGACTCCACGTCGCCCCGCCACACGGTGGCGAACTCGTCTCGTACGGCGAGGAATCCGACCGGCGCCACCAGCCAGAAGCCTTCACCCAGGCCGTCGATGCGAGGGGTGGTCGTCGACAGCCACGCCTCGACGATCCGGGCGCCGACATGGTCGTCGTCGCCGAGCAGCTCGTCCAGCGCCCCGTTCAGCCGGGCGGGAGGCTCGGTGAGCATGAGGGCGGCGGCCTGGCGGCTGGCGGCACTGACGAGGAACGACGGAGTCCTGGCCGGCGGCGCCTGCTCGACCAGGGCGGCCACGTCGTGGGGATTCTCCTCGGCGCGCTCGAGGTACTCGTGGTAGTTGCGCCAGGCGGCGACCGGCTCGAGGGCGAAGGTGTCGCCCACGTCGTGCAGACGCAGCAGCCGGCGCGCCCGCTGCCGAAGGTCGGGCGCCTCGGACGTCGCGAGCGCGGTGAGCGGCGCTCGAGCCGCGCGGAGCCAGGCCAGGAAGTCGACGTCGTCGCGGCATACCGCTGCCGGTACGTCGAACCGGGCGGCCACGTCGACGTAGTCGAGGTTCGGTATGACGGACCTCAGCTCGGCGAGAGCGGCACCGTCGGCGCCCTCGGCATCCGGGGGAGAGGTGGCCAGGTCGAAGATGCCCTCGGCGCAGCGGGTCAAGCCCGCGTCGGCGGCGACCGCGGCCGGGTGGTGGATGACCCAGCGGTAGTGCTGGGCGCGCTGCACGAGCATGGTCTCGAAGGCCGAGATGCCGCGGGCTCCCAAGCCGATTCGCCAGCCGTCGGACACCTGGTGGAGCTCGAGACTGTCCACGAGGCGGCGCCAGTCGATGCTCCCGAGCTCGGTGCCGGCTCGTAGTCCGTCGCGCATCAGGTAGTCGAGGCGGTCGACGTCGAACTGCCCGTCGATGATGCTGTGCAGGCAGTCGGTCCAGTCGTCGCCCACCCGGTCGGCCAGGATGAGGCGGACGATCTGCCGCGGCAGGTGACGGAAGCAGTCGTCCGGAAGGTTGTCGAAGATCCGCAGTCCCGCCCACTCGTGGAACTGCGCCTGGCCGGTGACGGCGGCGTACTCGAGCTGGTCACGGGCCGCGTCGGCGCCCATGATGAGCTCGATCCGCTCCTGGTAGAACCGCTCCAGGACGTGCGAGAACGGTGGGTGGCCGACGTCGTGCAGCAGGCCCACGGCCGCGACGACCAGCCCGATCACCCGGGGGAAGTCCTGCCACATCGGGGTGTCCTCGACGTCGGCCCCGCTCACCCAGCGAGCGGTGCACGGGTCCGGCCCCGGGGCGGCCCGCACCTCGGAGATCACCTCGCGGGCGAAGGCCAGGCGCACCTCCTCGTCACAGGTGCGCCAGGCGCTCTGCCAGGCGGCGACCGCCAGGTGCATGGTGCCCAGGGCGTGCTCGTAGCGGGAGCCGGTCAGCGACGGGTACCGCCGGTTGGCCCGTGCGTTCTGCGAGATGTTCCGCAGCCGCTGGAGGGCCGCCGACGCCACCAGCGGCTCCAGCTCGCCCGGGATCTCGACGTAGTCGTGGACCGGGTCGCGCACCACGCGTCGGCGGGGCGGCGCCTCGTCGGCGGCCGCCGTCTCGGACATGCCAGCACTATGCCCGAACCCGACGGAGGAGGTCGAGCATCGGCGACCGGGCGACGGCCGAGCCCGGGGCTAGGGTCGTCGCCATGTTGCTCACCATCGAGCGCGTCGCACTCCTCAAACGGGTGTCGTTGTTCGAGCGGACCCCCGACCGCGTGCTCGCCGGACTCGCGCGGACGCTCGAGGAGGAGACGTTCCCGGCCGGCACGACGCTGACCGCCGAGGGGGCGGTCGAGGACTGGCTGTTCGTCCTGATCGACGGGTCGGTGCGGGTCACGCAGTGGGAGAGCGTGAGGGTGCTCGGTCCGGGTGACGTGGTGGGTGAGCTCGCCGTGCTCGCGTCCGAGCCGCGCGTGGTGACCGCCGTCGCCGTGACCGACGTCCAGGCGTTCCGGCTCCGCAAGGTCGACTTCGACGAGGCGCTCCGCACCCGCCCGGAGATCGCGGCGGGAGTGATCGCCGAGCTGGTCCGACGGCTGCGCGTGCGCCCTGAGCTCCCGTGACCGATCGGGTCCGACTGCTCGCCGCACAGGCCGGCCTGCTCGGCCTGTCGGTCACGTTCCTCATCGTGCCGGCGAGCGCGCTGTTCCTCGACCGGTACGGCGCCGCCGAGCTGCCGTTCGTCTACCTCGCGGTCGCCGTGCTCGGGGTCGTCGTGTCGAGGGTGATCCGCGCCCTGCAGGCCCGGCTTCCGCTCGCCGCGGTGGCCGCGTGGTGCATCGGCACCTTCGTGGCGCTGGTGGCGGCCAGCTGGGTCCTGCTCCGCTTCGGTCACCAGGACTGGGTCTCGGCGGTGCTCGTAGGCCTGTTCCCGCTCGCGATCCCGGTCGGGTTCGTCCTCATCGGGACGCAGGCCGGGCGGCTGCTGGACGTCCGCGCCATGAAGCAGTCCTTCGCCCGCATCGTCGCCGGCTTCTCCTTCGGGTTCGTGGTGGGTGGGCTCGCGACCACGGTGCTGATCGGACCACTGGGTGGGCCGATCGACCTGCTGCTGGTGGACGCCGTCGTCGGCGCCGCCTACCTGTGGCTGGCGGTCGCCACGGGTCGGCGGTTCCCCGCCGAGCTCGGGCGACGACCGCCACCCGAGCCACCGAGGCGTACCCCTTCACCGGCCGAAAGACCCGCTCGGCCGCGCCAGGGCCTGTTCGTGATGATCTTCGGCTACCAGCTGTTGGCCGCCGCCGTCACCCAGCTGCTCGACTTCGTGGTGTGGGAGCGCGCCGCCTTCCACTTTCCCGATCCCAGCGACCTGGCGCGGTTCCAGGGGCTGTTCGGCACAGTGATCAACATCGTCGCGCTGGCCTTCGTCTTCCTCGTGGCCGGGAGACTGCTGGTCCGCTACGGAGAGCGAGGCGGCCTCAGCGCCAACCCGCTCGGACTGGTCGTCCTGCTGGTGGCGGGCACGGTGGTCGGGGTGACCGGGGGAGCGGGGAGTACCGCGTTCTTCGTCGTGATCTGTGCGCAGCAGGTCGCCCACATCGCCCTCATCGACGGCATGACGCGGGCTGCCATCAACACGGCGTACCAGGCTCTGGACCCGCCCACCCGGTTGCACGCCCAGACCGTCGTCGAGGCGGCCGGTGTCCCGCTGGCGGTCGGGTTCGTCGGCGCCCTGCTGCTCGTCTTCCGGTTCCTCGACCTCGGGGTGCGCGTCGTGGTCGCGGTGACGCTGGTCCTGACGGTCGCCTGGCTGGTCGTCGCTCTGCTCGCCTACCGCCGATACCGCGCCGGCGTGCTGGCGCTCGTCACCGCGAGGCCATGGGAACCGCTCGACCTCCTCGACTCCGACGACGAGGTGGTGAAGGGCCTGCTCGCCAGCGCGGACCCACGCGACGTGACCGTCGGGCTGTCCGCGGTCAACGGCCGGAGGCAGTTGCTGGCCGAGGAGGTGGCGGGCCTCATGACGTCGGCCGACCCCTACGTCAGGCTGGCGGCGGTCTGCGAGCTGATCGAGGCGGGAGGGGAGTCGGCTCCGGAGGCGCAGGCGGAGTGGGTGACCGCCCTGGGCGACCCCGATCGCGAGGTGCACGAGGCGGCCCTCTCCGGATGCGCGGCCGCCCCCGACCCCTTCTTCGCCCCCTACCTCCTCGACGCGGTCATCGGGTCACCACCGAGCGCCGCCCTCGCCGACGCGGTGGAGCGTCACGCGGCGGACGTGGCGCCGATCGCCGCCGACCGGCTGGCGCGCGAACCGCTGGGACCCTCCCGCGAACGTCTGACGTGGGCGTTGGGCGTGATGCGGGACTCGCTACCGGCCGCACCCGGCGGGTTGCCCGATCTCCGGGCCGAGGTGGCCGCCCACGCGTCCCGGGTCACCCGGGCGAGGGCGGCCACGGCAGCGCTCGGCGGGGATCCCGCCCTCGAGACGCTCCGCCGGGCCCTGGTCGAGGACGTCGAGCACTCGGCGAGCATGCTGGCCGAGCACCTCGCCATGCACTACGGGCGCCGCCGCGTCGACCGCGTCGTCGCGGCGTTCGGCGAGCCGGAACCACAGCAGCGGGCCCTGGCGATCGAGCTCCTCGAGGTGTTGGCCGGCCGCGAGACCGGCGAACGCATCGCGGCGCTGCTCGACCCGCATACCCCTGGCGGCGAGCTCACGAGGGCGCTCGGCGGACCGGCCGCTCCCGAGTGGTCGGCCGCCGAGTGGGTCACCGACCTGGCCGCGGACCCCGAGGGCCGCTGGGGCGACTCGTGGTTGAGGGCGTGCGCGATCCAGGCGGCCCCGGTCGTGCTCGGTGAGGCGGCGGTCGACCTCGTCCACCCGTGGGTCGACGACGGCGACCCGGTCGTCGCGGAGACGGCCCGATGGGCGGTCGGCCCCGCTCGCCGGCTCTGGGACCATGGACCGGTTCCGGACGAGGTCTGAGGAGACAGCCGGTGTCGAACGAGTACGTGATCGCCGGGGGACAGCCGGGGTTCGACCGCCTTCGCGTCCTCGCGAGAGTCTGGGGAGCCACGACCGAGTCGCTGTTGCGCAGCGTGGGCGTCGGAGCGGGTATGCGCTGCCTGGACGTCGGGTGCGGTGCGGGCGACGTGACGATGCTCCTGGCCTCGATGGTCGGGCCGGCGGGAGCGGTGGTGGGGAGCGACGCCGACCGGGTCCAGCTCGACCTGGTCGAGCAGGAGGTCGAGCGGCTCGGTGTGACGACGGTGGAGCTGGTGCACCAGGACGTCATGGACCTGGCAGCGTCCGGTGAGTACGACGTCGTGTACTCACGGTTCCTGCTCGAGCACCTCGTCGACCCCGTCGAGGCGATCCGGCGGATGTGGCGTGCCGTCCGTCCCGGAGGAGTGCTGGTCGCGGAGGACGGGGACTTCCTGGCCGAGTTCTGCGAGCCGCCGCATCCGGGGTTCGACTTCTGGCAGTACGCCTACCCGGAGACGCTGCGCCGCCACGGTGGCGACCCGCTCAGCGGCCGCCGTCTCCACTCCCGGTTCCGGGAGGCGGGCATCCCCGACCCGCAGCTCGAGCTCGTGCAGCACGTCCACCTGACAGGGGAAGGAAAGCTGATGCCCTACCTGACGCTCGCCCGCACGGCATCGAGGGTGGTCGACAGCGCCGTGGCGACGCAGGCCGAGGTGGACGCAGCGCTCGCCCAGCTGGCCGACCTGGCGAACGACACGACGTCCGCGATGAGCTCGCCGCGGCTCTTCCAGTGCTGGGCCCGCAAGCCGTGACCGAGGCGCGAGTCATCGGCGTCCACGCCGGCGCGCGGCACGACGACGCCGACCCGCTGGCGGAGGCGGCCGCGTCGGGCGCCGACGCGGTGCAGCTGTTCCTCGCCGACCCGCAGGACTGGAAGCCGCCGAAGCCGCACCCGCGAGCCGACGAGATCGCGGCGACGCCCCTGACCGTCGTCGTCCACGCGCCGTACACGATCAACGTCGCGACGACCAACAACCGCATCCGGATACCGAGTCGCAAGCTGCTCGCGGCCCACGCCGGCATGGCCGCGTCGCTCGGCGCCGCCGCCATCGTGGTGCACGGCGGGCACGTCCTGGCCGAGGCGGACGAAGCCACGGGGGTGGACAACTGGCGCAAGACGTTCGCGCGCCAGGCGGACGAGGGCGGGTTCGGGCTGCCGGTGCTCATCGAGAACACCGCCGGCGGGAACCACGCCATGGCTCGTCACCTCGACGCGATCGCCCGGCTCTGGGACGCGATCGGCGAGTTCCAGCCCGGGTTCGTCCTCGACGTCTGCCATGCCTGGGCCGGCGGGCTGGACCTCGACACCGTCGTCGACGACATCCGGGCGATCACCGGTGGCGTGTCGTTGGTCCACGGCAACAACTCGCGTGACGACGCCGGCTCGGGACGCGACCGGCACGCCGGCCTGCTGGACGGCACGATCCCGCCGGAGCTGCTGCTCGGAGTCGTCAGCGCGACGGACTGCCCGGTGATCCTCGAGACTCCGGGCGGTCCGGCCGAACGCGGCGCCGAGATCGACTGGTTGCGCGCCCGGCTCGCCTGACCCCTCTCGGGCTCACGTCCTCGCTGTGGCTAAACGCCGATAATCGACATTATGTCAATCCAGCGGAAACGGAGGGAGGCGTGGGCTCCCCTCTGTCGACCGAGTCCACCGGCGGCCGGCCCAGAAGCTGGACGAGCAGGAGCGCCACCAGTGCGCCGACGGCCGTCCAGGCCACGTCGGAGAACGACAACGGACGCAGCAGCAGGATCACGACGGCGGCCACGACGGCGATGACAACGCGGATGGCGCGTGCGGATGCGCCGACCCACTCACCGAACCGGCCGGTGGTGACGCCGCGGGCTTCGGCCCCGTCTCGCGCCGCCGCGGTCGCGTCGACCAGCGCCCCCCGTAGTCGCCGCGCGGGATCTTCCGGCCCGGCGAACCAGGCGATCGCGGCGACGAAGACCGCGAGGGCACCGATGGCGAGGACGGCGCTGCGCAGCAGGGTCAGCGACTGCGTGTAGATGGCGTCGGCTGCGGCGGCCGGGAAGAGGTCTGACGCCACCGCGTTGGTGAACAGGATCCGGCCCCCGCCCAACGCCGCCGCCGTGACGACCATGGCCGCCGCCAGGCAGACGGCAGCGGCCACGAGCGCCCGACGGTGACGCGCGGCGGTGAGGACGGCCCCCGCAAAGAGCGCCAGCACGACGAAGGGCAGCCAGGTCCCGGCCGCGACCGCCGCCGCATACACCGTGCGGATCGTCGGTACCGCGTCGGTCTTGGCGACGACGATGGTCTTGTCGATCTCGGGGATGTTCGAGGCCAACGCGACCCCGCGGGCGACCAGTCGAGCCTTGACTGCGGCGATGATCGGCTTGAGCTGCACCCCGATCTCCCCCGTCCCGCTGATGGTCACGGCGCGGTCGGGACCGGCGAGGTCTCCCTGTAGCGCCACCAGCGAGTCGTGCGCCGTGCGCAGGCCCTGCCGCATCAGGTCGCGGAAGGCGGCAGACGTCACGACGTTCGAGACCGAGTCCTGGATGAACGACTGGATTCCCTGCGTGGCGGGGGTCTGGAGCAGTTTCAGGGCTGCCGCGGCGCGCGGCGGAAGGCCGATCTGGTCGATGCCGGTGAACACCTCGTTGGTGAGGCCGGGGATGTCCACCGCGTTGTTGATCGCGGCGACCGCCTGGTCGGTGACCAGAGCCTGCACGTTCGGGTCGTCAGCGAGCGGGGCGAAGGTGTCGACGAACGCGTCGGCCGACGTCAGCTGCACCCGGGCCCAGCCGGCGATCGTGGCCGCCGGCGCCAGGATCGTGGCGAGCGCCAACAGGACGACGACCACCACGCTGCGCCAGACCCGCCGAGGTTCGCGGGGCTCGCGGGGCGGCCCCGACTCCTCGACGGCGACTCTCGCCCGCAGCCGCTCGTTCTCCTCCGTCAGTCGCCGAACCTGCTCTGCCAGCTCGTAACTGACCGGTTGCGTGGTGTCCGCCATCGCCCTGCTCCGATCGTGAGACCACGTGGTGTGAGACGAGCATCCCGCATCGCGAACGTCAGGGACAGATCTTCGGTCAGAACCGCAGCTCCGCGGCCGCCACGACCTCGGCGGTCCGGCCGGGCCCGGCTTGGAACTGCCAGTAGAGATTGGTGTGGTCGACGACCTTGTCCGGCGGCGGCGCGCCCCACTCGCTGAGGTCCTCGGTCGTATGCGCGTCGCTCACCAGAGTCGTGTCGTAGCCGCGGACGAAGGCACCGTGCAGGGTGGCGCGAATGCACTCGTCGGTCTGCGTGCCGGTGACGACCACGCGCCCGACGCCGCGTTCGGCGAGGACGGACTCGAGGTCGGTGGCCTCGAAGGCGTCGCCGTAGCGCTTCGGGACGAGGGCCTCGCCGTCGCGGCGCTGCAGCTCGGGCACGTACTGCCACGCCTCGCTCCCCTGCGCCAGCGCCTCGTCGTCGGAGTGCTGCACCCACACGACCGGCACCTTCTCCGCGCGGGCGCGGTCGACGAGGGCCGCGATGGTCGAGACGGTGGCGTCGCGGTTGATCGAGTGGGCCACGACGCCGTTCTGCACGTCGATGACCATGAGGGCGGTATGCGGACGGTCAGCGAAGGTCGACATCCCGCCAACGTATCGACGTCCGCCGACACCCCGACCGACGGCCGAAGGTCGGCGTAGCGTGACGCCGTGGAGCCTGCCGACGTCGCGACGAGCCTCCTCCGGGCGTTCAACGACGGCGACCTCGACCGGATGCGCGAGCTGATGGACCCGGCGATGGTCGCGTGGGTGACCGACGCCTCCGGCGCGTCCGAGGTGGTGACCGGAGCCGACGCCTACCTCGACCGGATCGCCGCCATGGACCTGCCGGCAGTGAGGTACCGCGTCGGCCCGACGCAGTCCCCTGTCGCCATCGAGGACGACCTCGTGCTGCTCATGGTCGAGGTGCACGCGGAACGCGATGACCGACGGCTGGACAACTTCGCCGCGCACGTCCTCCGCGTCGCCGACGGCCGCGTCACCGAGTGGCGGATGGCGGACGCCAAGCCCGCCGAGAGCGACCGGTTCTGGGCCTGAGAAACCATGCTCACGAACCTGCTGCTCTTCGCCGGGGTGTCGCTCGTCGTCATCGTGACGCCTGGTCCCGACACCGCGCTGACCGTCCGCAACGCGCTGTTCGGGCGCCGGTCCGGAATCCTCACCGCAGTCGGGGTCGGGACCGGTCAGCTGGCCTGGGCGCTGCTCACGGCCTGCGGCGTCGCGTCGGTGCTCGCCGCTCACCAAGGGGCGCTGACCGTGCTACGCCTGGCCGGCGCCGCATACCTCGTCGGTCTCGGCGCGCACGCGCTGTGGGCGTCCTGGCACTCACCGTCGACCACCCCTCCCCCGCGGCCGCGGCATGGCGCGCGACGGTCGTTCGCGCAGGGGCTGGTCAGCAACCTGGCCAACCCGAAGATGGCCGTCTTCTTCCTCAGCCTCCTCCCCCAGTTCGCCGGTCCCGACCCGTCGCTGTCGGCCCTGGCAGGACTGGGGCTGCTCTTCGCGGTGATGACCGTGATGTGGCTCGCCGCGTATGCGTTGGTCGTTGACCGAGCCCGAAACGTGTTGCAACGCAATGCTGTTCGTCGTTGGATGGATCGCCTGACCGGCGCGGTTCTCGTGGGCCTCGGCGTCCGGGTGGCCACGGAGGCCGGGTGACCCCTCCCCCGACTCAAGAGGGCGCCGGCGCCCCGGACTCCAGAAAGGCGAGCACCGCGGCGACCCGTCGGTGGACCGGCTGCTCCGACAGACCCAGCTTGGTGAAGATCGCGTTGACGTGCTTCTCGACCGTGGACGCCGAGAGGTGCAGTGCCGCCTCGATCCCGGCGTTGGTCCTCCCCCGTGCCATCTCACGCAGGACGTCCAGCTCCCGCGCGGTCAGGGCCACCAGCGGGCTCGACGCGTCCTGCCGTCGCCGGCGCACCAGCGTGTCCACGATCGACGGGTCGATGACGGAGCCCCCGGCGCGTACCTCGCGCAGGGCGTGGACGAGGTCCTCGAGGTCGCCCACCCGGTCCTTGAGGAGGTAGCCCAACCCGGCGGACCCGTCGGCGAACAGTGCCATCGCGTACGAGTCGTCGGTGTGCTGGGAGAGCACGACCACGCCGGTGCCCGGGTGTTCCGCGCGGATCGCATGCGCCGCCTCGATTCCCTCCATGTGGTGGCCCGGCGGCATCCGGATGTCGGTGAGGACCACCTCGGGGGCCAGCCGCCCGACCGCGTCGAGCAGCTCCGGGGCGGATCCGACGCAGGCCAGGACCGCCACCTCGCCCGAGTCCTCCAGGAGGCGTCGCAGCCCTTCGCGCACGAGGTAGTTGTCCTCGGCGATGACCGCCCGGAGCGGCTCAGCCATGGCCGGCGCCTATCGGTTCGGTCTCCGCGCCCGGTGCGGTCTCCGCGGCCGGCACGGGTGGCGTCGGCACGGGCAGGTCCACGGTGACCACGGTGCCGCGGGTGTTGCTGACCACGGTCAGCCCGCCCGCCGGCCGCGGCGACGCGGTCGCGGATGTTGGTCAGCCCGCCTCGGCCGGCCAGCGTCGAGGCGTCGAACCCCCGACCGTCGTCGGTCACGACCACGTGAAGACCGCCGTCCCCGTTGCTCAGGGCGACCCGGACGGTTGACGCGTCCGCGTGCTTGGTGACGTTGGCGAGGGACTCGGACACCACGTAGTAGGCCGTCGCCTCGAGCTCCCGGGGCGAAACGGGTGCGGCGCAGCGATGGCTTCGCGACCACCTCCAGCGGGAGAGGGAACCGCGCGACGCGCGACTCGACGGCCGCCACCAGCCCGTTGTCGCCGAGTACCGGCGGGTGGATGCCGTGGGCGATCTCCCGCAGGTCGACGAGCGTCTCCCGGGCCTGCTCCTGCAGCCCCACCAGCTCGACGGCGTCGAGCTCGCCGCGCTCCAACCGGTTGCGGGCCAGCCGGAGCCCGGCGATGAGGGCGACGACGTTCTGCTGGATGCCGTCGTGGAGGTCGCGTTCGATGCGGCGCCGCTCGTCATCCTGGGCCACGACCAGCCGCGCCCGAGATGCGGACAGCTCTTCCAGGCGCTGCTCGAGCTGGGCGGCGAGGGCGACATTGGCGACCGCGGTCGCTGCCTGGCTCGACACCGTCGTGAGGAGTTCGAGCTCGTGCGGCGCGTAGTGGCCGGTTCGCTTCGGGCCCAGGTCGATCCGGCCGATCCGGCGGCCCGCGCGGACGAGGTCGCGGGTCTCCGTGGGAGGTCCGGTCACGAGGCCTGCGCGACCCTGAAGCGCCTGGGACCACTCCCCCGCCTCGCCCAGGAGGCGGATGCGCGTCCAGGAGGCCCGCAGCCCGTCGCGGATGGCGGCGGCCAGCTCGTCGAGCACGTCGTCCAGGTCAGCGGTCCGCTCCAGCTGTGCGCCGAGCTGCACCAGCAGCGTGAGCTCGCGGTCGCGGTCGCCGAGGACGGCGCGGCGGACGAAGGCCTCGGCGCGGGAGCGGACCGGCTGGAGCACCAGCGCCATCACCACGGTGAGGGCGACGGCCTGAGACACCATCAGCTCGTGGCCGAGGAGCACCGCCGGTGCGGCGACCGCGCACGCGTACAGGATGCCGATGAGCAGGGATGAGGAGCGCAGCGCGGCGGCAGCGCGAGCGCCGGTCTGCACCCCGAAGGCTCCGTACCGGAAGACACCGTGGATGAAGGTGACCGGGATGGCGATCAGCGCCGCGTAGACGGTGATGCTGATGATGAGCATCAGCTCGTTGGACTCGGGAAGCTCGAGCAGCACGGCCAGACCCCAGAGCCCGAACCCCACGGAGGCGCCAGCGATGGCCATGAGGAGTATCCGCAGCCGGCGGCGGGTCTCCGGAGCGCCGAGCAGCGCGCGATACAGGAAGATCGCCAGGCCGAGGGCGGGCAGGTACTTCAGCGCGGTCGCCACCGGAACGCCCCAGTCGAGCCCCGCGACGGCATACGGGTTGGGGAGGCCGCTGGGCAGGTCGGTCCAGCCGGAGGTGTAGATCGTCGGCGATCCCCACAGGAAGAGCGGCACCGCGAGCAGGGCCACCCAGCTCAGCCGAAGGAGCCTCCTTTGCCATGGCGACTCGAGCCGCCCGTCAGGGAAGGAGGCTATGGCCGCCGTCCAGCCGAGGGTGCCGAAGAGGTCGGTGGCCATCCCCATGGCGCACCACAGCGCGAACGTCGGAGTGAAGGCCACCTCCGGGTTCGTCCTGACGTGCACCTCGAAGGCCGACCCGACCGCCATGGCGCTGCCGGCTACGACGATGTAGGAGCCTTCCCGGTTGTCGGAGAACGCCGTGAAGAACAGCCCTAGCCCGAGGAGCGGCGTCACACCGAGCAGCGGCCAGACGAATCCCGCGAGGGCGACGCCTGAGGTGGGGCGCACGATCTGGAGGGCGAGGGCATAGACCAGTGCCAGCACACCCACGGCGCCGACCACCCAGAGCCACACCCGTCCTCGGGTCACCTCTCCATGATCGAGCCGCAACCCCACCTCGCACAGCGGGTCAGCCCTACTTCCTTCCCCGTGGTTGTCCTCCATGAGGTCTGCGGAGCACCCCGATCCGCGCGGACGCCGTTCGCGCGACCGTGATGGAAACGTCACGGAGGGAGAGGTCGATGCGCAAGGTCTTCAGCGGGATCGCCTGGCTGATCGCCGGGTTGGTGGTCGTCCAGGCGGCGGCGATCGCCCTGGGGTTCGGCGGGATGATGCACTTCGTCGACGGCGGCGGGGTGGTCGACAAGGGGCTCACGGAGAGCCGGACCCTCGGGAACTTCGCGGGCGAGATCGGGTTCCCGATCCACGGGATCGTGGGCGGGGTGTTGATCCCCGTCGCCGCGATCGCGCTGCTGGTGGTCTCGTGGTTCACCAAGCTGCGGGGGGCGTCCTGGTGGGCCGCCGGGCTGTTCGTCCTCATCCTGCTTCAGGGAATGGTCGGCTACTCGATCAAGGACCTGCCGTACCTCGGTGTCCTCCACGGCGCCAACGCCCTCGCGGTCTTCGTCGTCGCCGTCGTCTGCGCGCGGCGCGCCGCGCGCTCGGCACAGGACCGGGTGGCCGAACCGGCGACCGCGGATGTCTCTGCGTGAGGCCGAGCCGGCCACGCGCGACGCCGGTGGTCAGGAACCCACCGGCCGGGGAGCGGTCGTCCGCCGCCTGGCCGCGCTGAGCCTGCTCGTCCTCGTCGCCGCCGGCGCGGGGGTCGCCTGGTGGAGCAGCCGGCTCGGCACGTACTCGGTGATGGCCATGGGCCACCAGCACGGTTCCTCCCCCGTCGTTGCCACCACGAGCGTGACCCAGCTCGTCGCGGACCCGGCCCGGCCCGCCGACGTGCGCGTCACGCTCGAGGCGCGGCAGGAGCGGTTCGTCATCCCCGGCGGGCAGGCGGTGAACGGGTACACGATCGGCGGCTCCTCCCCCGGTCCGGTCATCCGGGCCCGCCAGGGTCAGCTCGTCGAGGTGACGCTGGTCAACCAGTCGGTGGCCGACGGAGTCACCCTCCACTGGCACGGCATCGACGTCCCGAACGCGGAGGACGGCGTCGCCGGCATCACGCAGGACGCGGTCCCCGTCGGCGGACGCCACGTGTACCGGTTCGTCGCCACCGACGCCGGGACGTACTGGTACCACTCGCACCAGATGTCGCACGAGCAGGTGGAACGCGGACTCCTCGGGCCCCTCGTCGTCGACCCCGTCGGGGCACCGCCCGCGGCCGTCGACCGGCTGGCGCTGCTCCACCTGTATGCGGGTCAGCGCACCCTGAACGGCCGGGCCGAGGACGAGCTCGTCGACGTCCCTGCGGGGTCGATGGTCCGCGTCCGGGTGGTCAACACCGACCAGGGCACGGCCGCCGTCTGGTCCTCCGGTCCGTTCCGGGTGGTCGCGACCGACGGCCACGACGTCACCGGACCGACGGACCTGACCGGCCGTTCGGTCCTTGTCGCCGCCGGTGGCCGGGTCGACGTCGAGGTCCGGACGCCGGCCGACGGGTCCGCGACACGGCTGCGGCTCGGGGGCCGCAGCATGGTCATCGGGCCGGCGGGGACGGCGGCGCCCGACGTGCCGCAGCCGAGGGACGCGGTCGACCTGATGGTGTACGGCTCGCCAGCACCCACCGGCATCGACACGGCGAATCCCGACCGGACCTTCGAGTACGTGATCGGCCGGCGGTTCGGGCTGCTGGACGGGCGCCCGGGCAGCTGGTGGACGATCAACGGTCAGCTGTTCCCCGACGTCCCGATGTTCCACGTCCGCCTCGGGGACGTCGTGACGTTCCGGATCGAGAACCGGTCGGACGAGGTGCACCCCATGCACCTGCACGGCCACCACGTCGTCGTCGTGAGCCGGGACGGCGTACCGGCGACCGGCAGCCCCTGGTGGGTGGACTCTCTCGACGTGCGGCCCGGAGAGGCGTACGAGGTCGCGTTCGTGGCCGACAACCCCGGGATCTGGAGCGACCACTGCCACACCCTCGCCCACGCCGTCGAGGGGCTCGTCGCCCATGTCATGTACGAGGGCGTGACCACGCCGTACCTCATCGCCGGCTCCGCCGGCAACCATCCCGAGTAAGGAAAAGCCATGTCCGCCAATGTCATTCGCACGACACGGCTGGCGCCCAGCGTGGGCCGGACCGCCGGCGCGGTCGCCGTCACCGTGCCCGCCGCGATCGTCCTTCTCGTCGTCTACTACGCGGTCGGCGGACCGTTCGGCACGCTGAACGACCTGGCCAACGCGCTCGTGGGGGTGCTCAGCGCGGTGTTGGCCGCTCAGTCCGCCCGCCTGGGCGTCCCTGCCGCCGCGGTCGCCGCCGCCGGAGCCGGCGGAGCGGTCATGGTGGTCGGGTCCTGGTTGGTCATCACGGGTCGGGCCGGGTGGGTCCTCGCCGGGCTGGTGTCCGCGGTCGGGGCGGCGCTCGTCGGTGCCTGGCTGCTCGCCCTCAACGTCGTCGTTGCCCGCAACGGCATGCTGCCCCGCGGCCTGACCCGCCTGGGTTCGGTGTCCGGCGCGGTCATGCTGCTGGGCGTGCTCGTCGTTCCCGAGATTCTCGCGCGCAGCGACACGTGGGAGGACCTGCACTGGTTCGGGATCACCGGCTTCGTCGGTTGGCTCGGCCTCTACCTCGGATACCCCGTCTGGTGCCGCCTGGCTGGCGCGCCTCGTCGGTCAGCGTCGTACCGGGTAGACCAGGTGCAGGACCCGGTCGCCCTGGATGACGGTCGTCGGGTCGTCGAGCAGTACTGAGTCGATGCCCAGACCGCCGAAGTACGGCTTACCGCGGCCCATCACCACCGGCGCGATGTCGACCTGGATCTCGTCGAGAAGGCCCAGCTCGAGGGCCTGGCTCGCCATCATCCCTGCCGCCACGTCGACGTCCTTGTCGCCGGCGAGCTCCTGGGCGGCGGCGATCCCCGCCGCGACCCCACCCTCCGTGACGAACGTGAACGGCGCGTCAGGGTGCGCGTCGACCCACTCGGTGGGCACCGAGTGGGTCACAACGACCACGGGGAGGTCGATGGGGTGTCGCCCGCCCCAGCCGTCGGTGAAGTCGAACAGCGTGCGGCCCACGACCAGCGCGCCGGCGGCCGCGATCGAGCGGTGCCAGAACTCCGCGCTCTGCGGCGTGACGTGGAAGGTGAGGTCCGGCGTCGCCGTCGTGACCTCGACGTCCCCCGCTTCGTACCAGTCGAACAGTGCTCCGATCGTGTTGTCGTCGAAGGCGATGTACCCGTCCAACGACATCGTCGCGGACGATCCGACCTTGCCCATGTCCGTCTCCTCTCGGGGTCACCGGTGATGTTGCCGATGATGTTTCGGATGATGTTGTGCCCTGTTGACCCCCGGTGAGAGGGAAACTCATCGGTGTGAGCGATCGTCCGGACCCCGTCCCTCCCCCACCCGTCGTCGTCAGCCACGCGACCGGGCTGCCGGACGGCGCCGAACGTCCAGAGGGACAACAACCGTATGCCGTGTGGGGCGACGAGGGCACCCTCCTCGTCGTGACGTGGGGCAGCAGCCGCTGCCCCCAGCTGCCCGCGGCCGTCGACCTGGCGGACGCGCATACCGTCCTCGTCCGAACTGAGCTGTACCTCCCCGGTGGCCCGTGCACCCGCGACATGGTCCCGACGACCGCGGTGGTCGCGGTGCCCGACGGCCTCGACGACGCCTCCCCCGTGCTGGTCCGGGTGGACGACGTCGAGACCGCGCTGGAGCCGCGACCGTGACCGTGCGGTTCGCTGTCGGTCTGCTGGTCCTCGCCGGCACGCTGTCCGCGTGCGGCACGACGGCGGCGCCCGGCAGCGCGCCGAGCAGCGCCCCGGCGGGCTCGGCGACGGGGTCGACCGTGAGCCACACCAAGGGTCTGCCACCCACGGTCACCCCCTCCGACACGGCCGGGCAGAGCCTCGTCGGCTGGACCGGTCCGGGCCGGATGTACCTCGTCACCTACGGCAGCGGGTCGTGTCCGAAGCTGCCGACGAGCGTCTCGGCGAGCGGCGGCAACCAGCTCGCTATCACGACGGCGTCCACCAGCGACGGGCCGTGCACCATGGACTTCGGGCCGACCACCAGTGTCGTCGACGTGCCCCAGGGAATCGACGACACGAAGCCGGTGCAGGTGACCGTCGACGGCGTCGCCTCGACCGTTCCCCCGCGCTGACCGCAGGTGTCAGGCAGGCCAGCAGAATGGCGCTGTGGACCTTCCCGTGATGCCGCCGGTCAAGCCGATGCTGGCCAAGGTCGGCACCGGCATACCTCCGGGGCAGCTGTACGAGCCGAAGTGGGACGGGTTTCGCTCGGTCGTCTTCCGGGACGGTGACGAGGTCGAGATCGGCAGCCGCAACGAGCGGCCCATGACGCGGTACTTCCCCGAGGTCGTCGAGGCGGTCCGCGCGAACCTGCCCGAACGCTGCGTCGTCGACGGCGAGATCGTGCTGGTCGACCCGGAGCGCGGCGCCCTGGACTTCGAGGCGTTGCAGCTGCGCCTGCACCCCGCCGCGAGCCGGGTCCGGCTGCTGGCCGAACAGACCCCCGCCAGCTTCGTCGTCTTCGACCTGCTCGCGGACGGCCACGATGACCTCACCGCGCGACCGTTCTCCGAGCGGCGCCATCGGCTGGAGGTGGCGCTCGCCGACGCGACCCCACCGGTCCACCTCACGCCGATGACCGACGACGAGGCGCTCGCCCAGCGGTGGTTCGACGAGCTCGAGGGCGCCGGCCTCGACGGGCTCATCGCCAAGTCGCCGGACCTGACGTACCAGCCGGACAAGCGGGTGATGACCAAGGTCAAGCACGTGCGCACCGCCGACTGCGTCGTCGCCGGGTACCGCCTGCACACGACCTCCCGCGACGCCGTCGGGTCGCTCATGCTCGGCGTCTACGGCGACGACGGGTCACTGGCGTCGATCGGAGTCATCGGCGCGTTCCCGATGGCCCGCCGCCGGGCCCTGCTGGACGAGCTGGCGCCCTACGTGACGACGTTCGACGGCCACCCGTGGGACTGGGCGGCCCACGAGCAGTACGCCGAGGCCACCCCGGCTCAGCGCCGCGCCTGGGGCAGCCGGTGGAACGCGGGCAAGGACCTGTCCTTCGTCCCGCTGCGGCCGGAGCTCGTCGTCGAGACGAAGTACGACTACCTCGAGGGCGGCCGCCTCCGGCATACCGGCCAGTTCGTCCGCTGGCGCCCCGACCGCGACCCGCGGTCGTGCACGTGGGACCAGTTCGAGCGACCGGTCACCTACGACCTCGCCGACCTGCTCGGGCCGTCCTAGGGCCGATCGCGGTATGCGCCTCGTCACGCGGGACGGGTATGCCGGGGTGCCTGGTGCATCCGCTAGCGTCACCCCCATGTCGATGAGCCTGCCCGCTCCGCGCGTCCTCGGTGACGTCATCCCTGGCGGCATCGTTCGCGATGCGCTCCTCGTCGTCGGCGGCGCCGCGTTCACGGCGCTCAGCGCGCAGGTCTCGATCCCGTTGCCGTTCACGCCGGTCCCCCTGACACTGCAGACCTTCGCGGTGCTCCTCACCGGTGCGGCGCTCGGGACGGTCCGCGGCGTGCTGTCGATGTCGCTCTACCTGGTGGCCGGCGTCCTCGGGGCCCCGGTGTTCTCGAACCACACCTCCGGGTGGGGCGGGGCGTCGTTCGGCTACGTCATCGGCTTCGTCGTGGCCGCCGCCGTCGTCGGACGGCTCGCCGAGGGCGGCGCGACGCGCGGCGTCGCTCGCACCGCCGGCGTGATGGTGATCGGCAACCTCGTCATCTACGCGGTCGGCGTGCCGTGGCTGATGGCGGTGGCGAACGTCTCCCTGCCGCGCGCTCTGGCGCTGGGTGTGGTTCCCTTCCTCATCGGCGACGCGATCAAGGTCGCGGCCGCCGCCGGTCTGTTCCCCGCAACGTGGCGGCTCACCGGTCATCGCTGATCCCTATGCGCTGACCGGTTCGTCCCTGTCCCGCCTACCCACGAAGGCGGTCGGATGCACCTCTCACCGTCAGACACCGAGAAGCTCCTCCTCTCCGTAGCGGGCATGGTCGCCCGAGACCGCCTCGACCGGGGCGTGCGCCTCAACTACCCCGAGGCCGTCGCCCTGCTGAGCACCTGGGTCATCGAACGCGCCCGCGAGGGCGCCGGCGTGGCCGAGCTGATGGAGTCGGGTCGCGCCGTCCTGCGCCGCGACCAGGTGATGCCTGACGTCGTCGACATGCTCGTCGAGGTGCAGGTCGAGGCGACGTTCCCGGACGGGCGCAAGCTCGTCACCCTCCACCAGCCGATCGCCTGAGGAGGCCCCGATGTCGGCACGCACCAGCGGCCCGGGGGCGATGCGGATCGTCCCCGGCACCATCACCCTCAACGCCGACCGTCGCGACGACGAGCGCATCGAGATCGTCATCGTCAACGCCGGCGACCGCCCGGTGCAGATCGGCTCGCACCTGCACCTGCCGGACGCCAACGCCGCCCTCGAGTTCGACCGCGCCGCGGCCCACGGGTTCCGCCTGGACATCCCCTCAGGGACGTCGCAGCGCTTCGAGCCGGGCGCCTCGCGCCAGGTCGCGGCCGTGGCGTTGCGCGGCGACCGCCGCGTGCCCGGCATCCAGATCAAGACCGAGGACGAGGTACGGCTCGATGGTTGACCTCGACCGGGAGCGGTATGCGGCGCTCTACGGCCCCACGGTCGGCGACCAGGTCCGCCTGGGCGACACCGACCTCTGGGTGCAGGTCGAGGAGGACCGCACCATCGGCGGCGACGAGGCGGTCTTCGGCGGTGGCAAGTCGATCCGCGAGTCGATGCTCCAGTCGCGCCAGAGCCGCGCCGAGGGCGCCCTCGACACCGTCATCACCAACGTCGTCGTCCTCGACCACTGGGGCGTGATCAAGACCGACGTCGGGATCCGAGGCGGCCGGATCGTCGCGCTGGGCCGGGCGGGCAACCCCGAGATCGTCGACGGGATCTACCCGGGGCTGGTCATCGGCGCCTCGACCGACGTCATCGCCGGCGAGGGCCGGATCCTCACCGCAGGCGGCATCGACAGCCACGTGCACATCCTCTCGGCGTCCCAGATCGTCGAGGCCGTCTCCACGGGGATCACGACCATCGGCGGTGGAGGTACCGGACCGTCCGAGGGCAGCAAGGCGACCACCGTGACGCCGGGCGCCTGGCACCTCGCCGCCGTCCATCGGGGTCTGGATGCCTTGCCGGTCAACGTGTTCCTCATGGGCAAGGGCAACACCGTGAGCCGGGGCTCGCTGCGCGACCAGGCCATCGCCGGCGCGGCGGCCTACAAGCTGCACGAGGACTGGGGCTCCACCCCCGCGGCGATCGACACCGCGCTGCGGGCGGCCGACGAGATGGGTGTCCAGGTCACCCTGCACTCCGACAGCCTCAACGAGGCGGGCTACCTCGAGTCCACGCTGCGGGCCATCGACGGCCGCTCGATCCACGCCTTCCACGCGGAGGGCGCCGGCGGCGGCCACGCGCCGGACATCATGAAGATCTGCGGCCAGCCGCACGTCATCCCGGGGTCCACGAACCCGACGCTGCCGCATACCGTCAACACCGTCGCCGAGCACCTCGACATGCTCATCGTCTGCCACCACCTGAACCCGACGGTCCCGGAGGACCTCGCGTTCGCCGAGTCGCGCATCCGCGAGACGACCATCGCGGCCGAGGACGTGCTGCACGACATGGGCGCCATCTCGATCACGTCGTCCGACGCGCAGGCCATGGGCCGGATCGGCGAGGTCATCACGCGCACCTGGCAGGTCGCGCACGTCATGAAGGCACGGCGCGGCTCGCTCGGCGAGACCCTGCCGGCCGACAACGAGCGGGCGCGGCGCTACGTCGCGAAGTACACGATCAACCCGGCCATCGCCCACGGCCTCGACGACGAGATCGGCTCGGTCGAGCCGGGCAAGCTCGCCGACCTCGTCCTGTGGGACCCGCGGTTCTTCGGTGTCCGGCCGGACGTCGTCATCAAGGGTGGGGCCATCGTCTGGGCCGCGCTCGGGGATCCCAACGCGTCGATCCCGACACCGCAGCCGGTGCTCATGCGGCCCACGTTGTTCGAGGGCCGCGGCGCCGACCACTCGATCACCTTCGTCGCGCCGGCCGCGATCGACGACGGGCTCGGCGACCGCCTCGGCCTCCGGCGGCGACTGCTCGCCGTCAAGCCGACCCGCGACGTCGGCAAGGCGCAGATGGTCAACAACGACGTCTGCCCGGACATCGAGATCGACCCCGAGACGTTCCAGATCGAGGTGGACGGCGAGCTCGTCCTCCCCTCCCCCGCCGAACGGCTGCCGCTCGCCCAGCTGTACTCGCTGTTCTGATGGTCGCGACCCCGGTCCACCCCGAGCTGCTCCTCATGCTGCTCGCCGACGCCCGCCTCCCCACGTCGGGCCACACCCAGTCCGGCGGCCTCGAGCCGGCCCTCCTGGGCGGGCTGGACCCGGGCGATCTCGACGGCTACTGCATGACGCGGCTCCAGACCGTGACGCTCACCGAGGCGGCGACGGCGGTGGTATGCCGGTCACGCGGCCTCGCCGGCCGGCCCACCGACGACGTCGAGTTCGCCTGGGCCGCAAGGACTCCCAGCCCCGCGCTCCGGGAAGCCTCGCGGACGCTGGGACGTGCCTACCGGAGGGTGGCCCTTCGGCTCTGGCCGGACGCCGAAGCCCTTGCCGAGCTCTCGATGGTCATGACCCCCTCACGGCCGCGAGTCCTCGGACTGGTGGCTGCGGCGACCGGGCTGTCCGGCGATGCGGTCGCGCGGCTGGTCGCGTACGACGACGTGCAGTCGGTCCTCGCCGCGTCGCTCAAGCTGCTGCCGGGCGACCCGGTCGACGCGACCGCCCGGCTGCTGGACCTGTCGCCCGCCATCGACGCCCTCGTCGACCGCGTCGCCGGCCTGACCGAACCCGACGACATCCCCGCCTGGTCGGCGCCGCTCCTCGAGGCGTGGGCCGAGTCCCACGCCATCGCCGAACGGAGGCTGTTCCGTGCCTGACCATCACGTCCAGCGCGCCTTGCGCCTCGGCGTCTGCGGGCCCGTGGGTACTGGCAAGACGTCGCTCATCGCCCTGCTCTGCCGTGAGCTCGGGCCTCGGATCTCGGTGGCTGTCATCACCAACGACATCTACACGGACGAGGACGCGCGGATGTTGCGCGGCGCGGGAGTCCTTGCGCCGGAACGAATCCGGGGCGTCGAGACCGGCGCCTGCCCGCATACGGCGATCCGCGACGACATCACCGCGAACCTGCTGGCCATCGAGGACCTCGAGGCCGACTTCGACCCGGTGGACCTCGTCCTCGTCGAGTCCGGCGGCGACAACCTCACCGCGACCTTCTCCCCCGCGCTGGTCGACACCCAGATCTTCGTCCTCGACGTGGCCGGCGGCGGCGATGTGGTCCGCAAGGGTGGTCCGGGCATCTCCCGCGCCGACCTGCTCGTCGTCAACAAGACCGACCTCGCGCCCTACGTGGGCGTGGACGCCGAGCTGATGGTCCGGCAGGGCGCGGAGGCCCGCGCCGGCCGGCCGGTGTTGGGACTGTCGCGCTCCGACCCCGACTCGGTCGCGCAGCTGCTCGCCTGGGTCGAGGCCCGGCTGCTCGAGTTCCGGGGCGGGACGCTGGTTCCGCAGGACCCCGGCCCGATGGCGGCGCACGGCCACGGTCACGGCCACGGCCTCGCACGCCTACCACCACGGACCGAGCCCACGACGGTGAGCCATACCCGCCTCGAGGTCTGCCGTGACCCCGCCGGCGGCCGCGTCCGTGTCGTGGTGCGGACCGACGGGCCGCGCGGGCGAGGGCATCTCGGGATCCGCGTCCTGCACGCCGGGGTCGACGGCGCCCGGGTCGCGGTCCTCGCCGAGGGCGCGCTGCTCGTGGCCGGCGACGACGTGTCCGTCGGTATGCGGGTCGGCCCGGGGGTGAGGCTGGACGTTGTGGAGCCGGCGGGAACCGTGGCGTTCGACATGCGGGGCGGTTCGGCTCGATGGGGAGTCTCCGTCGAGGTCGACGACGAGGGCGAGCTGGTCTGGCGGGCCGAACCGTTCGTCGTCGCGACCGGTGCCGTGGTCGACCGCGAGCTCGAGGTCACGCTGCACGGGTCGGGCGCCGCGGTGCTGCGAGAAGTGCTCGTCCTCGGGCGCGTGCGCGAGACCGGTGGCGTGGTGCGGCAACGGTTTCGCGCCACCGCGTCGGGCCGGCCGCTGCTCGCCGAGGACCTCGCTCTCGACGGCGCTCGGCCGCAGGTCGCCGTCATCGGCGGCCACCGCGTGGTCGACTCGGTGACCGTTCTCGGGCGACGAGCCGGACCCTCCACTCCAGTCGCCGCGCACCGGCTGGAGCTCGAGGGCGCGGGGACGGTCGTGCGGCACCTTGGCGCGCAGACGCATACCTCGCCGTTGGAGCCCTACTGGAAGGTCGTCGCCGCCGCCCCTCGCGCCGAGCCGGTACCGGCATGACCGGTGCGCTGCCGGACTGGGCGACCGGCCTGGAGCTGCAGCCGCACCCGGAGGGCGGCTGGTTCGCCGAGACCTGGCGCAGCGGGACGTCGGTCGAGGTGCCCGGCTACCCAGCGCCTCGCGCGCTCGGAACCGCGATCTACTTCCTCCTGCTGCCCGACGAGGAGTCCGCCTGGCACCGGGTCCGGTCGGCCGAGCTGTGGTTCCACCACCGCGGTTCCGCGCTGGAGCTGAGTCTCGGCGGCGACGGCGACCAGCCATCCGCCGTGTCGGCGCACCGGCTCGGTCCCGACGTGGCGAACGGCGAGGCGCCGCAGCTGCTGGTCCCGCCGGGGCACTGGCAGGCGGCCCGGCCACTCGGCGACGAACCGGTGCTCGTGAGCTGTGTCGTCGTCCCGGGCTTCGACTTCGCCGACTTCACGCTCCTGGGTCCCGCCTAGCGCTCCACCGTCGCGATAGCGTCGGCGCACGGTTGGCCACGACGGAGGGAGACACCAGTGACGGTAGGAGGCGACCAGGTCGCCGACGCGTTCGCGCTCCAGTCGAGGATCGCGGCGGCTGCACGCGATTCGGGCCGGCCCGTGATCGACGCGGGGCGGGGACAGCCGAACTGGACCGTCACCGAACCACGAGCGGCGTTCTTCCGCCTCGGCCTGTTCGCCACGCAGGAGGCGGACACGTACAGCACCACCGACGTCTGGGGCGAGATGCCTCCGGTCGCCGGGATCCACGAGCGCCTCCTCGCCAACCTCGCCGAGGACGTGCGCACCGACATGGGCACCGCCTTCCTCCGCAGCGCCGTCGAGTTCGCCGTCGGGGAGCTCGGGTTCGACCCCGACGAGTGGGTGCACGAGCTGGTCCGGTCGGTCCTCGGGTTCGGGTACCCCTCGCCGAACCGGATGCAGCCGCACCTCGAGAAGGTGGCCGAGCGCTACGTCCTGAGGTTCACGGGTTCGCCGCTCGATGACGACCACCGGTTCGACGTGTTCGCCACCGAGGGCGGCGCGGCGGCCATGACCTACATCTTCACGACGCTCCAGGTGAACGGGATCGTCGGCCCGGGTGACGCCGTCGCGGTCGCCACCCCGACCTACACGCCGTACCTCCAGATCCCGGTCCTCGAGCGGATCGGGTTCGACGTCGTGGAGATCAAGGCCGTGGCCCACCAGCCGTACCGGTTCGACGAGGGCGCTCTCGACGTGCTGCGGGACCCGCGGATCAAGGTCTTCTTCCTCATCAACCCGGGCAACCCCGACAGCCGCGCGGTGCGGCCGGAGCGTCTGGAGGAGCTGCGCCGGATCATCGAGACCGACCGGCCCGACCTGCTCGTGGTCAACGACACCGCGTACGCGACCTTCGTCGAGAACTTCCACGGTGTCACCGCGGTCATCCCGCGCAACGTCATCCTGCTGCACTCCTTCTCCAAGGGGTACGCGGCCACGGGCAACCGGCTCGGGTTCGTCGCGGTGCACCGCGACTCCGTGGCCGACACGCTCTTGGCCGGCAAGTCGGCCGAGGCCAAGGAGCGGATGCGGGCGCGGTACCAGGCGGCCTCCGACGACGTCGAGGCGATGCCGTTCATCCAGCGGCTCCTCGCCGACAGCCGCCTGGTCGCGTTGCACAACATTGCGGGCCTGGCCACGCCGGACCAGGTGCAGATGACGCTGTTCGAGCTGGCCTACCTCATGCCGGAGGGTGCCCACTATGTCGAGGGGGCCCGGGCCCTGTTGCAGGCGCGGCTCGATGCGCTCTACGCCGGTCTCGGCGTCGCGGCCCCTGGCGGCGACGACAGCCACTACTACGGGATGGTCGACATCATGACCGTCGCGCGCACCCGGCACGGCGAGGCGCTCGTCGAGCGGATCCGGACCACCATGGCCCCCGAGGAGGTGGCGCTGCGGCTCGCCGCCGACTCCGGGGTGATCGTGCAGACCGGGCCGAGCTTCCAAGGCGACCCGTGGGACGTTCGCCTCTCGCTGGCCTCGATCACCGAGGACCAGGCCGGCCAGATCGCGGCGGCCTTCGTCACCCTCGTGGACCGGCTCGCCGAGGAGATGACTCCGGTTCGCGAGGGCTAGTCCGACCCGCGGTCGCGCCCGTCAGACCGGCAGTGCCACCGGACCGGTCGCGACACGCCGTACGCGTCGTCGTGCCACGCCGTGCGGGCCACGCTGGTGCCTGTCCGACGGGCGGCCCGCATCGCGCCGGTCAGACGCCGCCCGGTCAGGCGTCGCCGGAGAGCAGGCGTTCGAACGGGGTGACCTCGTCGAACGGGTCGGTGACCACGACCGGCGGGGCGCCGACCACGAGGTCGGCCAGCTCGGCCCCCGCCAGGTCGATCCGTGCGGCGAGCCCGGACTGGGCGTCGCCGTCGGCCCAGTCGCTCGACGCGGCGTAGACCGCCGTCGGCGCGACCGTCGCCCGGGCGTACGACATGAGGGGGCGGACCGCATACTCGAGGGCGAGCGAGTGCCGCGCCGTGCCGCCGGTCGCCCCGATGAGGACCGGCTTGGCTTGCAGCGAGCCGGGTTCCAGGATGTCGAGGAACGACTTGAACAGGCCGCTGTAGGACGCGCTGAACACCGGCGTCACGAGGATGACCCCGTCGGCGCCGCGCACCGCGTCGAGGACGCCGCGCAGGTCGCCGGTGGCGAAACCCGTGAGCAGATGGTCGGTGATGGCGTGGGCGTGCTCGCGCAGCTCGACGGTCTCGACGACCGCGTCGTCACCGCGTTCGGCCAGTGCTCGCTCCGTCGCGGTGGCCAGCCGGTCGGCCAGCAGCCGCGAGGACGAGGGAACGCTGAGACCACCACTGACGACGACGATGGTCCGGGTCGTCACGAGACCTCCTGGGCCTCGGCCGTGACCGGCTGGGCGTCGCGCGCCGCGACCAGGCCGGCGTGCGTCGGCGCGTCGGGTACGCCCGGGGCGCGCAGCGCGGCGAACTCGCGGCGCAGCACGGGGACGACCTCCTCGCCGAGGATGTCGAGCTGCTCGAGGACGGTCTTCAGGGGCAGACCGGCGTGGTCCATGAGGAACAGCTGGCGCTGGTAGTCGCCGACGTAGTCGCGGAACCCCAGCGTCCGCTCGATGACCTGCTCCGGCGAACCGACCGTGAGGGGCGTCTCGCGGGTGAAGTCCTCCATCGACGGGCCGTGCCCGTAGACAGGGGCGTTGTCGAAGTAGGGCCGGAACTCGCGGACGGCGTCCTGGCTGTTCTTCCGCATGAAGACCTGACCGCCGAGGCCGACGATGGCCTGGTCGGCGCGGCCGTGGCCGTAGTGCTCGAACCGCTTCCGGTAGAGCCCGACCATCTTCTCGGTGTGCGACGCCGGCCAGAAGATGTGGTTGGCGAAGTAGCCGTCGCCGTAGTACGCGGCCTGCTCGGCGATCTCGGGGCTGCGGATGGAGCCGTGCCAGACGAACGGCGGCACGCCGTCCAGCGGCCGCGGCGTCGCGGTGAAGCCCTGCAGCGGCGTGCGGAACTTGCCCTGCCAGTCGACGACGTCCTCACGCCACAGCCGGTGCAGCAGCGCGTAGTTCTCGATGGCCAGCGGGATGCCCTGGCGGATGTCCTTGCCGAACCACGGGTACACCGGGCCGGTGTTGCCGCGGCCGAGCATGAGGTCGTTGCGGCCGTCGGACAGGTGCTGCAGCGTCGCGTAGTCCTCCGCGATGCGCACCGGGTCGGTCGTCGTGATGAGCGTGGTGGCCGTCGAGAGGATCAGCCGCTCGGTCTGCGCCGCGATGTAGGCCAGGGTCGTGGTCGGCGCGGACGGGACGAACGGCGGGTTGTGGTGCTCCCCCGTCGCGAAGACGTCGAGCCCGACCTCCTCCGCCTTTCGCGCGATGGCGATGGTCGCCTTGATCCGCTCGTGCTCGGTCGGAGTCCGGCCCGTCGTGGGGTCCGTGGTGACGTCCCCGACCGTGAAGATCCCGAACTGCATGACCCGCCTCCTATGTGATTGATAATTCAACCACATGAACACGACCGCGGCTGCGGCCATTCCCCATTGTCGCCCGTGGCCGTCACCTCTAGCCTGCGCTGGTGCTCACCGTCGCCCACGTCAGCGATCTTCACATCGGCGGCCGCCCGGAGTCCGTCGCGCGGGCCGCGCAGGTGATCGCGCACGTCTGCTCGATGTCGCCCGCTCCGGACGTCCTGCTGGTCACCGGCGACATCGCCGACCACGGGTCGCCGGAGGAGTATGCGACGGCGCGCGACCTGCTGTCGGCGTGGGACGGTCCGCTGCTGGTCGGCACCGGGAACCACGACGTCCGCGGTCCGTTCGCGCGGGTCCTGATGGGCGGGGACCGGGAGGGCCCCTTGGACCAGGAGCTGGACGTCGGCGCATACCGGTTCCTCATGCTCGACTCGCTCGTCCCGGCGGTCGACGGTCAGCGCATCGACCACGGCGAGCTGGCGGATGCGACGCTGGCGTGGCTCGACGAGCGGCTCGACGCGTCGCCCCGTCCGACCTTCGTGTGCTTCCACCACCCGCCGACGACGGTCGGGATCGGCCAGGCCGACGCGATCCAGCTGCGGAACGGGCCGGCGCTCGAGGCGGTACTGACGCGCCATCCGCACGTCGTCGCCGTGCTGGTCGGCCACAACCACACGATGTGCGTGACGACGTTCGCCGGTCGGCCGGCCCTCGTCGGGGGCGGCGTCGTCTCGAGCATCACGCTCGACCAGGAGCCGCAGGACCACATCTGGATGGACGCGCCGCCGACGCTCGCCGTGCACCTGATCGGTGACGACGGGCGGCTCACGTCGTTCTGGCGGGCCTTGGTCTGAACCCGCAGCAGTGGTGGTGGCGGGCACTAGGGTTCCGGCATGAGTACGCCGCCGGGGATGGCGCCCCGCCCGTTGGAGCTGCTGGACGAGTCGACCTTCCAGTCCGTGATGTGCGTCGTGGCGCACCCGGACGACATCGAGTACGGGCTGTCGGCAGCCGTCGACAAGTGGGTCAAGGCCGGGAAGACCGTCACCTATCTGCTGGCGTCCCGCGGTGAGGCGGGGATCGACACGATGCACCCGGACAAGGCCGGTCCCGCTCGCGAGGCGGAGGAGATCGCGGCGGCCGAGGCCGTCGGGGTCGACATCGTCGACTTCCTCGACTTCCGGGACGGCGTGATCGAGTACGGCGTGCCGCTGCGGCGTGAGCTGTGCAAGGTGATGCGGATGCGCCGCCCGGACTGCGTCGTCTCGCAGGGTCACGACGTCCGGTTCATGAACCGGCTCAGCCAGTCCGACCACCGCGCCGTGGGCCTCGCGACCCTCGACGCGGTCCGCGACTGTGGCAACCGGTGGATCTTCACCGACCTCGAGGACGAGGGCGTCCAGCCGTGGGCCGGAATCAAGACCGTCCTCGTGGGCGCCTCCCCCGTCGCAACCCATTACATCGACGTCGGGGAGCACCTCGAACCGGCGATCGCGTCGCTCGAGGCGCACCACGCCTACAACGACGTCCTGCCCGACGACTTCCCCAAGCCGCGCGAGCTGGTGACGATGATCCTCGGGATGCCCGAGCGGGCGACCGGACTCCCGTACTCGCTGACCTTCGAACGGCTCGAGGCGTAGTCCCTGGTGGTTTCACCCAAAGACAAGTTCGTCACGGTCTACGGCCGGAACCCGGTCATCGAGGTGCTCGACGACCCGAGCCTGGTCGTCGACAAGGTCGTGCTCGCCGAGGGTGTCAAGGGCCACGGGATCGGCGAGATCATCGGCCTGGCCCGCGACCGAGGCGTTCCGCTGGAGCGCGCGTCGGCCGACCGCGTCAAGAAGCTGGCCGGTAACGGCCGTCAGGACCAGGGGGTCTTCGCCGACGTCGTGGCACCTCGTATGCGTCCGCTCGTCGACGCGCTCGACGACGTCGCCCTCCGTCGGGTGCTGCTCCTCGACGGGATCACGACGCCGGCGAACGTCGGGATGATCCTGCGCACCGCCACCGCCGCCGGGATCGACGGGGTGGTCGTGCCGAGGCGTGGGGTGGCCTCGATCGACCCCATGGTGGTCAAGGCATCGGCCGGGGTGGCGTTCCGGGCGCCGATCCTCAAGGTCGGCACGGCGGGCGAGGCCGCGGACCTGTTGTCGGCGGCGGGGTTCCATCTCGTGGGCCTGGCGGCCGACGGCCCGTCGACGCTGTTCGAGGCGGAGTGGCCGGAGAACGTGTGCTTCGTGCTCGGTTCGGAGACGGCGGGCGTCAGCGAGGAGGTCGCCGAGCGGGTTCGGTCGTGGGTCTCGATCCCGATGTCCGGCGGCGTCGAGTCGCTCAACGTCGTCGGCGGCGGCGGCCGTCGTCTGCTTCGAGCTGGTCCGCCGCTCCGCGGGCTGACCCGCACCGCGGCCTCCCCGGTCCCACTCGACTGCCAGTCGAGAGACTCGGCTGACGTTCCACAGGCAGTCAAGAGGCTCGACTGGCAGTCAAGCTCCCGGACGACCATGAGGTGCAGCCGGGTCTGGGCCGGCCGGCCTAGAGGACGAGGACGCCTGCGCCGAGCTCGTGGACGGTGCCGCCGACGTGGATGCCTCCGTCGGCGTCCACCTCGAGGTGCAGCTCGGACGGCCGGTGGACGGCGTCGCCCTGCCGGACGACGCGTCGGATCCCGCGCTCGCCTCGGGCGTGCCACCAGCCACCGAGGTTCGCGCAGGCCGATCCGGTCGCCGGGTCCTCGATCGCGCCCGCGCCCTGGGTGAAGAACAGCCGCGCCTCGACGGACTCGTCCCCGGTCGGCGCCCAGAGGTAGACCAGCGCCTCGCCCCGGTTGGACTCGCCGTGCTGGCGCAGCAGCCGCGCGTCGACGTGGGCGCGGCGAACCGCCTCGACCGAGCGCAGCGGCAGGATCAGCTGCTCGACACCGGTGTCGACCCACAGCGGGTCCTCCCCCACGTCGTCCGCGTCCACGCCGATCATCGCCGCAAGATCCGCCGGCGGCACGTCGACCACGCGCGTGGTGGGCGCGACCGCAGTGGTCAGCACCCATCGAGAACCGTTGAGAGACACGGGAACCCGGCCGGCTGGCATACCGAGCACGACGCTCTCGCGTCCCGACAGCAACGAGGAGACGACGTATGCGGTGCCGAGGGTCGGGTGGCCGGCGAACGGCAGCTCGTACTCCGGCGTGAAGATGCGCACGTCGGCGTCGACACCGTCGCCGCCCGGACCGGCGACGAACGTCGTCTCGGAGAGGTTGAGCTGGCGCGCGATCGACTGCATCTGCTCGTCGCTGACGTCCGCCGCGTCCTCGAAGACGGCCAGCGGGTTGCCCGAGAACGGGTCGTCGCCAACGGTGAAGACGTTGACGATCCGATAGGCGAGGTCCATGCGCCCACCCTGCCAGAGCGCCACCTCTACAGTGACGACGTGACCAGCGTGCCGTCTCAGCCGCCCGAGCCCCAAGGCCACCTCGTCATCCTGCGCCACGGCGAGACGGAGTGGTCGAAGTCCGGCCAGCACACGGGGTTGACCGACCTCCCGCTGTTGCCCGAGGGCGAGGAAGCGGCCCGTCGGGTGGCCGACCTCCTCTCGGGCTGGACCTTCGCGCGGGTACTGGTGTCCCCGTTGCAGCGGGCCCGGCGCACCGCCGAGCTGGCCGGCCTGACCGAGTACGAGATCGACCCTCGCCTCAAGGAATGGGACTACGGCGGGTACGAAGGCCTGACCACCAAGGAGATTCGCTCGCGGGTCGGCTACATGTGGACGGTCTTCGAGAACGGCGTGGTGCCGGGCGACACCCCCGGCGAGACCGTCGAGTCGGTGGCCGCGCGGGCCGCGTCCGTGCTGTGGGACATCATGCCCACTCTCCAGGACAGCAACGTCGCGCTGGTCGCGCACGGGCACTACCTGCGGATTCTCGCCACGGTGTTCCTCCGCCAGGAGGTCCGGATGGGCGCCAAGCTGCTGCTCGACGCCGGGTCGATCAGCATCCTCGAGTGGGAGCGCGAGCAGCCGGCGATCCGCACCTGGAACCAGCCCTCCCCCAAGGGCTGAACGTCACTTCGTCCGGGTCCGCGGTGGTCTCACCACCGTGAGGTCCCAGCGGCGCGGCGGCTCCACGGCGACCGGGGCACCCGGAACGGCAACAGCGGCAACGGGTTCGGGGTCAACCGGCCAGTCGGCGGCCCCCGCCGGACCGAAGATCCCGTAAGACACCGCGTCGCCGGTCGTGAAGCGCGGGCCGTAGGCCACTCCCCCGATACCCGCGGCGTCGAACGCTCGCGCCCAGGCCTGCGGCACCGCGTACGGGACCATCGTCTCGAGCTCGCGAGTCACGCCGAACCTCGTGGCGGCCTGCGACTCGACGTCGGCGACGTCACGTTCATCGGGGAGGTGGAGCGTGGAGACGACGACGTCGTCGAGCAGGGAGGCCGCGACCACGGGCTGCCCGCCGAGCACGGTGCCCAGCCGCTCGCGGACCGCGACGACGGCCGAGCTGGCGAGGTAGCAGGTACCGCGCGGGTCCGGCAGGTCGAACCGTCCGCCTCCGTCACTGCCGAACCACCAGGGTCCGTATGCGTTGGTGTGGGCCCGCTGGAGCGGGTCACCGGGGGTGAGGTGTCGGGTCGGGAACCCGTCGACTGGGAGCGACGGTGGCAGCTGAGCGACGACCTCGCGGCTCATCGTGACCACCTGGACGCGTCGGCGGTGGCCACCGCGCGTACTCGGTCCACGGCTTCCTTGGACGAGCGGTGGACGACGAGGTAGTCGACGGCGCTGTCCGCGTCGAAGGCCGTGGTCGGCGTGGTGAGCCACGTGCCGATCGCCCAGCCGTCGGCGCCGGCGCGCTTGAGGATCCCCACGGCGTCGACGACGCCGGGCCGGACCTGCCCGTTGCGGCCGAACTGGAGCACCGGGTAGAGGAGGTGACCGTCGGAGGTGCGGCAGGCCAGCAGCGTGCCGCGACGTTCGCGGTCGGCCAGCGCCTGGCGGGTCACGCCGAGCCAGAGCATCAGGCCGGCCGTGTCGTAGAACGGCCCGATCGCGGTGTCCCAGGGGTGGACGCTCGGGAGTGCGGCGACCATCCGGGCAGCGAGGTCGTCGAGGGTGCCGAGCGAGCGGAGGCTTCGACCCTGTCGGGCCAGCTCCTCGGCGCGGTCCGCCAGCTGGAGCTCGACGCGGTCCATCAGCTCGCCGATCGTGACGGCGTTCTTCTCGGTGATGGGGGCGACGTGCTCGGTCATCGTCGGGCCTTCGGTCGGGACGCCGTGGCAGAGGCGTCAAGGGCGTCAAGGTGGGTGCGACCCAGCGTATGCCTCGGGCCCGACATCCCGGACATCGCCCCGCGGGCGAGGCGCACGAAACTCGGCCCGCTCCCACCAGATTCGGTGGGAACGGGCCGACGCTCGTGGGACTCGCGCTCAGACGACCTCGCTCAGACGACCTCGCGCAGGCTGCCGTCCTTGACGTCGTAGACGAACCCGCGGATCGCGTCCTTCACCGGGATGAACGGGTCGGCCTTGATCCGGGCGATGTTCTGGCGGACGTCCTCGTCGAGGTCGACGAACGCCTCGGCGGCCCAGGTAGGCCGGATGCCGGTGTCCGCGTGGATCTGGGTGCGGAACTCCTCGTCGGTGAAGGTGAGCATCCCGCAGTCGGTGTGGTGGATGAGGATGATCTCGGTGGTGCCGAGCAGCCGCTGGCTGATCGCCAGGGACCGGAGCTCGTCGGGGGTCACGACTCCCCCGGCGTTGCGGATCACGTGGGCGTCGCCCTCGTGCAGGCCGAGCAGCCCGTAGACGTTGAGCCGGGCGTCCATGCACGCGACGACCGCGACGCCCTTGGCGGGCGGGAGGGGCAGGTCGCCCAGGGTGAACGAGGCGGCATACGTCTCGGCGTTGGACACGAGCTCGTCGGTGATGGTCATCCTATAACTCTATGTTCGGAGCGACCTCACGCCAAGTTATGTATGACGAACGACTCACGGCACCGGCCAGG
This sequence comes from uncultured Actinomycetota bacterium, assembly GCA_963713345.1. Classification (GTDB taxonomy): domain Bacteria; phylum Actinomycetota; class Actinomycetes; order Actinomycetales; family Dermatophilaceae; genus Lapillicoccus. Next base: position 60,525 of record CAVQLI010000011.1, on the reverse strand, counting down.
TGTGCACCGGCGCGTTGGCGTGCATGTTCTCGGCGTACGCCACGAGCATCTGCCGCAGTGCCTCGTGCCGGGTGAGACCGCGCTCCTCGAGCCGCCGGGTGGTCTCGATCTGCCACGACGCGCCGTTGCGGCCGCTGAGGCAGCGGCCCTCGATGACCGACAGGTAGCGGTCGCGCACCTCCGGGGCCACGCCCCACTGGGTGAGGCCCTCGTGGGCGAGCGGCAGCAGGTGGCGCAGCACGAGCTCGGTCACCGGGATCTCCCCGCGACCGGGCCAGTAGAGCCGGGACTCGATCCCGTCGCGCGCCCCGCTGAAGAAGTTGTCCTCGGCCGCCACGAACGACATCCGTGTCCAGACCGGCCGGTCCTCCTGCGTCAGCATCCGCAGGGCCCCGTAGTAGAAGACCGCGTTGGCCATGACGTCGATGATGCTCGGGCCGGCCGGGAGCACGCGGTTCTCGACCCGCAGGTGCGGCCGGTCCCCGTGCGTGTCGTAGATGGGCCGGTTCCACCGGTAGACGGTCCCGTTGTGCAGCTTCAGCTCGGCCAGCGCCGGCACTCCCCCGGCTTCGAGGACCGCCTGGGGATCCTCGTCGGACAGCTCCGGCAGCAGCGCCGGGAAGTAGCGGACGTTCTCCTCGAACAGGTCGAAGATCGAGGTCACCCAGCGCTCGCCGAAGAAGACGCGTGGGCGGACGCCCTGGTTCTTCAGCTCGACCGCCCGGGTGTCGGCGGCCTGGCTGAACAGCTCGATCCGGGTCTCGTGCCACAGCTGCTGGCCGAAGAAGTACGGGCTGTTCGCCCCGACCCCCAGCTGCGGCCCGGCGAGCACCTGCGCCGCGTTCCAGTAGTTCGCGAAGTTGGACGGGTCGACCTGGAGGTGCAGCTGCATCGAGGTGCAGGCGGACTCGGGGGCGAGCGAGTCCGCATACCGGTCGAGCTTCTCGCCCGACGAGCCCTCGATGTCGAGGTAGATGTCCTCGCCGCGGGCAGCGAGCACGGCGTCGTTGAGAGCCTGGTAGCGCGTGTTGGCGCTCATCCAGTCGCCCTCGAAGTGCTCCGGCATGACGGTCGGGAGGATCCCGATCATGAGGATGTGCGCGCCGACCTCGTTGGCCTTGCGCTCCGCCTCGTTCAGCGAGGCGCGCAGGTCGTCCTCGAGCGACAGGGCGGTCGTGCCCTCCAACGTCGTCGGGGCCACGTTGAACTCGATGTTGTAGCGCGCGAGCTCGGTCTGGTAGTCGGCGTTCTCGATTGCCTCGAGGACCGTCGCGTTGTCGAGCTTGGGCTCGTACTCCTTGTCGACGAGGTTGAGCTCGATCTCCATCCCGGTCATCTCGCGGTCGGCGTCGAACTTGGCGTGTTGGAGCATCCGTTCGAACACGTCGAGGCTCAGGCGGACCTTCTCGCGGTACTTCTGGCGTTGTTCGCGGGAGAAGCTCGCGGCGCTGACCTCGGTTCCCATGCAGCGCAATGTATGCCCGCGGCCCGCCGCTCCGCGACGTCCGTCCGCGGGAAACGCTCTCGTGCCTGGTTGACCGACGAACTAGGTTTGTAGGCATGGGCGACCACCGATTCGAGGGGATCCCGGCGATCCTCGTCGGGACCTGCAGGGAGCAGCGCGAGACCGTCGACGAGACGTTCCGCGCGCGCTACGCGCACGACTACGACATCCACATCTTCGAGACGACCGAAGAGCTGCTCATGTATGCGGGTGAGCTCCGCCAGGACAACCACGGAATCGCCCTGGTGGCAACGGAGATGGCGCTCACCGACGGCGACGGGGTCGAGCTGCTCGACCGGGTGCACCAGATCGACGCCACGTCGCGGCGCATCGTCCTGCTCTCGCCGGCGACGTACGGCGCGAGTCTTCCCGCGTTGCGCAGCTTGCTCGCCGAGGGCCGGGTGGACGCGTGGCTGGGGATCCCCAGCGCGCCGCGCGACGAGGAGTTCCACGCCGCCATCGTCGAGATGCTCTCGGACTGGAGCTGGACGACGAACAACATCGAGGTCGACGGTGTGCAGATCGTCGCCCCGATGAAGATGCCCGAGGTCGCGCGGATCGTCGACTACCTGCAGCGGATGGGCATCCCGCACCGGCGCTACCACGTCGACTCCGAGCTGGGTCGGGAGGTCGTCGCCGTCATGGGCCCGGACGCCGCGTTCCCGCTGGTCCGGGCGCCGTCCAAGAAGGGTGCCGACTCCGACACCATCGACCCCGCCGAGATCCTCAGCAACCCGTCGCTCGCACAGATGGCGGCGAAGATGTACGGCTCGGTCACCGACCTCGACCCGGACTTCGTGGCCGACCTCGTCGTCGTCGGCTCCGGACCGGCGGGCCTCGCGGCCGCGGTCTACGGCGCCTCCGAGGGGCTGGACACGGTCGTCATCGAGTCCGAGGCGATCGGCGGCCAGGCGGGGACCAGCTCGATGATCCGCAACTACCTGGGCTTCCCGCGCGGCATCTCCGGTATGCGGCTCGCCCAGCGCGCGCGCATGCAGGCGCTGCGGTTCGGAGCCCGGTTCTTCGTCGGGCTCCCGGTGGAGTCGCTCGAGCCCGGCCACGGCGACGCGCCGCATACCCTGCGCCTGGAGGGCGGGAACTGCGTGCGCGGACGCGCGGTCGTCATCGCGACCGGCGCCTCCTACCGGCGGATCGGCGTCGAGGCGATCGAGGAGTTCGTCGGCCGAGGAGTGAACTACGGCGCCGCGACCAGCGTCGCCCGCGACCTGCGCGACCGGGAGGTCTACGTCGTGGGCGGCGGTAACTCGGCCGGCCAGGCGGCGGTCCACCTGGCCCGGTTCGCCAAGTCGGTGACGATGGTGATCCGTCGCGAGTCGCTGCTGTCCACGATGTCCTCCTACCTCGTTCGCGAGGTCGAGGCCAACCCGGTGATCAGCGTCCGGCCCTGCACCGAGGTCGTCGACGGTGGCGGCGAGCGCTGGCTCCAGTGGCTGACCCTGCGCAACCGCGAGGACGGCCACGAGGAGCGCGTGGAGGCGAGCGGGCTGATGCTGCTGCTCGGGGCCGACCCGTGCAGCGAGTGGCTGCCGGACGGCGTGGCGCGGGACGACAAGGACTTCGTCCTCACCGGGCGCGACGTGCCGCCGGAGCTCTGGCAGGACGAGCTCCCGCCGGCGTCGCTCGCGACGACCATGCCCGGTGTGTTCGCGGTCGGCGACATCCGGCAGACGTCGATGAAGCGCGTCGCGGCGGCGTCCGGCGAAGGCGCGGCCGTGGTACCGCTGGTTCACGCCTACCTGGACCCGACCATCGCCTGACGCGCGTCGGTTCCGGGCGCTGTCCCCTTGCCGCCCTAGCCTCGGAAACGTGCGGCTGATCCACACCTCCGACTGGCACCTGGGACGCGCGTTCCACGGTGTGGGGATGCTGCCTGCCCAGGCCCGTTACGTCGACCACCTCGTCGAGCTGGCCCGCTCGGAGCGGGTCGACGCGGTCCTGGTCAGCGGCGACGTCTACGACCGCGCGCTGCCCAGCCCTGGCACCGTCGAGCTCCTCTCCGAGGCGGTGACCCGCATCGTCGACGCGGGGGCCCAGGTGGTGCTCTCGTCGGGCAACCACGACTCGGCCATCCGGCTGGGGTTCGCGGCCCGTCTCCTGGAGCGGGCCGGGCTGCACATCCGGACGTCACTGGCGTCGGTGGGTTCGCCGATGGTCGTCGACGGCACCGCGATCTATGCGCTCCCCTACCTCGAGCCGTCCACCTCGGCCGACCCCCTCGGCGCGACCGAGCGGACCCATGCGGGGGTGCTGCGGGCCGCGATGGAGCGGGTGTCGGCCGACCTCCGGACCCGCCGTGGGCCGTCGGTGGTCATGGCCCACGCCTTCGTCACCGGTGGCGTCTCCTCCGACTCCGAGCGCGACATCTCGGTCGGCGGCGTCAGCGCGGTCCCGCCCAGTGTCTTCGACGGCGCGGACTACGTCGCACTCGGGCACCTGCACGGGGCGCAGGCGGTCACCGAGCGGGTCCGCTACTCCGGGTCCCCCTACGCGATGTCGTTCGGCGAGCACGCGCATACCAAGGGCTCGTGGCTGGTGGAGCTCGACAAGAGCGGACTCGTGCTCGTCCGAGCTCGTGGCGGCGCCGGTCGACCGGCCGTTGCGGGTGCTGCGCGGCGACCTCGACGACCTGCTCGCCGACCCGGCGCTGGCCGCCGCGGAGGCCGCATACTGCCAGGTCACCCTCACCGACCCGGTACGCCCGCTGGGCGCCATGGACCGGCTCAGGCAGCGCTTCCCGCACACCCTCGTGCTCGGGTTCGAACCGCGGGGTGGGGCGGTCTCGATCAGCTCGTACGCGGCGGCGCTCGGTCGTCGGTCGGACGACCTCGACGTGTGCTGCGACTTCCTCGCCCACGTGCGCGGCGGGTACCCCGCGTCGACCGGCGAGCGGGCGTTGTTCGCCGAGGCCGTCGAGGCGTCGCGGGTCGAGCGAGCGGCTCGGCTGGACGAGCTCGGGGCGATGCTGCCCGGGCTGGGCGACGAGCTGTTCGCCCCGCGGACGGGCGTCGCGTGAGGCTGCACCGGCTCGACGTGACGGCGTTCGGGCCGTTCGCGGGCACGGTCACGGTCGACTTCGACGCGGTCGGGGCCAACGGGCTGTTCCTCATCCACGGGCCGACGGGGGCCGGCAAGACCAGCCTGCTCGACGCCGTGTGCTTCGCCCTGTATGCGGGGGTGCCCGGTGCGAGGCCGGGTGGCCGTGCGCTGCGGAGCGACCACGCGGGGCGTGACGCGGTCCCGGTGGTGCGGCTGGAGTTCGGCGTCGGGGTGCGGCGGTTCCGGGTGACGCGCTCGCCGGAGTTCCTGCGGCTGAAGAAGCGCGGCGACGGCTACACCAAGGCACCGGCAGCGGTGGTGCTGGAGGAGCACACCGGCGGGCGATGGCGCGGCGTCACGACCCGGGCCGACGAGGTGGGCGACATCGTCACCGAGGTTCTCGGGATGGGGCTGGCGCAGTTCAGCAAGGTGGTGCTGCTGCCGCAGGGCGAGTTCGCCGCCTTTTTGCGCGCCACGGCCGACGAGCGACGGACCCTGTTGGAGAAGCTGTTCGACATCTCGACCTACGCCGGCGTCGAGACCTGGCTGGTCGACCGGCGCCGTGAGCTGGCCGCCGCCCTGGCCGAGGAGGCGCAGCGGCTCGCGACCGACCTCGCCCGGGCCGAGGACGTCCTGGGCGGGGTTCCCGCCGAGGTGCTGGGCGACGGCGTCGACTGGGGCTCGGTCGCACCGGAGTCGCTGCCCGCGCTGGTCGACGACCTCCAGGACCGTCTGGACCGGCACGCGGTGACGTGCTTGGCGGCCTCCGGTGACGCCGAGAGCCAGGCGGCGGCCGCCCACGCCGGCGCGGTACGCGCGACAGCGGTGGCCGACCGGCAGCGACGCGGGCGGCTCGCTCGGCAGACGATGGCGGCCTTCGAGGCGGACCCTGAGCGGTGGTCGACGCTGAACGCCACGGTGGATGGGGCGACGCGCGCCGCGGCGGTGGCAGGGGACCTGCGGGCGCTGGTTCGGGCCCGCTCCCGGGTGGACGTGGCGGCGGCGCGGGTCGTCGCGGCTCAGGAGCCGCTCGCTCGGTTCGGGGCGGCGGGCTGGACCCCGGCGACGGCGGCCGGCTGGTTGGCGACCCTCGGCGAGCACGGTGTCGCCCTCGAGGAGGCGGCGGCGATCGAGCGACGGCTGGTGGCCGACCGGGTCAGGCTGGGCGAGCTCGGCCGGTCGACGACGGCCGCTCGTACCGCCCTCGGTCAGCAGCGCGAGGCGCTGGCCCGCGCCACCACGACGGTCGAGCAGGCCGAGGCCGATGTCCGTGCCGGACAGGCGGCGGCCGCTGCTCGCACGGTCGCGTCGGCTGACGCCGAGGCGTGGGCCGAGGTCCACCGCCTCGCCACCGACCTCGCCGCTGCCCAGGCCAGCTGCGCGACGCTGCGGGAGCGCGCCCTGACGGTGCGGGAGGCCGAGCAGGACGCCCGCGATGCCTTCCTCTCGGCCCAGCAGGCGCGGGTCGACGGGATGGCCGCCGAGCTCGCCGGACGGCTGTTGGACGGAGAGCCGTGCGCGGTGTGCGGCTCCCGGGAGCACCCGGCGCCGACCGTTGCCGGAGCCGTGAACACGTCGGCCGCTGTGGTCGACGGCGCTGAGAGGCAGTGGCGGGCGGCGCGCTCGGCGACGGCCGCAGTCCACGCGGAGCTTGCGGCGGCGGAGCAGCTCGCCACGACGCGGACCGCGGACCTGGAGAGCGCGATGGCGCGCCATCCGCAGGTGGTCCACACCGACCTCGACGCGTTGGCCCGGGGTTGGGCTGCCGCTCGGACCCGGTTGGAGGAGACCACGGCCGACGTCGCCCGCCTCGGCGACGTGGACGCGCGGCTGGCGAGTGCGCATACCCTGAGGCAGTCGGTCGTGCTCGCCGTCGACGAGCTGGAGCGGACCGCGGCGACGGCGGCCGGGACCGCGGCCGAGGTGCAGGAACGCGTCGACCAGCAGTCCGCGGCCCGGGCCAGGCTGCTCGACGAGCACCAGCGGCTCTGTCCGTGCGCGGCCGCATCGGTCGAGGTGGCCGTCCCGGAGCACGAGCGGGTCCGGGTGGCAGCGATGGAGGTCCGCGACTCCTTGACGGCCGTGGCGGAGGCCCAGACCGACGCGACCGTCGTCCAGGCCTCGGCGCGAGAAGCGCTGGAACTCAACGGGTTCGAGTCGGTCGAAGCGGCGACCGCCGCGACGCTCGGCAGCCAGGACCTCGTCGAGCTGCGGCGTCGGCTACGCGACCTGGAGCAGCGGCGGGCGGCAGCGGTGGCGACGCTGGCCGATCCCGACGTGGCGGCGTCGCTGGACGAGCCGGACGCCGACGTCGTGGCCGCGACCGCGACGGCCGACGCCGCGCGGGCGGCCCTGCGCCGGGCGCAGCACGCGCAGACCGGCGCGGAGGCCGCGGTGCGGACGTTCGGTCAGGTCCGCGAGTCGGTGCTGGCGCGAGTGGCCACGATCGGGCCGCTCGCGGCGCGGTCCGCCCAGGTGGGCGAGCTCGCCGACACGACGACGGGCATCGGCGGTCAGAACGCGCTGCGGATGCGACTCACGGCGTTCGTCCTCGCGGCCCGGCTGGAGAAGGTCGCCACGCTGGCCAACGAGCGGCTGCGGGTGATGGGTGACGGTCGCTACCAGCTCGCCCACTCCGACGACCTGGCCGCGGGTGGCCGGCGCAGCGGGCTGGGACTGGTCGTGCGCGACCAATGGACCGGTCAGGTGCGCGACACGGCGTCGCTCTCCGGCGGCGAGTCGTTCATGGCGTCGCTGGCGCTGGCCCTCGGGCTCGCCGACGCGGTCCGGGAGGAGGCGGGCGGGTTCGACCTCAACACGCTGTTCATCGACGAGGGGTTCGGCACCCTGGACGACGAGAGCCTGGAGCAGGTCATGGCGGTCCTCGACGGGCTGCGCGACGGTGGCCGGTGCGTGGGCGTGGTCAGCCACGTCAGCGACCTGCGCTCACGGGTGCCCGCCCAGGTCCGCGTCGACAAGACCTCGACCGGGTCGAGCGTGACCGTGCTCGGTCTCGACAACCCCGCGGCCTAAATCCCCCACCAGCTGCTCCCGCTTCCGACCGTGCCCCCGCCCGCCCGTCGACAACTCCGCACGTGATGACCTGTGGCGGCCGAAGTCCGAAATGTCCGCCGAAAGGTCATCACGTGCGGAGTTGTCGGCGCGGGTGTTCGGGGCGGACGTCTGAGGCCCTAGCCGTCGAGGTTCGCGACGAGTCGTTGGATGTCGGTCGGGCCGACCCGGCAGCAGCCACCGAGGTAGGCCGCCCCCGCCTCGGCCCAGGACCGCGCCAGGTCGGCGTCCACGCCGGGCGTACCGACCCAGGCCCGCGCCTCGGCGTCCCAGTCCCCGCCGCCGTTCGGGTAGGCGACCGCCTTCTTCTTGCCCACCTCGACCGCCAGCCGGACCGCATCAAGAACCTGGTCGGCCGGGCAGCAGTTGACCCCGACGGCCACGACCGTCGTCGGCGCCGCAGCCGTGGCGAAGGCGTCGGTCAGCGGCTGGCCGGCGGCGGTACGACCGTCGCGGGCCGAGAACGAGAACCAGGTCGGCAGGTCGATGTCGTAGAGCAGGTCGACGAGAACCTCGGCCTCGTCGATGTCCGGGATGGTCTCCACGGCGATCAGGTCCGGACCGGCCGAGGCCAGGAGCTCGAGGCGGGGCCCGTGGAAGTCGCGCAGCCGCGCGGCCGTGACGCCGTAGCGGCCGCGGTACTCCGAACCGTCCGCCAGGACCGCCCCGTAGGGGCCGATGGACGCGGCGACCCAGCGGTCGACCCCGTCGACGGCCAGTTCGTCCCGGACCTCGCGGGCCACCTCGATGCTGCGAATGAGCAGGGCCGACGCTTCGGTGGGAAGCAACCCCTGGTCGACGAACCCTGGGACGCTCGCCTGGTAGCTGGCCGAGGTGGCGACCTGGGCCCCCGCCCGGTAGTACCGCCGATGGACCTCGGCGACGGCCTCCGGAGCGTCCCTGAGCACTCGGGCGGTCCACAACGGGTCCGAGAGGTCGTAGCCCAGCTCCTCGAGGGCATTGGACATCCCGCCGTCGAGGATCACTGGTTCCGGACCGTTCACGTCCCTAGTCTGCCGACCCCTGGCTCACCCGCCACCCGGTTCGGTCGCTAACCGGTCGGCTGTGCCACCCGGCTGCTAGCGTCCCGCCCAATGGAGGGTAGGGACGTGGGCGAGTTCGCGGCCCGGTTGCGCGGCCTCCGGGATGCGGCGGCGCTCACCCAGGAGGAGCTGGCCGAGCGGGCCGGGCTCACCGCCAACGCGATCGGCGCCCTGGAGCGCGGAGAACGGCGCCGACCGTACCCGCATACCGTCCGTGCTCTGGCCGACGCCCTCGCGCTCGACGAGGCGCAGCGGGCGGGGCTGGCCGCCGCAGCCCGACCCGGTGGGGCAGCGCCGGCTGTTCCCGACTCCACGCGCGCGCCGGCCGGCGATGCCGGCCCCCCATTGGTCGGACGCCGCCGCGAGCTCGGGGACGTCGTCGCCGCGCTCACCTCGGGTCGCATGCGGCTGCTCACCCTCACCGGACCGGGTGGCGTCGGCAAGACGCGACTGGCGTTGGAGGCGGCCCGACGGGCGGCTGCGGAGTTCGGTGGGGCGGTGACGGTCGTCGAGCTTGCCGCCCTGCGCGACCCGACGTTGGTGCTGACGACGGTCGCCCAGGCGCTCGGGGTCGCCCACAGCGGCGGCCAGGACGCCCTGACGGTCGTCGCCGACCACCTCGGAGGCCGGCGCCGGCTCCTCGTGCTCGACAACCTGGAACACCTGCTCCCGGCCGCCCCTGACATCGCCCGGCTGGTGGATGCCTGCCCAGGCCTCGTGGTTCTCGCCACGAGCCGGGCGCCGCTACGTCTCCGGGCAGAGCAGGAGCTACCGGTGGCGCCGCTGTCGCTGCCCGCGACGTCGGACGCGACGTCGGTCGCCAGCAGCGGAGCCGGCCAGATGCTGCTCGACCGGGCCCGAGCGGTGGCGCCGTCGTTCGCCCTCACCGAGCGAACCGCTCCCGCCATCGCCGCGATCTGCCGTCAGCTCGACGGTCTGCCGCTGGCTCTCGAGCTCGCCGCGGCGCACGCCCGGCTGCTCAGCGCCGACGCCCTGCTGGCCCGCCTGGACCAGGCGGTCAGCTCGCCTCGCGCTCGCGACCTTCCCGACCGGCAGAGCACGATCCGGGCGACGCTCGACTGGAGCCACGACCTGCTCACCCTCGACGAGCAGACCGCCCTCCGACGGCTCGCCGTATTCGCCGGCGGGTTCGGCCTCGACGCCGCCGAGGTGGTGGTCGGGGACGACGTGGACGTGTTCGCTGCGCTCGCCGGGCTGGTCGACCAGTCGATGGTCCTCGCCCTGCCTGACCGCGATGCGCGGTACCGGCTGCTCGAGCCGGTCCGCCAGTATGCGGCGGCGCGGCTCGCGGAGAGCGGCGAGGCCGATGCTGCTGCGGACCGGCACACCGACTGGGTGTGCGGCCTGGGACACGAGGCCCGTGACGCGCTGCGCGCCCGCGACCAGGGGGCGTGGCTGGACCTCCTCGACGCCGAGCACGCCAACCAGCGAGCGGCCCTCGAGTGGCTCCTCGCGAGCGGCCGGCTCGGTCGGGCCGCGCGGCTGCTCTCGGACACCTGGATGGGATGGGCCCTGCGCGGGTACGCGGCCGAGGGGCTGGACTGGGCCGACCGGGTCCGCAACCACGCTCTGGTCGAGGGGCTCGACGCCGAAGGCCGCGCGTTCCTCGAGCTCGCCACCGCGGGCTACCGGTATGCGACGGGTGACCTCGCGGGGACGGCGGCCGCGGGCAGGACATCGGTCGACCACGACCCGGGCACCGATCCCCCGATCCGGCAGGACGCGCTCATCCTCCAGGGGTCCGGTGAGATGGTCCTCGACGAACCCGCCGCCGCGGAGACCCTCGCTCGGGCGGTGGCGGAGGCCTACGCCATCCACGACCTCTGGGCGATGTCTCACGCGCTGCTCGCGGACGGGCAGCGGCTCATCATCGTGGGTGACTTCGATCGGGCCACGGCAACGCTGACCGAGGCGGAGCGCCTCGCGCGGGAGCTGGGGAGCCCGTTCACCCTGGCGACCGTCGTCAACGTGCGGGGGACGCAGTCTCTGCTGGTCGGGGACGAGGACGCTGCGCTGGAGCGGTACCAGGAGACGATCCGGCTGTCGGCCGAGGTCGGGACGACGTGGACGTTGGTCTACGGGTTGCCCGGGCTGGCGACCGTCGCAGCGCACCGCGGGCAGATGGAGGAGGCTGCGGTGCTCTTCGCGGCGGGGGCGACGACCAGCGACGCGTCGTCACTGGTCGTCGCCTTCCCGCCGGACCTCGCGTTCGCGCAGCAGGCGCTCTCCGCGGTGCGGGCCGAGCTCGGCGAGGCGGCCTTCCAGGCGGCCTGGGAGCGCGGTCGCGACCTCCCCACGGCTGAGCTGCCCGCATGGGCGGACCGGGTCAGGCCTCGCCGCGCACCGAGCTGACATACCGGCGGTAGCGCCACGCGCCATAGGTGCGCATCAGGAGCCGAACCGGGGCCGGCAGGATCGCGATCATGGCTTCGCGCTCCTCCGGCGTGGCGTCCTCGAGGACCATGCCGAACATCAACGGCAGCTGCGACGGGGACATCTGGGACGTTCCGTGCTCGCCGAGCTCGTCCCACTCCGCCTGGGTGATCGTCCGGGCCGCGATGGGCAGGATGTGCGCCTCCTCGTCGTCGAGGTGCTCGAGCAGGGCGATCCGCAGGCGGTCGAAGGTCGAGGCGACCTCCTCCGAGACGGCCGGCCGCGCCTCGGCCACCCAGCGGGTGAGAGCGGGGCCGAGCCGGTCCACGAGCTCCTCGACCACGTGGTGCTGGCCCTCCATCCGGTAGACCAGCTCCGCGTCGGGCGTGTCGCGTTCGAGGAGCTTCGGCCACAGCAGCTCGTCCTCGCCGGTGTGGTGCAGGTGCAGGCCCTGCAGGACGAGCCGAGCGTGGCGGGCGACCACGGCCGCACGTCGGGTGTCGCCGGCCGGGACGGCGCGGACGAGGCGCGGGATGACCGCGAGCTCACGTCGGAACGCGCGGTGGACGATGACCATGTCGTGGACATTGGTCAGGGTGGTGGTGTCGGAGCTGGGCTGCTGCGTTGTCATGCCTCGACGGTGACGGTGCGCGAGCCGAGCCGACACCCACAGTCACCCCCACATCCGGTGCCGGGCCAACTGTGGGTGCGGCGTGGGTGTCGTGTGGCTGGCCGGGCCGTGGTCCGCCGTCGAACCTTGGGACCTCACCCCACCTCGAAGGAGTTCCCATGACCGCCATCTCGGCACCGACCGCCACCCGTCAGCGGACCAGCACCTACGGCACGGTGGTGAGCGGCGTCCTCATCGCCGCGTTCAGCCTCTCGGTGGTGCACACCGTCTACGCCTGGGTCAGCGGCCTCGAGGACCCCGACTTCACGGTGACGAGCCCACTGGCATGGGGCTTCTACGCGGTCGGTTTCGGAATGGCGCTCCTCGCTCGGCGGGACCGCCCGTGGGCCGACTGGACCGTCGCCGCATACCTCGTCGTCCTGCTCGCCATCGCGGTCTTCTACTACCCGCTCACCTTCACGGCCGAGAAGCAGACGCTGTTCGGCTGGTTCGAGAACGACGTCTACGTAGGCCTCCTGGTGACGGCGTTCGTCCTCCAGGTCCTGCGGCTGCGCGGCGTCAGCCTCGTGACCCGACGTTGAGTCAGGCGACCTTGGCGCGCTCGTCGACCGTGGACGACACGGCCGGCGGGCGCACCGCGCGGACCGCACCGTTGCGCCGGGACGTCGACACGGCCGTGTGGCGGGTGGGTGCCGTGATCGGCGTCGGCCCGGTCGCGAACCCGGCCACCGACGGGACGGCCGAGCGCCGTGAGACGAGGAAGGCGAGCGTCTCGACCGCGTTGGCGTGCGACGGCATGAACCGGATGAAGAAGGCGAGGCGGGTCACCCAGGCGACCCAGCCGGTCAGCGGCAGACCGTAGAGCTCGGCGATGCCGCGGCCCACGCCGAACGAGGCCGCCTGGCCGAGACCGAGGTACCGGAACGGGGTGCTGCGGTGACCCACCACGCTGCGGGCCAGGTTGCGGCCGAGGTGGTCGCCGGCCTTGATCGCCCACAGGGCGTTGGCCGGCACAGGGGTGCGGGTCCGCGGGTGGTTGACGCGAGCGGCGTCACCAGCGGCCCAGATGCCCGGGGCGACAGCGAGGTCCGGTGTCGTGAGCAGCCGTCCGTTGTCGTCGGTCGGCAGCTCCTCGAGACCGGGGAGCTGTACGGCGCGCTGGCCCGTGGTCGACAGGACGAGTGAGGTGGGCAGCCGGCGACCGTCGGACAGGACGACGTGGTGGCGACCGACAGCGACGACTCGGACTCCGCAGTGCACGACGACGCCGAGGCGCTCGAGCTCGCGCTCGGCGCGACGGGCCAGGGACGGCTGCTGGTCGCGCAGCTGCGGCAGGACGGCCGCCCCGGAGTGAACGAGGTGTACGCGGCGGCCGCGAACGGTGGTGGGCCGCGCGGCGAGGGCGGCGGCGAGCTCGACGCCGGCGAAGCCACCGCCGACGACGACGAGGTCGGCGGGCTCGCGCCCGGCCGACGGGTGCTCGAGGACGACGAGGCGGCCGAGGAGGCGCCGCATGTCGCCGGGGCTGCGCAGGGTGAAGCCGTGCTCGCTCATACCGGGCACGTCCTGCACCGGCTCGCGGCCGCCTGGGGCGACGACGAGCTCGTCGTACCGCAGCGACTCGACCTGCCCGCTGCCGGCGGCGCCGACCCGGACGTAGGTGACGACCTGCCGGTCGCGGTCGATCTGCGTGACCATGCCGGGGATGACGGCAGCGCGGGGCATTGCGTCGCGGAGCGAGGCGCGGGTGACCGAAAACGGCAGCACGCCGGCGAGGACCTCACCGGTGAACCCGTGGAAGCTGTGGTGGTCGTCGGCGCTGATGACGACGAGCTCGAGCCGTCCGCGCCGGATCTCGCGGCGACGGCGACGGGCCAGGACCTGGTATGCGTGGAGGGTCGCGTACCCGCCGCCGATGAAGACCACGCGCTGACGAACGTTCACGCCACGGCCTCCTCGACGAGGGCGGTCGCGTCGTCGGTCAGGACGCGGTCCGGCACCCGGACCGGAACTCCGAACGAGGTCGGCGCGGCCACCGTGAACCCGAGGTGCGCATACTCGCGGGCGAGGGATCGGATCACGTCGACCTGGTCGAGGTCGGGGATCCCGATGGAGAAGTGCCCCTGGTGCCCGGACAGGGCGAGGAGCGCGGTCTCGGCGAAGCACGCATACGCCCGGCCGTTGGGCAGTCCGACGTTGCCGCCGCGGATCTCCAGGGACGGGATCGACACGATGCCGCCGTCGAGGATCCGGACGTCGCGCCGTTCGCGGGCCAGCTCGGTCGAGGTGTTGCGCGGCTGCGTGGCATCGAGGACGACGGCGCCCTCGGCGAGGTGCTCGGACTCGAGGACGGACCCGGCCGCCGCGGTGAGGAGCACGACGACGTCGGCGGAGCGGATGGCGTGCAGGTCGGTGGACGAGCGGACCGCGACGCCGCGGCCGGAGAGGTTGCAGCGCAACGAGTCCAGGCGGCGCTCGTTGCGGGCGACGAGGAGGAGCTCGTCGGCGTCGCGGTTGCGGGCGACCATCTTGGCGACGGTCGTTCCGACGCTGCCGGTGGCCCCGACGACGGCGACCCGGCCGGAGCCGGAGGCCCGAACCAGCTCTCGGACCTGGTCGTGGACGATGGCGGCGGTGAAGGCGTTGCCGTTGGTGACGGCGATGTCGGAGCGGTTGCGCAGCGAGACGCCGCCCGCGGTGACCGGCGCGGTGAGCGCACCGAGGCCGACCACGGACGCGCCGAGGCCGACCGCGTGGTCGACGGCCCGGCCGACGCGGTCGCGGGCCTCCGCGGGCTGGGCGAGCATGTGGCGAGCGCCGAACGGCACGAGGACGACGTGGCCGACGTGGCGGCCGGCGAGGTGGACCGAGGCCATCGTCACCGGGGGAACCGGCAGGCGGCGCAGCGCGACGTCGTAGAGGCGCTCGGGCAGGAGGCCGAGGGGCTTCGCCACCCGCGCCATGTCCTCGGAGAGGTTGGCGCGCGGGTGGACGAGGAAGGCGAAGGTGCCGGTCTGGCTCACGGGCTGTCCTCGGGTGTCGGCCCGGGTTCTCCGGGCGTCTGACCGTGAGGAGAGAACGAGGTGAGCGCTGATACCCGGAGAGGCCCGCTGCCGCCCTCGCGACCGAACTCAGATGCTTGTCGGTTTTCCAGCGCCCACGCCGCGCAACCGACAACCATCTGAGTCCGGTGCGCCGGTCAGTCCTCGAAGGCCTCCGGCGGCGGACAGCTGCAGACCAGGTGACGGTCGCCGTAGGCGCCGTCGATGCGAGCGACCGGCGGCCAGTACTTGTCCGGCGCGTGCACCCCGACGGGGAAGGCGGCGGCGACGCGGTCGTACGGGTGGTCCCACTCCTCCGCCAGCGAGCGCGAGGTGTGCGGCGCGTGCCGCAGCACCGAGTCGGCGACCGCGACGTCGCCGCGGCCCACCGCATCGATCTCCTCGCGGATCGCGATCATGGCGTCGCAGAACCGGTCGATCTCGCCCTTGTCCTCGGACTCGGTCGGTTCGACCATGAGTGTGCCCGCCACCGGGAACGACATCGTCGGTGCGTGGAACCCGTAGTCGATGAGGCGCTTCGCGATGTCGTCGACGGTGACGCCGGTGTCACGGGTGAGGCCGCGGACGTCGAGGATGCACTCGTGGGCGACGATGCCCTGGTGCCCGGAGTAGAGCACCGGGTAGTGGTCACGCAGCCGGGCCGCGATGTAGTTCGCGTTGAGGACGGCCACCTCGGTGGCCCGGGTCAGGCCGACGCCGCCCATGAGCCGCACGTAGGCCCAGGAGATGGGCAGGATGCCGGCCGACCCGTAGGGCGCTCCCGAGATCGGGCCCACCCCGGTGGCCGGCCCGGCCTCCGGAGCGAGCGGGTGGTTCGGCAGGTAGGGCGCCAGGTGGGCGCGGACCCCCACCGGACCCACGCCGGGACCGCCGCCGCCGTGCGGGATGCAGAAGGTCTTGTGCAGGTTCAGGTGGGACACGTCGGCGCCGAACTTGCCGGGCTGGGCCAGCCCCATGAGCGCGTTGAGGTTGGCGCCGTCGACGTAGACCTGGCCGCCGGCCTCGTGGACCAGCGCGCAGAGCTCGCCGATGGTGTCCTCGTAGACGCCGTGCGTCGAGGGGTACGTCACCATGACCGCCGCGAGGTCGTCGCGGTGCTGCTCGACCTTGGCGCGCAGGTCGTCCATGTCGACGTTCCCGCTGGCCGCGTCGGTGCCGACGACGACGACCCGGAGTCCGGCCATGACCGCGGACGCGGCGTTGGTGCCGTGCGCGCTGGCCGGGATCAGGCATACCCGGCGGTGACTCTCGCCGTTGGCCTGGTGGTAGGCGTGGATGGCCAGCAGCCCGGCCAGCTCGCCCTGTGACCCGGCATTGGGCTGCAGCGACACGGCGTCGTAGCCGGTGATCTCGCAGAGCCACGCCGACAGGTCGGCCACCAGGCTGCGGATGCCCTCGGTCTGGCTGGTCGGGGCGAACGGGTGCAGGTTGGCGAACTCCGGCCAGGTGACCGCGAGCATCTCCGTGGTCGCGTTGAGCTTCATGGTGCAGGAGCCGAGCGGGATCATCCCGCGGTCGAGCGCGAAGTCGCGGTCGGCGAGCCGGCGCAGGTAGCGCAGCATCGCCGTCTCGCTGTGATGGGTCGAGAAGACCGGGTGCGTGAGGTAGTCCGAGGTCCGGACCGCGCCGTTCCACCACGCCGGGTCGGCATCCGAGGGGGCGGGTTCGCCGCCGGCCACCCCGAACGCGCCCCAGACGGCGAGGAGGTCCTCACCGGTGGTGGTCTCGTCGGTGCTCATCGAGAGGGTGTCGTCGTCGATCCGGCGCAGGTTGACGCCTCGCGCCACGGCCTCCCGCAGCACGTCGTCGGCCTGGCCCGGGACCCGCACCGTGACCGTGTCGAAGAACGCGTCGGTGAGGACGTCGACCCCCCCGTCGCGTAGGCCGTCGGCCAGAGCGCGCGCATACCCGTGGGACCGGCGGGCGATCGCGGCGAGCCCGGCGGGGCCGTGCCAGACCGCATACATGCTGGCCATCACCGCGAGGAGGACCTGCGCGGTGCAGATGTTGGAGGTCGCCTTCTCGCGCCGGATGTGCTGCTCGCGGGTCTGCAGGGCCAGCCGGTATGCGGGGTGGCCGGCGGCGTCCACCGAGACGCCGACGAGGCGGCCGGGCATCTGCCGCTCGAGGCCGGTCCGGACCGACATGTAGCCCGCGTGCGGGCCGCCGAAGCCCATCGGGACGCCGAACCGCTGGCTGCTCCCGACGGCGATGTCTGCGCCCCACTCCCCCGGCGGCGTGACGAGGGTGAGGGCCAGGAGGTCGGCGGCCGCGGAGACGAGGGCACCGTGCTCGTGGGCGGCCGCGGTCAGCGCGCGGAAGTCGCGCAGCTCGCCGTCGGCGCCGGGGTACTGGACGACGACGCCGAAGACGTCACGACCACCGGCCGCCGCACGGAGCGCGTCGACGCTGTCGACGTGGGCCAGGTCGGCGACCGCCACCTCGATGCCCAGCGGCAGGGCCCGGGTCTGGGTGACCGCGATGGACTGCGGCAGGGTGTGCCGGTCGACGAGGAGGACCGACTCGGCGGAGCTCTTCGCGCTGCGGCGCATGAGGGTCATCGCCTCGGCGACCGCGGTGGACTCGTCGAGGAGCGATGCGCCGGCGACGGGGAGGCCGGTCAGGTCGCTGACGACGGTCTGGAAGTTGATGAGGGCCTCGAGCCGGCCCTGGGAGATCTCCGGCTGGTACGGCGTGTAGGCGGTGTACCAGGCGGGGTTCTCCAGGACGTTGCGCTGGACCACGGGCGGGGTCACCGTGCCGTAGTACCCGAGGCCGATCATCGAGCGCATCAGCGTGTTGAGGTTGGCCAGCCCGCGCAGCTCGCGGACCACGGCGCTCTCCGACGGTGCGGCGTCGAGGCGCAGAGCACGATGCGAACGGATGGCGCCAGGTACAGCGACGTCGACGAGGGCGTCGAGGGACGGCTGGCCGACCACCTCGAGCATCGCCGCGACGTCGTCCGGTGACGGGCCGATGTGGCGTTCGACGAACGGCGCCGGATGACTGGTGTCGACGTGGACCGGGGCGTCCGGGCCGGCGTCAGGGCCGTCGATCGCGGTGGTCTCGATCGCGGTGGATGTCGCGGTGGTCTGGGTCACGTGGATGGCTCCTGAGGTTCCCTGCGGTCACAGCACGGTAACCCCCTCTGTCGCCCGCGTCATCGTGGCTCCAGAGTCGCCTCACCCACACGGTCCTGGCGCCTGAGAGGTTCCGGGGTGTTGCCCCTTCGGCGCCCCAGCAGAGGTCTCCCCGTAGCCAGTGGTCCCGCTCGGCTGTGGAGAGACCGCCCCGGGGACTCTCCCGGTGGGTTGTTCGCGGCAGGGCCAAATCTACCAGCCGGAGCCGTGGCCCCAGGGCGGGTTGGCGCCGGCGCTCGGGATGTTCCGGCGCGCCGACATCTGCGCACGTGGTGAGGAGTTCACGCCCGCTGACCGAAATGTCGGTTAAGTGCCGCGCACTTGCGCGAATGTCGACGGGCCACCGGACGCCGGCCGGGGACGCGACGCAGAGGCCGGTGCAGGTGGCGCGGGGCCGCGCATCGGGATCGTGGTCGATAGCTGACCCCAGGGGGTGGACGATCGACCACGATCACCGCGCGAGCCGGTTTCAGTGGAGCGAAATCGGTCCTCTGACGCTGAAATTGCTCCACGGGGACGCGGACCGCCGGCCGCGCGCCCTGAGCGCAGCGCTCCCCACGGCGGGATGTGCTTCACGTCCCACGAGACCGCGAGCGGCCGCGAGTCAGGATCGTGGTCGATAGCTGACCCCAGGGCGTGGACGATCGACCACGATCACCGCGCGATCGGTCCGGGTGGAGCGGAGTCGGTCAGGAGATGCGCTGGGCGCGCCGGGCGCTGAGCTCGTCGTCCGGGTGGGCCGCGGGGACCTCGTCCTCGGGACGCTCGCTCGGGAGGGCCGCGAGAGTGCCCTCGACCTCCTGCCAGACCCGGCCCACGGCGATGCCGAAGACGCCTTGGCCACCCTGCAGCAGGTCGTAGACCTCGTCGGCCGAGGTGCACTCGTAGACGCTGGCGCCGTCGCTCATCAGGGTGATCCCGGCGAGGTCCTCGACGCCGCGGTCGCGCAGCTTCTTGATCGCCTCGCGGATCTGCTGGAGCGAGACCCCGGTGTCGAGCAGCCGCTTGACGACCTTGAGCACGAGGATGTCGCGGAACCCGTAGAGCCGCTGGGTGCCGGACCCGGTGGCGCTCCGCACCGAGGGCTCGACCAGGCCGGTTCGGGCCCAGTAGTCGAGCTGGCGGTAGGTGATGCCGGCCGCCCGACAGGCGGTGGGACCGCGGTAGCCGATGTCCTCGCTCAGCTCCGGGAGGTCGTCGTCGAAGAGCAGACCCTGGGCGGACGCCGGGACGTGCGTCCGGCGCTCCTGCGCGTCTCCCGTGACGACCACGGCGTCCTCCTGAGCGTTAGTCGGGCGGTTCTCGCCTTCGCGTCGGACCATCCAACGGTGAAGTTACACCGCGGTATTTCTGCGCCGACCTCCCGACGGTAGGCCGTTCGGCACCCGGGGTCAATCACCGGTCGAGGCCGAGCGTGTCGGCGTGTCGCGCCATCGCGGGTAAACTCAACCTCAGGTTGACGGTTAGGTCTCGCGCGGAGTGCCTTCGTCGCCCGGGTCCACCTGGGGGTCCACGTGGGGGTTCTCGAAGTCCTCGGCCGACACGTGGTCGAGGAACTCGCGGAACTTCTCCACCTCGTCGTCCTCCTCCGGGGTCAGCGCGACCCCGGCCTCGTCGAGGACCGCCTCGGCGACGACGATCTCGGTGTCGGTGCGTAGGGCGAGGGCGATCGCGTCGGAGGGGCGGGCGCTGATCTCGGTCGTCCCGTCGATGACGAGGATCGCGTAGAACACCTTGTCGCGGAGCTCGACGATGCGGACCTGGGTGACCCGGTGGCCCGTCGTCTCGATGACCTCCTTGAGGAGGTCGTGCGTCAGCGGCCGCGGCGGTTCGACGCCCTGTTGCGCGTAGGCGATCGCGGTCGCCTCCGCCGCGCCGATCCAGATCGGCAGGTAGCGCTCACCATTCCGCTCGCGCAGCAGCACGATCGGCTGGTTGGTGGGCATCTCGACCCGGACCCCGAGGACGTCGACGGGCTTCACGCGTCCCACGTTACTTCTCCCGGGTGCGCTTCGTCAGTCGGGGCTCAGCGTTCTCGGATACCGGTCCGGACGAGAGCGGTGTGCAGGGCGATGCACAGGCGCAGCACCTCGGGCGTCGGGTCCTCGGGCGCGGCGCCGTTGGCCCGGCCCGGACGGCCCGCCGCCGACCGCGCCGGCCGCACGATCTGCTGGACCAGGCCGATCTCGCGGTCGGCGGCGGTCCGGAACGGGCGCAGGTGCCGGGGCTCGACACCGTATGCGGCGAGTGCGGCGGCCGCGCGGGCGACGGCCAGGGCGTCGTCGTCGAAGTGGCCGCTCGCGTCGGCTCGGACCAGGCCGTAGTTCTCCAGCGCCTCGAGGGTGGGCCGGTCGAGCCCGGCCGCGTCGCGCAGCTCCCGCGCGGTCAGCCGCAGCGTGGCCGGCGCGGCCAGGGCCTGGGCCGTGGGCACGTCGGGGTCGGATGTCCCCTCGGGTACCCGCGGCCTGGCATCCGGCCCCTCCGGCTCCCCCGGCGTCAGCCCGCGGTCCATCGCGTCGAGCGCGTCCCGGATGACCTTGAGCGGCCAGAACCGGTCGCGCTGCGCCGTCAGCACGTAGCGCAGCCGGTCGATGTCACGGTCGGTGTAGGTGCGGTACCCCGATCCGGCCCGGTGCGGGGTGACGAGGCCCTCCGCCTCGAGGAAGCGGATCTTGGAGATCGTGAGGTCCGGGAAGTCCGGGGTCAGCGCCGCGAGCACGGCGCCGATCGTCCGCGACCCGGGCGACCCTGGCGCCCCTGCCGACCCGGGAGCGGCAGGAACCCCGGACTGCCCACGCCCGCGGTCCTCGTCCGGCGCTCCGGAGGCGCCCACACCGGGCCCCCTCCCGGCGTCGGAGGGCGGCACTACTGTCGCTGGCCCGCGTAGAAGACGAGTCGGAACTTGCCGATCTGGACCTCGTCGCCGGTACGCAGGGCGGCGTGGTCGACGAGCTCGCGGTTGACGTAGGTGCCGTTGAGGGACCCGACGTCCCGCACCGCATACCCGTCGTTCTCCTGCACGAAGACCGCGTGCTTGCGCGACACGGTGACGTCGTCGAGGAAGATGTCGCTGTCGGGATGCCGGCCGGTCGTGACCTCGGCGTCGTCGAGCAGGAACCGGGCGCCGGTGTTGGGGCCGCGCAGCACGATGAGCAGACCGGTGCCTGGCCGTAGCGCGTCGATGGTGGCCTGGTCCTCGGCGGAGAGGCCGCGGCCGTCGAGCTCGACCTGTTCGTGCCCGGTGCCGACGCCCTGGAAGCGCATCGTCGTCGAGTCGCCCTGCCGGGTCGCCGGTGCAGGCGTCTTCGTCGTCGTCTCCGGGGTCTCAGCGGGGCTGGCCTCGGGCTCGTGCTCCGTCATGGCCGCATCTCCTTCGTCACTGCCGGTGCGCAAAACCCTAGTGGATCCCCCTCCTGCCCTCGACGGCGGTTCGACCCCGTCGTCAGCCGAGTCTCGTGCTCGTGGGGGCGCGGGTCAAGCCGAGCCGAACGGGTGCTCAGCCCAGTCCCTCGCGGTACGTGGCGACGTCGAGCAGGCCGCTCGCACCGTCGGCGTCGGAGGGCCGCAGCTCGTACATCCAGCCGTCGGTGTAGGGCGCCGTGTTGACCAGCTCGGGCGCTCCGTCGAGGGCCGAGTTGACCGCCGTGATCTCCCCGCTGAGGGGCGCGTAGAGGTCGCTGACCGACTTGGTCGACTCGACCTCGCCGCAGGTCTCGCCGGACGTCACCGTGTCGCCCACGGCCGGCAGCGAGACGTAGACGACGTCGCCGAGCGCGTTCTGCGCGTAGGACGTGATCCCGATCCGCAGGGTGCCGCCGTCCAGCTCCTCGACCCACTCGTGGTCCGCCGTGTATCGCAGGTTGTCCGGGTACTCCAGCTCGCTCATCGTGCTCGCTCTCGGGTCGCTAGGTCGTCGGGCTACTTCGTCGTCGGGGTGCTCGTGGGCGTACCCGACTCGGGGACGGGCTGAGCGTAACGAGGCGTTCGCGGCGACTGCAATGCGTCGATGCGCACGGTGTCGAGCTGCTCGATGCCCGCGGTCGCGTCGGCGCGGCGGAGCGTCTCGACGATGCCGCCCGGGATGTTGAGGGCCGAGGCCATCGTCGCCTTGTCGCCGATGGCGAGCACCGTGAACGGCCGGGTCAGCGGCTGGCCGTCGACCTGGATCTGGCCGCCGGACGACGAGAACCACGAGCTGGCGACGACCCGGTTCGCACCGTACTGGACCACTTCGGCGCCGGCGTCCCGCAGCTCCTGAAGCAGGTCGAGCATCATCGCCGCGGTGACCTTCTGGGTGGGGTCCGAGATCGTCACCTTGATGCCCGGGCCCTGGGCGGGGGCCGTTCCGGCGAGGACCCGCAGCGACTCCAGCTGCTTGGTGGCCTGGTCGATGGCCGCCTGGCTGGTGTTGGCGCCGGTCGTCAGGGCGTCGCGCTGGGACTGGAGCTCGCGGACCTGCTGGTCGAGGCGCGTGGACCGCTGGCTGACGTCGTCCAGGACCCGGACCAGGTCGTCCTGGCGCATGCTGTCCAGCCCGGAGTCCTGCGTCTGCTGGATCTGCGTGGCGATCGCGAACCCCAGGGCCAGGGCCAGGGCCGCGCCGAGGGCCTGCGCCTTGGTGCTGCGCGGCGCTCCGGCGCGGGCCAGCCGACGCCACGACGACGACCCGCGCGCGGGGGTGGGCGCGCTCGGCGGTGGCGATGTCGGAGGTGTGGGCTCGGTCATGGCTCAGGCCTTGAACAGGTGGCGGCGGATCGAGGCCACGTTGGAGAAGATCCGGACGCCGAGGACGACGACGACGCCGGTGGACAGCTGGGTACCCACCCCGAGCTGGTCCCCGAGGAAGACGATGAACGCCGCGACGAGGACGTTGGACAGGAACGAGACGACGAACACCTTGTCGACGAAGATCCCGTCGAGGACGGCCCGGACACCGCCGAACACGGCGTCGAGGGCCGCGATGACGGCGATCGGCAGGTACGGCTGCAGCCACACCGGCACCGCCGGGTGCAGCAGCAGGCCGGCGAGGATGCCGACGAGCAGGCCGATGGCGGGGATCATGAGCGGGAGGCCTCCGTGGTGGGGATCGGGGCGCCCGGCGGAGCGGACGAGGGCGAGACGGTCGCGGTGGCGGGCGAGACCGGCAACGCGAAGGTGAGCGGCGAGGACGGGCTGCGCGGGATGTCGACGCGCGGGGGCGTCGCGATCGTCGACGGTATCGAGTAGTTGTCACCCAACGACTTCAGGTATGCGCCGGACGCCGAGCTCGCGAACCCGGTCTGCAGCTCGCGTCCGTCCCCTAGTGCGGTGATGACGTAGGGGGGGCTCAGCGGGCGGAAGTCGACGAGGATCGCGTCGCCCGCGAACCGGATCGACGACCGCGAGGTCAGTCGCTGACCGTTGATGGACATCGCCTCGGCGCCGGCCTGCCACAGCCCGTTGGCGAGGATCTGCAGGTCGAACGAGGTCACTCGCCCCTGGGGGAACCCTCCGGCGTCACGGGGGTCGCCGCTGGCCGCCTTCGCCCGGACGTCGGGTGCGTCGTCGACGGTGAGCACCAGCCCGGGTCCGGTGACCGCCACCTCCCCCGTGAGCAGCCGGAGCTTGTCGAGCTCGGCGGACAGCTGGGAGGCCTGGCTGGCCAGGGCGGCGGACTGGGCGTCCTGGATCTGCTGTCCCAGCTTGCTGACCTCGGCGGCCTGCTCGTCGCCGCGAGTCTGGCGCGCCTCGATCTGCTCGATGAGCTGTTCCTTGTCCCGCGACGCGGTCGTCCCGGCCGGGCGCAGGGCGAGGGCGGCGGCCACGAAGAGGAACCCGATGACGATCGCGGCGATCAGGAGCCACGGGCTGCGCAGCGAGGTGCTGGGCGGCAGGCCGTCCGCCTCGCGGCGCGCGGCGGCTGCGGCGTACGAGGGGTCGAGAGGGCGGTCCATGAGCTGCTGGAGCAGACTCATCGACCCCGCCGCCGGGCGCCGACCGTCGCTGTGGAACCCGGCCTCGGGCGTACCCGGGTCGGACGGTGGCGGTGTCGTCGTCATGCCGCCCCGGGGGTCGCCCGGTCGGCGGCGGACCGGGAGCGGATCACGGCCGCGGCCTGGACCGCATACAGGACCGCGGCGAGGAGGTAGAGCCCGACGCCCCACCAGGCGAACGCCCACCCGAGCGGCTGGGCGACGTCGCCGATGACGCCCTCCACGGAGCTGAGCAGGAGGATCGGGAACGCGTAGAGCAGGTTGAAGGTCGCGGCCTTCCCGACGAAGTGCACCGGCAGACCGGTCTGGCCGACCCGCTTGAGCAGCAGGATGACCACACCCATGAACAGGTCGCGGCCGACGAGCACGATGAGCAGCCAGAGCGGGATGATGTCGCGAATCGTCAGCGCCACCAACGTGGTGAGCACGTAGAGGCGGTCGGCCAGCGGGTCGAGCAGCTGTCCCACCCGGGACACGAGGTTGAACCGGCGGGCGATCTTCCCGTCGAGATAGTCGGTCAGCCCGGACAGGGCCAGCACGACGAACGCCCAGATGTCCTGGTGGGTGAAGAGCAGCCACAGGAACACCGGCACGCCGACGAGCCGGAGCGCCGAGAGCACGTTGGGCAGGGTGAGGACTCGGTCGCTCACCGTCCCCGGCGTCCGCTCCGCCTCGCTCACGCGAGGAAGCCTAATCGGGTCTGACGGGGGCGACCCTCAGCGTCGCCGGAACCGGCGGTCGACCGTCCAGCCACCGCCGCCCACCCCGACGAACAACACACCGACTGCGGCGAGCAGCAGCTCCAGCTCACCGGTGAAGCCCGGCTGGCCCTCGGTGAAGAGGGCGCCCGTGCGCCACTTCACGTAGGCCAGCGCACCGATCGCGATGACGGCGATGCCGACCCCGACGACCCGCATGGCGATCCCGAAGATCAGGGCGACCGCGATGGCCACCTCGCAGACACCGACGACGAAGGCCAGGGTGTCGGCGTAGGGGATGCCGATCTGCTCGAACTGGGTCTTCGTGACGTCGAGGTGCTGGACCTTCTGCAGCCCGCGGATCGCGAAGATCGCCGCGACAACGACCCGTAGGACCAGCAGGCCGAGCGCACCGTCCCACCGGTCGATGATGTGCCGGGTCTTGGCGGGACGCGACTCCTCGGGGTCCTCCCACTCGCTCTCACTGACCGGGCTCACGCCGAAGGGACGCAGCGCAGTCGTGCGGTTCGGGTCCTCGGTACCGCGGGTGTCCGGTTTCTCGGTCGATGAGTTCTCGGGCCACGTGCTGCTCAAGGGAACCTCCTGGCCAGTTCCGGTCGTCACGCGTCCCACTGTGCCTGACAACCAGCCGCAGGCCGGGGAGGCGTGCCGTGACACGTGTGAGGGGCGACCCGTGACATTCGGCCCCGGTCCGTGGCCCGCCGTCGACCTAGCGTCGCTCGCATGAGCGGAGCCTTCGCCAGGTACGCGGTGCTGGCCGTCGGGTCGGCGGTCACGGCGTGGAGCCGCAAGGCCCGCTAGCGCGCGTACGGGCCTTGCGGAGTTCCTCCTGGGGGACCAGTACCTCTTCGGCGGCTCGCCGGCGGGGCAGGTGGCCGAGCTGGTGCTTTACGTCGCCTACTACGGGTCGGCGGCCGTGGTCATCCGCGAGGTGGCTCGGCGCAGCGGGCGCGGATGGCCGATGATGCTGTTGCTGGCTCTCGCCTTCGGGGTCGTCGAGGAGGGGCTGCTCACGCAGTCCCTGTTCAACCCGGACTACCTCGGGCTGCACAAGCTCTCCTTCGGCTACCTGCCGGCTCTCGGCATCGGGCTGCCGTGGACGATCTTCGTGCTCACCCTCCATGTCGTGTGGAGCATCGCGACGCCGATCGCCGTGGCCGAGTCGGTCTTCCCGGAGCGGGAGTCGTGGCTGGGGCCCAGGAGGGTCGCCGGGCTCGCCGCGCTCTACGTCGTGACCGGAGCGCTGCTCTGTGCCGGGTCGATGGCCGCCACGACGTTCCGTCCCAGCACGGCCCAGCTCGTCGTGTCGGTATGCGTGGCGCTCGCGGCGGTCGCGGCGGCGTTCGGTATGCCTCGGGCCGGAGCGGGTGCGGCTCCAGCAGAGTCGCCGGTCTCGCGGCCGGGGCTGATCGGCCTGGTCGTGGCGTTCGTCTGCCTGTCCGTGTTCCAGCTCGGCCACGAGGCCGGGCCGCCGTGGTTCGCCTGCACCGTCATGCTGGTGGCGCTGGTGGTTCTCGGGACGGTCGTGCTCCGGTGGCGGTTCCCGGCGGGCGGGCTTGGCGCCGGTGCGGTGCTGGTCTACGTCTGGGTCGGGCTGGCCAACGCGGCCGAACACGGAGCGGGCTGCGGTCGCGGAGCAGGCCGTCCTGGTCGCGCTCGTCCTCGCGGCGCTGGTGGCGTTCGCCCTGCACCGGCACCGGCTCGACCTGGGCGTGGTCAGCGAGCGGACCACGACACCCATCGCGTGACGTCGACCCTCAGGACCGGTCCCGGTGGCGGGTTGTCCTGGTACTGCGGGTACTTCGCGGTCAGGGCAGCCAGGCCGGCGCGGCCCTCGTCGACATCGAGCACCGTCGCGACCCCGTCGGCCCGCACCCACCACAGGGTCGCCCAGTCGTCGGCGTAGTGGTCGACCAGCAGGCTCACGACCGGGTGGGCGCGCACGTTGTCCAGGCGGCGGAGCGCCGTGGTGGTCTTCGGCTTGGCGTCGACGGCGGTCCAGACCGTCTCGCCGACCAGCGCGAAGACGACCGGAACGAGGTGTGGCGACCCGTCAGCGTCGGTGGTCGCCAACCGCGCGACGCGGGCAGCGCCGAAGCGGGCCAGCGCGTCGTCCAGACGGGGGCTCACCGGGTGGTCAGAGCTCGCTGACGCACTCGAACACGTCGAGGTGCATCGTCATCGTCTCCGCGCTGATGACCCCGTCCCCGACGCATACCGCGTTGTTGAGCCACGCATACCGTCCGTCCTCGGTCTCGAGGAGCACGAGCAGCAGCTGCCGTCCGACCTCCTCGCCGTCGCGGTCGACGAAGACGGTCCGCCCGGTGAGGTCGAAGACCACCTCGGCCCCGTCGTCGGTGGCGACGACGCCCCGGGCGTTCGGGAGCATCGCGCCGTCGCCGCGCCGGGCGGGCTGGTTGGACCACTGCGCAGTGCCGGTCAGCCGTTCCCCCGTGACCCGGCCGTCCCCGACTCCCCACCCGGTGCCCGACTCGTTGCCGTAGGGCCGGGTGAGGTGAAAGTCGCTGGTGTAGTGCAGGTCGAACGCGCAGAGCGGCTCGAGGCGCATGACACCACGGTAGGCCGGGTCGCGGGGTCGGCGGGAGCGGTTACGCGCCGCGCAGGCCGATCGGGTTGCCGTTGGGGTCGGCGAGCACGCAGACCCGTGCTCCCGGCGCCACCTGACGCGGCGCGGACTTCTCGGTGGCGCCGGCGGCGAGCAAGGCCTCGCGGGTCCCGTCGAGGTCGTCGACGTCCGCATAGGCGACCGGTCCGTCGGTCTGCTCGTTCGGGGCCAGGCTGACCTCGAAACCGTTCGCGTTGAACCCGACGTAGTAGGGAGTGTCGGTGTGCGGCGCACCGTAGAGGGCGGTGTAGACGGCCTTGGCGGCGTCGATGTCGGACACCGGGACCACCATGCTCTGGATCGTGGGGCTCATGTTCGTCTCCTTGAGGGTCGTGCGGTCGCCGGGTGCGTACCGCGTCGTCGAGGGGTTGACGGATCGACCGCGCCGAACGTGACAGCGACGGAGGACCGCATCGACAAGCGTCAGTCGCCGGCCTGCTGGATGCGGAGCATGTTCCCGGCGGGGTCGCGGAAGGCGCAGTCGCGTACGCCGTAGGGCTGGTCAGTGGGTTCCTGGACCACTTCCGCGCCGCTGGACTCGAGCGCCGCGAACGTCTCGTCGAGGTCGGCGCTGGCCAGGTTGACCCCGAAGTAGCTGCCCTTGGCCATCAGCTCGAGGATGGTGCGGCGCTCGTCGTCGGTGATGCCGGGAGCGACACCGGGCGGGTGCAGGACGATGGAGGTCTCGGGCTGCCCCACCGGACCGACCGTGATCCAGCGCATGCCCTGGTGGCCGACGTCACCGCGGACCTCGAACCCGAGTGCGTCGCGGTAGAAGGCGAGCGATGCGTCCGGGTCGGTGTGCGGGAGGAAGCTCGCGTGGATGGTGATCTGCATGACCGTCACGCTAGGTGCGGCTCGGCCGGCCGCGCTTCTCGATTCCTGACCGGTTTGGTGACCTGCTTGGCCACGCACGCCGCCATCCCCAGGGTTGCCTCCGCCTGCTGCTCCCGGTAGACGCTCGGCGGCACGCCGACCAGCTCGGTGAACCGGGTGCTGAAGGTCCCGAGGGACGAGCAGCCGACCGCGAAGCAGACCTCCGTGACGTTGAGGTCGCCACGTCGCAGCAGGGCCATCGCCCGTTCGATCCGCCGCGTCATGAGGTACCCGTACGGGGCCTCGCCGTAGGCCAGCTTGAACTGCCGGCTGAGGTGGCCGGAGGACATGTTCGCGCCGCGGGCGAGGGCGTCGACGTCGAGGGGCTGGGCATACTCGCGGTCGATCCGGTCCTTGACGCGGCGCAGGATCGCGAGGTCCTTCAGCCGTTGTTCCTCGGCGGGTGTGCTGGCCATCCCCTCGATCGTGCCACGTCCGGTGAGGCGGCGTCCGGTTGCGCCGACTACGAGTGGCGCGCTGTCGCCTAGGTGGTCCGACTCGACTGCCAGTCGGGCCACTCGGCTGGGGTTCGACCGGCAGCCAAGTCACTCGACTGGCAGTCGAGTGGGCGGAGCACGGCGAGAGGTGGGGGGTTGGGAAGCGAGTCCTTCTGCTGGCATACCCATTGCGGTATATAACCGAGTGGGTAATGATGGGCCGCATGGACGCTGTGCTCCACGCGCTGGCCGACCCGCACCGCCGGGTCATGGTGGAGGCGCTGACCACCGGCGAAGCCACGGCGGGAGAGCTCGGGGCACTGGTGCCGGTCAGCCAACCGGGCGTCTCCCGACACCTCTCGGTGCTGAGGGAGGCCGGACTCGTGGAGGTCCGCCCCGACGGACAGCGCCGGATCTACCGCCTCCGGCCCGAAGGCCTGGAGCCGGTCAGCGAGTGGCTGCTCCACCGGCAACGGGTCTGGGAGCAGCGCATGAGGGCCCTGCACACGGAAGTGGCGCGGGGCACACGACAACGGAAGGGAAAGGCATGACGATCACTCTGCTCGGTGAGGTCCGCCGCGTCGGCGACACGGGGACGGTCCACGTCGAGGACGTCTACGACACCGACATCGAGGACCTGTGGGGTGCGGTGACCGATCCGGAACGGCTCGCCCGGTGGATCGCTCGGGTCGACGGCGATCTGCGGATCGGCGGGACCATCCACGCGGAGTTCACGAGTACGGCCGAGGGGCCTGGACGGATCGAGGTATGCGACGCGCCGCACCGCCTGCTGGTGACCATGCACCCTGGTACGACGGAGGAGACCCAGCTGGAGGCACTGCTCACGGAGGAAGAGCACGGAACGCGGCTGGTCGTCGAGGAGCTCGGGCTGCCGTGGGACAAGGCGCCGGACCACGCGGCCGGCTGGCAGGCCCACCTGGACGACCTGCGCGCCCACCTCGAGGGCCGACCCGCCGGTGACTGGCTGGCTCGCTGGAAGGAGCTGATCCCCTCGTATCGGCCGGAGCTGCGGTCGTGACGTCGGCTGTCACGGTCTCGGCGCCGGTCGAGGCCGAGCGGACCGCGCTGCTGCGCTGGCTGCAGTTCCAACGGAACAGCGTCGTCGCGGTCGTCGCCGACCTGGATCCGGGTCTGGCTGAGACGTCGGTGGTCCCCAGCGGTTGGACGCCCGCCGGTCTGGTCTGGCATCTAGGCGACGCCGAGTGGTTCTGGGCGCAGAGCGTGCTGGCCGGGTCGACCTCGCCTGACCCTCGGCCGGCACCGCCGGGGCCGTCCCTGGCAGACGCGGTGGCCCGCTACCGCCGGCTCTGCGTGATGACCGACGAGGTCGTCGCCGCCCTGGCCCTCGACGCCCGGCCACCGGGCCTCGACGAACCGGGCCTGCCGACCGAGCTCGACGACGTGCGCGAGGTGGTCCTCCACCTCATCGAGGAGACCGCGCGTCACGCCGGCCACCTCGACATCGCCCGCGAGCTTCTCGACGGTGCCACCGGACTGGGACCTCGCTAGGCCGGTCGGCGACCTCGCCGTGGGCGCCTACGCGGTGGCGTGCGCGCTCGTGCGCTCGTGGGTGATCGGGTTCTCGTTCGTGCCCTTGATGACCCAGTACACGACGGCCAGCGACAGCGCCGCGATGACGGGGGCCAGCAGCGTCGCGAAGGCGGTGCCCTTCGGGGCGAAGCCGACCGCGAAGACCGACACGTCCCAGAGGCCGTGGAGGACCATCGCCGCGATGAGCGAGCCGGTGACCCGCCGCAGGATGTAGAACGCCGTGCCCGAGCCGAACGCGATCGCGACCTGCGCGATGGTGCCCGAGAAGGGCGCGCCCAGGGCCACGTTGAGCAGGTGCATCAGGCCGAACAGGAGGCTGCTGAGCAACCACGCCCAGCCCTCCCGAAGCCGGGAGCGGAACGCGGTCAGCACGAGGCCGCGCGACATCATCTCCTCGCTGAAGCCGACGAGGACCCCGAGGCCGACGAGGGAGAGCAGGAAGGCCGCGTCGAACTGCGACCAGTCGGTGCTGACGAGGTTGACCAACGCGACGATGACCATGATGACCGGCGCGACGATCGGCCACCGACGCGGCGAGCGTCGGCGCTCGAACAGTGCGGGCCGCCACCAGCCCAGCGCCGTCGCCGTGATGACGAGAAGCAGGGCGCCGACACCGATCGGGAGGACCGCTCCCTTGAAGGTGGCCTCCGCCGACTTCCCGATCTCCGGGTACGGGACGCCGCCGAGCTCGGTGATGAGGACGATGGTGGCGCAGTAGCCGACGAAGACCACGAAGCCGATCCATAGTCGGGGGGTCACACGCATCGGTCGGCCTTCCGCCTGGGGTGATCGGTTCGTGCTGGTTCCCGGCAGAGACTAGAGCCCGACCCTTGCGTGTTGCTCGACGGTGTCGAGACGCTCACGGGCGATCCTGTCGAGGTGTCTGCCGCGGAGGAGAGTCGGTCCCCGGACGGCCGGCGCGTCTTCCTGGCCGTGCTGTTCGCGGTCTACCTGGTCCTGCTCGTCTGGATCGTGCTGTGGAAGCTGGAGACCCCCTGGGTCGGCGCCGGCGCGCAGCGCCAGATCAAGCTCGTCCCGTTCGTCCGCACGGCCGATGCCGGCGCCACTGCACCGTTCGACCTCGTCGCCAACATCGTGCTCTTCGTCCCGTTCGGGCTCTACCTCGGCCTCCTCGCGCCGTCGTGGCGGTCGTGGAAGGTCGGGGGCGTCCTCGTGGGTGCGAGCGTGGTCCTGGAGGTGGCCCAGTACGTGCTCGCCGTCGGGCGGTCCGACATCACCGACGTCGTCGTCAACACGGCGGGCGGTCTGGCCGGACTCGGCCTCCTCGCCCTGGCCCGCCGGCGATACCGGGCGAGGACGGCTGTTGTCATGACCCGGGTCTGCGCGATCGGGACCCTGCTCGCCCTGCTCGCGATCGCCGATCTTCGTCGCCCTGCCGCTGCGCTACGCGTCGCCGCGGGACGTGGCGATCGCCTCTACACGGTGACGGCCGCGCCGGGCCCGGACCCTCGGGCCTCGGTGAGGTGGCGAACGAGGAAGTCGGCGGCGCGCTCCGCAAGGGGATCCGGGTCGACGCCGAAGAACACGTGGCCGGCGCCGTCGACCCACTCGAGCTCGCTGGTCGCGCCGGCCGCCTGCAGCGCCTCGTGAAGCAACGCGCTCTGCTGCGGAGGGATGAGCCCGTCCTGGAGACCGTGGACGATGAGGATCGGCGCGGCGCCCGGCCGCGCGTGACTGACCGGGCTGGCGAAGGCCGCCTCCTGTGGACGTGCCTGGGTCGGGCCACCGATCAGGAGAGCCTCCGGCGTCGTCGGATCGGGCCAGCCCGTCCCGTCCGGGCCCATGGCCAGGAAGTCGGTGGGCGGGCACCACGCCACGGCGGCGGCGACCTTCGACGAGCATCCGGTGACGCCGACCGTTCCCTCGAGCCGTTCCTCGGTGCCGTTCAGGGCGACGAAGGCCGCGAGGTGCCCGCCCGACGACTCACCCCAGACCCCGATGGCGTCAGAGTCGACCCCCACGCTCGCACCGAACCGACGCAGCCAGCGGACGGCGGCTTTGACGTCGTGAAGGCAGGCGGGGAAGAGGGCCTCGCCGCTGAACCGGTACTCCACCAGGGCCACGGCTACGCCCCGGCTGAGCAAGGCCCGACATACCGGTTCGGTGTTCGCGCCGTGAAGTCGCGAACCGAAGAGCCAGGCACCACCGTGGATCCAGACCACTACTGGGACGGGGCCGGACGCCGATGGGGGCAGCACGAGATCCATCCGGAGCGGCCGGTACCCCATGACCCGCGCGTACTCGATGTCGGCGTAGCGGATCCCGCCGGTCGACGGGTCCGGCAGCGGCGCAGGCATCTCCTCGCGCGTGGCATACGGACCCGGCGGCCCTGGTCGCTCCGACAGCTGCACGCCTGGCAACGTATCCGCTGAGCCCGGCGCGTGCCTGACTCGACGCAGTGTTCGGCGATTTCTCCTCGGGACCTTGAGGCTCTCCGTGGCCCTGGCACGATGCGCCCCCCATGACTGATCCGTTGCCGCCGGACGAGCGCCCTGTTCTGCTGAAGGCCGACCCGCCACACCCTGTGACCTACCCTGAGATGGCCGCCGACGTCTCACCCGAACGACGTGGCCCGCTGGTTCCGGGACGTCACGGAACGGGCTGGGCTCCCCGGCTCGCTGCACCGCCTCAGGCACACCGCTCTGACCGAGATGTCGCTCGCCGGGGTGCCGCTGCCGGTGGTCTGGAGGATCGCCGGACACGAGTCGATCACCATCACCGTGGACCTCCACGGGCACGGCTCTGAGCAGGCGGCGCGGGACGCGGTGCTGGCAGCTCAGGTCGGGCTCGGGCTCGGACGGATGGCCCACGGCTCCGGTATGGCTCCGCAAGCGGCTCCGGTGCCGCTCGCCCTCTCGGGCGAGCGTCTCGCGGGCCTCTGACTGCGATGTAGGAGCGGGGCCTCCGCTCCTCGTGGGTTACGCCCCGGCGTGATGCTGGGGGTTCTCATGTTTCCGTTCGATTCGAGGAGGCCCCTGTCATGGAAGGGTATGCCGGTCAGCAGTTCGTGGGGATTGACCTGCACCGTCGCCGGTCAGTGATCGTGCGGACAACCGATCGTGGTGACGCGTTGGAGACGGTGCGGATCAGCAACGACGTCGACTCGTTGAGCAAGGTGATGGCCCGCGCCGGAGTCTGTCCGGAGGTGGTGTTGGAGGCCACCTACGGCTGGTACTGGGCGGCGGACGCGCTGGCGGAGGTGGGGGCGGTGGTGCACCTGGCGCACCCGTTGGGGGTCAAGGCGTTCTCATATCGGCGGGTGAAGAACGACGTGCGGGACGCCACCGACCTGGCGGACCTGCTGCGGATGGGGCGACTGCCGGAGGCGTGGATCGCGCCGCCGGCGACCCGGGAGCTGGTGGCTGGTCCGGCACCGGGCCAAGCTGGTGGCGTTGCGGTCGGGGTGTAAGTGCGAGGTCCACGCGGTGCTGGCCAAGTGCGGCGTCCGGGGGTGTCAGGTTCTCTGTGTAAGGGGTCCTTCGTGATTGAAGGAGTTCACTGTGGAGATGACCGAGCGGGACGAGCGTGGCTCGAGGCTGAGCCGGCGGCGCGAGCGTTGCGGCGGGAGCTGTTCTCGGATGAGCTGCTGGATCGGTTGATGTCTCGGGTCGACGCTGACGGGGTGGCGTTGACCGGGTCGGGCGGGTTCTTGCCGGAGCTGGTCAAGGCGGTGTTGGAGCGGGGTATGGATGCCGAGCTGACTGGCCATCTGGGCTATGAGCGGGGTGACTCGGCTGGTCGGGGCGTCGGGTAACTCCCGGAACGGGACCACCCCGAAGCGGGTCGGGCACCGAGGTCGGCGATATCGGCTTGGATCAGCCGCGGGACCGTAACTCCACGTTCGCCTCGAGCCTGGTCCCGAAGGGGGTCCGCCGGCTGGGTGGCCTGGAGGACATGATCGTCAGCCTGTATGCCGGCGGGATGACGGTGCGCGACATCCAGCACCACCTGGAGGCCACGCTCGGGACCGAGATCTCCCACGAGACGATCTCCAACGTCACCGACGCGGTCGCCGAGGAGGTGACCGCCTGGCAGTCCCGACCGTTGGAGCCGTTCTACCCGGTGATCTACCTGGACGCGATCGTGGTCAAGATCCGCGACGGCGCGCACGTCAGCAACCGGGCCGCGCACATCGCCGTCGGGGTCGACATGGACGGGGTCAAGCACGTCCTGGGGATCTGGGTCCAAGCCATCGAAGGCGCCAAGTTCTGGGCCTCGGTGTGTTCCCAGCTGGCCAACCGCGGCGTCAAGGACGTGCTCATCGTCTGCTGCGACGGGCTGACCGGCTTCCCCGATGCCGTCGCGGCGACCTGGTCCGCGGCGACCGTGCAAACCTGTGTGGTGCACCTGATCCGGGCCTCGATGCGGTTCGTCTCCTACGGCGACCGCAAGGCCGTCGCCGCCCTGCTGCGGCCGATCTACACCGCCGCCGACGAGGACGCGGCGCTGATGGCGTTGGCCACGTTCGCCGACTCCAACCTGGGCAAGAAGTACCCCTCGTCCGTCGGCTCCTGGCAGCAGGCGTGGGACCGGTTCACCCCGTTCCTGGCGTTCGGGCCCGCGCTGCGCAAGGTCATCTACACCACCAACTGCGATCGAGTCGCTGAACTTCCAGCTGCGCAAGATCATCAAGAACCGCGGCCTCTTCCCCTCCGACGCCGCCGCGATCAAGCTGCTCTGGCTGGCCATCATGAACATCGAGGACAAGCGAGCCCGGGAACGGGCCCGAGAACAAGGCCTACCCGACAACCAACGAAAGGCCTCCATCCCGGCTCGTCGAAGGCGGCCTCGTCCAAGGCTGGAAAGCCGCCCTCGCCGAACTCACCCTCGTCTACCCCGACCGCATCAACCCCTACCTGTAAGCCCACCCCAACAAGACCGACTTACACAGAGAACTTGACAGGCTCCGGCGTCCAGGTGCTCATGTCCGACCTGTTCGCCCCCACCGGGATCGGCCTGCTGGAACGGCTCGACGCACCCGCGCCGTACCTGGCCCGGGTCGGGTCGCTGCGTCGTCTGATCGACGACCTGGACGTCGAGATCGACTCGTTCTCCCGGCTGGTCCGCGGTCGGCTGGTCGCCGACCCCGGCTACCGAGCCGTGCAAACCATCCCCGGGATCGGGCCGGTCCTGGCCGCGGTGTTCGTGGCCGAGATCGGTGACGTGACCCGGTTCCCCGGCCCGGCGCAGCTGGCGTCGTGGGCGGGGTTGACCCCGAAGCACCACGAGTCGGACACCCACGTGCACCGGGGCCGGATCACCAAGCAAGGCTCCCGGCTGGTGCGGTGGGCGGCCATCGAATCGGTCCAGGCCCTCGGCCCGGGCACCGGTGCCGGCCGGCTCAAACACCGGGTCGGGGACCGCCGTGGCCGCAACATCGGTAAGACCGCCGCCGCCCGACAGCAGCTGGGGTACGTGTACTACGCGCTGCGGGACGGGCACGTACGGGCCCTGACCCAGCGTCCACGGGTCGCGGCATGACCGTGATGTCCGTGGCCCACCACAGCACCTGGCCGGGGCTGGTCGCGCAGGTCATGACCCCCGTCCGCGGCGTGGTCGCCCCTTCTGATTGACCACCCCGGCCACCACTATCGCGTACCTCGTCATGCCGCCCTCGTCGCGGCGAAGGGATGACTAGCGCCCCCTGCGCGCCCACCTCACGCATCCAACCCTGACGAGACATAGCCCACCAGCACGGCCAAGAACGGACATCCCTAGCGCCTGAGAACGCCGGCAGCCGGCCCAACATCGTCGACGGGCTTGGGGTCGGGCCTCAAGGTCAAGCCGCTCACGCGGTCGAGCTCCGCTCGAACCTTGACCCCCGACCCCATCCCGCCATGCCCGCCCAGGCGCCGCCGGACAACACAGCCCTCCCGCACGCAGGGTTGACACGTCCCCGCTCCTACAGGGATGACCTGCGGTTATGCAGTCGGGCTGACAGGATTTGAACCTGCGACCCCTTGACCCCCAGTCAAGTGCGCTACCAAGCTGCGCCACAGCCCGTGGCTGGCCTCCGCGAGGCCGTGGCTCCCCTGCCGGAGAGCGAACGAAAGGCTAGCGCACGGCATACAGGCGGCCGAAATCGCACTGCGAGGCAGCGCTCACCCGACCAGTGGCGCGGCCGACCCGGCAGGAGGACGCTGGGAGGCTCAGTGACGAGGAGGCTGCCTTGACCGACGACCCGGATGCCGACGCCGACCGCGAGAGCTTCGAGCACCACCGCGACATCTCGCACGAGATCCAGGAGGCCTGCGACACCGTCCTCGCCGCGGGCCTCGGGACCGACCACGGGGCCATCAGCGAACGGCTCCGCCTCGAGCTGACCTCCCGCGGCCACTGGCCGCAGCCCTCCCACTGGGTCGAAGCGGTCGTCGAGGAGATCCAGATGGGCCACCACTACCGGGTCAGCGGGACGTAATCACCCCACGAAGTTCTCCGCTCCGCTCCGATACTTCGCGGGGACCTCGGAGAGCGCGCGAACCTACTTGCGGCGCCGCTTCTCCCGAACCCGGACCGACACCTCGATCGGCGTCCCCTCGAACCCGAACTCCTCGCGCAACCGCCGCTCGAGGAACCGGCGGTACCCCGCCTCGATGAACCCCGACGCGAAGACCACGAACCGCGGCGGCTGGGTCGCGGCCTGCGTCGCGAAGAGGATGCGGGGCTGCTTGCCGCCCCGGACCGGGTGCGGGTGCCCGGCGACGATCTCGCCGAGGAAGGCGTTGAGCCGCCCGGTCGGGACGCGGGTCTCCCACGAGTCCAGAGCAAGCTCCAGCGCGGGGACGAGCCGGTCGAGGTGCCGCCCGGTCAGCGCGGACAGGTTCACCCGCGGCGCCCACTGGATCTGCACGAGCTCCCGCTCGATCTCGCGTTCGAGGTAGTAGCGGCGCTCCTCGTCGAGCAGGTCCCACTTGTTGTAGGCCACGACGAGGGCGCGGCCGGTGTCCACGACCTGCTGGATGACCCGGATGTCCTGCTCGGCGATCGGCTCCTCGGAGTCGATGAGGACGACCGCGACCTCGGCCTTCTCCAGGGCGGTCTGGGTGCGCAGCGACGCGTAGAAGTCCGCGCCTCGGGTCTGGTGCACGCGACGCCGGATCCCCGCCGTGTCGACGAACCGCCACGTCTTGCCGCCCAGGTCGATGAGCTCGTCCACGGGGTCACGGGTGGTGCCCGCGACCGAGTCGACGACGACCCGCTCGCTACCGGCGAGCTTGTTGAGCAGCGAGGACTTGCCGACGTTGGGCCGGCCGAGCAGTGCCACCCGCCTCGGGCCGCCTCGTTCGTATGCGCCGCCGACCGCCGACACTCTCGGCAGCACCTCGAGGATCGCGTCGAGCATGTCGCCGCTCCCCCGCCCGTGCAGCGAGGAGACCGGCCACGGCTGGCCGAGGCCGAGGTTCCAGAGGCTCGAGGCGTCGGCCTCGAAGCGCTGGTCGTCCACCTTGTTCGCGACGAGGACGACCGGCTTGCCCGACCGGCGCAGCAGCCGGACGACCGCCTCGTCGGTGTCGGTGGCGCCGACCATCGCGTCGACGACGAAGACCACGACGTCGGCCAGATCCACGGCGACCTCGGCCTGCTCGGCGACGCGCAGGTGGATGCCGGTCGCGCCGACCTCCCACCCGCCGGTGTCGACGAGCGTGAACCGGCGGCCGGACCACTCCGCGTCGTAGGCCACCCGGTCGCGGGTGACCCCCGGGGTGTCCTCGACGACGGCCTCGCGGCGACCGAGGATCCGGTTGACCAGCGTGGACTTCCCGACGTTCGGGCGGCCCACGACGGCGACGACCGGCTGCGGCCCCTCGGGAACCGGGACGAGCCCGTCCTCGCCGGAGGCCTCGAGGAGGGCGCGGTCCTCGTCGCTGAGGTCGAAGTCCTCCAGGCCGGCGCGCAGCACGCGCTCCATGCCGACGTCCGGCTCCAGCTCGGAGACGTCAGGGGTAGTGCGGTCGGTCCCTGGGTTGGACCTTGCGTCGGTCACGGAGAAGCCTCGATCGGTATGCCTGTGGTGGGGATGGGCGGACCCACCATTGTTTCAGGCCGGAGCGTGCTCCCGGACCACGGCCAGCACGGCCGCGATCGCCTCGTGCAGGTCCAGGGCGGAGGTGTCGACGGTGACGACGCCGTCGGCCGCCGTGACGAACTGCGAGACCGTGGAGTCGTCGCGGTCCCTGCGGACGATCTGGTCGCGGGTGGCGGCCAGGCTGTCCGCGTCCGTGCCGCCGTGGATCTCCAGCGTCCGCCGCGCCAGCCGCGCGTCCTCGCTCGCCGTGAGCAGGACCCGCACGTCGGCGTCCGGCGCGACCACCGTGGTGATGTCGCGGCCCTCGGCCACACAGCCGCCGCTCCGCTCGACCGACTCGGCGATGATCGCGCGCTGGCGCAGACGCATACTCGCCCGGACGTCGAGGTTGGTCGCCACGGCCGAGACGACCGACGAGATGCGCGTCTCCCGGATCGCCTGGGTGACGTCGTGTCCGCCGACCCGGACCCAGGGTTCCTCGGGGTCGGTGCCGACCTCCAACGGGAGTATCGCCATCGTCGCGGCGACCGCCGCCCGGTCGTTGACGTCCACCCCTTCGTACAGACACCACCAGGTGAGGGCGCGGTACATGGCGCCGGTGTCGAGGTAGCCCACGCCGAGGTCCTCGGCCACGGCGCGCGCGACGGTCGACTTGCCCGAACCCGACGGTCCGTCGATCGCGACGACGATGTCGCCGCAGGCGTCCGTAGGGGTGCTCATCGAGGCGTCAGCCTAGTCATGGACGCGCCAGCCCCGGTCCTCGAGGGCGGCCAGCAGTTTCTCCACGGCGCCGGGAACCACGGCCACCTCGGCCAGCCCGAACGGCTGGCCGAGCCCGTGCTCCAGGTGGAGGTCCTCGAGGTTGACGCCGGCCTCGCCCATCTCGGTGAGCAGCCGGCCCAGCGCGCCCGGGGTATCCGGGACGACGACCACGACGGTCTCGTATGCGGTGGGGGCCGCGCCGTGCTTGCCCGGTATGCGCGCGACGCCGACGTTTCCCTGGCCGACGGTGCGGTTCACCACTTCCAGGGCGCCCCGGCTGTCGCCGTCGGCGAGCTGGTCGAGGGCGCCGATGACCTCGTCGAGGTCGTCGCGCAGGGCGTTCAGCACGTCGCGGACGGCGGCGGCGTTCCCGGCCAGGATCTGGGTCCACAGCCGGGGGTCGCTCCCCGCGATCCGGGTGACGTCGCGCAGCCCCTGACCCGCCAGGGCCACCGCCGGGTCGGACACGTCGCGGAGCCGGCCGGCGACGAGGCTGGCCGCCACCTGGGGTACGTGCGAGACCACGGCGACCGCCGCGTCGTGCTCCGCGGCGCCCATGACGCTGACCGCGGCGCCGACGGCAGTGGCCACCTGGCGGACCAGGTCGACGGCGTCCGGACGGCTCGTCCCGGTGGGGACGACCACCCACGCGCGGCCGTCGAAGAGGTCACCGCGGGCAGCCCCCGCTCCGGAGCGCTCCCGGCCGGCCATGGGGTGCGACCCCACGTAGCGCGTGAGGTCTCCCCCGCCGTCACGGACCGCGTCGGCCACCGAGCCCTTGACCGAGGCCACGTCGGTGACCACGGCCTCGGGCCATCGACCCAGCGACTCGACGACCACGTCGGCGGCCACGTCGGGGGGCGCGGCCACGACGACGAGGTCGGGGTCGTCGGTCGACGCGCCGGCGATCTCGCCGGCTCCGAGGTCGCGGGCCAGCCGGGCCGCCGTCGGCGAGGGGTCGGTCAGGGTGACCCGGAATCCAGCGCGACACAGGGCGATCCCCAGGCTCGTGCCGATGAGTCCGGTGCCGACGACCCGGACGTGGACGCTCACCGTCGTCACATCCCGGCGGCGGCGTAGAGCTGGCCGACCTCGTCCGGCGTGAGGCGGCGGGTCCGTCCGGACTTGAGGTCGCCGAGGCGGATGGGACCGACCTGCACGCGCACGAGGGTCTCGACCGGATGTCCGGTGGCGTCGAGCATCCGGCGGACGATGTGCTTGCGGCCCTCGTGGATGACGACCTCGACCATCGCCTTGCCGGGCTGGCTGTCGACGACCTTGAACGAGTCGACCTTGGCCGGACCGTCGTCCAGCTCGACGCCGTCGCGCAGGCGTCGACCGAGGTCCCGGGGCACCGGGCCGGCGATGCGCGCGATGTAGGTCTTGGCCACGCCGTGAGAGGGGTGCTGCAGCCGGTTGGCGAGGTCGCCGTCGTTGGTGAGCAGCAGCAGTCCCTCGGTGTCGGCGTCGAGGCGTCCGACGTGGAACAGCCGCTCGTTCCGGTCACCGACGTAGTCGGCGAGGCTGATGCGGCCCAGCTCGTCGTTCATCGTCGAGACCACGCCGAGCGGCTTGTTGAAGGCGAGGTAGACGCGCGACTCGTCGAGGTTGATGCGGATGCCGTCGACGTGGACGACCTGGCGGGCCGGGTCGATCCGCACGCCGAGCTCGGTGACGACCTGGCCGTCGACCGCCACCCGGCCGGCGGCGATGAGCCCCTCACAGGTACGTCGGGACCCGACGCCGGCCGCGGCCAGCAGCTTCTGGAGCCGGACACCGTCGGGGTCGTGGACGTCGACCGCGGGTCGGTCCTGCTGACGCGGCAGCCGGGTCGGCTGGCTGGGCTTGGTCGAGCCGGCGAACCTCGGGCCGCTGCCCTTCGTCGGACCGGTTCCCTTGGTGCGGCGGTTTCCGCGCCCGCCGGAGCCCGAACCCGACCCGGAGCCCTGCCCCGAGCCCGAACCGGGCTTGCGCCCGCTCGGCGGCGTCATCCGCGTCCCCGCTCGGCCAGGTCGTCCAGGGCGTCCACCTCGGGCAGGAACGGCGCGATGGCCGGGAGCTCGTCGAGCGTGCCGAGACCCATGCGCTC
Source organism: uncultured Actinomycetota bacterium (assembly GCA_963713345.1). Taxonomy (GTDB): domain Bacteria; phylum Actinomycetota; class Actinomycetes; order Actinomycetales; family Dermatophilaceae; genus Lapillicoccus. The sequence goes on along the minus strand of CAVQLI010000011.1, from coordinate 19,522 downwards.
CATGAAGTACGAGGTGGTGCCGTAGAGGATCGAGCCGCCCTCGCCCGCCTCGTCGAGCTCCTCGATGAGGCCGCGGGTGAGCAGCGTCCGGATCACGCCGTCGACGTTCACCCCGCGGATGGCGCTGACCCGGCCTCGGCTGACCGGCTGGCGGTACGCGATCACGGCGAGGGTCTCGAGGGCGGCCTGGGTCAGCCGGGCCTGCTGCCCGTCGAGGAGGAACTTCTCGACCACCGGCGCGTAGGCGGCCCGGCTGTAGACCCGCCAGCCACCCCCCACGCTGCGCAGGGTGAAGCCGCGGTGTGCCGCCGCATACTCCTGCTCGAGCTCGTTCAGGGCGGCGTTGACCTCGTCGACGGGGACCTCGAGCGCCGAGGCGAGCGAGGCGGAGGACACCGGTTCGTCGACGACCATCAGCACCGCCTCGATGGCCGACTTCGCGCCACCGGGGAACGTCGCGACGTCGAAGCCCGGGCTCTCCGTGGCCTCGCCGGCGCCCCCGTCCCCCGGCGTCGCGGTCCGCGGCGTCGCGGTCCGCGTCCAGGGTCCAGTCAGTCACGGTCGTCGTCTCCAGGCTCACGCTCGTCCTCTGGCTCGTCGAACTCTTCGCTCACGTCCACCTCGCCCGCGTCACTGCCCGTCCACCGGACCGTCAGTGCCCCCAGCGCCTCCGGCTGGTCGAAGGCGATGGCGCCCTCCTTGAACAGCTCGAGCAGCGCGAGGAACCGGGCGACGATGACGATGGTCTCGTCCGCGTCGGCCACCAGGTCGCGGAAGGTCGACATGCGGTCACGGCGGAGGCGGTCGACAAGCAGTGCGGCTTGCTCGCGGACGCTGACCTGGGGCACGTGCAGGTGCTCGAGGCCGACGGTCGGCGGCGCCTTGGGCGTCAGCGCCCGGGCGGCGACCATCGCCAGCTGCTCCGGCGTGATCCCCATGACCAGCTCGGGCAGCAGCGAGGCGAACTGTGGCTCAAGCCCGGCCTGGCGGGCGGTCATCTTCGCCGCCGTCGCCATTCGGTCGGCGAACGCCCGGGCGATGTCCTTGAAGGCGCGGTACTGCAGCAGCCGCGCGAAGAGCAGGTCCCGCGCCTCGATGAGGGCGAAGTCCTCGTCGTCGGTCGCGGAGGACTGGGGCAGGAGCCGGGCGGCCTTGATGTCCAGCAGCGTCGCGGCGACGAGGAGGAACTCGGACGCCTGACCGAGGTCCCAGTCGGTGTCGGCCGCCTGGGCGCGCCGGATGTGTGCGATGAACTCGTCGGTGACCGACGCCAGCGCGATCTCGGTGATGTCGAGCTTGTGCTTGGCGATCAGTCCGAGCAACAGGTCGAACGGGCCCTCGAAATTGTCGAGGTGCACCTCGAACGGGGTGACTGCGCCACGGCGCGTCAGAACCCCACCCGGGGTGACCACGTCACCGCTGGGCTCAACACGGGACGTGTCGGTCACGGCCAACGTCTGGGCATGCGAAGGCGTCAGGCCGCCCCACCGCGGGCGATCAGCTCGCGGGCGAGCTGGCGGTAGGCGGTGGCCGCCCCATGCTGCGACGCATACGTGGTGATCGGCTCGGCCGCGAGGGACGCGTCCGGGAACTTCACGGTGCGGCTGATGACGGTGTGGAACACCTGGTCGCCGAAGTGGTCGACGACCGAACGCACGACCTCCCGACTGTGCAGGGTGCGGCTGTCGTACATGGTCGCGAGGATCCCGTCGACCTGGAGCCGCGGGTTCAGCCGGTCGGTGATCTTGTCGATCGTCTCGACGAGCAGGGCGACGCCGCGCATCGCGAAGAACTCGCACTCCAGCGGGATGATCACGCCGTGCGCCGCGGTGAGCGCGTTGACGGTGAGCAGCCCGAGCGACGGCTGGCAGTCGATGAGGACGACGTCGTAGTCGTCGAGGATCGGGCGCAGCGCGCGACCCAGGATCTGCTCCCGGGCCACTTCGCCGACCAGCTGGACCTCGGCCGCGGACAGGTCGATGTTGGCCGGGACGAGGTCGAGGTTCTCGGTGCGCGTCGGCTGGATGATGTCGCGGATGTCGTGACCGCGTTCGACGAGCAGGTTGTAGATCGTCACGTCGAGCTCGTTGGTGCGGATCCCCAGTCCGACGGACAGCGCGCCCTGCGGGTCGAAGTCGACGAGCAGGACCTTGCGACCGACCTCCGCCAGCGCGGCACCGAGGTTGATCGTCGTCGTGGTCTTGCCGACGCCGCCCTTCTGGTTGCACATGGCGATGATCCGGGCCGGTCCGTGGCTCGTCAGCGGCGCCGGTTCCGGGAACTCGGGCAGCGGACGGCCCGTAGGACCGAGCGCGCCGACGCCGGCCTTCTCGGTGCCGGGCAGAGGGTCCTCGCGGGGGTGGGGCTCAGCGGTCGCATACGTCGACACCTGCGGGTTCGCTTCTGCGGTCACCGGTGCCTCTCCCAGTCTGAAGCTCAACAACATCATGCTGAAAACGCTTGTGGGACCCTATCAGCGCGCCCTCGGGTGAGCCCCGGCATAGACCTCCCGCAGGCGTTGCGGACTGACCAGCGTGTAGATCTGCGTCGTCGTCACCGAGGCGTGGCCCAGCAGCTCCTGCACCACCCGCACGTCGGCGCCCCCGTCGAGCAGGTGCGTGGCGAACGAGTGCCGGAGCGTATGCGGCGAGACGTGGCCGCCGAGGTCGGCCCGGGTGGCCGCCTGTTGCAGGGCGCCCCAGGCGCTCTGCCGGGACAGCCGGGCGCCGCGCTGGTTGAGGAACAGGGCCGGCGTGCCGCGGCCGGTCATGGCCAGGAGCGGGCGCGCGCGGACGAGGTACGCGTCGAGGGCCGCGACCGCATACCGGCCCAGCGGGACCATCCGCTGCTTGTCGCCCTTGCCGAGGAGACGGACCGACGCCGGTTCGTCCACCCCGCCGAGGTCGACATCGTCGACGTCGAGGCCGACCGCCTCGGAGATCCGCGCGCCCGCCCCGTAGAGCACCTCGAACAGGGCGCGGTCGCGCAGCGAGACCGGGGTGTCGCCGACGCTCGCGGCCTCGAGGAGGCGCTCGACGTGCTCGACCGGGATCGCCTTCGGGAGCCGGCTCGGCGGCCGCGGCGGCGGCACGGCGTTCGCGGGGTCGGCGGTCACCTCGCCCTCCACGGCCAGGAACCGGTGAAAGCCGCGTACCGCGACGAGCGTGCGGGCGGCCGACGACGCAGCGAGTGGCGGACGCCCCTCGCTGCCCTCGCGCAGCGACGCGAGGAACTCGGTGACGTCGCGCTCGGTGACCTGCCCGGCGGTGGTGACACCGCGGCCGGCGAGGAACTCGCGGTAGCGGGCGAGGTCGCGGCGGTACGAGCTGAGGGTGTTGACCGACGCCCCGCGCTCGACCTGCAGGTGGTCCAGCCAGCCCTGGATGCTGCGGTCCAGCGGCGTCAGCTCAGCGCCTCTTCGAGGGTGACGGCGTCGAGTCCGTGGGCCTGCGCGACGGGTCCGTAGGTCACGGCGCCGGCGTGGGTGTTGAGCCCGAGCGCCAGCGGATGGTCGCGGGTGAGCGCGTCCCGCCACCCATGGTCGGCGAGCTCGACCGCATACGGGAGGGTCACGTTGGTGAGGGCGTAGGTGCTCGTGTGCGGCACGGCCCCGGGCATGTTCGCGACGCAGTAGAAGACCGACTCGTGGACCCGGTAGGTCGGGTCGGCGTGCGTCGTCGGGCGGGAGTCCTCGAAGCAGCCGCCCTGGTCGATGGAGATGTCGACCAGGACGGAGCCCGGCTTCATGCGGGAGACCTGCTCGTTGGTCACCAGCGTCGGCGCCTTGGCCCCGGGGACGAGGACGGCGCCGATGACGAGGTCCGCGTCGCTGATGGCGCGTTCGACCTCGAAGGAGTTCGAGGCGACGGTCTGGCAGTGGCCCTGGTAGATCGCGTCGGCGTAGCGCAGCTTGCTGATGTCCCTGTCGAGGAGGAGCACCTCGGCCTGCATGCCGAGAGCGATGGCGGCGGCGTTCATGCCGGAGACGCCGGCGCCGATGACGACGACCTTCGCCGCATACACACCGCTGACGCCGCCCATGAGGATCCCGCGACCGCCCTGGGCCCGCATCAGGGTGTGCGCGCCGACCTGCGGGGCGAGGCGGCCGGCGACCTCGGACATCGGGGCGAGGAGGGGCAGCGAGTGGTCGGGCAGCTCGACGGTCTCGTAGGCGATGGCGGTGACCTGGCGCCGGGTCAGCTCGCTCGTGAGGGCCTTGTCCGCGGCGAGGTGGAGGTAGGTGAAGAGGACCTGGCCCTCGCGCATCCGGTGGTACTCGGGCTCGATCGGCTCCTTGACCTTGAGGACGAGGTCGCCCTCGGCCCAGACGTCGTCGGCGGTCGGGAGGATCTTGGCGCCCGCCGCGACGTAGTCGTCGTCGTTGATGGAGGACCCGACGCCGGCGTCGTGCTCGACGAACACGTCGTGTCCGTGGCGCGCCAGCTCGTGCACGCCGGACGGGGTGATGGCCACCCGGTACTCGTTGTTCTTGATCTCCCGCGGGATCCCCACCTTCATCCGGCCGACGATAGTCCACCAGGTGAGACGGGGCCGGGCGCCCTACCGTGGCGCCATGAAGTGGTATGCCGACTCCCCCGGCCGCCGGACGTTCCAGATCGTCGCCGACGTGTTCCTGCTGTGCTTCCTCGCGGTATGCGTGTGGCTCGGCAAGGAGGTCAACGACGGGATCTCCACGCTCAGGGGGCCCGCCGACGGGTTGACGTCGGCTGGTGACTCGTTCCGCGACAACATGTCGGGGGCGGCCGAGACCGTGGGCGGCATCCCGTTGGTGGGTGACGGGCTGAAGTCGCCGTTCGAGGCGCTGTCGGGATCCGGTCAGCGGCTGGCCGACGTCGGGACGTCGGTCGCGTCGACAGTGGACACGGTGGCGCGGACGGTGGGGATCGTCGTGGCCGTCTTCCCGATCGTGGTGGCGCTGTTGGTGTGGGCGTTCTTCCGGATCCGGTTCGTGCGGCGCGCGACGGCGGCGTCCCGGTTGGTCGGATCGGAGGGGTCCATGGAGCTGTTCGCGCTGCGGGCGCTCACCCGTCAGCCGTTGCGGCGTCTGGCGCCGTTGGGTCCGGACCTGGCGGGTCGGTTCCGGGATGGGGACCCGGTCCTGGTTCACCAGTTGGCCGCCCTGGAGCTGACGTCGTGCGGCGTGTCCGTCGACGGCGGCGAGACGTCGCCCCGGGTGCCCCGCTTGGCCTGATCCCGGGCCTGTCCCGCTTCCAACCCGACCCAGTGCCAAGTTTCGAGCGGTCCAGCTCTCCGAAACTTGGCACTACGTCAGGTTGGAAGCGGGAAGCCTGCTGGTCGGAGCAACTACTCAGACATGTCCGCCTTGTTGCGCCGTTCCGGCCAGATCTCGCGCAACTGCTCGGACATGTCTGAGTAGTTGCTCCCGAGCCGGGCGGGTTTCCACCGCAACTGACATCACGGTCGGTTGTGGTGGGCGATTGGCTATGTGGGCCGCAACGACCGACCTCGATGTCAGTTGTTGCGGCCGGGCCAAGCGCCAGCTGGCCGGGGCTTCGCTCGTGCGGTTTTGCCCTGGACGGCGGCGAGGATGCCGCGGGTGCCCGCTGGGCCTGACTCGGGCCTTCTTCCGCTTCCAACCCGACCCAGTGCCGAGTTTCGAGCGGTCAAGCCTGGCGGAAACTCGCCACTACGTCAGGTTGAAGGGGAAGCCGGCCGGGCGGAGCAACTACTCAGACATGTCCGCCTTGTTGCGCGTTCGGCCAGATCTCGCGCAACTGCTCGGACATGTCTGTATTGTCCCGCGCTGATGCCGCACGCCGGCGTTGCGTCAGTCAGCCGACGCGGTCCACCGTCGGGTGGAGGTCCTCGGGCGGGCACACCCACGTCGTCGCGTCGGCCGCGACCTGGTCTCCGGACCGGATGTCCTTGATCTCGTCGCCGTCGGTCTCCCGGGAGGCACCGGGGAACCAGACGTAGGGGATCCCCCGACGCTCCGCATACCGGATCTGCTTGCCGAACTTGTCCGCCCGCGGTGCGACCTCGCAGGGGATCCCGCGCGACCGTAGCGAACCGGCCACCGCCACCGACCGCGCCCGGGACTCCTCCGAGGTCACCGCCACGAGCACCGCCGCCGGGCTCGACCTGGACGCCCGCACCAGGCCCTTGCCGAGCAGCAGCCCGAGGATCCGGGACACCCCGATCGAGATCCCGACCCCGGGATACGTGGTCCGACCGTCGGACGCCAGCGCGTCATAGCGCCCACCCGAGCAGACCGCGCCCCACGACTCGTACCCCACGAGCGCTGTCTCGTAGACCGTGCCCGTGTAGTAGTCCAGACCGCGCGCGATCCGCAGGTCCGCGACGACCCGGCCCGGCGCATACTCCATCGCCGTCGACATGACCGCCGACAGCGCGTTCAGCCCTTCGTCGAGAGTCGGGTGCGACACCCCCAGGTCGCGCACGGCGGAAACGAAGCCCAGGTCGGCGGACCGGATCCCCGCCAGCGCCAGGCAGGCCGCCGCCTGTTCCGACGACGCTCCGGCCTCCTCCAGCATCGCCGCGACCTTCTCCGGCCCGATCTTGTCGAGCTTGTCGACGATGCGCAGCGTCCCGACCACGTCGGTCAGCCCGATCGCGAGGTAGAAGCCCTCGGGGATCTTCCGGTTGTTCACCTGGATGACGAACTCGCCGACGGGGAACCGCGAGAACACGTCCGCCACGACGAGCGGCATCTCGGCCTCGAAGTGCGGGGCCAGCGAACCGGCGTCCACGACGTCGATGTCGGCCTGGGTGAACTCGCGGTACCGCCCCTCCTGCGGCCGCTCCCCCCGCCACGCCTTCTGGATCTGGTAGCGCCGGAACGGGAACGACAGCCGGCCCGCGTTCTCCACGACGTACCGCGCGAACGGCACGGTGAGGTCGAAGTGCAGGCCCCAGCGGGCGTCGTCATCGTCCGGCGACGCGCCCAGCCGCGTCACGCCGTAGATCTCCTTGTCGGCGTCCTCGCCCTGCGCGCTGAGCCGCTCCACCGGCTCGATCGAGCGCGTCTCGATCGACGAGAACCCGTGCAGCTCGAACGTCTCCCGGATCACGTCGAGGAACCGCTGCTCCACGATGCGGTCCGCGGGCAGGTACTCCGGGAACCCGCTGATCGGGGTCACCCGGCCGGTGGGAGCGCTCACGCCGTCAATCCTTGCAAATAGGGGTTGGTGTCCCGCTCGCGCCCGATCGTCGTCGAGGGGCCGTGACCAGGCAGGACCAGCGTGTCGTCGGCCATCGGCAGGACCACGTCCCGCAACGAGCGCGTCATTGCCTCGCCGGAACCGCCGGCCAGGTCGGTCCGCCCGATCGAGCCGGCGAACAGGACGTCCCCGCTCACGCAGGTCGCGGACAGCCCGGACGACGCGCCCAGCTGCGACGGCAGGTCCGGGACGGTGAACATCACCGACCCCTCGGTATGCCCGGGAGCATGGGCGACGGCGACCTCCAGGCCCGCGAGGCGGAGGACCGCACCCTCGACCAGGTCGACGACATTCGACGGCTCGGTCCAGGTGGCCCGCCGTCCGAACTCCTGCTCGAGCATGGCCAGCAGCCCGTCGTCCATCGAGGCGAGGGGGTTCTCGAGGCGGTACCGGTCGTCCCCGTGGATGTATGCGGGCAGGCTCGCCGCGGTGTCGCCGCCGCAGACGGGCGTCACCGCATACACGTGGTCGAGGTGTCCGTGGGTGAGCAGGACGGCCGCCGGACGGAGCCCGTTCTCGCGGCATACCTCGGCCAGGCGGTCCTCGACCCCGATGCCCGGGTCGACGACGAGGCACTCCTCCCCCGGACCGGTCGCGAGGACGTAGCAGTTCGTCGCGAAGGCCGCCGCGGGGAAGGCGATCGTCAGCACCCGGGGAGCCTAACGGGAGCGTGCCGAGGGCCATCGTCACGGCATCGTGACCGGACCCGCACATGGTGACCTGCGGGGTTGCCTAGACTGACCCACTGTTCATGCCGACGCCGGTCTGCTCTGGGAGCGACCGACGACCTGGAGGGTGCTGTTGACCAAGGAGCAGGACCGGGCCCGGGAGCGTCGGCGCTGGGAGAAGCGCGAGAAGAAGCTCGCCGAGAGAAGGGCACAGTCCGTGCGCGATAGGCAGGCCATCCTGGCCGTGGTGGGCGTTCTCGTCGTGGTCGGCGGGTTCATCTTCCTGGCCAACTTCCTGACCAACCGCACGGATACTCCGGCGACTCCGGACCCCGCCGCGACGGCCTCGGCCGAGCCGACCGGCGACGCGACCACCTCGGCGACCCCGACGGTCACCCCCACCATCCTCGCCGGCTGCACCACTCCCCCGGCCGTGCCCGGCGCCAAGACGGTCACCGGCCAGCCGGACCTCGCGTCGGCACAGGGCAAGACCTTCGTCGCGACGATGAAGACCACGTGTGGCGACATCACCATGGACCTCAACGGCACCGCGGCCCCGCAGGCAGTGTCCTCGTTCTCGTTCCTGTCGAAGCAGAACTACTACAACGACAGCCCCTGCCACCGCCTCACCGGAGACGCGCAGGGCATCTGGGTGCTCCAGTGCGGTGACCCGACGGGTACCGGTTCAGGCGCCGGCCCTGGGTACCACTTCGGCGTCGAGAACGTCCCGGCGAACGACGTCTACCCGCGAGGGACCGTCGCCCTGGCCCGCCAGTCCGGCGACCCGAACAGCAACCGCGACCAGTTCTTCATCGTCTACAAGGACACGACGCTGCCGAAGAGCACGGACGGCAACGGATACACGATCTTCGGCACGGTGACCGCGGGTATGGACATCGTCGACAAGATCGCGGCCGCCGGGATCAACCCCAACGACCAGTCCTCCCCCCTCGCCCCGATCAGCATCCTCAGTGTCGACGTGCAGCCGAAGGCCTGATGCCCGTGACCGACGACCACCCCACTCCCAGCCCGCCGACGCCAGAGGTGCTGACGTCCGAGTCCTCCCTACCCATGGACTCCCAGGCCTCGGCCCCGGACGTGCCCGAGGTCGAGCCGGAGGCCGCGGTCGCCGACGCCGATCCCGGGTCCACGGCCGCTGGGCCGGAAGCGGTGGACACCGAGCGAGAGTCCGAAGCCGTGGCTGAGGAGCCGGTCGCTGAGCCGGTGTCCGCCGCCGAGCCCGAGGCCGTCGAGCCCGAGCCCACGGCAGCAGAGCCGGAAGCGGTGGACACCGAGCGAGAGCCCGAAGCCGTCGCCGAGGAGCCGGTCGCTGAGCCGGTGTCCGCCGCCGAGCCCGAGGCCGTCGAGCCCGAGCCCACGGCAGCAGAGCCCGAAGCGGTGGACACCGAGCGAGAGCCCGAAGCCGTCGCCGAGGAGCCGCTCGCTGAGCCGGTGTCCGCCGCCGAGCCCGAGGCCGTCGAGCCCGAGCCCACGGCAGCAGAGCCCGAAGCGGTGGACACCGAGCGAGAGCCCGAAGCCGTCGCCGAGGAGCCGCTCGCTGAGCCGGTGTCCGCCGCCGAGCCCGAGGCCGTCGAGCCCGAGCCCACGGCAGCAGAGCCCGGAGCGGTGGACACCGAGCGAGAGCCCGAAGCCGTCGCCGAGGAGTCCGAGCCCGTCGCTGGGGAGTCCGAGGCCGAGCCTTCGGCCTCCGAGCCCGAGGCGCCGGTACCGACGCCTGCACCCACGCCCGCTCCGAGCGGTCCGGTGCCCACTCCGGCGATGTTCGCGAACCGGCACGCCGAGCCCAACCGGCACGCCGGGTTCGGACGGGTGGCCGAGGACGGCGTCGTCTACGTCAAGGACGGCGACAGCGAACGGCCCGTGGGCTCGTACCCCGGCGCCTCCCCGCACGAGGCTCTCGCCTACTTCGGCCGGAAGTACGACGAGCTGCTGGCTGCGGCCGACCTGCTGCTCCAGCGGGTCACCCAGACCGACATCTCGCCGAAGGACGCGCAGGAGGGCTACAGCAAGCTCGCCGAGCAGTGCCAGGAGCCGAACGCGGTCGGCGACCTCTCGGTACTGCGCGAGCGGGTCGCTGCGATCGCCACGACGGTCGACTCGCGCAAGGCCGCCGACGCCGAGCAGCGCGCCGCCGCCCGCGAGGAGGGCCGCGCCTACCGCGAGGGGCTCGTCGTCGAAGCCGAGGCGATCGCCGCCCAGCCCGAGGCGTCGGTCCAGTGGAAGAACAGTGGAGCCCGTATGCGGGAGCTGCTCGACGAGTGGAAGGCGCACCAGCGTTCCGGCCCCCGTCTCGACCGCACGACCGAAACGGCGCTGTGGCAACGCTTCTCGGCCGCCCGCAACGGCTTTGACCGCGCGCGGCGAATCCACTTCGCGCAGCTCGACTCGCAGCAGGCCGCGGCCAAGGTCTCGAAGGAGCACCTCGTCGCGGAGGCCGAACGGCTCGCGACGAGCAAGGACTGGACCCCGACCGCCGGCGCCTTCAAGCGGCTCATGGACGAGTGGCGCCGGGCCGGACGGGCCGGACGCCAGGACGACGATGCCCTGTGGGAGCGGTTCAAGGGGGCCCAGGACGCCTTCTTCGCCGCCAAGGACGCCGTCGTGGCCAAGGAGGAAGCGGAGTTCAAGGGCAACCTCGAGGTCAAGCAACGGCTCCTCGCCGAGGCGGAGCAGATCCTCCCGGTGACCGACCTCGAGGCCGCCAAGTCGGCGCTGCGCAGTGTCCAGGACCGGTGGGACAAGGCCGGCAAGGTGCCGCGAGCCGACATCGAGCGGACCGAGAAGGGTATGCGCCGCATCGAGCAGGCGGTCCGCGACGCCGAGGAGAAGCGCTGGGCCTCCAGCAACCCCGAGGCGGCCGCGCGCGCCCAGAGCCTGGCCGACCAGCTCGAGTCGGCGATGCAGAAGCTGCGCGACGACCTGGCCAAGGCCGAAGCGTCCGGCGACGCCAAGCGGGTCACCCGGGCGCGCGAGGCACTGGAGGCCCGGGAAGCCCTCCTCGCCCAGGCCCGTCGGGGCCTGGACGAGTTCGGCTCCTGACTTCTTCCCTCCGACCGTCGCTCTCGCGGGGTGGAGATGCCGAGCTGGGCGCCCGGGTCAGCGCAGCGGGCCGAAGAAGGCCTGCAGGTCGGCGGCCACGTCGGCCGGTGCCTCCATGGCCGGGAAGTGCAGCCCGTGGGCGAACTCGCTCCAATGGGCACCCTCCGGCGCCGGCACCAGCTTGCGTACCGTCTCGTCGGCACCGAACACCGCGAACCCCTGTGGCACGGTGACCGGGCCACCCCAGTCCGACGAGTGCGCCTGCTCGTAGAGCGTGTGCGCGGCGCTGGCCCCCGACCGCGTGAACCAGTACAGGCTGACCGTCGTGAGCAGCTGGTCGCGGTCGACCGGCAGATCGGTCCAGTCGTGCACCTTCTCGGCGATCCAGGCCAGCTGCAGGACCGGTGAGTCGACCAGGCCGTACCCGATCGTCTGTGGCCGGGTGTTCTGGATCGCGAGGTAGCCGGACCCGTCGTTCTGGAACGCCGCCATCCGCTCCTTGATGAGCCGGTCGACCGGGTCGTCGTCGCTGAGCCGGTCGACGAGACCGGGCATGAACGTGGCCACGTTCGCCGCGGTGAGCGGGTCGGTCACGACGTGCACCCCCACCACGTGCTCCGGGTCGAGGCTCGCGACGTTGCCGGACACACCCCCGCCGATGTCGCCGCCGTGCACGCCGTACCGCTCGATCCCCAGCCGGCGCATCAGCTCGATCCATGCCCGAGCGGTCCGGGCCATGGTCCAGCCGGTCGCGGCCAACGGCGTCGAGAACGCATACCCCGGGAGCGACGGGATCACGAGGTCGAACGCCGGTCCGCTCTCGGGTCGGGTGAGCCGGTCGACGAGCCCGGTGAACTCCGCGACCGAGCTGGGGAAGCCGTGCGTGAGCACGAGCGTGAGGGCGTCCGGCTGTCCGGAACGGACATGGATGAAGTGGATCGTCTGGCCGTCGATGTCGGTCGTGAACTGCGGGTAGGCGTTCAGCTGCGCCTCCTGGGCCCGCCAGTCGAACCCGCTGCGCCAGTAGTCGGCCAGCTCGCGCAGCTCCTCCAGCGGGATCCCCCGCGCGCGGCCGACTCCCGGCACCTCGTCCGGCCACCGCGCCGCGGCCAGCCGGGCGTGCAGGTCGTCGACGTCGGACTGCGGGATCTCGATCCGGAACGGCCTGATCTCGTCACTCATCGCTGTTCTCTCCTCGTATGCGGGCCCGCCGGGCCTTGGTGGATACGAGAAACGGTAGGAACAATAGAGGAAAGAATCGTTCCGCGATTGCGCAGAGAGTCGAGGCCATGACGACGACCACTCCGGCCCGGCTGCTCCGGTTGCTGTCCCTGCTCCAGGGTCGTCGGGACTGGACCAGCGGTGAGCTGGCGGAGCGCCTCGGCGTGACGACCCGCACGGTCCGCAACGACGTGTCGCGGTTGCGCGAGCTGGGCTATCCGCTCGAGGCCCGCCCCGGCGTCGCCGGCGGGTACCGCCTGGGGTCCGAGGGCGTCCTTCCCCCGCTGCTCCTCGACGACGACGAGGCCGTGGCGGTGGCGGTGGGTCTGCGCACGGCGGCCAACGGCTCGGTGGCCGGCATCGAGGAGACCTCGGTACGAGCCCTGGCCAAGCTGCACCAGGTGCTGCCGTCGCGGCTGCGGCATCGCGTGGCCGCCGTCGAGTCGTCGACGGTCGCCGTCGCGTTCCGCGGGCCCCAGGTCGACCCGGACGTCCTCACCGTGCTGTCGCTCGCCTGCCGCGACCACGAGCGGCTGCGGTTCGACTACCGGTCCCGCACGTCCGAGACCAGCCGGCGCACGGTCGAGCCCTACCGGCTCGTCAACGACCGGCGGCGCTGGTACCTCTTCGCCTGGGACCTCGACCGGACGGACTGGCGGATCTTCCGCGTGGACCGGGTCGAGCCGCGGACCCCGACCGGACCCCGCTTCGCACCGCGGTCACTTCCCCCGGACGCCGACATCGCCGCCTACGTCGAGCGCGGCGTGAAGGAGGCGCACTGGCGGTACCGCGCGACGGTCGTCGTCCACGCCCCGGCGGACCACGTGCGCCGCCGAATGCCGATGCCCGTCCGGGTCGAGGCCCTCGGCGACGACCGGTGCCGGTTCGAACCGGGCTCCGACTCGCCCGACCTGCTCGCGCTCTACCTGGGGTTCCTCGATGCCGACTTCGAGGTCGAGGGCGCGCCCGAGCTCGTCGAGGCCCTACGGCGGGTGGCCGCCAAGTACGAGCGGGCCGCAGACGCCTCGACCCGGTAGTGACTCAGACGGGGGCGTGCTGCGTCTTGCCGCCGGTGATCCGGTAGACGTCGAACACGCCGTCGATCCGTCGGACCGCCCGGATGACGTGGTCGAGGTGCGACGGCTCCCCCATCTCGAAGGTGAACCGGGACAGGGCCAGCCGGTCGCGTGACGTCTGGACCGACGCCGAGAGGATGTTGACGTGCTGGTCCGAGAGGACCCGCGTGACATCGCTGAGCAGCCGGTTGCGGTCCAGCGCCTCGACCTGGAGCTGGACGAGGAACACGCTCGACGCGCTGGGCGCCCACTCGACGTCGAGGAGCCGATCCTTCTGCCGCAGCAGGGAGTCGGCGTTGGTGCAGTCGCGCCGGTGCACCGAGACGCCGTTGCCGCGGGTGACGAAACCGAGGATCGGATCGCCGGGGACCGGGGTGCAGCACTTGGCCAGCTTGACGAGCACGTCGTCCGCCCCGACCACGACGACCCCGGGATCCCCGGCCCGCCGCGTGCGGGTACGGGTGGGGACGGTCGCCTCGGCGAGGTCCTCGCTGGCCCCCTCCTCGCCGCCGAGCGACTGCACGATGCGGTTGACGACGTGGACCGAGGAGACGTGGCCCTCCCCCACCGCCGCATACAGGCCGTCGATGTCCTGGTAGCGCAGGTCGGCCGCGACGCCCGCGAGCCCCTCGACCGACATGAGCCGCTGCAGCGGGAGCTTCTGCTGGCGCATCGCCTTGGCGACCGCCTCCTTGCCACGCTCGATCGCCTCCTCGCGGCGCTCCTTGGAGAACCACTGGCGGATCTTGTTGCGCGCCCGCGCGCTCTTGACGAACTGGAGCCAGTCGCGCGACGGCCCCGCCCCGTCGGCCTTGGACGTCAGCACCTCGACGACGTCGCCGTTCTCCAGTGTCGACTCCAGCGGGACCAGCCGCCCGTTGACGCGGCCGCCGATGGTGTGGTGTCCGACCTCGGTGTGCACCGCATACGCGAAGTCGACGGGTGTGGCTCCGGCCGGGAGCGACACGACCTCGCCCTTGGGGGTGAAGACGTAGACCTCGCCGACGTTCATCTCGAACCGCAGCGAGTCGAGGAACTCGCTCGGGTCCTCGGTCTCGCGCTGCCAGTCGACCAGCTGCCGCAGCCACACCATCTCGCCGCTGTCGCCGGAGTTCAGCGTCGGCGCGTTCTTGGTGTCCTCCTTGTACTTCCAGTGCGCGGCGACGCCGTACTCCGCACGGCGGTGCATCGTATGCGTGCGGATCTGGATCTCGACGGCCTTGCCCTCGGGACCGATCACCGTCGTGTGCAGCGACTGGTACATGTTGAACTTCGGCATCGCGATGTAGTCCTTGAACCGGCCGGGTACCGGGTTCCACCGCGCGTGCAGCGCGCCGAGCGCCGCGTAGCAGTCGCGAACCGTCTCGACGAGGACGCGGACCGCGACGAGGTCGTAGATGTCCTCGAAGTCGCGACCGCGCACGATCATCTTCTGGTAGACGGAGTAGTAGTGCTTGGGGCGACCGGTGACCGTGGCCTTGATCTTCGCGCTGCGCAGGTCGTCGCCCACCTGGGTGCGCACGCCGGAGAGGTAGTCCTCCCGGGCCGGGGCACGCTCGGCGACGAGGCGGACGATCTCGTCGTAGACCTTCGGGTAGAGCGTCGCGAAGGAGAGGTCCTCGAGCTCCCACTTGATGGTGTTCATGCCGAGCCGGTGGGCCAGCGGTGCGTAGATCTCGAGGGTCTCGTGGGCCTTGCGCTGAGCCGACTCCTTGGAGACGTAGCGCCAGGTGCGGGCGTTGTGGAGCCGGTCGGCCAGCTTGATGACGAGGACCCGGATGTCGCGGGCCATCGCGACGATCATCTTGCGGACCGTCTCGGCCTGCGCGGCCTCGCCGTAGGTCAGCCGGTCCAGCTTGGTCACGCCGTCGACCAGGCCCGCGATCTCCTCACCGAAGTCCCGGCGGAGCTGGGGCATGGTGTAGGCGGTGTCCTCCACCGTGTCGTGCAGCAGAGCGGCGGCCAGCGTGGCCGGCGTCATGCCGAGCTCGGCGAGGATCGTCGTCACGGCGAGCGGGTGCGTGATGTAGGCGTCGCCGGACTTGCGGAGCTGGCCGCGGTGGGCCTCCTCGGCGACGACGTAGGCCTTCTCGATCACCGCGACGTCGGCCTTGGGGTGCGTCGTGCGGACGGTCTGGAGGATCGGCTCGAGGACCGGGTTGCCGGTGCGGGGTCCACCGAAGCGGGCGAAGCGCGCGCGCATACGAGCCGGCGTCGCCAGGGGCGACGTCGTGGATGCGCTCGACGGCACGTCGGAGCGGACCTCCTCGCTCATGACGAGAGTGTAGTCGGGGCGGCCGTGCCTCCCGGTCGCCCGATCATCCGGTTCGTGCTCTGGACCGGACTCGTATTCCGGCTCCAGTCACCACGACCCGTGGGCGCTCGGGTCAGAGCGGCGCGATGGCGTACAGCGGGCGGTCGCCGACCTTCTCGCGACCGCCGAGGAAGGTCAGCTCGAGGACGACGTCGATGCCGGTGACCGTCGCTCCGGCGCGTTCGACCAGGAGACAGGTGGCGGCGACGGTGCCACCGGTCGCGAGGACGTCGTCGACGACGAGCACCCGCTGCCCGGGCAGCAGTGCGCTCTCGTGCATCTCGAGGACGGCGGACCCGTACTCCAGGGTGTACTCCTCGCGCAGCGAGGGACCGGGCAGCTTGCCCGACTTGCGCACCGGGACGAAGCCGATGTCGAGATGGTGGGCGACCGCCGCGCCGATGATGAACCCGCGGGCCTCGATCCCCACCACGACGTCGACCTGACCCGCATACCGGCCGGCGACGTCATGGACGACCGCCGCGAACGCCTCGCCGTCGGCGAGCAGCGGAGTGAAGTCCTTGAACAGGACGCCCGGCTGCGGGAAGTCGGGGATGTCGCGGATCCGGCTGAGGACGAGCTCCGTGACCGACCCCTCGGACATCGTCAGCGCTTCGACTTGGGGGTCCGACGCGGCTGGTTCCGGGGGCCGCTGCTGGCCCACTTGTGGACCTCGCGCGACGAGGCGGCCCGCAGGTCGGAGATCTCAGCCTCCTCGGTGTCACCGTCGACGGCCGCGTCCCGCGGCGCGTCCTCCGGGGCGGCCGAGTCCGTGTCCAGCGACGCGGCGCCGGCCGGCACCTTCTGGCGGGACTGGAACCGCAGCGCCGCCTTGTCGAGCTCCTTGACGGCCGTCTCGTTCCGCCGCAGGTCGACCAGCAGCGGCGTGGCGATGAAGATCGACGAGTATGCGCCGACAGCGATGCCGACGAAGAGGGCCAGGCTGAGGTCGAGCAGGGTGCCGGGGCCCAGCAGCGTGAAGCCGACGACGAGGATCGCGGCGATCGGGAGAAGGGCCACGACGGTCGTGTTGATCGACCGGACCAGGGTCTGGTTGACCGCGAGGTTGGCCGCCTGCGTGTAGGTGACGCGACGGGTGAGGAACGCCTCGGCGGTGTTCTCCCGGACCTTGTCGAAGACGACGACCGTGTCGTAGAGCGAGTACCCGAGGATGGTGAGGAAGCCGATCATCGACGACGGCGTGATCTCGAACCCGAACAGCGAGTAGATCCCGACGGTGATGACGAGGTCGTGGAGCAGGGCGACCAGGCCGGCGACGGCCATCTTCCAGGTGCGGAAGTAGACCGCCATGACGAGCGCCACGAGGATGAGGAAGACGATCAGCGCCTGTATCGCCTTCTGGCTGACCGACGCTCCCCACGATGGACCGATCAGGGACGCGCTGACGTTGCCGACACCGACGCCGAAGGTCTGGGCCAGGGCCGCCTTGGCGGGGTCGTTCTTGTCGCCGGCCGCCTCGGTCTGGACCCGGACCGTGCTGCCGCCGATGACGGTGGACACGACGTTGCCGGAGATACCGGCCTGGGCGACCGCGGCCTGGGCCTTGTCCTCGTAGCTGCTGGTGTCGGAGACACCGGAGATGCGGTACTCGGACCCGCCCCGGAACTCGATGCCGAAGTTCAGGCCCCGAGCGAAGATGCCCACGAGGGCGAGCACGATGAGGACGCCCGAGATCGCATACCAGGTCTTCTGCCGACCGATGAAGTCGATCGACCGCTTCCCGGTGTAGAGGTCGTTGCCGATGGCGGCGAAGTTGGGCATGTCAGGCCTTCCCCTGCTGGGGCGAGGTGCTCGGAGTCATCGACACGGTCGCGGGGGTCTTGGCGCTGGGGCTGGGACTCGGCCTGGCGAACTTTCCCCGGCCGACGTAGCGGGTCTTGGCCCCCAACCGTTCGGGGTCGAGGCCGGACCACTTGTGGCCACTGCTGAAGAACTTGGTATGCGCGAGTATGCCCACGACGGGGTGGGTGAAGAGGAAGACGACCGCGAGGTCGATGAGGGTCGTCACGCCGAGGGTGAACGCGAACCCGCGGACGTTGCTGGCGGCGAGGAAGTAGAGCACCGCGGCCGCCAGGAAGTTGACCGCATCGGCGGCCAGGATGGTGCGCCGCGCACGGCCCCAACCCGCCTCGACCGCGGCGACGAGCGGCCGGCCCTCACGGACCTCGTCACGGATGCGTTCGAAGTAGACAATGAACGAGTCCGCGGTGACACCGATGGCGACGATCACGCCGGTGACGCCGGCCATGGTGAGCCGGAAGTTGTAGGCCCAGCCGAGGAAGGTCAGCACGCCGTAGGTGAGGATCGCCGCGATCACCAGGGACGCGACGGTCACCAGCCCGAGCAGGCGGTACTGCAACAGCGAGTAGACGATGACCAGCAGCATGCCGATGAGTCCCGCGAGCAGGCCGAGCTTGAGCTGTTCGCTGCCGAGGGTCGGGCTGATGTCGTCCTGCGTCTGGAGCGTGAACGACATCGGGAGCGCGCCGAACTTCAGCTGGTTGGCCAGGGCGCGGGCCGACTCGATGGTGAAGTTGCCGGTGATGCTGGCCTGGCCGTTGGTGATCGCGGCCTGCGTGGTCGGTGCCGAGATGACCTGCTTGTCGAGGACGATGGCGAACTGGTTCCGCACGCCCTGCAGCCCGACCAGCCGTGTGGTGACGTCGCCGAACTTCTTCGCGCCGTCCCCGGTGAACTTGAGCTGGACCTCGACCACGTTGGTCGGCTGGCCGTTCTGGGAGGTCTGGTAGCCGGCGGACGCGTCGGCGATGTCGGTGCCGTCGACCTCGACCGGGCCGAGGATGTACTTGGCCGTCTTGTCCTCGGAGCAGGTCACCAACGGCTTGGTCGGGTCGTCGACCACGGCGTTGACCGACTCGGGCTTGGAGCAGTCGAGCTTGGTGAACTGGTCGAGGATCTCGGGAGTCACCCAGGCGGGGTCGCTCGCGTCGGTCGGAGTGGCCGTCGGCGTCGCCGTGCCGGTACCCGTGGCGCCGTCGGTCGGCGCCGGCGTCGGGTCGGCCATCAGGGCTTGCGGGATGGCCCGGTTCGCGGACGTGGCCGCGTTGGTGGCGGGTGCGTCCGGCGTGAACGCCGGGGGCGGCGTCGTGGCCGTGGAGCTCGGCGTCCCGGTACCCGTCGTCTCGGTCCCGGTCGCCGTCCCGCTACCGGTGGCGGCGGCCTGCGGCGAACCCGCGTCGGCGGCGAGAACGGCTCGGAAGCGAAGCTGGGACGGCTTGCGGATCGCGTCGAGGGTCGCCGCGTCGGGCGTGCCTGGGATCGACACGACGATGTTGCGGCCACCCTGGGTGGTCACCTCGGCCTCGGCGACGCCGTAGGAGTCGACGCGCTGCGAGATGATGTCGCGAGCCTTCTCGAGCTGGCCCTGGTTGACCTGCTGGGTGGGGTCGGCGAGGACGGGTTCGAGGGTCATCTGGGTGCCGCCCTCGAGGTCGAGGCCGAGCTTGGGCGTCCACTGGGCCGAGGCCCAGGTGGCGGCCGCGGCGATGCCGCCGAAGAGGACGATCATCGCGACCAGCAGCGCCGCGAGGGTGCGTCGCGGGCCGCGCGTACGGGGGTTCAGGGCCACGGACTACTTCTCGGGGTCGGTGCTGGGTGAGTCGGACGGCGTCGTGGGGGACTGGCTGCCGTCGCCAGTGATGGGCCGGCCAGTGGTGTCGACCTTCGTCGCGATGGCGCGTCGGTCGAACCGGACGACGGTCCCCGGGGCGATCTCGAGGGTCGCCATGACCTCGTCGAGTGCGGTGATCCGTCCGAACAGCCCGGACGTCGTGCAGACGTCGTCGCCGACGTTCAGACTGTCCTGCAGCTGCGCGACCGCGTTCTGCCGGCGCCGTTGGCTCCAGAACATGAACGCGATGAGAACGATGACCATCGCCGGCAGCAGCAGTGTCGCCAGCCCTTCACTCATGCACCATC
>CAVQLI010000010.1:0-387653 GCA_963713345.1 uncultured Actinomycetota bacterium | reverse complement strand
GTTCGGTATGGGCGGTTCTTCGCCGGTTCCGGAATATCAACCGGATGTCCATCGACTACGCCTGTCGGCCTCGCCTTAGGTCCCGACTTACCCAGGGCAGATTAGCTTGACCCTGGAACCCTTGGTTATTCGGCGGACGGGTTTCTCGCCCGTCATTCGCTACTCATGCCTGCATTCTCACTCGTGTGGCCTCCACGGCTGGATCACTCCGCCGCTTCCCTGGCCACACGACGCTCCCCTACCCATCAACACGCTTGGACCGTGGATCCTCAGATGTCACGGCCGGGCAGATGTGTCAATGCCACAGCTTCGGTGGTGTGCTTGAGCCCCGCTACATTGTCGGCGCGGAATCACTTGACCAGTGAGCTATTACGCACTCTTTAAAGGGTGGCTGCTTCTAAGCCAACCTCCTGGTTGTCAATGCAACTCCACATCCTTTCCCACTTAGCACACGCTTAGGGACCTTAGATGGTGGTCTGGGCTGTTTCCCTCTCGACTACGGAGCTTATCCCCCGCAGTCTCACTGCCACGCTCTCACTTACCGGCATTCGGAGTTTGGCTAACGTCAGTAACCTGGTAAGGCCCGTTGGCTATCCAGTAGCTCTACCTCCGGTAAGAAACACGTGACGCTGCACCTAAATGCATTTCGGGGAGAACCAGCTATCACGGAGTTTGATTGGCCTTTCACCCCTACCCACAGCTCATCCCCTCAGTTTTCAACCTAAGTGGGTTCGGTCCTCCACGCAGTCTTACCTGCGCTTCAACCTGGCCATGGGTAGATCACTCCGCTTCGGGTCTAGACCCAGCGACTCAATCGCCCTATTCGGACTCGCTTTCGCTACGGCTTCCCCACACGGGTTAACCTCGCCACTGAGCACTAACTCGCAGGCTCATTCTTCAAAAGGCACGCCGTCACCCCACAAGGAGGCTCCGACGGATTGTAGGCACACGGTTTCAGGATCTATTTCACTCCCCTCCCGGGGTACTTTTCACCTTTCCCTCACGGTACTTGTCCGCTATCGGTCACCAGGGAATATTTAGGCTTAGCGGGTGGTCCCGCCAGATTCACACGGGATTTCTCGGGCCCCGTGCTACTTGGGATGACTCTCTGGAGTTCGCGCCATTTCGTCTACGGGGGTTGCACCCTCTGTGCCGGGCCTTTCAATGCCCTTCGACTATGACGCGAATTTTTGACTCCATGCCGGCTTGTCAGAGCCGGCCAAGAGGTCCCACGACCCCGAACATGCAACGCCTGACAGCTATCACACATGCTCGGTTTAGCCTGATCCGCTTTCGCTCGCCACTACTCACGGAATCGCGGTTGCTTTCTCTTCCTGTGGGTACTGAGATGTTTCACTTCCCCACGTTCCCTCCACTCGCCCTATGTGTTCAGGCGAGGGTGACTGGACTTGCCTCCAGCCGGGTTTCCCCATTCGGAAATCCTCGGATCACAGTCTGGTTATCGACTCCCCGAGGCTTATCGCAGATTCCTACGTCCTTCTTCGGTTCCTGGTGCCAAGGCATCCACCGTGTGCCCTTAAAAACTTGGCTACAAATAAAAGATGCTCGCGTCCACTGTGTAGTTCTCAACATACGGGCGGTCCCCCGTCCTCAGGAGTGGCGCCTGCGCCGCATACGGGCTGGTTGTCCAGCGGTATGGGCGTGGTTCGTCCACGAGGAGGGGTCCTGACCGGCGTATACCGATCCAGAAGGAGTCGAGCTCATCGCCCGAGCCTTCAGGACCCAACAACGTGCCAGGCGCTGCCACCGGCCGCCGCTTTCCACTCCCCTCGGTCCACTGAAGGACCTGGCCAGTGAAGGCCGGGGTTGTACTTGCTGCGCGAGCTGATGTCAGCGCCAACTAATCGATGTTCCACCCTTGAGCACCTGCCGTGGAGCGTTCGTCCACGGCCAGGCTCTGGACCGGCTCTACGTGAAGCAGGCCGGCCAGTGCTCCTTAGAAAGGAGGTGATCCAGCCGCACCTTCCGGTACGGCTACCTTGTTACGACTTAGTCCCAATCGCCAGTCCCACCTTCGACGGCTCCCTCCAAAAGGTTGGGCCACCGGCTTCGGGTGTTACCGACTTTCGTGACTTGACGGGCGGTGTGTACAAGGCCCGGGAACGTATTCACCGCAGCGTTGCTGATCTGCGATTACTAGCGACTCCGACTTCATGGGGTCGAGTTGCAGACCCCAATCCGAACTGAGACCGGTTTTTTGGGATTCGCTCCACCTTGCGGTATCGCAGCCCTTTGTACCGGCCATTGTAGCATGCGTGAAGCCCAAGACATAAGGGGCATGATGATTTGACGTCATCCCCACCTTCCTCCGAGTTGACCCCGGCAGTCTCCTATGAGTCCCCGGCATTATCCGCTGGCAACATAGAACGAGGGTTGCGCTCGTTGCGGGACTTAACCCAACATCTCACGACACGAGCTGACGACAACCATGCACCACCTGTATACCGACCTTGCGGGGCATCCATCTCTGAATGTTTCCGGTATATGTCAAGCCTTGGTAAGGTTCTTCGCGTTGCATCGAATTAATCCGCATGCTCCGCCGCTTGTGCGGGCCCCCGTCAATTCCTTTGAGTTTTAGCCTTGCGGCCGTACTCCCCAGGCGGGGAACTTAATGCGTTAGCTGCGGCACGGATCTCGTGGAATGAGACCCACACCTAGTTCCCAACGTTTACGGCATGGACTACCAGGGTATCTAATCCTGTTCGCTCCCCATGCTTTCGCTTCTCAGCGTCAGTAGTGGCCCAGAGACCTGCCTTCGCCATCGGTGTTCCTCCTGATATCTGCGCATTTCACCGCTACACCAGGAATTCCAGTCTCCCCTACCACACTCTAGTCTGCCCGTACCCACTGCAAGTCCGGGGTTGAGCCCCGGATTTTCACAGCAGACGCGACAGACCGCCTACAAGCTCTTTACGCCCAATAATTCCGGACAACGCTCGCACCCTACGTATTACCGCGGCTGCTGGCACGTAGTTAGCCGGTGCTTCTTCTGCAGGTACCGTCACTTTCGCTTCTTCCCTGCTGAAAGGGGTTTACAACCCGAAGGCCGTCATCCCCCACGCGGCGTCGCTGCATCAGGCTTTCGCCCATTGTGCAATATTCCCCACTGCTGCCTCCCGTAGGAGTCTGGGCCGTGTCTCAGTCCCAGTGTGGCCGGTCGCCCTCTCAGGCCGGCTACCCGTCGTCGCCTTGGTGAGCCGTTACCTCACCAACTAGCTGATAGGCCGCGAGTCCATCCCAGACCGAAAAACTTTCCACACGATAGAGATGCCTCTTCGTGTCGTATCCGGTATTAGCTCCGGTTTCCCGGGGTTATCCCAGAGTCTGGGGCAGGTTACTCACGTGTTACTCACCCGTTCGCCACTGATCGCCCGGAGCAAGCTCCGAGGTCACCGTTCGACTTGCATGTGTTAAGCACGCCGCCAGCGTTCGTCCTGAGCCAGGATCAAACTCTCCGTTGATGTTTAGCTCCTACCGGTCGAGACCGGCGGAAAACTAGACCCGTTGAAGGGTTGTATCACTGGCTGAGCAAGAACAACTTGCGTTATTCATTGTCAACCAAAGGATTTTCGTTCGAGGTTTCACTCACCGCGCCCAGAGGACGACGGATCGTGACGCCCCTCGAGACGAGGTTATTGGCATCGATTTTTGGCACGCTGTTGAGTTCTCAAGGTTCGGACGCTCACCGAGTTCCGGTCCGGTGGACCAGGCGTCGGGGCAACCCTTCAAATTTACCCGCCTGCTTCATGGGCGTCAAATCCGTGACCCGCTCTCAGAGCGGCCGGATCCGAGCGCGCTTGGCTCTCGGCGGGAGGACCCACTCTAGCAGGCTTCCGGGCCGGTTCCGAACCACGTCCCGGGCGAACCCGGCTGGCGGTCGGACCGTCGCGAGAGCGACTGTTCGAGGGGGTCAGCTCGTGGGACCGGCCTGCTTCGGGAGACGCTGTACGCGTCCACCCCGTGGTGTCCGTTCCTCCCTTGCGGGCTGACTCGGGAACAGTAGACGGGCTCCGGCGTCCAGCACAAATCGGCTGCCTCCGGGCGTGTCGTCACGTCCCGAGAGGTCCAACGTCGTTGCCCACCAGGGCATTCCCTACTCCAGGCGGACTGCAGCGAGGGACTTGCGACCGCGCCGGAGCACGGCCACCCGGCCGTGGAGGAAGTCCTCGGCCTCCAAGACCTGCTCCGGGTCGGCCACCTTCGCGTTGTTCACCGAGGCACCGCCCTCCCCGATCGCCCGGCGGGCGGCCTTGCGCGACTCCACCAGGCCCACCGCGACGAGCGCGTCGGCGACGCTGGTGCCCGCGGCGACGGTCGCACCGGGGAGCTCCCCCGTGGCGTCGAGGAGGGTGCCCTCGTCCAGGGTCGCGAGGTCCCCCTTGCCGAACAGCGCCTCCGAGGCGGCCTGCACGGCGGCCGTCGCGGCCGCACCGTGGACCAGCGTGGTGACGTCGGCGGCCAGCGTGCGCTGCGCCGCCCGGCGGAACGGCTCGTCCAGCACCTGGCGCTCCAGCTCGGCGATCTCCTCCGGTCCGCGGTCACTGAAGAACTTGAGCAGCCGGACGACCGAGGCGTCCTCGACGTTGAGGAAGTACTGGTAGAAGGCGTACGGGCTGGTCATGTCGGCCGACATCCAGATCGCGTTGCCCTCGGACTTGCCGTACTTCACGCCGGCCGCGTCCGTGATCAGCGGCGTCGTCAGTGCGTGCACCGACGCGCCCTCCGCCCGGTGCACGAGGTCGACGCCGGCGGTGATGTTGCCCCACTGGTCCGACCCGCCGGTCTGGAGCGTGCACCCGTGGACGCGGTAGAGCTCCAGGTAGTCCAGGGCCTGCAGGAGCTGGTAGCTGAACTCGGTGTAGGAGATCCCCTCCTGGCTCGCGAGCCGCTGCGCGATGGCCTCCTTGCGGATCATCTGGTTCACCCGGAAGTGCTTGCCGACGTCGCGCAGGAAGTCGATGGCCGACATCGGCGCCGTCCAGTCGAGGTTGTCGACCAGCCGCGCCGGGTTGTCGCCGTCGAAGTCGAGGAACGGCCGCACCAGCTCCTTGAGCCGGGCCACGTTCGCGGCGGTGTGCTCCTTGGTCCGGAGCACCCGCTCCGAGGTCGGCCGAGGGTCGCCGATGAGGCCGGTCGAGCCGCCGACGAGGCAGATGACCCGATGCCCGGCGCGCTGGAACCGTCGCAGCACGACGAGCTGGACGAGGTTGCCGAAGTGCAGCGAGGGGGCCGTCGGGTCGAACCCGCAGTAGACGGTGATCGGTCCCTCGGCGAGAGCGGCGCGCAGCGCGGACTCGTCCGTGGACTGCTCCACGGACCCGCGCCAGGTCAGCTCGTCCAGCACATCAGGGCCGATGTCGTTCACAGCGGGACAGCCTGCCCTACGGCCTCGTCGGTCGGACACGGGGTTTCGCCGGGCGGTACACCGAGACCGTCGGCTCGCCGTCGAACCAGAACCGCCAGGGGTATGCCTCGACGTCGCCGCCCGCGCCGGCCACCCCGACCCGGGGTCCGGTCCGCAACCGGTTCCGGTCGTAGGCCGCTGCCGGTGCCCGGACCACGAGGTCCGACCGCCCGGCCTCGGGGGCGACCGGCGGTGCGCAGAAGTCGAGCCCGGAGTCGACGCCGGTCAGCCCCAGCGTGCTGGCCAGCCGGGCCGGTCCGCGGCACCAGTCCCGTGGCGCGACTCCCGGGCGGCGGGCCGCCGCGGTCTCGTGCCCGGCGACCACCTCTCCCGCACGGAGCAGGACGGCGGCGGCGGCCCCGACCGGTCCGGTCACGAGGTTGAGGCACCAGTGCATCCCGTACGTGAAGTACACGTAGGTGAACCCGGCCGGGCCGAACATCGGCTCCGTGCGGGGCGTGCGGCCGCGGTAGGCGTGCGACCCGGGGTCGTGCCGGTGACCCGCATACGCCTCGACCTCGGTGAGCCGCACGACGACCCCGCCCCGTTCGACGGTGCAGCCGAGCAGGTCCGGCGCGACCTCGAGCACCTCCCGGGCGAAGAACGACCGCGGCAGCCGGCGCGGCACGTCAGGCGAGCGGCGTCGCGACGGCGCGGGCCGCGGCCGCCGCCGACCGCGCCCGCTCGAGCTGCTCCCGAACGCGTACCGGAGCCGTCCCCCCGCGGGCGTCCCGCGAGGCCAGGGAGCCCTCGACCGACAGCACCTCGCGGACGCCCGGGGTGAGGACGGGGTCGATGGCCGCGAGGTCCTCGTCGGTGAGGTCCCACAGCTCGATGCCCTGGGCCTCGCAGGTCCGGACGCAGGCGCCGGCGACCTCGTGGGCCACCCGGAACGGAACCCCTTCGCGGACCAGCCATTCCGCGACGTCGGTGGCCAGCGCGAAGCCCTGGGGCGCGAGCGACTCCAGCCGCTCGCGGTTGAAGCGGAGCGTGGCGACCATCCCGGCGAACGCCGGCAGCAGCACCTCGAGGGTGTCGACCGCGTCGAAGACCGGCTCCTTGTCCTCCTGTAGATCACGGTTGTACGCGAGCGGCAGTCCCTTCAGCGTCGTCAGCAGTCCGGCGAGGTCGCCGACCAGGCGACCGGCCTTGCCGCGGGCCAGCTCGGCGACGTCGGGGTTCTTCTTCTGCGGCATGATGCTCGACCCGGTCGAGTACGCGTCGTCGAGCGTGACGTAGGAGAACTCCTTGGTCGCCCAGAGGACGACCTCCTCGGCGATCCGGGAGAGGTCGACGGCGGTCATCGCCGCGACGAACGCGAACTCCGCGGCGAAGTCCCGGCTGGCCGTCCCGTCGATCGAGTTCTCCACCGAGCCCGAGAACCCCAGGTCGCGCGCGACCGCCTCGGGGTCGAGGCCGAGCGAGCTGCCCGCCAGGGCGCCCGACCCGTAGGGCGAGACGTTCGCGCGACGGTCCCAGTCGCGCAGCCGGTCGACGTCGCGCAGCAGCGTCCACGCGTGCGCGAGGAGGTGGTGCGACAGGAGCACCGGCTGGGCGTGCTGGAGGTGTGTTCGGCCGGGCATGGCCACGCCGAGGTGCCGTGTCGCCTGGTCGACCAGCGCGTCCACGACGTCCAGGACCAGCCCGGCGATGGTGCGGGCCTCGTGGCGCAGGTACCGGCGGAACAGGGTGACGACCTGGTCGTTGCGCGATCGGCCCGCGCGCAACCGGCCGCCGACCTCGGCGCCGGCCCGCTCGATGAGCCCGCGCTCCAGCGCCGTGTGGACGTCCTCGTCCGAGGGGTCCGGGCGGAAGTCGCCGCTCGCGACGTCGGCGTCCAGCCGGTCGAGCGCGTCGAGCATGGCCGCGAGCGTGGCGTCGTCGAGCAGCCCGGCGGCGTGCAGGACCCGCGCGTGCGCGCGGGACCCGGCGATGTCGTGCCGGGCCAGCCGCCAGTCGAAGTGCGTGCTCCGCGACAGCTCGGCGAGCGCGTCGGCGGGTCCACCGGCGAAGCGGCCGCCCCAAAGGCTGACGCGACCGTCCGTGGTCGGTTCCGGGACCCCGGTCATGCGCCGGCGCTCCGTGACGGCTCGAGCTGCCGGACGAAGCCGCGGGCCGCGGCGGGTGAGGTGCCGATGACAAGGATCGTGTCGTCGCCGGCGATGGTGCCCAGGACGTCGGAGAGGTGCGCCTGGTCGATGCAGGAGGCGAGGTAGTTGGCCGCCCCGGGCGGCGTGCGGAGGACGACTTGGTTGCCGGCGCAACGGGCACTGACCAGCAGCTCGTCAGCCGCGCGGTGCAGCCGGACCGGCAGGTCGTTCGAGCCGCGCGCCGACGCGACCGAGCCGCCCGCGTCCGGCAAGGCGTACACGAGCTGGCGTCCCTTGCGGACCTTGACCGCGCCCACCTCGACGAGATCCCGCGACAGGGTCGCCTGGGTCACCTCGACGCCGTCCCGCGAGAGGAGCGAGAGCAGCTCGCCCTGCGACCGCACGTCGTGCGACCGGAGCAGGTCCACGACCCGGGTCTGCCGCGTTGTCCGGCTCGTCATGCGGGCACCGCCGCGTCGAGGATCCCAGGCAGCGCGTCGACGAAGGTGTCGGCCTGCGCCTGGGTGAGAATCAGCGGCGGCGCGAGCCGGATCGCGTCCGGCGCCACCGCGTTGACGAGGAACCCGGCCTCGCGCGCGAGCGCCATCGCCGACGCGGCCACCGGTTCGGTCAGGGTGATGGCCATCAGGAGTCCGCGGCCGCGCACTCCGCTGATGCGCGGATGTCCGAGCCCGGTCACCACCTCCGAGAGGTGTGCGCCGAGCTCGTTCGCGTGCTGGAGCAGCCCGTCCGACTCGATGGTGCGCACGACGGCCAGCCCGGCGGCGCACGCGAGCGGGTTGCCGCCGAAGGTCGACCCGTGCTGCCCGCCGGTGAGCAGGCCGGTGACGTCGGGTCCGTAGGTGATGAGCGCGCCGATCGGCACTCCCCCGGCCAGCCCCTTGGCCAGCGTCACCGCGTCGGGCACGACATCGGTCGCGTGGTGGGCCAGCCAGTGGCCGGTCCGACCCATCCCCGACTGGACCTCGTCGAGGACGAGGAGGGCGCCGGCGTCGCGGGTCAGGTCGCGGGCCAGCCGCAGGTATGCGTCGGTGGCGGCCAGGACGCCGGCCTCGCCCTGGATGGGTTCGAGGACCACGGCGGCGAGGTCGTCGCCGGCGTCGGCCACCGCCGCCCTGAGGGCGTCCTCGTCGTTGTAGGGGACGTGGGTGACACCGGGCATCAGGGGTTCGAACGGCGCGCGGTACGCCTCCTTCCACGTCAGAGCGAGAGCACCCGTGGTGCGCCCGTGAAAGGCGTTCTGGGCGGCGATGATCCGCGTGCGACCGGTGCGGCGGGTCAGCTTGACCGCGGCCTCGAGGGCCTCCGCCCCCGAGTTCGCGAAGAACACCCCGGAACCGGCGGGCGCGCGGCATACCTCGAGTAGCTTCTCGGCCAGCTCGACCTGCGGCTCGGACGTGAAGAAGTTGGAGATGTGGACGACCTGGCTCGCCTGCTTGGTGATCGCCTCGACCAGCGCCGGGTGTCCGTGACCGAGGGTGTTGACGGCGATGCCGCCGAGCAGGTCGAGGTAGCGCTTGCCGTCGACGTCGACGACGTAGCAGCCGTCGCCGTGCGACAGCACGGTCTGCGGGACGCCGAACACCGGGATGAGCGCGGCCCGGTAGCGGTCCAGGATCTGCTCGCTGTGGGTCATGCCCGCACCACACCTTCCGGGTCCGGGACGACCATCGTGCCGATCCCCTCGTCGGTGAACACCTCGAGCAGCAGCGAGTGCGGCTTGCGGCCGTCGATGACGTGCGCCTGCGGCACGCCCTGCTGGACCGCGCGGATGCAGGCCTCGAGCTTCGGGACCATCCCGGAGTCGACCCTCCCGAGCAGGTCCTGGGCGTCCATGAGGGTGAGGTACGAGAGGAGCGAGTCGGGGTCCGGCCAGCTCGCGTAGATCCCGTCGACATCGGTGAGCACGACGAGCTTGTGCGCGTGCAGCGCGACGGCCAGTGCGGCCGCAGCGGTGTCGGCGTTGACGTTGAGGACCTGGCCCTCGACGTCGAGGTCGGGGGCGACGGTGGAGACGACAGGGATCCGGCCGGCGTCGAGGATGTCCATGACGGCGGACGGGTTGACGCTCTCCACGTCGCCGACCAGACCGAGGTCGAAGTCCGAGCCGTCGTCGGACACCCCGGCCCGCTTGCGCGCACCGAACAGGCCGGCGTCCTCGCCGGAGAGGCCGACGGCGAGTGGGCCGTGCTGGTTGAGCAGGCCGACGAGCTCGCGTCCGACCTGGCCGGTGAGGACCATCCGGACGACCTCCATCACCTCGGGCGTCGTCACCCGAAGCCCGTTCCGGAACTCGCTGGTCAGCCCGAGCCGCCCCAGCATCTGCGCGATCTGCGGACCGCCGCCGTGCACGACGACGGGGCGCAGACCGGCATACCGGAGGAAGGCGACGTCCTGCGCGAAGGCGCGCTTGAGGGTGTCGTCGACCATCGCGTTGCCGCCGTACTTGACGACGACAAGCGCGCCCCGGAACCGCTCGAGCCACGGCAGCGCCTCGACCAGGGTCTGCGCCTTGCTCGCCGCAACACGGACCGCGGCCGCGTCGATGATGCCGCGGACGGTGCTGGAGGGGGACGCCCCGGAGGTCGGGCTCATGTGCTGTACGCCGAGTTCTCGTGGACGTAGTCGTGGGTCAGGTCGTTGGTCCAGACCGTCACGGTGTCGTCGCCCGCGTGGAGGTCGACGAGGACGTGCACCTCGCGGTCGGAGAGGTCGACCAGCGACCGGTCCTCGCCGACACCGCCTGCGCGGCAGACCTGGACGCCGTTCATGGAGACGTCGAGCGCGTCGGCGTCGAAGGTGGCGGCGGTGGTGCCGACCGCGGCCAGGACGCGACCCCAGTTGGGGTCGGCACCGAAGATCGCGCACTTGAAGAGGTTGTTGCGGGCGACGCTGCGGGCGACCTCGAGGGCGTCGTCCACGGAGGCCGCGCCGCGGACCTCGATGGCGATGTCGTGGTGGGCGCCCTCGGCGTCGGCGACGAGCTGGCGGGCGAGGTCGGCGCAGACGGCGGTCACCGCGTCGGTGAGCGCGGGCGGGTCGACATCCACCGCCGACGCCCCGGACGCCATGAGGAGCACCGTGTCGTTGGTCGACTGGCAGCCGTCGGAGTCGACGCGGTCGAAGGTCGTGAACGTCGCCGCGCGCAGCGCCTTGTCCACGGTGGCGGCGTCGGTCGCGGCGTCGGTGACGAGGACCACGAGCATCGTCGCCAGCGACGGCGCGAGCATGCCTGCGCCCTTCGCCATCCCCCATACCGACCAGCCGTCGGCCTGGAACGTCGCGGTCTTGGCGTGGGTGTCGGTGGTGAT
Organism: uncultured Actinomycetota bacterium; assembly: GCA_963713345.1. Classification (GTDB taxonomy): domain Bacteria; phylum Actinomycetota; class Actinomycetes; order Actinomycetales; family Dermatophilaceae; genus Lapillicoccus. The sequence goes on along the minus strand of CAVQLI010000010.1, from coordinate 376,806 downwards.
GATCGCGGCGGCGGCATCGTCGTGGCCGTCGGTCGCGAGCGCGGCCACCGCGGTCGTGATGCCCGCGCTGATCCTATCCATCGGGAGCAGCTCGCCGATGAGCCCCGTGGAGCAGACGGCGACGTCGGCGGCCGACAGTCCGAGCGTGTCGGCCACCTCCTCGGCCGTCCGGTGCGTGTCCTGGAACCCCTGGTGGCCGGTGCACGCGTTGGCCCCGCCGGAGTTGAGGACGACCGCGTCGACGCGTCCGTCCGCGACGACCTGGCGCGACCAGACCACCGGCGCCGCGACGACCCGGTTGCTGGTGAACACCGCGGACGCGTGGTGGTCGGGCCCGTCGTTGACGACGAGGGCGAGGTCGGGCTTGCCGCTCGCCTTGAGCCCGGCGGTGACGCCGGCGGCCCGGAAGCCGGCGGGGAGAGTGCTCACGGGGCGACTCCTGCGACGGGGAGACCGGCGGTCTCCGGGAGACCGAGGGCGAGGTTCGCGCACTGGATCGCGCCACCGGCGGTGCCCTTGGTGAGGTTGTCGATGGCGGCGACGACCACCACCCGGCCGACCGACTCGTCCAGCGTCAGCTGGAGGTGAGCGGCGTTGGAGCCGAGGACGTCCGAGGTTCGCGGCCACTGGCCCTCGGGCAGCAGGTGGACGAACGGCTCGTCGTCGTAGGCGTCCCGCCACGCCTCGCGCAGCTGCTGGCTGCTCGTGCCGGGCCGGACCCGGGCCGTGCAGGTGGCGAGGATGCCCCGGGCCATGGGCGCGAGGGTCGGGGTGAAGGACAGCGAGACGGGCTCGCCCGCCGCGAGCGCGAGGTTCTGCGCGATCTCGGGGGTATGCCGGTGGCCACCGCCCACGCCGTACGGCGACATCGCGCCCATCACCTCCGAGCCGAGCAGGTGCGGCTTGAGGCCCCGGCCTGCGCCGGACGTGCCGCTGGCCGCGACGATGACGACGTCCTGGGGTTCGAGCAGGCCCGCCACGAACCCGGGCGCCAGCGCCAGCGAGCAGGCGGTCGGGTAGCACCCTGGGACCGCGATCCGAGTGGCGCCCTTCAGCTCGTCCCGGACGAACCCGCCGCGGATCGGCAGCTCCGGCAGCCCGTAGGGCCAGGTGCCGGCGTGGGCGGTTCCGTAGAACGCCTGCCACGCCTCGGCATCGGTGAGCCGGTAGTCGGCACCGCAGTCGACGACGACGGTGTCCTCGGGCAGCTGGGCGGCCAGCTCGGCGGACGCGCCGTGCGGCAGGGCGAGGAAGACGACATCGTGACCGAGCAGGGTCGTCGCCGAGGTCGGTTCGAGGATCCGGTCGCCCACGGCAGCGAGGTGCGGATGGACGTCGCCCAGCCGCTTCCCGGCCTGGGAGTCCGCGGTGACGACGCCCAGCTCGATCTGCGGGTGACCGAGCAGGAGCCGGACGATCTCACCCCCGGCGTACCCGCTCGCGCCGGCGACGGCTGCGCTGATCATGCTGCATGACTATACACATCATGCATACACCCGCAACCGGTCGGCTACGTCCGCTGGACCGCCCCGACCGCCTCGCCGGCCGACGCCACCGCGGCGTCACGGAACTCGTTGACCTCCTCGGTCGTGAGCGTCCGGTCCGGAGCGCGGAAAGTCAGCCGGTAGGCCAACGAGGTCCGCCCGTCGCCGACCTGCTCGCCCGCATACGCGTCGAACAGTGCGACCTCCTCGAGGAAGTCGCCGGCGCCGGACCGCAGCGAGCGCTCGACCTCGCCGGCCGTCACGGTGTCGGCGACGACGAGCGCCACGTCGGTCAGTGCGGCCGGGTAGGTGGAGATCTCGTGGTACCGCGTCGTCGGCTCGCTGGCGCGGGTCAGCTCATCGACGTCGAGCTCGAGGGCGACGGTTCGTGCCGGGAGGCCGAGCGCGGCCAGCGTCTTCGGGTGCAGCTCACCGGCGTAGCCGACGAGGGTGCCGTCGGTGAGGACGATGCGCGCGCAGCGACCGGGGTGCCACGGCGCGTGGTCGGTCTCGGGCTCCACCTCGACCGGGACCGCGACCGCCCTCGCCACGGCGAGCGCCGACTCCACGGCGTCCTCCCACGAGGCCGCCCGTCCGGGACCCCACCAGCCGGTTCGCTCCGCCTCGCCGGCCATGACGGCGGCGACGTGGCGGGGCTGCGGCGGTACGGCGTCGTACATCGCCGTGATGGTCTCGTCGTCGGGACGGCGGTCGACGCCGGGGACGGGAGCGGTATGCGTCGCGTCGGCGCCGGGGAGGGTCACCATCCCGAGCTCGAACAGGGCGATGTCCTTGCGTCCGCGAGACACGTTGCGGCGCAGCGCCTCGACCAGCGTCGAGAGCACCGAGGTGCGCATCAGCGGCGCCTCGTCGGACAGCGGGTTGGCCACCCGGACCGCATACCGCCGCTCGTCGTCAGCCTTGAGCCCGAGGGCGTCCGCGACTCCGTCGCCGACGAACGGGTAGGTCAGCACCTCGACGAAACCCCGCGCCACGAGTGCGTTGGCGACGATCCGCCGCACTCGCTGGCCGTGGGTCAGTCCCCGGCCCGAGGGTGGGGTGCGCACGATCGACGGGATCTTCTCGTAGCCGTCGATCCGGGCGACCTCCTCCGCGTAGTCCGGGCCGTCGACCAGGTCGGGGCGCCACGTGGGTGGCGTCACCCGGATGGTGGGGCCGCCGTCGTCGTCGACAGCGCAGCCCTCGGCCCGGAGGATCTCGACGACGCGCTCGCGCGGGTAGTCGACGCCGACCAGCCGGGTCGGCAGGGCAACGTCGAGCTCGTACGCGTCGCGCGGCCGGGTCTCGTCGACATCGGTCACGGCCGGGTCGGCGGTGCCACCGCCGTGCTCGACCAGCAGGTCGACGCAGAGCTGGGCGGCGGCCGGCGGCAGCGCCGGGTCGGCGCCGCGCTCGAACCGCTTCGACGCCTCGGTGACCAGCTTGTGGCGCCGTGAAGAGCGCGCCACGGTCACGGGATCGAAGTGCGCGGCCTCGATGAGGACGTCGGTCGTCGACGGGGTGACCTCGCTGGTGGCGCCGCCCATGACCCCGGCGATGCCGAGGGGGGCGTCGCCGCCGTCGGTGATGAGCAGGTCCTCCTGGTCGAGCTTCCGGTCGACGTCGTCGAGGGTCTTCAGGGTCTCTCCGGGCCGTGCGCGGCGCACCTCGATCGAGCCGCTGAGCGTGTCGATGTCGTAGGCGTGCAGCGGCTGTCCGAGCGCGAGCATGACGTAGTTCGTCACGTCGACCGCCAGAGAGATCGGCCGCATCCCCATCTGCGTCAGCCGCCGCTGCATCCACGGCGGGGACGGCCGGGTCGGGTCGATGCCGCGGACGATCCGCGCGACGAACCGGTCGCAGCCGACCTGCCCGTCGACCGGCGCTGCGTCGGCGAGCCGGACCGCATACCCGTCCTCAGTGGGCTCGGGCACGGAGAGGAGCGCGGGGTCGCGGAAGCCGCCGCCGGTGGATCCCTGCGAGTGCCAGTACTCGCGGGCCAGGCCACGCATCGAGAAGCAGTAGCCGCGGTCCGGCGTGACGTTGACCTCGACGACCTGCTCACCGAGCCCCAGCAGCGCGATGGCGTCGTCGCCGACCTGGACGCCGTCGAGCTGCTCCGGCGACAGCAGCCGGGTCAGCACGATGATCCCGGTGTGGTCGTGGCCGATGCCGAGCTCGTCCTCGGCGCAGATCATTCCGTTGGACATCCGGCCGTAGGTCCTGCGGGCGGCGATCTCGAACCCACCGGCCAGGACGGCGCCGGGCAGCACGACGACGACGAGGTCGCCGACCTCGAAGTTCGTGGCCCCGCAGACGATCTCCTGGTGCTTCCCCTCGGTCTCCATCTGGCCGTGCGGCCCGACGTCGACGACGCAGTAGCGGATGGTCTTGCCGTTCTGCTGGACCTGCTCGTCGACGGAGAGCACGCGGCCGACGACGATCGGACCGGCGAGGTCGCCGCCGTGGATCGCCTCCTCCTCCAGGCCGACCGACACGAACGACTCGGCGACGTCGGCGCCCGTGGCGCCCGGGGCGAGGTCGGTGTACTCGCCCAGCCAGCTCAGCGGTGTGCGCATCTCAGACCTCCATCCCGAACTGCTCGGAGAACCGGGCGTCGCCCTCGACGATGTCGCGCATGTCGGTCACGCCGTGGCGCAGCTGCAGCGCGCGCTCGATGCCCAGCCCGAACGCGAACCCGGTGTAGACGTCCGGGTCGATGCCGCAGGCGCGCAAGACCTTGCGGTTGACCATGCCCGAGCCGCCGAGCTCGATCCACCCCGACCCGCCACAGGTCCGGCAGGTCGGGTTGTCGCCGTGACAGACGAAGCAGACGAAGTCGGTCTCCATGCTCGGCTCGGTGAACGGGAAGTACGACGCCCGCACCCGCGTCCGTGTGCCCTCGCCGAACATCACGTTGACGAAGTGGTCGATCGCCCCTCGCAGGTGCGCCATGGTCAGGCCCTTGTCGACCGCCAGCGCCTCGATCTGGTGGAAGACCGGGGTATGCGTCGCGTCGAGGTCGTCGGTCCGGAACACCTTGCCCGGGGAGACGACGTAGATCGGCGGGGTCCGCTCCAGCATGGTCCGGATCTGCACCGGTGAGGTCTGGGTGCGCAGGACGAGACCACCGTCGGCCGGGTCGACGAAGAAGGTGTCCTGCATCTGCCGGGCCGGGTGGTCCTTGCCGAGGTTGAGGGCGTCGAAGTTCATCCACTCCGACTCGACCTCGGGGCCCTCGACGACCTCCCAGCCCATCCCGACGAAGGCGTCCATGAGCCGTTCCTGGGTCAGCTCCAGCGGGTGCCGGGCCCCGGGCGGACGGCGGTACACCGGCCGGGTGACGTCGACGGCCTCCTCGACGAGGATCCGCCGGTCGCGCTCCTCCTCGAGCTCGGCCTGGCGACTCGCGTGCGCGCGGCCGAGCGCGGCCTGCGCCGCGCCCACCCGCTTGCCGGCCTCCGCCTTGGCGCTCGGGGGCAGGGCTCCGATCTCGCGCTTGGCCAGCGCGACGGCGCCGCGGTCGACGTGCGTGATCCGCGCGGACTTGAGCTCGTCCAGGGTGGTCGCCGCCGCGAAGGCGGCCGTCGCCTCACGCACCGCGGCGTCGAGCGCCGCCGGGTCGAGAGCGGCGACCTCGACAGGGTCGTACTGGGTGTTCGGTCCGGACATCGCCTTCGTTTCCTTGTCGGCCGGGCGGCCCGGCGAGCGGGCATGAGTCTAGGTGTAGGGGTATGCGGTCCATCGGGGGTCCGTCCGCGGGCCAGCCCTCGGGATGCGGCGGGCGACGTGGCTGGTCCCCACGACGTATCGGAGCGAAGCGATGAACGTCGTGGGATGGCCTAGAGGACGTGCTCCGGGGCGCCCGAGGGCAGCGTAAATCGGAAGTCCGCGCCACCGGAGGGCGCGCGACCGACGCTGATGTGGCCGCCGTGGGCCTCGACGAGACCCCGCACGATGTAGAGGCCGAGGCCGGTGCTGCCGCGTCGCGTGCCGTGCCAGAACCGGTTGAAGACGAAGGGCAGGTGCTCGTCGCGGACGCCCTCGCCCTCGTCGGCGACGGACACGCAGACGTTCGGGGCGTCGCCGCTGCGGGGCGCCGTCCCGTTCCCGCTGCCGTCCTTCATGACCCCCACCGTGACCGTGCCGTCGCCATGACGCACGGCGTTTTCCATGAGGTTGGCGAGGATCTGGTTGACCCGGTCGGGGTCGGCCCACACCTCGGGCAGGTCGTCGCCGACGTCCACGACGAACCGGCTGTCGGGCTGACCGCCCGCCTTGAGCCGTTCGACGTGGCGCACCACCATGGCCGGCAGGTCGACCGGCTGGAGCCGGACGTCGAGGCGGCCGGCGTCGAGCCGTGAGACGTCGAGGAGCTCGGTGATCAGCCGCGACACCCGGTCGGCGTCCGTCTCCATCGTCTCGATCATGAAGCGCTTCTGCTCGTCGGTGAACTTCTCCCACCCGCGCAGCAGGGTGGCCGAGAAGCCCTTGACCGAGGTCAACGGCGAACGCAGCTCGTGGGCGATGGTCGAGATCAGCGCCGCGTGGTCCTGCTCGGCGCGCTGGCGGGCCGACGCGTCGCGCACCGACATCAGCACCCGGCGGACCGGCCCCTTGAGCGGCTTGCGGAGGTAGCGGGCCGTGACGAGCAGTTCGACGCCGGTCGATGTCCAGAGGAGCTTCTCGCGGTGGCCGGTGACGGTGTGGAGGCTGTTCCACGGGTCGGCGTAGTCCCACCAGGCCCGGCCGTCGCTGTCGTGCAGCGGGAGCACCTCTCGGACGGGTCGGCCGAGGATCCCCTCGTAGTCCACGTCCATGAGCCGACCGGCGCGGGCGCTGCAGAAGACGAGGGTCTGCTGCCCGTCCACCACGACCAGGCCGTCGGGCAGGACGTCGGCCATCTCGGTCACGCCGGGGGGCGGGTTCGTCACGTCCACGGCGACGGCCTCGGCGTTGGCCCCATGAATCGCAGTCTAGGGACCTGAAGCGCGGTCCGCGGAGCCGGTTCGGTGGCGGGCCGACGCATACAGGCAGACCGTGGCGGCCATGGCGAGGTTCAGCGACTCCGCGCGGCCGTGGAGGGGGACGCGGACGATCTCGTCGGCGAGCGCCCGGTCCTCGGCCGTCAGTCCCCACGCCTCGTTGCCGAACAGCCAGGCGTGCGGCCGTCCGAGGTCGGCCTCGTCGACGGTGCGGTCCCCGGCACCGTCCGCTGCGAGGACCGTGAGGCCCGCGGTCCGCAGCCGCTCGACGATGGCCGGCACCCGCATACCCGAGACGACCGGCAGGTGGAACAGCGAGCCGGCCGTCGAGCGGACCACCTTGGGCGCGTAGGCGTCCACGCTGCCGTCGCTCACGACGACGGCGTCGGCACCCGCGGCGTCGGCCGCGCGGATGACCGTGCCCGCGTTGCCGGGGTCGCGAACGTGCGCGAGGACGCCGACGACCCGAGGGCCCGCGGCGAGGACCTCGTCGAGGTCGGCGACGGGGATCCGGCAGACGGCCAGCAGGCCCTGAGGGGTCTGCGCGTCGGCCATCGCCGCCAGCACGTCGCCGGTGACGAGCTGGACGTTCAGGTCCGCAGCGGTCGCGGCGGCGACGATGTCGGCATACCGATGGGCCGCCTCGTCCGTGACGTAGAGGTCACGGACGAGGTCGGGCCGCCAGCGGACCGCCTCGCGGACCGCCTGCGGGCCCTCGGCGAGGAACAGCCCCTGGCGGGCGCGGACGGACCGCTGGGCCAGCGCACGGACCGAGCGGACCCGCTCGGCTCGGGGATTGGTGAGCGTGGTCAGGCAGCGTCGCTGGCGCCGGCCGCCGGGACGTTGGCCCGGGCGATCTCGACGAGCGCGGTGAACGCCGCCGCGTCGGTGACGGCGAGGTCGGCGAGGATCTTGCGGTCGACCTCGACACCGGAGGCCTTGAGGCCCTGGATGAACCGGTTGTAGGTCATCCCGTTCGCGCGGGCGCCGGCGTTGATCCGCTGGATCCAGAGGCGACGGAAGTCACCCTTCCTGGCGCGACGGTCCCGGTACGCGTAGCCGAGCGAGTGGGTGACCTGCTCCTTGGCCTTGCGGTACAGGCGCGAGCGCTGGCCGCGGTAACCGCTGGCCCGCTCGAGAGTCACCTTGCGCTTCTTCTGGGCGTTGGCCGCCCGCTTCACGCGTGCCACGTGAGTTCTCCTTTGTTACGTCTGGTGCGAAGCCGCGTCAGCGGCCGAGCAGCTTGCGGGCGGTCTTGGCGTCGGGCTTGGACAGCTCGACGTCGTTGGCGATCGAGCGCATCTTCTTGCTCGACTTGCGCTCCAGAAGGTGGCGGCCGCCGGCCTGCTCGCGCATGACCTTGCCGGTCCCGGTGATCCGGAACCGCTTCTTCGCACCGCTGTGCGTCTTCATCTTCGGCATGGTGATCCTCGGCCGTGCGGCCGATGCTCCTTTGGGTGTGGCGTTCGTGGTCGCCCGCACGACGTGCGGGCGACCCGAGCGGTAGGCGTCAGGCCGACTCGGCTGACGTGGTGGTCTTGGCGGGTGGTGCGGGGCGCGGAGCCGGCCGGGGGGTCGGTCGCGGGGTCGGGGTGGCCGGAGCCGCCGGGGCCGGAGCCGGGGTGGCCGGGGCCGCCGGGGCGGCGCTCGGGGTACTGGCGGCCGGCTTCGGCGACGCGGCCTTGGCCGGAGTGGCCTTGGCCGGGGCGCTGGGAGCCGGGGTCGGGGTGCTGGGCGCGGGGGTCGGGGTGCGCGGAGCCGGTGCGGTGGCGGTCGGGGCGGGAGTGCTGGCGGCCGGCGCGGGTGCGCTGGCGGCCGGCGCGGGTGCGCTGGCGGCGGGCTCGGCCGGCGCGGGCGCGTCGGCGACCTCCGTCACCTCGGTCACCTGCGCGACCTCGGGCTCCTGGATCTCCTCGACCTCGACCACGTCAGCCACGTCGGGCTCCTGGATCTCGGTGGCCAGATGGGTCAGGTCACCGAGGTCCATGGGCTCGTTGTGCGCAACGGCCACGGATCCACTCTCCCGGCGACGGCGCTGTTCGGCGCGGGCGTCGGCCTTCTTCTTCGTCGGGCCGAGGACCATGACCATGTTGCGGCCGTCCTGCTTCGGGCTCGACTCGACGTACCCCAGCTCGTTGATGTCCTCGGCCAGTCGCTGCAACAGCCGGAAGCCCAGCTCGGGCCGCGACTGCTCGCGACCGCGGAACATGATCGTCACCTTGACCTTGTCACCCGCCTTGAGGAACCGCTCGACGTGGCCCTTCTTGGTGCCGTAGTCGTGCGGGTCGATCTTCGGGCGGAGCTTGATCTCCTTGATGACCGTGTTGACCTGGTTCTTGCGTGCTTCCCTGGCCTTGAGCGCGGCTTCGTACTTGTACTTGCCGAAGTCCATGAGCTTGGCGACCGGAGGGCGGGCCATGGGGGCCACCTCGACCAGGTCGAGGTCTGCCTCCGCGGCCAGTCGCAACGCGTCTTCGACGCGGACGATGCCCACCTGCTCACCGTTGGGACCGACCAAGCGCACTTCCGGGACCCGGATGCGCTCGTTGATGCGAGGCTCGCTGATGTGGTGCTCCTTCTGTGGGTGAGTGTGGACGACCTCCCGGCACGGAAAAGGCTCCCCGTCACCATGGGTGCGCGAGGAGCCTCGGGGTGTCCGGTATGCGACGCAGTGGCCTACGCAGCATGTTCGCGACTCCGAGCGGGTGGGGCTCCGTGTCGCCACGGGGACCGTCCGCCGGACCGTGTCCGGACCATACGACCCGGCGATCTCGCGATCGGCGCGGGTGGAAGCCGAGGGCTTCTCTTGCACGACGGACTGCCCGACTCGGCTCGCAAGCCGGACCGGACCGCCTGTCAGGTCCCCACCAGGATATCAGTGCGCCGTCGCGACCCGTGAATCGTCCACCGGGGTGGGCTCCCCGTCGCCCCGCCGTCCGACGACCACGCCGCAGACGACGGCGATGAGCAGACCGACCGCACTGACGACGACGAACCCCCACTGCCAGCCGCCGGCGTCGATGGCGAACCCGGCGAGTGGCGCGCCCAGGGCGATGCCGAGCGTCATCGACGAGCCGTGCCAGCCGATCGCCTCGCCACGCGCTCCGAGCGGCACCAGGCGGCTGAGGGTGTCCACGGTGGCCGTGATCGACGGGGCGCAGAACAGGCCCGAGACGAAGAGCAGCACGACGGCCAGCGGGAGGTTGGTCGCCAGGGCGACCGGAGCGGTCACCAGGGCCAGGCCGCCGAGCAGCCAGTATGCGGCGATCGAGCGGTGCCAGGCGCCGTAGACCAGGCCGCCGACCATCGAGCCGGCGCCCCAGATGGCCAGCACCCAGCCGATGTGCTGCTGAGCGTCCATCGCCCGCAGCGTGGCGACGATGGCCACGTCGGAGCCGCCGAGGACGATGGTCGTGGCGGCCGCCGCCGCGAGGACGGTGAACACCGGCAGGCCGAACCACGAGCGCCGTGGCGGCGGTGCGACGTCCGCCTCCTGGTCGCCCGCGGCACGGAGCGCGGGGTTGATGATGAACAGCACCAGGCCGGCGATGATCGACAGCCACTCGAACACGAAGATCGAGATGGCGGTGTCCCAGACCGTCGCCACCCAGACGCCGAGCGCCGGGCCCGCCATGAACGAGAACTCGGTGCAGACCGAGTCGAGCGACAGGGCCGTGCGGCGCTGCTCCTCGGGGACCGCGACGATGAGGACCTGGCGCACGATCGAGAACGTCGGCACCGCGAACAGCCCGCCGAGCGCGGCCAGGCCCATCAGCCACCAGTAGTCGACCCACGGCGCGATCGACCAGCAGACCGCCTGGACGAGCAGCGAGGGCAGGACCACCCGGCGCAGACCCTTGCGGTCGAGAAGCCGGCCGCGCCACGGGCTGGAGACCGCGAGCGCGAGCGTCGCGGCCGTGGCCAGGATCCCCGCGGCGCCGTAGCTGCGGTGCAGAGCGCTGACGACGTGCAGGGTGAGGATGACGCCCGCGGCGAAGAGCGGGATCCGGATGAAGAAGCCGAGCAGCAGCGCCGCGCGGGCCGCCGGGAGGGCGAGCACGGGCCGGTACGCGGAGAACTGCACCGGTTCAGAGTGCCACCCGCCCACGACACGTCGACACCGGGTTTCCGCCGCGCCCGCGGCACCCGCGCGGCCACCCCGCCCGCTGACTCACACCCGCACGCCCCCACGCCGCTCGCCCCCCACTTCTCAGACATGTCCGAGAAGTTCGCGCCGTTCTGGCCGTTCCGGGCCCGACAACTCAGACATGTCCGAGAAGTTCGCGCCGTCCTAGCCGTCCTGCCCGTTCCAGGCCCCACAACTCAGACATGTCCGAGAAGTCCACGCCGTTCTGGCCGTTCGGGGCCCGACAACTCAGACATGTCCGAGAAGTTCGCGCCGTCCTAGCCGTTCCAGGCCCCACAACTCAGACATGTCCGAGAAGTCCACGCCGTCCTAGCCGTTCCAGGCCCACAACTCAGACATGTCCGAGAAGTTCGCGCCGTCCTAGCCGTCCTGCCCGTTCCAGGCCCGACAACTCAGACATGTCCGAGAAGTTCGCGCCGTCCTGGCCGTCCTAGCCGTTCCAGGCCCGACAACTCAGACATGTCCGAGAAGTTCGCGCCGTCCTAGCCGTCCTAGCCGTCCTGCCCGTTCCAGGCCCCACAACTCAGACATGTCCGAGAAGTTCGCGCCGTCCTAGCCGTCCTAGCCGTTCCAGGCCCGACAACTCAGACATGTCCGAGAAGTTCGCACCGTCCTGGCCGTCCTAGCCGTTCCAGGCCCGACAACTCAGACATGTCCGAGAAGTCCACGCCGTTCTGGCCGTTCCGGGCCCGACTACTCAGACATGTCCGAGTAGTCGCGTCCCGGGTCTCGTGCGGGCGCCGACCGGAGCGAACACGTCGTTTTCTTGACTCGTTCCAGAAAAGGTGGTTGCGTGGGAGCCATGTCGTCGACGACCGCCGGAACCCTCGAGGAGCGCCTCCGCTCCGTGGGCCTGCGGGTCACGGCGCCCCGTGTGGCCGTTCTGCGCGAGCTGGAGCACCACGCCCACGCCGACGTCGACACCCTCGTCGGCGCGGTCCGCGAACGCCACCACGCGGTCTCGACGCAGGCCGTCTACGACGTGCTGCGCGTCCTGACCACCCACGGCCTGACCCGCCGGATCGAGCCGCCGGGCTCCCCCGCCCGGTTCGAGAACCGGGTCGGCGACAACCACCACCACGTCGTCTGCCGCTCGTGCGGCGCCATCGCGGACGTCGACTGCGTCGTCGGCGAGGCGCCCTGCCTGCAGCCGAGCGACGCACACGGGTTCACGGTGGACGAGGCAGAAGTCGTGTTCTGGGGTATGTGCCCCACATGCCGAGCCCACCCGCATACCCCTCAGCCACCCACCCCGAAGGAGAAGCGATGACCGAGTCCATCCAGACGGCACCGAGCACAGAGGCCGAGCTCGGCTCGACCACCGACAACGGAGCGCCGGCGGTCAGCGACCGCAACAGCCTGACCATCGGCCCCGACGGCCCGATCCTGCTGCACGACGTCCACTTCCTGAACCAGATGGCGCACTTCAACCGCGAGCGCGTCCCGGAGCGCAACGTCCACGCCAAGGGCTCCGGCGCGTTCGGCGTCTTCGAGACCACCGAGGACGTCTCCGCCTACACCAAGGCCGCCCTCTTCCAGCGCGGCACCACGACCGAGATGCTCGCCCGCTTCTCGACGGTCGCCGGCGAGCAGGGCTCCCCCGACACCTGGCGTGACCCGCGCGGTTTCGCGCTGAAGTTCTACACGTCCGAGGGCAACTACGACCTCGTCGGCAACAACACCCCGGTGTTCTTCGTCCGCGACACGATGAAGTTCCCCCACTTCATCCGCAGCCAGAAGCGGCTCGGCGGGTCCGGCCTGCGCGACAACCACATGCAGTGGGACTTCTGGTCGCTGAACCCCGAGTCGGCCCACCAGGTCACCTACCTCATGGGCGACCGCGGCATCCCCAAGACGTTCCGCCACATGAACGGCTACGGCTCGCACACCTACCTCTGGGTCAACGCGGCCGGCGAGAAGCACTGGGTCAAGTACCACTTCCACAGCGACCAGGGCGTCGAGAGCCTCACCGGCACCGAGGCCGAGCGGATCGCCGGCCAGGACGCCGACCACCACCGCCGCGACCTCTACGACGCCATCGAGGCGGGCGACTTCCCGAGCTGGACCCTGTCGGTCCAGGTCATGCCCTACGAGGACGCGAAGACCTACCGGTTCAACCCGTTCGACCTGACCAAGGTGTGGCCGCACAGCGACTACCCGCTCATCAAGGTCGGCACGATGACCCTCAACAAGAACCCCGACAACTTCTTCGCGCAGATCGAGCAGGCGGCCTTCGAGCCGTCCGCGCTCGTGCCGGGGATCGGGTTCTCGCCGGACAAGATGCTGCTCGGACGGGCCTTCGCGTACTCGGACACCCACCGCTACCGGATCGGCCCGAACTACCTGCAGCTGCCGGTCAACCGCCCGCGCGTCGAGCTCAACACCTACACGCAGGACGGCCCGATGGCCTACGACCACAACGGGAACGCACCGGTGTATGCGCCGAACAGCCAGGGCCGTGGCTACGCCGACGTGGTCGGCGAGGTCGAGGACGGCTGGGAGACCGACGGCGCGATGGTGCGGCAGGCATACACGCTGCGCCCCGACGACGACGACTTCGGCCAGGCCGGCACGCTGGTGCGCGAGGTGTGGACCGACGAGCAGCGCTCGGCCTTCGTCGACACCGTCGCCGGCCACCTGCTCGGCGGCGTGAAGAGCCCGGTGCTGGAGCGCGCGTTCGAGTACTGGAAGAACGTCGACGCCGACACCGGCAAGCAGATCGAGGAGATGGTGCGGGCCGGCGTCGGTGAGCCCAACCCCGGTGGCGACGCCGACGAGGCCAAGGTCGTCAACGACCCGATCGTCGAGACGGCCACCAACGCCGCCCACTGACCGGCTGCTCTCGCTGGAGGTATATCCGAGCGCTCTAGCGTCTCGGATATACCTCCACCCGAGTCACACGGCGGGTCAGCCGATGAAGACGACCACGGCGTGGATGACGAGTCCGACGAGGCCGCCGACGATGGTGCCGTTGATCCGGATGAACTGGAGGTCGCGGCCGACGAACAGCTCCACCCGCGACGCGGTCTCCTTGCCGTCCCACCGGTTGATGGTGTGGCTGATCACGGCGGTCAGCTCGGTGCCGTACCGGTTCACGGCGAACGCCGCGAGGTCCGCGACGTAGCCGTCCAGCCGGTCGCGCAGGTCCCGCTCGCCGACGACCCGCTGGGCGAACTTCTCCAGCTCCGACTGGATCCGCGTCCGCAGCGGACCCTCCGGGTCGGCGAGCGCTGCGATGAGCGCGGACCGGAACGCCCGCCACAGCGACAGGACCGTCTCCATCAGCTGCGGGTGGTCGAGGATCCGGACCTTGAGCCGCTCGGCGCGCTCGATCGTCGCCTCGTCGTGGAGCAGGTCGTCGGCCAGGTCGGCGAGCAGGTCGTCGAGGGCGATCCGGGCCTGGTGGGTCGGGTTGTCGCGGATCTCCGAGACCCACTTGAGGGCCTCCTTGTGCATCCGCGTGATGACGAGGTCGTTGACCTGGTGCGGCGCCCACCACGGCGCGCGCTCCGCGAGGACCCGCGCGAACGTCTCGGGGTTCTCGGTGAGCCACCGGTGGAACTCGCCCAGCGCCAGGTCCACCAGCCCGTAGTGCGCCTTGTCGCGCACGACCTCGCCGAGCAGGCTGCCCGCGATCGGGCTGATCGGCTCCTCGCGCAGCCGCGGGATGACCGCCTCCTCGACGATCTCGGCGACCGCCTCGTCGCGCATCCGCTCCAGCCCCAGGGTGGTGACGTGCGAGGCCTCGTCGACGACCCGCCGGGCGTTGGCCGGCTCGAGCAGCCAGTTGGCCAGCCGGTCGCTGATCTGGGCCGACAGGACCCGGTCGCGGATGATGTCCTCGCGCAGGAAGTTCTCGCCCATGAAGTCCTGCAGGCTCTGGGCCAGCATGTCCTTGCGGCGCGGGATCAGCGCGGTATGCGGGATCGGGATTCCCAGCGGGTGCCGGAACAGCGCCGTCACCGCGAACCAGTCGGCCATGGCGCCGACCATCGACGCCTCGGCTCCTGCGTTCACGAACCCCCAGAAGCCCTCGTCCTTGACCCGCAGCGTCGCGAGGAACACGACCGCGGCGAACACCAGCAGGGACAACGCCACGAGCCGCATCTGGCGCAGCCCGCGGCGGCGCTCAGCGTCGAGGACCGGGTCGGACGCCAACGACAGGGTGAGAGACGGTTGGGACACGTCCCCTCCTTCCACCACCTCCGGGACCGGGCAATGACCCTAACCCGCGAGGAGAACGGAGGACGGGGCGCTCTCGGTTCCGGTTCGTGGTGTCTCCCGCCGGAGTTCGGTGCGGTCCAGAGCACGACCCGCGTACCGGACCCGCGTACACAACCCGAACATGAGGGTGACCTGGCTGTCACCGGCCGCGCCGTAGGCTGCCGGACGTGACGTCGGACCCGCGCGCGTCGCTGGTCATGGTGGTCGAGGACGACCCGGCGATCGCCCAGATGGTCAGCCTGCAGCTGGAGCTGTCGGGCTACCGCACCCACGTCGAACGCGACGGGCTGGCGGCGCTCGACGCGATCCGCCGCGACCGGCCGGACGTGATCCTCCTCGACATCGGGCTGCCCGGCCTCGACGGGATCCAGGTCTGCCGCCGGCTGCGGTCCGAGGACGACTGGACGCCGATCCTCTTCGTCACCGCCCGCGACGACGAGGTCGACCGCGTGGTCGGCCTCGAGCTCGGTGCGGACGACTACGTCACCAAGCCGTTCTCACCGCGCGAGGTCATCGCCCGCATCGGCAGCGTGCTGCGCCGTACCCAGCACCAGCAGCGCGGCGAACCGGTCGGCGAGCTCGTCTGCGGCGACGTCCGGCTCGTGCCCGACGAGCGACGCGCGTATGCCGGTGTCGACGAGATCTCTTTCACCGCAACGGAGTTCGACCTGTTGGCCTACCTCATGGGTTCGCCCGGCCGCGTCTACAGCCGGGAGCAGCTGATGCGGCAGGTCTGGGGCTACGACACCGCTGCGGGCCAGCGCACCGTCGACGTGCACGTCGCGCAGGTGCGCGCGAAGCTCGGTACCCACGACGTCATCCGCACGGTGAGGGGCGTCGGGTATGCGGCGCAACAGCCGGACCGCGCGTCGGGTCGGCCCGGCCCGTGAGGAAGCGGCTGCGACCCACGCTGGGCACCCGGATCGCCCTGCTGGCGGTGTCCGTGGCCGTCCTGACCTCGGTGGCCGGCATCGTCATCAGCGTCAACCTGCTCCAGCGGGCCAACGAGCAGACCGCCCGGGCGGCCCTCGTCGCGCTGGCCGACCAGGCCGAGGCGACGGCCCAGGTGGGCGTGAGCCCGGAAGCGGCCCAGGCGCGGGCCCGCAAGGCGCTGCAGTCGATCAACGTCCAGATCGCGGTCGTGCGCACCCGCGCGAACGGCGCCCCCACCCTCGTCGGCGACCAGGTCGCCGTGCGGTCGCTCACCGTCGACCAGACGCAGCGCCTCTCCGAGGGCGAGTCACTCTCCCTGCGGCTGCCCCGCGACGACGGCATCCTCCTCGTCGAGGCCCGGCCGACGCCGGCCGGCGGGCTCGTCCTCGCGCAGCGCCGCGGCGACGCCCTGGCGCTGGGCGGCCAGGCGTTGCAACAGCTGACCATCAGCCTGGTCATCACCGGCCTCATCGCCGCGGCCCTCGGGCTGCTCGTCGCGTGGCGGCTCTCCCGTTCGCTCAAGCGCACGGCCGCGGCGGCCACGGCCATGGCCCAGGGCTCGCGCGACGTCGCGATCCCCGAGGAGGGTCCGCGCGAGGTCGCCGAGGTCGCCGCGTCGGTCAACCGGCTGGCCGGCGCCCTGTCCCACTCCGAGGCCCGGCAGCGCGAGTTCCTCCTCTCGGTGTCCCACGACCTGCGGACCCCGCTGACCGCGATCACCGGATACGCCGAGTCGCTGGCCGACGGCGTGGTCCCGCCGGACCGGCTGGCCGCGGTCGGGACGGTCATCGGCGACGAGGCGAAACGACTGGAACGCCTGGTCGCCGACCTGCTCGACCTGGCCCGGCTGGACGCCACGGAGATGCGGATGGACTCCGCTCCGGTGGACCTGCGCGGCGTCGTCGACGGCGCCGCCGAGATCTGGCGGCACCGCTGTGCGGCGGCGGGCGTGGAGTTCCGGGTGGAGGCGGTGGAGCCGGCCATCGTCGTCTTCGCCGACGCGCAACGGCTGCGGCAGGCGCTCGACGGCCTGTTGGAGAACGCCCTCCGGGTCACCCCGCAGGGTGCGCCCATCGTCGTGGCGACGCATACCGAACCGGGCGGCGTCGCGGTCCTCGAGGTGCGGGACGGCGGGCCGGGCCTCAGCGACGACGACCTGACGGTGGCGTTCGAGCGGTCCGCGCTCTACGAGCGGTACCGCGGCATCCGACAGGTCGGCACCGGCCTCGGCCTGGCCATCGTCCACCGCATCGTCGAACGGCTGGGCGGCACGGTGGAGGCCGGACACGCTCTCGAGGGCGGCGCACGGTTCACCATCCGGATGCCGCTGCTGACGCCGACGGCCGCGACCGCAGTCACTCCCCCGACCCCGGATGCCTGGGCCGGGACGCGAACCCACCCGTAAACCGCTCCGAACACGGCTCGAACACGGCGGCGCCAGGGTGGGGCGCATGACGTCGTCAGCCGGCTGGTCGGCCGCGGCCCACCTCGTGCGGTCCACGGGCTTCGGGGCCTCGGGGGACCTCGTCGACGCGGTCGCGGCAGCGGGACCGTCGGCGTGGCTGCAGGCGTCGCTGCGCGCCGCCCCGGAGTCCGACCCCGGGGCGGCCGCGGCACCCCCGCCGACGTTCGAGGCGCTGCCACCAGCGGGTCAGGACGCCTCGACGGAGCAGAAGCAGCAGCGCCGCAAGCAGGTCGCCGACCAGGTGACCGACCTCACCGCGTGGTGGATCCGCCGGATGGTCGCCGTGCAGAACCCGGTCGTCGAGAAGCTCACCTTCGGCTGGCACCACCACTTCGCGACGTCGGCGACCAAGGTGAGGTCCGCACCGATGCTGCTGGCGCAGAACGCCACCCTCCGGGCCAAGGGTCGCGGCACCTTCACCGACCTGGCCGAGTCGATGGTCGTGGACCCGGCCCTCCTGTTCTGGCTGGACGGCCAGCAGAACACCGTCAAGGCGCCCAACGAGAACCTCTCGCGCGAGTTCATGGAGCTGTTCACCCTCGGCCGCGCGGGCGGGTACACCGAGCAGGACGTGCGCGAGGGGGCGCGAGCGCTCACCGGCTGGACGCTCGACCGCTCGAGCGGCGCCGTGGCCTTCGTCGCCAAACGGCACGACGCCAAGCCCAAGACCGTCCTCGGCACCACGGCGAACCTCGACGCGGCCGCGTTCGTCCGGGTCCTGCTCGACCAGCAGACCTCGGCGCCCTTCGTCGCGACCCGGTGGTGGCAGCTCCTCGCCGGACCCGAGGCGCCACCGGCCGAGACGCTGAGCCGCCTGGTCGCCGCATACGGCTCGAACCGGGACCTCACCGCGCTCTTCCAGGCGATGCTGACCGACGACGCGTATGCGGCGACCTCCGGTTCGCTGGTCGCCTCCCCGGTCGAGTGGGTCGTCGGGGCGATGCGCGCCCTCCACGTGAAGACCGACGACGCCACCGTCAGGAAGGCGGCCGGAGCGATGCGCGCGCTCGGCCAGCTGCCGTTCTTCCCGCCCAACGTCAGCGGCTGGCCGTCCGGGCAGGCCTGGCTGTCCACCGCGTCGGCGACGACCCGGGTGCAGACGGCGGCGATGCTCGCTCGGGCCGGCGACCTCCAGGCCGTGCAGGCCGCACCGCCGGCCGGTCGCGTCGACACCGTGGCGCACCTGCTCGGGATCCCGGCCTTCTCGGACCGGACGCTCGCCGAGCTGAAGACGCATACCGCCGACCCCCAGCGCCTCGTCGCGATGGCGCTGGTCGCTCCCGAGAACCTGGTGATCTGATGGCCAACCTCCCGCCGCTCGACCCGAGGAAGCCGATGGACGGCCTCACCCGGCGGACCTTCCTGCGGGCGTCCGGCGTCGCCGGTGCGACCGCCGTGCTCGCCGGCGCGGCCGGTGTGACCCTCGAGCACGTCCTCGCCCGCGGCCAGTCCGACCCACTGCCGGGCAACAGCCCCATCCTGGTGCTGGTCACGATGTACGGCGGGAACGACGGGCTGAACACCGTTGTCCCGTATGCGGATCCGGCCTACCACGATGCGCGTCCGGAGCTCGCCTACACCGCCGAGGAGGTGCTGCACCTCGACGGGCAGCTCGGACTCAACCCGGGCCTGCCCGGGATGGCGGCGCTGTGGACCCAGAAGAAGCTGGCCATCGTCCGCGGCGTCGGGTACCCGAAGCCGGACCACAGCCACTTCCGGTCGATGGACATCTGGCAGACCGCGTCACCCGAGACCCCGGTGGCGTCGGGGTGGGTCGGTCGCTGGCTCGACACCGCCGGGGACGACCCCTTGCTGGCGCTCAACATCGGCGAGGTGCTGCCGCCGCTGGCCGTCGGTGCCAAGGCCACCGCGGCCGCTCTGTCGGTCGGGAAGTCGACGTCGTCGGCCCTGACTGCCGCGGTGCTCAAGGGTTTCGCGACGCCCGACTCCGCCGACGGCCCGGCCGCCAAGCTCGTCGTGGCGTCGTACGCGGCCCAGCAGCGCTGCGAGCAGACCTTCGGTCCGATCACCTCGGACGCCGGCGACGAGGCCGGCGGGGACGCCGCCGGGAACGGCCAGCGGGCCGCCCTGACCGCGCAGCTGGACCTCGTCGCGCGGTGCATCAAGGCGAACGTGCCGACGCGGGTCTACGCGGTGTCGGCGTCGGGGTTCGACACCCACGCGGACGAGAAGATCGCCCAGACCTCCCAGCTGACCCAGGTGGACAAGGCGATCACCGCGTTCCGGACCGCCCTGACCGGGTCGGCCCGCGAGAAGGACGTCGTGGTGATGGCGTACTCCGAGTTCGGCCGCCGGGTGAGGGCCAACGCCTCGCAGGGCACGGACCACGGCACCGCCGGACCGGTGTTCCTCATCGGCGACACGGTCCAGGCCGGGTTCCACGGTGACCAGCCGTCGCTGACCGACCTCGACAACGGCGACCTCAAGACCACGGTCGACTTCCGGTCGGTCTACGGCGAGGTGCTGGCCAAGGTCCTCGGCGCCGACCCGTCTCGGGTGCTCGACAAGACCCCGGCGCCGCTCGGCCTCATCGCCTGACGGCTTCCACCGCGAAGGTCAGCCCGTCGACCCGTGCCCGGAGCTCACCGTCGGTGGCCAGCTGTTCGCCGACCCGAGTGGCCAGGGCCTGGACCGACTCGGCGGGCATCCCGGCGGGGAGGCCCAGGACGACCCGGAGCACTCCGCTCCCCGGTGGCTCGCCCTCCTCCAGCCGATGCGTGAGAATGTCCCCCTCCTCGGCAACGGCCCGCGAGACCGACTGTGCGACAAAGGGATCCGTATGCGCGGGCTGCCACTCGGTCTCCTGCGCGAGCGCCCACAGCATGCTCGGACGCAGCTCGGTCGGCGCCTCGCCACCCAGGTCCACGACCGCGACGTGACAGCCCTCGGCCACCGCCGCCCGGGCTGCGCGCGCCGCCGTCACGGGCACGGGACGTGCCGTGACGTCCCACGCGGCGAGGGCCTCGACGCTGGTGAACACCGGCAGCGCCCGGCGTCCGTCCGGACCGGTGAGCGTCACCAGGGCCATGTCGGTCTGTTTGTCGACGGTGTGCCCGTGGGCCCCCTCGTCCTGCTCATCGAGGACGGCGACGACGGGCACCAGCCACCGCGCCGCTGCCGCCGTCCGCACCAGCAGCGCGTCGGCCTCCGCCGACGGTCGCCGGTGGACCTCCGCGAGCGCGGCCAGCCAGGCCGGATCGGCCGCACCGTCGTCGGCGTCGAACCCGGTCCCCGAGAGCGCGCGCCCGGCCCACGGCGTCCCCGCGCTGTCGGTGCCCGTCATCCGTCCGCGACGTCCGGCAGCACGGCCTCGACCTCGATCTCGACCCGCATGTCGGGGTGCAGCAGCCCGGACACGATGACCATCGTCGCCACCGGCGGGTGTTCGCCGAACACCTCGGCGTGGACCCGGCCGACCGCGTCGCAGTCGCGCCGGTGCGTGACGTACATGCGGGTGCGCACCACGTCCGCGACGCCCGTCCCGAGCTCGGCCAGGGCGTTCTGCGCGGTGTCCAGCGCGACCCGGACCTGCGCCGCCGGGTCTGCGGGGTACCGGACCCGTCCGTCCACCATCGAGGTGCAGCCGGAGACGAAGACGAACCGCCCCACCCGCATGGCCCGCGCGTACCCGTACGCCGTCTCCCAGATCCCGCCGGAGAAGTGCCGTTCCCGGTCGGCCGCCCCCGCGCTCACGGGCGACCCGCCAGGTCGAGCGCCTCGGGCAGGGTGAACGCGCCGCGGTAGAGGGCCGACCCGATGATGGCGCCCTCGACCCCGGCGTCGACCAGCGTGCGGAGGGCGCGTACGTCGTCGAGGGTCGAGACCCCGCCGGAGGCCACGACCGGGCGTGCGGTCCGCTCGCACACCTGCTCGAGCAGTGCGAGGTTCGGGCCGGCGAGCATCCCGTCCTTGTTGACGTCGGTCACGACGTAGCGGGCGCAGCCCTCGCCGTCCAACCTCGCCAGTGTCTCCCACAGATCGCCGCCGTCGCGGGTCCACCCGCGGGCCGCGAGCGTCGTCCCGCGCACGTCCAGGCCGACGGCGATCCGGTCGCCGTGCTCGGCGATGGCCTCGGCGGTCCACTCGGGCTGCTCGAGAGCCGCCGTACCGAGGTTGACCCGCCGGCATCCGGTCGCGAGCGCGGCAGCGAGGGACTCGGCGTCCCGGATCCCCCCGGACAGCTCGACCTGGATGTCGAGCCTCCCGACGATCGCGTCGACCAGCTCGCGGTTCGACCCGCGCCCGAACGCCGCGTCAAGATCGACGAGGTGCAGCCACTCGGCGCCCTGCTCCTGCCAGGCGAGGGCCGCGTCGAGCGGGTCGCCGAACTCTCCGCCGGTGCCGGCCACGCCCTGGACCAGCTGGACCGCCCGGCCGTCGGCGATGTCGACGGCGGGGAGCAGCTCGAGCCGGGACCCGCTCACAGCGACCTCACCCAGTTCTCCAGGAGCTGGGCCCCGGCGTCGCCGGACTTCTCCGGGTGGAACTGGGTCGCGCACAGCGGCCCGTTCTCCACGGCGGCGACGAAGTCGGTGCCGTGCGTCGACCACGTGACGACGGGGGCGACCACGGCGAACGTGCCCACCGGGTAGAGCGACCATCGCTGTGCCGCATACGAGTGCACGAAGTAGAACCGCTGGTCCTCGACGCCGGCGAACAGCCGCGTCTCGGCACCGGGCTTCACCGTTGACCAGCCCATGTGCGGGACGACCTCGGCGGGCAGCCGCTCGACCAGGCCCGGCCACTCGCCGAGTCCCTCCTGCGGCGGACCGGAGAACGGCTCGGTGGAGCCGTCGAAGAGCACCTGCATCCCGACGCACACCCCGAGGACCGGCCGCCCGCCGGCGAGCCGCACGTCGATGAGGCGAGCGCCGTCCGCCTGCCGGAGGCCGCGCATACACGCGTGGAAGTTGCCGACACCGGGCACGAACAGGCCGTCGGCGGCGAGGGCCGCCTTGGGGTCGCCGGTCAGCGAGACGTCGGCTCCGACACGCTCCAGCGCGCGCACCGCCGAGTGCACGTTGCCGCTGCCGTAGTCGAAGACCACGACCGTGGGCGGGGACGTCATCGCGGCTTCTCCTCCATCTCGTCTCGCCAGCTCACGTCATCGTGCACCGCCTTGTCGTAACGGCGCACGGCCGCCGGCTTCGGTGCCACCACGGATGCCCCGAAGGCGTCGGCCGCCACGGCCGTGCCCGCGAGGTAGGTGCCGCCGGGGAGGCCGAGCACCTCGAGCAGGTCGCCCATGACGGCCCGCGCGTCACCGGCCGGGTCGTGCAGCACGCCGGCCAGCTCGCCCACGGCACCCGGGTCGTCGATGCCGGCGGCGGCCACGACGTCCGCGAGGCGGGCTACCGGCAGACCACCCGGGTGTACGACGCCGTGCCCCGGCTGCCAGACCAGCCAACGACGAACCGCCCGCCACCCGCCGGGGGTCACGCAGAGCACCGCCCGGCGACCCACCACGCCGACACCCACGGCCGGCCGCAGCTTGTGCGGCACCGGCCGGTTCAGCAGCATCGTCACCACGTCGTCGTAGGGGCGGCGAACGGCCGTCGTCTCTCCGGCCGGCAGCACCGCGGTCCAGCGACCGTCCTCGGGCACCACGGCGAGCGGCGCGACGCCGCTCTCGGCCCAGGAGACGGCGGAGTCGACGCCGCCGTGCACGAGGAGGATGCCCCGCGGAGGTTCGCGCAGGGCCACCTCTAGAGGCTGCCCTTGGCGCTCGGTATGCCGGTCACGCGCGGGTCGATCGCCACCGCGGCCCGCAGCGCGCGGGCCACCGCCTTGAACTGGGCCTCGACGACGTGGTGGGGGTCGCGGCCGCCCAGCACCCGGATGTGCAGGGCGATCCCCGCGTGGTGCGCGAGGGTCTCGAAGACGTGCCGGGTGAGCGAACCCGCATATGCGCCGCCGATCACGACGTACTCCTGGCCCTCCGGCTCCCCGGTGTGGACGCAGTAGGGGCGGCCTGCGACGTCGACGACCGCCTGGACGAGCGCCTCGTCGAGCGGCACGGTTGCGTCGCCGAACCGGGAGATGCCGTGCTTGTCGCCGAGCGCCTCGCGCAGGGCGTCGCCGAGGACGATGGCGACGTCCTCGACGGTGTGGTGCGCGTCGACGTCGACGTCCCCGCTGGCCGTCACGGTGAGGTCGATGAGCGAGTGCTTCGCGAAGGACGCGAGCATGTGGTCGTAGAACCGGACGCCGGTCGAGACCTCGGACTCGCCGGTGCCGTCGAGGTCGAGCGTCAGGTCGACCTTCGACTCGCTCGTGGCGCGGCTCAGGCTGGCGCGCCGGTGGTGTCGGATCTCGTCGGTCATGCCCTCGCCTCCTCGGGGTCGCGTGCGTGCTGCCGGTGCGAGTCTGGCAGATCGGCCATCGCCCGCAGGAACGTCGACGACTCCTGCGGCGTGCCCGCGGTGACCCGGAGGTGGTGCGGGATGCCGACGTCGCGGACCAGGACGCCCCGGTCGAGCAGCGCCTGCCACGTCGCGTGGGCGTCGGCGAGGCCGCCGTAGAGGACGAAGTTCGCGTCGCTGGGGACCGGTGGGTAACCGAGACCGGCCAGCTCGGCGACGATCCGGTCGCGCTGCGCCTTGATGGCCTCGACGGTCGCCAGCAGGCTGGCGTCGTGCCGGATCGCGGCGAGCGCGACGGCCTGGGTGGGGTCGGACAGGTGGTAGGGCATCCGCACGAGCCGGAGCGCGTCGACGAGGTCGGGGTCGGCGGCGAGGTACCCGACGCGGGCGCCGGCCAGGGCGAACGCCTTGCTCATGGTCCGGGTGACGACGAGCAGCGGCCGGTGCTCGAGCAGGGTCATGGCACTCGGCGTGCCCGGCCGGGCGAACTCGGCGTAGGCCTCGTCCACCACGACCAGCGACTCGGGGGCCGCCTCGACGACGGCCTGGACGACGTCGAGGGACAAGGCGGTGCCGGTCGGGTTGTTCGGCGAACAGAGGAAGACGATGTGCGGCCGGTGCTCGCGGACCTGTCGCACCGCGAGTCCGGCGTCGAGGTCGAAGACGCCGCTCGGCGTGCCCCGCAGCCCGTCGACCCACGTCGTCCCGGTGGTACGGGTGATGATCGGGTGCATCGAGTAGGCCGGCGTGAAGCCGAGCGCGGTGCGGCCCACTCCCCCGAACGCCTGGACCAGGTGCAGCAGCACCTCGTTCGAGCCGTTGCCGGCCCAGACCTGCTCCGTCGCGATCCCGACGCCGGTCTGGGATCGGAGGTATGCGGCGAGGGCCTCGCGCAGCTCGGTGAACTCCCTGTCGGGGTACCGGTTGAGGTGACGCGCGGTCTCGGTCACCGCTGCGGCGATGGCCGCGACGACGTCGTCCGGCACCGCATACGAGTTCTCGTTGGTGTTGAGCCGGACGGGGACGTCGAGCTGCGGCGCGCCGTAGGGCGTCCTGCCCCTCAGGTCCGCGCGGAGCAGGTTCTCGATGGCCTCGTTCACGGGACGCTGTCGCCGAACCGGGCGGTCACGGCCTCGCCGTGCGCGGGCAGGTCCTCCGCCTCGGCCAGCGTGACGACGTGCGGGGCGATGTCGCGCAGGGCGGGCTCGTCGTACTCGATGACGTGGATGCCGCGCAGGAACGACTGCACCGACAGGCCGCTGCTGTGGCAGGCGCAGCCGGCCGTGGGCAGGACGTGGTTCGACCCGGCGGCGTAGTCGCCGAGCGAGACCGGCGCATACGGGCCGACGAAGACGGCGCCGGCGTTGCGAACGCGCGAGGCGACCGTTGCCGCGTCACGGGTCTGGATCTCCAGGTGCTCGGCGGCGTAGGCGTTGACGACGTCGAGACCGGCGTCGAGGTCGTCGACGAGGACGACCCGGGACTGGGTACCGGTGAGCGCCTGGCCGACCCGTTCGCTGTGCTTGGTGGCGGCGACCCGGCGGGTCAGCGCCTCCTCGACGGCGGCGGCCAGCTCCTCGCTGTCGGTGACGAGGACGGCGGCGGCCAGCGGGTCGTGCTCGGCCTGGCTGACGAGGTCGGCGGCGACGTGCTCGGCGTCGGCGGTGTCGTCGGCGAGGACGGCGATCTCGGTCGGGCCGGCCTCGGCGTCGATCCCGACGAGGCCCTTGAGGAGCCGCTTGGCGGCGACCACCCAGATGTTGCCGGGGCCGGTGACCAGCGACACGGGTACGCAGTCCTCGTCGCCCTCGGTGTAGCCGTAGGCGAACATCGCCACGGCCTGGGCGCCGCCGACCGCGTACACCTCGTCGACGCCGAGGAGGGCGCAGGTGGCCAGGATCGTGGCGTTGGGGTACCCCGTCAGCTCGCCGGTGTTCTCCTTCTGCGGCGGGCTCGCGACGGCGAGGGAGCCGACGCCCGCGAGCTGCGCCGGGACGACGTTCATGACGACGCTGGACGGGTAGACGGCCAGTCCGCCGGGCACGTAGAGGCCGACCCGGTCGACGGGCACCCAGCGCTCGGTGACGGTCCCGCCGGGGACGACCTGGGTCGTCGTGTCGGTGCGTTGCTGGTCGGCGTGGACCAGCCGGGCGCGACGGATGGACTCCTCGAGGGCGGCCCGCAGCGACGGGTCGAGCCGGTCGAGGGCGTGCTGCAGCACCTCGGCCGGGACCCGAAGGCGCTCCGGCCGGACGCCGTCGAACTTCTCGCTGAGGTCGCGCAGCGCGTCCGCCCCGCGATGCCGGACGTCCTCGACGATCGGGCGAACCTGCTCCAGGGCCGCCTCGACGTCGAACTCGGCGCGAGGCAGCGCGGACCGCAGGGCGCGCACCTCGAGCGGGCGTCCCCGCAGGTCGAGAGTGGACATCATGGCGTCAAGTCTAGGTTCCGCTCACCCGCGCGGCCGGAGCGGTCTCAGCGCTCCAGCAGCAGGAAGTCCTCGAACCCGAGCCGCGGGATCATGAACCGCTCGAACCGGTTGGCCAGCGGGAGCGCCACGTCCTGGCCCACCAGCCGCGGGTCCCTGACGTGGTGCACCGAACCCTTCCACCGCACGTCGCAGCCGCCGGCGGCGATGACGTTCCGGGCCCAGTTGGTCCCTCGCCCGAAGGGCAGGCAGATGACGAACTGGCTCGGCGTCGCGATGAGGGCGATCGGCACCTCGTACGCCTGCCCGGACTTCCGGCCCACATGCTCGACGACGGCGTACAGCGGGAACCAGCGGTGGCCGGCGATCGAGAGGGCGAACCGGTTGACGCCGGAAGCCCAGCCCGGTGGCCGACGCGGAGTCGTGACGGTGGTCATCCCCCCAGCATCCTCGGCCCGGGTCGCCGCCGGATCCCGGCGACCCGGCATGCCGACTGACGGGTTCCCGCGAAGGGGTGTCGGTCAGGCCACTCCGTGACGGAGGGCGTATGCGGTGGCCTCCGCCCGGCCCCGCGCCCCGATCTTGCGATAGAGGTTCGCGACGTGCCGCTCGACGGTGTGCTCGGTGATGTGGAGGGCGCGGGCGATCCCGGCGTTGGTCCCGCCGCCGGCGAGCAGGCGGAGCACCTCGAGCTCCCTCGGCGTCAGCCCGCTGCGGTCGGCCGGGGCGACGGCGGCGGCCGGCTCGAGCACCGTCCCGTCCGTGACGAACCGCGCCACCAGCTCGACGTCGGAGGGCAGGTCCTCCAGGAAGAGGGCGGGACGGTCGCCGGGCGGCTGGACGAGCCGGCCGGCCGGTAGTGCAGTGGCCAGAGCGGCCGACACCTCCGGCGGCATCTGGCGGTCCGACTGCCGATGGACGACGAGGGTGGGCGTCCGCACCGACGGCAGCAGCTCGTGGACGTCGGTCTGCGCCGCCTCGCGGAACATCGCCGTCACCACGGTCGGGCTGGCGGCGGTCCGGAACGACTCCGCGAGCAGGCGCCCCGCCTCGCCCGCCTGCCAGCCGAGCCACGCGTGCGCCGCCGACTCGGCAAAGAGGTCCCAGTCCTGCTCGACGAGGGAGAGGAGCGCCTGAGTCTGGCTGGGGCTCATGACGTCCCGCGTCCGCGCCGAGCCGCCGAAGAGAACCATCCGGGTGACCCGGTCCGGATGGGCGGCCGCGTGGGCCAGCGCCGCCGGCACCGAGTGGTAGTAGCCGAGGACGGCGTAGTGCTCCAGCCCGGCCGCCGCCAGCACGGCGTCCAGGTCGCGCAGCTGCGCGTCGACGCCGAGGTCGTCGGGATCGACCTGACGGCTGGAGCTGCCCGTGCCCCGTCCGTCGTAGAGGACCAGCTGCAGCGAGCCGGCGAGCGCCTCGTAGGCCCGTCGCAGGAACGGGATCCGCCACTGCGCGACGAGATTGCCCAAGGACGGCATCCACACCAGTGCGGGACCGGAGCCCACCGACTGCCAGGCGACCGAGACGCCGTCGGCTGGTCGTCGCATACCGGATCATCGGCACCGACCCGGGCTCGGGCATACCGGCATCCTCTCCCACCCTCGGATCCTGGCCGTCGACCTCACCGGCATCTCGGGTTGCGGCTGCCTGGGAACTCCCTGAAGATGGTCCCGCTCGGGGCGGAGCGTCACCTTTGGCAGGGGGTAGTCGTGGGTCCTAGGAGCATGTCCGTGTCGCGGTTGGTGGGGGCGGTGGGGGCGGCCGTCGTCGCCGCCGGGCTGGGTCTGGTCGCAGTGCCGGTCACGGCGCAGGCGGCGACTCAGCCGTCGATCGCCGCCGGCGGCATCCGGATCGTCCAGCCCGGCACGCTCGGCGACCGGTTCACCGGCAGCGTGCCGGTGGTGCTGAGCCAGCCGGCGCCGGCGGCCGTGTCGTTCACGTGGACGTTCACGGCCGACCCGACCCGGGAGTCGGACAGCATCGTCCCCGCGAGCGGGACGGGCTCGATCGCCAAGGGGGCGCAGCTGGCCCTGGTCACCGTCCCGCTGGTGACGAACGCGGGCTATCCGCGCGACGAGCTCGGCTACCTCGCCATCACGTCGGCCTCCGGGGCGACGGTCGACCCGGCGCGTGGTGAGGTCCGGGTGCGGGAGGCCCGCTCCGAGAACGAGACCCCGACGACCGTCTGGTTCGGTGACGTCTGGGTACCCGAGCCCGACACCGGGTCGGTGACCGTCCCGCTCCCGGTGACCATCCGCGGCGAGCACCGCAAGGACATCAGCGTCCGGTGGACGATGCAGACGCAGTATGCGGCGCAGGCCGGTGTCGACGCGACGCCGACGTCGGGGTCGGCCAAGCTCGGCAAGGCCGGTTCACTGTTCTCCGTGCCGGTCACGGTGGTGGGTGACACGACCGAGGAGGGCTGGGAGTCCGTCCTTCTCAAGCCGGTCCTCGTGTCGGGGCCGAAGGGCACGTCGATCCCGGACCCGACGGCACAGGTCATCGTCCCGCAGAACGACACCACGTCGGTGCTGGCGTGGCAGCCGCCGGCCTCGGTGGTCGCGGGCCCGGCGACCGTCATCTACGCCGAGAGCGACGTGGCCGACTTCGTCGGCGAGGGCGAGCAGCGCACCTGGACCCAGGCCACCGCCTCGGTGTACGCCGGCGACAACGACACCCGCAGCACCGGGATGAGCGGCGACGCCGACGACGACATCCAGGTGGCCCTGCCGTACCTCACCGCCACCGGCTCCTACGCCGACCTCGACCGGTCCGCTGCCAGCGTGACCGCGAACTCCGGTGGCTGCAACGAGTCGCGGACCAACCTCGTCGTGGACCGTCTCGTGCGCGACGCTGCCGGCACGCTCGTGGCTCTGACCGCGCGGCTCGAGCAGTGGTGCGACGCCGGCTACGGACCGCTGCACCTGTTCCTGCGCTACGACCGCGACGACCCGACGACGCCGGCACCCCTCGCGTCGGCCGGCGCACTGACCTGGCGTCCGCCGGCCGGAGCCGTCCCCGCGTCGGGGTCCGCGTGGTACACCGAGTCTCCGGCCGGGGAGTTCCTCGGCCAGGGGCGGACCGAGCTGGTCACCCCGGCGCAGGCCCAGTGGACGCGGTCCGACGACGGCGCCGCCAACGGTCTGTGGCTGCGGCTGGCCCGAACCGACGGTGGCGAGGACTGGAGCATCTTCGCGGCCATGCCGCTGTACGTCGACCGGTGGACGGTGGGCAGCTTCCCGGTCACCGGGAACGCCAACCGGAACCCGGTCAAGGGCTACGTCGACCTGTCCCACGACTGGCGGGGCTGCAACGCGATGACCGGGACGATGGCGGTCGACTCGGTGACCTTCGACGACGCCGGCTTGGCTCGCCTCGAGGCCCGGATGGTCGTGTCCTGCGACAGTGCCGCCCCGATCCGCGCAGCCCTGCGCTACGTGCGGTGACCGTCGCGCCGCGACGTCAGCGGTCGCCCGACCCCGGTTCCCCTCCGTCAGCGTTCTCGCTGCGACGGCGGCCGTAGTTCATCCCCTCGAACGCAGCTCCGAGGGCGGCGCCCAACATCAGCCAGAGCCCGAAGTTGTGAGTGCGGAACCCCAGAAGCAGCCCCAGGACGATCCCGATGACGAGGGCCGCGCCGGGCCGGGTCCACAGCTTGCTCATCACGTACTCCACCGATCGACGACGTCCCTCGACGCTACCGGGCCGGGTCCCGGGCCGTCGCGCTGCGCCACGAGGTCGAGCAGGACCGCGAGCTCCCAGGCCGTCTCCCGCCACGCGTCGTACCGGCCGGACTGCCCCTGGTGCCCGGCGGTCATCCACGTCCGCAGCAGCACCGGGTCGTGGTCGGGGTCGCTGGTCGCGCGGTCGCGCAGCCGGGCCACCCACTTGGCCGGTTCGGTGACGTAGACGCGGGTGTCGTGCAGGTTCGTCGTGACCAGCAACGCCGGGTATGCGTGCTCGCCCACGTTGTCGTACGGCGAGTAGGCCTTGAGGTAGGCGTAGGCCTGCGGGTCGCGGATCGGGTCGCCCCACTCCTCCCACTCGCCCGCGGTGAGCGGGAGGCTCGGGTCGAGCATGGTCGTCAGCACATCGACGAACGGGACCTGTCCGTGCAGCGCCCGGAAGAGGCTCGGCGCCTGGTTCGCCACGGCGCCGATCAGCAGACCTCCGGCCGAACCACCTTTGCCCGCAAGCCGATCCGGGTGCGCATACCCCTTCTCGACCATCAGCGAACCCGCTGCGACGAAGTCGTCGAAGGTGTGCTGCTTGTTCCGGAGGCGACCGTCCTCGTACCAGGGCCGACCGAGCTCCTCGCCACCGCGGACGTGCGCGACGGCGAAGACGACGCCACGGTCGAGCCATGACAGCCGGGCGATCGAGAACCACGCGTCGGTGCAGACGCCGTACGCACCGTAGGCGTAGAGCACGGCGGCCGCGGTCCCGTCCACCGGCGTCGATGCCTTGCGCACGACCGACACGGGGACGCGAGCGCCATCCGCCGCGGTCGCCCACTCCAGCGACTGCACGTAGTCGCCGGGGTCGTAGCCGCCGCGGACCTCGGTCTGCTTCAGCAGCCGCAGCTCTCGCGTGGCGAGGTCGTACTCGCCGACCGACGGGGGCGTGACCATCGACGTGTAGAAGACCTGCAGCGTCCGGGCGTCGGTCTCCGGGTTGTCGCCGACGCCGACGGTGCGGATCGGCTCGTCGAACGCGATGTCCCATGGCGTCCCGAAACCGTTGGTAGACAGAGGATCTCGAGGAACGAGGCGAATCGACGTCTGGCCCTTCGTACGTAGCGACAGGGCGAGGAAGGAGGCGAACGCGTCGACGCCGGTGACGAGCTCGTCCTCGGCGGTGAACCCGAGGGACTCCCAGGGGCCGACGGTCCCGTCACGGACCACAGCCCGCGACAGCTCGAAGTTGACCCGGTTGCGGTTGTGCAGGACGAAGACCTCGTCGCCGAGCGGCTCGATGTCGTACTCGACCTTCGGCTCCCTCGCGGCCACGAGGATCGGGGCGCCGGTCGGGTGCGCCGCGTCGACGAGGCGGTACTCCGACGACGTGGAGGACCCGACTCCGATGACGACCCAGCGGTCGTCGCGGGACGAGCCGACGCCGACGCGGAAGATCTCATCCTTCTCCTCGTGGATCAGCACGTCCTGGTCCACGGGAGCGCCGACCTCGTGCCGCCACACCTGGAACGGGCGCCAGGCGTCGTCGTAGCGGGTGTAGAAGACGTACTGACCGTCCAGGGACCAGGCGACGCCGGCGCCGATGTCGGTGACGACGTCGTCCAGCTCGGCTCCGGTCCGGAGGTCCCGGACGTGCAGGTCGTACCGCTCGTCCCCGGTGACGTCGACCGCGTACGCGAGCCGGTTCCCGTCCGGGGAGACATCGCTGGCCCCGAGCGCGAAGAACTCGTGTCCCTGGGCCTCGACGTTCTCGTCGAGGACGACCTGTTCGCCCTGCGGGGGGCCGTCGGTGTCGAGGACCGGCCGCTCGGGGAAGGTCGCGAGGTCGATGCGCCCGGCGATCCCGTACTGGAGCCCCTCGACGGTGCGCCCGTAGTACCACCAGCCGCCGTGCCGCACCGGCACGCTGAGGTCGGTCTCCTTGGTGCGGGCGCGGATCTCCTCGACGATCCGGTCCGCCAGCGGCTCCACGTGGCGGGTGCGGTGGGCGGTGTACGCGTTCTCGGCCTCGAGGTAGGCGGCCAGCCGCGGGTCGTCCCGGTCGGCCATCCACGCGTAGTCGTCGACCACGGTGTCCCCGTGGACCGTGCGGGTCGACGGTTCCCGTGGAGCCCGGGGTGGTGGGGTGACGCTCACCAGCACGACAGTAGGCGGTGCCCACCGTCCCCCTTGCGGTGGCCACCGCCGTACTGGGTCAAAGGACCGGCTCGACCGGCTCCTGATACGTGACCTCGGCGGGACTCCCCAGATGCCGGCCGTAGGCGGCTGCCGCCCGCTCGATCTCGCGGCGCCGGGTGGCGCTCAGGGTCCCGAACGGGGTCACCGTGACGACGGTCCGTCGGGCGCTCGTCTTGCGGTTCCAGGTGGCGACGACGAGGCCGCCCACGACGACGGTGCCGAGGAACATGCCGTTCTTGCCCGGCACCACCCGCAGCTCCTCCTCGGGCGTGAGGATGGCCGACCGGTCCTTGTAGCCGAGCACGTACTCGTCGAAGCCGGGCAGCAGCCGGACCGGGGTCCCGGCCGCCGGCTCGGGCCGGTCGGCGGCCACGAGGTATGCCTGTCCGCCGATGGTCTCGGTGGTCACCGCGTCGCCGGCCAGGGCCACAGCCTCGCGGGCGAAGGTGAGGGTCTGGTGGCACCAGCCGGCGAGGTCGCGCTCGGTCACCGGGCCGTGGCTGGCGACGTAACGGGTGGCGAGGGCGGCCATCGCCTCCTCGCGGTCGGGCGCCCACGACTGCGGCACCCACTCGTCGATGAGGACGAAGGTCGGCTGCCGACCCTCGGCCGGGCCCTGGCACAGCAGCCCCTCCTGGCAGAACCGGCCGATCAGGTGGTATGCCCGTTGGCCGCTCGGGTCGACCCCGTTGGCCTCGAGCAGCGCGATCGCGGCGGGCCGGCTGAGCGCCACTCCCCCGGCCAGGGCGCCGACGAGGACCTCGCGGGCGCGGTCGACGATCGCGCCGGTGAGGCCCTCGGCCTCGAAGACCCGCCGGCTCGTCGCGACGACCCGCTCGTTGAGCAGGCGGCACATCCAGCGCACGTCCTGGGTGGCCATGAGGTGGAGGGTGCCGCGCATCGGCCAGCTCCGGGTCACCAGCCGTGCCGCGATGGCCGCCTCGACGTCGGCCCGGGTCGCGCCGGTCCGGACGCCGACCGACCACATGCCGCTCCCCACGTCCTGCGCCTGCATGGCGAGGTGGTGGTGGACCGTGTGCGCGATCGTCTCGACCATCGACTCGCCCGGTTCGGCGGCGGGGGCGATCCGCATCGCGGCGAGGCGCTCCGCCGCGATGCGTCGGCGATCGGTGAGCAGCATGGTCAGCCGGCCCGGTCGGTCAGCTGAGACAGGACGGGCCGAGCAGGGCCTTGAGGTCGCCGAACAACGCCGGGGACGCGGTGACCCGCAGCCGGTCGTCGACCTTCATCAGCACCGAACGGCCGGGCTGGGTCAGCTTGAGGTGCACCTCGGTGGCGCCCGGGTGCTCGCCGAGCACCCGCTTGATCTCCTCCGCGAGCGCGTCGGTGGCCCGGGCGAGCGGCAGGTTCACCACGACGGGGCCACGGGGGCCCTCCTTGATGTCCGGGAGGGTGAGCTCCTGCGCGTACACCGACACGGCGTCGTCACGGCTGGACACCCGCCCCCGGACGACGCACACCACGTCGGTACGCAGCAGCGGGGCGACCGTCGCATACGAGCTGGGGAAGAACAGGCACTCGATGGCGCCCTCGAGGTCCTCGACCGTGGCGATGGCCCAGAGGTCGCCCTTCTTGGTCCGCTTGATCTGCAGGCCGGTGATGAGCCCGGCGATGATGACCTGGGTGCCGTCCGGCTTCGGCTCGTCGCCCATGAGGGCGGCGATCGAGGTGTCGGCGTGCTGGGTGAGGACGTGCTCGATGCCGAACAGCGGGTGGTCGGAGACGTAGAGCCCGAGCATCTCCCGCTCGAAGGTGAGCAGCGTCTGCTTGTCCCACTCATGGGTGGGCAGCTCCGGGAGGCCGTCGAAGGCCGCCCCCTCGTCGAGGTCGGAGGCTCCGGACATCAGCGCGTCGAACAGGCTGTCCTGCCCGAAGTCGGCCTGGCGCTTGACATCGGCCAGGGCGTCCACGAACTGGTCGTGCTTCTCGACGATGCCCCGGCGCGAGTGGCCGAGGTTGTCGAACGCGCCGGCCTTGGCCAGGGACTCGATCGTGCGCTTGTTGCAGACCACCGCGGGGGTCTTGCGCAGGAAGTCCTTGAAGGACGCATACCGGCCCTTCTCCTCGCGGCTGCGGACCACGGCGTCGACGACGTTGGTGCCGACGTTGCGGATCGCGGCCATCCCGAACCGGATGTCGGTGCCGACCGCAGCGAAGTTGGCCACCGACTCGTTGACGTCGGGCGGCAGGACCTTGATCCCCATCCGGCGGCACTCGTTGAGGTAGAGCGCCGACTTGTCCTTGTCGTCGCGCACGCTGGTCAGCAGCGCGGCCATGTACTCGGCGGGGTAGTTCCCCTTGAGGTAGGCGGTCCAGTAGGAGATCAGCGCGTAGGCCTTGGCGTGCGCCTTGTTGAAGCCGTAGTCCGCGAAGGGCATCAGCGCGTCCCACAGGGTCTTGATCGCGTCGGCGCTGTAGCCGTTCGCCTGCATACCGGCCTCGAAGCCGGCGAACTCGGCGTCGAGGACCTCCTTCTTCTTCTTGCCCATCGCCTTGCGCAGCAGGTCGGCCCGGCCGAGCGTGTAGCCGGCGACCTTCTGCGCGATCTGGATCACGTGCTCCTGGTAGACGATGAGGTTGTGCGTCGCACCGAGGATCTCCTCGAGCGGCTCCGCCAGCTCGGGGTGGATGGGCGTGGCCGGCTGGCGGCCGGTCTTGCGCATCGCGTAGTTGGTGTGGCTGTTGATCCCCATCGGGCCCGGCCGGTAGAGCGCGATGGTGGCCGAGATGTCCTCGAACGTCGTCGGCTGCATCTGGCGCAGCAGCGTGCGGGTGCCGCCGCCGTCGAGCTGGAAGACGCCGAGGGTGTCGCCCTTGGCCAGCACCTCGTAGGCCTTGGGGTCGCTCATGTCCTTCGACAGGGCCTCGAGGTCGACGTCCTCGCCGCGGTTGGCGCGGACGTTGGCGATCGCGTCGTCGAGGATCGTGAGGTTGCGCAGGCCGAGGAAGTCCATCTTGACCAGCCCGAGCGTCTCGCAGCTGGGGTAGTCGAACTGGGTGATGATCTGGCCGTCCTGCTCGCGGCGCATGATCGGGATGAGGTCGATGAGCGGTTCGCTGCTCATGATGACGCCGGCGGCGTGGACGCCCCACTGGCGTTTCAGGCCCTCCAGGCCGAGCGCGGTCTCGACGACCTCCTTGGCCTGCGGGTCCTCGTCGTGGACGCCGCGGAACTCGGTCGCCTCGTGATAGCGCGGGTGGTCCTTGTCGAACACGCCGGACAGCGGCATGTCCTTGCCCATGATCGGCGGCGGCATCGCCTTGGTGAGCTTCTCCCCCATCGCGTAGGGGTGCCCCATGACCCGGGCGGCGTCCTTGACCGCCTGCTTGGCCTTGATGGTCCCGTAGGTGACGATCTGGGCGACCCGCTCCTCGCCGTACTTCTCGGTGACGTAGCGGATGACCTCGCCGCGGCGGCGCTCGTCGAAGTCCACGTCGAAGTCGGGCATCGACGGGCGCTCGGGGTTGAGGAACCGCTCGAAGACCAGGTCGTGCACGACCGGGTCGAGGTCGGTGATGCGCATGGCGTAGGCGCACATCGAGCCGGCGCCGGACCCGCGACCAGGACCGACCCGGATGCCGTGGTCCTTGGCCCAGTTGATGAAGTCGGCGACGACGAGGAAGTAGCCGCCGTAGCCCTTCTTGAGGATCACGTCGGTCTCGTAGCGAGCCCGCTCCGTCGCATACGCCGGAACGCCCTCGGGGTAGCGGACCTCGAGGCCGCGCTCGACCTCCTTGACGAACCAGGACTCCTCGTTCTCGCCCTCGGGGCAGGGGAACCGCGGCATGTAGCGGCCCTCGCCCTCGACGAACGAGACGTCGCAGCGCTCGGCGATGAGCAGCGTGTTGTCGCAGGCCTCGGGCAGCTCGCGGAACAGGTGTCGCATCTGCTCGGGCGTCTTGAGGTAGAACTCCTCGGCGTCGAACTTGAACCGGTTGGGGTCCATGAGGGTCGAGCCGGACTGGACGCAGAGGAGCGCCGCGTGGGCCTTGGCCGCCTCGGCCTTGGTGTAGTGCAGGTCGTTGGTGGCGACGAGCGGGATGGCGAGGTCCTTGGCGAGGCGCAGCAGCTCGCGCTGGGTCTGCCGCTCGATGGGGATGCCGTGGTCCATGACCTCGGCGAAGAAGTTCTCCTTGCCGAACAGGTCCTGGAACTCGCCGGCCGCCTTGCGGGCCTCGTCGTACTGGCCGAGCCGCAGCCGCGTCTGGATCTCGCCGCCGACGCAGCCGGTCGTCGCGATGAGGCCGTCGGAGTACAGGGAGAGGAGCTCGCGGTCGATGCGGGGCTTGAAGTAGTGGCCCTCCATCGAGGCCAGCGAGCTCATCCGGAAGAGGTTGTGCATGCCGCCGGTGGTCCGGGCGAGCAGCGTCATGTGGGTGTATGCGCCGCCGCCGCCCACGTCGTCGCGGCCGGCGCTGTCGTCGCCCCAGCGGGTCCGGGTCTTGTCGCGGCGGTGGGTGCCGGGGGTGAGGTAGGCCTCGACGCCGATGATCGGCTTGATGCCGTAGGTGCGGGCCTTGGACCAGAACTCGTAGGCGCCGAAGACGTAGCCGTGGTCCGTGGTGGCGATGGCCGGCATGCCCATCTCCGCGGCGCTCTTGAGCAGCTCGTCGATGCGCGCGGCGCCGTCGAGCATCGAGTACTCGGTGTGGACGTGCAGGTGCGCGAAGCTCGGCTTCGTGCTCGTGGCTGGGGCGCCCGAGGCTCCTGTGACGGCCGTGACGGCGGACTTCTCGGGACTCACGGCGGCGGGCTCGGCGGACATCGACCCCACCTTAAAGGGGCGTACAGACGGTGCTCGGCGTGTCGGTTGTCGTGGCGCCGCGTGTCGCGCCCGAGGTGTTGCGCGCCCCGCTCCGGCCGACCAGTCCAGGTGCCCACTTCCCGGACATGTCTGAGAAATGTGGCCCGATCCGGCCGAAACGGGCCCCACTTCTCAGACATGTCCGGGAAGTGGGGGCGGGACGTGGGGGCGGAGTGGGGGCGGGAGATGGGGGCGGGAGATGGGGCGGGGAGGCGCGGCGGCGGGGCGAGCCGGCGGGCGGCATGCCGGCGGTCAGTCAGGCCAGGGGAAAGCGGGCGATCACGTCCCAGGAGCCGCCGACCTCGGGCCGCCCGACGATGACCTCGACCTCGGTCACCCGCTTCTGGACCGGGAGCGCCGGCTGGACCTGCCGCTCGACCGCGCGGAGCGTCTCGGGGGCGGCGTCCTGCCCCACCGTCAGGTGCGGGACGACGTCGTCGTGGGCGCCCTCGTAGGGCGGGTGCTCGGGGAACGCGGCGGCCACGGACGTCGTGAGCGCCCGGAACGGCTCGGCCGGGTCCGGCGCCAGCCACAGGACCTTGTCCTCGAACCAGGCGGTCGAGCCGAACGTCGCCGTGAACTCCGGCACGGTCGCGACCGCCCGGGACAGCTTGGCGTGCACGTCGTCGTCGAGCGCGCCGGGGTCCATGAAGGGGAACAGCACCGTGACGTGAGCGGGTACGCCCCACGGCGCGGACTCGTCGAGGACGCGTCGGTGGTGGCCGACGACCGGCTCGGCCTCGGGAACGCTGACGATCACCGCGCTGTGCGTCGGGGGTCCGAGCGGCGAGGGCAACGCGGCGGCGAACGGCATACCAGGATTCTGGCGTGCGGCGCCCGCGGGCGGACCTGCCCAACCGGTCGAGATCAGGTCGGGATCAGGTCGAGATCACGTCGAGGGCGTGCTGGAGGTCCGCGGGGAACGGGCTGGAGTAGGTGACCCACTCGTGCCGGGTCGGGTGCTCGAACCCGAGGCCGGACGCGTGCAGCCACTGCCGTTCGAGCCCGAGCCGGGCGGCGAGGGTGGGGTCGGCGCCGTAGGTGAGGTCGCCGCAGCACGGATGGTGCAGCGCCGCGAAGTGCACCCGGATCTGGTGGGTACGCCCGGTCTCCAGATGGATCTCCAGCAGCGACGCGTGCCGGAACGCCTCCACGACCTCGTAGTGGGTCACCGCGTTGCGGCCGGAGTCCAGGACGGCGAACTTGTAGTCCGCCCCCGGGTGCCGCCCGATCGGGGCGTCGATGGTCCCGACCAGCGGGTCCGGCAGCCCCTGCACCAGCGCGTGGTACGTCTTGTCGACGGTCCGGTGCTTGAACGCCCGCTTGAGCACCGAGTAGGCCCGCTCGCTCTTGCAGACGACCATCAGCCCGGACGTACCGACGTCGAGCCGGCTGACGACGCCCTGTCGCTCGCTCGCCCCGGAGGTCGAGATCCGGTACCCCGCCGCGGCCAGGCCACCGAGGACGGTCGGGCCGGTCCACCCCACACTCGGGTGCGCGGCGACGCCGACCGGCTTGTCCACCACGACGATGTCGTCGTCGTCGTGGACGATGGTCATGCCGGGGACCGGTTCGGCGATCACGGCCAGGGTCGGGCTGTCCTCGGCCCGCGGCAGCGCGACCTCGAGGAGGTCGCCGGCCGAGACACGGTCCGACTTGACCGCCGGCCGGTGGTTCAGCGAGACGTGGCCCGCGGCGGCGAGGTCCGCTGCCTTGGTCCGCGACAGCCCGAAGAGCCGCGCGATCGCCGCGTCGACGCGCTCGCCCTCGAGCCCGTCCGGGACGAGCAGCGTCCGCTCGTCAGGCGCCATCGTCGGCGGCCTCGTGGCGGCCGGCCTCCCGCAACTCACGTGTCCCGTCCACGCTGCGCCCGGTGAGCGCCAGCAACCCGATGAGGATGGCCGCGCTGACGATGGCGATGTCGGCGATGTTCCCGATGAACCAGCTGTTGTAGTTGAGGAAGTCGACGACGTGACCCCGGCCGAGTCCCGGCTCGCGGACGACCCGGTCGGTGAGGTTCCCCAACGCGCCACCCAGAAGCAGTCCGAGCGCCCATGCCCACCCGATCGACCCCAGGCGACGGCTGACCCGGATCACCACGATGAGGACGACGACGGCGACGATCGTCAGCACCCAGGTGTTCCCGGTACCGATGGAGAAGGCCGCGCCGGGGTTGCGGATGAGGTCCAGCCGCAGGAACGACCCGATGAGGTCCCGCGGCGGCTGGTCGGTCAGGGCGCTGACCGCCCACCACTTCGAGAGCTGGTCGAGCAGGTACGTGACGACGGTGATACCCGCGAGGAGCAGGAACAGCCGCCGGCGCCGGGCCGTCGGGGGGCCGGAGGCGGGAGCGTCGGTATGCGTCGGATCGGTATGCGTCGGATCGGGAGGCGTCGGATCGGTATGCGTCGGGTCCGCGGGGTCGATCGGGTCGCGCTGTGCAGGCGTAGCGGGGATCAGCGGTGCTCCTGCCTCGTCTTGCAGGCCATGCACAGGGTCGCCCGCGGCGCCGCCTGCAGCCGCAGCTTGCCGATCGGGTTCCCGCACGACTCGCAGACCCCGTAGGTGCCGTTGGCGAGCCGCTCCAAGGCGTGCTCGACCTGGTCGAGCTTGTCACGGGAGTTGGCGACGAGGCTCATCTCGTACTCACGCCCGAAGATGCTCGCCCCGGCGTCCGCCTGGTCGTCGCCGGCGCCCTCGCCCGCATCCCGCATCAGGCCCTGGAGGTCGTGCTCGGCGATCTCGAGGTCGGCCATGGCCCGGGCCCGCTCGGAGTCCAGCTCCTCGCGGATCTCGCGCAGCTCCTTGGCCGTCCACGGCTTCTCGGTCGTCGCCACCCGTAGGGTCGCCGTCGGCGTCGCCGTGGCGCTGGCCGCCTTGGTCGCCTTCGTGGCGCGGGCCGGTGCCGCCTTGGCTGTGCTGGTTGCCGCGGGCGCGGCCTTCGCGGTCTTGGCCGGTGCCGCCTTCGTGGCCGGGGCGGCCTTGGCGGTCTTCGTGGCGGTCTTCGTGGCGGTCTTGGTGACGGCCTTCACCGGTGCTGCCTTGGTCGTCTTCGCCGCAGCCTTCGCGGTCTTGGCCGGGGCCGCCTTGGCCGGGGCCGCCTTGGCAGTCTTCGCCGGAGCCGCCTTGGCAGTCTTCGCCGGGGCCGCCTTGGCAGTCTTCGCCGGGGCCGCCTTGGCAGTCTTCGCCGGGGCCGCCTTCGCGGTCTTGGCCGGAGCCGCCTTCGCGGTCTTGGCCGGAGCCGCCTTGGCGGTCTTGGCCGGAGCCGCCTTGGCGGTCTTGGCCGGAGCCGCCTTCGCGGTCTTGGCCGGAGCCGCCTTCGCGGTCTTCGCCGGAGCCGCCTTCGCGGTCTTGGCCGGAGCCGCCTTCGCGGTCTTCGCCGGAGCCGCCTTCGCGGTCTTCGCCGGAGCCGCCTTCGCGGTCTTCGCCGGAGCCGCCTTCGCGGTCTTGGCGGGCGCGGCCTTGGCCGTGGACTTCGCCGGGGCCGCCTTGGCGGTCTTCACGGCCTGGGCAGGGGTCGCCTTCTTCGCGACCGCCTTGGTGGTGGTTGTGCGGGTCGTCGCCGTGGCGGCCGGAGCCGCAGCGGGCCGTGCCGCGGACGTCGTCCGTCCCGCCCTGCTCGTGGCGGGGGTCCTTGTGGCTGCCATGGCGTACCGGCCCCTTCCGGGGTAGCGATCCTCGAAGATGGTCGGGGCGAGGATAAGCCCCGCACACGCCGACTCCAAACCCGGCTCACCGCACGGGACGACCCGTGTTGGACGCGTGTCGACCCGCATACCGGCCGGTCAGAGGGAACCTACCGACGCGACGACCGCCCGAAAGCCCACCAACACGCGCCAACAGGCCTCGAGGTGACGTGGAGGGTGAGGCTCTCGCCGCACCCTCCGGCCAGGGTCAGTGGTGCTCGGCCTGGCTCGCGACCTGGCCGTTGGCCTCGGCGTTCTCCTGGCCCTCGCCGCCCTCGTTCGGCTCGACCCCGGTGTGGTCGAGCTCCTCGAGCTGGCCCTGGAGGTAGGACTTCAGCTGGGTGCGGTAGGTGCGCTCGAAGCCCCGCAGCTGCTCGATCTTCTGCTGCAGAACGCCCTTCTCCTGGTCCAGCTCCGCGAGGATCGCCGCCTTCTTCTGCTGGGCCTCGGCCACCATGCCGGTGGACCGCTCGCGGCCCTCGGTGATGAGCTGCTCGTGACGGTCCTGCGCCTCGGCCAGCAGCCGGTCGTGCTCGGTCTGTGCGGTGCCGAGCAGCTCGTCGTGACGGCTCTGAGCGGTACCGAGCAGCTCGTCGTGCTTGGCCTGACCCGTCGACAGCAGCTCGTCGTGCTGCGCCTGACCGGTCGACAGCAGCTCGTCGTAGCGGCTCTGCCCCTCGGCGAACAGCTCGTCGCGGCGAGCCTCGCCCTTGCCGACGTGCTCGTCGTGGACCCGCTGGGCCAGCTCGATGAGCGCAGCGGCGCTGGCGCCACCGACGGCACCCCCGGCCACCGCACGCATGACCCCCGTGTCGCTGCCCTCGGCTGCTGCCGGCGCCTCGGCGGCGACCGGCACGGCCTTGGCCGCCTCGGCGGCTTCCGCTGCCCGGCGCTCGGCCTCGCCCGCCCGCGCCTCGGCATCCTCGGCGCGGCGGCGGGCTTCCTCGACGGACTGCTCGGCCTGCTGGGCCTGGCCCTGCGCGGCGGAGACGGACTCCTTGGCCTCCGCCAGCTCCTGCTCCAGCTGCGCGAGCCGCTGCTCGGCGGCGGCCTTGGCCTCGCCTTCCTCACGGGCCCGGCTCTCGGCGGCGTCGAGGCGTTCCTGGACCGAGGCGTCGATCGCACCCTGGCGGTCCTTGACCTGCGCCTCGGCCGCGGCGAGGTCGGCCTGCGCCTTGGACAGACGCCCACTGACCTCCTTCTCGCGCGACTCCGCGTCGGCGAGCCGGCCCTTGACGTCCTCGAGGCGCTTCTCGTGCTCCTCGACGACCGCGGGGTCGAGCGACCCGCGGTCCTGCACGCTGGAGCTCGTCCGGGACTGGCACTCCTCGAACTGGTGCTTGTAGTCGTCCCGCTGCGCTGTCAACGCCCGCATCTCGGCCACGACGTCGTCGAGGAAGTCGTCGACGTCACGCTCGTCATAGCCCTTCCGGAACTGGGTCGTCTGGAAGTGCTTGTTGAGGATCTGCTCGGGCGTCAGAGCCATGGGGTACCACCTTGTTTCTCAGGACCGCGGCCGGCTTGTGGGGGTCCGTTCCCGAGCAACGTTATCGAACCGCAACGGCACGACCAACCTGGCGGACCCTCGGAGGTCGGTCAGGTGATGCGAATGGTCATCAACAGCGACGTGATGACCATCAGCACGAGGAAGGCGATGTCGATGCGCATCCCGCCGAGGTTGATCGACGGGATCACCCGACGAAGCAGGCGTAGCGGCGGGTCGGTGACCGTGTAGACCAGCTCGGCCACCACGAGGACCGCGCCCTTGGGCCGCCAGTCCCGCGACAGCACCTGGACCCAGTCGAACACCAACCGTCCGATGAGGGTCAGGAAGAAGAGAAAGACGACGGTCGAGAACACCGTGCCGATGGTGCGCATACGTCAAGTCTCGCTGATGGTTCCTGTGAAACCCGACGCCGGGGGTGGCCGGGTGCTGTGAGCGGTAGGCCCGTGGCTACGACTGGTTGAAGAATCCGCGGGTCGTGGGGCCACCCTCGACCTCTTCGGTCGCGACCTCGACGTGCACCGGGGAGAGCAGGAAGACCTTCGAGGTGACGCGCTCGATGGTGCCGTGAAGACCGAAGACCAGTCCCGCGGCGAAGTCGACGAGGCGCTTGGCGTCGGCGTCGCTCATGTCGGAGAGGTTCATGATCACGGGCGTCCCGTCGCGGAACGACTCCCCGATGGTCTTCGCCTCGTTGTAGGTGCGCGGGTGGATGGTCGTGATCCGGTTCAGCGGACCCACCTCCGGCTCGCGGACCAGCCGCGCCACGGGCGCCGGGCGCCGGGGCAGCTGGGTGACCGCCGCGCCGGTCTCGGGACGCTCGGCGAGCGGACGCTCGGAGCGCTCCGGGTTGCGGCGACGCTCGTCGTCGTAGTCCGCGACGTCGTCGCGGTGCTCGTCGTCGTCGTAGCGGTCGTCGTCCTCTGCAAGCCCGAGGTACACCATCGTCTTGCGAAGCGCCCCAGCCATCGTGGAACTCCCTTGGTAGTGCAATGAAACAGCGGTCAACCGTCGTCCCCAGCGACGTTAGCGAAGCGTCGGACGCGATCCCAGGATTGCGCTCCCGACACGCAGGTGTGTCGCCCCGTGCCGGATGGCGGCCTCGAGGTCCCCGCTCATGCCCGCCGACACCCAGGTGGCCTGCGGATGGTCCTGCTGTATGCGGGTCGCCACCTCCCACAGCCGGGCGAACGCCGCGTCCGGGTCCGCCCCCAGCGGGGCCACCGCCATGACGCCGCCGAGCTCGAGGCCGGGTGCTCCGGCGATGGCGTCGGCCAGAGCCGGGACGTCGTCGACGTCGGCGCCGCCGCGGTCCGGTGCGTCGTCGAGGCTGACCTGGACGAGGACGCGGGGGGTCCGGCCCTGGTGGTCCGCCGCCCGGCCGAGCGCCGCGACGACCTTCGAGCGGTCGGCGGTGTGGACGACGTCGGCGTAGGAGACGACGGACGCGGCCTTGTTGGACTGCAGCTGGCCGATGAAGTGACGGGTCAGGCCCGTGCCGTCGAGCAGCGGGTCGGTCAGCTTCTCCC
Organism: uncultured Actinomycetota bacterium; assembly: GCA_963713345.1. Lineage (GTDB taxonomy): Bacteria > Actinomycetota > Actinomycetes > Actinomycetales > Dermatophilaceae > Lapillicoccus. Next base: position 333,339 of record CAVQLI010000010.1, on the reverse strand, counting down.
GGGCCTCCTGGTCGCGGTTCTCCCCCACGTCCCGGACCCCGAGGTCGGCGAGCAGCCGGAGGTCGGTGACCGGGAAGAACTTCGTCACCACGATGAGCTCGACATCGCCGGGGTCGCGTCCGGCCTCGGCGCACGCGGTCGCGATACGGGCGTGGACGCCGTCGAGCCCGGCGGCGATCTCGTCCCGACGGCCTCCGTCGCTCACGAGCCGCCCTCCGGGAGCAGCCGGACGATCCCCGCGAACCGGCCGGTGGAGCCGTCGCCGCGGTACGAGTAGAGGTCCGGGCTCTCGCGGGTGCAGCCAGGGACCCAGGTGACCCGGATCCCGCGCGCCGAGAGCTGGTCGACCACGCCGGCGGCCACGTCGATCGCCGGGGTGCCGGACCACGACACCGTCGCGCTCGGCGGGCTCACGGCGGCGGCCTCGGCGCGCATACCCTCCGGCACCTCGTAGCACCGGCCGCACACCGACGGGCCGACGACGGCGAGCGTCTCGGCGGGGTGGGCCCCGGCGTCGAGTAGGGCGTCGACCGCGCGGTCGACGACCCGCGCGACCATCCCGGGCCGGCCCGCGTGGACGGCTCCGACGACGCCGGCGACCGGATCGGCGAGCAGGACGGGTACGCAGTCGGCGGACAGAGCAGCGAGGGCGATGTCGTCCCGGGTCGACACGAGCGCGTCGACCCGCGGCGCCGGCCCCTCCCACGGCCCGTCGGCCCGGGCGACGTCGACGCTGTGGCACTGGTCCATGAACAGCAGGCGCTCGCGCGGGAGGTCGAAGGCGGAGGCCACGGCGATGCGGTTGGCCTCGACGGCGGCCGGATCGTCGAGCCGGCCGCCGAGGTTCAGCGTGTCGAACGGCGGCTCACTCCGGCCGCCGTGGCGTGAGGTGATCGCGAACCGGATTCCGCGACGCCCCGGTGCGGCGGCGACGTCGTGGGTCCAGAAGAACACGGCGGTCATCCTCGCAGGCTCCCGCTCTCCGCCTTCCAGACACCCGTTGTCGTCACTTCTGCCCGGTTCGCCACCGCCGCACCGACAACAACGCGAGTCCGGAAGCAGGAGACACCAGAAAGAAGCGCCGGGCCCGTCGGGCCCGGCGCTCCGACTTCGCGCTGCTTTTTCGCGCTACTTGAGGAAGTCCGGCACGTCGAGGTCGTCGGCGTCGTCGAAGGTCACCGTGTGCGGCGGCTTCTGGACCGGCTGGACGGCCGTCCGTGGCCCGTCGGCCGAGGACCCGTTGGGAACCCCGGCCGGCACCGGCTCCTCGCGGACGGGCTGCACCGTGGGCCGCGGCTGGGCCGGAGCCGAGTGCGAGCCGTTGGTCGACGACCCGTTGGTCGCGCCGTTGGTCGCCGCGGAGCGACCGGTCTGAATGGTGCCGAGCGCCCGGTCGTCGCCGCGCTTGACCGGACCGCCGCCGTCGAACCCGGCCGCGATGACGGTGACCCGGACCTCGTCGCCGAGGGCGTCGTCGATGACCGCGCCGAAGATGATGTTGGCCTCCGGGTGGGCCGCCTCCTGGACCAGCCGGGCCGCCTCGTTGATCTCGAACAGTCCGAGGTCGGAGCCGCCGGAGATGGAGAGCAGCACCCCGTGGGCGCCGTCGATGCTGGCCTCGAGCAACGGCGAGGAGATCGCCAGCTCGGCCGCCTGGACGGCCCGGTCCTCGCCGCGCGAGGAGCCGATGCCCATGAGGGCCGAGCCCGCGCCCTGCATGACCGACTTGACGTCGGCGAAGTCGAGGTTGATCAGGCCGGGGGTCGTGATGAGGTCGGTGATGCCCTGGACACCGGAGAGCAGCACCTGGTCGGCGCTGCGGAACGCGTCCATCATCGAGACGCTGCGGTCGCTGATCGACAGCAGCCGGTCGTTCGGGATGACGATGAGGGTGTCGACCTCCTCCCGGAGACCGGCGATGCCGGACTCGGCCTGGTTGGCCCGGCGACGGCCCTCGAAGGTGAACGGCCGGGTCACGACGCCGATCGTGAGGGCGCCGAGGCCGCGGGCGATCCGCGCCACGACCGGTGCACCGCCGGTACCGGTGCCGCCGCCCTCGCCGGCGGTGACGAAGACCATGTCGGCCCCCTTGAGGACCTCCTCGATCTCCTCCGCGTGGTCCTCGGCGGCCTTCTTGCCGACCTCGGGGTCGGCGCCGGCGCCGAGCCCACGGGTCAGCTCACGGCCGACGTCGAGCTTGACGTCGGCGTCGCTCATCAGCAGGGCCTGGGCGTCGGTGTTGATGGCGATGAACTCGACGCCCTTCAGCCCGACCTCGATCATCCGGTTGATGGCGTTGACACCGCCGCCGCCGATGCCGACGACCTTGATGACGGCCAGGTAGTTGTGCGGGTCTGCAGCCACGAGCGTGGGCCTTCCTCAGCGAGAAATGTGTCGGATGTTGTCGGGTGCGGTGTGTCGCGAAGCCTAAACGTCTACCTGATGGTTAGATCACGTACCGGTCTCGCTGGTGCCCGACGGTATGCGGAAGCCCCACCCCGATCAAACAACGCGGCGGCGTGTCCTCGACCTTCTCCGCAGATTCATGCTGCCCGGGCCCCGATCGGTGACGAACGGGGCGAATGGGGCTGGTGGGACTCGAAATCCTCAGCAGGTCAACGGGTGATGGGCGTGTCCGGCGCGCTGACGTCGACGACCGCCGGGTTTGTCCGGAGGAGCGCCTCGAGGACGGCCAGCTTCTTGGGCCCGTCGGCGATCCCGCCCCAGACCACGCTCACCTGGCCGAGCTGGAGCGTGACCAGGTCGGCGCTGGTCACCGTGATCCCCGAGACCTGGGCGCGCCGCTCCGGCGGCAACAGCTGCAGGATCGAGATGGCGGCCCTGATCCCCTCCGGGTCGGGCACGTCGGACGCGGCGTTGACCTGGGCGACCCCGGCCGGCAACGCGCTCACGACCTCGAACGGGACACCGGACGCATCCACAACCTGTAGTTGACCTTGAGGGTTCTTGATGGCCAGGACCGGGACCTTGCGCTGGACCGAGACGACCACCGTCGACGGCCACGACCGGCTCACCGACACCGAGGCCACGGTCGGGATCTTCGCGACCCGGTCGACGGCACCGCCGGTGTCCACCCGTGCCAGCGGGGTACCGATGGGCACCGCCGCGGCGGCCACGACCACCTCCTGCTCCCCCGGGTCGCCGAGCCCGGTCACGGTCACCGACCGGGTGGCGAGCACCGAGCTGAACCCCACCAGCCAGACGAGCACGCCGAGGAGGACGACCAGGCCGGCGACAACCGCCAACAACGTCTTGGGCCGACGGCGGACGGACGCGGCGCGCCGTTCGAAGCGCACCCGGGAGACGTCCCCACCGGACCGCCGAGCGGCGCCCCGACGCAGCCGTCCCAGCCGATCGGGCCGGCCGTGGCCCACGCCCTCCCGGCCCGGCGCCGGGCCGTGGCTCCGGGACCTCGTCGACGGCCGAGCCCGAACGGGCCGCCTCGGTGAGCCATCTGGGTCGCTCGCTCATCGCTGCTGTCCTTCCCCGTCGTGCCCCGACCGCGCGGGGCCCTCATCCACCTCGTCGACCTCGCCCTGCTCCAGCCGGTAGAGCACCTCCGGCCCGATCATCGTCACGTCGCCGGCCCCCACGGTGAGGAGCAGGTCGCCGGGCCGGAGCAGTCCCGCGACCACTCCCGGCACCGCGGCCCAGGACGGCACGTAGCGCACGTCGGCGTCCGCCCGCGCCGCCCGCACGGCCTCCGCCACCAGCCGCCCGGAGACGCCCGGCTGCGGGTCCTCACGCGCCGCATACACGTCCATCACGACGACGACATCGGCGGCGGCGAGCCCGGCGCCGAGCTCGCCGGCGAAGTCGCGCGTCCGCGAGTAGAGGTGCGGCTGGAAGACGACGACGAGCCGGCCGGACCCGGCGTCCGCGACCAGCTGGGTGGCCGTCTCGACGACCGCCGCCACCTTGCCGGGGTTGTGGGCGTAGTCGTCGACGACCTGGACCCCGGCCGCGCGACCCTTCGGCTCGAACCGTCGCCGCGTGCCGCTGAAGGACGCCAGGCCGGCCAGCACCGGTTCCGGGTCCTGGCCGAGCCCAGCGGTGGCCGCGACGAACGCGGCGGTCGCGTTGAGGACGTTGTGATGGCCGGGGACGAGCAGCCGCAGCCGGTGCTCCACCCCGTCCATGGTCACGACCGCGGACCAGGCCAGCCCGCGGTGCACCTCACCGGACAGGCGCGCGTCGGCGTCGGGCGACTCGCCGTAGGTCAGCACCCGGATCCCCTGCGAGCGCGCGACGTCCGCGAGCGCGTTCGCCCCCTGGTCGTCGGCACACGCCACGAGGAGGCCACCCGGGACGATCGTGCCGACGAAGGCCCGGTATGCCTCCTCGACCGTCGCGAGGTCGCCGTAGAAGTCGAGGTGGTCGGCCTGCACGCTGGTGACGATCGCCACCTCGGGCCGGTAGACGAGGAACGACCCGTCGCTCTCGTCCGCCTCGACGACGAACACGTCGCCGGTCCCGAGGTGCGCGTTGGTCCCGTGCTTCGCCAGCTCGCCCCCGACGGCGAAGGACGGGTCGACCCCACAGGCCTGCAGCGCGACGGTGAGCAGCGAGGTCGTCGTGGTCTTGCCGTTCGCTCCCGCGACGGCCACCCGGCGCGACCCGCCCATCGTGGCCGCGAGCGCCTGGGCGCGGTGCAGTACGGGCAGCCCCTTGGTATGCGCGGCCCGCAGCTCGGGGTTGTTGTCACGGATGGCCGAGGAGATGACGACGGTGTCGGCGTCGTCGACGAGGGCGGCGTCGTGGCCGACGTGGACGGACGCGCCCTCGGCCGCGAGCGCGTGCAGGAGGGTCGACTCGCGGGCGTCGGAACCGCTCACCGGCACGCCCTTGGCCAGCAGGATCCGCGCGACCCCGGACATCCCGGCACCGCCGATCGCGACGAAGTGCACTCGACCCAGGTCCTCGGCCGCGGGGACGTCGGCGAGGAAGTCGAACCGGGTCTGCGGCAGGGTCATGGCGAGTCGCCTTCTCCACCAACAGCATCCGCGCGAGGAGCCGGACGCGACGCGTTGGCGCGGTGGACCATGTCGGCCAGCGCGTCGTCGGCGTCACGCTGTCCGACCGACGCGGCGGCCGAACCCATCGCGAGCAGCCGCTCGCCGTCGCCGGCGAGAGGGACGACGTTGTCGGTGATCCACTCGGGGGTGAACACCGCGTCCTCGACGAGGAGACCACCACCGGCGCGCGAGGACGTCGGCCGCGTTGAACCGCTGCTCCCCGTTGCCGATCGGGAGCGGGACGTAGACGGCGGGGAGGCCGACGGCGGTGAGCTCGCAGACGGTGTTGGCGCCCGACCGGCAGACGACGAGGTCGGCCGCGGCGTAGGCCAGCTCCATGCGGTCGGCGTAGGGCACGACCACGTAGGGCGCGCCGACGTCGGGGCGCTCCGGCTCGAACTCCTTACCCGCTCCGGTCACGTGCAGCACCTGGAGGCCGGCCGCGCTGAGCTCGGCTGCGCGGGCGGCGAACGACGCGTTGAGCCGTTGTGCACCAAGGGATCCGCCGGTGACGAGGATGGTGGGCCACTGCGGGTCCAGCCCGAACGCGGTCATCCCCTCGTCGCGCCGCGCCGCCCGGTCGAGCTGGGAGACCTCCCGGCGCAGCGGCATACCGATCACCGAGGCGTGCGGCAGCACCGTGCCTCGGAACGTCGTCGCGACGAACGGGGTCATCCGCGCGCCCACCCGGTTGGCCAGCCCGGCGCGCGCGTTCTGCTCGTGCACGACGATCGGGATGCGGCGCTGCCGGGCCGCCAGGTAGGCGGGCGTCGACACGTAGCCACCGAACCCGACGACGACCTCGGCACCGGTCTCGTCGATCGCCTGACGCGCGGCGGCGACCGCTTCGCGGAGGGCGCCGGGCAGCCGCAGCAGAGCCGGGTCGGGACGCCGGGGCAGCGGAACCCGGGGGACGTAGCGAAGCTCGTACCCGCGCGCCGGGACGAGCCGCGCCTCCAACCCGGTCTCGGTCCCGAGAGCCGTCACGGCCACCTCGGGGTTGCGTCGGCGCAGGGCGTCGGCGAGGGCCAGCAGCGGGGAGACGTGACCGGCCGAGCCTCCACCGGCCAACAGCACCGACGAGGGCCCGGGAGCGGCGCCCATCAGCGCTTCCTGCGACTCGGCAGTACCGCGAGCGACCGGCGGACGACGCCCGGACGGGCCGCGAGGATCGCGCGGGCACCGGGTTCGTTGCGGGCGAAGGAGAGGAGCATGCCGAGGGCGAGCAGAGTGGTCACGAGGGCGGAGCCGCCGGCCGACACCAGCGGCAGCGGGACGCCGATGACGGGCAGCATTCCGATCACCGCGCCGATGTTGATGATCGCCTGCAGGAGGATCCAGGCCATGACGCCGGCCGTCGCGACGCGGACGAACTGGTCGCGCGAACGCTGGACGAGCCGGTAGCAGGCCCAGCCGAGCAGGGTGAACAGGACGAGGATGACCAGCGTGCCGGGCAGCCCGAGCTCCTCGCCGATGATGGCGAAGATGAAGTCGTTGTGGGCCTCGGGGAGCCAGCTCCACTTCTCCTTGCTGGCCCCGAGACCGACGCCCCACCAACCCCCGTCGGCCAACGCATACAGGCCGTGGACGGACTGGTAGCAGGTGCCGTCGGTGGAGTCACAGTTGCCGAGCCACGACGTGATCCGGTCCATCCGGTTCTGGTTGGTCACGACGAACCCGCTCGCGACCGCGGCGAACACGGCGGCCGCGAGGACGAAGAACCGAGCCGGTACGCCGGAGACGAACAGCAGGGCCGCGACGATCCCGATGAGGATCAACGCCGTTCCGAGGTCGTGGCCCATGAGGACCAGCCCGACGGTGACGACGACGATCGGGACCAGGAACGGGACGACGACGTGCTTGAGGCGGCCGAGCAGCTTCCGCTTGCGCGACAGGATGGCGGCGCCGACGAGGATGAGCCCCAGCTTGACCAGCTCGGACGGCTGGAGCTGAACCCCGGGCAGCAGGCGGACCCAGTTGCGGTTGCCGTTGACCGAGACGCCGAACGACGTGAACACCAACACCTGCAGCGCGAGCGCGCCCACCAGGGCGGGCAGAGCGAGTCTGCGGTACCACCGCACCGGGACGTGCGCCGCGACGATCGCGCCGACGACGCCGATCGCGGCGAACTTGGCCTGGTCGAGGAACACGCTGAACGTCGAGCCGTCGTCGCGGTAGGACGTGATCATCGACGCGGACAGGACCATGACGAGCCCGATGACGACGAGGATCACCGTCGTTCCGAGCAGCACGTAGTAGGAGGTGACCGGCGACTCCAGGCGCGCGAGGAACGGCAGTGCCCGGTGCAGCAGGCCCGAGTCCTGGCCCCCGGCCGTGGGTCCGCTCGAACCGTTCGACCCGGCCTTGACCGACCGCGTAGGCGGACGGGTCGCCGTGCTCGTCATCGACGCGGGCCCTCGGCCCAGCGGCGCACAGCCGCCTCGAAGGCGTCGCCGCGAGCGCCGTAGTTGGCGAACATGTCCATCGACGCCGCCGCGGGCGCGAGCAGGACGACGTCGCCCGGAACCGCCAGCTCGGCGGCCCGGGCGACCACGTCGTCCATCACGTCGACACCCGGGCTGAAGGTCACGTCCACAGTCTCCGATGAACCGACGTCGACGACCGGGACGTCGGGCGCGTGTCGGGCCAGCGCCTCGGCGATCCGCATCCGGTCGGCACCGATGAGGACCACTCCGCGCAGCCGGTCCCGCACCGAGGTGACCAGCTCGTCGAGCTGCGTCTCGCTCGCGCCCTTGAGCAGGCCGCCGGCGATCCACACGACCTGGTCGAACGACCGCAGTGACGCCGACGCCGCGTGCGGGTTGGTGGCCTTGGAGTCGTTGACGAACCGGACGCCGTCGACGGTCTCGACGTCGGCGATGCGGTGCGGGTCGGGACGGAAGGACCGCAGCCCGTCCCGGACCGACAACGGCCCCACGCCGTATGCGCGAGCGAGCGCGGCAGCGGCCAGCGCGTTCGCGACGTAGTGGGGCGCGATGCTCGGTGCGTCGCCCTGGAGGTCGCGCAGCGTCCCGAGCTCGGCCGCCGAGTTCTGCCGAGTCTCGACGAACGCGCGGTCGGCCAGCACGTCGTCGACGAGGCCCAGCATCGAGATCGCCGGGACCCCCAGGGTGAACCCGATCGCCCGACAGCCCTCGACGACCTCGGCCTCCATGACCAGCTGCTCGGTCAGCGGGTCGGCGACGTTGTAGACGCACGCGATGTGGGTGTGCTGGTAGACGCGGCCCTTGGCCCGCAGGTACTCCTCGAACGAGCCGTGCCAGTCCAGGTGGTCCGGCGCGACGTTGAGGCAGGCCGACGCGACCGGCGACACCGAGCGCTGCCAGTGCAGCTGGAAGCTGGACAGCTCGACGGCGATGACGTCGAACGGCTGCGGGTGCAGCACCGCCTCGAGGATGGGCGTCCCGACGTTCCCGGCGCTGGTGGCCCGCAGGCCGGCCGCCCGGAGGATCGACGCGAGCATGTTGACGGTCGTCGTCTTGCCGTTGGTGCCCGTGACGGTGAGCCACGGCGCGGACCCGTTCTTCGCCCGCATCCGCCAGGCGAGCTCGACCTCGCCCCACACCGGGATGCCGCGCGCGGCCGCCTCGAGGAGCATCGGCTGGTCGGGCCGCCATCCCGGGGAGGTGACGACGAGGTCGACGTCCTCGGCCGGCATACCCGCCGTGTGCTCCTGGCCCTGCCGGACGGTGACGCCGAGGATGTCGAGGATGTTGGCGCGCTCGTCGTTGGCCTGCGACTCCCCCGTGCCCTTGCCGTCGACGACCGTGACGACCGCCCCGCGTTCGGCGAGCGCGTCGGCGGCGGCGAACCCGCTGACCGCCAGTCCCGCGACGAGGACCCGCAGGCCCGACCAGTCGGCGTCGCGGTGCGTCAGTCCGGGGCGCGGCTCGTAGTCGTTGGAGTCCGGCTCGTCGGACGGGTCGCCGTTCACGACGACCCCACCACCCACTCGGCGTAGAAGATCCCGAGCCCGAGGGCAGCGAAGAGCCCGGCGATGATCCAGAACCGGATCACGACGGTGATCTCGTTCCAGCCGACGAGCTCGAAATGATGATGGAGCGGGGCCATTCGAAGGATCCGTTTACCGGTCAGCTTGAACGACGCGACCTGGGCCATCACGGAGACGACCTCGAGGACGAAGAGGCCGGCGAGGACGACCACGAGCAGCTCGGTGCGCGTGCAGATCGCCAGCCCGGCGATGAGGCCGCCCAGCCCGAGCGACCCGGTGTCGCCCATGAAGATCTTGGCCGGCGAGGCGTTCCACCAGAGGAACCCGAAGCAGGCACCCATCCCGGCTGCGGCCACGACGGCGAGGTCGAGGCTGTCGCGGACCTCGTAGCACTTGATGCCCGGGTTGGTCTGGCAGTTCTGGTTCTGGGTCCAGATGCCGATGAGGACGTAGGCGCCGAGCACCATCGTCGAGACGCCGGCGGCGAGCCCGTCGAGCCCGTCGGTGAGGTTCACCCCGTTGGACGTGCCCGCGATGATGATGTTCGCCCAGATGACGAACAGGAGCACCCCGCCGATGGTGCCGGCGAACGCCAGGTTGATGTGGGTGTCACGGACGAACGAGATGAACGGCGAGGCGGGAGTACGGAACTGGTCGTTGCGGAAGTTCAGGGCGAGCACCGCGAAGACGACGCCGACGGCGATCTGGCCCGCCAGCTTCTGCTTCGAGCGCAGGCCGAGGCTGCGCTGCTTGGAGATCTTCATGAAGTCGTCGAGGAACCCGATGATCCCGAGCCCGGTCATGAGGAACAGGACGAGCAGGGCGCTCATCGTCGGCAGCTGCAGGGTGGCCAGGTGGGCAGCGAGGTACGCCACCAGCACGGCGCCGAGGATGATCGCGCCGCCCATCGTGGGCGTGCCGCGCTTGGTGTGGTGCGACGTCGGACCGTCGTCGCGGATGAACTGTCCGTAGCCCCGCTTGACGAGGAACCGGATGAACATCGGGGTCCCGAGCAGGGCCGCGATCAGGGCCACGGCTCCCGAGATGAGGACACCCTTCACGCGGGCACCTCGATCCCGACCAGCCGGTCACCGAGCCAGCGCAGGCCGGCGTCGCGGCTGGACTTCAGCAGGACGACGTCGCCGGCGACCAGCTCCGACTGCAGGAGCGCGTATGCGGCGTCGGCGTCGGCGACCCGGCGCACCTCGGTGCCGGCACCGGGCACCGCCGCGGCGCCGTCGGCGATGGCCAGCGGCGCCTGGTCCGACGACGACGAGCCGGTCGGTCCCCGACTCGGCCGCCCAGCCGCCGACCCGTTCGTGCTCGGTCCGCGACAGGTCGCCCAGCTCGAGCATCTCGCCCAGGACCGCCCAGGTGCGGCGCGGCGCGCCCGGCCCGTGGCCGATGGCGCGCAGCGCCTCGAGCGCGGCGTGCATCGAGTCGGGGTTGGCGTTGTAGGCGTCGTTGACGACGGTGACGCCGTCCGGGCGCTCGTGGACCTCCATCCGCCAGCGGCTGCTCGACCGGGCCGCGGACAGTGCGCTCGCCACGGCGTCGAGGTCCATGCCGCACTCGAGCGCCGCGGCGACGACCGCGAGGGCGTTGCCGACCTGGTGCGCGCCGGAGACCAGGAGCCGGACCTCCGCCCGACCGGTCGCCGCCGCCACCGTGAACGCCGCACGACCGAGGGCGTCGAGCCGGACGTCGACGGCCCGGATGTCCGCGTCGACCGACGTGCCCACCGTCACCACCCGCGCCTGCGTGCGGGAGCGCATCTTCGCGACGTTGGGGTCGTCGGCGTTGAGGACCGCGAGCCCCTGCGGCCGCAGCGCCTCCACCAGCTCGCCCTTGGCCTGGGCGACCGCCTCCCGCGAGCCGAACTCCCCGACGTGCGCGACGCCGACATTGAGGACGATCGCGACGTCCGGCGGCGCGATCGTCGTCAGGTAGGCGAGGTGCCCGATCCCCCGCGCCCCCATCTCGGCGACGAGGAAACGGGTCTCGGACGTCACGCGGCACACCGTGAGGGGGACGCCGATCTCACCGTTGAGCGAGTTCACCGGTGCGACGGTCGGTCCGGCGCTGCCGAGCACCTGAGCGAGAAGGTCCTTGGTCGACGTCTTGCCGGACGACCCGGTGACCGCGACGACCGTGAGGTCGGTCGCCCGGTCCACCACGCCGCGCGCGACCCGGCCGAACGCGGTCTGGACGTCCTCGACCACGACCCCTGGCAGCTCCTCGACGGCGCGGCTGCACAGTGCTGCCACCGCGCCGCGGTCGCGCGCAGAACCCGCATACGCGTGCCCGTCGGCGTGCTCGCCGACCCGGGCGACGTAGAGGGAGCCCGGCCCCGCCTCCCGGGAGTCCGTGACCACGGGCCCGTCGACGACGATGTCGGCGGCAGTGCCGGCGTCGGGATGGAGCGAACCGCCGGTGAGCATGGCGACATCCCGCAGGGTGATCGGGATCATTCGATCGCTTCCGGTCGGTAGACGAGGCCGTCCAAGGCTGCCCGGAGAGCGTCCCGATCGTCAAAAGCGTGCACGACGCCGCCGATCTCCTGGCCGGTCTCGTGCCCCTTCCCGAGGACGAGCACGGTGTTGTCCGCGGCGCGTCCGGTGCGCCGGGCCAGCTGCACGGCCTCGGCGATCGCCTCGCCCCGACCGGCCCGGGACCGGGCGGGAGCGGGCGTGTTGCGGACGCCGTGGTCCGGGCGGCCGCCGCCCCCGGGGCCGACACTGGCGCCCGCGAGGACCTCGGACCGGATGCCGGCGGGATCCTCGGAGCGGGGGTTGTCGTCGGTCACGACGACGTCGTCGGCCCAGGACCGCGCGGCGGCGCCCATGGCCCGCCGCTTCCCGCGGTCGCGGTCGCCGCCGGCACCGAGGACGACGACCAGCCGTCCCGGCGTCGACGGCCGGAGGGCGCGCAGGGCGGCCTCGACGGCGTCGGGGGTATGCGCGTAGTCGACGACGCAGCGCGGGTCGCGGTCCGTGTCGGGATGCGTGCCGGTGACGATCTCCATGCGCCCGGGGACGATCGGCTCCTGCCGGAGAGCCTCCGCGACCCGGTCGAGCGAGTGGCCGAGCTCGAGCAGGCAGACGGCGGCGAGCGCCGTGTTGACGATGTTGAAGTCGCCCGGCAGGTGGCACTGGAGCTCGACCCGGCCGGCGGGTCCGGAGAGCGTGAAGAGGGGCCAGTCCCGGTGGCGCACAACCCAGTTCGCCTGCGATCCGAGGTGCGACCCGACCGTGACGACCGGCACGGTGGCCTCGCGGGCCAGCCGCGCGCCCCACTCGTCGTCGACGCAGACGACACCCCGGCGGGAGTGCTCGGGCGTGAAGAGCGACGCCTTCGCCCCGAAGTAGTCCTCCATCGTCTCGTGGAAGTCGAGGTGGTCCTGCGAGAGGTTGGTGAACAGGGCGACGTCGAAGACCGCGCCGTCGACGCGGTGCTGGGCGAGCGCGTGGCTCGAGACCTCCATGACGACGTCGGCCGCGCCCGCCTCCCGCATCACGGCGAACAGGGCGTGCAGGTCGGTGGCCTCGGGAGTGGTGCGAACCGACTTGATCCGGGTCCCCCCGACCCGCGTCTCGACCGTGCCGAGGAGACCGGTCGTCTCGCCGAGCGCTCGCAGACCCGACTCGACGAGGTACGCGGTCGTCGTCTTGCCGTTGGTGCCGGTGATCCCGACCAGGGTGAGGTCGCGGGCGGCCTGCCCGTAGACGAGGGCGGCCACGTCGCCGAGGACGGCCCGTGGGTCCGCGACCACGAGCACGGGGACGGCGACGTCACCGGCCAGCTCGGCCCCCTTCGGGTCGGTGAGCAGCGCCAGGGCGCCGGCGTCGACCGCCTGCTGGGCGAACGAGCCGCCGTGGGCGACGAAGCCCGGCAGCGCCGCATACAGGTCGCCGGGCTGCACCGTGCGCGAGTCGAGGCTCACCCCGCTGAGCCGCACCCCGTCGGCTCCTTCGCTCGTCCTCGGCTCCGCCGAGTCCGGCCGTGGCTCCACTTCGCTCGTCCTCGGCTCCGCCGAGTCCGGCCGTGGCTCCACTTCGCTCGTCCTCGGCTCCGCCGAGTCCGGCCGTGGCTCCACTTCGCTCGTCCTCGGCTCCGCCGAGTCCGGCCGTGCCTCCACGGTCGGGACGGGGGCCTCGACCAGCGCGGCGACCTCCCCCAGGGCCACCGCCGCGACCGACGTGGGGCGGGGGGACGGCACGCTGGCGAGGCTACCGGGTGCGCTTCTTCTCACCGTTGAGGACCGCCGGGTCGTTGGGGTCCCAGGCCGCGTCCGCCGAGTTGAGCGGGATCACCGGGGCGGCCGAGTTGGTGGGCGGTATCTGCGCCTTCTGCAGCGCGTAGGTCATGACGTCCTTGAACACCGGAGCGCCGAGCTGCCCGCCGAAGTGGCCCTGGACCGGACGCTGCAGCGTCACGGCGACGACGTACTGCGGGTCGTCCGCGGGCGCATACCCGATGAACGAGGCCGTGAAGCCGCTGTAGCCACCGACAGCGGCGTCGTAGCGGTCCGCCGTGCCGGTCTTGCCGGCCACTCGATACCCGTCGATCTTGGCCTTGAGGCCGGTGCCGTGCGGGCCCACGACCTCCTCGAGCATCTGGCTGACCTTGGTCGCGGTGTCCTTGGAGACCACCCGGACGCCCTGCTGCTGCTCGGCCGGCGTCACCTTGCCGTCGGCGTCGGTGGTGCTCTCGACGAGGCTCGGCGGGATGCGGACGCCACCGTTCGCGATGGTCTGGTAGACCCCGGCGGCCTGGATCGCGTTGAGGGAGTAGCCCTGCCCGAACAGGAGGGTGTAGCGCTGCGAACCGCTCCAGTCCTCGGGCTTCGCGAGGAGGCCCGCGGACTCACCCGGCCACCCGACCCCGGACTTCGAGCCGATGCCGAACTTACGGAAGTAGTCGTACATCGTCTGCGGCGCGACCTTCTCGGTCGCCAGCATGGTGCCGATGTTGCTCGACATGGCGAGGGCGCCCGCGACCGTGAGGTTCAGCGTCGGGTGGTCGACGTCGTCCTTGAACGACGTGTCGGAGCGGGGCAGCCGGTTGGGGACGATGAGCTGCGTCGTCGGCTGGACGACCTTCTCCTCGATGGCCGCCGACATCGACATGACCTTGCCGGTGGAACCCGGTTCGTAGACGTCCTGGAAGGCGTGGTTGGCCAGCGCGTCGGCTCCGGTCTTGCCGACGTCCACCGGGTCGTAGGTGGGGTACGACGCCACCGCACGCAGCTTGCCGGTCTTGACCTCCTGGACCACGACGTAGCCGGACAGGGCCTGGCTCTTCGTGACCATGTTGGCGATCTGGTTCTGGGCGTACCACTGCAGGTCGGCGTCGATGGTCAGCCGGACGTCGGAGCCGTTGACCGTCGGCTGGTCGACCTCGTCGGTCCCCGGGATGGCGGTCCCGTCCTGGGCGCGCTGGTAGACGACCTTGCCGGGCGTGCCCTTGAGGGCGCTGTCGGTCATGACCTCCACGCCGCCGCCGGCGGTGCCGTCCTTCTGGACGAACCCGACGAGGGGCGCCGTGCTCATGCCCGCGGGATAGACGCGGTCGGTCGTCGGCTCGCTGTAGATGCCGGGGATGCCGAGAGCGGCGATCTGTCGCCACGCGATCGGCGTGATGTCCTTGGCGATGATGCGGTACTGGTTGCCCATCAGCTGCGGCACCAACGCCTCCGGCGTCGTGCCCAGCAGCGGGGCGAGCTGCTGTGCGGCGCCGACGACGCCGACGACGGTCTTGGTGCTGTCGATCTTCCGCGAGTAGGTCGGCAGCACCTTCTGGTCGGCGTAGACGGTCTTCCGCTCGACGCTGGACGCGAGGACGACGCCGTTCCGGTCGAGGATCTGGCCGCGCAGCGCGGGCTGGACGTCGGTGACGACGCGCTTGTCGAACGCCGCCTCCTGCACGGTGGCGGCGTCGAAGGCCTGCACCCGGAGCAGCTGGGCGGCGAAGACGGTGAACACGAACATCGCCGCGACGAGCATGAACCGGACGCGGCGGTGCGGGTTCGCGACGAGGGCGCCGCGACGCCGCCGCTCCGCCGGGGTCGACGGCTTCCCGGCGGCGGCCGGCTTCCCGGCGCGGCCGCTTCCCGGCGGCGGCCGGCCTCTTCGGTGCGGTGTCCGGCTTCTTCGGTGCGGCGCGCTTCCCCGCCGACGACCCGGTGCCGGGAGCCTTCGGTGGCGTCACGGGTTCACCTTCGTCACGGGGTCGGGGTCGGGGTCGGGTTCGGCGTCGGAGCGGTGGCGGGTGTGGCGGGTGTGGCGGCGGTGGCCGCCGGGTCCGGGGTGGGCGCCGGCGGCGGTGCCGGCGGCGGCGCCACCGGGCTCGTCACGACGTTAAGACGCTGGTCGTCCTTGGCGGGCTGTGCCACGCCGATGATCGAGCCGTCGGAGATCCGGACGAAGGCCATGCTCTTGGCCGGCACCATGCCGAGCTGCTGGGCCCGGTCGGCCAGGTTGCGCGGCGAGCGCAGGTCGTCGACCACCTGGGTCAGCTGCTCCTGCTGGTCGGTGAGCGTCCCCGACTGTCCCTGAAGGGTTTTCAGCTGATAGATGCCCGACGCCAGCGCGGTGTTCATCATCAGCAGGGCGACGAGGCCGGCCGCGAGCAGGGTCATGCAGATGACGGCGAACACCCCGTTGCCGGTACGCCGGATCGCGGCGGGCACCACCCGCAGCGGGGCGAGCGGGGCGGTCCGCGGCATACCCCGCCGGCGGCTGGCGACGCGCGCGGGCGACGCCGCCGT
The DNA here is from genome assembly GCA_963713345.1 of uncultured Actinomycetota bacterium. Taxonomy (GTDB): domain Bacteria; phylum Actinomycetota; class Actinomycetes; order Actinomycetales; family Dermatophilaceae; genus Lapillicoccus. Next base: position 317,561 of record CAVQLI010000010.1, on the reverse strand, counting down.
GGTCAGCTGGCTCTGGCTCATCCCCGATGTCCCCTCGTCGTCCGGGCGGAACTCGTCCGGGCGGTACTCGTCCGGCGGTACTCGTCCGGCGCACTCGTTCGGCGGCCCGTAGTCGCGCGGACGCCGCGCGCGGGTTCTCGGCGACCTCGGCCGGGCTCGGCTCCTCGGCGCCGCGGGTCAGCAGCCGCAGGTATGCGGCGTGCTCGGGCAGCTCGACGGGCAGCCCGGGCGGGGTGCTGGACTGCGCGCCGGCGGTGAGCGCACGCTTGGTGATCCGGTCCTCCAGCGAGTGGTAGCTGAGCACGGCGATCCGTCCGCCCACGGCCAGCGCGTCGATCGCCGCGGGCAGTGCGGTCTCCCAGGCGGCCAGCTCGCGGTTGACCTCGATCCGCAGGGCCTGGAAGGTCCGCTTGGCCGGGTGCCCGCCGCTGCGCTGCGAGGCGGCGGGGACGACCGAGCGGAGCAGCTCGACGAGCCGGCCGGAGGTCGTGAACGGTTCGGTGACGCGGTCCTGGACGACGGCGCGGGCGATCGGGCGGGCGAACCGTTCCTCGCCGTACTCCCGCAGGATCCGGGTCAGGTCGTCGACGTCGTAGGTGTTGAGGACGTCGGCCGCGGTGGGGCCGTCCGCCTGGTCCATGCGCATGTCGAGGGGGGCGTCGACGCGGTAGGCGAAGCCGCGGTCCTCCTCGTCGAGCTGCAGGGACGAGACGCCGAGGTCGAAGAGGGCGGCGTCCACGGTCCTCAGCCCGAGCGACGACACGACCGCGGCGAACTCGTCGTACACCGCGTGGACCAGCGTGAGCCGGTCCGCATACGGCGCGAGGCGCTGCCCCGCGAGGTCGAGCGCCTGCTGGTCGCGGTCGATCCCGACGAGGCGGGCCTGGGGGCAGCGCTCGAGGATGCCCTCGGCGTGGCCACCCATCCCCAGGGTGCCGTCGACGCAGACGGACCCCGGCTCGGCGAGAGCCGGCTCGAGCAGCTCGACGACCCGGTCGCGCAGGACGGGTCGGTGTCGCTGCGCGGGTGGGGGTTTCGCCATACCGGTGCTCTCTGGTCGTGTCGGGTATGCGTCGTTGCGGGTAGGCGTCGGCGGTGGGAGCGGGACCTGGGGTCTGGTCCCCATCCGCTGGCGGGTTGTCTCTCCCGATGGCCCGGGACGGGGGAAGTCGTCCCGGGACGGCAGCGGCTGGAGGCCGGAGCACAGGTCCTGCCAGGCAGCACGGGACCTCAGAAGAGGCCCGGGACCACCTCCTCGGACTGGTCGGCGAAGGCCTCTTCGCTGGCCTCGAGGTAGCTGGCCCAGGCCGCGCTGTCCCACACCTCGACGCGGCTGCCGGCTCCGATCACCGTGCACTCGCGGGTGAGGCCCGCGTAGGTGCGCAGCGGCGGCGGGATGGTGAGCCGGCCCTGGCGGTCGGGGGTCTCGTCGTGGGCTCCGGCGAGGAAGACGCGCAGGTAGTCACGGACCGCCTTGGACGACGTCGGTCCCTGCTGCATCTGGGTGGCGAGGCGCTCGAACTCGTCCGTCGGGTAGACGAACAGGCACCGCTCCTGACCCTTGGTGACGACGAGGCCGTCGGCCAGCCGGTCGCGGAACTTCGCGGGAAGGAACAGCCGGCCCTTCTCGTCCAGACGCGGGGTGTGGGTACCGAGGAACACGGACCTCGCCACCTCCCCTGCTCGACCCTGCGCGACCCTGCTCGACCCTGCGGCGTACCGGCGGCGCCCGTCGGCTCCGCGTTGCCCCACCGTACTCCACTTTCCCCCACTTCGACAGCAAAACACCGCGTGCCACGGGCTGCTCCGCCACAACGGTGCAGGTCAGGGGCGGTGGAGCGCAGTGGAGGGCCTCCGGTCTCCGGCACCCACCGCGGAGCCACCCGCGGAGGTCTTCCTGAGCCCGGCGCCGCATACCGGAGCCCTGCCGCAGCCCGGCCCCAGCGTCGGCGAAGATTTCGGTCCTGCGGGATCCGTTGGGGAAGTGGGGCGTTGTGGGGGAAGATCCTCGGGGGAACCCGGACGCGACCGTCCCGGGTCATCGATGGTGCTGAACCTGTGTGCAGAGACCGGCGGAGGACGCGTGACCAACGTGACGGACCAGACCGACAGCGGGACGGGAGTGGCCGCGACGCGATCCGTCGCACGCGAGACCGCCTACCGCAGCACGCCGGAAGCGCTCGCCGAGGTGCGGGCCGAGGTGCGCAAGATCACCGAGGCGATGACGTCGGTCATCGAGGGCAAGCCGGACGTCGTGCGGACGGCCATCACCGTGCTCCTCGCCGAGGGACACCTCCTCATCGAGGACGTGCCGGGTGTCGGCAAGACGATGCTGGCCAAGTCGCTCGCGAAGTCCATCGACTGCACGGTGCGGCGCATCCAGTTCACCCCCGACCTGCTGCCGAGCGACATCACCGGCGTCAGCGTCTTCAACCAGGACCTGCGGGACTTCGAGTTCCGGCCGGGCGCGATCTTCGCGAACGTCGTCGTGGGCGACGAGATCAACCGCGCGTCGCCCAAGACCCAGTCCGCGCTCCTGGAGAGCATGGAGGAGGGCCAGGTCACGGTCGACGGGCAGACCTACGAGCTGCACAAGCCGTTCATCGTCATGGCCACGCAGAACCCGATCGAGATGGAGGGCACCTACCCCCTCCCTGAGGCACAGCGCGACCGGTTCATGGCGCGGATCTCGATGGGATACCCCGCCCCGAGTGCCGAGGTCGCCATCCTCGACACCCACGGCGGTGCGTCGCCGCTGGCGACGATGCAGCCGGTGACCGACGGCGCGACCATCGCGCGGCTCATCGACATCGTCCGCGACGTCTACGCCAGCCCGGCCATCCGTCAGTACGCCGTCGACATCAGCACGGCCACCCGCTCGAGCAGCGACCTGCGGCTCGGGGCGTCACCGCGCGCCACGCTGCACCTGCTCCGGGCCTCGCGCGCGGTCGCCGCGATCGAGGGCCGCGACCACGTGCTGCCCGACGACGTCCAGGGCATCGTCATGCCGGTCCTCGCGCACCGCCTCATCCTCAGCGGCGAGGCCCAGCTGGCCCGTCGCTCGGCGCAGGACGTGCTCGGGGAGATCCTCCGCCGCGTTCCCGTGGCGCCGTTCAACCGCTGACGCCGTCATGGCACGGTTGCGGGACGTCCTCACCGGACGGGGTCGAGCATTCGTCGCGTCGGGCACGACGCTGGCCGCGGCCGGGTGGGGGCTCGGGTTCCCCGACATCAGCCGGGTGGGTGTCCTCCTGCTCGTCCTGCCCATCGTCACCGGCCTGATCTCCCGCCGGCAGCGGGCGTCGCTCCGGGTCGAGCGGCACACCTCGCCGTCCCGCGTCGCGGTGGACGAGCGAGCCATCGTCACCGTGACCATGACCAACGCGGGTACCCGCCGGACGCCCCTGCTCCTCGCCGAGGAGCGGCTCAACCTCGCTCTCGGTGACCGGCCGCGGTTCCTCCTCGGCCAGCTCGGCGCGGGTGAGGTTCGGCAGGTCGAGTATGCGGTTCGCTCGCACCTGCGCGGCCGGCACCCGCTCGGTCCCCTCACGGTGGTCCTGCGTGACCCGTTCGGCCTGACCAACCGGTTCGCCGAGGTCGGTGCGACGGGCGACATCGTCGTGCTGCCTCGCATCGACCCGCTGGTGGGCGGCCGACCGCCGGGCAACGGGGTCGGCGCGGAGGGCGAGATCCCGTTCATGGTCGCCCTGCACGGCGAGGACGACCAGTCGATCCGCGAGTACCGCGACGGCGACGACCTCCGCCGGATCCACTGGCCGGCGACCGCCCGCACGGGCGACCTCATGGTTCGCCAGGAGGACCGGCCGGCCCGACGCCGGGCGATGATCCTCCTCGACCCGCGGGCCGGCGCCCACCAGGGTCACGGCGCCTCGAGCTCGTTCGAGTGGGCGGTCTCCGCGGCCGCCTCGGTCGTCACGCACCTCGCCGGGCTCGGCTACGCCACGCACCTCATCTGCTCGGAGACGGTCCACGACGGCCAGGCCGCCATGACCACCGACGCCGACCACGCCCTCGACCTGCTCGCCGAGGCGGAGACCGGCCCCGAGCGGGAGCTGGCCGAGCTGGTCCGGGCGGCGCACCCGGTCACCGCCTCCGGAGGCCTGGTCGTCGCGGTCCTCGCCGACCGCGACGAGGAGTCGTTGCGCCAGGTGGCCTCGCTGCGCCAGCCGGGCGGGAGCGGACTGGCCATCGTGCTCGATACGGCGACGTTCGCGGACTCGCCGGGCGGCGCGCACACCTCCGCCGGCCGAGTCAGTGGTGGGAAGGGTCGACCGGTAGGCCCGTCGGCGAGCGCCTACGCCGAGCTGCTGCATACCGCGGGCTGGTCGGTCGCCGTGGCCCGGCAGGGCGACGGCGTCCCCGAGGTGTGGTCCGCACTGACCACGCGAGGGGTGCTGGTCGGATGATCTCGCGCGCAGTCGACGCCCTGCTGGCCGCCGCGGCCACGATCGCGGCCGTCCTCGGCCTCACCACCCTCACCGAGAACGCCTCCTGGCTGAACCGGGCGATCTGGGCCTGCCTCGTCGTGGCGGCCGTCGGCGTGCTGCTGCGCCGGCTCACCTCGTTCCGCCTGCTCGTCCTGTTCGGTCAGCTGGTGGCGACGAGCTGGGCGGTCATCGCGATGTTCGCGGCCGACCAGCTCTGGTACGGCCTGCCGGGACCGGACGCCTGGAACCGCGTGGTCGAGCTGGCCGCCGACTGCGCGGCCGTGATGCAGCGCTATGCGGCGCCCATCCCTGTCACCGACGGGGTGGCGTTCGTCCTCGTCGCCGCGGTGGCCGGTCTGGCGATCCTCGTCGACTTCCTCGCCGTCACCGAGGAGATGCCCGGGGTGGCGGGCCTCCCGCTGCTCGCGGCCTTCCTCACCGCCGCGGCCAACGGCGGCTCGTCGCTCTCCCCGTGGTTCTTCGTCATCGCGGCGGCCATGTGGCTGGTCCTCGTCGCCCGGCAGGGTCGCGGCCGAGTCCAGCGCTGGTCGACCACCGTCGCCAGCCTGCGCACCCCGGTGGCGCAGACCGACGTCGAGAGCCAGGTCATGTGGGGCTTCGGCAACGTCGCCCGGCAGCTGGGCTTCGCCGCGGTCGTCGCCGCCGTCGTCCTGCCGGCGGTCATCCCGCACCTGCCGACGCGGTACCTCCTCGACGGCCTCGGCCGCAACGACGGCAGCGTCGGGCGCGAGGGTCGGGTCGGCTTCAACTCGACCGTCGACCTGGAGCGCAGCCTCCAGAGCGGTGACGACAACATCGTCCTGACCTACCGCACGTCCGCGCCGACCGCTCCGCCGCTGCGGGTCGTCGTCGCCTCGAACTACGTCGGCGGACAGTGGACGCCGCGCGCGGTTGCCGCGCCGACCCAGCAGCTCACCCAGAGCCGCGTCATCTCCTCGCAGGTACCGGTCACCGACCGCCAGGTGGAGGTCGAGTCGAACTACCTGAGCCCGCCCAACGTCGCCTCCGTCTCGCCGGTGGTCGCGACGGACTTCGGCGGTGCCCAGTGGTACGCCGACCCCTCGACCGGCGACCTGTATGCGCGCGCCCGGCCGGACTCCTACTCGCTGACCTACCGGGAGGTCCAGGCCACGTCCGAGCAGCTTCAGGCGGGCATCCCCGGTGCCTCCAACGGTCGCGGCGATCCCGAGGTGCAGATCTCGACCAACGTGGACGCCGGGATCGCGGCGCGGCTGACCGCCCTGACCGACGCGGTCACCGAGGGGGCGACGTCGCCCTACGCCGCGGCGGCCGCGATCCAGAAGTGGCTCCGGACCGACGGCGGCTTCAACTACTCGCTCCAGCTGCCGGAGTCGGTGCTCGACGAGAACGCCCAGCAGATCCGCGACCCGATCCTCCGGTTCCTCAAGTCCAAGACGGGCTACTGCGTCCAGTTCGCCTCGACCATGGTGATGATGGCGCGGGCCAAGGGGATTCCCGCGCGGATGGCGCTCGGGTTCCTGCCCGGGACCCAGGACGATGGCCTCTTCACCGTGCGCTCCTCCGACGCGCACGCGTGGCCCGAGCTGTACTTCCCGGGCGCCGGCTGGCTCCGGTTCGAGCCCACGCCGGCCGTGCGTACGGGTTCCGCGCCGACCTACACGATCCCCGCCACAGCCCCGCTACCCGGGGCGACGACGGCGCCGTCGACCGACCTCGGGGCCACCGGTTCGGTGACGAGCACCGACCGTGACCTGGGAGCTCCCGAGGTCGACGGGCTGGCCACGGCCGCCACGACCTCGGTCACTGACCGCGTGCGCGAGTGGCTGGGCGAACCGTGGCACCTGCTCCTCGTCGCGATCATTCTGGGTCTGCTGGGCAGCCTCGTCCTGCCGCTCACGGCGTTCCTCGTCAACCGGCGACGTCGTTCCAGAGCCGCCAGCCCCGGCGAGCTGGCCGAGGCGCAGTGGGACGAGCTGGTGTCCCGGCTCGGCGACCTCGGCGTGGCCCGACCCAGCGGCGGCGGCACCCTGCGCGAGTGGCGTCAGCACTACGTCCGCGAGGCCTTCCTGGACCCCCGCGCCGACGAGGCGATCGGCCACGTCGTCGCCACCCTCGAACGCTCGCGGTACGCGCGACCGGGCGGGGCTCCGGCGGAGCTGGTCGGCGACATCCGCACGGTGACCCGGACCGCCGCGAGCAACCGGCCCTGGCCGCAACGGCTCCGGGCGTTCCTGTTCCCGCAGGACGGCGTCCGATGGTGGACCCGCACCCTGACCCGCATCGCCGACGCCCCCGGGCGGTGGATCGACGCGGCGGCCGACCGCTTCCCCCGCCGCGGCTGAGAGGTTCTGAGCACGGCCTCCCGACGGGGCTCGTGATTCCGCGGACAGCTGGACTGGAACGAGCCGCCTTTTCGCGCGAAACGACGCGACATATAGGACTCGTTCCTGTCCATCTGTCCGGTCTGCAGCCGCATACCGGAACTGCGTCAGCCCGGCGGGAGGGCTAGCCTCGACCGGTCGCCCGTCCGGCGGCCGCTCGGGGGAGCCGAACCGAAACTCTCGTCGGAAGGACCATCTCGTGCTCCGTCGCACCACCCTTGCTCTTGCGGCCGCGATCGGCATCGCCCTCATCGCGGGCCCCGCCGAAGCCATCACCAACGGCACGGCGGACGGCAACGCCCACCCGAACGTCGGCGGGCTGGTGGCCGACGAGGCCTACTCCGACGGCACCTGGATCTACTGCTCCGGCACCCTGATCAGCCCGACCGTCTTCCTCACGGCAGCCCACTGCGCCGAGGGTGACGACGACCGCGTGCGCGTGACGTTCTCGTCCGCGTACCAGGACGGCGACACCGTGTATGCGGGGACGTTCCATGGCGACCCGCAGTACGGGAAGAACCAGGACGACCCGCACGACATCGCCGTCGTCGTCCTGGACCGGGCCGTCACGTCGGCCACGCCGGCCGCCCTGCCCGCGGCCGGGTCGCTCGCCGACCTGCCCAAGTCCCAGCGGATCACCTCGGTGGGCTACGGCGCCTTTGACGTCGTCAAGGCCCAGGGCGCGGGCGGTCACGACTTCCTCTACGACGACGTCCGCAACCAGGCGGTCGGAACCCTGAACGCCACCACGCCGTCGTGGCTGCGCGTCTCGATGAACCCCTCCACCGGCAACGGCGGCACCTGCTACGGGGACTCCGGCGGCCCGAACTTCCTCGGGACGACGACGACCCTCGCGGCGATCACCATCACCGGCGACTTCATCTGCCGCGCGACGAACGTGACGTACCGCCTCGACACGTCGTCCGCCCGCGACTTCCTCGCCGGGTACGTGACGCTGCCCTGACCCGACCCCGAACAGCGGTATGCCGCGCCACCTCCGGGTGACGCGGCATACCTGCTGCGGTGGGGGTTCTCGACCTCAGTCGAGGTAGTCGCGCAGAACCTGCGAGCGCGACGGGTGACGCAGCTTGCTCATCGTCTTGGACTCGATCTGGCGGATCCGCTCGCGGGTCACGCCGTAGACCTTGCCGATCTCGTCGAGCGTCTTGGGCTGCCCGTCGGTCAGGCCGAACCGCATCGAGACCACACCGGCCTCCCGCTCGGAGAGCGTGTCGAGCACCGAGTGCAGCTGCTCCTGCAGCAGCGTGAAGCTCACCGCGTCGGCCGGGACGACCGCCTCGGAGTCCTCGATGAGGTCACCGAACTCGCTGTCGCCGTCCTCGCCGAGGGGGGTGTGCAGGGAGATCGGCTCGCGGCCGTACTTCTGGACCTCGACGACCTTCTCGGGCGTCATGTCGAGCTCCTTGGCCAGCTCCTCCGGCGTCGGCTCGCGACCGAGGTCCTGGAGCATCTGCCGCTGCACGCGGGCCAGCTTGTTGATGACCTCGACCATGTGGACGGGGATCCGGATGGTCCGGGCCTGGTCGGCCATCGCCCGGGTAATCGCCTGCCGGATCCACCACGTCGCATACGTCGAGAACTTGTAGCCCTTGGTGTAGTCGAACTTCTCGACCGCACGGATCAGACCGAGGTTGCCCTCCTGGATGAGGTCGAGGAAGAGCATGCCCCGACCGGTGTAGCGCTTGGCCAGCGAGACGACGAGCCGCAGGTTGGCCTCGAGCAGGTGGTTCTTGGCCTTCTTGCCGTCCTGGGCGATCCACCAGAGCTCGCGCTTGAGCTTCATGTCGATCTTGTCGCCGGAGTTGAGCCGTTCCTCGGCGAAGAGGCCGGCCTCGATCCGCTTGGCGAGCTCGACCTCCTGCTCGGCGTTCAGCAGGGCGACCTTGCCGATCTGCTTGAGGTAGTCCTTGACCGGGTCGGCGGTGGCGCCGGCGGTGACGACCTGCTGCGCGGGGGCGTCCTCCTCGTCGTCGTCGCGGATGACGAAGCCGGCGTCGTCGGACTCCTCCTCAGCCGCGGCGGCGGGCTTGCGAGGCGTGACGTTGCCGTCCTCGTCCTCCTCGTCCTCCGCGTCGGCGTCCTCGACCACCTCGACGGCCTCAGCCACCTCGGCGACCTCGGCGACGACGGCCTCGACGTCGACCAGCTCGACGTCCTCGATCTCGACGTCCTCGCCCGCCTCGACGGCGTCGTCAGCCCCGGCCTTGCCGGCGGCCTTCGTCGCGGTCTTCGCGGCGGTCTTCTTGGCGGCGGCCTTGGTCGCGGTCTTCGCGGGAGCAGCAGCGGCAGCAGCCACCGCAGCGGTGCCGTTGGCGGCGGGGCCGGCCTTCTTCGCCACGGTCTTCTTCGCCGTGGCGCCGTTGCTGACCGCCGGGGCGGCGGCGGACTTCGCCGCCGCCGTCTTGCCGGCCGCGGTCTTGCTCGCCGGAGCCGCCTTCGCGGTCTTGGCGGCGGCGGGCTTGGCGGCGCTCTTCGTCGCCCGAGCCGTGGTCGTCGACCGGGTCGCGCTCGCGGCGACCGCGCGCTTCGCCGGTGCGCTCACCTGCACCTCGACGCCGGCATCCTCGAGCGCGCGGAGAACCGCCTTCTGGCGTGCGGCGGAGAGCTTGCTGCTCTCGAACGCGTCGCGCACCTCGTCACCGCTGAGGGGACGGACGGAACCGGCCGACATCAGCTGCTGGATGGCGGGGTCCGAGAACTCCGAGGGAAGTGCCGCGCCGGAGCGCGTGGGGGTCGTGGAGCCCGTTGACACAGATACCGACTACCTTTCGAGACCGAGACATGCGACATCGACGCCCATCGAGGTCGCTCATGAGTCAATGCTGGGAATGGAGGGATCATTCCTCGGGACGCTTGGCTGGGGCGGGAGAGGCGTGCTGGTCGGCCCTTCTCCGGGTCTTGCGCGTCCGTGCTCTCACCATTATAAAACCCTGCGAGGCGCCGTGGCGCCATTCGTCCGCGGCAGGGCGTGCGTGATCGGGCCCGGACAGGTGTGGATCGGCCGTTCGCCGGTGCTCCTGGTGCTGGTGGTGCTCGGTCGGGTCAGTCGTCCTCGGTGGTGGCCTTGACGGCCAGCACAGGGCAGGTCGCGTCGAGCAGGATGCGTTGCGCGTTGGACCCGAGAATGAGCTTGCCGACCGGGGTCCGGCGACGAAGGCCGATGACGATGAGCTCGGCGTGGCTGCTCTCGGCCGCCTCGATGAGGTCCTCGGCCGGTTCCTTGCCACGGACCAGCTGACGAACCTCGACGTTGATGCCGGCCTGGACGAGCCGGCCCTGGACGCCCTCGAGCGCGGCCTCGAAGCGGAGGGTGTCATCAGGGTCGAAGTTCTTGCCGCTGTCGCTGTTGATGACGATGAGGTCGGCCTTGCGCAGCTCGGCCTCGGCGGCGGCCCTCCGGAGGGCCGCGCGGCCCTCACGTGTCGGGATGTAGCCCACGACGATGGACACTCGGCGAACCTCCTCGACGTGCGACAGTGCAGCTCGGGTCCCCTCGCGGTGAACCTACCCGAACCGAACCCTCTACGGCAGGTGGACGCGCGAACGGCGCCGCCAACTGGCCGCCAACCGGCCGCCGACCGGCCGCCGATCAGCGCAGCGCGTCGCGGATGTGCGCTCCGACCTGCTCGATCTCGATGAGGAACCCGTCGTGTCCGTAGGCGGACGAGATGGTGTGCTGCGTCGCTCCCGGTACGCCGGCGGTGACCTCGTCGCTGAGCCGCACCGGGTACAGCCGGTCGGAGTCGACGGCGACCACGGTGGTCTGTGCGGTGACCGTCCGCAGGGCCGCAGCGACCCCGCCACGGTCGCGGCCGACGTCGTGTGAGTTCATCGCCTCGGTGAGGACGAGGTAGGAGTTCGCGTCGAACCGGCGGGAGAGCTTGGCCGCGTGGTGGTCCAGGTAGGACTCCACGGCGTAGCGGCCCCCGTCTCCGAGCGGCTGCTCCCGGCCCTGCGCCTCCCGCCCGAACCGGTCGTCCAGCTCGGTCCCGGCCCGGTAGGTCACGTGGGCGATCCGCCGAGCGATCCCCATGCCCGTCTCGGGCCCGGCGAACCGGTCGTGCTCGTCGTAGTAGTCGCCGCCGAGGAACGCCGGGTCGGACCGGATCGCGAGCAGCTGGGGCTGCGCCCAGGCGATCTGGTCCGCCGAGGCATACGCCGTGCTGGCGAGCACCAGGGCGCGGTCGACCTGGTCGGGGTGGGTCACGGCCCACTCGAGGACGCGCATACCGCCCATCGACCCGCCGAGGACCGCCGCCCATCGCGGCACCCCGATCTCCACCGCCAGGCGGGCCTCGACGGTGACCTGGTCGCGCACCGTCACGAACGGGAACCGGCTCCCCCACCGTCGCCCGTCGCCGGCGAGCGACGAGGGCCCGGTCGTTCCCTGGCACCCACCGAGGACGTTGGACGCGACGACGAACCACCGGTCGGTGTCGAGCGGGCGGCCCGGCCCGATGAGCCCGTCCCACCAGCCCGGTGACAGGTGCGCCTCGTCCTGGCGGCCGACGACATGGCTGTCCCCGGTGAGCGCGTGCTCGACGAGGATCGCGTTGTCGGCCCGCTCGTTGAGCCGGCCCCACGTCTCGTAGGCCACCTGCACCCGCGGAATGACCCCGCCACGCTCGAGGGGGACGTCGCCCACCTGCACGAACTGGCGGTGCCCGACCGGGTCGCCCTCGCGCCATGCTCCGGACACGGGACCAGGCCTCACGGCACCTCCGGGCGTGCTCGTGGACGGCGTCGCCGCGCGAGCCGGTGCCGAGGGCCGCGTCGTCGCCGACGGGGTACTTCGGGTCCGATCCACAATGGTCATCCGGCCTGCTCCTGGAACTCGCGCTTGCCCGATCCGAACGGTCGGGCCGTGTCATCACCCGGGGCACCCCACCGCAGAGAAGGAGGGTTGCCGCCCAGCAAGCCGGGGCTACGCGCTGGAACTCATGACCTCCGACCATCATACGGTCCGCCTCCCGCCCCGAACCGGACCCGTTCCACGAGATGGACGTGACGCCGTGGACGTCATGCCGTGGCCCTCGGCCGGGCCGCGACATCGACCATCCGCTCGAGCAGCGCCGCCAGCCGGTAGTCGGGATCCACCGCCAACGCCTGGTCGAGCGCGGTCCGGGCCAGGGCGCCGTCGCCCTGCCACCAGACGACGTGGGCGAGCACCGTGAGCGGCCCCGGCGAGAGCTCAGGAGGTGCCGCGCGGCAGACCATGGCCAGCCGGTCGACGAGACCCTCCCCCAGCCGTCCTCGACCACGTCCTCGACCGCGTCCTCGACCGCGTCCTCGGCGACCGGGGCGGCCCTTGCGTCCCGGGCGTCCCCGGCGGCCCGGACCGGCCCTGACGAGCGCGACGGGAGGACCGACTCCGCCAGCCGGCGCAGCGACGCGGGGAACACCTCGAGGTCGAGCGTGCCCGGACACAGCCACGCGATGAGGAGGTCGCGCACCGCCACGTCCAGCAGGGAGACGACGGCCCACGCCCAAGCCTCGTCGTCGCGAGGCGGCGGCGCCGCCACGGCATCGGGTCCGGACGGCGTGAGGTCGAGGATCCTGGCCCAGTCCTGCAGCATCCGCCGCCGTCGCCGCTGGAGCGCGCTCCGCGAGCGCCGGGCGGTCGCCAGGTCGTTGACGAACGCAGCGCAGCGCCGGTCCTGCTCCGGCTCCGGCCGGTGCGTCAGGCGCGCGGCCAGGTCGGCTCGGGACCCCGCCGGACGCCGGCCCCGGACGATGTAGTCGGACACCGCCGGTACCTCGTCGTCGGTCTGGACGGGCTCGCCCTCGGCCGGGCAGCAGTCACGGTCGCAGTCGAGGCTCCACCAGCGGCCGTCGCGGACGACGAGCCGCTCGACCACTCGGATGCCCGCGCTCTCGATCGCGTCCCGCATGGCCACGCTGGCCGGCTCCGCCTGTCCGAGAGTGCTCTCGAAACCGACGAGTACCACCGCATCTGGCCGTTCGCGACGCACTATCGGCAGCAGCTCGACGGCCACGAGGTCAGGATCGACGTCGGGCGGCGGGAGGTCGATCCGGCCTACGACGCCGATGCGGTTGCGCATCAGGCAGACCACGACGAGCGACTCCGCCGGCCGGTAGCCCAGGTGGTAGGGCAGGACGGTGATGATGTCGGCGGGCCCGCGCAGGCGGATCGTGGTCGTCATGCCGACGATCCTCGGGAGGCTCACGCCGTCGCGACAGGGCCGGTTGTGGATCTGTGGACAACGGGACGAGACGCACAACCCCTGTTGATGACGCCACCGACGACCCCCGACAACCCCCCGACAACCCCGGACGCTCTCGACAGCGAGCCGGGCCCGCACGCCGGAGGGTGGTGGCCCTGGTCAGGGCCACCACCCTCCGATCTGACGGCTCAACGGGGAGCTTCAGGAGAGCTCTCAGGAGAGCTCTCAGGAGATACGACGTCAGCGGATGACCTGCGACTGCACCGTCCGGTACCACTCGTCCGTCGGCGCGTCCTGCGGGCCGGCGGCGGGAGCGTCCTGGCGACCGCCGGCGAACCCCTCGGCCCGGCCACCCTTGCGCTCCCACTGGATGAAGTCCTCGGTGTCGTTGACCAGTGCCGCGACCAGCCACGTCACGACGACCGCGTCGTCCGTGAGCCCCAGCACGCCGAACAGCGCCTCGGGCATGAAGTCCAGCGGCGAGACGATGTAGAACACGGCCGCGCCAAGCATCACGACGTGGCCGAACGTGGTACCGCGGTACTGCCCGCGGCCGATCGCCGAGAGCATCCGCGGAAGCGCCTGCACGCGCTCGACCAGACCGGCCGATCCCGGCCGAACGGCCGTGCGGACCGACTGGGCGATCATCGTGGCCATCCCCATGCGGCTCGTGTGTCGTGCCATGTGGCGTCCTCCCCTGTCCTGCCCGAGGATCTCCCGGACACTTCGCTCGATCTCTCGAGCTGCATACCCACTGCGCGGTCGTCCGAACCCGCACCGGCAGGTTCCCGCACACCAGCCAACGACGGGAGACCCGCGACGATTCCGTCGCGGACCGCCCGACTCCCGGTTGTTACGAGGGTGTGACCTGTCCTGACGCCGCCGTAGCGGAGGACCCGATGGCCCCGGCCCGCTGCGGGAACTCCTTCTTGGCGTGGTCGGCGATCCGCTTCAGCAGGTAGGCGTCGAACGCCGCGCTGACCCCGCCACCGACGAACGGCAGCCCACGACCGAGACGGCCGAACGTCGACCGCCCGACCGACCCGATGAGCCGGAACGCGACCGCCTTGTTGACCATCATCAGCGCCGGACCGGGCAGCTGGTGAGCCGCCAGGTCGATGAGCTTCCCGGTCGGCGACACGATGCCCGCCTTGCGGATCAGGTCGTCCGCGTCGGCGCCGACCAGCGCCAGCAGGACGGCCGTGCGGATGTGCTGCTGGGTCAGGTCGTACCCCCTCAGCGCCGCGATCGCCGCGGTCATCCGCGTCGCGACGAAGTAGAACTCGGCCACGTTGACCGGCAGCGCGATCGGCATCGTGACGAACCCGCCGAACCCGGTGACGAACCCGCCGGTCCCCGCCATCGCCAGGTGTATCCGGATCACGTGCTCGACGGCGGCCTCGACGCTGTCGTTCTTCAGCCGCGCCTGGTCGGCGACGTGCTGCGCCGACGGTAGCGGCCCCTTGCCCTCGATACCGACGTCGAGGATCGGCTGGAGCACCTTGTAGACCATCGCGGAGGCACCCCGTGGCTGGGTGTTGGCCTGCTCGAGCGCCGTACCGGGCGCCTGCTTCTCGTCGTCCCCGAACCCGAAGATCCCCACGTGTCCACCTCTCGTCGTCCAGCCGAGCGCGGCCGGGCCGGCCCATCATCGCGGGACCGTCCAGGCCCTGCAACACGGCAACGTCACCGTACGACGGCACGTTCCCGCGTGCGGTTCCGCCTCGAGCGCCGGTATGCGAGACCCCACCACCGCGGACCCGTCACCGGCGTCGGGTTGGATGAGGGTCGTGCTCCCCCTGGTCGTCGTCGGCGACCGCGCCGCCGTCGTACCGCGCGAGCCGGGCGGACCGGTGGTGGTCGGCGACCTCGCCACCGTGGTCCGGCGGGCGGCGGAGCTGGAGGTCCAGCAGCACCCGCGGTGGCTGGTCGCCTCCGCGGCGGAGGCACTTCGGCCGCTCGTCGCAGCGGGCGTACGGGTCCAGCGATGTTGGGACGTCGCGGAGGTCCACCGGCTCCTGCACGGCGGCTGGCGGGCCGATCTCGCGCGGGTCTGGGCGAGCGCGTACGGGCTGGACCCGGACCGTGCGCCGAAGCCGGCCGGGGACGACCTGTTCGACCTCCTCGACGGCGGCTCGGCCGCCGGCGGGGACGGGGCCGACCCGGATGCCGCGGTCCGCCCCGACGGGTACCTGCGCCCCGACGTCCTCGACCCGTCCTGGGCCACCTCGGAGAGCCGGTTCCGGGCCGTGGCCGCGGCCCTGACCGAGCTGGCCGCCCGCCAGGAACAGCAGCTGCGGGACCTCGGACCGCGGGCCGTGGCCGCCGCATACTCCGAGTCCGCGGCGGCCGTGCTGTGCCTCGAGCTCGAACGTGACGGGCTCCCGGTGGACCGCCGGGCCGCCGAGGACCTCATCGCCGCCGCCGCCGGCCGGCGCCCGGACGACGAGAAGGACGCCGAGCGGATCCGCCGCGAGCGCGACGCCCGGGTCCTCGTCCACGCCCCCGGTCGCGAGGGCACCGACCTGCGAAACCCGGCGCAGGTGCGGGACCTGCTCGCCGCGGCGGGCGTCTCGGTGCCGAACACCCGCAAGTTCGTGCTGGAGCCGTTCCGTCAGACGCATCCGCTGGTGGACGCGCTCCTCGAGTGGCGGAAGGAGGAGCGGATCGCGACGACCTACGGGTACCGGTGGCTCGACGAGCACGTCGGCCCGGACGGCCGTCTGCGCGGCGGCTGGACGGCCTGCGACGGCGCTGCCGGCCGGATGACCGCCCAGAACGGGCTGCACAACCTGCCCGCGCCGCTGCGGCCCGCGGTCGTGGCCGAGCCCGGCCAGGTGTTCGTCCGCGCCGATCTCGGACAGATCGAGCCTCGGGTGCTCGCCGTCGTCTCCGGTGACCGGGCGTTCGCCGAGGCGACCCGGGCCGACGACCTCTACGCGCCGGTGGCCGCGAAGCTCGGCATCGAGCGCAAGGTCGCCAAGGTGGCGGTCCTCGCCGCGATGTACGGGCAGCGCTCCGGCGCGGCCGGGAGGGCCCTCGGGGACCTCGAACGCGCGTACCCCGTGGCCATGCGACTGCTCGACGACGCGTATGCGTCGGGCGTGGCCCGCCAGCCGCTGCGCACCTTCGGGGGGCGCCGGATCAACCTCGACGCCGCGTGGGCGGGCAGCGACGACGGCGGGCGGGGCCGGTTCGCGAGAAACGCGGTGATCCAGGGCTCGGCGGCCGAGCTGTTCAAGGCGTGGGCCGCGACGGTCCGGCACGTCACGGCGCCGATGGGCGCCCAGATCGTGCTGTGCCTCCATGACGAGCTGCTGCTGCAGGCGTCGGAGGAGCGCGCCGAGGAGGTGGCCGAGGCGCTCGGCCGCTGCCTGGACGACAGCGCCCGCCGGTGGGCGGGCACCGAGGACGTCCGGTTCGTCGCCGACACCAGCATCATCCGGCGCTGGTCCGACGCCAAGTAGGGAAGGTCAGGCGGAGCCGAAGCCGCCGCTGTTCTCGTCCTTGCCCTTGTCGTCCTCGACGACGTCCTTGAGGAACGCCTCGAACTCGGCGCCGATCTCGTCGGCCGACGGCAGCTCGGACACGCCGGTGGCCAGCAGGCTGGGCCGCTCGCGACCCTCCATGAACGTGTCGTACTGGCGCTCCAGCGCCTCGACGACCGCCTTGACCTCGTCGGACCCCTCGACCTCGCGGGCGATCTCGGCGCGGTTCAGTCCGGCCGCAGCGGCGAGGTCGGTCATCGACAGGCTCAGGCCGGTCACCCCGCTCACCGCGCCCAGGCCGGCGAGCGCGGCGTCCGCGAACTCGGCCTGCGCGAGGTAGTGCGGCACGTGGACGGCGAAGCCGAGCGCGTCGTGGCCGGACTCCCCCAGCCGCAGCTCGAGCAGCGCCGACCAGCTGGCCGGGACCTGGACGGTGCCGAACACCGGCTCGTGCTGGGTGATGAGACGGGGGTCGGTGGCGTGTGCGGTGATCCCGAGCGGCCGGGTGTGCGGCACCGCCATCGGGATGCCGTGGACGCTGACCGTGAGGTCGACGCCGAGCGCCTTGTTGAGCTCCATGACGGCCTCGACCACGCGCTCCCACTGGTAGTCCGGCTCGGCGCCGGCCAGGAGGAGGAACGGGTGGCCGTCACGGTCGGTCAGGCGGTAGAGCAGCAGCGCCGGGTCCTCGTAGGAGGTGAACCGGTCGCGGTCGAAGGTCATCATCGGCCGCCGGCCGCGGTAGTCGAGCAGCTGGTCGAGGTCGAAGGAGGCGACGACGGTGTGGTCGTGGGCGGCCAGGAGGTGCTCCGTGAGCAGCCGCTGCGTGCGGCCCGCGTCGATGAAGCCACCCATCGAGACGAGCATGACCGAGGCGCGCGCGGACGACTGGTCCGTGTCGGTCTCGAAACGATAGAGCTCTGATGGGTCCTGCACGATGACCTTCCTGGTGCTTCTCGGAGGCGGAGCCTCCACCGAACGATTGTCGCAGGGGCTTTCGCCCGTGTCCGGGACAACGCCCGCGGCGTCGTGGTGATTCCGCCGACCTTCGACGACCGGCCGGTCACACCCGGTCGATCGCCTCGATCGCCCGGAGCACCCGCTTCACCGACACGGGGTATGCGGTGCCGAGGGTCTGCGCGAACAGCGAGACGCGCAGCTCCTCGAGCATCCAGCCGATGGCGACCACGTCGTCGGACGCCCGCCGAGCGGGGCGCAGGGACTCCAGCAGCCTCGCGTAGGCGTCCTCCGCCAGGAGGACGTCGTCGGTCGCCCGCGTGTCCCGGGTCAGGTCGCCGGGGGCGCGGTCGAGCCGGTGGAGCACACCTCGCAGGTACCGGTCCAGGTCGCGCAGCCGGCCGAAACCGGCGTCCGCGACGAACCCCGGACGCACCAGCTCGCGCAGCTGGGCGCGGACGTCGGCGACGAGCCCCGCCAGCGTCGGCGCCGTCATGGCGTCCAGACGCCGGACCGCCTCGAGGTCCTTGGCCAGGACCGGCTCGACCAGGCCGACGACCTGCACCACCCGGGCCGCGAGATGGGTGCGCACCGCGTCGAGCGCCTCCGCGAAGGCCGCCGCCGACCGGACCTCGCCCGGCAGCCGTTCGGCAGCGATCGCGTCGACGGCGCAGGCCAGGCAGTCGTCGAGAAGAGCGGGCACGGACCCGTGCGGGTTGTGCGCCAGGGCGAGCTTCTGGGCGTTGCTGAGCCGGGCCAGTACCTGCTTCCAGGGCGGGGTGACGTTGAGCAGCAGCAGCCGGCGGACCCCCAGGCGGTGCTCGGCGACCGCCTCGGCCCGGGTCGGCAGGACGCGCAGCGACACGGAGTCTCCATCGTCGACGAGCGCGGGGTACCCCTGGACCAGGCGCCCGGCCGCCGAGGTGGTGGCGACCTCCTCGGGGACCTCGCCGAGCTCCCACGTGCGCAGACCGGACCGCTCGAGCGACGACCCGGCCCGGGAGACCTGCCGGCGCAGCTCGGGCTGGGCGGCCTCGCGGAGTGCGTCGAGGTCGGGGCCACGGGTGATGACCCGACCCCGGGCGTCCTCGACGGAGAAGTGGACCCGCAGGTGCGACGGCACCCGGGCGACGTCCCAGTCCTGCGGGCCGACGGCGACGCCCCGCGTCTCCCGGACCACCCGGCCCAGGACGTCGGTGAGCAGACCGTCTGACGGGCCGAGACCGCGCTCGCGCAGCTCCCGCACGAGAGCCCCGGCGTGCTCCGGCGCGGGCACCAGCAGTCGCCGGATCCCCTTGGGCAGGCTGCGGATCAGTGCGGTGACGAGGTCCTCCCGAAGGCCGTTGACCTGCCAGTCGAACCCCGCGGCGGTCACCCGGTTGAGCACCTCGACGGGGACGTGCACGGTGACGCCGTCCTCGGGGCTCCCCGGCTCGAACCGGTACGTCACGGCGAGGTCGAGGTCCCCCTGCCGCCAGATCGTGGGGTACGCGTCGGTGTCGACCTGGTCGGCCCGGTCCGACAGGAGCAGGTCCTCGGTGAAGGTCAGCAGCGTCGGGTCCTGACGCCCGGCCTTCTTCCACCAGGAGTCGAAGTGCCGCGCCGACACCACCTCGGCCGGAATCCGCTTGTCGTAGAACGCATACAGCGCCTCGTCGCCGACGATGAGATCCCGCCGCCTCGTCCGCGCCTCGAGCTCGGAGAGCCGCTCGACGAGGGCGGTGTTGTCGTGGAAGAAGCGGTGGCGGGTCGTCCAGTCGCCCTCCACCAGCGCCCGCTGGATGAAGAGGTGCCGCGACTCGGCGGCGTCGACCCGCGCATACCCGACCGTCCTCGCGAGGACGATCGGCACCCCGTAGAGCGTGACGCGCTCCGTGGCGACGGCACTCCCCTGCTTCGCCGACCACCGCGGCTCAGAGTAGGACCGCTTGACGAGGTGCTCTCCCGCCTCCTCGGCCCAGAGCGGGTCGATGCGCGCGACGTCGCGCGCCCACAGCCGGGTCGTCTCGACCAGCTCGCCGGCCATCACGAACTGCGGCTGCTTGCGAAACAGGCTGGAACCCGGCGAGATCCCGAAGCGGGCGCCCCGCGCGCCGAGGTACTCGCGCTTCACTTCGTCCCGGGACCCGACGTGCGAGAGCAGGCCGGCCAGCAGCGCCCGATGCATCGTGTCCAGGTCCGGCTCGCCCTGGCGGGCGCTGCGTGAGGTCGTCCAGCCCTGCGCTCTTGGCCGCCTGTCGGAGCTGCTGGTGCAGGTCCTGCCACTCCCGGATCCGGAGGTAATGCAGGAACTCCGCCTTGCACATGCGGCGAAATGCACTGCCGGACAAGGCTTTCTGCTGCTCCTGCAGGTACCGCCAGAGGTTCAGGTATGCGGCGAAGTCCGAGTGCTCGTCCGCGAACCGCTTGTGCGCCGCGTTGGCCAGCTCCTGCCGCTCGAGGGGGCGCTCCCGCGGGTCCTGGATGCTCATCGCCGACACGACGATCAGGACCTCACGCAGGCAGCCGAGCCGGTCCGCCTCGAGCAGCATCCGCCCGAGTCGCGGGTCGACCGGCAGCTGTGCCAGTCGTTTCCCGTATGCGGTGAGCTGTCGTCGCGCCTCACGCCCTTCCGTGTCGGGGGTCGTCTCGACGGCCCGCAGCTCCTCCAGCAGCCGCACGCCGTCGGTGATCTGCCGGGAGTCCGGCGGGTCGAGGAACGGGAACCGTGCGACGTCGCCCAGCCGGAGACTCGTCATCTGGAGGATGACCGAGGCGAGGTTGGTGCGGAGGATCTCGGGGTCGGTGAACTCCGGCCGCGCGAGGTAGTCCTCCTCGGCGTACAGGCGGATGCAGATGCCGTCGGCGAGCCGCCCGCAGCGGCCGGACCGCTGGTTCGCGCTGGCCTGGCTGATCGGCTCGATCGGGAGCCGCTGGACCTTGGTGCGCTGGCTGTAGCGCGAGATGCGCGCGGTGCCGGTGTCGACGACGTAGCGGATGCCCGGGACGGTCAGCGACGTCTCGGCGACGTTGGTGGACAACACGATCCGCCGCCCCTCGTGCCGCGAGAAGACGCGGTGCTGCTCCGCGGCGGACAGCCGACCGAACAGCGGAAGCACCTCCGTGGCGGGCAGGTTCAGGGCGCTGAGCGCCTCCGCACCGTCCCGGATCTCCCGCTCCCCGGAGAGGAACACGAGGATGTCCTGGCTGCCGCCGTCGCCCCGCGACTCGGTCCAGAGCTCCTCGACGGCCTCGACGATCCCGGTGACCTGGTCGACCGGCTCCGCTCCCTCCTCCTCACGCTCCAGCGGGCGGTAGCGGATCTCGACCGGGTAGGTGCGGCCGGACACCTCGACGACCGGCACCGGCCGCCCCGGCGCCGCGAAGTGGTCGGCGAACCGCTGCGGGTCGATAGTCGCCGAGGTGATGATCACCTTGAGGTCCGGCCGGCGGGGCAGGAGGCGCTTGAGGTACCCGAGGAGGAAGTCGACGTTGAGGCTCCGCTCGTGGGCCTCGTCGATGATGATCGTGTCGTAGCGCCTCAGGTCACGGTCCCGCTGGAGCTCGGCGAGCAGGATGCCGTCGGTCATCACCTTGACCAGCGTGTCGCGCGACGAGTGGTCGGCGAACCGCACCTGGTACCCGACGGCGCCGCCCAGCTCGACCCCGAGCTCCTCGGCGACGCGCTCGGCGACCGCCCGGGCGGCGATCCGGCGGGGCTGGGTGTGGCCGATGGTCCCCTCGATGCCGCGACCGAGCTCCAGGCAGATCTTCGGCAGCTGCGTCGTCTTGCCCGACCCCGTCTCGCCTGCGACGACGACGACCTGGTGGTCGCGGATAGCCGCGGCGATGTCGTCGCGGCGCTCACTGACCGGCAGGTCCTCGGGATACGTGATCTCGGGGACCAGCGCGCGGCGCCGCGCGAGCTGCTCCTCGGGCACGGGCGTACGCCGGTTGTCGGCTGACCCGCCTGGGGTCCGCCGCGGGGCGCGGCGGGGACGCCGGCCGGTGCGTCCAGAGGTGCCGCCGGAGGTGCCGCCGCGACGGACCGCGGGCTCCTCGGACATGGCTTCCACCCTAGGCGGGAGCGTTGTGCCGAAACTCGCGGATATTTGTTCGCGGGAGCTGTCGATCCGCGAAGGTGGGCCGCGTAGATGTGATGTCAGCGCACCACTCGGTGCATCGCACGTCATCAGGAGAGCAGCCCCATGAAGTACGTCCTCATGTACAGCAGCCGCCCCGACCTCGACGCCGCCGTTCCGGAGGAGCGCCGGATGGAGGTCTACGGCCAGATCTTCCAGTGGTTCGAGACGCACGCCTCGGTCTTCGTCGACGCCGGCGCCGAGCTCCAGGGCCCGGAGACCGCGACCACGGTCCGCAGCGGGGAGAACGGGTCCCCCGTGGTCGTCGACGGTCCGTACTCGGAGGCCAAGGAGGCGATCGGCGGGTTCAGCGTCATCGACGTCGAGAGCCTCGATGCCGCGCTCGAGCTGGCGCGGTCGTGGCCGTCGCTGGGGTTCCCCGGGATCGCCGTCGAGGTGCGTCCCATCGTCGAGCACCGGATGGACTGACCGCCGGCCTCGACGGAGCGCGCGATGACCGCCACCGGCCCGGAGGGGGACCTCGCGGACACCGTCCTCGTGGACGCCGTCCGGCGCGAGGTCGGCCCGGTCGTCGCCGGCCTGCACCGCCTCACCGGCGACTTCGACGTCGCCGAGGAGGCGGTGCAGGACGCGCTCGTGTCGGCCGTGGCCGCCTGGCGTCGGGACGGGCCACCGCCCAACCCGGGCGCGTGGCTCACCCTGACGGCGCGGCGCAAGGCCGTCGACCGGCTCCGGCGCGAGGCGGCCCGCGGCCGGCTCGCCGCGGCGGTCGCGGCGACCCGGGTCGAGGAGGCCGGACCGCCGGATCAGGCGTCACTAACTGGTCCGACACCGACGAGCGCGTCGCGATGCTCTTCGGCTGCTGCCACCCGGCGCTGGCCGTCGAGGTCCGGCTGGCTCTCACCCTGCGGTCCGTCGCCGGCCTCACCACCGAGCAGGTCGCTCACGCCTTCCTCGTCCCCGAGGCCACCCTGGCTCAGCGGATCGTCCGCGCGAAACGCAAGATCGTCGCGAACGGCATCCGCATGGAGGTCCCCGAGACGCGCATACCGGAGCGCCTCGACGACGTCCTCACGGTCGTGTACCTCACGTACAACGCCGGGTTCGTCGACGCCGCCTCGCGCGGCCTCGCCGAGGACGCGGTCTGGCTCGCCGAGGTCCTGACGGCCGGCCTCCCCGCCGAACCCGAGGCGTGGGGCCTCCTGGCCCTCCTCACCCTCCAGCAGTCGCGGGCGGCGGCCCGGTTCGGACCGGAGGGCGAGCTGGTGCTCCTCGCCGACCAGGACCGTGGCCGATGGGACCACCCGGCCATCGCCCGCGCCGAGCGCTACCTCGAACGGGCCGCCGTGTGGCGGCGACCCGGCCGGTTCCAGCTCCAGGCGGCGATCGCGGCGTGCCACGCGAGCGCCCCCTCCTACGCGGAGACGGACTGGCTGCAGATCCTCACGCTCTACGACCTGCTGCTGCGCCACGACCGGTCACCGGTGGTGCGGCTCAACCGCGCCGTCGCCCTGGCCGAGTGCGCCGGACCCGCTCCGGCCCTCGAGGAGGTCGACGCCCTGGCCGGCGCCCTCGACGCATACCACCTGTGGCACGCCACCCGGGCGGACCTGCTCCGACGAGTGGGTCGGCTGGACGCGGCCACCGAGGCGAACCGTCGGGCGCTCGACCTCGCCGCGCTACCGGCCGAGCAGGCGCTCCTGCGCGAGCGGTTGACGACCTAGGACTGCTCCGCCGTCGCCCGCACCGTGGCCTCACCCATGTGCCGGTGACCGACCGTCTCGTACCCGACGACCGGGACCAGCAGGGAGGCGGCCACGACGAGGAGGCATACCGGCATCCCGACGCCCGCGGCCGACAGGAGCACCGCTCCGGCGAGGACGGCGAGGGTTCCGAGGACCATCCAGATGTGGAACGCGTCGACCTCCCCGACCAGCAGCGAGTAGACCGCGATGACGGCGACGAGGAAGAAGCCCACGGGGGCCGCGACGGAGAGCACCGCCCCCAGCGCGCTGATGTGGCTCTCGTCCTCCAGGCGGAGAGCGGCGACGTGGAGCCCCGCGCCGGTCGCGATGATCGCGCCGAAGACGAACATCTGCCCGTAGCCCCAGACGAACCCGCGTTCGCGGTGCGCGTGCAGCACGTCACCAGAGGGAACGGTGAAGTAGGTCCACCACATCCCGAAGGTCAGCGCGATCCCTGCGGCTCCGACGCCGAGCACGTCGGCCGTGATGCCGCCGGCCGCCTCCTCGGCCGAGGACAGAGCGGCCACCGTCCCGACCACGCCCTCACCCAGCGCGATGATCGCGAAGAGGGCGTAGCGCTCGGCGATGTGGTGCGCGTGCCAGGGGGTGCCACCGCCCTCGAGATGCTCGGCGCGCCACGGCCCGTAGGCCTCGATGAGGTTGAGGACCACGATCGCCACGAGGGTCGGCAGCAGCGACCAGTTGAGGAGGGCCAGGGCCACCCAACCGACCTGAGCGGCAGTCACCCATCTCGCGTAGGCCAGACAGGAGACCCGGCGCTCCGGCGCCTGGCGGGCGGCGCGCAGCCACTGGCCGACCATGGCCAGCCGCATGATGACGTACCCGAAGACGAGGACGCGGTTGTCGACGTGGCCGCCCTCGTCGATGGAGTGGAACAGGGCCGGCAGCCCGAGCGCGACGATGCACACGCCGACCATCTGGACCATCGTCACGACCCGGAACACCCAGTCGTCGGTGTCGAAGGCCGAGGCGAACCAGGAGAAGTTGATCCAGGCCCAGATGATCGCGAAGACCCCGATGGAGAAGGCGATGAGGCCGGTCCACGTGTGACCCTCGAACACGCTGTGCGCGAACAGGTTCGCCGCCTGGCCGACCGCGACGACGAACGTCAGGTCGAAGAGCAGCTCGAGGGGTGTCGACGCGCGCCCGTGCTCGTCGGGGTCGCGTCCGCTCATCCGGCGCAACCGGTGGGCGAGGGTGCCGGCCTCACTCATGCCGACATCCTGCCAGCCGGCTGCCCTGGTCCGGACGGCCGTGCTCGTGGGGTGACGCGGCGGATCGCGGTGACAAGTGCACCCCAGGGGGTGGAAAAGTCACCGCGATCCGCGCCCGGACCCTCCGGCGGCCCCAGGCTCGGTCAGTCGATCTTCGCCGCGGTGAAGCCCTGGTCGAGGTCGGCGATGATGTCGTCGATGTGCTCGATGCCGACCGCGAGGCGCACCAGGCCCGGCGTCACACCGGCGAGCAGTCGGTCGTCGTCGCCGCCCTGCGAGTGCGTCGTGGACGCCGGGTGGATGGCCAACGACCGGACGTCGCCGATGTTGGCCACGTGGCTGTGCAGCGTGAGTCCCTCGACGAACTTCTTGCCGGCCGGCAGACCGCCCTGGATCTCGAACGCCAGCACCGCACCGGCGCCGCGGGGCGTGTACTTCTGGGCGAGCTCGTAGTTCGGGTCGCCCTCGAGCGACGCCCACACGACCTTCTCGACCTGCGGGTGCGACGACAGGTAGGCGGCGACCTTGTGGGTGTTCTCGATGTGCCGCTCGATGCGCAGCGACAGTGTCTCGAGGCCCTGCGCGATGAGGAACGCGTTGAACGGCGAGATCGCCGCACCGATGTCGCGCAGGAGCTGGACGCGGGCCTTGAGGATGAACGCGAGGTTCGCCCCGAGGATCCCGTTCACGCCGAGGTCACGGGCGAAGACCAGCCCGTGGTAGCTCTCCTCCGGCGTGTTGAAGTTGGGGAACTTCTCCGGGTCCTTGCCGAAGTCGAACGTCCCGCCGTCGACGATGACGCCGGCGATGGTCGTCCCGTGGCCGCCGAGGTACTTGGTCGCCGAGTGCAGCACGATGTCGGCGCCGTGCTCCAAGGGGCGGAGCAGGAACGGCGTGGCGATGGTGTTGTCGACGATCAGCGGGACACCGGCCTCGTGGGCGATCGCCGCGACGCCCTCGATGTCGAGGATCTCCGACTTCGGGTTGGCGATCGTCTCTCCGAAGAACAGCTTGGTGTTCGGCTGGACGGCGGCCCGCCACGAGTCCAGCGAGGTCGGGTCCTCGACGAACGTCGTCGAGATCCCGAACTTCGGCAGCGTGTACTTCAGCAGGTTGAACGTCCCGCCGTAGAGGGACGGGCTGGCCACGATGTGGTCCCCCGCCTCGGCGACGTTGAGGAAGGCCAGCGTCTCCGAGGCCTGCCCGGACGCGACGAGCAGCGCCCCCACGCCACCCTCGAGCGACGCGATGCGCTGCTCGACCGCGTCCTGCGTCGGGTTCATGATCCGGGTGTAGATGTTCCCGAACTCCTTGAGCGCGAACAGGTTCGCCGCATGGTCGGTGTCCTTGAACACGTACGACGTGGTCTGGTAGATCGGCAGCGCCCGCGCGCCGGTCTGGCTGTCGGGCACCTGCCCGACGTGGATCTGACGGGTCTCGAAAGACCAGTTCGGGGTGTCACTCATGACGGGGCTCCTCAGTGCTCATGGACTGCTCGTCGACAACGACGCGCGAGCGATGGTGCTGCGCGCTTGCCGGCACCCACGTCGAGACGGGTATGCCGGCCCGGTCCTCACCCGGGGCACCCCACCGCGGAGGAGGGTTGCCGGTCAGCGAGCCGGGGCTTGACGCTGACACTCATGACCTGTCCAGCAGAATACGCGCGGGTGTTCACCGGTCGGAACGCGCGTCTCTTCATCCGGACCTGGGACCGGACTTCTCCGGTGATTCGGACTCGGCGGCCGTCGCGGTCACTAGCCTGATCGGGTGGCCTCGACGGCGCCCGGGTCGGTAGGCGGGCGAGCTCTCCACCCGTCGCCGCTCGTCGGCCGGGAGGATCTGCGCGCGACGCTGGTCGACGCGGTGGGCGCGGCCGCCGACGGCCGCGGCGGCCTGGTGCTGCTCACCGGCGAGGCAGGCATCGGGAAGACCCGGCTGCTCGGCGAGGCCGAGCGCGAGGCCACGAACCGGGGTATGCGGGTCGTCCGGGCCGCGGGGTGGGACGACCCGGGAGTCCCGTCGTTCTGGGTGTGGACGCAAGTCGTTCGGGGGCTGGCGGAGGGCCGCGACGCCGAGCGCCTGCGCGTGGCGTGGGGCGGGCACGCGGACCGCGTGCTCGCACTGCTCCCTGAGATGTCGGACGGAAGCAGCCCGGCCGAGACCGACGACGGCGCGGCGGCGACGCGGTTCCCGCTGTTCGACGCGGTCGCCTCGGTGGTCGCACTGACCGCTCGCGATCGACCGCTGCTGCTCGTCCTCGACGACCTGCACTGGGCGGATCGGGGTTCCCTGCGGTTGCTGCGGTTCCTCGCCATGACGACCCCCGCTGCGCCGGTCCTCGTCCTCGGCGCGTTCCGCGAGCACGACGCCGAGTCGCGGATCTCGACGCGCTGCGCGACCGCGCCACCGTCCTGGCGGTCCCGCCGCTGAGCGTCGTCGAGGTACACCTCCTCCTCGAGACGCAGCACCACCTGCACGCGACGCCGGCCGACGCGCAGCGGGTCGCCGACCGCACCGGCGGAAACCCGTTGTTCGTCGGCGAGATCGGCCGCCTGGCCGCGGCGCGCGGGCTCGACGTCGTCGGCGACGCCCTGCCCGCAAGCGCCGTCGCGACGATCGCTCGCCGGGTCGCCCGGCTCAGCCAGCCGGCCGCCGAGGTCCTGGGGACGGCCGCGGTCGCCGGCCCGGTCGTCGACGTGAGGCTGTTGACCCGGGTACTGCCGCTGACGGCGTCGGACGTGCAGCTGCTCCTCGACGAGGCGGTGCAGGTGGGGCTGGTCGTCGTCGGCGGCGACCAGCGACTCGGGTTCTCGCACGCGCTCGTCCGTGACGCGCTCGAGGCCGGACTGCCCGACCCGACGCGCCGTGAGCTCCATCTCGACATCGCCCGCGCCCTCCTCGCGGGGGGTGGACCGGTGCCGGACGCGGAAGTCGCCCACCACTTCAGCGCCGCAGGATCCCTGGCTCCGCCGGGAGCGGCCGCGCGCCACTGGTCGAACGCTGCCGAGGTCGCAGCCCGAACCCAGGCGTACGAGGTCGCCGCCGGCGCCTTCGCCCGCGCCCTGGTCGGTATGCCGGCGGACGACGCCGAGCGTCCCCGGCTGCTGCGCCGTCGCGGCGACTGCCTCCTGCTGAGCGGTGACCTCGCAGCGGCCCGGGTCGCGTTCGCCGAGGCGTGCGACCTTGCCCGGGCGGCCGGACGTCCGGAGGACTTCGCCGGCGCGGCGCTCGGCTTCGCGGCGGGGCTCTCCGGCTTCGAGGTGCGGCTGTTCGACCACGCCCAGATCGACCTGCTGGAGGAAGCGCTGGCGCTACTCCCCGAGGACGACGGCGAGCAGCGCGCATACCTGCTGGCCCGGCTCTCCGTCGCGCTGTCGTTCCTCGGCTCCGCCGAGCGCCGGGCCGCCCTCGCCGCGGAGTCGGTGGCGATGGCCCGGCGGCTCGGCTCGCAGCCGGCCGTCGCCCACGGCCTCGCGGCGCACTGCGACGCCATCGCCGGCCCGACGTACGCGGAGCAGCGCGAGGTCGAGTCGGGCGAGATCGTCGAGATCGCCACCGCTCTGGGCGATCCGGCCCTCGAGCTGTTGGGACTGCGGCTCCGGATCGTCGCGCTGGCGGAGCAGGGGCTGCTCGAGCGCGTCGCCGACGACGTGAGGGCGTTCGCCGCCGTGGCCGTCCGGCTGCGTCAGCCGTTCTACGGGTGGTACGTCCCGCTGTGGCGCGGGTTCGCCGCGCACCTCGTCGGGGATCTCGAGGAGCTGCGCCGACGGGCCGAGGAGGTCATCGCGCTGGCCGGTCCGGCGGACAGCCAGAACGCGCAGATCCTCGGTGACGTCCTCCGCATCTGGTACCACCTGGAGTCGGGTAGCCGTCCCGACGCGATGGGTGCGCTGCTCGACCAGCTCGCCGAGATCCCGGAGATCCACCCGGCGGGCGACAGCATGCTGGCGATCTTCCCGGGCCAGCCCGACGACCTGCGGCGGCGGGCGGCGGCGCAGATCGGTCGGCTGGTCGGGGACCTCCTTGTCGACGCCGAGTGGGTCTCGAACGTGTGCTTCGCGGCCTGGTCGGTCATCGAGCTGTGGGAGCGGGGCGAGCCGTCACGGGTGTTGTACGACCTGCTCCGGCCCCACGCGCACCGGTTCGCCGTGGACGGGATCGCGGCGGGGTTCCACGGGTCGGTCGAGCGCTACCTCGGGTCGCTCGCCTGGCTGGCCGGCGGCTCCCGAGCGGAGTCGGCGGAAGCACACTTCGAGCGGGCGCTCGCAGCGAACGAGCGCGCCGGCGCCCTCCTGGCCGCCGCCCACACGCGACGGGCCCACGCTGCCGTGCTCCTCGACCGAGCGGGTCCGGACGACGCCGGGCGCGCGCTCGCCCTGCTCGCCGACGCCGGTACCGCCTACGAGCGGATGAGCCTGGCGCACCGGGTCGAGGAGGTCCGCCGGCTGGTCGAGTCGGCCGCGGCACCGGCTCCCGGGTCGGCACCACACCGGCCCGACGCCGAGGCCTCGGACGAGGCGGTGTTCCGGAGGGCCGGCGAGGTCTGGGAGGTCGCGTTCCGCGGCCGCCGCACGACCGTCCGCGACAGCAAGGGTATGCGTGACCTGGCCGTCCTCCTGGCCCGGCCGGGGACCGAGGTGCACGCGCTCGACCTCATCAGCGACGCCGGGTCGGTGCGCCACGAGGGTGACCTCGGCGACGCTCTCGACGAGACGGCACGCGCCGCATACCGACGCCGGATCGGCGAGCTCGACCAGGCGATCGCCGACGCCGAGGACCTGGGGCACGCCGACGCCGCGGACCGGGCACGGACCGAACGCGAGGCGATCGTCGCGGAGCTGACCCGCGCGTACGGGCTCGGCGGCCGGCCGCGGCGCGTCGGCGACCCGGCAGAACGGGCCCGCACCAGCGTGACGTGGCGGATCCGCGACGCGATCGGCCGCGTCGAGCGGGTCCATCCCGAGCTGGGCGCCCACCTGCGCAACGCGGTTCGTACGGGGACCTACTGCCGCTACGACCCGGAGGTCCCGCCGGGCTGGGTGATGTGAGGCGTCCGGACGGTCGCCTCACACCGTGAGGCGTCACCTCACGCCTTGAGGACGTCACCGTTGCCCAACGACCTCCAGGAGCACACCATGTCGTTCGTCCAGCTCGTCGAGTTCCACGCCGACGACGTCACCTCGCTGATCGCGGGCGAGACCGAGTGGCTCGCGGCCACCGCGGGCCGTCGCACGCTCGAGCACAGCGCCCTCTACCGCGACGTCCACGACCCGTCCCACTACGTCGCCTACAACACGTTCACGGACCGGGAGGCGGCCGCCCTCAACTCGGCCCTTCCCGAGACCGACGCCCTGGCCCGAGGCCTCGGCGAGACCGTCGGCCCGGCGACGTTCACCGACCTCGAGCTCGTCGGGGACGCGTGGGACGCGACCGACGAGGTCGCGGAGCGGTTCCGCACGTTCCTCGAGACCAGCGGGGGCCGCGAGACCGACATCGTGTCGGCGGACGCCACGCTGACCACGCTGCTCCCGCACTCCGTCGGCGAGCTGGCGGGTCGCGACGCCCTGGTGCACGGCCTCCTGGAGGAGGCACCGGCGCGGTCCTTCGACCGGTATGCGCACCAGCCGACCCGCGACGGGTTCCTCGTCGACTACGCCTATCGCACCGTCGCCTCCGACACGCAGCCCAGCTTCCTGAGCGTGGGGCTCATCGCCGTGACCGTGGCCGACGGTCGGGTCGTGCACGCCACCCTCACCTGCTCGGGAGCGTGGGACGCCGAGCACGAGGCCGCGATCTACGGCCGGACGCCGGCGGTGGTGTCGTGACCACGGTGACCGCGCCCGCTGCGGCGGCCGCGCCGGAGGCAGTTCCAGCCACGGGAGCCGACGAGGCCGCCGGAGCCCTCGCCGAGCGGATGTTCGGGGGCGTCATCGCAACCATGGAGATGCTGACCGTGCACCTCGGGTGGCGGTTCGGGTTCTACGAGCGGCTCCGGACCCCGCACACCGCGGGCGAGCTCGCGGCGGCGACGGGGATCCTGCCGCGCTACGTGCGGGAGTGGTGCGAGCAACAGGCGACCGCGGGGTTCCTCGACGTGGATTACCCGTCCGCGGCTCCGGACGAGCGCCGCTTCGTCCTGCCGCCCGGCCACGCCGTCGCCCTCCTCGACCAGGACCATCCCGCCTACGTCGGGTCGGTCGCCGCTCTCGTCGGCGGCGTCGGCCGCTCCTTTGGCCCCCTGCTCGACGCGTATCGGGACGGGACGGGCCTCTCGTTCGGTGGCTACGGTGACGAGGTCCGGATCGGTCAGGGCCTGTTCAACCGGGCCGGCTTCCTCGGGCAGCTGGCCGAGACCTGGGTGCCGGGGATGCCGGGGGTCGCCGAGCTGCTCGGCCGGCCGGGTGCGGTCGCCTTCGACCTGGGCTGCGGCGTCGGGTGGTCCACGATCGCCCTGGCCCGCGCGTTCCCGGACCTCACGGCCGTCGGCATCGACAGCGACGAGGCCTCGATCATGGACGCGCGCCGCAACGTCGCAGGCGCGGACCTGGCCGGCCGGGTCCGCTTCGAGGTGGCCCGGTCCGACGCTCCCGCGGTGCCGGGATCGGCCGACGTCGTGTTCTTCTTCGAGGCGCTGCACGACATGGCGCATCCGGTCGCGGCCCTCGAGTCGGCGCGAGCCGCGCTGCGGCCCGGCGGTCGCGTCGTCGTCCTCGACGAGAACGTCCTTGACGCCTTCACCCCGAACGGGCCCGAGGTCGAGCGGCTGATGTATGCGTCGAGCGTCCTGCACTGCCTCCCCGTCGGGCTGTCCGAACCGGACTCCGCCGGCACCGGCACGATGATGCGGCCGGACGTCCTGGGCGGGTACGCGGCGGCGGCCGGCTTCACCAGCGTCGACGAGGCGGACGTCACGGATGGCGCGTTCCGCTGCTGGGTCCTCACGCCCTGACCGGCTTGCTCGTCGGCCGCGCTGCCCTCCCTGGCGGTGCGGTCGACGGGACCGACGCGGCAGGATGGGCGCATGACCCAACACGCGGACGACTACCAGGCCCTGCGCTCCCGCTACTCGTCCATCCCCTACCGGCGGTGCGGAGCGAGCGGGCTGGACCTGCCGGCCGTCTCGCTCGGTCTCTGGCACAACTTCGGCGACGACGTGGCGATCGACAACCAGCGCGCGACGTTGCGCCGGGCCTTCGACCTCGGCGTCACCCACTTCGACCTGGCCAACAACTACGGCCCGCCGTACGGTTCGGCCGAGCGCAACTTCGGCACCGTCTTCCGCCAGGACTTCCGGCGCTACCGCGACGAGATGATCATCTCGTCCAAGGCGGGCTACGACATGTGGCCCGGTCCCTACGGCCAGGGCGGCGGCTCGCGCAAGTACGTCCTCTCCTCGCTCGACCAGTCCCTGGAGCGGCTGGGCCTTGACTACGTCGACATCTTCTACTCGCACCGGTTCGACGACACGACGCCGCTCGAGGAGACGATGGGCGCGCTCGACACCGCGGTCCGGCAGGGCAAGGCGCTGTACGTCGGCATCTCGTCGTACTCGGGCCAGCGAACGCAGGAGGCGGTCGACATCCTCCGCCAGATGGGCACCCCGCTGCTCATCCACCAGCCCTCCTACTCGATGCTCAACCGCTGGGTCGAGGAGGACCTGCTCGACGTCCTCGGCGTCAACGGCGTCGGCTGCATCGCGTTCTCACCGCTCGCCCAGGGCATGCTGACCGACAAGTACCTCAAGGGCATTCCCGGCCGGTTCCCGTGCGGCGCAAGGGAAGTCGCTGGACCCGTCGCTGTTGTCCGAGTCGGCCATGAAGCACATCCGGTCGCTCAACCGGCTGGCCAAGGCCCGCGGTCAGTCCCTCGCGCAGATGGCCCTCGCCTGGGTCCTCCGCGACGTCCGGGTCACTTCGGTGCTCATCGGGGCGTCCAGCGTCGCGCAGCTCGAGGACAGCCTCGCCAGCACGCAGAACCTCGAGTTCTCCGCCGAGGAGCTCCGCAAGATCGACCGGTATGCGGTCGACGCCGGCATCAACCTCTGGCAGCGGTCCTCCAGCCTCTAGTCACCCCACGAAGTTCTCCCCACGACGTTCGCCGCTTCGCGTCGATCCGTCGCGGGGACCCCACGCTTCGCTCCGATACTTCGCGGGGGCCCGCCTAGGACGCGTCCGCGGCCGGCTGCTCCTTGGTCAGGTGGAGCAGCCAGTCATCGCCGGTGTGGATGAGGGCGTAGCGCCGAGCGCCGTTCCGGCCGTGCAGGACGAACACGATCCGTCGGTCGTCGCGCGACTCCTCCTGCCACCAGCCGGTGTCGGCGATGAACTTGGACTCGTCCGTGTAGTCGACGTGGTCGAGGTCGTGGTCGGGCACCGCGATCGCCAGCCGGTTCTGCCGCGCGGTCGTGGGCAGTCCACGCGGGACCGCCCACGACCGCAGCACGCCGTCCTCCTCCAGCCGCAGGTCGAAGTGCGGTCGCGGCTTTCGGTGGTCGTGCAGGACGAAGACCGGACGAGGGGCCACGCGGTCAGCTCGGCGGGGTGTACCGCCCGTCGACGGCGGTCCAGCCACCGTCGACGAGGATCTGCGCGCCGGTGACGTAGGACGACGCATCGGACGCGAGGAAGACGATGGCGCCGGCCATCTCGTCCGGGGTCGCCCACCGCTGGAACGCGTTCTTCTCGGCGTAGGCCCTCTCCCACTCGGGGTTGTCGAGGATGGGTCCGGTGAGCGGTGTGCGGACGACGCCCGGGGCCACCGTGTTGGCCCGGACCCCCTGCGGCCCCAGCTCGGCGGCCACGGTGCGGAACATCTGCAGCAGCCCGGCCTTCGTCGACGCATACATGCTCTGCCCGGGCTCGACGGTCACCGACCGGATCGAGCCGAGGCCGATGATGCTGCCTCGACCCCGCTCGGCCATGCCCGGGGCGAACGCCCGCACGCAGGTGAACGCCGCGCGCAGGTTGAGCCCGATGACCAGGTCGAACTCCTCGCTCGTGTAGTCGAGGACGCGCTTGCGCACGTTGCGCCCGGCGCTGTAGACGAGCACGTCGACGACGCCGAGGTCGGCGGCCGCCCGCATCACGGCCGGTTCGTCGAGGACGTCGAGCTCGTAGGCGGACAGCTCGCCGCCGCCGGACGTCGGGGCGAGGGCGACGGTCTCCTCCGCCGCGGTGAGGTTCTTGTCGGCCACGATCACCGTGGCGCCGTTGGCGGCCAGCGCCAGCGCGCCCTCTCGGCCGATTCCGCTGCCGCCGCCGACGACCAGGGCCGTCCGCCCGTCGAGGCGGAACAGCCGGCTGTAGTCGGGTCGGGGCGCACCGGGCGCGGTTTCGGACATGTGGTCCTCCTGTCGTGGATGGGTGGTCAGGCGTCCGTGACGTGGGCGAGCTCGGTCGCGGCCAGCTCGGCGGTGGTCTCACCGGCGAGCGCCCGCGCCATGGTGGGCACCGCGGCGAGCAGCCGCTGGGTGTAGGGGTGCTGCGGGTCCCGCCAGATCTCCTCGACCGTCCCGGTCTCGACGATCTCGCCGGCGTTCATCACCGCGACGCGGTCGCAGAGGTGGCGGACCACGGAGAGGTCGTGCGAGACGAACACCAGGGTGAGGTGCAGCTCGTCGACGAGGTCGCTGATGAGGTTGAGCACCTGCGCGCGCACCGAGACGTCGAGCGCGCTGACCGGCTCGTCGGCCAGCAGGATGCCCGGGGACGGCGCGAGCGCCCTGGCCATCGAGATGCGTTGCCGCTGTCCGCCGGAGAACTGGTGCGGGTAGCGGTGCACCGCCGCCTCGGACAGTCCCACCTCGGTCAGCAGCTCGATGACCCGTGCCTGAGGAGCCCGGCTCCCTTGGGCGACAAGGGGTTCCGCGACGATGTCCCGGACGCGCATGCGGGGGTCGAGCGAGCTCATCGGGTCCTGGAACACCATCTGCAGGCGTTCCCGCAGGAACCGCAGCCGCCGCTCGGGCAGCGGGGCGATGTCGGTCCCCTCGACGACGACCCGGCCCGATGTGGGCCGGTCCAGCCCGGCGAGCAGTCGCAGCAGCGTGGACTTGCCGCACCCCGACTCCCCGACGATGCCGAACCGCTCCCCCGCCGTGACCTGGAAGCTCACGCCCCTGAGGGCGTGGACGGTCTGTCCGGGGCGGGTCAGGGACGTCCGCGGTCGCTGGTAGTCCCGGACCAGGTCCTCGACGACGATCACCGGCTCACCGGACGCGTCTCCCTCCCTTCGGTTCGCGCTCTGGACCGACCCTTTGTCGGGTGGGTCCAGAGCACGAACCGGGGAGGACGGGTCGGCCGCGTCGGCCGGGTGGTGGCACGCATACCCCCTGGAGGCGTCGGGACCCGTCCAGGCCGGGCGCACGGCGCACTCGTCGGTGGCGAAGGTGCACCGGTTGCGGAACACACAGCCGTCCGGGAACTCGCCCGCAGGTGGCACTGAACCCGGGATCGTCCACAGCCGGCGACCGGCCTCGCTGGTGAGGTCCGACGCCGCGATGAGGCCCTGCGTGTAGCGGTGTCGCGGCCGGCGGAACACCTCCTCCACCGGACCGGCCTCGACGATGCGCCCGCCGTACATCACGAGAACCCGCTCGCACGCGGTGGCCACCACGGACAGGTCGTGGGTGATGAGCAGGAGGGCCGCGTCCCGGGCCTCGACCCCGCGCACGATGAGGTCGAGCACGAGCGCCTGGACGGTCACGTCGAGCGCGGTGGTCGGCTCGTCGCAGACCAGCAGCGCGGGGTCGTTCGCGAGGGCGATGGCGAGGACCACCCGCTGCCGCTGGCCGCCGGACAGCTGGTGCGGGTAGGCGCGGGCCGTCTCGGCCGGCTCGGGCAGGCGAACCTGGGCCAGCAGGTCCAGGGTGCGCTGTTGCGCGGCCTTCCGGTCGGGCACGGTGTCGTGGATCAGCATCGCCTCGGCCACTTGCTCCCCGACGCGCATGGTGGGGTTCAGCGCCGTCATCGGCTCCTGGAACACCATCGCGACGTCCCGCCCCCGCACGCGGGACAGGGCCGCGTCGCCGGCGCCGACCACCTCGAGGTCCGAGCCCGGCAGCCGCACCGAACCGGAGGCCACGAGGTCCTCGGGCAGCAGCCCCATCAGCGACAGCCCGGTCAGCGACTTCCCCGACCCGGACTCGCCGATCAGTCCGACCCGTTCCCCCCGGCCGATGGAGAACGACACGTCGGCCACGAGGTCGGTGTCGTTGACACGGACACCCAGGTCGCGGACGTCGATGACCGCGTCCTGCGGCGGCTCGAGTGGCAGGGCGCTCATCGTCGGTCATCCAAGCGAGGGTCGAGGTAGTCGCGCAGGCCGTCGCCGAGCAGGTTGAACCCGAGCACGGCGACGGCGATCGCGATGCCGGGGATGATGCACAGCCGGGGCGCGATGAACAGCAGCTCCTGGGACTCCTGCAGCATCCGGCCCCACGACGGGGTCGGCGGCGGGGTGCCGAGACCGAGGAACGACAGGGCCGCCTCGGCGAGCACGGCGATGGCGAACGCCACGGACGCCTGCACGATGATCAGGGGGCCGACGTTCGGCAGCACGTGCCTCAGGCCGATGGCGAACGGCCGCCGTCCGGCCGCGCGGGCGGCCAGGACGTACTCGGAGTGCATCACCTGCAGCGAACCCGACCGCACCAGCCGCACGAAGCTCGGCACGGTGGCGATCCCGATCGCGACCATGGCCACGAGCGTCGACCCGCCGTAGATCGCGCTGAACATGATCGCCAGCAACAGCGCGGGGAACGCGAGCAGCAGGTCGTTGCCGCGCATCAGTGCCTCGCCGGTCCACCGCGACGCCATCGCCGCGACGATCCCGAGGGGTATGCCGATGACCGCGGCTATCCCGACCGCGACCACGCCGACGAACAGCGTGGTCCGCGCCCCCATGAGGATCTGGGAGAAGATGTCGCGGCCGAACTTGTCCGTCCCCAGCCAGTGCCGCGACGAGAACCCCTGCAGCCGGTCCGCCGCGTTGACGAAGGTCGGGTCCCACGGCGTCCACACGTAGGACACCAACGCCATCAGCACGATCAGCGCCACGAGGACCCCGCCGGCGACCAGAGTCGCGCCGAGGGGTCGGCGACGCGGACCGCGGCGCGCCGGGGCGGGTTCCGGCTGGGGGTCGCTCGCGGGCCCGACCTCGGGGAGGGTGCTCATCGCTGGCCCACCCGGAGGCGCGGGTCGATGACCACGTAGAGCACCTCGACGACGACGTTGATGACCAGGACGGCGACGACGATGACCATGACGACGTCCTGCACCATCTTGAGGTCCCGCTGCCCGACGGCGTCGAGGAGCAGGCTGCCGAGCCCGGGCACGACGAAGACGCGCTCGACCACGACCGCGCCGACGAGGAGGGTGGCCAGCTGGAGGGCCAGCACGGTGACCACGGGGATCGCCGCGTTGCGCAGCCCGTGCCGCCGCATCGCCGCCATCGGCGACAGTCCCTTGGCGCGAGCGGTCCGCAGGTAGTCCTCCTGCTGGACGTCGAGCACCGCACTCCGGACGTACCTCGTCAGTACGGCCCCCTGGACCAGCCCGAGCGACAGAGCCGGGAGGATCAGCTGCTTGACGAACATCCCCGGGTCCACGACCGGCGGCGTCCAGCCGTTGGCCGGGAGCCAGCCGAGCTGCACCGCGAAGACGGTGATGAGGAGGATGCCGGCCAGGAAGGCGGGGACCGCGACGCCGACCTGGGAGATCGCCGAGATGACGAGCCCGGACGGCTTCCGGTGCCGCACCGCCGCCAGCACGCCCAGGGGGATCGCGATCAGCGTCGCGATGACCGTGGCGGTCAGCACCAGCCACAAAGTCACCTGGAGCCGGTCCGCGACCTGCGGACCGATGGCCGCGCCGCTCACGTAGGAGTTGCCGAGCCGGAACGTCAGCAGCCCGCCGAGCCAGTCGAGGTACTGAACGACGAGCGGCCGGTCCAGGCCGAACTGCTCACGGAGCTGGGCCACCGCCTCGTCGCTCGCGTTGACCCCCAAGGCAACTCGGGCGGGGTCACCCGGAAGCACGGCCATGAAGGCGAACACCAGCACCGAGCTGGCGAGCAGGCTCACGACGAGGATCCCGAGCCGTTGCAGGACTCGGAGGATCACGTCGCCGACCCTACGCGCTCGCCCCCCGGCCGCGACCCGACGGCGTGGCTCACCCCTTCGCGAGCGCTGACAAGTCGAACGACTCGGTGATCGCGTTCTTGGGCAGCCCGGTGATCCCCGTATCGGCGACGATGAGGTTGGGCAGCAGGAACAGGAAGTCGGCGGCCGCGTCCTGGGACAGCTCTTGGGCGGCCTTCTTCATGTCGGTCACCTGCTCGTCGGTGGTGCCGGCGTCGGCGGCCGCGATGTCGGCCTGTAGCTGGGGGTTGTTGTACTGCGTGTAGTACTGCGGGTTCCCGAACACCGCCGGCAGGTCCCGCGGCTCGACGTGGGCGACGATCGACATGTCGTAGTCGTGGTCCTTGAACACCGTCTGCAGCCACGCCGCCGGGAACTCGAGCTGGTCGAGGTTCACGGTGATGCCGACCTGCTCGAGCTGGCTCTTGACCACCTGGCCGCAGGCGACCGCATACGGAAGGTTCGGGACCCGGAGGCGCAGCGTCGGCGTCGCGCTGCCCGACTCGGCGAGCAGCGCCTTGGCCTTGGCCTGGTCGTAGGGGAAGTCACCGGTCCGGTCCTCGTACCAGGGGTCGGTCGGTGGGACCATGCTGCCGATCAGCGTGCCCTTGCCCGCCCAGCAGGTGTCCATCAGCGCCTTGTGGTCGATCGCCGTGCGGATCGCCTGGCGCAGCTTGGGGTTGGTCAGCGGAGCCTTGGCGTTGTTGAACGACAGCACGACCTCACCGTTGGTGGTGCCCTCGATGACCTGGTACTTGCTGTTCCCGGTGAACTGAGCGAGGGACTCGGGCGCCTGCACGGTGCCGATCACGTTGATGGTGCCGGTCAGCAGCGCGTTGTTGAGGGCGGTGCCGTCCTTGAAGTACTTGAGGACGACAGTGGAGTATGCGGGCTGCTTCCCCCAGTAGTTCGGGTTCGCCTTGAGGGTGATCGAGTCGCCGCGGTTCCACGTGTCGAAGACGTAGGGCCCCGTGCCGACCGGCTTGGTCGCGAGCGCGTCCACGCCCTTGGGGTCCATCATGGCGCCGATCCGGGTGGTCATCCGGAACAGCCAGTCGTTGCTGGGCTTGCTCAGCGTCACCTGCAGCTGGTTCGGCGTCACGGCCTTCGCATCGGCGACGACGTTCATGGCCGCCTTGAGCGAGATGGTCCAGTCGGTCTTGACCCGGTTGATCGAGAAGACGGCGTCGTCGGCGGTGAACGGGTCGCCGTTGGTGAACTTCGCGTTCGGCGTCAGGTCGAACGTGTAGGTCTTCTTGTCGTCGGACACCTTCCAGGCCGTGGCCAGGCTGGGGACGATCTTGCCGTCCTGGTCCTGCTTGACGAGCGTCTCGTAGATGTTCGTCAGCAGCACCTGGGGGATCGCCGCGCCGTCGACCTTGGTGAAGTCCAGGCTCGCGGGTTCCGCGACCAGGCCGATGGTGATCGTCCCGGCCGAGCCACCGCCGGACCCGCCGGTCGAGCCTCCGGTCGAGCCGGGGTTCGTCGTCGACCCGGCGGTGCACGCGCTCACCGCGAGGGCGAGCAACGCGACCCCGGTGGCGATTCGGCCAGTGCGAGTGAACATCACATCTCCGTCCGTCAGCGGCGGTCCCTCCGCCGGTGGAGGTATATCCGAACCCTAGAGCGCTCGGATCGACCTCCAACGGCCCGGGGGGACTCCGAGAACGCATCGTTACAGTGACGCGGGTGTCCGTCAGCGCGAGAGGAGAGTGAGTTGCGCGACGCGTGGGAGATCGCCCGGCTCACCGGCGCCGAGCTCGGCGCCGCCTACGCCGACGGCAGCCTCTCCCCCACCGAGGTGGTGGAGGCGGCTCTGACCGTCGTGGACGACGCCGAGCCCGAGCTCAACGCCCTGTGGGACCGCGCCGACGAGTCGGCCAGGGTCGCCGCGGCGGAGAGCACCGAACGCTGGCGGCACGGTGAGGCCCGGGGACCGCTGGACGGCGTACCCGCGACGGTCAAGGAGAACCTCGCCCGTGCCGGCGTCCCCATGCCGGCCGGCAACGCGGGCGTGGTCCCCGTGGTGCCCGAGCGCAGCTCCCCGGTCGTGGAGCGGCTCACCGAGGCGGGCGCGGTGATCGTCGGGTCCACGGTCATGCCGGACTGGGGGATGCTCTCCTCCGGCGTCTCGAGCCTGCACGGCATCACCCGCAGCCCCTGGGACCCGGCGCTGACCACCGGCGGGTCGTCGTCCGGTGCCGGAGCGGCCGCGGCGGCAGGATACGCGCCCCTCAACGTCGGGACGGACATCGGCGGGTCGATCCGGCTGCCCGGAACGTGGCTCGGCCTCGCGGCGTTCAAGCCCAGCTCCGGGCGAGTACCGCTCGACACGCCCTACCTGGGCCGGGTGGCCGGTCCGATGACCCGGACGGTCGAGGACGCGGCACTGATGATGTCGGTCCTCAGCCGCCCGGACAGCCGAGACTGGACCGCGCTCCCGCCCTCGGACCTGCCGTGGGACGACATCGGCCCGTCGACCCCGGACGTCGGCGGGCTGCGGGTCGGACTGATGCTCGACGCGGGCTGCGGGATGCCCGTGGATCCCGAGGTCGCCGCGGTCGTGGCCCACGCGGCTCAGGCGTTCGCGGAGGGCGGCGCCGTCGTCGAACCCCTGGCGCCGTTCCTCACCGACGAGCTGCTTGGCGACCTGGACACGTTCTGGCGGGTGCGCTCGTGGAAGGACTTCCAGGCGTTGGCGCCTGATGGCCAGGCCCGCGTGCTGCCGTTCATCCGGCGGTGGGTGGAAGCGGCGGCCGACGTGTCCGGTCGCGAGGTGCTCGCCTGCTACCAGAGCATCATGGACATCCAGCGGAGGTCGGTCGCCGCCACCCTGCCGTTCGACGTCGTGCTCTCCCCCGTCGCTCCCGTCCCGGCGTTCCCCGCCGAGTGGCCGATGCCGTTCGGCGACCACGACGGTGGCATGGTCCACATCGGGTTCACCGCGCCGGCCAACATGTCGGGCCAACCCTCGATCTCCATCAACGCCGGGTTCACCGACGACGGACGGACGATCGGGCTGGCGGTCACCGGCCGCCGGTTCGACGACATCGGAGTCCTTCGGGCGGCGGCCTGGTGGGAGGCGGCCCGGCCCGAGTCCGCGCGACCGGACTGGCCGATCCGACAGCGGGCGACACGGGTCAGGCCGACCGACGCTGGGACGCGCGAAGCGGCAACGGCTGGATGACCTCCGGCGTCACCAGCCAGACCCCGAGCAGCGCGACACCGTGGTCCAGACAGCTCTGCACCGCGGTGTCGCGCCACCGCAGGTCGCCCGGAGTGGCCAGGGGTGGTCCGGGACGGGCGAGGGCGACGAGCATCCCGAGGCCCGAGTCGCCGCTGTCGGCGCCCGGTTCGCTCAGGTGACAGAACGCGGCGCAGAGGTTGTCGAACCCTTGTCGCCGCTCGGCCGCACTCGCCTGCAGGTCGGGCGCCTCGACGACCACCGGTTGGAGCAGCCGTTCGTCGCGGCCGCACAGCAGGATCCCCAGTGCGCCGACCGCCCGGTCACGGTCGCCCACGATGAGGTCGAGCAGGTCGGCGGTGATCTCGGAGTCGGTCACCGGTCGCTGCGGCCAGTCGGCGGGAAGGTCCTCGAAGCTCATGCCGACCAGCCTGGCGCGAGCGCCGCGCATACCCCCTCGGTTTTCCACAGGGCCCCGACAGCGCGCGGTGGTTGGATGACGCCATGAGCCTCGAGAGCGACTACGTCCCCAGCCCCAAAGGTTGGGTGCGCGACGACGTGGCCAAGATCGAGCAGGCCGGTGACACCAACGTCGTCGACCGGCAGGGGCGGCCGGTCATCCTCGTGACGATGCGCGGGGCCAAGACCGGAGCCGTCCGCAAGGTGCCGCTGATGCGGGTGGAGCACGACGGGGCGTTCGTCCTCGTGGCCAGCCAGGGTGGAGCCCCGGAGCACCCGAAGTGGTACTGGAACCTCAAGGCCGACCCCGACGTCGAGATCCAGGCCGACACGAGGACGTTCGCCGCACGGGCCCGCGAGCTGGAGGGCAAGGAGCGGTTCGACTGGTGGGTTCGGGCCGTCGAGGCCTACCCGCCCTACGCCGAGTACCAGGTCCGCACGCAGCGCCTCATCCCGCTGTTCCTCCTCGAGCCCCGCTGACCCTCAGCCCCGTCAGCTCGCGGTGGTCCCGAACGCCTTCGTGACCTTGGCCACGGCGGCCCTGGTCAGCGCCTCGCGCTGGTCCTCGGTCGCCTTGAGGAACGTCAGCGATACCAACGTGTCTCCCACCTGGGCGTTGACGATGCGGGCCTCATAGCCGGACAGCCCGCCGCCCTGAGCGGCCAGCCGGATCCCGCTCGCGGGGACGTCGAGCGTCGGGGCCGGCTCGCCGGAGACGCTGACCGGAGAGGTCCCGCCTTCGACCGTGTAGCTGACCTGAGCGCAGGACGCGACGTCCTGCTGCTGCTTCGCGTGCTGGGCGGCTGCGGCTGCCGCCGAGGGGTATGCCTGCAGGGACTCGACGACGTACGGCGGCTTGAGGTCGCCGCCGTCGAGCTCGACCTCGGCCTGGTTCGCCGGCAGCGGGTTCGGGGGATCCTTGACCAGCTCCAGGAAGCCTGCGCACTTCGGGTCCGCCGCCGTGACCGACGAGGTAGCCGTCGCCGTGCCGGTCGGCTGCCCGGCGTAGACGGTCCAGCCGGCCGGGACGTCCGCGGCACCGAGCAGGGCGCTCTTCAGGGCCTCCGGCGACCGGGTCGCCGTGCCCTCCGAAGAGGTAGAGGTCGGCGATGTGGCCGGCGACGAGGTGACCCCGCCGGTCGACGGCGCCGGGCTCGAGCACCCGGCCGTGACGCAGACGGCGACGGCGACGGCGACGGCTCCCCCGGATGACCTCACGCGGCGACGCTACCCCGAGCGACAGCCCTGAACCCGTCGGCGACCGTTCTCCGGCAACGGTTTCGTAACCCGGGTTGACAGGCCGGGTCGGTCGTTGGCACACTCGACCCGACGCGCTGTAAACGTTTACAGTAACCGACGACGACGACGGGACGGGAACGCATGACTGCGGTGACCCAGGCTCCACAGCCCACCCGTACGCGTCCACCCAAGCGGCCGCCGACCCAGGCCACAGCGAACCGTCGAGCGCTCTGGTTCCTGCTGGCACGGCGCCGGGTTCACCCCGGACGACGTGGCCCAGATGTGGCTCGTCGACCTGCCCGCGGGGCGGACGTTCACGGCGGAGCGCGTGGCCTACCGCAACCTGCTGGAGGGGATCTCGCCGCCGCGAACCGCGAGGATCCGCAACCCGTTCCGCGAGTGGATCGGGGCCCAGATCCGCACCGACCTCTACGGCTGGGCCAACCCCGGAGACCCGCTGCGGGCGGCCGAGTGGGCCTGGCGCGACGCCGCCGTCAGCCACACCCGCAACGGTCTCTACGGCGCCATGTTCGTCGCGGCGATGGCTTCCGCGGCCATCGGCGGAGGCGACATCGGTACGGTTCTCGATGTGGGCACCAGCGTCGTTCCGCCCAACAGCCGCATGGCCCGTGCCGTGGCGCTCGGGCGCGACCTCGGCCGGAGCGGCGGCGACCCCACCGAGGCGTATGCCACCCTCGAGGCGGAGTTCGCCGGCCATCACTGGGTGCACAGCCTCAACAACACCGCCCTCGTCGCCTACGCCCTGGAGGCCGGTGGCGGGGACTTCGACCGGTCGATCTGCCTCACCGTGATGGGCGGCTGGGACACCGACTCCAACGGCGCCACGGTGGGCGCGATCACGGGCGCCCTGACCGGTGCCGCCGGCCTCGCACCACGGTGGACGGACCCGCTGCAGGGGCGCCTGGTGACGTCGATCCCGGACGCCGGCGACCTGACCTTCGATGCGCTGACCGAGCGGACCCTGGCTGTCCAGGGCGCCGTGCGGGAGGTCGGGGCTCCGTGAACCGGCGGCCGACCGTCGTGGAGGTCGCCGACCGGGCCGGCGTCTCCATCGCGTCGGTCTCCAGGGTCCTCAACGGCAAGCCGGCCCGGCCCGACACCGAGGACCGCGTGCGGGCGGCGGTCGCCGAGCTCGGCTACGTTCCCGACGCCACCGGCCGGGCCCTCAAGCTGGGCGCGACGATGCAGGTGGCGTTCGCCGTCGACGACGTCGGCAACCCGGTCTACACGGAGATGATGCGCGGGGTCGAGGAGGGCATGGCCGGTTCCGGCGCCCGGCTCCTCGTCGCCTCGACCGGGCACGACCTCACCGACCTCGTGGCCCTGGTCCGCAGCCTCTCCCGCGGGTATGCGGACGGACTCATCATCAGCCCGCTCCGTCGCTCCCCCGAGCTCGTCGACGCCCTGGTCAACGCGCCGGTCCCCGTGGTGGTCGTGGGTGACATCGGGGAGGGCACGCCCCTGGACACGGTACGGACCGACTCGCGCCGGGGTGTCGTCATGGCCCACGCCCACCTGCTCGAGACCGGACGCCGGCGCATCGCCTTCGTCAACGGCCCCGCCGACACGGCGCCCTGGTCGCGCCCGCAGCGAGGGCTACCAACAGGCCTGCGCGGCAACCGGTTCCACGGGACCGGTCGTCGAGGTCGACGACTTCACGGTCGGCGCCGGCGAGGAGGCGTGGGCCACCCTCGGCGCGCTCGACCCCCGCCGCCGACCGGACGCGGTGATCGCGGCGAACGACCTGCTCGCCTTCGGGGTGATGCGCGCCGCCCACAACGCGCGGCGGCGCGTCCCGCAGCAGCTGGCCGTGGTCGGGATCGACGACACCCAGTTCGCCCGCGTGTTCAGCCCGTCGCTGACCAGCGTGTCCCTCGGCGCCCGGACCCGTGGCCACGAGGCGGCCCGCCTGCTCCTCGGACGGATGGAGGCGCCCAAGACTCCCCCGCGCACCGTCCGGGTCGAACCCCGCCTCGTGGTGCGCGAGTCCAGCGCACCGGCTCGGGAACGGGTCGGCCCGTGAGCGGGCGTGT
The DNA here is from genome assembly GCA_963713345.1 of uncultured Actinomycetota bacterium. Classification (GTDB taxonomy): domain Bacteria; phylum Actinomycetota; class Actinomycetes; order Actinomycetales; family Dermatophilaceae; genus Lapillicoccus. The sequence continues at coordinate 272,942 of CAVQLI010000010.1, read as the reverse complement.
CGTCGTCGTCGGTTCCGTGAACATGGACGTCGCGGTTCGCACCACGCGGCTGCCCAAACCGGGCGAGACCTTGCTGGCGGAGACGATCCAGCGCAGCGGCGGTGGTAAGGGCGCGAACCAGGCGGTAGGGGCGGCCCGGGCCGGCGGCGCGGACACCGCGATGGTCGGCGCGGTGGGCTCGGACGGCGACGGGGACACGCTGCTCGACGACCTCCGCCGGGACGGGATCGACGTCACCGGGATCCGCCGGGTGGTGGACCACCCGACGGGTGTCGCGCTCATCACCATCGACGCCGAAGCGGAGAACACGATCGTCGTGGCGGCCGGCGCGAATGCCGCCGTGCAGCTGAGCGGCACCGACCGCGAGCTGATCGGCGCGGCCGACGTGGTCCTCGCGCAGCTGGAGATTCCGCAGCGGGTCGTCGCGGACGCCGCGTCCGCCCGGCGGGACGGAGCCCGCTTCGTCCTCAACGCTGCGCCGGCCGCTCCCCTGATCCCCGAGCTGCGGTCGCAGGTCGACGTGCTCGTGGTCAACGAGCACGAGGCGGTCGAGCTCGCGCAGCTGGCCGATGTCGACGATGCGGTGAGACGGCTGCTCGACGACGTACCGGCGGTCCTGGTCACCCTCGGTTCGGACGGCGCCCGCCTCGTCACCCGGGTCGGCGGCGACGTCCGGGTCGAGTCGCCCAGGGTGACGGCGACGGACACGGTGGCCGCCGGCGACACGTTCTGTGGCGTGTATGCAGCCTCGCTGGCCCAGGGCCACGACGAACGCACCTGCCTCGAACGGGCCTGCGCCGCAGCGTCCCTCGCGGTCCAGCGAGCCGGTGCCCAGGCGTCCGTCCCGACCGCTGCGGAGGTCGACCGCCAGGCCCGCGCCGTCTACGGCGGGACGCATGGCTGACGATTTCGACCCACTGGTCCCGCGCCCGCTGGACCGGCCTCGCGAGGTGCCGCTCGACCGCCTTCACGCCGACGGAGGGCGAGGTCGAGCGAGCCCGTGAGCTGCTGGCGGCAGCAGAGAACGCCGCCGCGACGGGTCAGGGGGCGGTGGCCCTCGCCGACGGCCGGTTCGTGGATGCCGCGGTGATCCGGCAGGCGAGTCGCGTCATCGCGCTCGGCGACTGAGCAACCGACCCAGAGCCGTCAGGCGGCGTCCCGCGTCTCTACGGTGACGGTCGGCGCGGCGACAACCGCCGTCTCGTCCACGGCACCACTGGGTCCGAGCAAGAGGTACCCCTGTGCCACGAGGATGATCACGGCGGCGACCCACTTGCCCGGGGCGAGGTGGACGCCGAAGTGGAACCGGTCGATGAGGAGCAGGCCGACCTGGAGGACCACGATCCAGCCCATCGTCACCAGGGCGAGCTCGGCGTACTGGAGCGCCGACGCATACACCCAGAACAGGACGAGGAAGGCGGCCGCACCGAGCAGGAGCGGGACCACGCCGGAGGTGGCGGCCCACTGCTTGGCCGCGAGCGCACCGGCCACGTCGAGGGCGGCGAGGGCCAGCATCGCGATCGCTCCGACCAACCAGGTCGGCCACGACTCGGGGGCCTTGAGCAGCGGGAGGAAGTCCAGCGTCGACATGAGGCGTCCTTGCAGGGGTGGGGGCGTCCATCCCTGAAGAGGACCCCACTCTGGGCGCTGATACGCCTCAGTGCTGCGCGACGTCCGCCTGCCGGGCGATCGTGGCGGCCGCCCGGCGCACCGCTCCGCCCGGGACCTGGGGCACGATCTCGTCGAGGAAGGCGTAGCGGCGGCGGAGGGAACACGCATACGACGACTCGTCCGCGGCGTCGCGGATGCCGCGCCACCAGTCGACGATGTCGCCCCAGCCCGGCGCGGCGAGCGAGCCGCCGAACTGCTGGACGGCCAGGGACGAGCAGAGGGCCGCGAACGAGAGCCGGTCGTGGAGCGACCAGCCCGCGAGCGTCCCGACGACCAGACTCGCAGCGAAGACGTCCCCGGCCCCGGTCGCGTCGAGGGCCGGGACCCTCAGTGCGGGTACGGAGACCTCCTCGCCGGTCGTGTTGTCGATGGCCAGAGCGCCGAGGCTGCCGTTCGTGACGACGGCGAGGGGTACGCGGTCGGCCAGGGCGTAGAGCGCGTCCTGGGGCGTGTCGGTGCGGGTGTAGGCCATCGCCTCCTCGGCGTTGGGCAGGAACCCGTGGCAGTGCGCGAGCAGGTCGAGGGTGGCCACGCGCCACTCGCCGGTGGAGTCCCAACCGATGTCGGCGAACACCAGGGCGCCGTCCTTCTGGGCGGTCTGGATCCACGTCCCCGCCTCCTCGTCGCGGACCACCTCACCGAGGTCGACGAGGACCGAGCGGGTCGGCGGCGGCGGACCCATCAGCTCCGCCGTCCCGACCGGAGCCGCGTGACCGTGGGTCACCATGCTGCGGTCGCGACCGACCGACATCGACACGGTGACCGGCGAGTGCCAGTCGTCGAACCGCCGCGAGAGGCTGAGGTCGACGTGCTCCTGCTCCTCGAGCGTGCGCCAGCAGAAGTCGCCGTAGTCGTCGTCACCGAACGCCGCGACGAGGGCGGTCCGCAGGCCGAGCCGGCTGGACGCCACGGCCAGGTTGGCGATCCCGCCCGGGCACGAGCCCATGCCCTCGGCCCAGACCTCGGTCCCCGCGCGGGGGACCTCCGGCAGGCCGGTGAAGATGATGTCGAGGAAGACCGTGCCGGCCAGGACCACGTCGAAAGGAGGGTCGCCCGCCTTTCGGTGGGCGGCCAGGGGGTCGTATGCCGTGCCCACGCCTGTCGTCCGCCTCCCGCCGTCGTCTTCCCGCTCGACTGTCGGCACCCCCACGGTCCCATGCCTCGTCACCGGATGCCACGAGTTTAGGCAAGCACGCGCCTACTCGTTGATGCCGCTGCGCTCCACGCCCTGCACGATCCAGCGTTGGAGGAAGAGGAACATCACCAGCAGCGGCAGGATCGAGATCACGGCGGCGATGAACAGCTGGTGCAGGTTGCTGGTCTGCTGCGTGAGGAACGTCGACAGGGCGATCTGGACGGTCCAGGAGCTCTGGTCCTGGCCGATGACCAGCGGCCAGAGGAACGCGTTCCAGCTGCCGATGAAGGTGATCGTCCCGATCGCGGCCACGAACCCGAGCGAGTTCGGGACCACCACCCGCCAGAAGGTGCCCAAGTAGCCCAACCCGTCGATCCGCGCGGCGTCCTCCAGCTCCTGCGGGAACCCGAGGAAGTACTGGCGGAACAGGAACGTCGCGAAGGCCTGGAACAGCCCCGGGACGATGAGGCCGCGCAGGCTGCTGACCCAACCGAGAGTGGAGACGAGCACGAAGCTCGGCACGAACGTCACCGCCGCCGGTATCAGCAGCGTGGCCACCGTCGCGTAGAGCACGACGTTGGACCAGCGGTACGGGATCCGGGCCAACCCGTACCCCGCCATCCCGCTCACCGCGAGAACCAGCACCGTCTGGGTGACCGCGATGACCGCGCTGTTGGCCAGCGACCGGGCCATCGGCACCGACCGGCTGTCGAACAGCTCGGCGACGTTGCCCCACTGGAGGCTGCTCGGGAACAGAGTCCAGTCCGGAGAGGTGATGTCGGCCTCGGTGGAGAGGCCGTTTCGTAGCAACAGGTAGAACGGCACGAGGAAGAGGACGGCGCCGAGGACCAGCACGACGTAGCGGGCGCCGCTGCCCACCTTGTCGACCGGCCGCCGCTGGATGGCCATCTCAGTCCTCCCGCCCGAACCGCATCAGCCGGCCCTGGCCGAGCGCCACCACGGCGATGACCAGCGTGAGGATCACCGCGCCGGCACTGCCGTGCCCGAAGTCCTGACCGCTACCGAGCGCGGTGTAGTAGAGGTAGACGAGTGGTGGACGCGCATACGGCGGGTACTGCCCCGTGGACGAGAGCAGGTTGTAGAACTCGTCGAACGCCTGGAACGCGTTGACGAGCAGGAGCAGCAGGACCGCACTCGACGTCGCCGCGAGCTGCGGGACGGTGATGTAGCGCAGCACCTTCCAACCGACCGCGCCGTCGATGGCCGCCGCCTCGTAGAGCGTCGGCGAGATCCGTTGCAGGCGCGGCGAGGAACAGGATCATGTAGAAGCCGACCTGCAGCCAGAGCCGCACGGTGACGATGACCAGCCAGTACCACGGCGGCTGGGTCACCGAGAGCCACGGCGTCGGCGCGACCCCGAACCAGGCGAGCACCGTGTTGGCCAACCCGAACCGGACCCCGGAGAAGATCGACATCTTCCACACCAGCGACGCGACGACGTACGAGCACGCGGTCGGCAGGAAGAACACCGACCGGAAGAACGGCTGGAACCACCGGGCGCGATGGACCAGCAGCGCCAGCCCCAGGGACAGAGCGAACGTCGTCGGCACGATGAACGCCGCGAAGACGACGAAGGTGAGCATGCTCGAGCGGAACGCCGGGTCGGACAGCATGTCGGCGTAGTTGCCGAGCCCCACGAACTCCGTCGGGGTGACGGTGTTGCGGGCGGTGAAGAAGCTGAGCCAGATGCTCCAGAGGATCGGGACGTAGACGAAGACCAGCAGCCCCAGGAAGAACGGACCGACGAAGACCCAGAACCAGAGGTTCCGGTCCTGCGTGCCGAGCAGGCGTCGCCGTCGGGTCAGCCCTGAGGCCGGCTGCGTCACGACGGCAGCGTCAACCGTTGACGCGCTTGAGCTCGGCGTCGATCGTGGTCTTCATCGTGGCGATCTCGGCCTTGGGGTCGGCGCCGTCCTTGACGATGCGGGTCAGTCCGTCGGAGAACGCCGTCGCGCACTTCGGCGTCCACAGCAGCGGTGTCTGCGCGTGGCCGTTCTCGTTGACCAGCTTGACCGCGTCGGAGGCGGGCGGTTTCTTCAGCTTGTCCGCCTTGGCCGCGACGCTCTGCCGGGCCGGGATGTGGAACCCGAACGACTGCGCGAAGTCCAGCTGCTTCGCGGTCTGGTCGACCCAGAGCCACTTCACGTAGCCCTTCGCGGCGTCGACGTTGCGGGTCTTCGCGCTGACGCAGGACCCGTATGCGCCGACCGGCACGGACGGCTTCCCCTGGGCGTCGAGGGCCGGCCACGCCATGACGCCGTAGTCCCCGGGGAACGCCTTCTCGATGGTGGGCAGAGTCCAGAGACCCGTCCACTGCATGGCGCACAGGCCCTGGGTGAACGCCGACGGGTCCGACCAGTCGGCCGGCGCCCCGAGGAGCAGGGCGTTGCTGGTGAACAGGGTGCGCAGCCGGCCGAGCGCCGCGGCGCCGCGGTTGTCGTCGAAGCCCATCTGGGTCTGGTCGTCGCTGAGGTAGTCCTGGCCGGCCGCCCAGAGCATCGGACCCCCCAGCACGCCGATGCCGCCGTCGTTGCCCGCGAAGAGGCCCTTGACCTTGTCGGTCGTGAGCTTCTTGGCGGCGGCGATGAGCTCGTCGACGGTCGCGGGCGGGTTCACCCCCGCGGCCTGGAGAAGGCTCTTGCGGTAGACGAGCAGCTGCATGTCGGTGACCTGCGGGACCGCGTACAGCTTCCCCTTGTAGGTCATCCGCTGGACGAGGCTGCGGGTGAAGTCCGACTCCGCTCCGCCGAGGATGCCGCTCATGTCGACGACCTGGCCGCCCTGGATCATGTCGATCGAGGGGCCGTTGCCGAACTCGAAGATGTCGGGACCGCCGTCGGTCAACAGGGCACTGGCGACCTTCTGGTCGTAGTCGCCGGGGTTCCACTGCACGGTGACGCTGGCGCCCGGGTAGGCCTTCGCATACCCCTCGACCGCCTGCTGGGTGCCGTCCTCGCCGTACTGGTGGTACCACTGCGACAGTCGCAGCGAGCCTCCCGACGTGGACGAGCCGTCACTCCGGCCGGTGTTGTCGCCGCAGGCCGCGAGCACACCTGCTCCCAGCGCGCCCCCGGCCAGGCCGAGGAACGACCGGCGGCCGAATGCCGTCGTCGAATGCGTGTCTGCCACGGACCTGCCTCCCGAGAACCGCGCGCCGGGGCGCGCTCCGCTGCTGCCGACCGTTGCACCATATGACTCATCCGGCGCTCCGGCCACACCAGGATCACCGACGGGACTGGTACCGCAACCAGAGCAGGCCGAGAATCGGCAGGATGAGCGGGAAGTAGCCGTAGCCCGAGCCGAAGTGCGACCACACGGTCTTGTCGGGGAACTCGGACGGCACGAGGTAGGACACCAGCCCGACGGTGAGGACGCCGACCAGCTCGATGGTGATGGCGACCCGCGCCACCCGGATCGACGTCCGGTCGCCTCTCGCGAGCGCGACGGTGGCGACGATGTAGATGACCGCGGCGAGCACCGAGAGCAGGTACGCGACCGGCGCCTTCTGGAAGTCCGCGATGATCTGGTAGGTCGCCCGCCCGGTGGCGGCGAGCGCGAACAGGCCGTAGAGCGCGACGAGGATGATCCCCAGACCCCGTCGGGTGCTGCCCTTCTCGGGGGTATGCGTCTGGTCGGGGGTCGGGTCAGACACCGGCGCCCCAGATCTGGACCAGGCGCGCGACGAGGACACCGACGACCACCGCGGACCCGAGGACCACGAGCATCGACGACCGCGTCTTCTCCTTGAGTGCGAGGAACACCGCGACCGGGGCGATGAAGGGAACCGTGAGGAGGTAGGCGAAGAACACCGCCTTCTCGAAGTCGGTGGTACGCCCGATCCCCTGCCCCAGACCGACGAACACCTGCGCGAGCAGGGCGATCTCCAGGGCCCCGAGGACGAGCAGGAGGCGGTCGTCGACGACGCGGCGAGTCAGTGCATACACGAGGGCGAGGACGCCGAGGGCCGTCGCCGCCACGAGGACGACCACCGTCAGCCAGGAGACCACGTCGTCAGGTTAGACGGGCGGTCCGGCGCTTCGGACGCCGAGGTGGCGGTCGAGGTTGGTGGCGAAGCGGGATCCGGTCACCGCCATCGAGGTCCGGATCACCGTCTCGACGGCGGGGGCCGTGAGACGGGCGAGCGGCAGCTCGACCGAGAGGGTGATCGAGATGGCCAGGTGAGTGCCGGCGGCGCGGTCCGTGAGCCGGTACCAGCCCTCGGCGCCGGCCCACTCGTGCGCGCCGGCCGGGGGCTCGTGGGTGTACTCGATCCGCTCGTTCGGCACGAACGTCATCCGCTCGGTGAAGCTCGGGTCGACGACGATGCCGAGGACGTTGATCCGGGACAGGTCCCACCGCCACAGGTCGCCGTCGGCATCGATGTGTCGCAGCAGCGGCGTCAGCTTGGGGAGCACCTTCGGGTCGGTGATGGCGGCCCAGATGTCCTCGCGGGGGGCGACGACGAGTGCCTGCGACTCCGTCGTGGCGGAGAAGCGGTGCACGTCGGCCAGTCTCACACGGCGTTCCGGGTGGTGCCTGTCGGGAGGCCGCGCCACGATGGGTCGATGGCCTCCTACACCGTCAACAAGGCCGCTGTCGCCTTCGTGCGCGAGCTCATCGACAAGAAGCGCTACGTCCTCGACAGCGACTGGGGCGAGGTGCAACCCAGTGCCGACGACCAGAACGCCTACCTCGACAAGCACTCGTGGGACGAGTACGCGGCGTGGCACCTCGGGCTGACCGAGGGCGCGAACGACGAGACCAAGGCGCGTTATGCGTTCGTCGTCGGGGACTTCTCGCGGGTGCACCGGGTCGGCCTGATCGCGTGCGTCTACCGAGCGTCCGAGTGGCGCCACAAGGAGGTCGAGCTGGCGGCCCACAACCTCCTGCAGCACCTGGACAAGGTCAGCGGCTGAGTCGCTCGGGCTGTGGATAAGTCGGCGGTCGGGGCGCGCGGCTCTGCTCTGATCGAGGGGTGACCGACCGCTTCCTCGTCGTCCTCGACAGCCTCGTGCAGGCGGCGTCCGACGTCCGGCGCACCTCCGACGCCGTTCGGGACGGGCTCGTCGGGGCCCTTGACGACGAGGTCGCGGTCGGTCACGACGTCCTCCAGGGGGTGCTGGGCGCGTTCGGTGAGCGCTGGCAGCTCGGTCTCGACGCGTTGCTCAGTGGGCAGCACGACATCGCCGACCGGCTGGACGCGTGCGTGGCGTCCTACGCGTCGACCGACCGGGCCGCTGCCTCCGCCTACGTGGCGGCGATGACCGGGTCCTCGTGAGCGCGCTGTCGGACCTCGCGCACGGGTACCTGCCGGACCGGCTGATTCCTGGCGACCCAGGCGGTGTGGCGGCGCTCGGCGACGGGCTGGCGGGGTACGCCGACCTGCTGGCCGACGCGGCGCGTGCCCTCGCACGGGTCGAGGTGTCGTGGGACGGGGCCGCTGCTGGCGGGTTCCGCGACGAGTTCGGGCTGCAGCCGGGGCGCTTCAGCGCGGCCGCTCGTTCCTTCGATGCTGCGTGCGCTGCGCTGGGCCGGTATGCCGCGACGCTTCTCTCCGCCCAGCTCGCCGCCGGCCGGGCCCGCGACCTGTTCGCGGAGGGTATGCGTGCGGCGGCGGCCACCGTCGGCGGACCGCTCGGCGTCGATGCCGGACCGCTGGAGGTGTTGACGTCCCCCGCCGGCCTCCAGCAGCGGCTAGCGGCGGTCGAGCTGTTGGAGCGGGTCCGTGCCGACGTCGACCGGGCCGGCAACGAGGCCGCCGAGACGCTGCGCAGCGCCATGGCGTCCGCCCCGGAGCCGACGTCCCCGTGGCAGCACGCATGGAACTTCCTCCTGGCCCCGCCGTGGGAGCTCAACCAGGAACGCCGCGACTGGGCGGCCGGCGCCGCGGTCGGGATCCTCGACACGGTCGTACTGGCCACCAATCCCTTGCCGGTAGCGCTCTGGGTCGGCGCCACGAGCAAGCCGCAGGTCAACGCGTTCGAGCGGCGCTTCGGCGTCGATCCCCGCAGCGGCTTCCACACCGCCGGCGCCGTCGTCGTCCCCGGCATCCTCACGGGCGCTGTCGGGTCGGCGCCCGCCAGGGTCGGCATCACGCTCAACGAGCTGGAGTCGAAGGCCCCCGAGAGCATCAACCTGTTCCGGGGAATGCGAGCAGCTCCCGACGGGCTCCCTGAGATCGGCGACACAGCTAAGACTCTGGGCGTTCGCCCCAACACCGATCTGCCCGTTGTCGACGGCATCGTGGAACCCCACACCGGCGGCATGTCAGTCAACACCAGCGTCTGATGCTGTCCCCCGTTCAGAAAGCCACCAGCCTTCGGCGGAACAGGGCAAGGACATGGGTCGTGTTCACGATCCGATCGGACGACTTCGACTCGCGCTTGGTTGTCGTTCAGCGACAGCGACGGACCATGCCACGGTCCAGCCGGCTGGCAACATGACTGCGACACCTACAACGTTCTCCTGAGGAATCGCGGCCTCGATGGGCAGTGGTGGAACGCACGGATTGACATCACAGATCGAACGCCGCGACGAGATGATCGTGGCCGTGGAAAGCAGAACGGCTTCGAGGCCCTGAGTATCGTCGTCAAGGCCTGGTTGATCGGAGCAGGTGCCCTTATGTTCATGAAGACCTCGATCAGATCCGAGGGCTGGTGTCCGATGACGATGAGGACGCCGTTCTCGACGTGATGGACCTTGTGGTCGGCTCGCGGTCCCACTGCGCGTCGCCCGTCTCTGGGGGATCCGCGCAATACGCAGCGGACTGTGGCGTCGTGCACCGAGTGTGGGCGTGAGTGCGTCGGCGCCCATGACGGACACCGATCGAGAACGAGACCCGTGACGGCTCCACGCAGATCCGGGACTCGTCGCTTACAGCGCGAGCAAACGATGACCTCCACGCGACCGATCCCTACGGGACCCGCTGACGCGAGTAGCTGTGGGCCCGAAGCTCCCCTGGGTCAGGCGCGACCCGGCGCCACTGAGTGGGGCGTGAGCGGTCGGAATTCCGACCGTTCTCACCCGGACCCAGCGACGGCGGCGGCGAAAGTGGCGGCCTTGGGCTCCTCTGGGTCCTGACGCATACCGGGCTGCAGGCGGTAGATGATCTCGATCACGACCGCACCCACCGCGCCGACCGCCAGCGACTGCAACACCATTGCCGCCGGTGCGGAGAACTGGAAGAACTGCTGCGCCAACGGAATCGTGAACGCGCCCACCGCAATGGCGATGCAGACCGCCACCAACGCCGTCTTCCACGGCCGGAACGGCCGCGCCAGCACGATGAGGATCCAGAACGCCGCCACGAGCAGCGAGATCGTGGCCGCCGTCGACGGCTCCCAGCAGATCTGTGCCTGTTGCTGCGGCACGGTGCCCAGCGACGCCCCCGCGCACTGAGCCGCCGTCGGAGTCTGGAAGACCTGGTGGGCCAACAGGTACGACGCGATGACCACCACGCCGCATACCGCGCCGGCCGGCACCGCGAACCGGAGGACACGCCGCAGGAACCCGGGGTGGTACCGCCGCTTGTTCGGCCCGAGAGCCAGGAAGAAGGCGGGTATGCCGATGGTCACCGCCGACACCAGGGTCAGGTGCCGTGGGAGGAACGGGAACGGCAGCGCGAACGCCGCGGCCGTGACGATGGCGATGAGGCTCATGACGTTCTTGGCGACGAAGAGGTTGGCCACGCGTTCGACGTTGTTGATGACCCGCCGGCCCTCCGCGAGTACCGACGGCAGGTGCGAGAACTTGCCGTCGAGCAGGACCAGCTGCGCCACCGCCTTGGTGGCCTGCGCACCGTTGTTCATCGCGACGCCGATGTCGGCGTCCTTGATGGCCAGCGCGTCGTTGACTCCGTCGCCGGTCATCGCGACGACGTGGCCGTCGGCCTGCAGCGCGTGGACGAGGGCCCGCTTCTGCTCCGGGCTGACCCGGCCGAAGACCGTCGTCTCTCTGACGACCGGCCGCAGATCCTCGACGTCGGTACCGAGGGTCCGGGCGTCGCACAGCCGGTTGTCGGGGATGTCGAGGCCGACCCGGCGCGCGATCGCGGCGACGGTCTGCGGGTTGTCGCCGGAGATGATCTTGACGTCCACGCCCTGCGACGCGAAGAAGTCCAACGTGTCCTTGGCGTCGGGCCGGACCTGCTCGCTCAACGACACCAGGGCGAGCGAGCGCATCCCGACGGGCAGGACCTGCCCGTCGAGCGCGGCGTCGCTGTGCCCCAGCAGCACCACCCGCAGGCCGGTCCTCGCCTTCTCGAGAACGTGTTCACGCAGTGGGTCGTCCACGGCGAGCAGCACGTCGGGCGCGCCGAGGACGTAGGACCCGCGGTCGGCGAACGACGCGGCACTCCACTTGCGGGCCGAGTTGAAGGCGATGGTCTGCGTGCGATCCCAGCCCTGCGGAGCATCGAGGGCCGCGGCCAGCGCCTTGAGCGTTCCGTTCGCGTTGGGGTCGTCGGCCATCGCGCCGAGGGCCGTCTCCACGTCCCCGACGGGCAACGGCTGATCCCCCACCGGGTCGCAGCAGTCGTAGGCGATGTCACCGACTGTCAGCGTTCCGGTCTTGTCCAGGCAGACGACATCGACACGAGCCAAGCCCTCGACGGCAGGAAGCTCCTGGACCAGGACCTGCTGGCGCGACAGCGAGACCGCCGCGAGGAGGAACGCCACCGACGTCAGGAGGACAAGCCCCTCGGGGACCAGACCGACCAGGCCGCCGGTCGACCGGACGATGACGGTGCGCCAGTCGTCCGCGCCGTACACCTGGACCTGCGACCAGATCTGCAGGGGCAGCGCGAGGACGATCACCCAGGTGATGTACTTCAGCAGCGTGTTGACCGACGCCTGGATCTCGGAGTGGGTCTTCGTGAACGTCTTGGCCTGCGCCGCAATGGTGTTCACGTAGGAGTCGGCGCCTACGGCTGCGGCGACGAACCGCCCGCTGCCGGCCACCACCGTCGTTCCCGACCGAACGTCGTCGTCCGCCTGCTTGGGCATCGGGTCCGACTCGCCGGTGAGGTTCGACTCGTCGACCTCGAGTCCGCTGACCGAGTGGAGATGTCCGTCCGCCGGCACCTGGTCGCCGGCGCGCAGCTCGACCAGCTCGCCGAGGACCACGTCGCTCGTCGCGATCTCGGTCATCCGTCCGTCCCGAACCACCCGAGTGGTGGGTTGGTTGAGCAGGGCGAGCTGGTCGAGCTTCCGCTTGGCGAGGTACTCCTGGACGATCCCGATGCCCGAGTTGACGATGAGGATCACGCCGAACAGGCCGTCGGCGAACGACCCGGTGGTGAGCACCAGCACGAACAGCACGCCGAGGATCGCGTTGAAGCGAGTGAACACGTTCGACTTGATGATCGTCCACAGCGGCCGGGAGGTCGCTTGTTCGGTGGTGTTCACCTGACCGCGCGACGTTCGCTCCGCGACCTCGGCCGAGGTCAGTCCGGTGTCCGGGTCGGTCGCCGGAGCGACAGCGATGGAGGTCGGCCCGGTCGGTGGCGCATCGGTCACGGGCCCACTGTTCCAGACACCGCGCATACCGGGTATGCGTTCAGGCGAGCGAGCCGACGGTCCGCCCGCCCACTGGAGCGAGGTGCTCGCCGACGGCCTTCACCTCCGCCTCCGCGCGAACGGTCCCGCGAGGCGTCACTAGACGGCCTCCTTGGTGATGGACGCCGTGACGACCTGGTCGCCACCGTCCGGCCTCACCTTGACCGACGCATCACTGCACCGACGGAGACCTCGGTGATGGTGCCGGCGAGCGAGCTGGTTACGGGTGGACAGGCGCATGCGAACTCCTTTGTCGAGCAACGGTTTTCGCCCGCGATAAGTCCAGCCGCGACTGTACTGAAATCGCACCGCAGGTGCGTCGACACGCCGCGGCATCGCCCTCAGGTGAGCCCGTCAGCGGAGCGCCATCTCGCCCAACTCGGACCAGCCCTCACCGGGGACCGTGAAGTTCACGATGTCCGGCGTGCGTTGGAGGTATGCCGGGAGCTCCGCACGTCGCCGTCGCGAAGTGCTCCGACCGGACGTGCGCTCCGCCCGCGTCATCGTCGCAGAACGCCTCGACGAGCACGTAGACGTTGGGGTCGTCGAGGCTGCGCGACCTGGTGACGGCCCAGGGTCATCCGCCCGTATCGGTGACCGCCGAGAGCGGCGTCCTGCCCGGGTCTCTGGGCGGGCTCGTCGACGCCGTGGTCACCGTGCCTCCGCTGCGGGAACGACCCACCGACGTCATGCCGCTGGCTCGGTATGCGGCCGCGCGCGTTCGCGGTCGGAAGGTCGCCTTCACGTCGGCCGCCGAGCACGCGCTGGAGTCGTGCGGCTGGCCGGGCAACGTCGGCCAGCTGACGCGGGTCGTCCGCCACGCCGCGACGCGGGCCGACGTCGTCGACGTCCGGCACCTACCGGCCGAGGTGCTGAGCGGCTCGCACCGGCGGCTGACCCGGATCGAGGCGTTCGAGCGTGACGAGATCGTGCGCTGTCTGTCCGTGCCCGGGGCGACGGTGACCTCGGCCGCGGGCGAGCTGGGGATGAGCCGGGCGACCATCTACCGGAAGATCGCGCAGTACGAGATCCGCACTCCACGCCCCTGACGACCAGTTGCGGTTGCCGAACCCCTCGGTACCCCCAATGATCGACAGACCCCGCGTGCGCTCGCCGACGCGCGCACCGAAGGAGTCCCGATGCCGGAACGCCACCAGTCCCCCTTGCTCCGACCGACGCGGCGGCAGGTGATCGGCGCCGCTACGGGCGCCGCCGGCCTGATCGCAGCCGGTGCCTTGGCGCCGACGAGCGCCGAAGCGTCGAGTGCGACCCCGTCGGCCCGCCCACGACCGATGGACACCAGCCGCGTTCGGCGCTGGGCGGCCGACACCTGGCGCGGCCTGGTCGCCATGACCGACGAGCGGACCGGCCTGGTGGCCGACAACTCCCCAGACAGCCTGGCCGCCGGAGACCGCTCGGGGTGGACGTCGCCGACGAACATCGGCGGGATGCTGTGGAGCACCGTGGTCGCCCGGGAGCTCGGCCTGATCTCCCACGGCGACGCCACGACGCGTCTGATCCGCACGCTGCGGACGATCGACCGGATGCCCCGGCATGAGCCGAGTGGCATGTACTACAACTGGTACTCGCCGGCGACAGCGGCGAAGCTCACCGCCTGGCCGGTGGGCGGCGGGGTGCTCTACCCGTTCCTCTCCAGCGTCGACAACGGCTGGCTCGGTGCGGCGTTGCGGGTGGTGATGAACTCCGACCGTGCCGCCGGCGTCATCGCCGGCCGCATCTTCCGCCGGATGCGCTGGGACATGTTCTATGACCCGGGCACGACGAGGCCGGGCGGGCTGATCCACGGCGGGTTCTGGGACGCGCCACCCGCGCCAACCCAGGCATACGTGCTGGGCAACCACATCGGGGTCGGCCCGGACGTGTACTACACGCCGAACTACTACGACACGACGGTGTCGGAGACCCGGATCACCAGCTACCTCGGGATCATCACCGGCCAGATCCCGAAAGAGCAGTACTTCGCGATGTGGCGCACGTTCCCCGACAACTATGACTGGCAGGAGAGCAAGCCGGTCGGCGTGACGCGCACCTATCTGGGCATCGACGTCTACGAAGGGGCATACACCTACCGCGGGATGCGCATCGTGCCCGGATGGGGCGGCAGCATGTTCGAGGAGCTGATGCCGGACGTCTTCGTGCCCGAGGCGACGTGGGCGCCCCGCAGCTGGGGGCTGAACCACCCGCTGCACATCCGGGCCCAGCGCGAGCACGGGCTGCTCGAGGCCGGGTACGGCTACTGGGGCTTCTCACCGTCGAGCGACCCGTTCGGTGGCTACCGGGAGTACGGCGTCGACCGGCTCGGGATGAACCCCACCGGCTACTACTCCGACGAGCAGAACACCAACGTCGACATCGGGTTCGACGGCGTCCGTCCGGCGACGAACCCGACCCCGGCCTTCGGCGACGGCGTCGTGACCCCCCATGCGTCGTTCCTCGCGATGATGCACGAGCCTGAGCAGGCGTACACGAACCTCGTCAACATCGAGGACCGGCTCGGGGCATATGCGTCGGGTGGCTTCCTCGACGCGGTGGCCACGCGCACGGGCACGCTCTCGCACTACTACTTCTCGCTCGACCAGGCGATGGTCATGGGAGCGCTGGGGAACGTGCTCGCCGGAGACGTCGTGCGAAAGGCGTTCTGCGGCAACGATGCCGAGGCGGCGCTGCGTCCCGTCATCGGCCTGGAGGAGTTCGGCGCCTCAGGCTGAGTGACGCCCGTCCGTCCGGGGCTGGTAGAGCGATCGCCACGGCCGTGAGACGTCGAGGGCTCCCGGGGCGGTGTGCCTCGGGAGCCCTCGTGTCGACCAGGTCAGCTGCAGCCGCTGGTGCTGCCGCAACCTTCGCAGACGTAGCAGGAGCCGGCGGGGCGCATCTTCGTCCCGCAGGTCATGCAGATCGGCGCGTCCGCGGCCTTGCCCTGGAACTTCTCCAGCAGCTCGGCCGACGAGTGGATTCCGGTGACCTCACGGGCCGACGCCGCGCCGGCGCCCGACTTCACGTCGTCGACCGAGATCGTCGCGGCGTGGTCGGCCGGTGCGGCGGCGGACTCGACCGGCTTCGTGGCCTTGGCCTCCGCCGGCGCCTCGACCGGCCTGGGCCGGTTGATCGGGGCCGACTGGGCGTAGGTCTCCAGCTCGTCCTCGACGTCCTCGTCCGACTCGGACTCCGACGGCGCGTACGAGCCGGTCTCGAGCTGCCGGGCCCGCTCGTCCGCGGTGTGGATGCCGATGTAGGAGCGCGTCTCGAAGTCGAGGTAGTCCAGCGCCAGGCGTCGGAAGACGTAGTCCATGATCGACTGCGCCATCCGCACGTCCGGGTCGTCCGTGAGACCGGCCGGCTCGAAGCGCAGGTTGGTGAACTTCTCCACGAACGTCTCGAGCGGAACGCCGTACTGCAGCCCGATCGAGACGGCGATCGAGAAGGCGTCCATCACGCCGGCCAGCGTCGAGCCCTGCTTGCCGAACTTGAGGAACAGCTCGCCGAGGCCGTCGTCCGGGTAGGAGCCGGCGGTGAGGTAGCCCTCGGCCCCGCCGACCGAGAACGACGTCGTCTGCGACGGCCGACGCTTCGGGAGGCGCTTGCGGACCGGGCGGTACTCCACGACCTTCTGGATGACCGGCTCGGCGGCCGCCGCGGCCTTGTCCGCCGCGGCGTCCTTGGCCGTCGACCCGCCGTCGGAGAGGGGCTGGCCGACCTTGCAGTTGTCGCGGTAGACCGCGAGCGCCTTGAGGCCGAGCTTCCAGCCCTGCAGGTAGACGTCGGCGATCTCCTCGACCGTCGCGGTCTCCGGCAGGTTGACCGTCTTGCTGATCGCGCCCGAGAGGAACGGCTGCGTGGCGGCCATCATCCGCACGTGACCCATCGGCGGGATCGCACGAGCGCCCATCGCCGTGTCGAAGACGTCGTAGTGCTCCGGCTTCAGGCCCGGGGCGTCGATGACGTGACCCTTGTCGGCGATGAACTCGACGATCGCCTCGCTCGTCTCGGTGGTGTAGCCGAGCTTCTTCAGCGCCCGCGGGATCGTCAGGTTGACGATCTGCATCGAGCCGCCGCCGACGAGCTTCTTGAACTTGACCAGCGAGAAGTCGGGCTCGATGCCCGTCGTGTCGCAGTCCATCATGAAGCCGATCGTCCCGGTCGGGGCGAGGACCGACGCCTGCGCGTTGCGGTAGCCGTTCTTCTCCCCGATCGACACGACGTCGGCCCATGCCTTGGTGGCGAGCTGGTGGATCGACCGGTCCATCGCGTCGAGCGTGCGGATCTCGTCGTTCGCGGCCTGGTGCTTGCGCATGACCCGCTTGTGGGCGTCGGCGTTGCGCGCATACCCGTTGTAGGCGCCGACGATCCCGGCGAGCTCGGCGGACCGCTTGTAGGAGGCACCGGTGAGCAGCGAGGTGATCGAGGCCGCGAGCGCGCGGCCGCCGTCGGAGTCGTAGCCGTGGCCGGTGGCCATGAGCAGCGCGCCGAGGTTGGCGTAGCCGATGCCGAGCTGGCGGTAGTCGCGCGTCGTCTGACCGATCGCCTCGGTCGGGAAGTCGGCGAAGCAGATCGAGATGTCCATCGCGGTGATGACCAGCTCGGTGACCTTCTGGAAGGTGGCCGCGTCGAAGGTGTCGTCGTCGCGAAGGAACTTCAGCAGGTTGAGCGACGCGAGGTTGCAGGAGCTGTTGTCGAGCGACATGTACTCCGAGCACGGGTTGCTGGCGGTGATCCGGCCGGTCTCCGGGTTGGTGTGCCAGGCGTTGATCGTGTCGTCGTACTGGATGCCCGGGTCGGCGCACTCCCAGGCGGCCTTGGCGATCTTGTCCCACAGCTCGCGGGCGTCGACCGTGTCGATGACCGAGTTGTCGAGGCGCGAGCGCAGCCCGAACTCGGCGCCGTCCTCGACCGCCTTCATGAACTCGTCGTTGACCCGGACCGAGTTGTTGGCGTTCTGGTACTGGACGGAGACGATGTCCTTGCCGCCGAGGTCCATGTCGAACCCGGCGTCGCGCAGCGCGCGGATCTTGTCCTCCTCGCGCGCCTTGGTCTCGATGAACTCCTCGATGTCGGGGTGGTCGACGTCGAGGACGACCATCTTGGCCGCGCGCCGGGTGGCGCCACCGGACTTGATCGTCCCGGCGGACGCGTCGGCGCCGCGCATGAAGCTCACCGGGCCGCTCGCCGTCCCGCCGGAGCTCAGCAGCTCCTTGGACGAGCGGATGCGGGAGAGGTTGAGGCCGGCGCCGGAGCCGCCCTGGAAGATCTTCCCCTCCTCCTTGTACCAGTTGAGGATCGAGTCCATCGAGTCCTCGACGGCCAGGATGAAGCAGGCACTCACCTGCTGCGGGGACGCCGTCCCGACGTTGAACCACACCGGGGAGTTGAACGAGAAGACCTGGTGGAGCAACGCATACGTCAGCTCGTGCTCGAAGAGGGTGGCGTCGTCCTCGGTGGCGAAGTAGCCGTGCTCGCGGCCGGCCTTGACGTAGGTGAGGACGACGCGGTCGATGAGCTGCTTCAGGCCGGTCTCGCGCACCGGCGTGCCCAGGGCGCCGCGGAAGTACTTGGTGGTGACGATCGTCGAGGCGTTGACGGACCAGAAGTCGGGGAACTCGACGCCGCGCTGCTCGAAGATCGTCTCGCCGGTCTTCCAGTTCTGCTGGACGACGTCGCGCGTCTCCCAGGTGACCTCGTCGTAGGGGTGCACACCCGGGGTCGTGTAGATCCGCTCGATCGTCACGCCCTTGCCCTTGCCGTTCCTGCCCGGCTTGGTAGACCCGGCGCGGTTGGCGGTCTCGGTCATTGGTGGCTCCCCTTCCCCGGTCGTCCCGGGCCTTGTGGTGTCTGTTGTATCGCTGAGGTCTGACACTCGAACGCGACGCTGCGCTGGTGCCGGTGGTGCTGGTGTTACTCGGTATGCGTGGTGGTGGCCGACTGGGCGGCCGTCTGCCGGCCGGCGGACTGCTGGCCGGCGGACTGCTGGCCGGCGGGCTGCTGGCCGGCGGGCTCCTGGCCGGTCGCGTCGCGCTCGGCGCGCAGCAGGGTGATGGCGGCCTCGAAGTCCTCGAGGTTGTCGAAGGCCTGGTAGACGGAGGCGAACCGGAGGTAGGCGACCTCGTCGAGCTCCCGGAGCGGCTCGAGCACGGCCAGGCCGACCTCGTGCGCCTCGATCTCGGCGCTCCCCTGCGCGCGGATGCTCTCCTCGACGCGCTGGGCGAGGACCGCGAGGTCGTCCTCGGTGACCGGGCGGCCCTGGCAGGCCTTGCGGACGCCGACGAGGACCTTCTGGCGGCTGAACGGCTCGGTCGCGCCGGACCGCTTGACGATGCTCAGGCTGGCGGACTCGACCGTGGTGAAGCGGCGGCCACACTCCGGGCACTGACGTCGGCGGCGGATGGCGGTGCCGTCGTCGGTGGTACGGGAGTCGATGACCCGGGAGTCGTTGTGGCGGCAGAAGGGACAGTGCATGGTGCCTGGCTCCCTTCTGGTTCTGGGGACGGTTCGGGGGACATCATGTGAACAATCTGTGGAGAAGCGCTCTTCCCCTGGGGACTAGATGTGGACGACTTACATCCGTGTAACTACTACATCTAGGGGTAGAGGTAACGCCCTCGCAGGGCCGGCTGTCAAGAGGGTGTCGACGTCGGCGTGTCGTGGCCGTTCGGCTCCGGCGGGCGAGCGCTCGGCCACGGGTGTCGGGCGCGGCGTCGCGGTCTTCGCGCCTCGAGGCCGACGCCAAGATCGTGGTCGATCGTTGACCCCAGGGGGTACACAAGCGACCACGATCCCGGAGTGAGGACGCCGGTCGCGGCGAGTCCGTCTCTCAGTGGAGCGAAGTCCGTGCTGGGACACCAATTTCGCTCCAGCGTGAGCCTCTACGGCGGTTTCGGCCTCGCTGACGAGCCAACGTGGAGCATTGACCACAGCCCGCTGTGGGCAAACTTCCAACGTCACCCACATTGGCTGGGGATGACGGAGGAGACGACGTCCTCGACTCAGGCATACTGGCCAGCGTTTGGTGCGGGAGAACCGCGACAGCTTGGTTGAGGGGATGTCAGAGTGCGTCGACGGATGAAGGGCTACGCCGCAGCCCTGGCTCTCGGAGCCGTGTCACTCCTTGGCGCCTGTACGACGCCGCCAGCGACCGACCCGCCAAGCTCAACGTCGACGTCCGGCCCAGTCCAGCACATCAAGCCACGTACGTCGCCCTCCACCACAGCCCGGCTCATCTCGACGACCACGTCCTGCGACGGTCGGCGTCCCCGAGGCCGCCCGGGCCAATCGGCGGAGGCGCGGTCGCATTCACACAAGTACTTTGGCGGAATGCAAACGGCCTTATGAGCGCTCGACGCGAATCCGATATTCAGCTCTGGTCCTTCCGCATGCAAAACTTGTCGCGCACATGCGTCGACACTACGAGAGTTCTGCGCAACGCAAGTACCAGCTTCGTGGGCAGTTCTGTCGACCGACCTTACTGACAGTCTCGTACATTTGAGCGATGGATCACGAAGGTTCTCGTGCAATCGATGACCAAGGCGGCAAAGTGTGGACTCCAGATGGCAGCCGGTCGTTCAGATGTGCTCGCCGCAGCAAGGGCAATATCTGGTGTTCACTTGAAGTACGATGACGTCAGGTGGCGGGTTGACTGGAGATCCAGAGGGTCGCATGAAGACGACGTCCGCTTCGTGGCTCTTGCTCATTGCTCGTCGTTGTATGGTTGGTGCGCGTCAAATCTGCAGCGAAGCCGCCGATCGCGACTGCGACCGATCACCACGCCTGCGAGCGCGAGGTTTGTGCGACGGAGTCGCAGGCAATCGATCACGTCTGCAGTCGCGGAGTACGTTCTAGAATCTGCCCAAAGGTCCCGGGGGACGATGGCAAGCGGCGTCCTGTCAGCCGCGGCTGATGGCCCTCGCTATGAGTACGGATCGACCACGTCTGCTTCATCGACGTCAGCGCCCGGGCGAGCCTGGCGCGGACGTGATGTGCAACGGCGCCGTTATGGCGTGCTCCAATCCGGCGAGTGGGCCGGGTCCATTGACCCGGATTTGGCGGCGAACCGATTCAAGACGGTCAGCCACCGATGCCACGTGGCAGTTGATCGGGACGACATGTTGGGCCGATGCGGTCCCGGGAAGTCGGCCTCCGCTGACCATGGCGATGATCCAGGACGCCTTCAACCACACACCTTGGGCGAAGCCGCAGATCTCTACCCAACCCAAGGGCGACGTCACCTTGGTCGGCCTGGACACGTTCTACAAGGTCAACTGGACCGCCGAGGGGTTCCAGCCGGGTGAGGTCGATGCGATCGACCCGGCGAGGATGAACGGGTACCACGTCGACGTGCGGGTGAAGCTGGTCAGCTTCATGTGGCAGTTCGGCGACGGTCAGACGTTCGGGCCGACGACGTCGGAGGGTGGGGTGTACCCGTCCGGCAACATCACGCACCAGTACCTCAAGGGCGGCGCCTTCCCCGCCAGCGTGCACACCATCTTCGGCGGCGAGTTCCGGATCGACGGCGGCGACTGGGCTCCGATCCCGGACACGGTGACCGTCCCGGGGCCGGCGACCACGGTCACCGTGCGGACGGCTCAGGCCGAGCTCGTCAACCACTAGGTAGGCCGCGGCAACGCCGAACGCAGGCACCAGCGCAGCATATGGCAGCAGCCCACTTTCACTTTGCCTTCACTTATTGCGCCTCCGCTTACGTTCCCTTACGCTCAGGCCACCGAGATGGGACGAGGAGGGCCGGGTGGCGTCGCTCAGGGAGTTCGACCGCGAACAGGCGATCCTGCTCGACCTCGACGAGCACGGCCGCGTCGAGGTCGGTGCACTGAGCAGCCGGTTCGGCGTCTCCACCGTCACCATCCGCAAGGACCTGGAGAACCTCGAACGCCGCTCCATGCTGCGCCGCATCCGTGGCGGCGCCCTGGTCGCCCAGCGCTCCGACGAGGGCGCCTTCGAGTTCCGCCAACGCGTCGCCGCCAAGGCGAAGCGAGCCATCGCCAAACGCGCCGCCCAGCTGGTCAGCCCCGGCGACGTCATCGCCATGGACTCCTCGACCACCTGCTTCTACCTGGCCAACGAGCTCGTCGACATCGCTCCCCTGACCGTCGTCACCAACGGACTCCGCACCTCGGCCCTCCTGCTCAAGGAGTCACGTGCGACCGTGATCATGCCCGGGGGCGTCCTGCGCCGGGCCAGCGAGTCGATGGTCGGCTTCTTCGGCGACGTCCTCGAGGGCCGCGGCCAGGTCGACAAGGGGTTCTTCGGCGTCGTCGGCCTCAGCCTCCAGCGCGGCCTGCTCGACCTCACCCCTGAGGAGGCCCGCGCCAAGGAGGCGATGGCCGCCGTCTGCCGCCGCGTCTACGGCATCTTCGACTCCACGAAGGTCGAACGGTTCGGCACCCACCCGTTCCTCCCGGTGGACCGGATCACCGCGCTGATCTCCGACACGGGCGTGCCCGCCGCATACCGGAAAGAGTGGGCCGACGCCGGCGTCACCTGGGACCTCGTGGACCCCGACCAGACCCCGACCGTGAGCCGCCGCGCATGACCACCGGAACCGCCGGACCCACCGGACCCACCGGACCCGCCGGACCCACCGGACCCACCGGGACCGCCCGAGCCACCGTTGCCGCCATCGACCTCGGCGCCGAGAGCGGCCGGGTCGCCCGCGTCGGGTTCGACGGCGCGCAGCTCGAGCTCGACGTGGTCCACCGCTTCACGCATACCCCTCGCGACGTCGACGGAGTCCTGCGCTGGAACCTGGCCACCCTCGAAGGCGGCATCCGCCACGGCCTCGGCACTCTCGCCGCCGGCGACACCGAGATCGCCAGCGTCGGCGTGGACGGCTGGGGCGTCGACTACGGGCTCCTCGACGCTGACGGCAACCTCGTCGACGAGCCGACCTGCTACCGCGACGGCCGTCAGGTCGCCACCTACGACGACGCCCTCGACACCATCGGCGCCCGTCGCCTGTACGACGCCACCGGCGTCCAGGTCATCCCCATCAACACGGTGTTCGCCCTCGCCTCCGACGCCCGCGTCATGCCGAGAAGACTCGAGGACGCATCGAGCCTGCTCATGCTCCCCGACGTCTTCCACCACCTCCTGTCCGGCAGCCGCGTCACCGAGTACTCGGCGGTCTCCACCAGCGGTTGCTACGACATGGCGCGCAACGAATGGGCCACCGACCTGCTCGACGAGCTCGGCATCCCGACCCACATGCTCCCCGAGGTCGTCCAGCCGGGCACCGATGTCGGCCCGCTCCTCGACGACCTGGCCACCGGCCGACTGAGCACGACCCGCGTCGTCATGCCGCCCGGCCACGACACCGCGAGCGCCGTCGTCGGCGCCCCCCTCGCGCACCCCCACGGCCTCTACATCTCGTCCGGCACCTGGTCCCTCGTCGGGGTCGAGGTGCCGAAGCCCGTGATCAGCGACGACACCCAGGCGCGCAACATCACCAACGAGGGCGGGTATGCAGGCACCATCCGCCTGCTGCGCAACGTCGCCGGGCTGTGGCTCCTCCAGGCCTGCCGCCGCGTCTGGGCCGCGGAGGGCCGCCTCTACACCTACCCGGAGCTGGTCACCCTGGCGGAACAGGCCGCCGGGTTGGACAGCATCGTCAACCCTGACGCCCCGGAGTTTCTCGACGGACGGGACGCACCGGCTCGTATCCAGGCCTACTGCGCGGCCACCGGGACGACGGTCCCCCAGACACCGGGCGAGATCGTCCGCTGCACCCTCGACTCCCTCGCCCTCAGCTACCGCGCTGTCGTCGACGACCTCACCGAGGTCACCGGCCAGGCCATCCCCAGCGTCAACATCGTCGGCGGCGGCTCGAACAACACCCTTCTCTCCCAGATCACCGCCGACGCGACCGGCCTGCCCGTCCACTGCGGCCCCGTCGAGGCCACCGCTCTCGGCAACGCCGCCACCCAGCTCGTCGCCCTCGGCGAGCTCAGCGGCCTCGCCGACATCCGCCGGGTCATCGCCGGGACGACCGACATGACGACGTATGCGCCGACCCCGCGAACCGACCGGTGGGACGACGCCTCCGCTCACTTCACCCGGCTGCTGGCCCGCGACCGCGAGCGGCCCGACCTCGCCGGGACCCTCATGAGCGACTCGTGACCCACACCACCTGGGAACCCGCCCTCGTCTCCCCCGCCCTGGTCGCCCTGACCACCCTCCTCGGGGAACCCGCCCGCGACCTCGCGGTCCTCGCCGAGGGGAACACCTCCGAGCTCCTCGACGACGGGCGCCTCGTGGTCAAGGCCTCCGGTGCCGGGCTCGCCGTCGCCACGGCCGAGGACTTCGTCGTCGTCGACGTCGACGAGGTCATGGCCGTCGTCGACGACCCGGCCACCACCCAGCCGGACCTCAGTGCCGTCCTCGTCGCCCCGGGCACCGACCGACCGGGCGGCGCCGGACCGCGGCGCGGCTCGATCGAGACGGTCGTGCACGCAGCGGTCCACACGGTGGCGCGCGACGCCGGCCTCGTCGGAGGGGCGCGGTTCATCGGCCACACCCACCCGACCGATGTGGTCGGGCTGCTGGCCAGCGTCCGCGCCGAGGAGGCCTGGACCCGCATCGTCTACTCCGACGAGGCGGTCGTCATCGGGCGCCCCCTCTTCGTCCCGTATGCGACGCCGGGCATCGCGCTCGGCCGCATCTACGCGGTGGCGCTGCGGAAGTACGTCGATGCGCACGGCGCGCTCCCCCAGCTCGTCCTCCTCGCCAACCACGG
Source organism: uncultured Actinomycetota bacterium (assembly GCA_963713345.1). Taxonomy (GTDB): domain Bacteria; phylum Actinomycetota; class Actinomycetes; order Actinomycetales; family Dermatophilaceae; genus Lapillicoccus. Next base: position 248,803 of record CAVQLI010000010.1, on the reverse strand, counting down.
CATCGTCGCGATCGCCCCCACCGCTGCCGGCGTCGAGGCGGTCTCGACGATGGCGGTCAAGGGTGCTCGGGTCCGCGCGACGGCATACGCGGTCGGCGGCATTGCACCGCTCTCCGACGAGGACGTCGAGAAGTTCTTCGCGCGCGACGACATCGCCGAACGTCGCACGAACCTCGCGCGGGGCCGGTGACCGTGCCCCTCCCCGACCGGATCGAGGCGGTCTTCTGCGACGTCGGCGGGCCGATCTACTCCGACGACAACTTCGCCAACGCCGTTCGTCGCGGCCTCGACGAGATCCGCGCCGAGCAGGGCCGTCCGCCCGTGGACCCGGTCGACTTCGCCCGGATCTACGACCGTGGCCGCGCCGCACAGTCCGGCAGTCTCCGACGCGCCCTGGCGACCGAGCTGCTCGGCGACGAGTCCTACCGCGACGAGCTGCACCGCCGGCTGGCCCCCTACTGGACCCACCCCGAGGGCACGGTCTACCCGGACGCGCTCGAGATGTTCCGCCGCCTGCACGGCCACGTCCGGCTCGCGATCGTCGCCAACCAGGAGGCCGCGACCGTCGACGCCCTGACCCGTGACGGCTTCGCGCCCTACGTCGACGTCTGGGGCATCTCCGCGGTGGTCGGCCACGAGAAGCCGAGCCGCGAGTTCTTCGAGTGGGCGCTGCGCGAGTGCGGGACCACACCCGAGCACACCGTTCACATCGGGAACCGGCTGGACACCGACGTCCGCCCCGCCAAGGCCCTCGGGATCGGCACGATCTGGGTGCTCCGCGGCGAGGCGCCTCCCGAGCCGACGCCCGAGCAGCTGGCCGAGGCCGACCTGGCCGTCCCGGACCTCACCACGGTCGCCGACGTCATCCTCGAACGCGCCGCGTCATGACACCGCTCACGCTCGGCATCGACCTCGCCACCGCCTCGGCCCGCTGCGTCGCACTGGACACAGCCACGGGACGCGTTGTGGCACAGGCGGATTCGGCGCTGTCTCCGCCAGAGCGTCAACCGGGTGGTGTGTCGCGCCAAAGCCCGACGTATGCGCCGGTCGCCCTCGAGCTCGTCCGGCGGGTATGCCTGCAGCTCGGTCCCGACGCCGCTCGCGTGGCCGCGGTGTCGGTCACCGGCACCTCCGGCACGGTCGTGCCGGTCGACCGGGACGGGGCGGCGGTCGGTGCCGCTCGCCTCTACGACGACACCGCGAGCAGCGATGTCCTGGCCACGGCCGGCCTCACCGGGGCGTCGTCCCTCGGACGGATGGTCGCCCTGCGCCGGGAGCTCCCGGCAGCGCGGTGGGCCTCCACTCCCGACGTCGTCAACGCCGCGTTGGCCGGTCAGGCGGTCTCCGCCGACACCTCGCACTGGCTCAAGGCCGGGATCGACCTCGCCGCTCGGCGCTGGCCGGTCGACGCGATGTCGGCCATCGGTCTCGACCCCGCAGACTTACGACGGCTGCCCGAGCTCGTCCTCCCCGGCACCCGGCTCGGCACCGTGAACGCGGAGGTCGCGCGCACTCTCGGCGTCCCCGAGAGCGTCCGGATCGTCGCGGGGATGACCGACGGCTGCACGGCTCAGATCGCCGCCGGTGCCGTTCACGACGGCGACACCATGGGCGTCCTGGGAACCACCCTGGTGCTCAAGGCCGTCAGCGAGACACCGGTCGAGTCCGCCGACGGTGCGGTCTACTCGCACCTCGCTCCCGACGGTCACTACTGGGCCGGAGGCGCCTCCAACGCCGGCGCCGGGATCCTGGCGGTCGAGTTCGCCGGTGAGGACCTCGCCGCCCTGGACCGGCGGGTGGCGGAGACGGTCGCCGGCGTACGTGCGCTACCCCCTCTCCGTTGCGGGAGAACGGTTCCCGGTCGCCGACCGCAACCTGCCCCCGCTGACCGACGGCGAACCCCGGAGCCGGCTCGACGCATACCGTGCGCTCCTCGACGGTGTCGCGTTCGTCGAACGCCTCGGTCTCGAACGGCTCCAGCAGCTCGGCGTCACCCCACGCCGTCACGTCATCGCCGGCGGCGCGACGGCCAGCCCGGTCTGGAACCGGATCCGGGCCACCGTCCTCGCACCGGTCGTCCCGGTCAGCGTCGCCCGGTCCGCCAGCAGCAGCGTCGGCGCCGCGATCCTCGCGGCCTACGCGCTCTCCGACCGGCCTCTGACCGAGATCGTCGACCGTCTCGTACTCTCACCTGAACCCGTTGAAGCCGTTGCCACACAACGTAACTCGCTTGAAGCCGCATACCGGCGCTTCGTCGACCTCGTGGAAGGATCGCTCCACCATGCCTGACCCCACCGTGCCCCCTGACGAGGTCCGCGCGCTGCTGGACCGCAGTAACCGGCTCGGCTCGGACCCGGCCGTCACGAACTACGGCGGCGGCAACACCTCCGCCAAGGTGACCGTCACCAGCCCGGCCAGCGGCGAACCGGTGGAGCTGCTCTACGTCAAGGGCTCCGGCGGCGACCTCGGAACCCTCACCGCCGACGGCCTGGCCGTGCTCGAGCGCGACCGGTTGGTCGGCCTGGACAAGGTCTACCGCGGCGTCGAGCACGAGGACGAGATGGTCGGCCTGTTCGCCTACTGCGGCCACGGGTCGGGCGGTGCCGCGCCGTCGATCGACACCCCCATGCACGCACTGGTCGACCACGCGCACGTCGACCATCTGCACCCCGACAGCGTCATCGCCCTGGCCTGCTCCGCCGACGGCGAGAAGCTGGTCCACGAGATCTGGGGCGGGGCGGTGGCGTGGGTGCCGTGGAAGCGGCCCGGCTGGGAGCTCGGACGGAGCATGCGCGAGCTGTCCGACCGCGAGGGGGTCATCGGTGCCGTCCTCGGCGGACACGGGCTCACCGCGTGGGGCTCGACCAGCCAGGAGGTCGAGGAGCGGAGCCTGCGGATCATCCGCGAGGCCGCCGCCTACCTGGAGGAGAAGTCCATTGACGAGCCGTTCGGCTCGGTGGACACCGGCCGCGTCGCCCTCCCGGCCGACGACCGACGCCGACGGGCCGCCGCCCTCTTCCCGCACCTGCGCGGAGTCGCGTCGCGCGACAGCCGACAGGTCGGCCACGTCACCGACACCGAGGCGGTGCTCGACTTCCTCTCCCGCGCCAAGGCCCACGACCTCGTCCACCTCGGCACCAGCTGCCCCGACCACTTCCTGCGCACCAAGGTGCGGCCGCTGCTGCTCGACACCGCGCCGGACGCCCCGCTCGAGGAGGTCACCGCGCGACTGCACGAGCTCGAGGAGGAGTACCGCGCCGAGTACCGCGCCTACTACGAGCGGCACGCCACGTCCGACTCGCCGGCGATGCGCGGCGCAGCGCCGGCCATCGTCCTCGTTCCCGGCGTCGGGATGTTCTCGTTCGGCGCGGACAAGCAGACGGCGAGGGTGGCCGGCGAGTTCTACGTCAACGCCATCAACGTCATGCGCGGCGCCGAGGGTGTCTCGACCTACGCGCCCGTCGACGAGGCCGACAAGTTCGCCGTGGAGTACTGGATCCTCGAGGAGCTGAAGCTGCAGCGGCGACCGAAGCCCAAGCCGCTCGCCGGCCGGATCGCCGTCGTCACGGGCGCCGCCTCCGGCATCGGGCTCGCCACCGCCCGGGCGCTCGCCGCCGAGGGCGCCAACGTCGTCATCGCGGACCTCGACGAGGCGAAGGTCGGAGAGGTCGCCGCCGAGCTCGGCGGCCCGGACCGCGCCGCCGGGGTCGTCGCCGACGTGACCGACGAGACCGCGGTGGCCGCGGCCGTGGACGCCGCCGTGCTGGCGTTCGGCGGCGTCGACCTGCTCGTCAACAACGCGGGCATCACCCGAGCCGGCTCGCTCGGCGACACGACGTTCGAGGACTGGGACCTGCAGTACCGGATCATGCCGCGCGGCTCGTTCGCCTTCGCCAAGGCGGCCGAGCCGGTCCTGCGCGCCCAAGAGATGGGCGGCGACATCGTCAACATCTGCTCGAAGAACGCGGTGTTCGCCGGCCCGAACAACATCGCGTACTCGTCGGCCAAGGCCGCGCAGGCCCACATGGTCCGGCTGCTCGCGGCCGAGCTGGGCGACATCGGTGTCCGCGTGAACGGGATCAACCCGGACGGGATCGTCAAGGGCTCGGGGATCTTCGCGGGCGGGTGGGGCGCGTCGCGGGCCAAGACCTACGGTGTGGCGGAGGAGGACCTCGGCAAGTACTACGCGCAGCGGACCGTGCTCAAGGAGGAGGTGCTGCCGGAGCACGTGGCGTCGGCGGTGGTCGCCCTGACCAACGGCTCGCTGCCGGTGACGACGGGCCTCGTGGTACCCGTGGACTCGGGAGTGCCCGCGGCCTTTCTCCGCTAGATCCAGCCCAGACAACCAAGGAGCGCTCCATGACGACGAACCTCATCGGGATCCACGCGCTGTGCTGGGTCGGCGGCTGGTCGCCGGAGGAGGCGCGGCGAGCCATCGCGTCCTCCAAGGAGGCGGGGTACGACCTCATCCAGCTCGCCGCGTTGGACCCGGAGAACTTCGACGCCGACATGACCGCGACGCTCCTCCAGGAGCACGACATCCTCGGCGACGTCTCGCTCGGCCTCTCCGAGGAGACCGACATCTCCAGCGAGGACCCCGACTGCGTCGCCCGCGGCCGGCAGCTGCTCGACACCGCGGTCAAGCTCACCCGCGACATCGGCGGCGCCTACCTCGGCGGCGTCCTCTACTCGAAGCTCGGCAAGTATGCGGCGCCGGTCACCGAGCGCGGCCGGGCCAACTCCGTCGAGTCGATCGCGTGGGTCGCCGACCGCGCGGCGGAGGCCGGCGTGACGCTCGGACTGGAGTTCTGCAACCGGTACGAGACCAACGTCCTCAACACCACGGAGCAGACCCTCGCGTTCATCGAGGACGTGGACCGGCCCAACGTCATGGCCCACCTCGACGTCTACCACATGAACATCGAGGAGGTGTCGTTCGCGGGCGCCGTCCACGCCGCCGCAGCAGCGGGGCGGTTCGGGTACGTCCACCTCGGCGAGTCGCACCGTGGGGCGCTCGGCACCGGGTCGGTGCCCTTCCCGGAGTTCTTCGCGGCGCTGCACGACGTCGACTACCAGGGCGTGCTCACCTTCGAGTCGTTCTCCTCCGAGGTGGTCCACCCGACGCTGTCCTCGAACCTCGCCATCTGGCGCAACACGTGGACGGACTCGATGCAGCTGGCCAAGGACGCGCGTGCCTTCATCCGGGAGAACTACGGCTGCTGAGCCCGCCCACCTCTGCCTGTCACACTGTCAGCAGTCGAACCACTGCCCGTACACTGCCCCCATGCCCTCCCCCCTGTCGTCCCTCGGCTCCATCTCCACCCAGACCCGGCGCGAGCTGATCCTCGACCGCCTGCGGGCCGCGATCAGCGCCGGTGAGCTGGCGCCCGGCACGCATCTGGCCGAGATCGAGCTGAGCGAGGCCCTGGGTGTGAGTCGCGGGACGCTGCGCGAGGCGCTGCGGCACCTCCAGCAGGAGGGGCTGCTCACCTCCGACTCCCGCGGCCGGCTGTCGGTGCGAGTGGTCAGCGAGAAGGAGGTGGAGGAGATCTTCGACGTGCGATGCGCGCTCGAGGGGATGGCGTTCGAGGAGATCTGCGCCCTGACCGACCGCACCGCGATCGTCCGCGAGCTGCAGGAGTACCTCGACGCGCTGCGCGAGACCGAGGGTGACTTCGTCGCTCAGCTCAACGCCGACCTCGCCCTGCACGAGCGGATGTGCGCCCTCAGCGGGAACGGCACCCTCACGCATACCTGGCTCGGCGTCAGTGGCCTGGCGCGTGCCGCGGTCACCGCGGCCGGTCCCGAGACCGCCCTGCACAACATGTCGTACGAGCGGCATCTGCCGATCGTCACGCTGCTGGCCGCCGGCGACGTCGAGGGGGGCCGCGACTTCCTGCGCGGCCACATGCGCGACGCCTCCGAACGGATCCTCGCGCAGATGCGGGAGCGCGCCACCGCCTGATCCTGGCCTATCGTGTGACCCAGGTCACACAATTGGTCGTCGACGCAGCATTGCATCGTCCTACTGTTAACAATACAGTTCTCGACAGTGCACGAGCCGCACCGACCTATCAAGGGAGATAGCAATGACGACCATCGCCCAGCCGCACGGGGACCCGGTCCTCGGGACCCCATCGAAGCTGCGCGTCGCCATCGGCAGCGCCGTTGGCACGACCGTCGAGAACTACGACTTCATCGGGTACGGCACCGCCGCGGCCCTCTACTTCGGGACGGCGTTCTTCCCGTCCGCCGACCCGGTCACCGGGACGCTGCTCTCCTTCGCGACGTTGGGCATCGGCTTCGCTGCCCGCCCGATCGGCGGCATCGTCGGCGGCTACCTCGGCGACAAGATCGGCCGTCGCCCCGTCCTCATCGGCTCGCTGCTCCTCATGGGCATCGCGACCGTCCTCATCGGCTGCCTGCCGACGTACGCCCAGGTCGGCATCCTCGCGCCGATCCTTCTCGTCGTCGTCCGCGTCATCCAGGGCCTCGCCTTCGGAGCGGAGTGGGGCGGCGCGATCCTCATGACCTTCGAGCACGCCCCGTGGGCCAAGAAGGGCCGCTACACCGCGATCCCCCAGGCGGGCTTCCCGCTCGGCCTGCTGCTGGCCAACCTCGCCTTCCTTGCCAGCGCCGGCCTTCCCGGTGACTGGAAGTGGCGGCTTCCGTTCCTGCTCAGCGCGATCCTCATCGGCGCGGGTCTCTACATCCGGCTTCGCGTCGAGGAGTCACCTGAGTTCGAGAAGGCCAAGGAGGAGGGCGAGCTCGTCAAGAACCCGCTCGCCGTGGTGATCCGCAACGACTGGCGCAACCTGGTGCGGGCCTTCAGCCTCCGCATCGCCGAGACTGCCGGCTACGCCGTGTCGATCACCTACGTGACCTCGTACCTCAGCTCCAACAAGCTGGCCACCCGTCCCGAGACCATCACCGCCATCGTCATCGCCGCCCTCGTCGGGCTCGTGGCAACGCTCGCCTGGGGACGTCTGACCGACCGCGTCGGTCGCCGGCCGGTCTACATCATCGGCACGTCGGCGATGCTGCTCTTCGGAGTGCCGATGTTCCTCATGCTCAACACCGGGGTCTTCGGCCTCATCGTCGTCACCTTCCTCATCTCGTTCACGATCTGCCAGAACTCGCTCGCCGGTGCGCAAGGCTCCTGGTTCGCGGAGCTGTTCAACACCAACACCCGGTCGTCCGGCGCCTCGCTGGCCTACCAGCTCTCGGCCGTCGTCTCCGGCTTCACCGCCTTCTGGGCCGTCTCGCTCTACTCGGCCTACGGCTGGACCGGTCCCGCGGTGCTGTTCATGGTCTACGGCGCCATCGGTCTCATCGCGGCGCTCCTGACGCCGGAGACCTTCGGGCCGGCCCGCCGGGCCGAGGTGGCTGCCGCCACCCAGGCCGCCGAGGCCCGGGTCTCCGTCTCGGCCTGACCGACCCGGTGCGGGCCCGCGCAGACGCCGGGCCCGCACCGAACCACTGCATATCCCCCGGCATTCCCAGGCTTTCCCGAAAGGAACCACCATGAGCTACCAAACCGGAGTCGGCCAGCGTACGGCCGTCGTCACCGGCGCCGCCGCGCCCCGCGGGATCGGATTCGCCACCGCCCGCCGGTATGCCGCCGAGGGCTGGGCGGTCGCCCTCCTCGACATCGACGCCGAGGGCGTCGAGAAGGCCGCCGAGGCCCTGCGCGGCGAGTTCTTCGTCCCGGTCGTCGGCCTGAAGGTCGACGTCACCGACGAGGGCTCCGTCGCCGCCTCGGTCGAGGCGGTCGCCGCGACGGGTCTACCGCCGGTCGGCGCCCTGGCCAACATCGCCGGCGTCGCCTCCCCCGTCCCGTTCCTCGAGGTCCAGCTGTCGGAATGGCACCGCGTTCTCGACATCAACCTCACCGGCACGTTCCTCATGTGCCGCGCCTACCTGCCGCAGATGATCGAGCACGGCTACGGCCGCATCGTCAACATGTCGTCGGTCTCCGCGCAGCAGGGAGGCGGCGTCTTCTCCAAGACGCCATACTCCGCGGCCAAGGCCGGCATCATCGGCCTGACCCGCTCGCTCGCCCGTGAGATGGCACCGCACCAGATCACCGTCAACGCAGCAAGCCCCGGCGTCGTGGACACCGACATTCGTTCCGGCGCAACGGATCCTGAGAACGAAGCCCGTCTCGCCGCTGCCGTGCCGATCGGCCGTCAGGGCACGCCGGAGGACATCGCCGCGCTCTTCGTCTGGCTGTCCAGCGAGGACGCGTCCTACATCACCGGCACCACCCAGAACATCAACGGCGGCGCCTACATCGCCTGAGGAGGCGTACCACTCATGACCACCACCGCGTCACTGTCGACGCGCGATCGTGTCGGCATCTCGACCATCACCTTCCGCTTCCGTCCCCTCGAGGAAGCCCTGACCATCATCGAACGGCTCGGTGCCGTCGAGGTCGACCTCGGGGCCATCCCCGACGTGACCGACCACGTGCCGGTGCCCTTCACCGGTGACCCCGCCGCCTACGTCGCGGACCTGGAGGCCCACGGCCTCCGGGCCGGCGCCGTCAACGCGGACATCGGCCACCTGAACGACCCGGACCTGTCCCGCGAGGCGCTGGCCGAGACGGTCCGCCCGCTCGTCGCCCTCGCGGCGGCCACCGGCGGGGCGTTGATCGTCCCGTGCGGACGGAACTCCTACGAGGCCTACGTCGACGAGGAGACCGACCTGGCGACCATCGCCGGCAACCTGCGGTTCGTCTCCGAGCTCTGTGCCGCCTCCGATGTGCGCCTGCTGGTCGAGGTCCTGCACCACCGGCGCTACGTCCACTCGGTCGAGCGGGCCGAGAAGGTCCTGTCGCTGCTCGACACCGATGTGTTCGGGCTGCTGTTCGACGTCTCCCACATCGTGGCGTCGTCGGACGACCCGGTGGCGTGGGCTCAGCAGCGGGCCGACCGCGTCGAACGGGTCCACCTGCGGGACGCGGTTCCGGGCAACCTCAATCTCGGCATCGGCCGCGGTGAGACCGACTTCGCCGGGACCATCGGCGCCCTCGAGGCCGGCGGCTTCACCGGCACCTACATCCTCGAGCTGGAGACCCACGACGTCGACGAGCAGGACCGCGAGGCCGACGCGCTGCGCTCTCGCGAGGAGATCGTCGCGATCCTCGACGACGTGAGCGAGAGAGTGTCGTCATGACCCGGATCTTCGACGACCCCGCCGAGTTCACCGCCGACGCCGTCGAGGGCTTCGCCGACCTGTATGCGTCGCACGTCCGGGCGGTACCCGGCGGCGTGGTGCGGCGGATGAAGCCCCGCTCCCCCAAGGTCGCGGTCATCGTCGGCGGCGGCTCGGGCCACTACCCCGCGTTCATGGGCGTGGTGGGACCGGGCTTCGCCGACGGTGCGGTGGTGGGCAACATCTTCACGTCCCCGTCCACGGCCCAGGCGTACTCCGTCGGCCGCATCGCCCACAGCGGCGCCGGCGTGATCTACACCTATGGCAACTACGCCGGTGACGTCATGAACTTCGGCATGGCCGGCGAGCGGCTGCACGCCGACGGCATCGACGCGCGCCAGCTCATCGTCACGGACGACATCGCGTCGGCGTCGCCGGCCGAGGCCGCCAAGCGTCGCGGCATCGCCGGAGACTTCGTCGTCTTCAAGGTGCTCGGCGCTGCTGCGGAGCGCGGGCTCGACATCGACGAGGTCGAGCGGCTGGGCCTGCTCGCCAACGCGCGGACCTACACCCTCGGCATCGCGTTCTCGGGCTGCACCTTCCCCGGCGCGGAGGAGCCGCTGTTCTCGGTTCCGGACGGCCAGATGGGGCTCGGGCTCGGGATCCACGGCGAGCCGGGACTCGAGGACGTCGCCAGCCTGCCGGCTCCCAAGCTGGCGCAGCTGCTTGTCGACAAGCTGCTGGACGAGCGTCCGGCCGGGTCGGGCGACCGGGTCGGTGTCATCCTCAACGGGCTCGGCACCACCAAGTACGAGGAGCTGTTCGTCCTCTGGAAGTCCGCCTCGGCCCTGCTGCGCGAGGCCGGCCTGACCATCGTCGCGCCCGAGGTGGGCGAGCTGGTGACCAGCCTCGACATGGGCGGCGTCTCGCTGACGCTGACCTGGCTGGACGACGAGCTGGAGCCGCTGTGGCTCGACGCCGCGTCGACGCCGGCGTTCCGTCGAGGCGCGGTCGCGGAGACGCTCGGTTCTGACGACTCGTCCGACGACGACGTCGTGGTCGTCGACACCCGTCCGGTCGAGGGTGACGCCGCGTCTCAGCGGGTCGCGGCCGTCGTCCTGTCGGCGCTGACCGCCGCGCAGTCGGCGGTCCACGACGCCGAGCAGGAGCTCGGCCGCATGGACGCGGTTGCCGGGGACGGCGACCACGGACGCGGGATGGTTCGAGGAATCGACCACGCAGTGGCCGCGGGTTCCGTTGCGGCAGAGGCTGGTTGGGGCGCGCGTGGCGTACTCGAGGCCGCCGGTGATGCCTGGGCGGAGTTCGCCGGCGGCACGTCGGGAGTGCTCTGGGGCGCCGGCCTGCGGGCGTTCGGGGCGGTACTCGGTAACGCGGGCCGCCCGGAGCCGACGACGGTCGCGGAGGCCGTCCGCGCGTACCTGCAGTCGATGTTCGACCTCGGCAAGGCATCGGCCGGGGACAAGACGCTGCTCGACGCGGTCATCCCGTTCACCGAGAGCCTCGAAAGCGAGACAGCGGCTGGGCGCGACCTGGCGTCGGCGTGGGACTCGGCGGTGGTCGCTGCGGTGGCCGGTGCCGACGCCACCGCGGCGCTGTCGCCGAAGGTCGGGCGAGCCCGGCCGTTGGCCGCTCGGTCGGTGGGCACCGCGGACCCCGGCGCCGTGTCGTTCGGGATCTGCGTGCGGGCGATCGGCGGGGTCCTCGCCGAGGAAGGGTGCGAGTGATGGGCTGGCGGATCGTCGTCGGGAGCGACTCGGCGGGGTATGCGTACAAGGAGGCACTGCGGGCCGACCTCGAGGCCGACCCGCGGGTCGACTCGGTGGTCGATGTGGGCGTCGGGTCCGGCGAGGACACCGACTACCCGCACGTCGGGGTGGCGGCCGGGCAGCTGGTCGCCGCCGGTGAGGCCGACCGGGCGCTGCTCGTCTGCGGCACCGGGATCGGCGTCGCGATGGCGGCCGGCACCGTTCCGGGCGTGCGGGCCTCGGTGGCCCACGACGCGTACTCGGTGGAGCGCCTGGTCAAGTCCAACAACGCCCAGGTGCTGACCCTGGGCCAGCGCGTGATCGGTCTGGAACTGGCTCGGTCGCTGGTGTCCGGCTGGCTGGACCACCGGTTCGACGAGTCGTCGGCGTCCGCGTCCAAGGTGGAGGCGCTGGTGGACTACCAGCTGGGCGGGGGTCGGTCTGCCCTGACCACGGGTGCACCGGCGACGACGGCGGCGACGTTCCACTGACTCGTGGTGCCGGGTACGAGATAGCCGCTGTGGCCGACGCTCCGTCGGCCGGTGCGGCCGTCGGGGAGCTCGACGTCGTCGGTGCTGAGCCGGTCGACGCCGGGAAGCCCGCTGGGGTCCCGCCCGAACCAGCCGAGGTCGGCCACCGGGTCGTCGTCGGCCTCCAGGACGTGCACGTGGCGGGGCGGGAGTCCGAGCTCGGTGCTGGTGTCGGCGCCGAGGCCGGGTGAGCCGAGGACGACGAGGTCGTCGACGCCGGTGTCGCCGCGCGCGACGGCGAGGCCGGCCGTCGTCGAGCCGTAGGAGTGGCCGACCAGGGTGACGTGCCGGTCCGACGGGAGGCCGCGCAGGAAGGTGGCCAGGCCTCCGGCGCCGGCTTCTGCGCTCGCCCGCAGCACCACCGAGTGTCCGGAGCGGAGGGTGTCGGCGGTCTGGGGGATGTCGTAGCCCAGCCAGCTGACGACGGCAACGTCCCCGTGGTCACCGACCAGTGTCGCCGCCCGGTGCGACTGGTCCGCGAGGTCGGCCGAGACGCGGTCGGCCCCGGCGAGGTCGCGCTCGACGGTCGTCGTGAACCCGGGAACGACGACAGCGACGTGGGCGGCCCGGTCCACATCGCCGATCGCGACCGCCACTCGGGCGGTGCGGCCGGTGACGTCGACCGCGAGCAGCTGGCGGGTTCGGCCGTCGCGCTGGTCGAGCACCTGCCGGGTGGCTCGGACGGCGGCCAGCTTGGCGACCGCCTGCTGGTACGCGAGCCGCCGGGTTCCGCCGCCGAAGGTCCCGATGGTGACGGCGCCGTCGAGACCGCCGGCGCCGTCGAGAAGGTCGCGCCAGGTCCGGGCTCTCGGTTCGAGCGTGGCGACCTCGGTGATGAGGGCGGTGTGTGCGCGGTCGAGCAGGATCCGGTTCGCGCGGTCGCGGGCCCAGCCCGGCAGACTGTGGTTCGGCCCGACGACCTCGGGAAGATAGGTGACGGCGGACTCCCGCTGCACCGCCGAGAGGCCGTTCCACCAGGCGACGAGGTCGCCGCCAGGTGGCGGTGACGGGACCGCGGCGAGCAGCACCGCGGTGCCGAGCCGGGCCGCGGCCCGTGGCCCGGCGGCCGGTTCGACGAGCGGACCCACACCGGCCCAGCCACCCGAGGCGGCTGAGCCCGCCGAGCCGGGCGACCCGGTCGACCGGCTCCGCGGTTCCGTCAGCGAGCCGAGCCGACCGATGGCCTCGGCGAACGCGGCGGCGAGCTCGGCGTCGATCTCGTCGGCCAGCGCCACGGCGGCAGCGGATTCCCGAGGCCCGTCGCGACCGACAAGCGCGGAGCCGCCGTCCATGGAGGCCACCTCGGCGAGCCGGACCATCGCTACGAGCAGAGCCAACCGGTGGGCAGCGCGTTCGAGGGCCGGTTCCAGACGGTGGAGCGCGTCGCCGAGCCCGTCGAGCCGCGCGCTCAGCTCGGCGTGCCGAGCGGCCGCCGCCTGCGCCGCGTCGCCGGACCAGTTCGCGGCGAGGGCTGCCTGCGTCGCCAACACGGATCCGGCGTCCGAGACCAGACCCTCGGCAACCGCCACCCGGGCCTGCGCCGTCGTCAAGGGACCCGGGGCCCACGCCGCGACCTGGCCGACGCGCGCTCATGCCGCTCATGCCGCTCCGGGAGTCTGCGCCGAGGCGGCGACGTCGGACTCGGTGTCGGCGTAGCGAATCGATGCGCTCCGCAGGTGATCAGCGTGCACCGCCAGGTCGCGGGCCACACCGCGCACCACCTCCTCGGCGGTGTCGGCGAGCTGAGTCGCGAGCGCCGCGCTCCGGCTGCCGGGCATCGCGTGAACCACCGCCGCCGCGAGGTCGCCCAGACGAACCGCCGCGACGAGCGTCGCGGCTCGCTCCGTGGCGTCGGACGCGCCGGCGAGCGCTGCGTCGTCCACCCCGATCCGCACGGTCCACCTCCCCGTCGCCGAGCCTAGGAAGGCGAGCGCCGGTCCACGCGCCGTTGTCCACAGGTGACGCGCGTCCGGCAGTCGACGGTGTGCCGCCGCCGACCCGGCGGCCCAACAGTGCGCCGCCGCCGACCCGGCGATCCAACAGTGCGCCGCCGCCGACCCGGCGGCCGAACGTCGAACGCCGCCCACCGGAGGGTGGGCGGCGTTCGCCTCTTCTCGAGGTCGGCGGCCAGGGGGTCGAGGCCTGGCGCCGTTCTGTCCGCCGGGACGGCCGCGGAGCGGGCGTGCTCGCCCGACGCGTCAGCCGTGGGCGGGAATCTGCAGGACCTGGCCGGCGTGGACGTCGCTGGAGCTGAGGCCGTTGGCCAGCTGGAGGCGGGCGACGCCTTCTCGGACCGGCATCTCGGGCAGCTCGCGGGCCGCGATCGACGACAGGGTCTGTCCGGCTTCGACGGTCACCAGGTTCAGGGGTGCGGTGGCCCCTGCGGTCACCGCGGTGGCCACGCCCCAGCCGAGCGCGCCGACCAGCGCGATCGCCCCGGCCGTGCGGACCAGGCGTCCGCGACGGCTGAGCCGGACGGACCCCGCGTCCACCTCGACGTCGGCACCGGTCGGCACCAGCCGCAGCCGGGGCCGGGACGGCGCCAGCGGGCGCTGAGGAAGGGCGACGGGGTCGAGAGCGAGCGCTGCGCTCATAGGAGCCTCCAGGGGGGTCACGGTCCAGGCTGGCCGGGTGGCGGTCGAACCTGTGTACGAACCGATGTTGACGCCATTATTAGCACGGATGTTCGACGAACGGAAGACACGCCTCGAACAGATGTTTGGTACTGACGTTCGAGAGCCGTAGTCTGTGGGCATGTGAGAAGTGCAGCACCCGGCGCCGACAGGCCTCCTGACCTGCACCGATGTGCACTGACCCACACACCGATCGCATACAGAGCAGACGCAGCACACGCGCATACACCGATCGCATGCACCGATCGCCCGGGCAGGTCCGACGAAGGAGTGGTGACGATGGCCGAGGTCCGCGAGATGCCGGAGCGGGAGCCCGAGGGCGGCCTGGGGGCCGGTTTGACGGTCCGGCAGCGCCGGGTGCTCGAGGTGATCCGCAACTCGGTCGACCGTCGTGGCTACCCACCCAGCCTCCGCGAGATCGGCGAGTGGGTCGGGCTCACCAGTCCGAGCAGCGTCGCCCACCAGCTCACGGCCCTGGAGCGCAAGGGCTACATCCGGCGCGACCCCAACCGGCCGCGGGCCATGGAGATCGTCTCGCCGGACGGCGACCCGCAGGCACGGGGCTACCGGTCCGGCGACAGCCGAGCCAGCGAGATCATCGAGGGGGTCTACGACGAGACCGGGTCCGGTGACGCTCGCCCCGAGCCGTCCTACGTCCCCCTCGTCGGCCGGATCGCTGCCGGCGGACCGATCCTCGCCGAGGAGGTCGTCGAGGACGTCTTCCCCCTCCCCCGGCAGCTCGTCGGCGAAGGGTCCCTCTTCCTCCTCAAGGTGGTCGGCGACTCGATGGTCGAGGCGGCCATCTGCGACGGCGACTGGGTCGTCGTGCGGCAGCAGCCGACGGCCGACAACGGCGACATCGTCGCGGCGATGCTCGACAACGAGGCGACCGTCAAGACCTTCAAGCGCAAGGACGGGCACGTGTGGCTGATGCCGCACAATGCGGACTACTCGCCGATCGACGGCGACCACGCGACGATCCTCGGCAAGGTGACCGCGGTCCTGCGCCGGGTCTGAGGCGCCTCAGGCCGGGAGCGCCCACGCGTCGTCGCGGATGATCGGGACCGTCCGGCCGTCGGGGTACAACCCGTCGACCTCGACGCCCGGCCCGCCGATGACGACGTCGGTATGCACCGAGGACGCGTTGAGCCCCGCTGCCGCTCGTTGCTCGGGCGACATCTCCAGGCCGCCGCGGAGGCAGTGAGGGAACCCCTGGCCCCACGCGACGTGGCACCCGGTGTTCTCGTCGTACAGCGAGTCGTGGAAGACGACCCCGGCCGCGCGCACCCGCGACGAGCCCTCGACGAGCGACACCTCACCGAGGCTGCGGGCGCCGTCATCGGAGTCCAGCTGGGCGCGGACCGCCTCGACGCCGCGGCTGGCGTCGACGTCGACGATCCGCCCGCCGGCGAAGGTCACGACGAGGTCCTCGACGACGGCCCCGGCCCGAGCCATGACCAGCGGGCGGGTCAGGCGCATGACGCCGTCCGCACGACGCCGGTCGGGGCTGGTGAAGACCTCCTCGGTGGGCAGGTTGGGGATGAACTCGACTCCGGCCCTCGTGGAGGTGGCGCCGCCGATCCAGCAGTGCTGTGGGTCCAGGCCGACGGTGAGGTCCGTCCCGCCGCCGTGGTACCGCACGGCGTCGAACCCTCGCTCGGTCAGCGCCCGGGCGCGGCCCTGCAGGAGCGCGGAGTGGTCCCACCAGGTCTGGACGAGGTCGTCGTCATCGAGGCGGAGGGCGACGCCGACTGCCGTCCAGAGCCGCTCCACGTCGGGGGTGCCGAAGACCTGCTGGGCCCAGCCCGGGTTGGGCGCAGCGACGATGGTCCAGGGGACGTCGCCCCCGAACAGGAGCCGTCGTGCCTCCGTGGCGTAGGTGGTGTCGAGCATCGCGCTTCGCGCGGGATCGAGACCGTCGAAGAGGTTCGGTTCCGGGTTACCCGTCAGGCGGACGAACGCCCCGCCGTCCGGTGCCGTCTCGAGGTCGCGCAGGACCTGGTACTGCCACGGCAGGTTCGTCCGGAGCACCGCCTCGGAGGCATGCGTCACGGTGGAGCGCCGGACGTGGTCGTCGTCGTAGAACACCTCGACACGCGAGGCGCCGGCCCGGTAGGCGTGCTCGGTCACCGCACGGGCCAGCTCGGCGTGCTCGACAAGACAGCCGAGAACCACGAGCTGGCCAGGCTGGACGTTGACGCCGACCCGGACGACGAGCTCGGCGTAGCGGTCGATCCGGCTGATCGGTTCGGCGTCGACGGTCACGCGGGGCAGGTTACGCCGCCGAGTTGGCCTGCCGTCAGGTGAGGTTCAGGTTCATGCACAGGTGCTCGAGGGTGGCGCCGAGCGGGGTGTGCAGGCGCAGCGTCGCTTCCGGGTCGCCACGGCTGGCGCTCGCGGTGACGATGGCGACCGGGATGCCGTTGCGGGCGGCCCGTCGCACGAACCGGTATCCGCTCATCACGGCCAGCGAGGAGCCGAGGACGAGCAGCGAGTCAGCGCCGTCGACGATGTCGAAGCACCGCCCGACCGTGTCCTTGGGCACCGACTCGCCGAAGAAGACGACGTCCGGCTTGAGGGTGTCGGAGCCGCAGACGAGGCACACCGGCAGGTGGAAGCGGCCGGTCACGGCGTCGTCGAGCACGATGTCGCCGTCGGGGCGGATCTGGCTGGTGACCCGGGACCCGTCGGGGGCGACGCCGAGGACCAGGTCGACGAAGCCGGGGTTGGCCTCGGCCAGCCGCCCGTGGAGGGCAGCGCGGCCGGTGACGTCACCGCAGGTGAGGCAGACGACACGGTCGAGGTTCCCGTGCAGCTCGACCACGTCCACAGCGCCCGCCGCCTGATGGAGCCCGTCGACGTTCTGGGTCACGACCCCGTCGAGCAGACCCGCCCGTTGGAGCCTGGCGACGCCCCGATGGCCGATGTTCGGGTCCGCGCGGTTGAAGCGCTGCCACCCGATATAGCTCCGGGCCCAGTAGCGCCGGCGGGCCTCGGTCGAGCCGGTGAACTCCGCATACTGCATCGGGGTCACTCGGCGGTTGCCGTCCGGGCCGCGATAGTCCGGGATCCCCGACTCCGTGGACAGCCCGGCTCCGGTGAGGACCATGACGCCGCCCCGGACGAGCAGACTCGTGAGCTCGTCGATCCTTGCGTCGGTCGACTCGGTCGCTACCGCGGCCAGGGGCACCGACGGGACGGACATGCCTCCAGTATGCGTGGGTGTCCGGCTCGCCCCGGAGTCGCGTCCTCGTGTTGGGTAAAGGGCCATTTCGATAACAGGACGTTATACACTCAGGTCATGATCGACGCTGCCGGCCTCCGGGTCATGAAGGCCATCGCCGAGGAGGGCAGCTTCACCGGCGCTGCCGTCGCCCTGGGGTACTCGCAACCCGCCGTCTCCCAGATGGTGCGCCGCCTCGAACAGCGCACCGGGACGGTGCTCGTCGAACGCATCGGACGCAACGTCCGGCTGACCGAGGCCGGGAAGGTGCTGGCCCGTCACGCGGTCGGGGTCCTCAGCGCCCTCGACGCCGCCGAGGAGGAGGTAGCCGCGATCGCGGGCCTGCGCGCGGGCCGGGTTCGGCTGATGGCCTTCCCGTCGTCCTCGGCGTCCCTCGTGCCCCGCGCGCTCGCCCTGGTCAAGGAGCGCTTCCCCGACATCTCGGTGACGTTCAGCGAGGGCGAGCCCCCGGAGTCGCTGGCCGCACTCCGGGCCGGCGAGTGCGACATCGCGGTGGCGTTCGCCTACGAGGGCACCGACATCGGACGGGGTGAGGACCTCGCCGACTTCGTGACCATCAAGCTGCTCGACGACGAGGTGCGCCTGGCCGTCCCGCTCAACCATCCCCTCGCCGACCGCGACGAGGTCGACCTGGTCGACTTCACCGACGAGAACTGGATCGCCGGCTGCCCGCGATGTCGAGGCCACCTCCTCTCGCTGACCCGGCGTGCGGGCTTCGCACCGACCGTCTCGTTCGAGACCGAGGACTACATTGCGGTGCTCGGGCTGGTGAGCGCCGGCCTGGGCGTCGCCCTCGTCCCGGACCTGATCCTGGCCGCAGCGCATACGAGCGACGTCGCCACGTTGTCGCTCACCCCGGCCTCCCGGCGCCAGATCCACGCGGTCACGACCGACGACCTCCAGCGGGTACCGGCGGTCCGAGCCACGCTCGAAGCGCTCGAGGAGAGCGCTCGCAGCCAGTCCTTCGTCCCAGCCTGAGCCAACTCCCTGGTGCCTGGTGCCCGGTGCCTGTTGCCCGGCGCCCGGCCGCCGCCCTGTGCCCGGTGCCCGGCGCCCTGTGCCCGGTGCCTGGCGCCCGGCACCCGTCGCACCCGGTGACCGGTCACCGCAGGGTGGCCACCTCGACCGACCCGTCGTCGCCCTTCCGGACGGCGATGTCGCCGGAGAGATCCGTCCGGTAGACGCGGAAGCCGTCCTGGGCCAGCGTCGACAGGGTGGACGGCGCCGGGTGCCCGTAGTCGTTGTCCGCGCCCACGCTGACCACCGCGACCGGAGCGCGGGCGAAGGCCAGCAGCGCGTCGTCGCGGTTGGCCGACCCGTGGTGCGCCACCTTGACGACGTCGAGGACCGGCGGTGCGCGGGCGTCGTGCTGCAGGGCTTGGAGCACCTGACGCGCGGCTTCTCGTTCGACGTCGCCGAGCAGCAGCAGCCGTAGGCCGGCTGCCTCGACGGTGAGGACTACCGAGGCGTTGTTGGGGACCGACCCGTCGTGAATGACCCGGGCCGGCCACCACACGTGGGCGGACAGTCCCGGCCACGCGAGGTCGTCACCGGCGTACAGCTCGCCGACGGGCACACCCGCGGATGCGGCCCAGTCGGAGACCTCCTGCCACTGGTAGGGCGGGTCCCGCACCGGCGACGCGAGGATCTGGCGGACGGACCGACCGTGGAGCACCCCGGGGAGACCGTCGACGTGGTCCGCGTGGAAGTGCGTCAGCACGACCGCGTCGACGACCTGTATCCGCAGCCGGCTGAGGCAGTCGTCGACGAGGGCCGGATCCGGCCCGACGTCCACGACGACGGCGCGGCCCGGGCCGGTCGCGAGAACCAGCCCGTCACCCTGGCCCACGTCACAGGCGACGAACCCCCACCCCGGCAGCGGCCAGGTCAGGACGTGGGTCGGTACGGCAGCCCCGACGGCGAGCACCACCACGCCGACCGGAAGGAGGGGACGTCGCCGGGCCTGATGGCCCAGCCAGGGGCCCGCGACGACGAGGCCGACTCCCACCAGCGCCAACAGGGCGGCGCCGACACCGGTACCAGGCCAGGGAACCGTCGCGAGCGGCGCATCCGCCGCGGTGCGGGCCACCCGGGCGATGGCGAGAGTCGGGAGGGCGGCCAGCCAGCCCACCCATCCGGCCACGGTCGTCGAGACGACCGAGATCAGCGCGGTGGCGACCCCGAGCACGGTGGCGGGCGCGACGAACGGGGCCGCGACCAGGTTCGCGACCACACCGACCACGGACACCGAGCTCTGCAGCAGCACGATCACCGGCGCGCACATCAGCTGGGCGGCCACCGGGACCGCGAAGGCCGGCCCCCAACCGCGGATCGGCGTCGGGAGCAGCCGACCGACGGCGGCTCCCCACGGCCCGGCGAAGAGGAGCAGCCCCAAGGTCGCCAGCGTCGAGAGTGCGAAGCCCGCGGAACGGGCCAGCCAGGGGTCCCAGACCAGCAGGACGAGGACGGCCACCGAGAGGGCGGGTAGTCCCGCCCGGCGGCGCGAGGTACTCAGGCCGAGCAGCCCTACCGCGCCCATTGCGGCCGCGCGGACGACGCTCGGCTCCGGCCGGACGAGGACGACGAACGCGAGCAGCAGCACGGCCGCGAGTGGCGGGCGCCAGCGACGTCGCAGGCCCAGCAGCCCGGCGAGGCCGAGCGCCGCGGACAGCACGATGGCGACGTTGCTCCCGCTCACCGCGGACAGGTGCGTCATCCCCGTGACGAGCATGGCCTCGTCCAGGTCGTGGGGCGTGCGCGAGGTGTCGCCGATCACGAGCCCCGGCAGCAGCCCCCGCGCATCGGTCGGCAGTCCATCGGTCGCCTCGGCGAACCGTTCCCGGACGACGTCGGCTGCGCGCGCCACCCATCCGGGGTCCGCCAGGAGGGTGGGCGGTCCGCGGGGAACCAGGACCGCGACCACGTCGTCGGCGTCGTCCTGAGGCGGCGCGAGGCGGCCGATGGCCTGGACCCGTGACTGCCAGGACAGGTCGAGCCAGGCCCTATCGGCGAACACGAGCACCGGCGAGGCCACCGCTGTGCGGACGCCTCGACCGTCCACCTGCTCGACGTCCAGCCGCAGCACCACGCCCGCCGCGCTCTCCGGACGGCCACGCGGTGGATCGACGGCCCGCGGGTCGGACGCGACGACGCCCAGCACCGAGACCGTCGCGCGCTGGTCGGCCAGGTCGCGGATCGGTCCGGCGTCCCGAACACCGGTCGCCGCAGCCAACGCGGCCAGAGCCAGCGTCGTGGCGAGCGCGGCCAGCGTCATCGTCCCGAGCCAGGCGGCGGAAACACCCGGATGGCCGGGGCGGCCTCGGACAACGGTGCGCCGCCAGGCGACGGCGAGGCCGCCCGCGCCGAGGAGCGCTCCACCGGCGACGACAACCGCATGGTCCGCCGGTGCGCCGAGGAGCAGCGCGACTGCTGACCAAGCGCAGAGGGCAGGCACGAGGAGACGCAGGTCGGCGGCCGCGCGGGTCAGCAGCGCCGAGTCAGCCGGCGCCCGGCTCGACGGCGGGCTCGACGCCCGGCTCGACGCCCGGCTCGACGGCCGGCTCGGCGCCCGGCTCGCGGTCGAACGGCCGGCACCCCTCGGACGGCTGCGCATCAGACCCTGACCTTCGGTCGGATCTGCTCGAGCAGCTTGTCACCGATCCCGCTGACCTCACCGAGCTCGTCGACCGAGGCGAACCGGCCGTGCTGGGCCCGCCAGTCGAGGATGCGTTGCGCGAGAACGGGACCCACGCCGGGGAGGGTGTCCAACGCCGCGAGGGTCGCGGTGTTGAGGTCGACGAGAGCCACGGCCGCGGGCGCGCCACCGGCACCCGTGCCGGCACTGCCGGCGCCGGATCCCGAACCGGCACCGCTCAGAGCGCCGACCAGAACGGGTGGGGTCTCGCCCGGCCGTGGGACGAAGACCTGCTCGCCGTCCGCGACCAGCCGGGCGAGGTTCAGCCGCTGCACGTCCGCACCGGCCAGCGCACCACCGACGGCGGCCAGCACGTCGACGACCCTGGACCCGTCCGGGACCGTCACCACCCCAGGTCGGGCCACCTGCCCGACCACGTCGATGACGACGAGCCGCCCCGGGGAGCCACGAGCCGACGCCCCCGAGGTCTGCGACGGATCGCCGGCCGTCGCCCCTGCGGCTCCGGTCGCTCCGGTCGCGAACGCGGCCGGCACCGACCCCCGCGCAACCAGACCCTCGCCGGTCGGAACCGACTGGGGCGCGGCTGCCTGCTGCGCACGGGCCACCCGGACCGCGAAGAACACCGCCGCCACGACGAGCACCAGGACGAACGCCACCACCGCGCGAACCGACACCGCGACCCGTGCACCCCGGAACGCCACGGGCACGGTGAGGACCCGAGGCGGCGGCCGGTGCCTCCCCTCGCCCGCCGACCCCGAACCCCCGCCGGCCGGACCCTCGCCCGCCGAAGAGCCCCAACGTTCCGGGACTCCGCTCGCCTCCAGGGCCCCCTCGTCCAGCCACGCCAGGTCGGCCGACTCGACCGACGCGGGCGCCTCCTCGGGAACCCACCCGCTCGGTACCCTCGGCGCTGGTCGGGGCCGCGCCGACGCCAGCAGGGAGCGCAGGCGGTCGGGGTCGACCTCGGGTGGTGGGCGGCGACGCATACGAGCGACCGTAGGAACCGGTCATCCCGCCGGCGACACCCGACCACCGACCTGTGGACCGCGGGACGAACCGCTCAGAGCCTGTGGATCAGTAGGGCCGCGGCGACGCGACCGCCGCCAGCGTGCCGGGACCCACGTGCGCCCCCACGACCGCACCGAGCTCGGCCACCACGACGAGCCCCGCCTGCGGAACCCGCTCGCGCAGCGACGCCGCGAGAGCCTCCGCCCGGCCCGCCGAGTCCAGGTGCTGCACCGCGATGTCGACCTTGCCGCCGGCCGCGATCACGTCGTTGGCCGCCGCGGCGGTCAGCTCGGTCAACCGCGCCAGCGCGCGGCTCGAGGTCCGCACCTTCTCCAGCGGACGGATGGCCCCGTCGACCAGGGTCAGGATGGGCTTGATGGCGAACGCCGACCCCAACAGCGCCGACGCCGACCCGATCCGACCGCCGCGTCGCAGGTACTCCAGGGTGTCGACGTAGAACGCCACCTTCGCCCCGACTGCCCGGACCCGCGCGATCTCGGCCACCTCCGGCGCCGGCAGACCGTCGCCGGCCGCCTCCGCCGCCGACAGCACCCCGAACCCCATCGCCATCCCCAGCGACCGCGAGTCGACGACCTCGACGGGGATCGGCGCCTGTTCCGCGGCGAGCCGGGCCGACTGGCAGGTGCCGGACATCTCCGACGAGATGTGCACCGACACGACCGCCGAGGCACCGGACGCCGCCGCGGCCTCATACGCGTCGAGGAACTCCTGGGGCGACGGACGCGACGTGCTCAACGGCAGGAACGCCCGCAGCGCCTCCGACAGACTCTCGAGGGTCACGTCGACGCCCTCCCGGTGCGCCTTGCCCCCCATGACGACGTGGAGCGGCACCACGGTGATCGGCACCGGGCCGTCCCGAACGAGCTCCGCCGGCAGGTACGCCGTCGAGTCCGTCACGATCGCGACGCTCACCCGATGAACGCTAGCGCCTTCCGTCCGCGCGTAGCGGTCGCCGCAACCTCAGACCGGCACCACGTTCACCAGCTTCGGCGCCCGCACGATCACCGTCCGGACTCCGTCGGGCGTCGCGGCGACCACCTTCTCGCGGGCCAGCACCAGGGACTGCAGCTCGTCCTCGCCGATGGTGGCCGGCACCTCGACTCGGTCGCGCACCTTGCCCTTGATCTGGATGACGCACGTGACCGTCTCCTCGACGAGCAGCGACGCCTCGGCCTGTGGGAACGGCACGAACGTCACGCCGCCCTCGTGACCCAGCCGCATCCACAGCTCCTCGGCGATGTGCGGAGCGACCGGCGCGGCCATGACGACCAGGGCCTCGACGACCGCGCGGGGCGCCGAGTCCAGCTTGGTCAGCACGTTGTTCAGCTCGATCAGCTTGGCGATCGCCGTGTTGAACCGCAGGTGCTCGTAGTCCTCGCGAACGCCGGCGATGGTCCGGTGCATCGCGGTCAACGTCGCCGCGTCGGGTGCGTCGTCGGACACGATCACCGCGCCCGTCGTCTCGTCGATCACGTTGCGCCACAACCGTTGCAGGAACCGCTGGCTGCCCACGACGGCACGGGTCTCCCAGGGCCGGCCCAGCTCCAGCGGACCCATCGACATCTCGTACACCCGGAAGGTGTCGGCCCCGTAGGCGTCGTACATGTCGTCCGGGCTCACGACGTTCTTGAGTGACTTGCCGATCTTCCCGTACTCGCGGTTGACCGGCTGGCCCTGCCAGGTGAAGGTCGGCTCCTCCCCGTGGTGGCCCGAGGTCTCGTCCACCTCCTCGGCCGGGACGTACTGGCCGCGCGCGTCGGTGTAGGCGTACGCCTGGATCATCCCCTGGGAGAAGTACTTCCGGAACGGCTCCTCGCTCGACACCAGGCCGAGGTCGAACAGCACCTTGTGCCAGAAGCGCGCGTACAGCAGGTGCAGCACCGCGTGCTCGACACCGCCGATGTAGAGATCCACTCCGCCCGGGTCGGTCACGCCGGCGGGGGCACCCTCGACGGTATGCGTGTGCTTGGCCATCCAGTACCGCTCGTTCTCCGGGTCGCAGAACGTCTCGTGGTTGGCAGGGTCCAGGTATCGCAAGTAGTACCAACACGATCCGGCCCAGTTGGGCATCGTGTTGGTCTCACGGCGGTACTTGCGGACCCCGTGCCCGTCCCCCAGGTCGAGCTCCACCTCGACCCATTCGGGCACCCGTGACAGGGGCGGCTCCGGCGAGCTGTCGGAGTCGTTCGGGTCGAACGTCTTCGGCGAGTAGTCAGGCACCTCAGGGAGCGCCAGCGGCAGCATCGAGTCCGGCAGGGCGTGGGCGGTCCCGCTCTCGTCGTAGACGATCGGGAACGGCTCACCCCAGTAGCGCTGCCGGCTGAACAGCCAGTCGCGCAGCCGGTAGTTGATGGTGCCTCGACCGAAGCCCTTGTCCTCGAGCCACGCGACGATGCGCTCCTTGGCGTCCGCGATCAGCAGGCCGTTCAGGTCCACCTCGTCGTTGCTGGAGGCGATGCTCGGACCGTCGCCCAGGTAGGCCTCGTCGTCCGGATGACCCGCCGGCGGCTGCACCGTGCGGACGATGGGCAGGCCGAACCTCGTCGCGAACTCCCAGTCCCGAGGATCCTGACCGGGGACGCCCATGATCGCGCCCGTGCCGTAGCCGAACAACACGTAGTCCGCGACGAACACCGGGATCTCGTCGCCGCTGACCGGGTTCCGAGCGGTGACGCCGACGAAGACGCCGGTCTTGTCGCGGCCCTCCATCTGGCGCTCGACCTCGCTCTTGCGCGATGCCGACTGGCGATAGGCCGCGACCGCTTCTCGCGGCGTCGTGGCGTCACCGGTCCACTCCGGCTTGGTGCCGTCCGGCCACCCGCCGTCGGGTACGAGCTGGTCCACCAGCGGATGCTCGGGAGCCAGCACCATGAAGGTGGCGCCGAACACGGTGTCCGGACGGGTCGTGAAGACCTCGATGTCCGCGACCGGGCCCTCGGGCGGACCCACGGGGAAGTGGATCCGTGCGCCCTGGCTGCGCCCGATCCAGTTGCGCTGCATGATCTTGACCTTCTCGGGCCAGTCCACGCGGTCCAGGTCGTCGGCCAGCCGGTCGGCGTACGCGGTGATCCGCATCATCCACTGGCTCAGGCTGCGCCGGAACACCGGGAAGTTGCCGCGCTCGGAAAGCCCCTCGTTGGTGACCTCCTCGTTCGACAGGACGGTCCCCAGGCCCGGGCTCCAGTTGACCGGCGCCTCCGACGTGTAGGCCAGCCGCTCCTCGGCGAGCAGGGCTTCCTGCTCGGCCTCGCTCAGGTCGTCCCAGGACCGCCCGGTCAGGCCGTCCGGCAGCGGCCGCCCACCCGACGCATACGCCTCGGCCAGCGTCTCGATCGGCCGTGCGGCACCTCGAGACCCGTCCGGCCGCACCGCGTCCGGGTCGTACCAGGAGTTGTAGATCTGCAGGAAGATCCACTGGGTCCAGCGGAAGTAGTCCTCGTCGATGGTCGCGTAGCTGCGCCGGTCGTCGAAGCCCAGCCCCAGCCGCCGCAGCTGGCGGCGCATGACGACCATGTTGTCCTCGGTCGTCTTGCGCGGGTGCTGGCCGGTCTGCACGGCGTACTGCTCGGCGGGCAGCCCGAACGCGTCGTAGCCCAGGCAGTGCAGGACGTTCTTGCCGAGCATCCGGTGGAAGCGCGCATACACGTCCGTGCCGATGTAGCCCAGCGGGTGGCCGACGTGCAGACCCGCCCCGCTCGGGTACGGGAACATGTCGAGGACGACCAGCTTGGTGCCGCGAGCGGCGACCTTCTCGGGCTCGGCCCACGGCCCGGCCGGGTTGGGCGCCTCGAAAGTGCCCGCCTCCTCCCAGCGGTCCTGCCATGCGAGCTCGATGTCGCGCGCCATCGCCGCGGTGTAGCGGAACGGGGTCTCGTCGCGGGCTGGGGAGTCGGTCATCGTTCGTCCTTCGTGGGGAGCACGGGTCGGTGGACCACGCAGACATGGAAAAGCCCCTCGCACAGGAGGGGCGCCGCGCTGCTCTGGATGCTCAGCGCGGCGGGAGAAGGAGGAGCTGGTGGGCCACGGCAACAGGTTATCGCAGCGGCCCGGTCAGGGGGCGACGAGGTCGGGACGCAGCACGCCGAGCACGAGGAACAACAGCGCCAGGTGGTACGTGACCATGACCGCGACGGAGAGCCAGCGGAACTCGCGCCAGAACCGGCCCAGGGCCAGCAGGCCGTCGCTGACGAGGAACAGGGACGCCCCGATGCCGACGAGGAGCTGCCCCGACCACCAGGCGACGGCCACGAACGTGCCGAGGACGAACGCGTAGATCGTCGGCGGAAGGCCCTCGGCCATGTCCCGTCGCGCCAGCGGCCAGAGCACGAACGCGACGACGACGGCCACCACCGCCACCGTCGCGGCCACACCGACCCACACCGGAGGCCGTCGGCTCATCGTCATGACGGCGCCGATGAACGCCACGTGGGCGAGCAGGAACGTCACCAGCCCGAAGCCGAAGGCGCGGTCGGAGTCGGCGAGGAGCAGCAGGTCACCCCCGAGGCACAGTGCCAGCCCCATGAGGAGCCACAGGCCGGAGACCGTCTCGTCCGCATGCAGCAGCCAGGCGAAGGCGCCCAACAGCACCACGTATGCGGGTTTGGCCACCTGCTCGATGCCTCGACGCCGGGTCGCCACGGCGAACCAGTCGGCCAGGGCCACCGCGGCGAGCGCCGCGAGCAGCACCCAGGCATACATGTTCACCGCACCGAACTGTGACAGACGAGGAGAGTCTCGTCCTGCGCGGCGCGCCTATCCTCGTGGAATGGAGGTCAGCCATCACACGGTGACAGATGCCGACACCGCCGAGAGTCTCGGCAGCGGTGACATGCCGGTCCTCGCAACGCCACGACTCATCAACTGGATCGAGCGCGCGGCCTTCGGCACGGCGGCGGAGACCCTCCAACCGGGCCAGACCACCGTCGGCACGATGGTCAAGGTGGAGCACATCAAGGCGTCCCCGGTGGGCACCACGGTGCACGTCAAGAGCTCCCGTCCGGTGAGCGACGGGCGCCGGCTGATCTTCCACGTCCGGGTTCTCGACGACTCCGGCGAGGAGGTCGCCACCGGCGAGGTGCAGCGCGCGGTGGTCGACCGCGAGCGGTTCATGCGCCGGTTCGGCTGCGAGCCGGACGGGACGCCGAAGACGCGGGACGCCCCGGCCTCCTGACCGGGACGTCCTCGCGTATGCGTCGAGCTGAGTCGGGCTGACTCGGGGTGAGTCAGCGGCTGGTGCCCTGGGCGACCGAGCCCTGCAGCTGGCGCTGGAAGATGATGTAGACGATCAGCACCGGCAGCACGGTGATGACGACGGCCGCGAACAGCGCACCGTAGTCGACCGAGTAGCCGGCCTGCGAGGCGAACGACGCCATCCCTTGGGACAGAACGTATTTCGCTGGGTCGGTGTTGAGGGCGACCGGCAGGAGGAACTGGTTCCACAGGCCGAGGAAGTTGAAGATCGCCACCGACGCCATGCCCGGACGCGCCATCGGAAGCATCACCTGGAAGAACGTCCGCCACTCCCCCGCACCGTCCATCTGTGCCGCCTCGTAGATCTCCTCCGGAAGCGACTTGAAGAACGCGAAGAGGAAGAACACCGTGAACGGCAAGGCGAAGGAGACGTAGACGGTGATGAGGCCCTGCAGCGTGTTGAGCAGGCCCAGGCCGCGCAGGATGAAGAACAGCGGGACGATCGCGAGGAAGACCGGGAAGGTCAGGCCCGCGAGCATGAGGTAGTAGATCGCCCGGTTGCCGAAGAACTGGAACCGCGCGAGGACGTAGGAGCACATCGCGCCGAGCACCATGACGAGGACCAGCGAACAGCCGACCACGACGATGGTGTTGAAGAACGACGTGCCGATCCCAGCCGTGTCCCACGCCGAGATGTAGTTCGCGAAGCTGAACGACTGCGGCAGCGTGAACGGCGAGCTGAGGATCTCGTTGGTCGTCTTGAACGACGACACGAAGGCCCACAGCAGCGGCAGCAGGACGACGATCGACCAGATGACGAGGATGACGTGGGAGACGGCCGTGGCCCGGCGGTCACCGGGGTTGGCCTTCGGCGTGGTCTGCGTCGCGGCGCCCTGGACACCGGCCCGGCTGACGGTGCTGGCGTCGGCGGTCACAGTCGACCTCCCTCGTCACGGCCCCCGGTCAGGCGGTTCACGAGGAAGACGCACGCCGCGAAGAGCAGCGTGATGAGGGCGAGGACCACACCCATCGCCGTCGCATACCCGAACTGGCCCTTCGCGAAGGCGGTGTTGAACAGCTCCTGTGGCATGACCAGCGTGCTGTTGTTGGGGCCACCGAACGGGTTCAGCGCCTGCATCCACACGAACGCGTCGAGCGCGGCGATGCCGAGGTAGATCCACGCCGTCTGGACGTTGTCGCGGATCAGCGGCAGCGTCACCGACCAGATCGTCCGGAGCCGGCCGGCGCCGTCGAGACGGGCGGCCTCGTAGATCTCGGCGGGCACGCCCTTGATCGCGGCCACGAACAGCACGGTGTAGAAGCCGACGAAGGCCCACACCATGACGAACATCGAGGCGGGCATGGCCGTCGCGACCTCACCGAGCCAGGCGAACGACTTGAACTTCTCCAGCCCTACCGCAGTGAGGATCCCGTTGAGCAGTCCGGCCTGCGGGTCGTAGACCTGCGCCCAGATGATGCCGATGACGATGGCCGGCACGGTGTAGGGGAAGAACGAGACGACGCGGTAGAAGCTGGAGCCGCGCAGCCCTCGGATGCCGCCGCTGGCACCGCCGGCGACCGTGACCAGGCTGGCGAACAGCAGCGCGACGACGATCGTGGCGAAGGGCACCACGATCGCGAGCAGCACGCTGTTGAGCACGGACCTGCGGAAGATGTCGTCCTGCGCGAGCTTCGTGTAGTTGCTGAAGCCGATGAAGTTGAAGTTCGGCGAGAAGCCGGACCAGTCCGTCATCGCGTAGTACAGGGCCTGCACGAACGGGGAGATGACAAAGACCAGGAACAGCGCCAGGGGCAAGCCGAGGAAGACGACCATGAAGCTGACGCGGTCGAACGTCAGTCGACCGCGTGGGCCCCGGGCCTTGGGCTTGCGCCCAGTGCCCGGAGCCACCGCGGGGACAGGTGCGGTCACGAGGTGACCTTCTCCTTCTGGATCGACGAGTCAGCGGCAACCTTGTCGGTGATGCCCTGCAGACCGCTGGTCAGCCCGGCGACGTCGGTCTGCCCGGACAGGAACGAGTTCCACACGACCAGCATGTCCTTGTTCATGCCGTAACGGGTGACGAACTTGTAGTCGAAGACGTTCTTGCCCGCGGCGTCGAGCATCTTGGACTGCGACTGCAGTGCCGTGGACCCGAAGCCGTCGGCCGGGACCGTGCCCTTGACGATGGTGGGAGCCAGCTTGGTCTTGCAGAAGTTCGTCGCCGCCTCCTTGGACAGCATGGTGCGCAGGATCTCCTTGGCACCGGCGACGTTCTTGCCCGCGGTGGGGACGATGAACGGCTCGCCGGCCGCGCTGCGGAGCGACTCGTACGGCATCTTCGGGCTGCTGGTGAGGACCATCTCCGGGATGCCGGTCATCTTGAAGTCGGCCTTGGTGGCCTTCTTCATCTCGTTCTCGATCCACGAGCCCGAGGGGTAGAGCAGCGCCTGCTGGTCGTTGCTCCACTGGGCCTGCGCCGCGGTGAACTGGGTGCCCGCGCCGCCGGGGATGAAGTAGCCGTTCTTGACGCACTCGCCCATCGCGGCGAAGACCTGCTGGATGGCGGGCTGCGACCAGCACTTCGGGTCGAGGTTCTCCAGCGCGATGCGCACCTCGGGGCCGCCCTCCTTGATGGCGGAGTCGATGGCGAGCGTGTTGTAGTACGTCGCCGCCTCCTTGCCCCAGACGAAGAGGTACTTGCCCTTCGCCTTGGCCTTGGCGCCGAGGTCCTTGGCCTCGTCCCACGTCTTCGGCGGGGTCCAGCTGTTCGCGTCGAACAGGCTCTGCGAGTACCAGACGCCGTAGAGGGTGAGGACGTAGTTGAGGGCCAGGAACTTGCCGTTGTAGGTGCCGGGACCCTTGACGCCGTCGTACAGGGTGGACGAGATGGGTGTGCCCTCGAGGTTGTTCGCGGCGAGGACGTCGTCCAGCGTCGAGAGCTGGTCGATGATCGTGTTGAACCCGATCGAGCCCGCACCCGAGTTGTCGATGAGGTCGGGCGGGTTGCCGCCGACGAAGCGGGGCTGCAGCTGCTGCGCGATCTGCGTCGAGGGGGCGACGTTGGGCGTGACCGTCGGGTGGTTCTTCTTGACGATGTCCGCAGCGAAGGTCACGTAGTCGTAGCCGTAGCCTCCGTTGAAGATCACCGCGTCGATGGTCGAGCCGTCGGCGAGGCCGAACGGGTTGTTGCTCGAGCCCGCCGCCGTGGTCGCCGCGGCGCCGGTCCCGGTCCCGGTGCCGGACGAGGCGCACGATGCGAGCGCCCCGCCGAGCGGGAGCAGAGCCGCTGCGGCCATCGAGCCGCGCATGAAGGTCCGACGGTCGAACGTCGAACGAGGGGTGCTGCCTGTCTCTTGTGGGGTCATCGCCAGGTACTGCCTTTCAGGGTGGTGATCGGTGCGAGGGACGGTATGCGTGGTGCCGGGTTCTCCGACGGGATTTTCGGGGGTGTGGGGCGAATCAGTGGCTGGATCGTGATGTCGGTTCCGTGTCGTGCGGTTCGTGAGGTGGGGACGTTTCGGGCGGTGGCGGTCACGCGGTGCGGCGGATCCGGTCGCCGTAGCGGTCCTCCAGGACGTGGTTGTGCTCGTCGCCGCCGGGAATGTTGGCGGACAGGTAGATGGGCGGGGTGTCGCCGAGAGCGGCGATCCGCTCCGCGGCGCCGATGGTGATGAGCTGCGCGATGTAGGCAGCGGTGAGGGAGGAGACGGCACCCACGCCGACACCCCCCGGTACCTCGATCGTCGTGTCGCCGTAGGGAGCCCGGTTGTCGATGACGATGTCCGCGACCTCGCTGAGCCGCTGTCCGCTGGCGTGTTTGGGCGTCACGGCGTTGGTGTGCTCGAGGCTGGTGACCGCGATGACGGGGTGGCCTTCGGCCTTGGCCCGCAGGGCGACGCCGACGATCGACCCGTTGACCCCGGAGTTCGACGCGATGAGGAAGACGTCGGCCGCGTCGAGCGGGGAGAGGGCGAACAGCTCGTCGACGACGCTCTCGTCGCGCTCCAGCGAGGAACCGGTGAGTACCGAGGCGTCCCGCGACCCGTACAGGACGATGTCGCGCAGCGCCATCATCTTGGTCGGGATGAACCCACCGGCGCGGCCGGCGATCTCCATGGCGAAGGCCTGCGAGTGGCCGGTGCCGAACGCCTGGAGCACGCCCCCGCGCCGGATCGAGTCGACGACGAGGTCGATGGCCGGGTCGAGGCCTCCGCGCGCGGCGTCGTCGGCGACGGCCTGCAGCCGGGATGTCACCTGCTCGTGGAAGGCGGTGAACGCCTCCTCCAGCGTGGCGGCGGGAACGGTGCTCGAGGTCATCGGCCTGCTTCCTCAGCGGTGCGGACAGGGGTGGGGGTATCGGTCGGGGCGATGGCGGCCGCAGCGGCGGCGGCCGCGCGGCGCCCACGGACCGCTCGACGGTCCCGGCTCGGTGCGCGGCGGTGCGGGGCGACGGCGGCCGCCGAGGCGGCCAGCGTCGTCGCGGTCCGGGCGAAGTTGCGCTGCGCGACGATGAGATAGAGCAGGTCGAGCGCGAACAGCTGCGCGTGCTTGGCGGACAGGTCGTCCGGCTGGAGGTACTCGTCCGGCGCGACGGTGACGAGGTGCACGTCGGCCAACGCGGCGAGCGGCGAGTCGGCGTTGCTCGTGATCGCGAGGGTGAAGGCACCCGAGGACTTGGCCTGGGCGAGCATCTCGATGGTCTCGATGGTGCGACCGGTGTTGGAGATCGCGATCGCGACCGACTCCTCGTCGAGGAGTGCCGCACTGGTCAGCCCGTCGTGGACCTCGCCCCAGTGGTGGGCCTGGATCCCGATCCGGTACAGCCGCAGCTGCATCTCGCGGGCCATGACCGCGCTGCCACCGATGCCGTAGATGTCGACATGGGCGCAGGTCGCGATGGCCTCGGCGATCCGGACCACCTCGTCGATGTCGATCGAGTCGGCGGTGGCCTGCAGCGCCGCCTGGTGCGACTGGGACAGGGTGCGCAGCACCTGTTCGGGGGTGTCGTCCGGGTCGAAGGCCCGGCCGATGTCGACCCGCCAGGTCTCGTCGGCGCGCAGCCGCCCCGCGTCGGCGGCCACCCCGACGCGGAAAGGGAGGTACCCCGCATACCCGATGAGCCGGCAGAACCGGGTGACGGTCGCGGCGGAGGTGCCCGCGCGGGCGGCGAGCTCGGTGATCGACATCTCCAGCGGGGCCAGCGGCTCCTCCAGGAGCAGGGTCGCCAGCTTGGTCATGGCCTCGGACATCTGCGGCACGTTGGCCTGGATCCGGGTGCGCACGCCCAGGGGCGGGGCTGCTGTCGTCGTCACGGTGCCTGAAAATCCATCTCAGCCGAAGGGCGGTTTGCTGAAAAGTATTCTCACCAATCTGGAGCCCCGTGGGGTGACAGGACGGTAACGATGCGGCGAGTCGTACCCCGGGTTCTGGCAGGAGAGTCCCAGCAACCTCCCAGCGTCAGGGCCCACCGATCCTCCGAGGACCGACCTACGCTGCCC
This sequence comes from uncultured Actinomycetota bacterium, assembly GCA_963713345.1. Taxonomy (GTDB): domain Bacteria; phylum Actinomycetota; class Actinomycetes; order Actinomycetales; family Dermatophilaceae; genus Lapillicoccus. Next base: position 216,101 of record CAVQLI010000010.1, on the reverse strand, counting down.
GGCGGGGGACCGTACCGCGGTCCCCGATCGTACGTCTCGGGGGAGATTCGAACGCCGAAGGGATCCCTGCATGTCCAGACGTACCTCCCTGCCATCACGCGTGGCCACCGTCGCGCTCAGTGGCACCGCAGTACTCGCGCTCAGCGCCTCCGTCCTCATCGGTGCCTCCGGGGTCTCCTCGGCCGCACCGGCGAGCCCGTCCGACAGCTCCGGTGCGGTCTCGTATGCCGCGACGAAGGCCGCCGAGTCGGCCTTCCAGGCCGCCGGGACGAACGCCGACCCGGTCGCGTGCCAGCGGCCCGCCCCCGACAACCGGGTGTCGACGACGATCCACTGCTACACCCCCAACCAGATCCGCGCGTTCTACGGGCTCGACCCGTTGACCCCGCAGACCACGCAGGGTGAAGGACAGACGATCGTCCTCGTCGACTCCTACGGCACGCCGACCGGCGCCGAGGACCTGGCCTTCTTCGCGAAGACCTTCAACGGGCCCACGCCGGACTACGAGGCGGCCTACCCGCTGGGCAAGCCGGACTACAAGAACCCGCCCGGCCAGGGCAACGGCACGTCCGGACCGACCGCTGCTGACGGCTGGGCCGGAGAGGCCACGCTCGACATCGAGTGGGCCTACGCCATCGCCCCCAAGGCCCACATCGTGCTCCTGGCGACGCCACCGGCGGAGACGCAGGGCGTGCAGGGCCTCCCGAACCTCATGAAGGCCATCGACTGGGGCATCGACCGCTACCCGTCGGGCACCGTGTTCTCGATGTCGTTCGGCACCAACGAGGCCGCGTTCGCGTCGCCGGCCGCGGCGAAGAACGCGTTCGCCCGCTTCGACCAGACCTTCATCCGGGGCCAGGCCAAGGGCGACACCTTCCTCTCCAGCTCCGGCGACAACGGCACCCAGGGCGTGACCCGGGCGCACAAGCAGACCGCCACGGCCCCCGACCCGGAGGTCAGCTACCCGAACGTCTCCCCCTACGTCACGTCGGTCGGCGGCACCCAGGTGCAGTCCGGCTGGACCTGGAACCCCAGCCAGGACAAGCCGTTCAACGACGACGGCAGCCGCAACCCGCTCTACTGGGCGTGGACCCCGAGCGGCAGCTCGCAGGCGGTGTGGAACGAGAGCTGGGCGTCCATCGCGACCGGCGGTGGCCTCTCGACGGTCTACCCGCGACCCGCATACCAGGACTCGGTCGCGAACGTCGTCGGCACCCATCGTGGTGTCCCGGACGTCGCGTGGAACGCGGCGGTCAACGGCGGCGTGCTCGTCTACTCGTCGTACTACCCGCGGATCAACGGCAGCCCCCTCTGGGGCGTCTACGGCGGGACCTCGGCCTCGTCGCCGCAGGTCGCGGCGCTGACGGCGATCGGCAACCAGTGGCGCCGGGTGTACGGCCACAAGGGCCCGATCGGTGACCTCAACAAGGCGATCTACAGCGCGTCGTTCGTCAAGAGCGCGGCGTTCAGCGACATCGTCCCGCGGACCTACGGGACGACGCCGAGCGGAGTGCTGCAGAACAACCGCATCTGGGACCTCGGGGCGGACGGGTTCGTCACGCCCGACCCGGTTCCCGGCTACCCGACGACCGTGGGCTATGACCTCACCACCGGGTGGGGCAGCCCCCAGGGGTTCGGGTACGTCGACAACCTGCTGAACCAGCCGTAACCGGCTGCTGGCAGCGCGAGGCGCGTGACCCGGGTGTGGGGTCACGCGCCTCGTGCGTGTTCGCACGCATACCGGGTACGCCTCGGGTCACTCCCCGAAGCGGCCGCGGGTCTCGTGCGGGATGAGCGGCTTCTCGCCGCGGACCTTGAGCTGCTGGACCGCCCAGGTGTTGCCGTCCGGGTCGGCGAACCCGAACAGGGTGCCGCCGTCCCGCTCGTCGAACACCTGGATCTCGCTGCACTCGACGCCGCGGGAGGTGAGCTCGTCGCGGGCCGCGGTGGCGTCCGCGACGCAGAGCTGCAGTCCCTTCAGGGAGCCTGGCGCCATCTCGGTCTGGGACGGCAGGTTGCCGATGACGATCGAGCACCCTGAGCCGCGAGGCGTGAGCTGCGCGACGTCCATGAAGTCGTTCGTCGTGTGGTGGTCGAGGTCGAAGCCGACCTGGTCGCGGTAGAACGCGATGGCCTTCTCGAGGTCGCTCACGGGAAGGATGACGACCTCGAGGGTCCAGTCCATGGCGCGGGTGCCGTCGCTCACAGCGCCCCCTCGATGCCGTCGAGGACGTCGTCGAGCTTGGCGTAGCCGGCGTTCATGCCGGTCTCCATGCCGCTGCCGACCATGCCGTCGCGGGCCTCCATCGTCGGGTAGACCGCGTGCCCGCGCAGCCGGGTCCGGCCGCCGTCAAGGCGCTCGAACGTGATCGACTCGATGCTGACGACGTCGGGGTAGCCCTCGAACTCGAAGGTCTGGATGGCGAACTCGTTGTCCCGGACGACGTGGTAGACGCCGTTGAACGCATACGCCTCGCCGTCCTCGCCCTGCTGGACGAAGCGGTACCGGCCGCCGGTGCGGAACTCGTGGGCCTCGAGGGTGAGGTCGTCGCTGCCGGCGCCGATCCACTGGCGGAAGAGGTCGGAGTCCTGGTGCGCGCGGAACACCTTCTCGACCGGGTGGTCGAACTCGCGCTCGAAGTCGATGAACGGCAGTCCCTCGGGTGCGGTGACGGTGAGGGGGTTGGTGGTGCGGCTGGTGCTCATGGTCGGTGCTCTCCTGGTTTCGGTCGTGCTGCTGGTGCGGGTTGGTGGTGCGGGTGTCACTCGTCGGGTATGCGGTCGAGCAGGTCGTCGAGGGACCGGAACCGCCGCTCGTGGATGAGGCGGTAGTGGTCGATCCACGAGGTGAGCTCCTCGAGCGCGCTCGGGTTGAGGTGGACGGGGCGACGCTGGGCGTCGCGGGTGCGCGTGACGAGGTCGGCCTGCTCCAGCACCTGGATGTGCTTGGAGACGGCCTGCTTCGTCATGTCGAACGGTTCGGCGAGGTCGTTGACGGTGACGGGACCGGTGCTGAGCCGCGCCAGGATGGCCCGTCGGACGGGATCGCCCAGGGCGGTGAACGCCCGGTCCATCCGCTCCGCGTCCATCTCGTCATCAACCTTTCGTTTGATCAACTGATAAGTTGATTAAAGACGACGAGCACAGCCGTGTCAAGGGGCGCGGCAACAAAGAAAGAGTGCTGGCCACGCCGCGAAGCGGCCTGGCCAGCACTGTGTTGTGGAGCTGAGGGTGGGCCCACGAAGGTCCACGACAAAAGTGCTGGCCACGCCGCGAAGCGGCCTGGCCAGCACTGTGTTGTGGAGCTGAGGGGACTCGAACCCCTGACCCCCTCCATGCCATGGAGGTGCGCTACCAGCTGCGCCACAGCCCCGGATCCCCGTGGGGGGACTGCGGAAGTGTAGCGAGCCGCGTGAGTGCGGCCCAAATCAGCGCGGTTCGTGGTGGATGGAGCCTGGATTCCGTGCGGTCCAGAGCACGAACCGGGTGAGGTGCGGGGTCAGGCGCCGAGGTTCCAGGCGTCGATCCGCCACCGCGCGGGCACCGGCGCACCCGAGACCAGCGACGCCTCGGCCAGGACCGCCCAGTGGCAGTTCTCGAGGCCCCACAGCACCTGCTGGGACTGCATCTGGTCCAGCCCGACCAGCGACGCGACGCCGGCGCGCGCGGCGACGCCGTGGCAGACGACGACCGCGACCCGGCCGGGTGAGAGCGCCGCGATGACGTCGTCGAGCGCGGCGCGGACCCGGGCGGCCAGCTCGGCCACCGTCTCCCCCGTCCGGCCGCGGCGCACGTCCTCGCCGCGGCCCATCTCGGCCAGGAGCTCGGGGTCGCGGTTCCGTACCTCGGCAGTCGTCACGCCCTGCCACTCCCCCACGTCGATCTCGCGCAGCCGCGGGTCGAGGCGTACCGGCATACCGGCGGCCTCGGCGACCCGCTCGGCGGTGACCCGCGCCCGCGCGAGGTCCGACGCGACGACGACCTCGGGCGCGTAGGCGGCGATCGTCGGCGCGGCCTTCTCAGCCTGGGCCAACCCGACGGACGAGAGCTCGGAGTCCTTGAGGCCCTGCCAGATCCCCGCGGCGTTGTCCAGGGTCTCCCCGTGGCGGACCACGACGAGCCGCCGCGTTCCCGCGTCGGTCATCGCAGCGGGGTCACGGCGCCGGGACCGCAGCCAGGTCGATCTCCGGGCAGTCCTTCCAGAGCCGCTCGAGCTGGTAGAACTCGCGCTCGTCGGCGTGCTGGACGTGAACGACGATGTCGCCGAAGTCGATGAGGACCCACCGTCCTTCGCGGGCGCCCTCGCGACGGATGGGCTTGACGCCGGCGTCGCGCAGCCGGTCCTCGATCTCGTCGACGATGGCGCCGACCTGACGTTCGTTGCCGGCCGACGCGATGACGAAGACGTCGGTCAGTGCGAGCTGGTCGCTGACGTCGATCGCCATGACGTCCTGGGCGATCTTGTCCTCGGCGGCCAGGGCGGCCACGCGGGCCAGCTGCAGTGCTCGGGGTGTTGCGGTCACGAATCTCCTACTGAGGATTGGGCGTACAAGCGGTACTTGTTGATGTACTGGACGACACCGTCGGGCACGAGGTACCAGACGGGCTGGCCCCCCTCGACGCGAGCCCGGCAGTCGGTGGAGCTGATCGCCATGGCGGGCACCTCCATGAGGGTGATCCGGTCGGTCGGCAGCCCCTTGTCGGACAGCTCGTGCCCGGGCCGCGTCACGCCGACGAAGTGGGCGAGGTCCCACAGCTCGTCGACGTCCTTCCAGGTGAGGATCTGTTCCAGGGCGTCGGCCCCGGTGATGAAGAACAGCTCGGCGTCCGGGTTGGCGTCGCGGAGCTCGCGCAGCGTGTCGATCGTGTAGGTCGCGCCGGTCCGGTCGACGTCGACGCGGCTGACGGTGAACCGCGGGTTCGACGCGGTGGCGATGACGGTCATGAGGTACCGGTGCTCGGCCGGGCTCACGTCGCTGTCGTCCTTCTGCCACGGGCGTCCGGTCGGGACGAAGACGACCTCGTCCAGCCCGAACCGGGCCTGCACCTCGCTGGCGGCGACGAGGTGGCCGTGGTGGATGGGGTCGAACGTGCCACCCATCACGCCGAGCCGGCGGCTCAGCGGGTCACCTCGGAGCCTCTCACGTCACCCGTGGATCTCGGCGTCGTTGCTGCGTCCCTTGGTGGGCACCTTGGCCGCCGTGTTGCGGAACGTCCAGAGGACGCCGAGCCCGAGCAGAAAGGCGACGAACGCGATGACGCCGTAGGCGATGGTCGGCATGGGCAGTGAATTGTGCTGCTCCTCGGCGCTGACGAGGCCGGTGACGACGAAGGGCAGAGCGCTCGCGGGCATGTCCCCAGCCTAACGCGACGTCACCCGCATACCCCCGGTATGCGACGCCGCTCGTTTCCGGGCGGGGATCAGGCCCGCTCGGCCCAGGCGGGGAGCGGTGCGAGCGCAAGGTCGGCCGCCTCGTCGCACCAGGCGTGGCCGACGGTCGCCCACGGCTCCTCGCCGCCCGAGATGGCGGCCACCAGGGCGTCGCAGGAGCGCTGGGCCGCGTCGACGACCTCCACCGGGTACCCGTACTCCACCTGGTGCTCCGCGAACTCGTCCTCGTCGTCCACCAGGACGGCCCCGTCCCACTTCCGGATCACGTCGAGGTCGAGGTCCACGGCTCGGACCGTGTCGCCGTCCCAGCGCGGCGTGTCGGTGACGTCGACGTAGATCGCCGTCGGGACGCCCCGCCCGTTGAACGACGCCACGAAGTCGCCCTCCCGGGGGACGAGGAAGGCGCACTCGGCGTCGGTGGCGGTCGTCCACCCGGGGCGACGCATCGGCATACCGGCCGGCGAGCCGAGCCAGTCGCCGAAGCCGTCCGAACCCAGGTAGCGCAGGTCCATCTCCCAGTGCGGGCGGCCACCCCACTTGCCGAACCGCACCGGTACGACGTCACCGCGCTCCATCCCGCCAACGTATCCAACGCTCCGGTAACACAATGAGCACGTTCATGGCCGCCGGACATCCGGCGCACAGCAGAGCGGCAGTGGCGGCCGTAACCTGGAGGGCATGCATCCGGTCCTGTCCGTGGTCATCCCCATGTACAACGAGGAGGACGTCCTTCCCCTCCTCGTCGACCGGTTGCGACCCGTGCTCGAGCAGCTCGACGCCACCTACGAGGTGCTGGCGGTCGACGACGGCAGCACCGACCTGACCCCCGCGATCCTCCAGCGGATGCACCGTGAGTGGGACCGGCTGCGCGTCGTCCGGCTGCGCGCCAACGCGGGCCACCAGGCGGCGATCTCCGCCGGGTTGCAGCGCGCTCGGGGCGACTTCATCGTCACCATCGACGCCGACCTGCAGGACCCGCCCGAGGTCATCGCCCAGATGCTGGCCAAGGCCCGCGGCGAGGGGGTCGACGTCGTCTACGGCGTCCGGAGCGACCGCTCGACCGACTCGTGGTTCAAGCGGTTCACCGCCAAGACCTTCTACACGACGATCCGCACCATCTCCGGCACCGAGGCGATCAGCGACGCCGGCGACTTCCGGCTGATGTCACGGGCGACCGTCGACGCCATCAACGACCTGCCCGAGCACAACCGGGTGCTGCGGTTCATCACCCCGGCGCTGGGGTTCCCCTCGGACGTGGTCGAGTACCGCCGCGACGAGCGGGCCGCCGGCGCGTCGAAGTACCCGTTCTTCAAGATGCTCAAGCTCTCGCTCGACGCCGTGACCGGGTTCTCGATGGCGCCGCTGCGGCTCGCGACGTTCCTCGGCCTCGGCGGCGGCGTCCTCGCCGTTCTCCTCGCGCTCTACGCGATCGTGGCCGGCGTCAGCGGGCACACCGTCGCCGGCTGGACCTCGACCGTGCTCATCGTGTCCTCGGTCGGCGCCGCGCAGCTCCTCTGCCTCGGCCTGCTCGGCGAGTACATCGGCCGGATGTACACCCAGATGCAGGGCCGCCCGACCTACTTCATCGCCTACGACTCGCTGACGGCGACCAAGGGCCGGCACGGACCGACGGACACCCCGCTGCCGCCGGACGCGCGGCTCGTCGCGGGCACCCACCCGCCGGTCGCGCAGACCCCGGACAGCCGGTATGCGCCGCACGAGTACGAGCCGGTGCCGTCCGCGGCCGTTCCGGCGGAGCCCGCCGAGGAGCCGGTGCACGTGCAGCGCGTGGAAGCGGTCGAGCCGGTCACCACGCCGGTGCCCGTGGCTCCGTCGTGGGCCCGTCGGTGGCCCCGTCCGTGGCCCCGTCGGTGCCCGCGTCAGCCGCGCGGGTGCGCCGTGACGAGGAGGCTCACGCCGGGGAGCTGCTTGACCGGTAGGTAGCGCTCCGCGGTGATGATCGCGGTCAGCGCGCCGTTGACGACCGGGTGGAGGTCGTCGAGGTCGCTGCCCGACGACTTCTTGCGCCGCATCGCGACGACCGGCCGCAGCAGCACGTTCCACGACGTCATGGCGGCGATGTCGAAGCCGCCGCGGTGCAGCACCGACGACAGCGTCTCGCGCGTGTAGCGGCGGACGTGGTCCACGGCGACGTCGTGGTCCGACCACAGCTTCGGGTCGGCCGGGACGGCGACGAGGAAGGTCCCGTCCGGCCGGAGCACCCGGTTGATCTCGGTGACGGCCAGGTCGTCCTCCTCGATGTGCTCGAGGATGTCGAACGCCACGACCAGGCTCAGCGAGGCGTCGGCGAGCGGCAGGTAGCGCGCGTCGGCACGGACCGTGGCGAGGCCCCGCTCGTGGGCGACCTCCGCCCCCTCCTCGCCGTACTCCATGGCGACCGGCGTCCAGCCGAGGTCGCGCAGCACCCGGGTGTTGCCGCCACCGGCGGCGCCGATGTCGAGGGCCCGACCGGGCGTGACCCCCTGCAGGGCCTTGCCCAGCAGGTGCCGGCGCTCGCGGTACCACCAGTGGGTGTCCTCGAGCGCGGCCAGCTTCCGGACCTCGGTACCCTCCACGGTCGGTCATCATGCCAGCGGGGTCGCCGGCACCACGAATCCGGGCTGCGTCACCGTCGGGGTCCCCGCGACGTATCGGAGCGGAGCGGAGAACGTCGTGGGGTGGCTCAGCCGCGGACCTGGCCGTCCCCTTCGACGACCCACTTCGTCGTCGTCAGCTCGGGCAGGGCCATCGGGCCGCGGGCGTGCAGCTTCTGGGTCGAGATGCCGATCTCGGCCCCGAACCCGAACTCGGCACCGTCGGTGAACCGGCTCGACGCGTTGACCATGACCACGGCCGCGTCGACCTCCGAGGTGAACCGGCGAGCGGCAGCCCGGTCCTCGGTGACGATCACCTCGGTGTGCTGCGTGCCGAAGGTGCGGATGTGGTCGAGGGCCGCGTCGAGATCGGGGACGGTACGCACGCTCATGTCGAGCGAGTACCACTCGGTCCGGTAGTCCTCCTCGGAGGCGAGCGTGTATGCCGCCCCGGCCGCCTCCGCCTGCTCCGCCAGCTCGGGGCCGGCGTGCACCACGACGCCGGCTCCGCCGAGGCCGGCCAGCACCTTGGGCAGGAACGCCTCGGCCACCGACTCGTGGACGAGGAGGGTCTCCGCCGCGTTGCAGACGCTGGGCCGCTGGGCCTTGGCGTTGACGACGATGCGCTCGGCGACGTCGAGGTCGGCAGCCGCGTCGACGTAGACGTGGTTGATGCCGATCCCCGTCTCGATGACCGGCACCGTGGACTCGGTCACCACGGTCTGGATGAGGTTGGCCCCGCCGCGGGGGATCACGAGGTCGACGAGGCCGCGGGCGGTCATGAGCGCCCGGGCGGCGTCGTGGCCGCCGCCGTCGAGCAGGCATACCGCGTTCTCGTCGATCCCTAGAGACACCAAGGCTTTGCGCATCACACCGACCAGCGCGCGGTTGCTCGACGCGGCCGCCGAACCGCCACGAAGGATCACCGCGTTGCCGCTCTTGAGGCCGAGCGTCGCGGCGTCCACCGTGACGTTGGGGCGGGCCTCGTAGATCATCCCGACGACGCCCATCGGCACCCGCATCTGACGGATCTGCAGCCCGTTGGCCAGCGTCGAACCCCGCACGACCTCACCGACCGGGTCGGGCAGCGAGGCGATGTCGCGGACCGCCTCGGCGATCGCCCCGATGCGGCGCTCGTCGAGGGTGAGCCGGTCGAGCAGTCCCTCGGAGAGGCCCTTGTCGCGGCCGCGTTCGAGGTCCTCGGCGTTCGCGGTGACGATCTCGTCGGTCGCCGCGACGAGGCCGTCGGCGATCGCGTACAGGGCCTCGTCCTTCGCCGTGCGCGGGAGCAGTGCGAGCTGTCGGGACGCGCGTCGGGCACCCTCCGCAAGCGCTTTCACCTGCTCGACCGCGGCAGGGTCGATAGTCTCGGCGGCCATGTCCCCAGAGTACGGCGCGCCCGTGCGGCGCCGCCCCTGGGTTACCGCGTGAAGGGCCTCTACGCGCTCAAGCCCTGGTACAGCCGCCGCCTCGGGCTGGTCGTCGACCTCGCCGTTCGCCGAGGCATCTCGCCGGACGTCTTCACGGCGCTCGGCGTGCTCGGGGCGGCCCTGGCCGCCGTGGCCATCTGGCAGGGCTGGTGGCCGCTCGCGCTGCTGTTCCTCGCCGTGCGGCTCGGCGGCGCCAACCTCGACGGTGCGGTCGCCCGGGCTCGCGGGGTGTCGCGCCCGTGGGGCTTCGTCCTCAACGAGGTCGGGGACCGGGTCAGCGACCTGCTGATGTATGCCGGTCTCGCCGCGCTCGCGGCTCGGGTGACCGGGTCGTGGACCTCAGGGCCGGTCGTGTGGACGCTCCTCGCCGCGCTCGCCGCGACCCTCCCGACGCTCGCCTCGTTGGCGGCCGCCGGGGCCGGCGCGACACGGCGCAACGGCGGCCCGCTCGGCAAGACCGAGCGCTGCGCACTGGCCGTGCTCGCGACGGCGGTCCCCGGCTGGCTCGGCTGGCTGGGGGCGCTCGTCGTGCTCGGGTCGGTCGTGACGGCGGCGCTCCGGCTGCGCGCGGCGCACGCCGAGCTGCGGGCGGGGGGTCGGGCGCCGTGAACGACACCCTGACGCAGGTCTGGGTCCGGCTGGTCTCCGGCGACCGCGGAGGTCTCGTCCTCGACGTCCCACTCGGTCCGTGGCGGCTCTACGCCGAAGGCCGCGCGGTGTTCTTCCTCTGGGTCGTCGTCGGCGTGCTCGCGCTGGCGGGGATCGCCGTGCTCCTGTCCGGTCAGGCCGAGCTGCGCCGCCGGTGGATGACCTGGGTCCTCGTGGCGCCGGTGGTCGGGATCCCGCTCTGGCTGGGGCCGGGACCCACGGCGCTGCTGGCCGCGCTGCTGGCCGTGCAGGGCGTCCGGGAGTACGCGCCGCTCGTCGGGCTTCCGTCGGTCGAGCGCATGATCCTCTTCGCGCTGGCCGTGGGGTACCCCCTCGCCGCCTGGCTCGCCCCGTCGCTGTTGGCCCTCGCTCCCCTGCTGGCGCTGCTCTGCGCGTTGCCCGCGCTGCTGGCCGGCGACACCGCGAACGGGCTGCGCCGGGCGAGCCTCACCGCGTTCGCGTCGATCTGGATCTGCTGGTCGCTGGCCCATCTGGTCGTCCTCGGCGACGACGCGTTCCTCGTCTGCTTCGCCGCGGCGGCCGCCGATGTCGCCGCCTGGTGCGGCGGGCGCGGCCTGCGCCGGTTCGGCTGGGCGCGGCGGCCGCTGTCTCCGCTGTCGCCCAACAAGACGCTGGGCGGTCTGGTCGGCGCCGTCGTGGGCACCCTCGTGGTCCTCACCCTGCTGGGGACGATCTCGGTCGGTCTGGTCGTCGCCGTGGCGCTCGGCGGCGTGGCCGGCGACCTGCTCGAGTCGATGGTCAAACGGCAGGCCGGGGTGAAGGACGCCGGCGCGTGGCTGCCCGGCTTCGGTGGGCTCCTCGACCGGGTCGACTCACTCCTGCTGGTGCTCCCGCTGGCGGCGGTCCTCGGATGAGCCCCGGACCCGTGGCCTACCCGCCGACGACCGGAGCCTCGCGGCACGGCGCCTACCTCCGTCACCACCTCTGGCGGCTGGTCTACGGCAGCACCGGAGGGCTCACCGTCACCGGTCCCCTCCCGAGCGGGCCCGCGGTCCTCGTGGCGAACCACTCGTCACACGCCGACACGGCCGCGCTCATGGCGGCGGTCCCCGCAGCCGGGCGACCGGTCTTTGCCGCCGCCGCGGACTACTGGTTCGCCACACCGGTACGACGGTTCCTCGTCACGACCCTGGCCGCGGCGGTGCCGGTCCAGCGGCACGCGGACGGTGCGTACGCGGCCCTGCTGGAGGCCTGTGAGCTCGTCGCCGCGTCCGGCGGGATCGTCATCGTCTACCCCGAGGGGACCCGGAGCACGGACGGCTCGGTCGGGCGGTTCGCCTCCGGCGCGGCCCGGCTCGCCGCGGATCTCGGGGTGCCGCTCGTGCCGGCCGCCCTCCTCGGGACGCGCGACGTGCTGGCGAAACACGGGACGTTCCAAGCGGTTCCGGTCGAGGTGCGGTTCGGCGCGGCCGAGGCGGCCGGTGGCCGCGAGGCCGCGTCGGAACGGTCGGCCGCCCTGCGCGAACGGGTGGCCGGGCTCCTCGGGTCGGCGCCGATGGCCGACCCCCGCTCCCCGCTCGGGGTCCGGGTCGAGCAGTTCGTCGAGGGACCGGGCGGGCTGGTGGCCGGGTTCGCGTGGGGGTTCGCCGAGGCGGTGAGCTGGCCCGTGATCGCGGAGGTCTCGATCGGGCTGTTGGCCGTGACGGTGCCACGCCGGATGGTGCGGTTCGGGTTCGCCGTGGCGGCCGGATCGGTGGCCGGGTCGCTCACCACGGCCGCACTGGCCCGACGCGGGATCCTCGCCCCGGCTCCGCTCACGACGCCCCGGATGCGGGACGAGGCCCGACGGCACCTGTCGGCCGAGGGCGTCGTCGGCGTACGGCACCAGGCGTTCAACGGGATCCCCATCAAGGTGTATGCGCGGGAGGCCGGCCTCCTCGGGCTGCCGGCGCCGTCGTTCGGAGTGGCCGTCGCGGTCGAGCGGACCGCTCGGATCGTCGGCACCGCGGTGGTGGGATCGGCGGCGGCGCGGCTGATCCGGGCGCCGGTACGACGGCGCTACGGGACCTATGCGATCGCCGGCGCCGCGGTGTGGGGCGTGGGCGTCTGGGCTACCCGACGCCGCTGGCTGTGACCTGCGGTCAGATCCGCGCGAGCTCGGACGCCGCCCGCTCCCAGCTGAACTCGCGCGCCCGCTCCCACACCAGCCGGCTCCGCTCGGCGTAGACCGCAGGGTCCTCCGCGAGGGACGCGAGCGCGTCAGCCAGCGCCTCGACGTCCTCGCGGGGCCGGGCGAGGACCGCGTCGCCGCCGACCTCACGCATACCGGGGATGTCCGAGCAGACGACGGGAAGCGCCGACGCCATGGCCTCGAGCGCCGCCGTCGGCAACGTCTCGACCTCGCTCGGGAAGCAGGCGGCGGACGACTCGCGGAGCAGCGCGGCGACGCGGTGACGGTCGACGTGCGGGACGAACTCCACCGGAGTGGTGAGGGTTTCGCACTGCTCGCGCAGCCAGGACTCGTAGGGCGAGACGCCGCCCCGGCCGTACCAGGAGTCCCCGACGACCTGGACCCGGAACGGCCGGCCCGTGAGCTGTGCGGCGAGGTCGGCGGCCTGGCAGACGAGGTGCGGCCCCTTGGCTTCGACGACGTTACCGACGAAGGTCACCACGAACTCGTCGCCGGGCGCCGAGCGAGGTCCAGGCGCACGGAACAGCTCGTCGACGCCGTTGTGGACGACCGCCAGGCTCATGCTGTGACCGCTGCCCAGCCGCTCGTCGGCCTCCGCCCGTTGGTGCTCGGCGACGAAGACCACCCGGTCCGCATGCCGGAACAGCCGTCTCAGCTCGGTGCGGCCGTAGCTGCGGGACAGCCGGTTGTGGACGTACAGGCATACCCGAGAACCGTTGCGACGCAACGGTTCCCACTGGGGGAGGCTGGCCGCCGCATAGTGCCCCTCGTAGATCAGTACGAGGTCCGGTCGCTCGGCGCCGACGACCTCGACCGCGGGGTCGTAGACGTGGCCGAAGTGCGGGCGCAGCCGTCCGAGCCGGCCCCAGACGACGTCCTGCCGAACCGCCTGTTCGTCGAACCGCACGGCTCCGTACGGCACCGGCAGAGCGCGAGCGTGCTCCGTCACCAGTCCGGGCGCGAGAGCGACGGCGGCGTCGCCACCGGCTCCGGTATGCGCTTCGCTGAGCCGCTCGGCCACGCGCAGCAGGGTGCTCCCCTGGGTTCCTTGCGGCATCGGCACGTGCACGACGCTCGGCACCACGGCCTCGGTCACTGGCCCAGCAGCACCATCGCGTCGCGGTGGATGACCTCGCGCTCGTACTGCGGACCGAGGTCGCGGGCCAGGTCGTGGGTGGTCCGGCCGAGCATGCCGGGAAGCTCGTCGGACGAGTAGTTGACCAGCCCGCGGGCCACCGGCTCGCCCTCCGGCGTACAGACGTCGATGGGGTCGCCCTCGTCGAACCGGCCCTCGACGGCGGTGATCCCGGCCGGCAGCAACGACTTCCGCCGGTCGACGACGGCGCGCACGGCACCGGCGTCGAGGAGCACGCGGCCCCGGGGCTCGGTCGCGTGGGCGAGCCACAGCAGCCGCGATGCCCGGCGCGACCCGGTCGGCGTGAAGAGGGTGCCGACGTCCGCCCCCGCCAGGCCCTCGCGGACCCGGGCGGCCGAGGTGAGCAGGGTCGCCACTCCCGCCGCGGTCGCGATGCCGGCCGCCTCCAGCTTGGTCCCCATGCCGCCGGTACCGACGTTCGACGCCGACCCCTTGACCACGACCTCGGCGAGGTCGGCCGCGCCACCGACCTCCGGGATGCGACGGCTGCCCGGCCGGTGGGGCGGCCCGTCGTAGAGGGCGTCGACGTCGGACAGCAGCACGAGCGCGTCGGCGTTGATGAGGTGCGCCACGAGCGCGGCCAGCCGGTCGTTGTCGCCGAACCGGATCTCGTGGGTCGCGACGGTGTCGTTCTCGTTGATGACGGGCACGACCCCGAGGGCCAAGAGCCGTTCGAGCGTCCGGCGGGCGTTGGCGTAGTGGGTTCGCCGGGTGACGTCGTCCGCGGTGAGCAGGACCTGGCCGACGGTGAGATCGTGGGCGCCGAAGGCGTGCTGGTACGCGGCGACGAGGGCTCCCTGGCCGACGCTGGCCGCCGCCTGCTGGGTGGCGAGGTCGCGGGGGCGGCGGACGAGGCCGAGCGGGGCCAGGCCCGCGGCGATCGCCCCCGAGGACACGAGGACGACCGACGTGCCGGTGTGGCGACGCGCGGCCAGCACGTTGACCAGGGCCAGGAGCCGGCCCGCGTCGAGCCCGCCGTCCGGCCCGGTCAGCGAGGACGACCCCACCTTGACGACCAGCCGGTCGGCAGCGGCGATGGCGGCCCGCGTCGACACGAGGAGCGAGTCTATTGAGCGGAGCCGCTCCCCCGCCCGACGGTCCGTGCTGGCGGATCGTGGGAATCCGGGTCAGGTGCGCGTCGCGGTCAGGAGCAGGTACTCCCACTCCATGACCAGCGAACCGTCCCGACCGATGTCGGCACTCCGAGCCAGCTCGTCGAGCGCGGCGTCGACGGCGGCGACCCGCTCCGTGTCGTCGCCCAGCGACCGGTACACCGAGAGCACCGGCCCGTAGTACGCCTTGAACGACTCCCGGAACTCCACCGGCGACGCATACGCGTCCACGCGGACCACCTGCCGGCGCGCGACGACGTCGCGAACCCCGTCGCCGAGGAGCCCGCGGACGTGCGCCTCGTCGCCCCACAGGGGCGGCGGCTGGGCACCGGGCGGAGGCGGCGGCGCGTACGGGCGCATCGTGCCGAGCAGCCGACCGATGAAGCCCTGCGGCGTCCAGCTCGACGAGCCCGATCGTCCCGCCGGGGCGGCAGACCCGAACCAGCTCGTCGGCGGCGATCTGGTGGTGCGGCGCGAACATCACGCCGACGCAGGAGAGGACCACGTCGAAGGCGGCGTCGTCGAAGGGCATCGCCTCGGCGTCGGCCTCGCGCCACTCCACCTCGACGCCGGCGCGGGTGGCGGCCGCGCGCCCGACCTCGAAGAGCTCGGGCGTCAGGTCGGAGGCCACCACCCGCGCCCCGGTCGCGGCAGCGGGAATCGCGGCGTTCCCGGAGCCGGCGGCCACGTCGAGCACGGTCTGGCCGGCGCGGACCCCGCTCGCCTCGACGAGTACCGCGCCCAGGTCGGGGATCACGGTGCGCGCGACGAGGGGGTAGTCGCCGGAGGCCCACATCGCGCGGTGGCGGGCCTTGAGCGGGCGGTCGGTCTGTGGATCAAGGGTGGAAATCGTCATGTCCACGAGGGTCCGCCCCGCCCGGATCCCGAACCAGTGCAGAAACTGGACTACCCCGGTCGCGGAAGTGGACCCATCCTGAACTCATGGCCGAGAGCTACAGCCAGTACTGCCCCATCTCCCGCACCCTCGACCTCGTCGGGGACCGCTGGTCGCTGCTGATCCTGCGCGACCTCTACGTCGGCACGTCGACGTTCAACGGCCTCGCCCGAGGCCTGCCCGGACTCTCGCGGAGCCTGCTGGCCAAACGGCTGCGGTCCTTCGAGCGGGAGGGCCTGGTGGAGAAGCTCGGCGGCCGGTACCTCATGACCGAGCGCGGTCGCGACCTCGAGGGCGTGCTGATGGCCCTCGGGAACTGGGGCTCCCGCTGGATCTTCGGCGACCCCCGCGAGGAGGAGCTCGACGCCCAGCTGCTCGTCTGGTGGATGCACGGCCGCCTCGACACCGCCGCCATGCCGCTGGACCGCTGGGTGCTGCACGTCCGGTTCGACGACGACCCGCGCCGGTTCTGGATCCTCGTCGAGGACCGGGTGCCCTCGGTCTGCCTGTCCGACCCCGGGTACGGCGTCGACGTGACGATCGCGTCGGACGTGCGCACCCTCTACCGCGTGTGGCTGGGTCAGCTGCCCCTGTCGGCGGGGCTCCGCCACGGCCTGTCGATCGAGGGCCAGCGCGCGGTGGTGCGCCGCGTCCCGGACGTGCTCCAGCTCAGCCCGATGGCGCCGCTGGTGTCGGGAGCGCTGGCGCTCCACGCCTGACCGGCCGCTCAGTCCTCGTCGGTCTCGTCGCGGGCCGTCGCCCAGTGCCCGGCCCGCCGTTCGGCCTCGAGGTCCGACTGCGTCGCCTGCCGCGCGACGTAGCGGTCGTGCGCCGACTCCCGCTTCTCGTCGCGGGTCGCCCGCTGCGACTCGGAGAGCCGCAGGTCGCTCCCGCGCTGGCCGAGCAGCTCGGCGCCGCTGATCAGCGTCGGCTCCCAGTCGAACACGACCGCGTCGTCGGCCGCGCCGATGAGCACGGTGTCGCCCGCGACGGCCCCGGCCTTGACCAGGGCCTCCTCGACGCCCAGCCGGCCGAGCCGGTCGGCGAGGTAGCCGACAGCCTCGTCGTTGGCGAAGTCGGTCTGCCGGACCCAGCGGGTCGGGCGCTCCCCCACGACCCGGTATGCGGGTCCGTCCGGGGTGTCCTCGCGGCGAATGACGAACCCGGAGTCGTCGACCGCCCGGGGGCGCAGGACGATCCGCGGCGGCACGATCTCGGCGAAGTCGGCCCGAGCCGCCGTCACGAGGCGACCGAGCGCATACGTGAGCTCGGTCAGGCCGATGTGCGCCACGGCGGAGACGATGTGGACCTCGTAGCCGCGTTCCTCGAGGTCGGGCTTCACCATCTCGGCGAGCTCGCGGGCCTCCGGGACGTCGGCCTTGTTGAGGATGATGACGCGGGTGCGCTCGGCCAGCGGACGACCGCCGAGGTCGGCGTCGGGGACGTAGGCGGCGAGCTCCTCCTCGATGACGTCGAGGTCGGTGAGCGGGTCGCGGCCGGGTTCGAGGGTGGCGCAGTCGATGACGTGAGCCAGCACGGAGCAGCGCTCGACGTGCCGGAGGAACTCCAGGCCCAGCCCGCGGCCGAGGTGGGCGCCGGGGATCAGCCCCGGGACGTCGGCGATGGTGAACCGCATCTCGCCGGCCGTGACGACACCGAGGTTCGGGACGAGGGTCGTGAACGGGTAGTCGGCGATCTTCGGTCGCGCCGCGGACAGCACGGAGACCAGCGAGGACTTCCCCGCCGAGGGGAACCCGATAAGGGCGACGTCGGCGAGCGACTTCAGCTCGAGGACGACGTCGAGCGCGTCCCCCGGCTCCCCGAGCAGAGCGAACCCGGGCGCCCTCCGGCGCGGTGACGCGAGCGCCTTGTTGCCCAGCCCGCCCCGGCCGCCGCGGGCGATGACGTGCTCCTGACCGGAGGCGACGAGGTCGACGACCACGTGCCCCGTGGCGTCCTTGACCACCGTGCCCGGGGGCACCGGCAGCACCAGGTCCGCGCCGTCGGCCCCGTTGCGTTCGTCACCCGCACCGGGCTTGCCGTTGCCGGAGGTCTGGTGCGGGTGGTGGTGGTAGTCGAGCAGGGTGGTCGCCTGCGGGTCGACGCGCAGGATCACCGAGCCGCCCTTGCCCCCGTTCCCGCCGTCGGGACCCCCGAGCGGCTTGAACTTCTCTCGCTTGACGGACGCGACCCCGTGGCCGCCGTGACCCGCCGCGACGTGGAGGACGACCCGGTCGACGAAGCTCGCCGCTGGCATACCGTTCCTCCCGCTAGAGCCCTGCTCGTGAAACAGAAAGGGCGGACCGGGTTGGTCCGCCCTCTCCTACGCCAGCCTGCGCCTCAGGCGTCGGCCGGCTGCTCGATGTTGACGACCTTCCGGCCGCGCTTGTTGCCGAACTTCACCGCACCAGCGACGAGCGCGAAGAGGGTGTCGTCCTTGCCACGACCGACGCCCTCGCCGGGGTGGAAGTGAGTCCCGCGCTGGCGGACGAGGATCTCGCCGGCGTTGACCTTCTGGCCACCGAACCGCTTGACGCCGAGGTACTGCGCGTTGGAGTCACGCCCGTTGCGGGACGAGGACGCGCCCTTCTTGTGTGCCATCTCCAGCGCCTCTCAGACGTTCTGATCGTGACTGATCGTGGTGACCTTGACCTGCGTCAGGGGCTGACGGTGCCCCTGGCGCTTGCGGTACCCGGTCTTGTTCTTGAACTTCATGATGGTGATCTTGGGGCCCTTGGCCGCCTTGACGACCTCGGCGGTGACCTTGACCTTGGCCAGCTTGGCCGCGTCGCTGGTGACCGTGCCGCCGTCGACGACGAGCAGCGGCGTCAGGTCGATGCTGTCGCCCGGCGCACCCGCCACCTTGTCGATCAGCAGGACGTCGCCTACCGACACCTTCTCCTGGCGTCCGCCAGCGCGAACAATCGCGTACACAGGTCACTCGCTCTCAATGGTTCCTCGTAAGTCACGAAACGGCGCACACTCTTGAACCGTCACGTAGCTCCCGCGGCTTCGCGGGGCACAGATCGGTGGGCGCACCAACGCACGATCGTACCGGTTCGCCGGTTCCCCGCCCAAATCAGCCGGTGGCGTCGCCACCTGCGGTGACGGTCCGCGGCGGACCGGCGGGGGCGACGACCCGACCGCGGTGCCGGCGGGGCCGGGACGGCGGGCTGCTGACGGGGGCGGCGTATGCGGTGTCGTCCTCGTCGACCTGGGCCTGGGGAGGCTCGGGGGCGGCCTGCGGCTCCGGGTCGACCTGCGGCGCTTCCGGCGCCGACGGCTCGGCCGCGTCCTGGGCGGACGGCTGGTCGTCGCGGTCCGGCTCGGCGGTTGCCACGGCATCGGCCTCGTCGGCCTCGTCGGCCTCGTCGGCCTCGTCGGCCTGGCGGCTCGGCGCTCGGCGGGCTCCGAGGACTCAGAGGACTCCGTCGGCGCAGCGGCCTCCGGCTCTGTCGCGTCGGCCACGTCCTCGGCCACGTCCTCCGTCACGTCCTCGGTCGCGTCCTCGGCTACCGGGGCGTGTTCGGTCTCCTCGAGGTCGAGCTCCAGGACGATGTCGAGCGGTCCGTCCTGACCCGGCTCCCCGGTGACGGGGCCGTCCTCGGGGGTGCCGTCACCGGCATACCCGCTCGACTTCATGGCGGCCGCGTGCGCCGCGGCGGCGATCTGCGCTGGCGACGGCCCGCCGTGGCGTTGCGGTGCCGGCGGCTCGGGAGTCCGAGAGCGTCCGCGGCTGCGGCCGTTCGACCCCCGCGCCTGGCCGGACCCGCCGTTGTTGCTGTTGCCGTTGTCGGCGTGGTCGTGACCGTTGGCGCTCTTGTCGACCGGGTCGCTGTGGACGATGATGCCGCGCCCGCCACAGGCCTCGCAGGTCTCGGAGAAGACCTCGATGAGGCCGGAACCGACCCGCTTGCGGGTCATCTGGACCAGGCCGAGCGAGGTCACCTCGGCGACCTGGTGCTTCGTGCGGTCGCGGCCGAGGCACTCGAGGAGGCGGCGGACGACGAGGTCGCGGTTGGACTCGAGGACCATGTCGATGAAGTCGATGACGATGATCCCGCCGACGTCGCGCAGCCGGAGCTGGCGGACGATCTCCTCGGCGGCCTCGATGTTGTTCTTGGTGACCGTCTCCTCGAGGTTGCCGCCCGAGCCGATGAACTTGCCGGTGTTGACGTCGACGACGGTCATCGCCTCGGTCCGGTCGATGACCAGCGAGCCGCCGGACGGCAGCCACACCTTGCGGTCCATCGCCTTGGCGATCTGCTCGTCCACCCGGTACTGGGTGAACAGGTCGTCCTCGCTCGTCCACTTGGTGATCCGGTCGGCGAGGTCCGGAGCCACGCTGGTGACGTACTCCGAGACCTCCTGCCAGGCCTGGTCGCCGGCGACGACGAGTTTCGCGAAGTCCTCGTTGAAGATGTCGCGGATGACGCGGACCGTGAGGTCCGGCTCGCCGTGCAGCAGCAGCGGTGCCCCACCGCCCTTGTTCTTCTTCTTGCCGCCACCGCCGGTCGCCGCCTCGGCCTTGGCCGTGATGTCGGCCCAGGTCGTGGTCAGGCGCTCGACGTCGGCGCGCAGCTCCTCCTCGGAGGCTCCCTCGGCCGCGGTGCGGACGATGACGCCGGCCGTGTCGGGGACGACCTCCTTGAGGATCTTCTTCAGCCGCGCACGCTCGGTCTCGGGCAGCTTGCGGGAGATACCGGTCATCGAGCTGTTGGGCACGTAGACGAGGTACCGCCCGGGCAGCGAGATCTGCGACGTGAGCCGCGCGCCCTTGTGCCCGATCGGGTCCTTGGTGACCTGGACCAGCACGCTCTCGCCCGAGGTCAGCGCGTTCTCGATGCGCTTGGGCTGGTTCGCCTCCAGGCCCGCGGCGTCCCAGTTGACCTCGCCGGCGTAGAGGACCGCGTTGCGACCCTTGCCGATGTCGACGAACGCCGCCTCCATCGACGGGAGCACGTTCTGGACCCGGCCGAGGTAGATGTTGCCGGCCATGGAGACGCTGGTCTCCTTGGAGATGTAGTGCTCGACGAGGACGCCGTCCTCGAGGACACCGATCTGGGTGCGGTCGCCGACGTGGCGCACGACCATGACCCGGTCGACGCTCTCGCGCCGGGCCAGGAACTCGGCCTCGGTGATGATGGTCCGGCGCCGTCCGGCCTCGCGGCCCTCCCGACGGCGCTGCTTCTTGGCTTCGAGGCGGGTCGAACCCTTGAGCGCGGTCACCTCGTCGCGGCGCGACTCGCGGACCTTGGTTGTCACGCCCGGCTGGTCCTCCTCGCCGTCCGAGCCACCGCTGCGGCGGCGGCGCCGGGTCCGGCGACGGGACGACGAGCTGCCGCCGTCGTCCTCGGCGCTGTCGGCGGCAGGCGTGCCTCGGCCGCCGGTGTCGGAGTCGCGGCCCTCGTCCGCAGGCGTCGCCTCGGCGGCGTCCGCGTCGTCCGTGGGCTCCGAGGACTCGGCGGCTGACCCGCCCCCGGACGAGCGGCCGCGGCGGCCCTTGCCACCACGACGACGGCGGCGCCGCGGAGCCTCGGTGGACTCGCCGCCCTCGCCGGTCTCGCTCGTCTCCTCGAGGTGTCGTCGGGCTCGGTCTGCGGGTCCGAGCCGGCCTCCGGCTGGTCGCCGGGGCCCTGGTCGGCGGGACTCTGCGCGCTGACGTCGGGGGCGGCCGAGGGGGCGGACGCCCGGCGGCGGCGCCGACTGGGTGCCGTCGGAGCCTGGAACAGCGGTCCGTATGCGCCGGGGGCGGCCTCGTCGCCGGCCGCGGTAACCGCTGCGTCCGTCGAGCCGTCGCTGGCTCCGGCGTCAGCCGTCACCACCTGCTGGTCGGCGGTCTCGTCGGTCTCGTCGGTCTCGTCGTCCTCGTCGGGCGGGACGGCGGCCGCGGACTCGAGCCGGTCGAACCGCAGCGCCTCCTCGTCGATGAGACTGCGGGCGTCGGTCGTCGGCTCCTCGGCCGGGCGGGCCGACCGTCGACGGGCTCGCTTGGCGGGCGCGGCCGTCTCGGTGACCGGCTCGGGCGCGGCTGCGGCCTCGGGGGCGGCTGCGGCCTCGGGGGCGTCGGAGACGTCGGTCACGGTGGTCGAACCCTCGGCCGGCTCGTGGGCCGGTGCGACGGCCTTCTTGGCGGCCGCCTTCTTCGTCGTCCGCGTGGCCTTCGTCGCCTTGGCCGCCTTGGTCGTGCTGCTGGTGCTGGTGGCGGGGTCGGCGTCGGGGTCGGCGGCGGGAGCGCCGGCGGCCGCCTTGGCCGCCCGCGACGCCCTGGGCGTCGTCGCCTTCCTGGTGGCGGCCTTGGCCGTCTTGGCCGCCGCCTTGCGGGTGCGGGTCCGGGGCGCCGGTGCCGCGTCCGTCTCGGCCGCGGGGTCGATGCTCGGGGCGGCCGGCTGCTCGGGGGCCGGGTCGACCCGCTCGCTGCCCTCGGGCGCAGAGGTGTCGGCGCTGCCGGTGCTGCCGGTGCTGCCGGTGTCGGTGAAGTCCTGCTGGTCGGTGTGGTCGTACTCGGATGCCATGTCGGCGTCCTCTCCGTCTCCACGGGAGGTGCCACACCGGCCCTCTCGGGCCCAGATCTCTCGTGCGCGGTGTTGGTGTCGTCGTCACCAGGGTTCTGGTGCGACGGAAGTCGTCGTCCTACAGCGGGGTCGGCTCGCGCGACTGGCGCGGCACCGTCTCAGCTGCCGCCGACCTTCCCGTCGGTGGCCAGTGGATCAGCCACCGCCGCGACTCCGTGTACCAGCGGACCCTGCGCCAGCCGCGTCACCAGAGGTGGCGCCGGCGGCACGAGATCCGCGACCGCACGCAGCGCGGACAGAATGTCGTCGGGGCGTACAGCCGGTGTGGTGTGCCGTACGACCATCCGAATTATCGCACACCCCGCCTCTCCGGCCGGCACCGCGTCCGGCACGGCCTGCGTCACGCTCGCCGGGTCGACCACGCGCATGTCCAGGACGGCCTCCCGGGTGTCGAAGGTCCGGGTCCGGTCTTGAACGTTCGGGTCACCTCGGCGCGGTCCACGGCGAGGAAGGCGTCGACCGCCGCCTGGAGCGTCTCGGGGTCCACCCGGGGCACGGCGATCACCCAGTCGCTGGCCTCCAGCCGGTCGGCGAGCGAACCCGGGCCCGCTTCGACCACCTCGAGCACGTCGAGTCCCGCCGGCAGCGCGTCGTCGAGGGCGGCCCGGACCGCCTCGGGGTCGACCCGTTCATTGACGCCCAGCTCGACGTACTCGGCCTCGCTGGCCGTCCCCGTCGGTGCGGCGTTCGCATACGAGATCCGTGGGTGCGGGTGGAACCCCGCGCTGAACGCCATGGGGACGTCGGCGCGGCGCAGCGCGCGCTCCAGCGCACGCTGGAAGTCGCGGGTCGACGAGAACCGCAGCCGTCCCCGCTTGGCGTAGCGCAGCCGCAGCCGCTGCACGACCGGTGCCGGCGGCGGACCCTCGGGTACGCGGCGTCCGGGCATGCGCGGCAGGGTACGCGACCGGCGGAGGGCCGCCTCGCGCCCGCGAGCTCCAGGCCCTCCAGCGGTACGCCGGACCCGGGAACCGAAGGTCGTCTGGTTCGGTTTGACAGGCCTCGTACCGGACGGAAGCATCGCCACGGAGGCCATGCCCGGGGGTACGGAATCTGGCCCAGCGCCGAAGGACGAGTGTGACGAGTCGCCATACCCCCGCATCTCCCTTGATCCCCCTGATCGGAAGAGCGGTCCCGTGAACTACGAAGCGGGCCTCCTGCTGGCGGGGCGTTATCGCCTGGAGGACGTCATCGCCGTCGGCGGCATGGGACAGGTGTGGAGGGCCCTCGACGAGACGCTGCAGCGACCGGTGGCCGTCAAGGTGGTGCGGCCCGGTGCGACGAACCGGGAGACGTTCCTGGAGCGGTTCCGAGCGGAGGCGCGCAACAGCGCGGCACTCCAACACCCCAACATCGTCACGGTGCATGACTTCGGCGAGGGCGAGGAGTCGGCCTACCTCGTCATGGAGCTGATCGACGGTGAGCCGCTCTCCGCCATCCTCGAACGGCGCGGGCCGCTGCCGGCGTCGGAGGCTCGCGACATCCTGTACCAGGCCGCGCTGGCCCTCGGCGCAGCTCATGAGGCCGGGGTGGTCCACCGCGACGTCAAACCCGCGAACATCGTCGTCGACGCGGGCGGGTACGCCCGGCTCACCGACTTCGGGATCTCCAAGGCCACCGCGGGATCCGACCTCACGCAGACCGGCGAGGTGCTCGGTACGGCTCACTACCTCTCGCCGGAGCAGCTGCAGGGACAGCCCGCCGGTCCGTCCAGCGACATCTACTCGCTCGCGGTCGTCGGGTACGAGCTGTTGACGGGAACGCGTCCGTTCCAGGGCGAGTCGGTGGTGGCGACCGCCCTCGCGCACGTCGTCCACCCCGCCCCCGACCTGCCGGACGCCGTTCCCGAGCCACTGCGGACCACCGTCATGGCCGGGCTCGCCAAGCGGCCCGAGGACCGGCCGGCCGACGCCGCCGCGTTCGCCGAGGCCCTGATGCTGCCGCCGGGGACCATCCCGGAACACCTCCAGGCGGGGTCCCGGTCGGCGGTCAGCCCGGTCGTCG
This sequence comes from uncultured Actinomycetota bacterium, assembly GCA_963713345.1. Classification (GTDB taxonomy): domain Bacteria; phylum Actinomycetota; class Actinomycetes; order Actinomycetales; family Dermatophilaceae; genus Lapillicoccus. Next base: position 192,143 of record CAVQLI010000010.1, on the reverse strand, counting down.
CCGGGCCCGGCATCCCCGCGCTCGCGGTGCTCCAGGAGACCGGCTCCGAGGGCGCCACCGCAGCATGGGTCGGCCCCCAGACGGCCTGACCCTCCCCGCCGGTATGCGCCGGGGTCAGATCGCGGCGGACTCCTCCGACTCGTCGTCGCCGGACCGCACCTCGAGCCCGTCGAAGACGTCGGGCGGCTCCCGCCAGATGTCCGGCAGCGAACCGTCGTGCGCCTGCTGGATCGCGCGCACCACGCGGTCCGGCGTCAGCGGCATGTCGAGGTGACGGATGCCCAGGTGGCTCAGTGCGTCGACCACCGCGTTCTGGACCGCAGGGGTCGAACCCACGGTGGCCGACTCACCGATTCCCTTGGCGCCCAACGGGTTCATCGGCGTAGGCGTCTCGGTGTTGGACGACCGTCACGCTCGGGACCTCGGTCGCCGCGGGCATGTTGTAGTCGGCGAACGTCGCCGTGACGGGGTTGCCGTCCGCGTCGTACTCGAAGTGCTCCCAGAGGGCCTGCGACATGCCCTGGGCGATGCCACCGTGCTGCTGGCCACCGACGAGCAGGGGGTTGAGGACCCGGCCACAGTCGTCGACGGCGATGTGCTTCAGCGGCGTGACCAGTCCGGTCTCGGTGTCGACCTCGACGACCGAGACGTGCGCCCCGAAGGGGAACGTCGCGTCGGCCGGCTTGAAGTCGTGCTCCGCCTGCAGCGGCTCGTCGTCCTCGGTCGCGCGGCTCGCCACCTCGGCCCACGACACCGACTGCCCGGGCACGCCGGCCACCGAGAACGACCCCTCGGTGAGCTCGATGTCGGCCACCGAGGCCTCCAGCAGGGTGCCCGCGACGCGACGGGCCTGCTCGACCACGATGTCGGCGGCGCCCGAGACCGCACTGCCACCCACCTGGAGCGAGCGCGAGCCGCCCGTCCCGGCTCCGCGCGGGACGATCGCGGTGTCGGACTGCTCGAACCGGATCCGCTCCAGCGGAATCCCGAACCGGTCCGCCACGAGCATCGAGAACGCCGTCGCGTGACCCTGGCCGTGGGACGACGTCCCGGCCCGGACGGTCACCATGCCGTCGTCGGCCACCCCGACGAACCCGTACTCTCCCGACCCGCCGCCCGTGATCTCCGCATAGACGGCGATACCGATGCCGAGCAGCCGCGTGTCGCCGCGCGCGAGACGCTCGGCCTGCTCCGCCCGCAACCCGTCGTACTCGGCGATCTTCAGCGCCTCACGCAGCGGGAGGTCGTAGTCACCGGAGTCGTAGGTGAGCGCCGGTCAACGTGTGGAACGGGAAGGCGTCGGGCGAGATGAAGTTCCGGCGCCGGATCTCGACGGGGTCGATACCGAGCTCGTCGGCCGCGACGTCGACGAGGCGCTCGAGCATCGCGGCCGCCTCGGGCCGCCCGGCCCCGCGGAACGCCCCGATCGGCGCCGTGTTGGTCAGGGCCGCGATGCCCGCGTAGCTGAGCTTGGGGATGTCGTAGACGCCCGTGGCCATGATGTAGGTCGTCGAGTAGGCGAAGGTGCCGCCGAAACCCGCATACGCGCCGCAGTCGCCGACGATCCGGCAGCGCAGCCCGGTGAACCGGCCGTCATCCGTCAGCCCCAGCTCGACGTACTCGACCTGGCCGCGGCCCTGCATCGAGAGCATCGCCTCCGACCGGGTCTCGGTGGCCTTCACCGGCCGGCCCAGCCGACGGGCGACGGCGACCGCCACGGTGTGCTCGACGGGAAGCCCGGCCTTGCCGCCGAACGCGCCGCCGACGAACGGGGCGATGACGCGTACCCGCTTCTTGTCGAGGTGGAAGGTACGGGCGATGGAGGCCCGCGCCCCGTGCGGCATCTGGGTCGAGACGTAGGCGGTGACGTCGAAGTCGTCGCCGTCGTGGCCGGGGATGACGAGGACGGCGTTGCCCTCCATGGGCGCGACGGCCAGCCGCGGGTTCTCGATCCGCACCCGCACGACCCGCTCCGCGCCGGCGAGCGCGTCCTCCACGTCATCGGGATCCCGTTCGCCGCCGACGACGTTGCCCGGAACCCCGTCGAACTGCAGGGGTGCTCCGGGGGCCAGGGCCTCCTCCATGTCGACGACCGCCGGGAGCGGGTCGTAGTCCACGTCGACGAGCTCGACCGCGTCGACGGCCTGGGAGCGGGTCTCGGCGACGACCACCGCGACCGGCTCGCCGACGAACCGGACCCGGTCGGTGGCGAGCGGCGGTCGCGCGCAGGCCGGGTTGACCTCGAAGAACAGGTACCCCGCGGGCAGGTCCAGGTCGGCGGCCGTGAAGACGCCGACGACACCCGGCGCCGCGCGAGCGGTCTCGACGTCGGCGACGTGGATCCGCGCGTGGGCGAAGGGACTTCGCACGAACGCAAGGTGGAGGGTGCCGTCGACCACCAGGTCGTCGACGTAGTCGCCCTTGCCCTGCACGAGATCGGGGTCCTCGACGCGCGGGACCGCGTTGCCCATCAGTGAACCGGCCACGCTCGCGACTCTAGGACCCGGGGCCGGTCACCGCCTGACGGGGTACGCGAGGACGCGCCGAGGCGGTCAGTCCTGCGGGCCGGCCTTCTGAGCGGCGGCCGCCCGTTCCGCCTTACGGGCGGCGCTCGCCTTGCGGATCGCGTCGCGCCGCTCGTCGTCGTCCAGCTGGTTGGCCTCCTCGAGCGTGGGCGCCGTGCCCCCGAGCCGGGCCGGGAGGAAGACCAGGTCGTCGCCGGTCATCGGCTCGTAGGACTCCTGGAGGGCGTGGAGCATGTCCTCCATCACCGCGTGGACCTTGGTGGTGGCCTCGTCGATGCTGTCGCCGGGCGCCACGGGTACCGGCTCGCCGACGGCGATGACGATCGGGACGTTGGTGCGACCGAGGCGCTTGGGGTGACCCTTGGTCCAGACCCGCTGCGACCCCCACATGACGACCGGCAGCATCGGGACGCCGGCCTCCTGCGCCATCCGGGCGGCGCCGTTCTTGAACGCCTTGAGCTCGAAGGAGCGGGAGATGGTCGCCTCGGGGAAGACCCCGACGATCTCTCCCTCGCGGAGGAACCGGACCGCGTGCGCGTACGACGCGGCGCCCGCGGACCGGTCGACGGGGATGTGCTTCATGGCCCGCATCAGCGGCCCGCTGACCTTGTGCGTGAACACACTGTCCTTGGCCATGAACCGGACGAAGCGACGGGCCGGTCGCGCTGCATACCCCGCGTAGGTGAAGTCCATGTAACCGGTGTGGTTGATGACCATCACCGCCCCGCCGTGCCGTGGCACGTGCTCGACTCCGGTGACGGTGAAGCGGAGTCCCTGCGCTGCGAAGACGCCCCGCGCGACCGTGATGACGCTCGAGTAGACCGGCTCCATGGAGACAACTTACGGGACCGTAGCCTCTGGGGCCACGCTCTGGGTCGGTCAGCTGCGGCGACCGCGCGAGCGGGGGTCATCGCCGTCCGCGACCAGCGAGCCGAGAATCCGCTGCAGCTGCTCGCGGTCGTGGGCCGAGAGCGTGTCGAAGAGGGTGCCGGCGACCTGCTCGCGGGACTGCTGGATCGCCCGCACCTGGGCGTGCCCCTCGGCGGTGAGGTCGAGCGAGACGGCGCGGCGGTCGCGGGGGTCGGGCGTGCGCTCCAGCAGACCGGCCTGGACCAACCCGTCGACCACCTCCGTCACCGAGCGGGGGGAGATCCGCAGCCGGGAGGCGAGGTCGGTGGGCCGCAGCCCTGGTGTGAGGGCCACGACGAGGAGGGCGCGGCCCTGGTGAGGCGACAGCCCCCACGGGGCCAGCCCGTCACGCCAGGCGGACCGGAGACGACCCGCGACGGCGGTCACGAGCTCGGCCAGTGTCGGCTCCGCGGGTGTCGGGGAATTCACAGCCGAAGTCTAGCGTTGACACGGAAGCCTCATTATGAGGTAACCTCATTATCTTGATACCTCACTGAAAGGAGTGGTGCGCATGGCTCGCACTCCAGAGTCCTCCCCCTCCCGCATGGGTATGCCCGACGGCCTCGGCGGCGGTCCCGGCGGCGGCGTCCGCGGCCCGCGACGGGTCGACCCCGCCGATCGCGCCCAGCTGGCCGAGTCACCGGTGAGCTGGCGTCGCGTCGGGTCGCTCTTCGCGCCCTTCCGCGGCCGGATCGCCATCGTGGTCGCCCTCATCGTCAGCTCCTCGCTCGTCTCCCTCGCCTCGCCCTTCCTCCTGCGGCTCGTCATCGACGACGCCCTTCCCCAGCAGAACGTCCGGCTGCTCCTCCTCGTGGTCGGCGGCATGCTCGCCGTCACCGTCGCGACGGCCGTGCTCGGCCTCGGCCAGACCCTCATCTCGACGCGGGTCGGCCAGGAGGTCATGCACCGCCTGCGGACCGACGTCTTCAGCCACCTCCAGCGCCAGTCGCTCTCCTTCTTCACGCGGACCCGCGGTGGCGAGGTCCAGTCCCGGCTGACCAACGACGTCGCCGGTATGCAGTCCGTGGTCACCTCGACCGCCACCTCGATCGCGTCCAACGTCACCACCGCGGTCGGTACGGCGATCGCCATGGTCGCGCTGAGCTGGCGGCTCAGCCTGCTGTCCCTCCTCGTCATCCCCCCGGCCATCTGGCTGACCCGTCGGGTCGCCCTGCTGCGGCGGGACGTCACCGCCAAGCAGCAGCGCCGGATGGCCGACATGCTCACGCAGGTCGACGAGGGCCTGTCGGTCAGCGGCGTCCAGCTGACCAAGACCCTCGGTGCGACCGAGACCACGTCGGCCCGGTTCGCCTCCACCTCGCGCGAGCTGGTCGACCTTGAGGTCCAGTCCCAGCTCGCCGGCCGCTGGCGGATGGCGACGATGAGCGTCGTCTTCGCCGCGATCCCCGCGCTGATCTACCTCGCCGCGGGCTTTCCCGCGACGTCCGGCGGAATGACCATCGGGACGCTCGTCGCGTTCACCGCGCTCCAGTCCGGCATCTTCCGCCCGCTCATGGGCCTGCTCGACGTGGGCGTCTCGATCGTCAGCTCGATGGCCCTGTTCAGCCGGATCTTCGGCTACCTCGACCTCGAGGTCGAGGTGAAGGCCCCTGCATACCCCGTCGCCGTCGAGCCGTCCGCGGTGCGTGGTGAGGTTCGGATCGAGGGCGTGACCTACCGGTACCCCGACGCGGACCGCGACGCCCTCGCCGAGGTCGACCTCGTGGTCCCCGCGGGCACGTCACTCGCGCTGGTCGGCGAGACCGGTTCCGGCAAGACCACGCTGGCCAGCCTGGTTCCGCGGCTGCGCGACCCGTCCGTCGGGCGGGTGCTGGTCGACGGCTTCGACCTGCGCGACCTGTCCTTCGACGACCTGTCCCGGATCGTCGGCGTGGTCTCCCAGGAGACCTACCTGCTCCACGCGTCGATCCGCGAGAACCTCCTCTACGCCAAGCCTGACGCGTCGGACGCCGACCTGTGGCGGGCCCTCGAGGCGGCCCAGATCGCCGACCTCGTCGCCACGCTGTCGGACGGCCTCGACACCGTCGTCGGGGCGCGCGGGCTGCGGTTCTCCGGCGGCGAGAAGCAGCGGTTCGCCATCGCGCGGACCCTGCTGCGTGACCCCCGGGTGCTCGTCCTCGACGAGGCCACCAGCGCCCTCGACAACGAGACGGAGCGTGAGCTCCAGGCGGCGCTCGACGAGGTGTCCCGGGGCCGGACCACGATCACCATCGCCCACCGGCTGTCGACGATCGAGCAGGCCGACCAGATCGCCGTCCTCTCGCACGGCCGCGTGGTCGAGCGCGGGACGCACGAGTCGCTCCTCGCCGACGGCGGCCGGTACGCCCGGCTGGCCGGCGAGGCGACGCATACCCGGTCGTTGGCCGCCATCGGCGCCTGACCCTCCCCGCCGCCCGCACGGCGCCCGACGCCCGGCGCCGACAACTCCGCACGTGGTGACGTATTTTCCGACATTCCGGACATCGAGCCGGAATAGGCCACCACGTGCGGAGAAGTGTGCGCGGGCAACCTCGGCGGCTGAACCCCTGCACACGTGACTGCCCGGCCGGGCTCACCAGGTCATGTCGCAGGTCATGTCGCAGGTCATGTCGCCGCTGGTGGGGTCAGGACCACACCGATCGCGACATGACCTGCGACGTGACGGCCGTAACGCGTTGGAGGCCGCCCGTCCCGGTCTGGGAGAATCCCCGACCATGACCACCTCCACACCCGCCCGTGCCACGACGGCACCCCAGATCCCCGAGAGGCCGTCCGTGGACGGCCTGGAGGAGAAGTGGGCGCAGGTATGGAAGGAACAGGGGACCTACACGTTCGACCGGGAGCGGGCGCTCGCCGGGAGCCGGGACCAGATCTGGGCCATCGACACGCCGCCGCCCACCGCCAGCGGGTCCCTCCACATCGGCCACGTCTTCGGCTACACCGAGGCCGACTGCATCGCCCGCTACAAGCGGATGGCCGGCCTCGAGGTGTTCTACCCGATCGGCTGGGACGACAACGGGCTGCCCACCGAGCGCCGGGTGCAGAACTACTACGGCGTCCGCGGCGACGCGACCCTGCACTACGACCCCGACTTCGTGCCCCCGCACGAGGGCAGCGCGTCCGACAAGGCCGCCGACCAGGTGCGCATCAGCCGGCGCAACTTCAACGAGCTGTGCGAGACGCTCACGGTCAAGGACGAGGTGCTCTTCGAGGACACGTTCCGCCTGCTCGGCCTGGCGTACGACTGGAACATCAGCTACCGCACCATCGACGACCGCTCCCGCGCGGTGAGCCAGACGTTCTTCCTGCGCAACCTCGCGCGCGGCGAGGCCTACCAGGCCGAGGCCCCCGGCCTCTGGGACGTGACGTTCCAGACCGCCGTCGCGCAGGCCGAGCTCGAGGCGCGCGACTACCCCGGCGCCTACCACCGCATCGCCTTCCACCCCACGGCCGACCCGGACCGGCCGTCTACATCGAGACGACGCGGCCTGAGCTGCTCCCGGCCTGCGTCGCCCTCATCGCCCACCCCGACGACGAGCGGTATGCCTCGCTCTTCGGCACCACGGTCACCTCACCGGTGTTCGGCGTCGAGGTGCCGGTGGTGGCCCACCCGCTGGCCGAGATGGACAAGGGCGCCGGCATCGCGATGTGCTGCACGTTCGGCGACCTCACCGACGTCCAGTGGTGGCGCGAGCTGCGGCTGCCGACCCGCTCGGTCGTGACCCGTGACGGCCGGATCCAGGCCGACACCCCCGCGTGGATCACGAGCACGGCCGGACGGCAGACGTTCGCCGAGATGGCCACCAAGACGATCTTCTCGGCCCGCACCGCGGTGGTCGAGGCGCTCAAGGTGTCCGGCGACCTGTCCGGCGACCCCGTGCCCACCCAGCGCAAGGCGAACTTCTACGAGAAGGGCGACCGCCCGCTCGAGATCGTCACGTCGCGGCAGTGGTACATCCGCAACGGCGGCCGGGACGAGGCGATCCGCGAGCAGTTCCTCGAGCGCGGGCGCGAGCTCGACTTCCACCCCGGCTTCATGCGGTCCCGCTACGAGAACTGGGTCGGCGGCCTCAACGGCGACTGGCTGATCAGCCGGCAGCGGTTCATGGGCGTGCCGATCCCCGTCTGGTACCCCGTCGACGACGCGGGCGAGGTCGACTACGACCACCCGATCGTCCCGGCCGAGGACACCCTTCCGGTCGACCCGGCCGCCGAGGCGCCGGCCGGCTACGACGAGGACCAGCGCGACCAGCCGGGCGGGTTCCACGGCGACCCCGACGTCATGGACACGTGGGCCACGTCGTCGCTGACGCCCTACATCGCCGGGGGCTGGCAGACCGACCCGGAGCTGTTCGCCGCCATCTTCCCGATGGACCAGCGCCCGCAGGGTCACGACATCATCCGGACCTGGCTGTTCTCCACGGTGGTGCGTGCGCACTACGAGTTCGGCTCGCTGCCGTGGCGCCACGCGACGCTCAACGGCTGGATCCTCGACCCGGACCGCAAGAAGATGAGCAAGTCCAAGGGCAACGCGACCACGCCCCTCGACATGCTCCAGGAGCACGGCAGCGACGGTGTGCGCTACTGGGCGGCGTCCGCCCGGCTCGGCATCGACGCGGCGCTCGACACCGCGCAGATGAAGGTCGGCCGCCGGCTGGCCATCAAGGTGCTCAACGCCAGCCGGTTCGCCCTCTCGTTCGGCGACGTCGGCGAGGCGCTCGACACCAGGAGTCTCTCCGCGCTCGTCACCGAACCCCTCGACCGGGCCATGCTGGCCAGCCTGGGCGAGGTGGTCGACCTCGCGACGGCGGCCAACGAGGCGCTCGACTACACCAGGGCCCTCGAGGTGACGGAGTCGTTCTTCTGGGCGTTCTGCGACGACTACCTCGAGCTGGTCAAGGACCGCGCCTACGGCTCGGACACCGACGACGGCGACGGCGCGGACCCCGGCGCGGTGTCGGCGCGGGCCGCCTTGCGCCTCGCGCTGGACATCCAGCTGCGGCTCCTGGCACCGGTTCTCGTGTTCGCGACCGAGGAGGTGTGGTCGTGGTTCCACGACACGTCGGCGGGCTCCGTGCACCAGGCGCAGTGGCCGACGACGGCCGAGCTCGGGGACGCCCGCGGGGCCGACCCGGCGGTCCTCGCGGCCGTCGGAGAAGCCCTCACGGGGATCCGCAAGGCCAAGTCGGACGCCAAGGTCGGTATGCGCGCGGAGATCACCGCGATGACCCTCGCCGGGGCGTCGGCCCAGCTCGACCGGGTGCGCACCGCGGAGGGCGACCTGCGGTCGGCCGGCCGCGTCCGCGACCTCACCTACGTGGTCGAGGAACCGTCGCCGGCGCTCGCCGTCCGGGACGCGGAGATCGTCCCGCCGGAGCCCCGTCAGCGCGGCTGACGGAGACGCCCCGCCGTCACCAGCCGGGGGTAGCGTGCCGGACATGGGTGGCGGTGGGACGCGGGAGGTCCGCCTGCCCCGACCTCCTGGCGGCCCGGCTCCGTGGCTGGTGGGAGCGGGGCTGGCCGGGCTCGCCCTGCTCACCGTCGTCACCGCGTCCGGTCCGGTCGAGGTCCTCACGTCGACGGGGTCCGCGACCGGCACCGCGAGCCCCTCGCCGCCGCCCAGCATCTCCCCGAGCCGGCCCACCGCGACGACGCCGACCACCGGTCCGTTCAGCGACCTGTCCGAGCTCCCCAGCCTCCCGCCGGTGGTGGTGGCGCTGATCCAGCTCGTCGTGTTCGGGCTCTGCCTCTGGGTGATCTACCTGATCCTCCGCTACGCCTGGCGCAACGCCCCCCGGATGCGCAGCCGCACCGTCCCCCGGCGGCCGCTCCAGGCGCTGCCCGCCCTGCCCGACGAGCTCGTCGAGACGGCGGAGGCACGCCTGGCGCTGCTGACGTCGGGCGAGCCACGCAACGCGATCGTCGCCTGCTGGGTCGACCTGGAGGACTCCGCCTCGGCCGCGGGCCTCCCCCGGCATCCCGCCGAGACCGCCGCCGAGTACACCATCCGCGTGCTCCACACCTGGGACGTCGCGCCGGCGGCGCTCGGCGGGCTCGCCGAGCTCTACCGCGAGGCGCGCTACTCGCGGCACCCGATCACCGAGGAGCACCGCGAGCTGGCCATCGCCCGGCTCACGACCGTGCACGAGGACCTGCAGCGCGTCGCCGACGAGGCGGCGGCCCGGGCCGCGCTCGCCGAGGCCGAAGTCGCAGCGAGGCAGGGGAGCGACACATGACGCCCGCGCGGGGACTCCCCAGCGGTCGGCGGCTCGTGGTCCGGGTGGTGATCCTGTATGCGGTGACGATGCTCTTCCTCGTCCTGCTCCAAGTCTCGCCGTCGCCAGTGCTCGTGGCGGCGTTCTTCCTTGCTGCCGCAACGGTTTTCGCAGTCTTCAGCGAGCGGTTCACCAGCAGCCACAGCGAGCCGTGGATCGTCAACCCGCCGTCGACGGCCGGGCTCGGGCGCGGCTCCGACCACCGCACCGCCGCGCTGGCGCGACGCCTCGAGGCCCGGGTCAACGAGCCGAGCCAGCGCCGCAACCTCGCGAGTGACCTCCAGCGCCAGCTGAAGGTCGTCCTGGCGGACCGGGTCCGTCGCGAACGAGGGTGGGACATCGTCGCCCACCCCGACCTCGCCTACGAGGCGCTGCCGTCCGACCTTGCCGACCTCGTCACGCGTCCACCGGACCTTCGGCTGGCCGACGCGCAGTACCTGTCCGCACTCCTCGACAGAATCGAGTCGCCGTGAGCATGCCACTCGCGCAGGTCTCCGAACAGGGCCAACGCATCCTCGACGAGGTCGAGCGTGCCGTGGTCGGGAAACGGCAGCCGCTCACCCTGGTCCTCAGTGCGATCCTCGCCGGTGGTCACGTCCTCATCGAGGACTTCCCCGGGCTGGGCAAGACCCTCGCCGCCCGATGCTTCGCCACCACGCTCGGGCTGGAGTTCACGCGAGCCCAGTTCACCCCCGACCTGCTGCCCGGAGACCTCACCGGATCGTTCGTCTACGACCAGCGCGCGCAGGAGTTCGCGTTCCGGCGCGGGCCGCTGTTCACCGGCCTGCTCCTCGCCGACGAGATCAACCGCACACCGCCCAAGACCCAGTCGGCGCTGCTCGAGGCGATGCAGGAACGCCAGGTCACCGTCGAGGGCCAGACCTTTCCGCTCGCGCGCCCGTTCCACGTCCTCGCCACCGCGAACCCCGTTGAGTACGAGGGCACCTACCCCCTTCCCGAGGCCCAGCTCGACCGGTTCCTCATGCGCGTGTCCTTCGGGTACCCGTCGGAGTCGCAGGAGCTCGACGTCCTGCGCAACCGGGTCGCGCGCCAACGCGAGGAGGTCTCGCTCGACCGGGTCACCGACGCCGCCGGGCTCCTCGCCATGCAGGACGCGGTCGAGACCGTGGCCGTGGACGACACCGTGGCCGCATACTGCGTCGCTCTCGCAACGGCGAGCCGCGACCACCAGCACACGATGCTCGGCGCGTCGCCACGCGGGTCGCTGGCCCTGATGCTCGTCGGCCGGGCGCACGCGGTCCTGCGGGGCCGCGACTACCTCACCCCCGAGGACGTCAAGGCGGTGGCGATCCCGGTCCTCTCGCACCGGATCACCGTCCGACCGGAGCTGTGGATGAGCAACGTCACCGGGCGCACCGTGGTCGAGAGCATCCTCGCCACGGTCCCCACCCCCTCCGCCCGGGAGGCCCGACCGTCGTGACCGGCTCCACGCGGCCGACCGTGCTGCCGCCGTGGCGGCCGACCGCCGCCCACTTCCGCGCGACCCTGCTCGGGGTCGTGGGCGCCGTCGTCGCGGTGGCGATGAACCGGCCCGACCTGCTCGTGCTCATCACGCCGTGGCTGGTGGTGACGACCTGGGCGTGGCTGCGTCGACCCCAGGAGCGGGTGACCGTGAGCACCGCCGTGGGGCACGGCACGCTGCGGGAGGGTGAGGCGACCGTGCTGCGGGCGACGGTGACCATCCCCGACGGCGTCGACGACGTGGTCGTGGCCGTGTCGCCGTCGGTGTTCATGGAGCAGGACCCGCCGCTCGGCATCCGGGTCATCGGCCTGTCCGAGGGCCGGCCCGTCGGCGACGACGTGTCCACCCGTCGGGCGGGTGCCGCCGTCGTCGTCCGCTCGACCCGGTGGGGCGCTCGCTCGGTGGGTCCCGTGCGGTGCGGCGCCTGGTCGACGTGGGGCGCCTACCGCAGCGGGCCGGTCGACTCGGAGTCGCAGCGGCTGGTGACGTTGCCGTTGCCCGCCGTCTTCACCCCGACGGCACCGATGCCGCACCCGGAGGGGCTCGTCGGCGCATACCGCTCGCAACGACCAGGGAGCGGGAGCGAGTTCGACCGGCTCCGGCCGTTCCAGGTGGGCGACCGGCTCCGGCGGATCCACTGGCCGGTGTCGCTGCGCACCGGAACTCTGCACGTGACCTCGACCTACGGCGACGAGGACTCGCAGATCGTGCTCGTCGTCGACGGGACCAGTGACCTGGGTCCACGCGAGGGCCTCGACGGCCGGCCGACCAGCCTCGACCTGACGGTCCGGGCGGCCGGAGCCATGGCGGAGCACTACCTCGGGGTGGGCGACCGGGTCGGCCTGCGCGTGGTCGGAGCGGCGCGCGTGCCGCGGGTGCCGGTCGGCAGCGGCCGGGCGCACCTGCGCCGGGTGCTCGGGTCGTTGGCCCTGATCGAACCGGCCACCGACCGCGACGACGACGGCGAGTATGCGATCGCCGGGATCGGTGCCGGCGCGGTCGTCTTCGTGCTGTCGCCGCTGGTCGACCCGGCCATGGTCGACGTCGTCGCCCGGCTCGGTTCCCGAGGGCTGACGACCGTGGTCGTGGACACCATGCCGGAACACCTGTGGCGGAGCGAGAACGACCCCTACACCTCGCTCGCGTGGCGGCTGCGCCGGCTGAGCCGGTCGGTCGACGTCCATCGGCTGACCTCCGCGGGCATCCCCGTCGTCCCGTGGCGAGGGCCACAGAGCCTCGACCAGGTGCTCCGCGAGCTGACCCGCCGCGCCCGCGCCCCCCGGATGGCTCGCCGATGAGCACGCCGCGCGGCCCCGGCCCGGCAGCTCCGGTTGGTCCGCCTGGGGCTCTCGGAGGAGTACGGCGTACCGCAGCTGCTGCTGTGCGCGGTGGTCATCCTCGCGCCGGTCGTGTTCCTCGCGGCGATGATCCTCGCCGGTGCCGGGTTCACCTGGTGGTTCCTCGTGCTCACGCCGCTGGCCGCCGTGGGCGCCGCTCGGCCCGAGTCGACCGGTCATCTGGTCCTGTGGGTCCTGCTGCTCGTCGTGTGGGTGGTGGGGGTGCCGGGTCCGTTCACCTGGTGGTCGGTACCGGCCGCGCTCGCCGTCGCCGCGTCGCACACCGCCCTCGTCCTGCTCGGCGGAAGGCCGATGTCCGGTGACCTGGCGGCGGACACCTGGCCGCGGGTCCGCCGCCGGCTGGGGACCGTCGCTGCGATCACCGTCGGCGTGGCGGTGCTCGCGCAGCTGGTCCGCTCGATCCGGGTCCCGGGTCAGGTGGCCCTGGCGGTCATGGCCCTGGTCGCGGTCAGCGTCTGGCTGTGGTGGGGCACTCGTCAGGCCGGTTCGGACGCCGAGCCGGAGGCCTAGGAACGGACGTCGGCGTGCCGGACGCAGGTCCGCGCCGTCGGCTTGGCCTCCAGGCGTTCCGCACCGACGGGCTGATGACAGACCGCGCAGCTCCCGTAGGTCCCGGCGGCCAGCCGTTCGGTGGCGGCCTCGATCTCCTCGAGGCTCGCGCGCGCCCGGCGGATCAGCGATGACAGCTGGGAGCGTTCGTACGCGATCGTCTGACCCTCGGGGTCGTGTTCGTCATCGGCATTGGTGTCGCGGGAGGCGGCGAACAGATCGGTCAGGTCCTGCTCCATCCGGGCGAGCTGAGCAGTCACCGAGGCCCGTTCCTCGACGAGGCGGGCGGCGGCCTCCTGCGACGTGGACACGACGCAGCATCCTGCCCCACGGCGGTGTCGGCCCCCGCACCGCCATCCGCCCTCGTGTCACATGCCCGGCATCTCCATGAACCTCTGCGTCGAGATGGTTCCGCCCGCGGCGGTGTGCGGGTGTCCTTCGAGGAGCCCGTCGAGATGCTCCTGCGAGTCGGCGTCGATGATCGAGTAACCCGACACCTGGACGTCGTCATCGCCGTCGTTCACGAGGGGCGAGCCCATGTCGACGAGCCGGTCACCCACCTGCGCGCCCCAGGTCATCCAGCCCTCCATGCCGGCCGCCGGTCGTTGCCTGGCCCCTCCCCGATCTTCCTCCGGGGCGGGACCGCCCACAGCGGAACGGGTGGGGTGGGTGAGAGACCAACCGCCATCGGGTGGGGTCCGCCCCACAGCGCCGTCCCCCACGGCGGCCGGTCGGCGTCGTCCAGGCGGTCCGCCGGCCGGTCGACGCGGCGCATGCTCCGTTCACGAGACGCTCTTGGTGTCGGCAAAACCACTGAACACCAAGGAGATTCGCTCATGAACACCCTGCTGGACCGACTTCGCCACAACGCCCGTTCCTCCGGCCCTCGCTGAACCCGGCGGATGGTACGGACCTCGGCATCACGTCGGATCCCTTGACCTCGTCCGGCTCACCGAGGAGGGTCGGATCGAGCGTTGCTGAGACGACTCGACGTCAACGGGTGCGAGGAGAAGTGAGTGAACGCCGTCGGTAGGCCCTCGCGGATCGTGCAGTGGACTCTCCGGGTGGAGCAGGCAGCGGCGCTCGACCAACCTGTGCACACCATCGAACCCACCATCCAGTCGCTCTTCGGAACCGGCGCCCGTGCGTGGGTACTGCGCGGCGGGTGGCTCGGCCATTCGGTGCACCCCATGCTGACTGATGTCGTGCTCGGCACCTGGACGTCCGCCACGCTGCTCGATCTTCTGGGCGGACGCGAGTCCGCCGCCTCGGCCCAGCGGCTGGTCGGCGTCGGGCTGCTCGCCGCCGCCCCGACGTTCTGGACCGGCTGGGCGGAGTGGTCCGCAGCCGGGGCGCGCGACAAGCGGGTCGGCCTGGTCCACGCCGTCACCAACGGCGTCGCCCTCGGCGTCTACGCGGGATCGTGGTACGCACGTCGGCGCGGCCGGCACAGCGCCGGAGCCGGGCTGGCCCTCGCCGGAGTCGCCGTCTCGAGTGTCGGCGCATACCTGGGCGGACACCTGGTGGGGGCACGCAAGGTGGCCAGTCACGACCCCGCATACGACGGCGGTCCGAGCGCCTGACCTGACCGAAACACCCTGCAAAGGCTCGTACCTTGGCCGGATGCAGGTGCTCATCGTCGACGGTGCCAATGTGGTGGGCAGCCGACCCGACGGCTGGTGGCGCGACCGCGCCGGCGCCGCCCACCGGCTGCACGACCAGCTGTCGACCGCCGACCTGCCCGAGGACGAGATCGTGCTGGTCCTCGAGGGGCAGGCGCGGCGCGGCGCCCACACCGGTCGAGAGGCCCGCCTGCGCACCGTTCACGCGGAGGGGTCCGGAGACGATGCCATCCTCGACGAGGTGAGGAGGCAGGTTGCCGTCGGGGACGGACGGGGCGTGGTCGTGGTGACCGCCGACCGACTGCTGCGCCACCGCGTCGAGGAGGCCGGGGCCAGCAGCCGAAACCCGACGTGGCTGCTCGACCAGTTGTGAGCGTGAGTGCGGCGTACGCTCTGGCCAAAACTGAGGACTGGACGGGATCCCATGGCGAGACTTTCCATGCACGACCGACTCCCGTACGACGAGGCGACAACGCCACCACGGGTCTCGACCGGCGACCTGCCGGATCCCGCTGAGGTGCAACGCATCGTCACTGAGGCCTTCCACCTCTACCAACCGAACGCCGACGGCGTGGTGGCCGACTACATCCCTGCTCTGGCGGCTGCCTCCCCGGACCTGTTCGGCATCTCCGTGGTCGGCGCCCGGGGCCGGTCCTTCGAGATCGGCGACGTCGACACGCCCTTCTCGATCCAGAGTGTCTCCAAGCCCTTCGTCTTCGCCCTGGTGTGCGAGGCGGAGGGCTACGACTCCGCGCGGCAGCACCTCGGCGTGAACAGCACCGGCTTCCCGTTCAACTCGCTCATGGCCGTCGAGCTGAACGACGCCCGAACGATGAACCCGCTCGTCAACGCGGGGGCGATCGCCACCACCAGCCTGGTACCGGGCACCACGGCCGAGGAGAAGTTCGAGTGCGTCCGCGACGGGTTGTCGCGCTTCGCCGGCCGCGAGCTGAGCATGAGCGACGACGTGTATGCGTCGGAGGCCGGCTCGAACATGCGCAACCACGGCATCGCGCACCTGTTGAACAGCTACGGCCGGCTCTACTTCGACCCGGACGCGGCCACCGACGTCTACACGCGCCAATGCTCCTTGGAGGTCACGGTTCACGACCTCGCGGCGATGGGTGCGACCCTCGCGAACGGCGGGGTCAACCCCGAGACCGGTGACCGCGTCATCGCGGCGAGCGTGTGCCGGCGGGTCCTCGCGGTCATGGCCACCGCCGGTCTGTACGAGCTGTCCGGAGACTGGCTGTACGAGATCGGAGTTCCGGGAAAGAGCGGTGTGAGCGGCGGCATCGTCACCGTGGCACCGGGCAAGGGTGGGCTGGCCACCTTCTCGCCGCCGCTGGACCCCGCCGGCAACAGCGTCCGCGGCCAGCTGGTCACCAAGTACCTGGCCGAGCGCATCGGGCTCAACCTCTTCGCCTCCGAGGCACGCCCGAGTCCGACGACGCCGTTCCCCCGCGATGGCAGTGCGGGCGAGTAGGGCGGCCCTTCACACCGACTGAGCGACGCACGCCGCATTCAGGGCGCCGACAGTGCCGGGTCGCGAAGTACGGACCACAGTCCCCAGAACGCCAGCGCGTTGGCCGCCAGGATCAGCCCGATGACCAGCGGGATGCTCTGGTCGTAGGCCAGCCCGAGAACGACACCGGCCAGAAGAAGGCCGACACCCCGCACGAGGGCGAGCCAGCCGAAGGCGGTTGCCCGAGTGCTGGGGGGTACCAGCCGAGTCACCACGGCCTTGATCGTGGAGTCGAGGATGCCGTTGACGACGCCCCAGATCGCGACCCCGGCCCAGACCAGCACCGCGTTGGCGGTGAAGGCGATGGCTGCACAGGAGGCGGCCACCGGAACCAGGAGCAGGACTCTCGGACCTCGGCGGTCGTAGGCCCGACCAGTCACGAGACCACTGACGCCGTCCACGAGCATGGCCAACGCGAACAACAAGGGGACCTGCGCTTCCGTCAGCAGGCCCTGGGTCTGTGCGTGGTATGCCAGCAGTGGGAACGAGGCGACGCCACACGAGAGCACTCCGACCGCGGCAACGTATCGCCACAGCACCCGAGGCAAGGCCCGCGGGGCGCGCCGGACGCTTCCGGACGGCGGCGCTCCCGCACCCGCGGGCGCGGCCGAACCCAACGACTCGTACGAGATCGGGTCCGGGACCCGCCATCGCAGCCAGAACAGCAGCGCCATTACGACGATCCCGGGCACGGCGAGCACCGCGAACGCGGTCCGATAGTCGCCGCTGCGCCACGACAGCACGGCCGCCAGGATCAGCGGCCCCGCAACGGCCCCCGCCTGGTCCATGGCTTGGTGGACTCCGAACGCGGATCCGCTCCCGGTCCGGGTGGAGGCGTGCGAGAGCAGGGTGTCCTTGGCCGGCGAGCGAACCGCCTTGCCCAGTCGCTCGGTCGCATACAGCAGCAGCGCCGGAGCCACGGCGGTGGTGACCCCGATCAGCGGAACGCTCAGTACGGTCAGCGCATACCCGACGATCGTCCACGTCCAGTAGTGCCGGCTGCGGCTGACCAGATATCCGGAGACGACGCGCAACCCGTAGCCGATGAACTCCCCGACCCCGGCGGCCACGCCGACCACGACCGCGGACGCGCCCAGCGTCGCGAGGAAGGGGCCGATGATGCTGCGGGCGCCCTCGTAGACCATGTCCGCGAAGAGGCTGACCAGCCCGAACAGCACGACGAAGCGCCAGGGCGCGAGCATCGGCCGCACCGCCCGGGGCTCGGTCGGGCTCGCGGGAACCGTCACTCGTCAATCCAAGCACCGGCTTGGTGTGTCGGCAAAACCACTGCACATCAAGGAGATTCGCTCTGGAACAGGCTGCTGGACCCGACGTAGTGGCAAGGCTCGCGGCTCCCGCCCTCGCTGAACCCGGAGCTACCCGGCGACGACCGAGGCCAGCTTGTCGAACGCGCTGAGCCAGCCGCGCTCGGCGTGGACGCCGAACCCGGTCGGGTACGGACCGTCGGTGAGGGTCATCCGCGTTCGCGAACCCTGCGCCGATGCCTCCTCGTGCAGCTCGATCCGCACGAGGGTCGGCTCGGGCATACCGGCGTCCGGCATCGGGTCGGACCGCAGCACGAGCAGTCCCGGTGGGTCGAGCTCGACGATCTCGAAGCCGAGGGGCGACGCGGCGCCGTCCGGCATCACCATGGTCAGCTCGTAGCGCCCGCCGACCCGTAGGTCGATCCGCACGCTGTCGCGCGGCGTTGTCAGCGGCGCCGGGCTGAACCACTCCGCCACGTCGTCCGGGTCGGTCCAGGCCTTGAACACCCGCTCCCGCGAGGCGTCGAACACGCGGGTGACGCGGACCTCGGCGTCACTCCCGGTCCTCGGATCGTGTCAGTCGTGTCAGTCGTGTCAGCCATGTCAGTCGTCCTCTCCTGTCCGGCGCAGGTGCGCCTCGAGCCGGTCCATCCGGGCGTCCCACGTGCGACGGCGAGCGAGCAGCCAGTCGACCGCCTCGTCCAAGGGGTCGACCTGCAACCGGCTCGGCCGCCACTGCGCCTCGCGCGTGCGCACGACGAGACCCGCCCGCTCCAGCACCTTGAGGTGCTGCGAGATCGCCGGCAGGGACACCGCGAACGGCTCCGCCAGCTCGCTCACCGTCGCCTCGCCCGCCGCCAGCCGGGCCAGCATGGCCCGTCGCGTGGGGTCGGCCAGCGCCGCGAAGGTCAGCGTGAGCGGGTCCAGCACGTCGGTCGGCACGTCCATCCCTCCGTCACGGGGTTGTTACTTAAGTATTTCATTAAATACTTAGATACACGCGAGCGCAAGTCCTCGCGCCCACTCGGTTCTCGACATCGGCTCGTACGTGTGTTCGAATGAAGGTATGCGATGGCAGGGCCAGTCGATCGGCGCCCGGGTGCCCGGTGCCCTACCGGGACTGGACGCCAACGACGGGCTGGTCCGGACGGTCCGCACGCCGGAGTTCGCCGGGATCACCTTCCACGAGGTGCTCGCGAAGTCGGCGCTGAACCGGATCCCCGCGGCGGCTCAGCTGCCGTTCGAGTGGACGGTCAACCCCTATCGCGGCTGTACGCACGCCTGTGTCTACTGCTTCGCCCGCAACACGCATACCTATCTCGACCTCGACGCGGGCGCGGACTTCGACAGCCAGATCGTCGTCAAGACGAACGTCGCCGACGTCCTCACGCGCGAGCTGCACCGGCCGAGCTGGGCCCACGACGCCGTGGCCCTGGGCACGAACACCGACCCGTACCAACGCGCCGAAGGTCGCTACCGGCTGATGCCCGGGATCATCAAGGCCCTCGCGGGGTCGGGGACGCCGTTCTCGATCCTCACCAAGGGGACGATCGCGAAACGGGACCTCCCACTGCTCACCGCGGCCGCGCGTGATGTTCACGTCGGCTTCGGCGTCTCGATCGCCATCGGGGACGAAGGGCTGCACCAGCGGCTCGAACCCGGGACGTCCTCCCCCAGAGCTCGACTGGACCTCGTCCGGGCGGTCACCGATGCCGGACTCCCGTGCCACGTCATGGTCGCCCCGGTCATCCCGCACCTCAGCGACGACGACGAGGGCGTCGACCGGCTCCTCTCCCGCATCGCCGCGGCCGGCGCGACGTCGGCCACGGTGATGGCACTGCACCTGCGCCCCGGTACCCGCGAGTGGTGGTTCGCGTGGCTCGAGCGCGAGCATCCCGAGCTGCTGCCCGCATACCGGAGCCTGTATGCGCGGGGCGCGTTCGCGACCCCGGCCTACCGCGACGACCTGGCGCGGCGGGTGCTGCCGCTGCTGGAGCGGCACGGACTGGGTGGGCGCGCGCGAGCCCAGCACCGACAGGTCGGGACCGTGACCACGAAGCCCGCGGTCACGGTCCCGACGTTGTTCTAGTCACCCCACGAAGTTCTTCGCTTCGCTCCGATGCTTCGCAGGGACTCCGCCCAGGCGGGTCAGCCGAGGTGCGGCCCGGCGACCTCTTCGCGGGACGCGAGCTCCTCGTGCTTGACGTTCAGGCCGAAGAAGATGACCAGCGAACCGACGAGGATCATCGCCGCGCCGACGAGGAAGCCCCGGGTGGAGCCGTCGGTCTGCGCGACGAGCTGCGCGTTGGCCATGGCGGCATGGGCCTGGTCGGCGGTGATCGCCCCGGACTGCGCCTGCCCCTGGATCGGGCCCGCGAGCGCGGTCATCCGGTCGGCGAAGGCGTGCGTGAACACGGTGGTGAGGGCCGCGAGGCCGATCGCCCCACCGATCTGCTGCGCGGTGTTGAGCGCGGCCGAGCTGGCGCCGGAGTCCTCGGCTCGCACGCCGGCGACTGCGGTCAGCGTGAGCGGGACGAAGGTCAGTCCGAGCCCGAAGGCGAGGACGACGATCCACGGCAGCAGGTGACCGGCATACGTGCTGTCGACGGTGAGCTGGCTGAAGCCGAACATGCCGACGGACGCGATGAGCGCACCGGGACCGGCGATCCAGCGCGGGTCGATCTTGCTGGCCAGCGTCGAGGCGATACCGGCGCCGGCGACCATGGCCGCGGAGAACGGCAGGAACGCGAACCCGGCCTGGAGCGGGCCGTACCCCAGCACCTGCTGGATGTAGAGGCCGAGGAAGTAGAACATCGCGAACATCCCGGCGCCGACCAGCAGCATGACGAAGAGGCTGATGCCGCGGGTGCGGTCGGCGACGATCCGGATCGGCAGGAGGGCGTGCGGGTTGCGGCGCTCGTAGAGCACGAACGTGACCAGGAGGACGACACCGAGCGCGAGCGAGGTGAGGGTCACCGGGGAACTCCAGCCGCCGGCCGGGTCGGCCGCGTGGGTCAGGCCGTAGACGATGCCGACGAGACCGGCGGTACCGGTGATCGCTCCGACGAGGTCGAAGCTGCCCTCCGACCGCTCGCTCTCGACGAGCACGCGCGGAGCGAGGGCCGCGACGAGCAGGCCGATCGGCACGTTGATGAAGAAGGTCCAGCGCCAGTCGTACTCGGTCAGGGCGCCGCCGAGGATGAGGCCGACGGCCGCACCGACACCGGACATCGCCGCGTACACGCCCATGGCGCGGTTGCGTTCCTTGCCGGCCGGGAAGGTCGTGGTGATGAGGGCGAGGGCCGCGGGTGAGGCGATCGCGGCGCCGGCGCCCTGGGCGATCCGGGAGGCGATCAGCATGGCCTCGTTGACGGCCAGGCCACCGACGAGGGACGCGCCGGCGAAGAGCAGTACACCGACGATGAACATGCGGCGGCGACCGAGCAGGTCGCCGAGCCGGCCGCCGAGCAGCAGCAGGCTGCCGAGGGCGAGGGCGTAGGCGTTGACGACCCAGGACAGGCTGGCGTTGCTGAAGCCGAGGTCGGTCTGGATGTGCGGCAGCGCGATGTTGACGATGGTGCCGTCGAGCACGATCATCAGCTGCGCGCCGCCGATGACGGCGAGCGCGATACCGAGGCCGCGCGGGCGGCGCCGGGTCTCGGGTTCGGGGAGGACGTCCGGGGTGGGGACGTCGGAGATCACGGACATGGGGAAGCCTTTCGTGGACAGGGGCGGGTAGACCGTCTCCGTCGACGGCAGGGGTATGCGGTGGGGTGCGGGTGAGTCCCGGCGCGTCAGCGCAAGGTGGCCCGACACGCGGGCAGGACGACGTCGTCCACGATCGCGGTGATATCGGTGACGTTGCAGTCGCGGCCGAAGACGACCGCCTGGTGCACGGCCATCGCCGGCAGGATCGAGGCCAGCCGCTCGAGGTCGGCGTCGGGACCGATCTCGCCGCGTTGCTGGGCGCGGCGGAAGGTGCCGACCGACTGCTCGCTCATCGGCCCGAGGAAGCGGGACTCGAACTCCCGGAACAGCTCCTCGTCGCGGTGCAGCGCCGGCATGACCGCGGCCAGCAGCGACGGGAGGCCCTCGGTGAGACCTCGGTCCTGGCAGCCGCCGGACAGCAGGTCGCCCCGCAGCGACCCGGAGTCCGGGCGCTCGAGGACGGACGGACAGATCGTCTCGACCACGGACTCGACGACGAGGGCGGCCTTGGTGGGCCACTTGCGGTAAAGGGTGGCCTTGCTGGCCCGGACCTCGGCCGCGACGGCGTCGAAGGTGAGCTTGTCGTAGCCGTGCTCGACGAGCAGCCGGATGACCGCCTCGTGGATCTCGGTGGCCCGCTCCCCTTCGACCCGGGGTCGGGTGGCGGTGGCGGTGGGGCTCACGGTCGGTCCTTACTGAGGCTGGTTCGGCGCGGATGAAACGAAACTGTTTCGTTCTATCCGGACAGTACGCCGTCGTTCCATCCGGGTCAAGTCCGCGCGGGCCGCCGTTGTTCCCTCCGCTGCGAGCCGGTGGCAGCGCTGGTGGGAGCGGGTCGGGATCGTGGTGCCTTGTCGACCCCCTGGGGTCGAGGATCGCCCACGATCACCCGGCAGCGTTCTGGCTGGAGCGACGTTGGTGCCCCACACTGATGCCGCTCCATCCCGAGTCTGCAAGGTCAGGGAACGGGCCGCGGGAGGGTCTGTCCGGCGCGGATCGGGAGGGTGGGTCCTCGTTGGCTGGGTGTCGGTGAGGACTGCCACGATCGACGCATGAGCAACGAGACCGACGAGGTCGTCCTCACCGACCAGCGCCGCTACCCCCACGGAGTCCCGTCCTGGGTCGACGTGACCCAGACCGACGTGGCGGCCGCGTCCGAGTTCTACAGCGGGCTGTTCGGCTGGGAGCTGACCGATGTCATGCCCTCCGACGCCCCCGGTGCCTACCTCGTCGCGACCCTCGACGGGCACGACGCGGCCGCCGTCGCACCGGCGGACGATGCCGCGGAGACGAGGTGGCGAACCTACGTGGCCTGTGACGACGCGGACGCCACCGTGTCGGCCGTGGCCGCAGAGGGCGGCGCGGTGCTCATCGCCCCCGAGGACGCCGGCCCGGGCGGCCGCACGGCGACCTGTGCCGACCCACAGGGGGCGGTGTTCCATCTCTGGCAGGCCCGTCGCCGGCTCGGCGCCCAGGTGGCCAACCAGCCGGGCGCCTGGAACTTCAGCATCCTGCACACCCCCGATCCGGGCGCGGTCCTACCGTTCTACGCAGCGGTGTTCGGCTGGGCGGTCGACCCGGAGCTCGGCGCCGGCATGATCCGCCTGCCGGGCTACGGCGACCACCTCGCGGCGACCGTCGACCCGCACATCCACGAACGCCAACAGTTCACGCCGCCCGGGTTCGCCGACGTGGTCGCCGGAGTCACGCAGGACGCCGACCCCGATCAGGCGGGATGGCAGGTGACCTTCACCGTGGCCGACCGCGACGACATCGCCGCCGCGGCCGAGAGGCTGGGTGCGACGGTCCTCTCCACGGCCGACACCGAGTGGACGCGCGAGGCGGTCGTCCGCGACCCTCAGGGCGCCACGCTCACGCTGAGCCAGTTCGCGCCACCGGAGTGGTGAGCCGGGCGCGTCGGCGCGGCTCGACGCATACCGGCTGAACGCCCGAGGGTCGTGCGGTCAGGCGCTTTCCTTGCGCTGCTGGCGCTTGGCCCGGACCGGGACATCGCGCCGCACGATGGTCGGCAGCACGTTGTCGAGGACGACCTCGCGGGTCACGACGACGCGGGCGATGTCGTCCTCGCTGGGCACGTCGAACATCACCGGGAGAAGGACCTCCTCCATGATCGCGCGCAGGCCGCGAGCGCCGATGCCGCGCAGCAGGGCCTGGTCGGCCACCGCCTCGATGGCGTCGGTGGTGAACTCGAGCTCGACGCCGTCGATCTCGAACATCTTCTTGTACTGCTTGACCAGGGCGTTGCGCGGCTCGGTGAGGATCTGGACCAGCGCGTCACGGTCGAGCGGGCTCACCGTCGTGATGACCGGCAGGCGGCCGATGAACTCGGGGATGAGCCCGAACTTCATCAGGTCCTCGGGCATCACCTCGTGGATCGAGTCGGCGAGGTCCTTGGGCGAGTGCAGCTCACTGCCGAAGCCGAGGCCCTTCTTGCCGTTGCGCGACTCGACCAGCTTCTCCAGGCCGGCGAACGCACCGCCCACGATGAACAGGACGTTCGTCGTGTCGATCTGGATGAACTCCTGGTGCGGATGCTTGCGGCCGCCCTGCGGGGGGACCGACGCCGTAGTGCCCTCGAGGATCTTCAGCAGTGCCTGCTGCACGCCCTCGCCGGAGACGTCGCGGGTGATCGACGGGTTCTCGCTCTTGCGGGCGATCTTGTCGACCTCGTCGATGTAGATGATCCCCGTCTCGGCCTTCTTGACGTCGTAGTCGGCCGCCTGGATCAGCTTGAGAAGGATGTTCTCGACGTCCTCGCCGACGTAGCCGGCCTCGGTGAGGGCCGTGGCGTCCGCGATGGCGAACGGGACGTTGAGCATCTTGGCCAGCGTCTGCGCGAGGTAGGTCTTGCCGCAGCCGGTCGGGCCGATGAGCAGGATGTTGGACTTGGAGATGTCCACGTGGTCGGAGTCCTTCTTGACCGGCCCCGACTCCCCCGCCTGGATGCGCTTGTAGTGGTTGTAGACCGCGACCGCGAGTGCCTTCTTGGCGGTGTCCTGGCCGACCACGTAGTTCTCGAGGAACTCGAAGATCTCGCGCGGCTTGGGCAGCTCGTCGAGGCCCAGCTCGGAGGACTCGGCGAGCTCCTCCTCGATGATCTCGTTGCAGAGGTCGACGCACTCGTCGCAGATGTAGACGCCCGGACCGGCGATGAGCTTCTTGACCTGCTTCTGCGACTTGCCGCAGAAGGAGCACTTCAGGAGGTCGCCACCGTCTCCGATGCGGGCCACGTGGTTCCTCCTGCGTTTGGTGCTGCCGGTTGGTGTTGCCGGTGGGTGCTGCGGGTGGGTCTGACCGGGCGCGGTTCGTCCGACGCTACCGGTCGGATCGGTCGTCCGCCCCTATTACACGCGCAGACCGGGCCGCGCCGCACTCCTCATACGCCCGTTCCGCTCTCGGCGGACACCTCAGCGGCAGGGTGGTTGCACGGCGATACCGGATGAGCGCAGCCCCCCGACGCTCCGGGGCGCTGCGCTCATCGGCGTGCTGTGGAGCCGGTCGTCAGTTCGACAGCGAGTTCTTGCGGGACAGCAGGACCTCGTCGATCAGGCCGTACTCCTTGGCGTCCGCCGCCGACATGATCTTGTCGCGCTCGATGTCCTCGTTGACCTGCTCCGGGGTACGCCCGGTGTGGCCGGCCAGCGTCTCCTCGAGCCAGGTGCGCATACGGAGCACCTCGTTGGCCTGGATCTCGATGTCGGAGGCCTGGCCGTAGTCGCCGCCGCCCAAAGCGGGCTGGTGGATGAGGATCCGCGCGTTGGGCAGCGCGAACCGCTTGCCCTTGGCGCCGGCGGCCGTGAGGACCGCGGCCGCCGAGGCGGCCTGGCCGACGACGAACGTCTGGATGTCCGGCCGGATGTACTGCATCGTGTCGTAGATCGCCGTCATGGCCGTGAACGAGCCACCCGGGCTGTTGATGTACATGAGGATGTCGCGGTCCGGGTCCTGCGACTCCAGCACGATGAGCTGGGCGATGATGTCGTCCGCCGACGCGTCGTCGACCTGGACGCCCAGGAAGATGATGCGGTCCTCGAACATCTTCGTGTAGGGGTCGAGGCGCTTCATCCCGTAGGACGTCCGCTCCTCGAACTGGGGCAGGATGTAGCGGCTCGACGGGGCAGGCACGGAAGCGCCGCCTCGCACGAGGGGGCTGCCGAACGGGTTCATGGTCATGTCTGCTCTCTCCGTCACTTCTCGGTCGTCGCGTCACCGGTGAGCGGTGCGTCCCCGGCGGAGACGGCACTCTCGGCATCGGCGGCCCGGCTGAACACCTGGTCGACGAAGCCGTACACCTTGGCCTCCTCCGCGGTGAACCAGCGGTCCCGGTCGGAGTCGCGCTCGATCTGGTCGAGCGGCTGTCCGGTGTGCTCGGCGATGAGCTCGGCCATCTGCTTCTTGATGTGGAGCATCTGCTCGGCCTGGATCTTGATGTCGCTGGCCGTCCCGCCGATGCCGCCCGAGGGCTGGTGCATCATCACGCGGGCGTGGGGCGTGGCATACCGCTTGCCGGGGGTCCCTGCGCTGAGGAGGAACTGGCCCATCGAGGCGGCCATCCCCATGGCGACGGTGGCGACGTCGTTGGGCACCCACTGCATGGTGTCGAAGATCGCCATGCCGGCGGTCACCGACCCACCCGGGCTGTTGATGTACAGCCAGATGTCCTTGTTGGGGTCCTCGGCGGCGAGGAGGAGCATCTGCGCGCAGATGGCGTTCGCGTTGTCGTCACGCACCTCGGAGCCGAGGAAGATGATCCGCTCCTTGAGCAGGCGGTTGTAGATGTGGTCGTCCAGGCCGCCGGTCATGCCTTCGCCGGCGGCGACGATGTCGGTACTGCGGGCCACTGTGGCCTCCAGGTCTGGTCTCGAGTCGGGGTCTGTCGTGCTTCGCAAAGACCCTAACGTCGGCACCCCACGCGGGAATCCCGCTCGGGACGGTGTTCGCCGTGAGCGCATCTCACCCGGACGCACGTCAGCGCGGAGTGGCCGCCACCTGCCAGCGGGGAACAGCGGGTACCCAGCCGCGAGCGGCGGGGTTGGTCACCGGCGGGTATGCCTCGAACGAGCCGGTCACGTCCACGGTGATCCCGGTGGGGGCGCTGCCGTCACGGGTCCGGAGACCGAGCCCTCGGGCGGCGCCGACCTGGGCCTGGACCGCCACCGTCGTGGTCCCCGCGACGACCTCGACATCGGAGGCCGTCGTGGCCTCCGGGGTGTCGACGTCGATGCCCGACGGTCCGCCGGACGAGGTGGCGGTGACCACCCCGACCAGCGCGAACGTGCTGTCGCCGACCACGGCGACGCTCGGTGTCACCGTGGTGCGTCGCCCCGGCTGCAGAGCGGTGGCTCCGACCGAGGTCGACGTGTCGACGACCCGGGTCTGCGGAAGCGGACGGAAGCGCAGGTTGGGGCCGAGGGCTCCGTCGTCGTAGAAGCCGACCAGGTCGAGAGTGACGCCGGTCGCGCCGCTGGACGCGTTGGTCACGGCGACTCCGAGCCGGCCGTCGGCGTCGAGGGTCGCAGGCACGACGGCGAGGTTGGATGACGTCGCGCCGGCCGCGAAGGCGACCGAGGGGACGGACGCGGCGGCACCGACCGGGCCGACGGCGAGGGTGCCCGGCGCCGCTGGCCCCGTCGCCGTCGCCCGGACGAGCAAGGCGGTCGTATGCGGGGTCGCGGCGGTCCCGAGGTCGACGTCGATGAGCTGCTGCGCGCCGGCGCCCAGCGGTTGGGAGCTGTCGGTGCCGAAGAGCCGGGTGACGTCGACCGGCTGGTACCCGCCGGAGACGCCCTGGCTGCCGATGACGGTGTCGTCGGCGGCGTAGAAGCCGACCAGGTCGACCGAGACGGTGGCGGCGCTGGTGACCGAGAGCTGGATCGCCCCTGACGCAGCGGTCGGAAGGGTGAGCAGGGCTGAGCGGGAGGCGCCGGCCGGGGCCACCAGCAGTGGTGGCGCCGCTGGCGCGCCGATCGCCCCGAAGGACAGCGCCGCATCTGCGGCTCCGGCCACGGCGACGACGTTGACGACGACGGCCGAGATGCCGGAGCTCGGGAGACCCGAACGCCCGGACACGGCGACCGTCGCCCCGGAGGCGGGCTCCACCGCATACCCGGTGTCCGCCGTGCCGAGGAGCCTGAACGGCGTCGTGGGGTAGAACGTGCCCGCCGCGGGAACCGCGCGCGGCAGCGCCCAGCCACCGGGCTGCGGGTCAGCCTGTTTGGTCGGCAGCGCAGCCGCCGACGACACGCCGACACCCGTCACGGCGACCATTGCCGCGACGATGGCCGTGGCGTGGCGCCGTGGGTGCATCGTGCCTGCTTCGTGCTGGGAGCACAGTCGAGGGGCCGGTGGGGTCCGAGCCGAAAAGCCCAGTCTAGGCCGGTTTTCGCCGGCCGCCAGGGCTGTCCACAACTCCCCTCGCGGTCAGGCCTTGGCGGTCGCGTCCTCGTCGGCCGGCGCGTCCTCGGCCGTCACCTCGACGACCTCCGTGTCGAACTCCGACTCGGCGTCGCCCTCCGCCTCGGACTCGCTCTGGGGCACCGCCGCGTCGAGGTCGATCACGGTGCCGTCGGTGTCGACGACCGACGCCTGCTCCAGCACGTAGGCGAGCGCCTTGCGCCGCGCCACCTCCGCGACCATCGCGGGGACCTGGCCCTGCTGGTCGATGTTCTGGGCGAACTCGTTCGGGTCCATCCCGTACTGCTGGGCCGACATGACGATGTACTCGATGAGCTCCGGCTGCTCCACCCGGATCTCCTCCTTCTCGACGATCGCGTCGAGGAGGAGCTGGGCGCGCAGGGCCTTGCGGGTCGACTCGTCGACCTCGGCGCGGTGCTCGTCGTCCTCGAGGCGGTTCTCGCCCTCGAGGTGGGAGTGGACCTCGGCCTCGACGATCCCCTCGGGGATCGGGACCTCGGTGGCCTCGAGCAGCTGCTCGAGAACCTTGTCGCGGGCCTGGACGCCCTGCTCGAACCGCTTCGACTGCTCGACCTGCTGCACGACGTCGGCGCGCAGCTCGTCAAGGGTGTCGAACTCGGAGGCCAGCTGGGCGAAGTCGTCGTCGAGCTCGGGCAGCTCGCGCTCCTTGACCGACTGGACGCTGACGACGCACTCGGCCACCTGGCCCTCGCGGTCGCCGCCGGCGAGCGGCGCGGAGAACTCCTTGGTCTCCCCGGCCGACATCCCGACGAGCGCCTCGTCGATGCCCTCGATCATGTTGTTCGTGCCGACCTCGTAGGAGACCCCGTTGACCGAGTCGATCTCCTCGCCCTCGATCGTCGCGGAGAGGTCGATGGAGACGAAGTCCCCCTCCTGCGCGGGTCGCTCGACGCCCTTCAGCGTCCCGAACCGCTGCTGCAGGGCGGTGATCCGCTCCGCCACCTCGTCGTCGTCGGCGACCACCGGGTCGACCTCGACGGTGATGTTCGAGTAGTCCGGCAGCTCGATCTCGGGCCGGACGTCCACCTCGGCGGTGAACTTCAGGTCCTGGCCCTCCTCGGCCGGCACCTCGGTGATGTCGACCTCGGGCTGCCCGAGCGGGCGCACGTTGTTCTCGTCCACGGCCTGGCCGTAGAACTGCGGGAGCGCCTCGTTGACGGCCTCCTGCAGCACGGCACCCCGGCCGACCCGCTGGTCGATGATCCGCGTCGGGACCTTGCCCTTGCGGAACCCGGGCACCTGGATCTGCTGGCCGATGGTCTTGTATGCCGCGTCGAGGCTGGGTTTCAGCTCCTCGTACGACACCTCGACGGTCATCTTGACCCGGGTCGGGTTCACGGACTCGAGGGCACTCTTCACTGCGGATCTCCGGGCATGTCGGCGGACGGTGTGCGCTGGTGGGTCGCTGGGCGCTGTGGCGTAGGACTCTGCGCGTGCGCGGGGCCTGCCCGCTGGCACGCGGCGTTGGCGCCGGCGACCAAGGGCCCATGCTAGCCGCCTCGCGCCCTGCCGCTTAATCGCGCGGATACGGTGGGGGCGTGAGCACGCCAGCGAAGAGGCCGCAGAAGAGCCCCGCCATGCAGACCCTGCGCTTCCTGGTCGGCGCGGTGATCGGCGCGCTGTTCCTCATGGCGGTCGCGCTGATGTTCGTCCTCGGCCTGGGCCCCCCGCCGCTGCTCTCGGTGGCCCTCCTGCTCTTCCTCGGGGCCGGGGCCTACTTCCTCATCGAGAGCGTGGGCTACCGGGTCAAAGCGGTCGACGCGAACCAGAGCGAGGACGCGGCGCGCCAGGAGGGGATGAAGCAGTTCCAGTCGTCGCTGATGCGCCGCCTGGCGATCGCCGAGTCGGTCGCGGTCATCGGGATCCTGCTGGCCTTCATCGCCAAGACGGTGATCATCTACGACGTCGGCGCCTCGGTCTCGATCCTGCTGCTGATGATCCACGTCTGGCCGTCGGAGCGGTCGGTCGACCGCGTCGTCACCGGCCTCGAGCGGGACGGCGCGCGCACCGGGCTCCGCGAGATGCTCGGCTTCCGTGGCCCCCAGGACGGTCCGGTCACCGACCTCGGCTGAGCCAGCCGGGCCTTCCGGCCGACCGACGCGGGTGACCCCGGTCGAGCTAAGTCGGGGTAACAGGATTTGAACCTGCGGCCTTCCGCTCCCAAAGCGGACGCGCTACCAAGCTGCGCCATACCCCGTCGCCCCGCGGTGCGGTCCGACGATTCGGTGCCGTGCGAGAGCGGGCATTAGGCTAACGCCCCGAACCCGCCGGTCGAGCACGCTGCACGCCTCGCGGGACGCCGCGCGGGCGTAGCTCAATGGTAGAGCCCCAGTCTTCCAAACTGGCTACGCGAGTTCGATTCTCGTCGCCCGCTCCACCGCATCAGTGACCCGGACGCCTCAATGCCCGGGCATCCGTCTCGCACCCGGGTCAGGCGGCCAGGTGGAAGGTGTTCGCGAAGCGGCCGAGAAGGACGCCGCGACCGCGCAGCACCTCCACCACGCCCGTGGCGATCGCGCGGTCGGGGGCCAGGTCGCCGGAGATGAGCCGGCGGATGCCAGGAGTGGCGGCGAAGGCGAGATCGACCGGTCCGTCCCCGCGGGTCACGTCGAGGGTGGACCCGTCCACTCGGATGAGCAGCTCGGCGGGACCGAAATGGGCCGCATACGCCGTCGCCGGCAGGTTCGCCGCGACCTGCGGCCGGAAGGCCGTGCGGAGCTCCATGGTCATGGAGTCGGGGGTGATGACCTGCCCCTCCCGCGGATCGCCCATCGCCTTGAAGCCCCAGGCACCGAGCGCGAGCACGACCGGCTCGAGCTCGTGGCCGTACGGCGTCAGCTCGTAGACGATGATGCGCGAGCGCGGCATCCGGCGGATGACACCGGCTGCCTGCAGCTCCTTGAGTCGCGCCGCCAGGATGTTGCTCGGGATCCGAGGAAGCCCGGCGGCGAGCTCTCCATAGCGCCGCGGCCCGACGAGCAGGTCGCGGACGATGAGCAGGGCCCAGCGCTCGCCCACGAGCTCCAGGGCCTGGGTGAGGCCGCCGTACTGCCCGTAGTCGCGGGCGGCCATCGAGCTCAGGCCTGCTGGCTCATGAAGGCCTCCGGGCCGTTCTCCGCGGCGGCCGCGTCCATGTAGCCGAGCTCGAGGACGTGGCCGTCGGGGTCGGTGAGCTGTCGCTGGTACATGAAGCCGTAGTCAGCGGGGGGCTGCACCTCCGAACCACCCGCGGCGAGGCCGTTCCCGACGGCAGCGTCGACCGCCTCCCGGGTGTCGAGGAAGATCGCGGTGACGGTCACCACTGTCGTGGCCGGGTCGGCGATCGGCCGCTCGGTGAAGGTCTGGAAGTAGTCGCGCATCAGGAGCATGAGGGCGCTGTGGTCCTCCTCGACGACGATGCACGCGGCGTTGTGATCGGTGAAGCGCGGGTTGATGGTGAAGCCGACCGCCGAGTAGAACGCCTTGCTCCGCTCCAGGTCGCTCACCGGCAGGTTGACGAACATCGCCGTCATCGTGGTTGTCCTTCCATGGTTTTCGGTATGCCTACAACTCACGATCGTGACGCACTCACTTGTAAAAAACAAGTATCGGGAGAGCGCATCACGAGCGGCGGCGGTTCTAGAGTCGCAGCGTGACTACGACGTCCTCCCCGCTGCCGATCCTGCCGACCTCGTTGGTGGGCAGCTACGCCCAGCCGGACTGGCTGATCGACCGGGCCAAGCTCGCCGGCCGCTTCCCTCCGCGGGTGCGGGCGAGGGAGCTGTGGCGGGTCGACCCGGAGTACCTCGAGCAGGCCCAGGACGACGCCACGGTGCTGGCCATCCGCGCCCAGGTGGAGGCGGGACTCGACATCATCACCGACGGTGAGATGCGCCGAGAGTCGTACAGCAACCACTTCGCCACCGCCCTCGAGGGCGTCGACATCGACAACCCCGGCACCGCCCTCGATCGCAGCGGCCATCCGAACCCGGTTCCGCGGATCGCCGGCCCGATCGTGCGGCCGCACCCCGTCGGCGTCCGCGACGTCACGTTCCTCAAGGCGCACACCGACCACACCGTCAAGATGACCGTGCCCGGTCCCTTCACGATGTCGCAGCAGGCACAGAACGACCACTACCCCGACCTGCCGTCCGCGGCCATGGCCTACGCCGCCGCGGTCAACGCCGAGATCAAGGACCTGCACGCGGCCGGCGCTGACCTGGTCCAGATCGACGAGCCGTACATGCAGGCCCGGCCCGAGGCGGCCCGTGAGTACGGGCTCGCGGCGCTGAACGCCGCGCTCGACGGCGTCACCGGCCGCACCGCTGTGCACATCTGTTTCGGGTACGCCGCGATCATTCATGAACGGCCGGAGGGGTACTCGTTCCTCCCCGAGCTGGCCGGCTGCTCGGCCGACCAGATCTCGATCGAGACGGCACAGTCGGGACTGGATCTCGGCGTCCTGAAGGACCTCAGCGAGAAGACCATCATTCTCGGCGTCATCAACCTGTCCGACCACGAGGTCGAGTCCGCGGAGCTGGTCGCCGATCGGGTACGCCGCGCCTTCCCCTATACCTCACCCGAGCGGATCACCATCGCCACCGACTGCGGGATGAAGTACCTCCCTCGCGCGAGTGCGGAGGGAAAGATGCGGGCCATGGCCGGCGCGGCGTCGATCCTGCGCGCTGAGCTCTAGCGGCGAGTGGACATGGCGCTGTACCTGATCGCCTTCAATGACGAGTGGGTTCCGGACCTGACGCCGGAGCAGGCTCCGCGCATCGGGCAGGGCCGGTCGAGGGGTGTGCGACGAGATGACGGCCGCCGGGGTGTTCGTCTTCAGCGACGGCGCTCTGGACGCGTCGACGGTGGTCTGCAGTGTGGACCCGAGCAGCGGCACGCCGCTGTTCACGGACGGCCCGTTCGTGGAGACCAAGGAGCATCGTCAAGGCGGTAAGGAAAGGCTTTGCCTGGCTGAGCACCGTACTTCCCTCAGCAAGGTCCGGTCCCCCGGTTGGAGGACACACGCACGCTCCTGAGGACCCGCTGCTTGGGGGATGGCCGCGGGTTCGCGAGCGGAGGAGACTCGGTCCCTTCGTCCGCATACATGGAGAAACGTCATGGACTCCGCTACATCCGCCCTATCTGGCGTCAACCGCTCTCAACGCATGGTGGCAGCGCTGTTGATCACCGCCGCAGTGGTCGTCGTCGTCTGGGGCGGCTACGGCCAAGGCTGGTCATGGACCGGACTGACCGCCAACGCCACGCTGTGGGCCTGGCTCAAGCTCCTGGCCCTGCCGTTGGCGCTGGCGACCCTGCCGCTGTGGCTTCGGTCCCACAGCCGGATGGCGGGGACGCGACGCGGGCCGCTGATCGCCGCAGCGGTGGGGTTCGCCGTATTCGTGTTCCTCGCCTACTGGCTCCAGTGGGCCTGGACCGGGTTCGCCGGCAACACACTGTGGGACTGGTTCGAGGTACTGCTACTGCCCATCGTCATCGTGACGGTCAAGTTCTGGACGGCGGAGCGAACGATCCAGCCATGGCACCGGTGGCTGCTGTCGGCTGCGGTTGCGGGCTTCGTGGTCTTCGTCGTCTTCGCCTACCGCCTACCGATCGAGTGGAGCGGTTTCGCGGACAACACCCTCTTCGACTGGGTGCGACTGCTCCTCGTCCCGCTCCTGATGCCACTGCTGATCGTCCCGGCGACCACGACCTGGTTCGAGAGGGGCATCCGCGAGGAAGAGGAGGAGGAGGAGGCCAACGAGCCGGTGAAGTACGAGATCTGGCTCTCGCCCGACCGGAAGCTCACCGCAGCGCTGGTGCCCGCCTCCGGGGAACCCGGGACGTCGGACCTCGTTGTCGACGGCGCCTACGACGTCGTCCGTCTGACCACCGCTAACAGCGGCTGAGCGGTATCGGGTACCACCGCTCGGGGAGCTGTCGCTGCGTCACCATCAACGATCAGCCCTCCGCGCGCTCCTGGTCGCCAGGGCGCAGCGGATGAGGAAGGCGGGCGTGGGTGGGAGCCAACCGGCCTGAAGAGCCATTCCTTGATCATCGCGAACCGCCCAGTGCTCGGTCACGAGACCGTCCTGGACCCGCTGGAAGTGCGCCTGCCGCACCGTGAAGCTCTTACCGGTCGGGGCGAACGCCCGTTCCACCTTCGCGTCTTCGGTCCACACGACGAAGTTGCCGGTGTGCCGGCCGGTCATCCTGCCGTAGGTGACGACCAGGTCCCCCTCGGCGACGCTCTCCTCGGTCGTCCAGCTGAGATCAGAGAACGCGGCACGCAGCCACTCGCCGGTGGCGTGGAACGCCTCCGGCCCGCGACCGCGGGTGGCCGGCGGCTCCGTGAGGGCCTCTCGGTTGGTCGCGTCGGGGTGAACGAGGGAGACGAGGTCGGCGAGGGTGCCGTTGAGAACGGCGTGGACGGCGGCCTCCGCCACCGTCACGGACTCGTTCCGGGTCTGAGTGTGTTGCATCGGTCGACCTTTCGGTACAGTGAACTGGAATGAAGATACAGTAGGCTGTACCGAACTTTCCTGCAAGTCCCTTTTCTCGAGGGAGGCCCCGTGCCCTACGACAACCGTCAGCGCCAGGAGACGGCTCGGAACACCCGTGCCCGGATCATCGAGGCAGCCAAGAGCGCCTTCCTGGCCCGTGGTTTCGGCGGCACGACGATCCGACAGGTCGCCGAGGATGCGGGCGTGTCGCAGGAGACGATCTACAAGACGTTCGGTGGCAAGGCAGGCCTCCTCAAGTCCGTCTACGACGTCTCGCTCGTCGGCGACGACGACGACATCCCCCTGGCGCAGCGGCCCGAGGCCATCGCCGTCCACGATGCTCAGAGCCCCGCCGCGGCCGCGACGGCCTATGCCGAGCTGGCACAGTCCATCTCGAGCCGGATCGACCCGCTGCTCAGGGTGCTTCTCGGCGCGGGCGACACCGACAAGGCACTCGCCGAGTTCGTCACCACGACCGACACGGAACGACACGTCGGCAGCCAGTTCTACGTACGGCACTGGGCCGCCAAAGGGTGGCTACGCAAGGACATCACCCTCGACTACGCGATCGACACGGTGTGGGCTCTCAACTCGACACAGCCCCGCTGGCTCCTGCTCGATCACGGCTGGAGCGAAGAGCAGTACACCGAGTGGCTCGCCGGGCTGATCCGCAACGCCATCTTCAGCGAGCCCACGCAACGCTGACCGCCGGTATGCCACGGCTTCGGTGATCCGATGGGCAGTCGGGTTCGGTGACGGGCGACCGGTCCGCTCGAGGCGGCCGGTCAGGACAGTCGGCTCAGGGCGTGGGCCAGGCCGGCGGCGTGCCTGGTCCGCACGTCCGCTGCGCTCAAGGGGAGGCCGGCCTCGGTCCAGGCGGCCAGCCAGTCGGCCGGGTCGCGGGGGAAGCGCAGATAGCCGGCTACCTCCCACCAGGCCCGGTTCGGCAGCGGACCGCGTACCTTCTCGTACGCGTCGATCGCGGCCTCATGGACGTGCTGCGAGCCTGTCGCGACGCGCAGGTCGGCCGCCAGGTAGCCGACCTCGAGACCGGGATGGCCCACCCCCGCGTCACCCCAATCGACGATTCCGGTGAGCCGGTCGGATTGGAACAGGAGGTTGCCCGGCCACAGGTCGCCGTGGACGAAGGTCAGCGGACCCGAGGGGATCCCGATCTCCCGCAGCCGGGCCCAGCCCGGACCGTCACCGGCCTGGACGCGACGGCTGAGGTTGGCCGCCCCGTCATGCCAGGGCCACACGACGTCGGGCACGGGCTGTGAGTGGACCATGCCGGCCGCTTTCGCCACGCCGGACACAAACGCGTCGGTCGGTTCTGGTGGGTAGGTGAGGCGGCCCGGCAGGCAGCTGGTCAGCAGGGCCGGACCATCGGTCTGCACCGCGTCCACGTCGGCGCCCAGCAACCGAGCCACTGGTAGCCCGGTGTGCTGCAGCAACGTCAGGATGTCCCGTTCTCTGCGGAACTGCTCGACGCGACGATCGCCGTCCGGCCCGACCGCACGCCGCAGGACCGCTTCCGACCCGTCGCCGGCTCGAAGAAGATGGGTCGCGGCGTCCAGCCCCCCGCCCAGGCGCTGAACGACCGTCGCCGCCTCGGAGGCCAGACGACGTGCCGCCCACGCCAACGTGGCCGCATCCGGCGGCTCGACGTCCGGACCGTTTTCCGTCATCGGCGACGACGATCGGCGGTGCGCCGTTGCGCCCGAACCACACTGGGTCCGCGGCGCAGCGTCCACCCCGTGGCTCTCAACCTTCCGCCTCCCCCATCGCACGATGCCCTGTCGGATCCGATGTTTCACTGATCCAACCGCACCGCGTCGAATCGCTAACGTGCAACGCATGCCCATCAAACTGGAGAACGTCGGCATCGCCGTCCACGACCTCGACGCCACGATCGCCTTCTTCACCGACCTCGGACTGACCGTCCTCGGTCGAGACACGGTCAGCGGCGAGTGGGCCGACACCGCCGTGGGCCTCGATGGCAACCACGTCAACATCGCGATGCTTCAGACTCCGGACGGCCACGGTCGCCTCGAGCTCTTCGAGTACATCCACCCCACGGCTATCGACACGGCGCCCACCCGGCCCAACGAGATCGGCATGCACCGAGTCGCCTTCTCGGTCGACGACATCGACGACGCTCTCGCGATCGCCGCGAAGCACGGATGCCACCCGCTGCGCGGGGTGGCCACGTACGAGGACGTCTACAAGCTCACCTACGTCCGCGGGCCCAGCGGCATCATCGTGATGCTCGCCCAGGAGCTCACCGCGAAGTAGGGGACGCCAGGCCGGGTCTGAACCTGCGGATACACCAGAGCAGCGACACGCGCGTCCTCATGGGTCGGGCGGCGTACGAGATCTGGGCTCTCCTCCCGGCCGTTCGAAGGCTACCGCCGCGTGGGCGCTCAGCGATCCCGGCCATCCGACAAGGCGCGCCGGTCACCGTGTCGGCTGGGCGCGGTGGGTACCGCCTCACCGACTGATCGCGCGATATCGGTTGCCGGTCAACTGCTTTCGATGCTGGGATGCCCGGATGGATCGGGATGCGGTGCTCGCCGCTTTTGACGAGCAGATCCGCCGTCAGCCCGAGTCCGGGCCGGGGGTCGTGGTGGTACGTGGCGTCGCCACGACCCGTGTCGTCGCGGGCGCTGACGGCTGGAGCGGGGTCACCTGGAGTGACCTGGCGAGTACCGATGTCGACGTGGCGATCAGTGCCGAGGTCGCAGCGTTCGCAGCGGCGGGTCGGAGCTGGGAATGGAAGTACTACTCGTACGACCAGCCGCCCGCGCTGCCCGCGCGGTTGCGCGCTCACGGCTTAGTCCCTGACGAGGTCGAAACGCTGATGATGGCGCGCATCAGCGACATGGACCTGCACGTGGCTCCACCTCGAGGGGTCGATATGGTCCAGGTCCGTGACGAAGCTGGGGTCGACGCGCTGGTCCAGGTACACGACCAGGCGTTCGGTGGCGACCACAGCGCGGTGGGACGCAGCGTCCTCGCTGACCTGGCGGACCGGCCCGGTGCTGGGGAAGCGTTCGTCGCATACGCGGGCGCGACGCCCGTCTCGGCCGGACGCGTCAGCTTCCACGCCGGCACCGACTTCGCCGGCCTCTGGGGTGGAGGGACGATCCCGGCCTGGCGCGGTCGCGGGGTCTTCCGCTCGTTGGTGTCACACCGTGCTGCACGCGCGGCGGCTGCCGGGTTCCGCTACCTGCAGGTGGACGCCTCGGCCGACAGTCGCCCGATCCTCCGGCGTTTGGGCTTCGTCGAGATGGCCACCACCATTCCCTACGTCATGCAGGCGGACCCTCAGGAGGGCTCGCCTCTCGGACCATCCCGATGACACCAAAGACGGTGATGCCGATGCGCGCCGCCGCCATGAATGCTCGGAGGGGAACCGACGTCCCGCCCAGAGCGAGAACACCGAGAAGGCCGTGACGACGACACCCGCCATGGTCGCCCGGATTCCGATCGCGGTCGCGGCCTTGGTGCGCGACGGTCTCGTGCTCCTGGTGCACCGCCATCCATCTCGTCGGTGGTATCCCGACTGCTGGGACCTCGTCGGCGGACATGTCGAGCCGGGCGAGTCGCCTCATCAGGCCGTCAGTCGGGAATGCCTCGAAGAACTCGGTGTTCGTGTCCACGACCCCCTACTCATACCGATGACGGTCAGTGACCCCACCCTTGACGTGCACGCGTTCCTCGTCACGGCGCTGGGAAGGGGAACCCATCAACGCCGCACCCGAGGAGCACGACGATCTTCGCTGGTTCCGCCCTGGCGATCTCGCGGGCCTGACGATGGCCCACCCGGCCAGCCGGTCGAGCATCGCGCGCGCCGTCCAGGTCGCGACCGAGTAGCCGCTCCGAACCCCTCCGCCCATCGCGCTCTCGAGACGGGGGCCACCGTGCTGGGCGCTGCGCCGAGCGGGGATTTGCCGGCCACCGTTCAACGTCGATCTGGATTCGGTCTGACGTCGCTCACAGCCCGGTGGTCCGGCGTACGGTCTCGATGCCGGTCAGCTCGAGATGCGGCGTGCCGTCTGCCTCCTTGGCGAGCCGGACGGTCCCGCCGACGAGGGTGCCGCCGGCCATGACATAGCTGCCGTCGGGCATGGCCAGCAGCGGGATGACCCGGGGACCGATCCGCATCTGGAGCTCGCGCCCCTCGCGCACCAGGGACCAACCGCCTTCGTAGTGGCCGAGATACGGCTCGAGCCGCTTGAGGTCAACCGGCGCTGACTGGCGGCCGAGATCGGCGAGGTGGGCCAGCCGATCGGCGCTCGCGGCCAGGACCTGCTGCGGAAGGTCGGGGTTGCCTCCGAGGCGTTGGCTCAGCAGGAGGGCCAGGGCATAGATGGTCCAGAGGTCTGCCGAAGGGTTCATGGCGTTCATGGCGACGAGCCCCAGGTCGTGGTCCGGGAAGAACGCGATCAGGGTGCTGAACCCGTCGAAGGCGCCGGTGTGGAACACCACCTGCAGCCCGTTCGGGAACGTGTCGTGCCACCAGCCCATCCCGTACCCGGAACTGACCCCACCCGGGAGCGCCCCGTCGTTCGGAGCCACAGTGACGTGTGCGACATAGCACTGGGCGAGGCTGGCCGGCGAGACCACGTGACGACCGGTGACCGAACGCCCCTGACGGAGGTGCAGACGCACCCAGGCCGCCATGTCGGAGACATTCGCCAGCGTGCCACCGGACGGTGCGTAGGCGCCGATCGCGGCGAACGGTATCGCCGACGCCTTCGGTCGCAGATCGAACCCGTTGCCGGTGGCGAAGTCCTCCACCTGGCCCCGCGGATCGCTGCTGAGCCGAGCGCCCGTCATCCCGACCGGGCCGAACAGGCGTTCCTGGATGGCCGCCGCCCAGGCCGGGGCAAGGTCCGCCGGAGCCACGCCGCTGGCCAGGAGCGGCAGATATCCGCCCACCGTCTGGATGGTGTTCGCGTAGGAGAACGTCTCGTTCACCCGTGACGCGACCACCGGAAGATTGACCACCGACTGCAGGAGCTGAGCCGCGGTCACGCTGTCGAAGTGCAGCCCCGGCTTCATCCGATCCGGCTCGCCGATCCCCGACCCCATGCCGAGAAGGTCTCGCACCCGCAGGCTGCGGGTCAGCTCGTCGGTGGGGGCGCGGAACCCGGACCAGGCGTCGACGACCTTCTGGTCCCAGCCCAGCGTCCCGTCGTCGACGTAGGTCGCGACCAGCGCCGCCGTCATCGACTTGGTCGTCGAGCCCACCCGGAACACGGTCTGCGTGGTCACCGGCTTGCGGTCCTTGAGACCGCGCACTCCGTACGTCGACGTGTGCAGCACCTGGTCAGCGCTGACGACGGCGACGGCACCGCCGACGTTCTGCATCCGGTCGAAGGCCGCGCCGACCGTCCGACCGTACGCCGCCCAGTCGATAGCGGGGTCCGTATGCTTCCCCGGCGCCGCCGATGCCGAGGACGCCACCCATGGCAGCGACCCGGCCGCCACGGCGGACGCCGTCAGGCCGTGCAGGACGGTACGTCGGGACAGGCCTTCGGCCACGATGCGCTCCTCCATTGGGCCGCACCGCACACGATGATGCGCTGACCCTGGGTTCCCGAGTGCCCACCGTTGCACAGCGGAGCACTGCACCGGCTCGAACGGCTCAAACCCGGGAGCCGCGTTCCGGCGCAGGCGCACCACACCTCACGCTGATACCGCGTTGCCGCGGCTCGGCGTTCAGTGCACGTCGACGAACTGGACCTCGATGGCGTTGTTCCCGTAGCCGAGGCGGTTCCATGGCGGTACGTCGGGTTGGACGTTTCCGGCGGCGTCCGTGGCCCTCGCTCGAAGAGTGTGTCTTCCCACGTCGACGGCGTTCCATTCGAAGGACCAGTTCTGCCACTGGTAAGGCCCATGCGGTGCTTCGAGCTGAGCCGGGAGCCAGTCGCCTTCGCCGGTGAGGCCGATGTCGACGCGGGTGACGGGTCCCTCCCCGGACCAGGCTTTGCCGCGAACCGTGTAGGTGCCCGTGTCGAGGACCGCGCCGGGTGCCGG
Organism: uncultured Actinomycetota bacterium; assembly: GCA_963713345.1. Taxonomy (GTDB): domain Bacteria; phylum Actinomycetota; class Actinomycetes; order Actinomycetales; family Dermatophilaceae; genus Lapillicoccus. The sequence continues at coordinate 151,944 of CAVQLI010000010.1, read as the reverse complement.
ATCAGTGATCCGGGCTCGGACGCGCATGTGGCGAACGGGCTCGTGGGCCCTGTCGGCCCATTGGTAGATGTAGTGGCCGGTCTGGAACTCTCCGGCGTAGGGCTCGGTGATGACGTCGATGCGCTTGAGCCACTTCACGGAGGCGACGGCGTACCAGTGCGGCACGATCATACGGAAGGGGGCGCCGTGGTCGGGACCTAGCGGTTCGCCATTCATCGCGTAGGCGATGAGGATCCCGGCCGCGGGGTCGACCGCGGTCTCGAGCGGTAGGGCGCGCACGAAGCTCAGGTCGCCTCTGTCGGTGTCGGCCAGGACCGGCTTCAGGTGGTACGCCCCGTGGTCGGCGCCCTCGAACCGGACGTCGACGCCATCGGCGTGTGGTCCTACCCGCTTCAGAACCTCGTGCAGGGGGACGCCGGTCCAGCGGGCAGTGGAGGCCGCGTAGTCACCCCACGGCTCGCCGGTGGGCAGTGGGCGCATCTCGAGACGCCCGTTCCCCGCACACTCCAGGGTCACGATCGCGTCCTGTGCGGGCATGGAGCGCAGGTCGTCGAGGGTCAAGGTCGTGGGGTTGTCCACCGCGCCGCCGATCTCCAGCACGCCGTCGTGCGTGGGCACCGGGAAGTTGCTGCGGACATAGTGAAGCTCGGTGGGGGTGATGTCGGCAGCGAGGGCGCCGGGCGGAGCTTCCGCGTTGTAGGGGGCGGGGTTGATCATCACCAGGCCGGCGCGCGCGGCATCGAGGTTCTCGGTCACTGTCATGGTGTGGCTCCTTGTCGGGCGACGGGGTCGACGTTGGTGATGTCGTTCAGAAGTCGGCGTCCTTGAAGGAGGGCTCGCGGCCTTCGTTGAAGGCGCCGATCCCCTCGACGCGGTCGGGGTGGACGGCCGAGCGCCAGTGCGCGTCCATCATGATCGCGATGGCCTGCTCGATCGGTTGCCCCTCGCCCAGATGAGCGGCCCGCTTGACCGCCTGCACCGCGGTGGGGGAGTTGCTCGCGATCTTCTCGGCAACCCGCATCGCCGCGTCCATGAGCTCGCCTGGTGGGTGCAGCTCGTTGACCATCCCGAGCCGGTATGCCTCGGCAGCGGTGATGGGGTCACCGGTCATCAGCATCTGGAGGGCCTTCCCGCGGGGCAGGAGGCGCGGCAGCAGGGCCGGTGAGCCGCCTCCCGCGGCGAGGCCCAGCATCGCCTCGGGCTGGCCGAAGGTGGCGCTCTCTGCGGCGAGGATGAAGTCGGTGCTCTGCGCCAGCTCGGACCCGCCGCCGTAGGCGATCCCGTTGACCGCCGCGAAGATGGGCTTGCGCAGCTCGCGCACCGTGTAGAGCGTGCGGTCGAAGTCCTGACGCTGGCGCAGCCAGTCCTCCTTCGTCATGTTCTTGCGTTGACGAAGGTCGCTGCCGACCGAGAACGCCCGGTCGCCGGCTCCGGTGAGGATGACGACCCGGACCGCGGTCTGGACCGCGACCGTCTCGATGACCTCGGTCAGGCGGGCCCCCATCTCGGTGGTGATCGCGTTGTCGGGTGGCCGGTTCAGGGTGACCACGGCGACGCGCCCGTCGGAGGCGTAGTCCAGGAGGACGGGTGACTCAGGCTCTTCCTGGTCGGACGCCGGCGGGCCGAAGTCCAGTGCGTCCCAGCGACTCGTGCCTGTCGAGCTGTTGCCCACGACTGCCCCTTCTTCTGGATCGACGGTTGTCATGACTCGAGATCCGCGAGCCAGCGCATGGCCCGCAGGCCTGGAGCGAAGCAGTACTCGCCGCCCCGGGTGATGACGAACGGGGGCAGCTCGCGCAACCGCCGCCGGATCGGGCGCTCAGGAACCGTGAAGACCCCCGAGCCATCGTTCGGGCCGACGAGGGGGTCCTTCTCGAGCGGGGCACCGATGAAGATGCCGTCGTTGAGCCACTGGGTCTTGACGAACTCGAACTGACGCTTCAGGTGCGCCCCGGCGAAGACGAACATGATGCCCCGGTCCATGCCGTCGTCCTCCAGCACGCCCTCCGGCAGCATCGGTCCGTAGCTCGTGCCGCGCCGGATCATCCGATGGAGACGCACGTCCACGCTGCCGTCCTGGTCGAAGGCATCGCGCGGGTTCGCGCGCCGCGCGTGCGCGCCGACGGGGCACTTGAAGCCGCGCGGATCCTCGCCGTAGCCGAAGTCGTTGTTGCGGTGCGGGTCGCTGCCGAGAGCGGGGTCGTCGTCGGCGGGCGCGAGCGCGAGCGGAGCGCCGCTCTGCCAGCGCCCGACCATCTTGGCGCCGAGGAGGGCCTCGTCGGCCCGGCTGGCTGCGCGTGCGGCCAGGTACTGCCGATAGGCCGCCACCCGCGTGTGCAGCTTCCGGAAGACGACGTAGGTGCCGTTGCGACCGAGCACCTCCGGCGACGGCATCGGCGGCAGCTCACCGGACTCGTCCGGGTAGCCGAGGATGATCTCGCCGGCCTTCAGGGGCCGCTCCCGAGGATTCGTCGAGGGTCGGCCACTGCCCTCCACCGAAGGCTGACCGATCCCGTCCTTGAACCCGAACGACGTACGTCCGGTGGGCAGCTGGTAGCAGTCCTGCCGCCAGATCAGCTCGACGCCCGAGAGCTCCTGCTGGGCGCGACGCGCCTGGTCCACGGCCACCTCGTGCCGCGCGGTGTCCGGGGACAGGACGGCCACCGCCACATGTACGTCGGGCCCTCCCAGCGGCTTCTCCCAGTTCTCGGGGCTGCTGTCACCCACGTCCCCCAGCTCCGGCGCGCGGGCCGCCATCCCCTCTCGGAACTCGGGGGCGAAACTGTCCAGCGAGGTCTGCGGCACCCCGAGCGCCTCCAGGCCCGCGATAGGTGAAGGCCACGGTGATGGACGTGTCGTGGGCCGGGTCGGCCGAGGCTCTCCGGGACTCGGCGACCGCATGCAGCCGCCGAACCAGCTCGCGTCCCGCAGCGCGGTCGTCGATCCGCAGCAGCAGGTAGGTGCCGACGTAGGGCGACGGGCGCTCGTACAGTGCGCCGCTCTGGATGTCGTCGAGCTCGAGAACGGTGCTCTCCGTACTGGTCACACCGCTTCTCCTCTCGCTGGGTCGCGGACCTCGGGCATGGCGCTAGTGATGCTCGGGCAGGGCCGGTGGGTCCGGGTTGGGCGGCGACAGGTAGGGAAACGTGACCGAGGCCGGCCGTGAGGAATGGTCGACGCCGTCGCGGATGACCGGACCGTTCCCACCGTTGACGAGCTGGGTGAAGATCGTGTCCATCACGTCGTCGTTGATCGCTCGACCGCCGCAGGTCCGGTGCGTCTCGCCACGACGGGTGGCCGTCTCGATCTCGAGGAACGACCCGTGCTCGTGGTACGGCTTGGTGACGTCGACGACGAGGAAGTCCGCGAGCACCAGCTCGGTCATCGGGTGCCGGCCGCCGTCCCCGTTCGTCGGCCAGTCGACGGTCCCGTCGAGCCCGTCCCAGAAGCGCAGGTTGGCGTCCAGTCGGGCCCGGTACGCGCCCAGGTAGGCGTCAGCCAGGTGGAACGCGTCCTCCATGTTGTACAGGTCACGGATCTCCAGGTCCCGGTTGACGAGGTCGAACTGCTTCGGCGCCAACATCATGTTCTTGACCTCAGGCCGCCCGACGCGCTCGATCCGGACCGTGAACTTCCCCCGCGTCAGCGTCTCGGCGACGACGCCCACCAGCTCCGCCTGGGGCAGGAGAGTCATGTCGATCTCGAGGACCAGGCCCAGGACGTTCTTGCCGTCGAGATAGATCGAGCCGGGGTCGGTGAAGGACAGCTGCCCGGTGGCGATGGTCTTCAGGGCCGCGGGGGCGTCCATGATGAAGGGGTCCCATCGAACGCCGGCGAAGGCGCGGATCCCGTGACCGACGCCACCGTCGGTGTCGTTCACCCGGAACGTGACCGTGTCACCGGTGGGGGTGGTGCACACGCCCTCCTGCACACCGTCATCGGGGCCGCTCGGGGCCGAGAAGACGCAGTCGAACACGAACTCGTCCTGGCCGGCGGTAAACGGCCCCGAGCTGCCCAGCGGTCCGGCCGTGACGTGTCGCAGGCGGAAGCGGTACACCAGCCCGTCCGAGAACGCCGCGGACGGTGGCGCGAACGGCAGGGTGTTCATGACGAGCACGAGGTGACCGGGGTGCTCAGGGCTCGGAAAGGCGTAGACATCGGTGATGTCCGCGATCGGGTCCGCGAGGGCACGCGGACCGGAGATGTGGTCTGACATCCGTACTCCTCGGCTCGACCCTCGCTGCCCGACCGCCAGTCCTGCGTGCTTAGTCCGCCGCCTCCTCGAGCAACGGCTTCAGAGCCGGGTGCTGCAGCGCCTCCGCCGCCTGCGGATGGTCAAGCACCTGCTGGAACGCGTGGTTCACGCGCTGCGCCTTCCGGATCTCCTTGACCGTGCCCCCGTAGTTGCGGGCGTATGCGGCCGCACTCACCTCCGCGCCCAGGACGAACGCCCGCACCGCCGCCAGGTCCGGCAGCCCCTCGTAGCCCTCCACATGCCGGAAGATCACGTCGAACAGGCCCAGCGTCGGCCCCGAGGTGAAGAAGTCCTCCATGTACGCGTCCCACGGCCCATCGAAGCTGGTGATGAACGCGAGCCGCGTGTCGTCGTCGAACAGCACGAACCGGGCCTCGTGGATAGAGGTGATCGCCATCCCGTAGTCGCCGGGTCGGTAGCCGGGGGTGTCCTGCAGGTCATGCAGCGCCCCGCGCAGGGCCGCGCCCTCGCCGGGTTTGACCCTGAAGAACAGGCTGAACTCGCTCGTCGGGCCAACACTCATTCCCGGGTGAGTCGCCTCGGTCCCAACCGCTGACATTCATGCCTCCAGGGTGTCGAAGCGCGCCTCGGACCGGGCGGCCGAGCGAGTGCCCGCCGGCTCATGGTCCACGCGACGACAGTAAGCACCGCCGCGCGCGAGGTACCTCACCCGGACAAGGTGAGACGGCGGTCGACCCCGGGTCGCCACTCAGTGACAAACCCGTTGGTCGATTTCTGAGCCCTCCGTAGGGTCGCGCCGTGACCAGACGAGCGGACGGAACGTCTCCCCTCGACCTCGGTCGCGCGTGCCTCGTCGTCACGGGCGCTCCCGGAGCCGGTAAGTCGACCGTCTCGCGGGCGGTCGCGGCCGCCTTGAGCCGTTCGGCGCTTGTGGAGGCATACATCGTCAGCGGGATGGTCGTGAGCGGTCATGTCTGGGCGTTGGGCGAACCCGCCGACGAGGCCGCGCGACAGATCCGGCTGTGCCACGAGAACCTGTGCGCCCTGGCCACGAACCTCGCGAACGCCGGCTTCACTCCCGTCATCGACGTGGTCGTGCCCGACCTGGCGAACCTCGACGGGTTCCGTTCGGCCCTGGGTGACCGGCTGCGCCTGGTGGTCCTCGACCCTGGGACCGACGTCTGCGTGAGCCGCAACGCGACGCGCCCGCCGATCGAGCAGTTCTTCTTCGACGGTTACGACGGGCTGCACGCCACGATGCAGACCGGCTTCGGTGGTCTCGGCTGGTGGCTCGACACCTCAGGGCAGACGTCCGACGAGACCGTCGAGCAGGTCTTGACGCACGCCGACGAGCGAGCCCGCGTCGAGCCCTTGGCCACGCCACGGACGTGATCACCCGCTGCCCAACGGCTCTACTACTCGGCGTCCAGCCGCCTTTGAGAATCCGGTCGTAGCGTCAACGCCCGACGAACCCGCCTCGATCCGGGGGTCCCACCGATGTCACCGAACCTGCTCGTCCCGCTGGTCCTCCTCGGGATCCTGCTCGTCACGGTGTCGTGGGTCTACCAGGATGCGGCGAACCACGCCGCGTCCGGCGAGCCGGTCGTGTTCTGGTCCAGGTCGCTTCGGCTGGAGACGCCGTCGGCGTGGGCGGCGCTCTGCCTGGTGCTCTGGGTGTTCTTCTTCCCCCTCTACCTCCGGGCCCGACAGCACCCGCTCTAGCGTCGGTCGAGGCGCAGGTCGGTGACGGTCCGGCCGGCCGCCACGCCTTTGGGCTCGAACCCGTCCAGCGGGCGCCACGCCGGCCGCGGCACGTCGCGCACGACGAACCCACCGTGTGCGGCCACCTCGGACCGCACGTGTTCGGCGTATGCGGGCTGGTCGGTCGCGACGAGCACGTGCCCGTCCGCGACGAGCCGGGACGCCAGCAGATCCAGGGTGGAGGCCTGCACGAACCGTCGCTTGAGGTGGCTCCGCTTCGGCCACGGGTCCGGGAAGAACAGGTGCACGGCCGTCAACCGACCCTCACCGACCCGGTCGGTGAGCAGCTCGACCGCGTCGCCGATCTCCACCCGGAGGTTCGGCACGCCGGCCGACTCCGCCGCCGCGAGCATCCGCGCGACACCGGGCACGTGGACGTCGACGGCGAGCACGTCGTGGTCCGGATGCGACGCCGCGTACGCGATGGCCGCAGCCCCGTGTCCGCAACCCACCTCGAGAACCACCGGTGCTTCGCGCCCGAACGCCTCACTGGGCACCAGCGGCCCCGGCGGCAACCCCCGCGCGGGGAGGTACCGCTCGAGCCGCCCCCTGGTGAGCGCGGACCGGCTGCCCTGCCGACCCGCATACGTGCGGACCCGGCCCGATGCCGGGCCGGACTCGGCCCTGTCCCCCGGCGTTGTCATGTGCCTACAGTGGCGGAGTCGAACCCCTCGGGGGTCACCCACTACTGAAGGAGTCGGGTCATGAGCATGTTCGACAACATCAAGGACAAGGTGCAGGGACTCGTCGATGAGCACGGCGACAAGGCCGGCGTGGGTCTCGACAAGGCCGGCGACTTCGTCGACGAGAAGACCGGCGGTCAGCACTCCGCGCAGATCGACGGCGGCGTCGAACAGGCCAAGAACGCGCTGGACGGCCTCGACGGGCAGGACGACGACATCCCCTGACGACGATCATCCCCTGACGACGACATCCCCTGAGGGCGACCTCCCAGGAGATCAGTCCCGCCAGATCATCACGACGGCCCGGTCGTCGGTCTCACCGGCGCGCGCCGACGCGCAGAGCCGCTTCGCGCCGCCCGCGAACCCGCCGCGGACGAGGCGCTCCGCCGCGCCCAGCATCCGGTCCACTCCGACCGTGAGGTCGCGGAACCGGGACTCGACGACACCGTCGGTGTAGAGCACCAGCGCGTCGCCCCGGCCGAGCCGGCGGTACGAGCGGATGTAGGTCGCGTCGTCGATGACACCGAGCAGCGGGCCGGCCGCCTCGCCGAGCACCTCCCAGCGCCCGGAGCCGTTGTTGAACTGGACCGCCGGCGGGTGCCCGGCGCTGCCGATCGTGTAGTCACCGGTGGCGAGGTCGATCGACACATGGACCGCCGTGGCGAACCCCTCGTCCCAGTTCTGGCGGAGCAGGTAGTTGTTGGCGGCGGTGAGGAACCGGTTCGGCTCCTGTTCGCCGAGCAGGCCGCCGAGCGCGCCCGAGAGGAGCAGCGACCGGGTGCCCGCCTGCACGCCCTTGCCCGACACGTCGACGAGCACGACCTCGAACCACCGGCCGTCCGGGGAGCGCGTCGCCACCACGAAGTCGCCGGAGAACGACTGTCCGTACGCCGACTCGACCGCGGTCTCGGCGTGCCATCCGCCGGGTAGCTCGGGCAGCTCACCGAACGCGCGCAGCCGGTCGCGCAGGTCCACGAACATCGACTCACCGCGGCTGCCCTGGACCCCCAGCCGAGCCCGAGAACGGGACGTGGCCGACATGATGATGATGACGATCGCCAAGGCGACGAGGGCGATGACCTGTGGGAGCTGGTTCGCGGAGTCGGGGATCTGGGCGGCCTTCACGGTCAGCGCCGCCATCTCGGCGATGAACGTCCCGCCGACGACGAGGAACGCCACTGGCGTGAGGTAGAGGCCACCGACGACGACGAACGGGGCATAGACGGAGAACGGCAGCCGCGGCCACCCCCAGCCGATCCAGAACGTGACCAGGCCGAGCGCGATGAGCAGCGACGACTGGGTGATGACCGCCGAGCGCGAGGACCGTGCCGCCTCGGGCTGGAGGGCAGCGACGAACCACCGAGACGCACGGCGTCGCGGAACGCTGCTGGACCACGTCATGATCCCGCCAATCTAGGTGGCCGCCAAGCGGAGCGTGGGCATCTTCCCCCAAACGGGTGAGCCCCGCATCCGCTGAGCGGCCGATCCCCCGACCTAGGCGGTGGCGGGCTCCGGCGGAAGCGTCCCGTCGTCCTCGTACCGGGTCACCATCTCGAGCCGGCGGACGTGCCGCTCGACTCCCGAGAACTCGGTCGCCACGAACATGTCGACGATCTCCTTGGCCAGCTCGGTCGCCGTGAACCGGCCCCCGATCGAGACCACCTGGGCGTTGTTGTGCTCGCGGGCCAGCTGCGCCAGCTCAGCGGTCCAGCACAGCGCCGCGCGGATGCCCTTGACCTTGTTCGCGGCCATCTGCTCACCGTTGCCCGAGCCGCCCAGCACGACCCCGAGGGACCCCGGGTCGTCGGCCACCGCCTTCGCCGCCCGCAGCACGGCCACGGGGTAGTCGTCCTCGGAGTCGAAGACGTGCGGCCCGTGGTTCGTCACCTCGTGGCCGCCCTCCTGGAGGTGGCTGACGAGCGCCAGCTGGAGCTCGTATGCGGCGTGGTCGCCGCCGATGTGTACGCGCATGGGGCCCGTCCTCACCAGTCGTGACGTCAGTCGAAGATCGGACCCTGCGTCCGGGTCCGCTTGATCTCGTAGAAGCCGGGCGTACCCGCGACGAGGAGGCAACCGTCCCACAACCGGCCCGCCGCCTCACCCTTCGGCGCGGGAGTCACGACCGGCCCGAAGAAGGCGATATCGCCCAAGGCGATGACCGGCGTCCCGACGTCGGTTCCGACGAGGTCGATCCCCTCGCGGTGGCTGCGGCGCAGGGCCCGGTCGTACTTCTTCTGGTGGGCGGCCTTGGCCAGCTCCTCGGGCAGACCGACCTCCTCGAGGGCGTCCGCGATGATCGCGTCCCGGTCCCGTCGCTTCTGCAGGTGGATCCGGGTGCCCATCGCGTCGTAGAGCGGCTTCACGACCTTGTCGCCGTACTGCTCCTGCGCCGCGATGATGACGCGGACCGGACCCCACGAGACGTCCATGAGCTTGCGGTATCCCTTGTCGAGGTCGCGCTTCTCGTTGAGCACGGACAGGCTCATCACCCGCCAGGTGACCTCGATGTCGCGGACCTGCTCGACCTCCATCAGCCAGCGCGACGTCATCCACGCCCACGGACACGCCGGGTCGAACCACATCCGCACCTCGGCCTTGGGTGCCGTCGAGCCCTCGCGCCGAGTGGTCGTCCTGCCAGTTCGTGCCGCTGTCGTGGTCATGATCGGCATCTTCTCACCATGGCCTGAAGGGTCCAGCGGCGTCCCCGAGCTGCTGCGCCGTGAGAGCATGAACGGCGGTTCGGGGCTTATCCGCATACCCGGGCCCGCCCCAGACCCCGATCCCCAGGGAGCCTCCTCGTGCCCGGCCAGAACCTCACCCGCGAGGAGGCGGCGACCCGCGCCGACCTGATCGCGGTCCACTCCTACGACGTCGTCCTCGACCTGGCCACCGGGCCGGCGACCTTCGCGACGAGGAGCACGGTGCGGTTCACCGCGGCCGAGGGTTCGGAGACCTTCATCGACTTCGTGGGTGAGTCCGTCGAGTCGGTCGTCCTGAACGGTGCGGCGCTCGACCCGGCCACCCAGTGGGTCGACTCGCGGATCGCGCTGCCCGGTCTCGCCGCCGAGAACGAGCTCGTCGTGGAGGCCACCGGGGTCTACACCAACACCGGCGAGGGCATGCACCGTTTCGTCGACCCGGTCGACGGCGAGGTCTACCTCTACAGCCAGTTCGAGGTGCCGGACTCGCGCCGGGTGTTCGCCGTCTTCGAGCAGCCCGACCTCAAGGCCACGTTCGCCTTCACGGTCACCGCGCCCGACCACTGGACGGTCCGGTCCGTCTCCCCCACGCCGGCGCCGACGCCCGCCGGCGACCGCGACGGGACCTCGCTCGCGACGTGGACCTTCGCCCCGACCCCGGTCCTCTCCTCCTACGTCACCGCCATCGTGTCCGGGCCCTACGTCGGCGTCACCGACACCGTCCAGAGCCGTCGGGGCCCGGTTGAGCTCGGGGTGTATGCACGTCGCTCGCTCTTCGAGTACGTCGACTCCGACAACATCATCGACCTGACCAAGCAGGGCTTCGAGTTCTTCGAGCGCGAGTTCGACTCGGCATACCCGTTCGAGAAGTACGACCAGATCTTCACGCCGGAGTACAACGCCGGCGCGATGGAGAACGCCGGCTGCGTGACCATCACCGAGATCTACGTCTTCCGCGGCAAGGTCCCCGAGCCCCTGGTCGAGCGACGTGGGCTGACCATCCTCCACGAGCTCGCGCACATGTGGTTCGGCGACCTCGTGACGATGCAGTGGTGGGACGACCTCTGGCTCAACGAGTCCTTCGCCGAATGGGCCTCTACCCTCTGCCAGGCCGAGGCCACCCACTGGACCGGGGCGTGGACCACCTTCCAGAGCCACGAGAAGACGTGGGCCTACCAGCAGGACCAGCTGCCCTCGACGCACCCGGTCTACGCCGACATCCGCGACCTCGACGACGTCCTCGTCAACTTCGACGGGATCACCTACGCCAAGGGCGGCGCGATCCTCAAGCAGCTCGTCGCGTACGTCGGCATCGAGCCGTTCGTCGCCGGGCTACGGACCTACTTCGCGACGTATGCGTGGGGCAACACCCGGTTCGCCGACCTCCTGATCGAGCTCGAGTCCGCGTCCGGCCGAGACCTCGGACCCTGGTCGGACCTGTGGCTGAAGACGGCCGGCGTCAACACCCTGACCCTCGACGTCGCCACCGACGCCGACGGCGTCATCACCTCGGCCGCCGTGCTGCAGACCGCCGCCGACGCCTACCCCACCCTGCGCCCGCACCGCATCGCGATCGGCCGCTACGCCCTCGAGGACGGCAAGCTGGTCCGCGTCGGCCGGCACGAGCTCGACGTCGAGGGCCCGCGCACGGAGGTGCCCGAGCTGGTCGGTCTCGCGCAGCCTGACGTGCTGCTGCCCAACGACGACGACCTCAGCTACGCCAAGCTGCGCTTCGACGAACGTTCGTACGCCACGCTGCTGGAGCACACCGCCGACTTCGCCGAGAGCCTTCCCCGGTCGCTGGTCATCGGTGCGTTCTGGGAGATGGTCCGCGAGGGCGAGATGCCCGCCCGCGACTTCGTCGACCTGCTGCTGGCGTCGCTGGCCACCGAGACCCACCCGACGGTGATCCGGACGATCCTCCAGACGACCAAGCAGATCCCGTCCCAGCTGCTGACCTCGGCGACGCTGTACTCCGCTCCGGAGCACCGCGAGGAGACCCAGGCCAAGGTGGCCGAGGCGCTCCGCAAGATGGCCGAGGACGCCGAGCCGGGCACCGACCGGCAGCTGCAGATGGTCGGCGCGTTCGGACGGGCGGCCCGCAGCGCGGACGACATCGCCCGGTTGCGCGCGGCGTTCGACGGCAGCCAGCCCTACCCGGGTCTCGAGCTCGACCAGGACATGCGGTGGGCACTGCTGTCGGCGCTGGCCGCGCTGGGCGACGCCACCGACGAGGAGATCGCCTCCGAGCTGGCCCGCGACGACACGAACGCCGGCCGTGAGCGGGCCTTCCACGCCCGCGCCGCACGCCCGACCGCAGAGGCCAAGGCCGAGGCGTGGCGGCTCGCCGTCGAGGAGGACGGCCAGCCCAACGCCGTGATCGAGGCGTTGACCTCGGGCTGGAACCGCGCCCTCGACCAGTCGATGCTCGCCGACTACGTGCCGCAGTACTTCGACGCCCTGCTCCCGCTGTGGAACACCCGGTCCGCGGCGATCCGCGAACGCCTCATCGGCAAGGAGTACCCGCTGGCGTTCTACCCGCTCGGGCTCGCCGGCCCGGAGCTCGTCGCGACGACGGAGGCGTGGCTCGCCGCCAACGAGGACGCCCCGCAGGCGCTGCGTCGGCTGGTCCTCGAGAAGCTGGACGCCGCGCGGACCGCCGTGGTGGCCCAGCAGTGCGACGCGAAGCGTGCTTGAGCGGCTGAACGCCCTGGCGGCGCACCTCGTCCCGACCGCGCTGCCCGAGCCGTGGCAGACGCTGGTCGGGGTGCCGCTGCGCGTCGTCGTCATCATCCTGGGCGCCGCGCTCGCCCGGTTCGTCGTCCACCGCCTCGTCGACCGCTACGTCCGCAAGGCCAACGAGAGGCACGAGAACCGGTTCACCCTGCTCGGCGCTGTCGGCGGGGTGCTGGCCAATGCGACCGGGTACGGCAACGAGCGCCACGAGAAGCGCGTCGCGACGGCTGCGACGATCGTCAAGAGCACGGTGAGCGTCATCATCATCGGCACCGCGCTGCTGATGATCCTCGACCTGTTCGGGATTCCCCTCGGCCCGCTGCTCGCGTCCGCGGGGGTCGCCGGCCTGGCCATCGGCTTCGGTGCGCAGAGCCTCGTCAAGGACACCCTCTCGGGGCTGTTCATGATCGTCGAGGACCAGTACGGCGTCGGCGACGTCATCGACACCGGCACCGTGGTGGGGACGGTCGAGGAGGTCACGCTGCGGATCACGCGGCTCCGGGACGGCGACGGGGTGGTCTGGTACATCCGCAACGGCGAGATCCTCCGGCTGGGCAACCGCAGCCAGGGCTGGTCGGTCGCGGTCGTGGACGTGCAGCTGGCCTACACCGACGACATCGTCCGGGTCACCGGGATCATGACCGCCGCGGTCGAGGACCTCGCCGACGAGGAGCCGTGGTCCGACGTCCTCATGGAGACGCCGCACGTCACCGGGTTCGAGGCGATGGCCCAGGGCCTGGTCACGCTGCGGGTGACCGCCCAGGTCCGTGCCAACGAGCGCGACGGCGTCCAGCGCGAGATCCGGCGCCGGCTCAAGGCGGCCTTCGACGCCAACGACGTCCAGATGCCGGTGCCCTTCACGGGCCCGACCGCCTGACCGGCTCCGCCTCTCGGCCCTGGTCGGGGCCATCTCCCACGATGATCCGCATCTCGACGTCGGATCGGGGCTCCGAGCGGGCCACGTCCCACGATTATCCGCATCTCGACGTGCTTCGTGCGGCCGACGGGCTGTAGGGCTGGGTCAGGCGGGCCGGATGTTGTGGTTGCGGCGGAACAGGTTTCCCGGGTCCCAGACCGCCTTGACGGCGCGGAGTCGCTCGAGTGTCGCCGGCGGGTACATGCGCTCCACGACCTCCGGAGCCCGCGAGTCGGTGAGCGTGCCGCATACCGCGTCGGCGGCGTCCCCGACCACCGCCCAGACCTGTCGCGCCCGCGCGACCTCCTCGTCGGACGCCTCGGGTGGGAGCACCGCGATCCAGTGCACCAGGGCCTCCGCATCGCGCCAGGCGAGCGCCGTCGCGTCGGGGGGCACGTCCCCCAAGGCGCCGCCGAGGAACCGGACGTCGAACATGGACGCCGGGTGGGCGGCCAACGCCGCCATCGCGCGGTCCACGATCGCGTCGGAGAGCTCGGCGAAGACACCGTTGTCCCCGGCCATCCGCGGCGGCGGCCCGGGAGGCGGTGCCGGCAGATCGACGAGGGTCGACCCGTACGGAACGACCCGCAGGTCGATCTCCCCCATCCCGTCGACCGCGAGGACCGGCGCCAGGGCAGCCCGGGCGGCCTCCTCGTCGTCGCCGGCCCACACCACCTCCACCATCGGCGGGATGTCCGGCCCCATCGGTGGCGGCTTGACCAACGTGAGCGCGAGCTCGCGAGGCGCCTCCCGCATCGCGTCGCGGACCCCGCGTACGGCGGCACCGAGGTGTTCGGGGTCGACGGAAGCGGATCCGGAGACGACAGTGGCCAGGCGCGTCGCCCGGAAGTCGAGGCGGGTGGCCACGCCGAAGTTCCCGCCGCCGCCCCGGACCGCGAAGAACAGCTCGGGGTTCTCGTCGTGGGACGCGACGACGACCTGGCCGTCCGCGGTCACGAGCTGAACGCGGACGAGCTGGTCGACGGCGAGCCCGACCGACCGCACGAGCCAGCCGATGCCCGCCCCGAGGGCGTTGCCGCCCACGCCGACCGACCGGGTGTCACCCGAGCTGAGGGCGAGACCGTGAGGAGCCAGCGCATCGGCGACCGCACCCCAGGTCGCGCCCGGGCCGACGCTGACGATCCTCGTCGTCGGCGACGTCGACCTGGGCGAACGCGCCGAGGTCGACCAGCAGTCCGCCGGGCAGGGGCGTCCAGGGGCCGTGGGCGCCGCTGCGGACGCCCACCTCGACCCCTTCGGCAGCGGCCCAGACCAGGGCGGCGCCGACCTCCTCCTCTGTCGTCGGGCGCACCAGGACGTCGGGCGACGCGGGTGCTCCCCACAGCCGGACCGCCTCCGCGTAGCCGGCGTCGTCGGGGGTCAGCAGGGGCGTGGACTGGGTGGACCGGAGCTGCTCGAGGTTCGCCATGTCTCCTCGGATCTCACTCGAAGGGAGCTGTCGTGTCGGGCTGGCCGGGATCCCCACGACGTATCGGAGCGAGGCGGAGACGTCGGGTGGTGGCTAGCCCGCCTGCGGCTCCTCGAACGTGTTGACCATCGAGTGGGCCGCCCGGACAAGGTAGTCCCGAAGGACGACATCGTGGGTCTCGTCGAGGATGCCGTCGTCGCGGATCTGGTCGACGGCGGCGAGCATGTGCGTCAGCCAGCGGTCGCGCTGGGTGGGGGTGACCGCATACGGGGCGTGCCGCATGCGCAGGCGTGGGTGGCCGCGCTGCTCCGAGTACGTCGTCGGCCCGCCCCAGTACTGCTCGAGGAAGCCGAGGAGGCGTTCTTCAGCGGGACCGAGGTCCTCCTCCGGGTAGAGCGCGCGCAGCTCGGGGTCCTCGGCGACGCCCTGGTAGAAGCGGTGCACCAGCGTGGCGAACGTCGGATGGCCGCCGACCTCGTCGTAGAAGCTCACCGCGTCATCCTCGCAGGCGTCCGAGGCGTCGCTTGACGCCGCCGAGGTCGCCGGCGCCCGCGACCCAACCGAGCACTGAGACGGAGCGGAGGAAATTTGCATGTGGTTCGGGGCTGGCCTCAGGCTTGAGGGTGTGACGACCTCGTCCCTCCTCGACCTCGCCCCTGACCGCTCCGCTCACCGCGACGACGCCACCGACTGGTGGCGCAGTGCGGTGACCTACCAGATCTACCCGCGCTCGTGGGCCGACTCCGACGGCAACGGCGTCGGCGACCTGCCCGGCATCACGGCCCGGCTGCCCTACCTGCGCGACCTCGGTGTCGACGCCGTCTGGATCTCTCCGTTCTACCGCTCGCCGATGGCCGACGCCGGGTACGACGTCGCCGACTACGAGGACATCGACCCGGTGTTCGGGCGGCTGGCGGACGCCGACGCCCTCATCGAGCGGGCGACCGTGCTCGGGCTCAAGGTCATGGTCGACCTGGTCCCCAACCACACCTCCGACGAGCACGCCTGGTTCAAGGCGGCGCTGGCGGCGGCCCCGGGTTCGCCGGAGCGCGCGCGCTACATCTTCCGCGACGGCAAGGGCCCGAACGGGGAACAGCCCCCCAACAACTGGCCGTCGGTGTTCGGCGGGATCGGCTGGACCCGCGTGGTCGAGGCCGACGGGCAGCCCGGACAGTGGTACCTGCACCTGTTCGACATCAAGCAGCCCGACCTCAACTGGGCGAACCCCCAGGTCCGCGCCGAGTTCCTCGACATTCTGCGCTTCTGGCTGGACCGTGGCGTGGCCGGCTTCCGGGTCGACGTGGCGCACGGACTCGTCAAGGACCCGGCGCTGCCGGACTGGGACGGGGCGCTGCGACTGCTCGACTCCGGGGACGACGAGGCGGCCGACCTCGACGGGACGGACGCGCCGCGGCACCCGTTCTGGGACCAGGACGGAGTGCACGAGATCTACGAGGACTGGCGCAAGGTCCTCGACGGGTACGACCGGCCGACGCGCATCCTCTGCGGCGAGGCCTGGGTGCAGCCGGTGGAGCGGCTGATGCGGTACGTCCGCCCGACGGAGATGCACCAGTCGTTCAACTTCGAGTTCCTCGACGCCCACTGGGACGCCCAGGCGCTGGTCTCGACGATCGCCCGCTCGCTGGCGGCCTCCGCGACGGTCGGTGCACCGACGACGTGGGTGCTGTCGAACCACGACGTCGTCCGGCACGCGTCCCGCCTCGGGCTTCCCCAGGACGTCCCGCGCCCCAACGGGATTCGGGCAGAGGACGTGCAGCCGGACGCCGCGCTCGGGCTGCGACGCGCCCGCGCCGCGACGACGCTGATGCTCGGGCTGCCCGGCGCCGCCTACCTCTACCAGGGCGAGGAGCTCGGCCTCCCGGACGCCACCGACCTCCCGGACGAGGTGCGCCAGGACCCGGCGTTCATCCGGACCGACGGCGAGCACACCGGCCGGGACGGCTGCCGTATCCCGTTCCCGTGGTCGGCCTCGGGCCCGTCGCTCGGGTTCGGCCCGACGGCGGCCACGTGGCTACCGCAGCCGGCCGCCTACCGCGAGCTCGCGGTCGACCGCCAGGAGGGCGTCCCGGGATCGACCCTGGAGCTCTACCGGCACCTGCTCGACCTGCGCCGGGCGTACGCGCTGGGCTCTGGTTCCCTGGAGTGGCTCGAGGCCTACGTCGACGACCCGGACGTGGTCGCGTTCCGGTCCACGGACGGCGACCGCGCCGACGTGACCGTGCTGGTCAACCTCGGGCTGGCGCCGGTGGCGCTGCCGGCGGGCGCTCAGGTGCTGGCGGCGTCCGAGGAGATCACGAGCGGATCGGTGCCCACCGACACGGCGGTCTGGTTCACCGCCTGAGGGCTGTGGACAACGGAAGGGGCGGTCCCGGCGCGGTGTCTAGCGTCGGGACATGCCTCGGTATGCGGTACGCCCAGACGACCTCGAGGACGCCGCTGCGCTGACCGCGGGTGACGCGCCCGCGCTGGCCGTCGCCGGGCGGCTGGTGGCGGCGGCGGTCGCCGAGGCGGTCGCGGCCCTCGGGGTCGGCGCCGGCCCGCTCGCGGCGGCCGTCGACGGGTTCGGGCGGGTCGAGACCGCGGTCGCGGCGACGCTGGGCGACGCGGCCGGGATCCTCTCGGCGGGGCTGGGCAGCGCGGCGGTCGAGTACGCGCGGGTGGACTCGGTGGCCGGCGCGGTCTTCGGCGGTTGGTCCCCGGGCGGCGACCGGTGAGGCCGACACCCGGCGGCGGCCTCGACGCCCTGCCGATGCCGCCGGGCGAGCCGAGTGGGATCTGGGCGGCCGCAGCACTGCTGCGGGCCGCCGCCGCCGCGATCGGTGGCGCGTCGCTGGCGGCCGGCGGCGGTCGGCTTCCGGTGCTCGCCGGCTGGTCGGGCGACGCGGCGACGGCGGCGGCGACTGAGCTGGCCCTGGTCGCGGGGCTCGAGGCGGCGATGAGGGACCGGCTGACGCGGGCGGCGGTGGTGCTGTCCGGCTACGCCGACGAGCTCGACGCCGCCCAGCGCAGTGCCGCGACGCTGCAGGGTGCGTGGGACGCGGCCCTGCCCGCAGACCCGCTGGCCGTGCTTCCCGAGGTGTCGCTGGCCGCCCTCGCCGGAACCTACGGCGTCGTGTCGGCCGACCTCCAGCTGGCCGCCGACGTCGCCGCGCACCGGCTTCGTGCGCTCACGGGAGAGGTCGTCGCCGTCGACCGTCCGGGACGGCCCGTGGCCTCGGCCCTGGGCTGGGCCGACCCACCACCGTCCGAGGCCGCCGTACGGGGCGCCGTGCTGGCCGGCCTTCCGGTCGTGTCGGGTGTCGTGGCACACCGCGAAGCCGCCGCCCTCGCCGACCTGACCGCTCGTGACCTGGAGGCGGTGGCCGGCGGGGACGTGGGTGCGGCGAGGCCGGCGCTCGCACGCTTCGGGGCTCGGAGCTGGGACCCGGTCGCGGCGCAGGCGCTGTGGGCGCGGCTCGACCCGTTGACGGCGGGCCGGGCCCTCGAGGCGCTGGCGAGGGCGGGCGACGGCGACGCGTACACGGGCCTGCGGGTCGCGCTGGGCACGGCGCTCGCGACGGCCGCCGACCCGCGCCATGCCGCCGGCCTCGACGCCGCGACCCGATCCCGCCTCGACACCTGGCGTGAGCCATGGCTCGTGGCGCTGGCCGCGTCGGTGGCGGTTCCGCCGCCGCGTCCCGCCGGCGGCGCGATGAGCGGAGCGGAGGTCCAGGGGACGCTGATGACCGGCGCCCGACAGGCCGGGCTCAGTCCCGGCACGCGGTACGCGTCGACGGTCGCCGTCGCGATGGTCACGGCAGACCGCGCGCTGCGCTCGCCCACCACCGTGCGGCCCGCCGCGGCGCTCACCGGGGCGCGCGGCCCGACGGACGACCCACTTCTCGCGGTGGCTCGGGCCCTCGACCACGACGCCGAGGCGGCGCGGGCGTGGCTGCTCGCGCCGCTGCCCGGCGCCGACGGTCGGCTGGTCGTCGAGCAGCTCGTCGCGGGTCGGTACCGCTCCATGGACCCGGGCGCGGCGGCAACCTCGTTTGCCGCCACCGCGCAGCTCGTCACGGCGACGGGCGGGGACCCGGCGCGCCGCGACACCGTCCTCCTCGACGCGGCGTTCCTCGGAGCCGTGGGATCAGAGGCTCTGTCGACGCCGGAACCCGACGCCTACCGAGCGGCGCTGGCGCCGGCTCTGGGCGACGTGGGCACGGTGCTCGCGCGCCACCCGGACGCGGTCACCGCGGTCCTGGACGACAGCGCGGGAGGCGGTGTGGACGCGGGCGCGGTGCTGGATGCCGACCGGCTGACCCGCCCGGGTCGATCGCCAGGAACCTGGGAGGCCGTTCTCCCGGACCGGTCGACGGCCGCGGCGCTGGTCGGGGTGGTTGCCCTCGACACTGGGGCACTGACCGACCGCAGCTCGGGCACCGCGCCTCGGGAGCCGGCCGCGGCGCCCGCCCTGTCGCAGGTGCTCTGGGCGCTCGACACCCGGTTGGAGGCGGACCTCGTCGATGCGGTGCGGGCCGATCGATCGGGTGATCCGCATGCGCTGGACGCCGTGGCTCGGAGGCTCGGCGAGACCGTCGGGTTCACGCTCACGAGCGCGGGCGAGGGGCTCGCTCGACGCGACGCGGACGTCGACGACCGCAACCGGGTCCTCGCCGGGCTGGCCGAGGCGGCAGCCGGCAAGGTCGTGCTCCCCGGCGCCGGACGCCTCGCCACGCCACTGGTCCGGTTGGCCGCCGACCGACTGGTCGACGCCACGCTGCCCACCGACTCGGCGGCGGCCCAACGGCGCGCCACGACGCAGGCGACCGAGAACGCTGCGGACGCCGCCAACCTCGAGATCCGCTCGTTGGTCAGCCGAGCCCACCCGTGGACGGACGAGCAGTCGCCGCAGCGGTGGGCGGCCGGTCGCGATGGCGTGCGGTTCTGGGACGACGCGGGCACGCCGCTGCCCGAGAGCGCGATGACGACCGCGCAGCGTCGGGCGTTCACCGCCTGGCGGCGGGAGGTGGGGCTGAGCCTCTACGACACCGCGCCGGCGGTGGTCCGCGACGGCGTCGAGGCCGGGGTTCGTGCGGCGATGCGGTCCGCGTCGTAAGCCACGGGCAGTCCATGCCGTGCGCTCGGTCGGGCGCTCGGTCGGGCGCTCGGTCGGGCGCACGGTCGGGCGCACGGTCGGGCGCAGGGTCGGGCGCAGGGTCGGGCGCTCGGTCGTCGCGGGACGATCGGGTAACCGGTCGGGTACCCGTTCTGGTCGTTCCCGCAGCATCGTGGGTTACCTCAACGGGTACCCGACTCCGCGCTCCACCCGACACCCCGACCGACAACGGATCCGTGTCCCGCGGCGGGTCCGATCGCGAACCTTGTCGGCGGCTACGCCCCGCGAGCGCGCTCCGCCTGGACCGCCTCGGGGACCACGCCCTGCCAGTCGACCGGCGTCCAGGCCTCCGTTGCGACCCACTCGCTCCCGCACGCCGAGCACGCGAAGAGGAGGTCCTCGCCGAGCCGTTCGCCCGACGTGGACCAGGAGCATCGCGCCTGGCACGGCGAGATGAGGAGCTCCCGCGTCCCGTTCATCCCTCGGATTGTTGCACCACAGCCGGTGTGGCCCGCTCGGCCGAACGGCTGGGAAGCCGCTACCGGCCGGCCGATCGGACTTTCCTACACTCGGGTCGATGAGCACCACCGGGGATGCCGAGCGGAAGACCGCTGGCGACCCGGTGACCCCGGTGCCCGGCCCACTGCCGGGAGTGTTCGCCCCCGCATACCGGCTGATCTCGGTGGCCGTCATCGCCATGGTGACGATCATCGCGTTCGAGTTCATGGCGATCGCCACGGCGATGCCGACCGCCGCGGAGGAGCTGGGCGCGGTCCGCAGCTACGGGCTCGCGTTCTCGGTGATGCTCACCGGCCAGCTGCTCGGCATCGTGCTGGCCGGCGTGTGGTCCGACCGGTCCGGACCGATGCCCGGCCTGGTAGCGGGGCAGCTGCTCTTCGCCGGAGGCGCGGCGATCTGCGGGCTCGCCGGGTCGTTCCCCGTCCTGCTCGTGGGACGTGCGGTCACCGGCCTCGGTGCGGGTCTGGTCGTCGTCGTGCTCTACGTCGTCATCGGCCGCGTCTACCCCACCGAGCTGCGCCCGAGGGTGTTCGCCTGGGTCTCGGCCGCCTGGGTGCTGCCGTCCCTGATCGGGGCGCCGCTGTCCGGCTGGCTCACCACGGCGTTCACGTGGCGGCTGGTCTTCTGGGTGGTGGTCCCGCCGGCGCTGATGACCCTGGCCATGATCGTCAGCCAGCGCCGCGCGATCTCGCGAACCGGGGACAGCGAGAGCGACCCGAACGAACGCGCATCACACCGCCGGACCGCCGGTGCCGGCGTGCTGGTGGCCCTCGCCGCGGGCCTGCTCCAGCTCGGCACGTACGACCAGGTCCGCCTGTTCTCCTGGGAGACGGGAGCGGCGGTCCTCGGTGTCGTCGGGCTGCTCGTCGTCACGCCACGGTTGCTCCCGCCCGGGACGCTGCGGATGGCGGCCGGCCTGCCCTCGGTGATCCTCAGCCGGTTCTTCCTCAACGCGGCGTTCAACGGGACGATCACGTACGTCCCGCTGATGCTCACCCAGGAGCGCGGCTCGACCGTGTCGCTCGCCGGGATCCTGCTGGCCGTCGGGTCGCTGGGCTGGTCGGCGGGGTCGTGGATCCAGGGGCGGCCGACGTTCACGGGTCGACGATGGGTGCTGGTCTCGGCGGGAGGTGCCCTGGTCGCGGCCGGGGCCCTGCTCATGGTGCTGCTGACCGCGCTGGGGTGGTCGGTCTGGTTCTTCGCCCCCGCCATGGTCTTCGCGGGGCTCGGGATGGGGCTGGGCTCCACCAGCCTCTCGGTGATCCTGCTCGACCTCGCGCCGGTCTCGGAGCACAGCTCGGCCTCGGCGTCGCTGCAGCTGTCCGACGTCCTCGGCAGCGTGATCGGCATCGCCGTCGCCAGCGCTCTCTTCGCCACCTTGCACACCGCCGGCGGCGACCGGCACACCTACATCGCCATCTGGTCGGTCCTCGCCGGCGTGGCCGCCCTTGTCGTCCTCAGCGGCCGCCGCTGCCGCGCGCCCTCAGCGAACCAGGACGTGGCCGCGCGGTGAGCTGAGCCGCGTCCACCGGCCGTGCGCGACGACGTCGCAGCGCAGCGCCGGGTCCAGGAAGCCCAGCGCGTATGCGGCGAACGCGGCACCCGCAGGCACCGGGGGCTTCGTGTCGGTCAGCCGGCCCCAGACCCGCTGCCGCAGGTCGGTCACGGCCTGACCGCCGGACCCGGTCGGCGCCCCCAGGGCCACCTCGGCGATCCCCGCTCGCGCCGCGACGACCAGCGCTTCCGCGTCGACCGACCCGACCGGCTCCCACCCGGCGCGGGGCGGCGTCATCGCGGCCCACGCGGTCTGCACCGTCACGGGTGGCAGCTCGAGTCCCGCGCTGGTGTCCCGGGCGAGCCGGTCGCCGACCGCCGCCAGCCCCACCGTCGCGTCGAGGGTCGTCGGACGGCCCAGCCGCATCGTCCGCAGCCCGACCACGGCCCCGTCGCCCATCAGCCCCCGCCCGGGCAGCACGCCGACGTAGGCGGCGAGGACGGCGCCGTCGGCCTGGAGCCGCACCGCCCCGTCCTCGTCGAGCTGCCTGGCCCGTGCGACGAACGTGCGCAGGTCGGCATACCCCTGTGCGTCCTCGAGGACGATCCGGCCCTCCGGAGTCATCGCCCCCGCCATCGGAAGGGCACCGGAGCACCGCGCAGCCCCTCGAGGATCGCCTTCTCGTCCGGTCGGATCCGGCGCGGCCGGGACTCGGCGAAGTCGTAGACGACGAGGCTCGTCTCGGCCCGTGCGTAGTGGCCGTTCCCGACGTCCTCGGGGTCGCGGACGTCGTACCCGATGTCGAACCCCGCCCCACCCATCTTCGTCACCCACATCTGCACGGCGATCGGCGCGTGCCGGAAGGTGAGCGGCGCGATGTACTCGATCTCGTGCCGCGCGACGAGGACGCCCTCGTCGAGCAGCGAGCGGTCCTGGCCGAACCACTCCTTGAACCCGGTCACCCGCGCGTCCTCCAGCAGCCGGAGGAACTGGACGTTGTTGACGTGGCCGTACGCGTCCATGTCGGACCATCGCAGAGGCACACTGACGCAGTACGGGCTGGTCGACACGGCGACCAGTCTGGCAGCCGGGGCGCGGCGATGATCCGGTCAGTCTCGTCTGACAGACTCGACGGCCGTGGAGGTGCGGGTCCTCGGCGAGCTCGAGGTGGTCGGCCCGGGGGGCGTCGCGATCGACGTCGCCGGGTCTCGATTGCGGCGTCTCGTCACCCGGCTGGCCGTCGACGCCGGTCACGTCGTCACCAATGCCGAGCTCGTCGACGCGGTCTGGGGCGAGGACCCGCCCGCCGACCCCGTCGGCGCCCTCCAGACCCTGGTCTCCCGGCTGCGCCGCGCCCTGGGCAACCCGGCCGTGGTCCAGCAGTCGCACCAGGGCTACCGGCTCACCGTCGCGAGCGACGCCGTCGACGCCGAGCGGTTCCGACGGCTTGGCCCGCCGAGGTCGGGACCTCCTGGCCGCCGGCGACGCGGCGACGGCCCGGTCGACGCTCGCGGAGGCCCTCGACCTGTGGCGCGGACCGGCCCTCGCCGACGCGGACGACGGCGAGTACGCGGTCGCGCTGGCCGCCCGGCTCGACGAGGAGCGGCTCGACGCCCTCGCCGCCCGGGTCGACGCGGACCTGGCTCTGGGTCACGCCGCCGACGTGGTCGCCGAGCTCGAGGACCGCACCCGCGCGAACCCCCTTCGCGAGCAGCTCACCGGCCAGCTGATGCGCGCCCTGGCCGCCACCGGCCGCCCCGCGGAGGCGCTGGCCGCCTACGAGCGGCTCCGGAGCACCCTCGCGGACACCCTCGGTACCGACCCCTCCCCCGCGCTGCGCGAGCTCCACCTGGCGCTGCTGCGCGAGGACGTCCCCGGCGCCCAGCCACCCATCGGCCGACGCCCCGGGCTGCGCGCCGGGCTCACCAGCTTCCTCGGGCGAGAGGCCGAGACCGAGCGGGTCGTCGGGGTGCTCACCGGCAGCCGGCTGGCGACGGTGGTCGGTCCCGGTGGCGCCGGCAAGACCCGGTTGGCCACGGAGGTCGGCCGGGCGTGGCAGGCCGCCCACGGGGGCGGCGCATCGCTCGTCGAGCTCGCGCCGGTGCGCGACGAGAACGGCGTCCTGCCGGCGTTCCTGGCCGCCCTCGACCTGCGCGAGGCCATCGTCCTCGAGCGCACCCGCGAGGCGCGCCGAGGCACCGACGACTTCTCGCTCCTCGTCGCGACGCTTGAGTGCCGGGCCGTACCTGCTCGTCGTCGACAACTGCGAGCACCTGCTCGACGCCGCCGCGCGGCTCGTCGAGGACCTCCTGGCGTCCTGCCCCACGCTGCGGGTGCTGGCCACCAGCCGCGAACCGCTGGGGGTCGACGGGGAGTCGCTCTGCGTCCTTCCGCCGCTCGGGCTCCCACCGTGGGAGGTCCGGCTCGACGAGGCCATGTCGTATGCGTCGGTGCAGCTCTTCGTCGAGCGTGCCTCCGCGGTCCGCTCCGGGCTGGTCCTCGACGAGTCGACCCTGGCACCGGTCGTCGAGATCGTGCGACGCCTCGACGGTCTGCCGCTGGCCATCGAGCTGGCGGCGGCGAGGACCCGGGTGCTGCCCGTGTCGGAGGTCGCGAAACGGCTCTCCGACCGGTTCCGGCTGCTGACCGGTGGCCGCCGCACCGCGCTCCCCCGCCACCAGACGCTCCGGGCCGTCGTCGAGTGGAGCTGGGACCTCCTCACCGACGACGAGCGGCTGTTGGCCGAGCGGCTCGCCGTCTTCCCCGCCGGGTCGACGACGGAGAGCGCCACCGCGGTCTGCGCCGATGAGCGCCTCGACGCCGCCGACGTCCCCACGCTGCTCGGCTCGCTCGTCGACAAGTCGCTGCTGACGGTGGACGAGTCGCACGGGCTGCGCTACCGGATGCTGGAGACGATCCGGGAGTTCGGGATCGACCGGCTGGCCGAGCGCCGCGACGTCGACGAGGCGCGACTGCGGCACGCGACGTTCTTCGCCGACCTCGTCTCGCTCCAGTCACGACGGCTCTACGACGCCCAACAGCTCGACGCCGCAAGGGTTCTCGACGTCGAGCACGACAACATCCTCTCGGCCGTCCGCTACCTCGGCGACTCCGAGGACGCGGCGCGCACGATGCGGATGGTCCTCGAGCTGAGCTGGTACTGGTCGCTGGTCGGCGCGCACGCCGAGGCCTGGACCTGGCTGGGTTATGCGCTGGCCGTCCCGGGCGAGGCCGCTCCGGGCGCCCGCGAGCTGGCCCGCGTGGTGATGCTGATGACGCGCGGCATGGAGGACAACACCGCCTTCGAGGAGGACATGACTCTGAAGGCCGCCGCGCTGCAGCAGGAGCTCGAGCTGCTCCCCGACCCGGACTACGCGCTGCCCCAGGCGGTGGTCCTGCGGGCCATGCTCGCGTACTTCGCCGGGAGCCCTGAGGTCGCCGAGCAGAAGCGCCTCGCCGGCGTCGAGCACCCGGACCCGTGGGTCCGGGCGGTGATGTTGATGCTCGGGGCCGCTATGGCGGAGAACTTCGGGCACGTCGACGTGACGCGGGCGAACGTCGACACCGCCTTCGAGGAGTTCACCGCCCTCGGCGACCGCTGGGGTCTCGCCACCGTCGTGGCGATGAAAGCCCAGCTGCAGACCTACGACGGCGACCTCGAGGGCGCCATCGCGTCCTACGCCGAGGCCGAGGAGTACCTCCGGGCCCTCGGCGCGCACTCCGACGAGGCCTTCATGGCGATGCGCCTGGCGAACCTCCGGTTGCGGCTGGACGACCTCGACGGGGCCCGGCGCGAGATCGCGCGGTTCGACGAGCTCGAGGACGCCAGTGGGTTCCCGCAGATCCTCGCCAACGCGGGTCGCGGGTGGATCGCGGTGCGCGAGGGCGACATGGACAGGGTCGCTGCGATCCGCGACACGATGACCGCCCAGGCGGAGAGCAGCCGAGCCCTCGGCGGAGCGCACGGCCAGGCCCTGCTCGGCACCATGGTGGCGCTGCTCGATGTCGAGCTCGGCGACCTCGACGCGGCGAGCAAGAGCGTCGACCGCCGGGTACACCGCGGCGCTGGCGACGAGGGACATGCCGATCCTCGCGGGCAACGGCACCGCCACGGCCCGTCTGGCCCTGGCGTACGACCGGTGCGAGGACGCGGCGGAGCTTCTCGGTGCGGCGGCGCGGGTGCGGGGTATCGAGGACGCGACCGACCCCACCATCGCCGAGCTGTTCGCCGTACTCCCGACCCGGCTGGGCGAGGAGGCGTTCGCCGCCGCATACGAACGGGGCTGGTCGCGGTCCCAGGAGGACGCGGCGAAGCGGCTCGACCCCGCGTCACTGGACGTGACGGAGGCCGAGCCGCTGGAGGCCGACGAGGTCGGCGGGGTCGAGGCGCCGGCTCAGGCGCGGCGCCGGTAGGCCCAGAGGGCCAGCGGGACGAACACCACGACCAGCCCGGCCATCCACACGAGGGTCCCGATGAGGTTCTCGGCGACCGGTCCACCGACCATCAGCCCGCGGACCGTGCTGACCAGGTAGGTGATCGGGTTGTGGCTGACGAAGGTCTGCATCCAGCTGGGCAGCGTCGACGTCGGGACGTAGGTGTTGCTGGCGAACCCGAGGGGCAGCACGAGCAGGAACATGATCCCCTGCACCGCGCCGGACGTCCGGGCGATCATCCCGACGAACACCGAGATCCAGGCGAAGCAGAGCGCGAAGGCCATCGAGATCCCGAGGGCCGCGAGCACTCCGAGCCAGCTGGTGCCGACCTGGAAGCCCATGAGGAGACCGACACTCATCGTCACGACGAAGAGGATCAGGTAGCGGACCACGTCGGCCATGACGGCACCGACCAGGGGGGCGGACCGCGAGATCGGCAGCGACCGGAACCGGTCGAAGACGCCCTTCTCGATGTCCTGGTTGAGGTTGACGCCGATGCTGACGCTGGCCATGGCGATGAGCTGGCCCACCATGCCCGGCAGGAGGAACTGGAGGTACTCCTGCTGCGAGCCGCCGGCGATCGCTCCGCCGAAGATGTAGGTGAACAGGGCCAGGAAGACCACCGGCTGGAGCGTCACGTCGATGAGCGCCTCGGGAGTGCGC
This sequence comes from uncultured Actinomycetota bacterium, assembly GCA_963713345.1. GTDB lineage: Bacteria > Actinomycetota > Actinomycetes > Actinomycetales > Dermatophilaceae > Lapillicoccus. The sequence goes on along the minus strand of CAVQLI010000010.1, from coordinate 125,277 downwards.
CACATCTTGATGAGGCTGCGCCGGGCGAGCACCCGGGCGTGGGTGAACAGGGAGCCGCCGCCGGTGGTCGGCTCGACGTGCCGGCCGGGGCCGGCGGACCGGGACGGTCCGGTATGCGTGGGTGCGGTGGTGGTGGTCATGCCGCTTCCCCTTCCTTGGTGTCGGTGGTGCCGTGGCCGGTGAGGGTCATGAAGACCTCGTCGAGGCTCGGCAGGTGCAGGGAGAGCTCGTTGACGCCGATGCCCTCGGCGGCCAGCCGGCCGACGACGTGCGCGAACACGTCTTCATCGGTGACGGGCACGGTGAGCTCGGCGCGACCGGTGACGGCGGCGGGGTGGCCGGTGACGTCCACCAGCAGCCGCTCGACGTCGCCCAGCCGGTCGTGGTCGCTCGGCGTCACGACGATGCGCTGGCCGCCGATGACCCGCTTCAGGCCGTCCGGGGTGTCGTGGGCGATGACGCGCCCGTGGTCGATGACGGTGATCTCGTCGGCGAGGGCGTCGGCCTCGTCCAGGTACTGCGTGGTCAGCAGGACGGTGGACCCGTCGTCGACGAGGTTGCGCACGACGTCCCACATGTCCTCGCGCTTGGCCGGGTCGAGACCTGTGGTCGGCTCGTCGAGGAAGATCACCGCGGGACGGCCGACGAGGCTGGCCGCGAGGTCGAGCCGCCGACGCATACCGCCGCTGTAGGTCTTCGCCATCCGGCTCGCGGCGTCCGCGAGGTCGAACCACTCGAGCAGCTCCGCGGCGCGCGCCTTGCCGTCGCGCGAGGAGAGGCCCAACAGCTGGCCGATGAGCAGAAGGTTCTGGGTGCCGGTGAGGTCCTCGTCGACCGAGGCGTACTGCCCGGTGAGGCCGATGGTGCGGCGGACCTGGTGCGGCTGGGTGGCGACGTCGTACCCGCCGACCAGGGCGGTGCCCGAGTCGGCCTGGAGGAGGGTCGCGAGGATGCGGACGGCGGTGGTCTTACCGGCGCCGTTCGGGCCGAGGACACCGAGGACGGTGCCGGCGGGAACAGCGAGGTCGACCCCGTCGAGGGCCTGGGTGGAGCCGAAGCGCTTCCGGAGCCCCTCGGCCTGGATCATGAGGTCTGGTGATGTCATGACCCGATCGTCAGGGACGCCGCTGGCATGCCGCGCACACGCCGCTGGCACGCGCTGACAGGCTCTGGCACGGTCGGACCCGCGCTGGTACGCCCCTCGCGGGGACCGTGGTGGACGTGTGAGAGTTGGCCCCGTGCTGGCCCTGGCGGCGTTGGTCCTCATCCCCCTGGCGTGGGGCCTGGTCGCCGGCCGCCTGGCTCGCTGGAGCGTCACGGCGCCCATCGCGATGGTGGCCGCGGGTGTCGCGCTGACCGCGGGGTCGGACCCGCTCTACCAGCTCGAGCTCGACACCTCCGCCATCGAGCACTTCGTCGAGGTCGTCCTGGCCGTGGTCCTGTTCGTCGACGCGACCGAGGTGGAGGGCGGTTTCTTCGGCAAGGAGCCGAAGATCACCGCCCGGCTGTTGCTGATCGCGCTGCCGTTGTCCCTGGTCCTCGCGGTCGCGTTCGGGGCGCTGACCTTCCCGCACGCGCACTTCTGGATCCTCGCGGTCATCGCGACGGTGGTCATGCCGACCGACCTGGCCCCGGTGGTCGCCCTGGTCCGCGACCGCCGGATCCCGTCCCGCCTGCGCGACCTGCTCAACGTCGAGAGCGGCTTCAACGACGGCTTCATCGCGCCGCTGTTCATCTTCGCCGTCGCGGCCGCTCACGCCACTGCCGACGAGTCCACACCGGACGTGGAAGCCCTCATCGAGGCCGTGCCGGCGTTCCTCATCGCGATCGGGGTGGGCGTGGGCATCGGCTTCGGCGGCGGGTGGCTGATCACCCGGGCGTACTCGGCCGGGTGGACCGAGCCGCCGGCCCTCCGCATCGCGGTCCTCACCCTCCCCCTGCTCTCCTACCTGGTGGCGGTGGGGCTCAAGGGCAACGGGTTCGTGGCGGCGTTCGTCGCCGGGCTGCTGTTCCGACGGGCGGCGAGGCTGCTGCCCCACGACGCCGTCCGCCTCGTCGAGGACACCGGCGTCCTGCTGGGCCTGCTGGTCTGGTTCCTCTTCGGACAGCTCATCACCCAGACGCTCGACGACGGGACCGACTGGGCGATCGTGGTCTTCGCCGTCCTGGCCGTGGTCGTCGCCCGGACCGTCCCGGTGGTGCTGTCACTGGCTCGCACCAACATCGAGCGGGCGGACCGCCTGTTCCTGGGCTGGGTGAGCCCGCGGGGACTGGCGTCCATCGCCTTCGGGTTGCTGGCGTACATCGAGCTGGACCCTCCCGACAACGAGCTCGTCGGCGAGGTCATGGTCGTGACCGTGCTGGTGAGCGTCCTGGTCCACGGGGCCAGCGTGGTGCCGTTGGCCACCTGGTACGGCCGCCGGAGGGGGATCCCGGCACCGGAGCTGCGCGACGTACATCAGACGCCCCCGCCCGAGGGGTGAGAGGTCAGTCGAGCGGGGCGGTCGGCGTCTCCCCCATCGGCTGGTCCTCGCGGCGGTGCGTCTCCGCCAGCGAGCGCAGCTTGTCGACGTCGATCGCGGCCCGGCGCGCCACCGCGACCCGCAACGGCGTGGTCGCGCGGACCGTCGACGTGCGCAGACCCTCCTCGAGGATCGCGCGCTCCCCCACGACGGCGCCCGGTCCGAGCTCGGCCACGGCGAGCCCGTCGACCTCGACGACGGCGACGCCGTCGAGGATGAGGTACAGCTCGTCGCCCGGGTCGCCCTGCCGGGTGAGCAGCGCGCCGTCCGGCAGGCGGCGGACCTCCGGCCTCGCGCCACCGCGCATGATCTCGGCCGACAGCTGTCGCTCGGTCTGCGACTCCACCTCGGTGACGAAGGCCTCGCGGTCGCGGTCGCTCCACGGCGTGCGTCCCCCGAACGAGTGCCGCATCCAGCCGCTCTCGTCGGTGAGCGCCGACTTCCAGGCGACCTCGCCGTCGCTCCCGTAGACCCAGTGCCGCGGGAACGCGCTCGCCCCCACCATCCGCGCCTGCGAGGACCCGTCGGCGCGGATGGTCAGGGCCAGCGTCGTCCACACGAGCGGCGCCTGCCACCGCACGAACGGTGGGTGCGGAACCGGCCTGGGCAGCGGGATCGCCGTCCGGCCGCCGGCGGTCTGCCGGAACACCACCGACCCGCCACCGGCACCGTCGCTCGCGACCTTGGCCGTCCGGAGCACGGGCAGCCCGACGGCGGCGAACGTCACGCCGCCGCGCGCCAGCCGGACCGTCGTCTCCCCCATCAGCAGTCCCGACCGGTCGCCGAACCCGTGACCGACGATCCGCCCGTCCTCGATGTCGACCCAGGCCTGCAGGATGTTGGCGAACCGGAACCGTCCCGTGTCGTGCAGGGCCTGGACCTCGTCCACCCCGGAGATCCGGTCCGGCATCGGCTCGTCCCAATGTGACAGCCCGAGGTCGAACCCGAGCTTGAGCGGTCCCCACACGGACTCCGAGGGGATCCACGAGAGTGACGTCGTCGTGGCACTGACCCGCATACACAAACTCCCTGGGCTCTTTCCGGATTCGTGGGGCCATGACACCACGAACCCGCCGCGTACGCCCATGGATTCGACGGCATGCCTGACGTTCGGCGGCGGTCGGGGCAGACACCGAATTACGGTATGCGGCATGGGTGCGAGCGCGTCGACGTCGCCCTCGCCGGGCGCCGGCCTCGCGGGCGGCGACCTGGCCGCGGTCGAGCGCGCCATCGCCGCCCTGGAGGCGCAGCGCTCGGTGCTCGGCGACGAGGTCGTCGAGACCGCCCTGGCGCCGCTGCGTGAGCGCCAGGCCCAGCTCGTCTCCGGCCAGCGGGGCGAGCAGCGCAAGCTGGTCAGCGTCCTGTTCGCCGACCTGGTGGACTTCACCGTCCTGTCCCGGCAGCTGGACCCGGAGGACACCCGGTCCGTCGTCGACGCCTGCTTCGCCCGCTGGCAGGCGGCCATCGAGGCGCACGGCGGGGTGGTCGAGAAGTTCATCGGCGACGCGGTCATGGCGGTGTTCGGCCTGCATCGCTCCTACGAGGACGACGCCGAGCGAGCGGTCCGCGCCGGGCTCGCCATGACGGCCGCGACGGCCGAGCTCAGTGACGACGTCGAGCGCCGGTTCGGCGTCACGCCGCGGATGCGCGTCGGCGTCGACACCGGCGAGGTCGTCGTCAGCACCCTGGGCGAGCGGGCCGGTCACGACTTCGTCGCGGTCGGGCCGACGGTCAACCGGGCCGCCCGGCTCCAGTCCGCCGCTCCCGTCGGCGGCGTCCTCATCTCCACCGAGACCTACCGGCAGGTCCGTCGGGCGTTCAACGTCCACACCGTGCCCGGCCTGGAGCTCAAGGGCCTCGACGCGCCCGTCGACGCCTACCTCGTGGTCTCGGAACGTCCGCGGGGATTCCGGCTCGACCAGCTCGGCGCCGTCGAGGGCATCGAGGCGAGCACGGTCGGCCGGGCCGGCGAGATCCGGTTCCTCCAGGAACGCTTCCTCGACGTCGTCGACGAGGGGCGCTACCTCGTCGTCGACATCGTCGGGGACGCGGGCATCGGCAAGAGCCGGCTGCTGCGCGACTTCGACCTCTGGCTCGCGGGCCAGCCGCAGGTGGTCTGGTGGTTCCGCGGCCGCGCGTCCCACGTCGAGCAGAACCGCGCGAACTCCCTCACCCGCGACGTCATCGCCACCCGGATGGAGATCGCCGAGAGTGACCCGCCGGTGGTCGTCCGCGAGAAGCTCGAGGCCGGTTTCGCCATGGCCTACGGGGAGGGCGAGGAGGCGGTACGCGCCGCACACGTCGTCGGGCTCTGGCTCGGGTTCGACCTCGGGACCGACGCGGCGGCTACTGAGGGGGTCCCGACCGAGCCCCAGAGCGTGCGCGACCAGGCGACCGTGGCCCTGGGGCGGTACTTCGCGCGGCTGGCGGCCTCCCAGCCGGTCGTCATCCTGCTCGAGGACCTGCACTGGGCCGACTCGACGTCGATGCGGCTCCTCGACGACGCCGAGCGGATGTGGCGCGACTGCCCGGTCATGGTCGTGGCCACCACCCGCGCCACGCTGTTGGAGGAGCGCCCGCGGTGGGGTTCGGGCCTCGAGCACCACGTGCGGCTCACCTTGGGGGCGCTGTCCCGCCGGGAGAGCCGGACGCTGGTCCTCGAGCTGCTCCAGAAGGTCGACGACCCGCCGATGGAGCTCGTCGACCTGGTCGTCGACTCGGGCGAGGGAAACCCGTTCTACCTCGAGGAGCTGGTCACCTGGCTGATCGACTCGGGTGTCGTCGTCCCCGACTCGCCGCGGTGGCGGATCGTCGACGAGCTGGTCGGCCGCCTCGTCGTGCCCCCGTCCCTCAAGGGCCTGCTCCAAGCGCGCCTCGACGCCCTGACGTCGTCGGAACGCGCTGCGCTGCAACGGGCCTCGGTCGTCGGCCGGATCTTCTGGGATGACGCGGTCACCCACCTGGCAGCGGACGGCGATGCGCCGGACACCGCCCCCTTCGACCACCTGCTGGCGCGCGACCTCGTCTTCGAGCGCGAGCTCTCCGCGTTCGACTCGGCCCGCGAGTTCCTCTTCAAGCACGCCCTGCTGCGCGACGTGGCCTACGACAGCGTCCTGCGCGCCCGACGCCGCGAGTACCACCGGCGGGCCGCCCGCTGGCTCGCCGACGTCACTGCCCGCACGGGACGCGTCGAGGAGTATGCGGCGATCGTCGCCGAGCACTTCGACCTGGCCCACGACCCCGAGGCGGCGGCCTGGTACCTCCGGGCCGGCCGTCGGGCCAGCCGGGTGTTCGCCCTCGACGAGGCGACCCACCTGCTCGAGCGCGCCGAGCAGCTGGTGCCGGCCGACGACCCGGCGCTGCGGTTCGACGTCTTCGCCGAACAGGAGCAGGTCCTGGACCGTCAGGGCGACCGGACCGCCAAAGCGGAGATCCTGCGCCGGATGGCCGAACTGTCCGATCGGCTGGGCGACCCCGACCGCACGTTCACCAGTTTGCTGGGCCAGAGCCGGCAGGCGTTCGAGACCAGCGATTACGACCGGGCGGTCGACCTCGCAACGCAGGCCGCAGACACGGCTCGCGCAGCCGGCCTCGGCGCCCAGGTGGCCGAGGGGCACCTCTGGGCGGGGAAGGCGCTCACCTGGCACGGCGAGGGCTCGGCCGCTCAGACCCAGCTGAACACCGCGTTGGAGGTTGCTCGCGCTGAGGGGCAGACGGCCCTGGTCGCCGAGGCGCTGCGGTACCTGGCCATGCTCGCCAGCAACGAGGGCCGGTTCGCCGACGCGCTCGACTTCGGGGTGCGGGCGCGGGAGGAGTTCGCCAGGGACGGCGACCTCGAGGCCGAGAGCACCGCACTGGCCCAGCACGCCGTCACGCTGTTCAACCTGGGCCGGGTCGCCGAGTCCCGCGACCTCTTCGAACAGGTCCTGCCGGTCTTCATGGCGTCCGGCCACCTCTACCGTCAGTCGGTCGTGCTGGGGAACCTCGCCTCGAGCTCACTCATCCTCGGAGACTTCGCCGCGGCGGAGCTCTGGTGCGAGCAGGCGATCGAGCGGTCCCAGACCCTCGGCGACGTGGAGGGAACCGCCACCAACCGGACGATCCTCGGGCTGACCCAGCTCTGGACGAACCGTTGGGCCGAGGCCCGCGAGAGCTTCGAGTACGCGTGGCGGACCGGGCAGGAGGTCGGCTCCAGCCTCGTCTCCCTCGACGCGGCGTTGTGGCTCGGCGTCGGGATGCTCGAGTACGGCGAGGCGACCGAAGCGACGCTCGCGCACGCCCGGACCCTGGCGGCGGACGCCACCGTCGAGGCGGCCGGCCCGCAGACCGCCGCCCACGCGCTGTTGGTCCTGGCCCAGGCCCTGCTGTCCACCGGGGAGAACGGCCGGCTCGCCGAGGCGGACGAGGCCGCCCGCCAGGCTGCGGCGGTGCTTCGGGACAGCGGGGTCGAGGCGTCGATCCCTCAGTGCACCGCCCTTCGCATCGTCATCGCGCAATGCGGCGGTCTCGACCCGACCAGGGCGGCGGCCGAGGCTGCCGCCCTGGTCGCGGAGCTGGATCGACCGGCCATCGACGTCTCGATGCGGTCGGCACACCTACTGGGCCAGCTGTGGGAGCTGCTGGCCGGTTCACCGGGCCACGAGGCGGCGCAGCAGCAGCTGCGGGAGGCCGTGCGGGCCTACGTCGACCGGCGCCTCGTGGGCGCGGAGGATCCGGAGCGACAGGCCGGCTTCCTCGCGGTCCCGTCCGTCGCCCGCCTGGTCCGGCTCCTCGACGCGCCCTGACGTGGAGCTCCATCTGGGTCTCTCCGGCGGCGGGGACCTCACCACGCGGCTCTACCGAGAGCTGCGGGAGGCGATCCGTGACGGACGGCTGCGGCCCGGCGACCGCCTCCCGCCGACCCGCGAGCTCGCCGGCCGGCTCGAGCTGGCGCGCGGTACCGTCGCCACCGCATACGAGCGGCTCGTCGCCGAGGGCTTCCTCGTCGCGCGCGTCGGCGCCGGCACCTACGTGGCCGACGACGTGCCGGACTCGGGTCCGCGAGGGCGCCGGCGGGCGGGTGCCGTTCGACCGCGTCGGAGCTGGACGGCGACCCCCACCCCGGTGTCGACGGACGGTGTGCTGCCCTACGACTTCAGCGTCGGCGTCCCCGACCCGGGGCTGTTCCCGTTCGACACGTGGCGACGACTGGTGACCTCGGAGCTGCGGGCTGGCGCGAACTCCCCTGGCCGGTATGGGGATCCGGCCGGCCTTCCCGGACTGCGGGAAGCTGTCAGCCGCTACATCGGCGTCTCGCGGGCCGTGCTCTGCGACCCCGAGGACGTCCTGGTGACCAACGGGACACAGCACGCGCTCGACCTCGTCAGTCGGGTCGCCCTCGAACCCGGAGACACCGTCGTCGTCGAGGACCCCGGGTACCCGCCGGCCGCGATGCTGTTCGCGGCGTTCGGTATGCGCGTGGCGCCGGTCCCGGTGGACGAGGAGGGGCTGGTCGTCGAGCAGCTCCCGGCTCGGGCCCGGCTGGTCTACGTCACCCCGTCGCACCAGTTCCCGACGGGGGCGGCGATGTCGCTGCGGCGGCGGGTCGACCTGGTGGAGTGGGCGCAGGAGCACGACGCGTTGGTGGTCGAGGACGACTACGACAGCGAGTTTCGTTTCTCGTCAAGGCCGTTGGAGCCGCTGGTCAACCTCGATCCCAGCGGACGCGTGTGCTACGTCGGCTCGTTCTCGAAGACCATGCTGCCCGCGCTCCGGGTGGGCTTCGTCGTGGTGCCGCCGTCGCTCCGGTCGGCCCTCCGTGCCGCTCGCCAGCTGTCCGACGGCTTCGGTGCGGTCCCGACCCAGGCCGCGCTGGCCCGGTTCATCGACGAGGGGATGCTCGCGCGCCACGTGCGCAAGGCGTCCGGCGTGTATGCGGCGCGGCACGCCGCCGTCCTCGCCGCCCTCGAGCCGGTTCCCGGCCTCCGGCTCGTCCCCTCGTCGGCCGGGCTGCACGTGTGTGCCCGGCTCCCCGAGGCTCGACCCGGCGACGGGCGGCGAGTGGTGGTGGCGGCCCGCCGGGTCGGTGTCGCCGTCGAGTCCCTGGACGGCTACTACCTCGGCGCGCAGGGCTCTACGTCCGACGGCACCGCAGCGAGGGAGGGCGTGGTGGTGGGATACGGCGCCGTGGCCGACGAACGGCTGGACGAGGGGCTGCGTCGGCTCGTCCGCGTCCTGCGCCGCGAGAGGGCCGTCTCGTAGCCGACCGCGGCGGCCGCGACCGCCAGCGTCCAGAGAGCGTGGCTCCCGTTGACGAGGAGCAGCGCCACGACGCTGACGAACGACACGACGGCTCCGCGCCGCGCCCACGTCCCGCGAGGCAGCAGCCGGATCGCGGCGGCCGTGCCGACGACGTAGACCACCGTGAACGCGCCGGTCGCGAGGAGGACCGACGCGGTGAGGTCCAGGTGGAGCAGCGCTGTCGCGAGGAGTGACAGCAACGACAGACCGGTCGTGACGGCGAGCGCCCGACGCGGCACCTGTCCCGCCTGGCCGCCCTTCGCGAACCACGGCGGCAGCGAGCCGTCGCGGCCCAGCGCCGCGCCGAGCTTGGCCCCGCCGGCGAAGTAGGCGTTCATCGCGCCGACGGTCAGCAGCACGGCGACCACCGTCGTGATGACACGACCCGGCGCGCCGAAGGCGACGCCGAGGAGCTCGGCCAACGGTGCCTGGCTGCCCCCGACTCCCGGGCCGAGCACGAGGATGCTCGTGGCGACGACGCCGAGGTAGAGGACGCCGACGACGACCACCGCGACGACCGCCGCCCGCGGCACGTCCCGCGCCGGGTTGCGGTAGTCCGCGGTCAGCGAGGTGACCGCCTCCCATCCGGCGAACCCCCACACGACCACGGCGGCGGCCGGAGCGATGGCCCCCCAGCCGTTCGGGGCGAACGGCGTGAGGTGGCTGAGGTCGGCGTGCGGAAGCGCGGCCACCGTGGCGACGGTCAGCAGCACCGCCAGCAGGATGGCCATCCCCAGCTGGACCCGCCCGGAGATCCGGACACCGAACCAGTTGAGCACCGCGACGCCGGCGATGATGACGCCTGCCGCCCACATCGTCGTGGTCCGCGACCCGCCGACCAGATCGGCCACGTAGCCACCGGCGAAGGCGGCGGCGGGCGGAGCGCCCACGGCGACGACGACGTAGAAGAGCCAGCCCACGGCGGTGGCCGCCCGGCTTCCGAAGGCGCGGCGCGCATACGTCGACACCCCACCCGCGTCCGGGAACCGCGCGCCCAGGGCCGCGAAGGTGAGCGCGAGCGGGGCCGACAGGACGACGAGGGCGAGCCAGGCGAGGATCGACGCCGGCCCGGCGATCCCGGCGGCCATCGCCGGCAGCGAGATGACACCCGTGCCGAGAACCGCGCCGATCGTGAGGGCCGCGCCCTGGGCGACGGACATCCCGGAGGTCTGGTTCTGTGGCATACCTCGACGGTAGGTTCCATTGGCTCCAGGGTTCGGTCCAATCGAGGACCACCTGACTGGACCAATCGACGTCGTCGGTGACGCCGCATACGGTGGGGCGCATGCCCGCCCCCTCCCTGACCGTCGTCGCCACCGAGGCGACCGAGGCCCTGCACCGCCTCGTCGGGCGCGAGGCGGACTTCCGGCCCGGGCAGCTCGAGGCGATCGAGGCACTGGTGGCCGAGCGACGCCGGGTGCTCGTCGTCCAGCGCACCGGATGGGGCAAGTCGGCGGTCTACATCGTGGCCACCGCCCTGCTCCGGGCCGCCGGCGCGGGACCGACGGTGATCGTGTCGCCGCTGCTCGCCCTGATGCGCGACCAGGTGGCCGCCGCCGAGCGAGCGGGGATCCGGGCCGTGACGATGAACTCGGCCAACGCCGAGGACTGGGCGGACGTCGCCAGGGCTCTCGCCGCCGACGAGGTCGATCTGCTGCTCGTCAGCCCGGAGCGGCTCAACAACCCACGGTTCCGCGAGGAGCAGCTGCCCGGCCTGGCGCGGCGATGTGGGCTCCTCGTCGTCGACGAGGCGCACTGCGTCAGCGACTGGGGTCACGACTTCCGGCCGGACTACCGGCGGATCCGCGACCTGCTCACCACCCTGCCGGCCGACACTCCGGTCCTCGCCACGACCGCGACCGCGAACGCGCGGGTGGTGACCGACGTCGCCGAGCAGCTGGGGGCCGGCGGTCACGACGTGCTCACCCTGCGCGGCGGTCTGGCCCGCGACTCGTTGCGACTGGGGGTCCTCCCGCTCGGTGCCCCCGAGCAGCGGCTGGCCTGGCTGGTGGCCCACCTCGGCGACCTCCCCGGCAGCGGGATCGTCTACACGCTCACCGTCGCGGGCGCCGAAGACGTCGCGTCGGCGCTGCGCCGGGCCGGCCACGACGTGGCCTCCTACACCGGTCGCACCGACCCGGCCGACCGGCTTCGGCTCGAGGAAGCGTTGCGGGACAACGGGATCAAGGCGCTCGTGGCGACGAGCGCTCTCGGGATGGGGTTCGACAAGCCGGACCTGGGCTTCGTCATCCATCTCGGCGCACCGTCGTCACCCGTCGCCTACTACCAGCAGGTGGGCCGCGCCGGGCGGGCCACCGAGCGGGCCGACGTGCTGCTGCTGCCCGGGCCCGAGGATCGTGACATCTGGCGCTACTTCGCCTCGGCGTCGATGCCCCGCCAGGAGCAGGCCGACGCCGTGCTCACCGCGCTCGCGGAGTCCGGTCGGCCGTTGTCCACGCCCGCGCTGGAGGCCGCCGTCGACATCCGCCGCACCCGCCTCGAGCTGCTGCTCAAGGTCCTCGACGTCGACGGCGCGGTCGCCAAGGTCACCGGCGGCTGGGTGTCCACCGGGGTGCCGTGGGAGTACGACACCGAGCGGTATGCGCGGGTGGCCGCCGCGCGCGACCGCGAGCAGGGGCTGATGCTGGACTACGAACGCGGCGACGGCTGCCGGATGGAGTTCCTCCAGCGGGCGCTCGACGACGAGACCGCAGCCCCGTGCGGGCGGTGCGACCGATGCGCCGACCCGTGGTTCGAGTCGACCCTCCCGCCGGCCGCCGTCAACACCGCCCGTGAACAGCTGGCTCGGGTGGGTGTCGAGATCGAGCCGCGAGGCCAGTGGCCGACGGCGATGTCGCGGCTGGGCGTCCCGGTGTCCGGCCGGATCGGCGCCGATGCGGCGATGCAGCCCGGGCGGGCGGTCGCGAGACTCACCGACCTCGGCTGGGGACAGCGGCTGCGTGGTGTCTTCGCGGCGGATGCTCCCGCGTCCGAGGACCTCCTCCGGGCGTGCGTGGAGGTGCTGCGCGTCTGGGGGTGGGACGAGCGGCCGGTGGGGGTCGTGGCGATGCCGTCGCGAGGGCGGCCCGAGCTGGTCGCCTCGGTGGCGCAGGGGATCGCCTCGATCGGACGGCTGCCGTTCCTCGGCACGCTCGACCTCGTGGAGGGCGGCCCTACCGGTGAGCCGGGTGGCAACAGCGCGTTCCGGCTGGCCGGCGTGTGGGACCGGTTCGCCGTCGGCCCCTCGTTGGCCGCCGCGCTGAGCGACGCCGACGGTCCGGTCCTGCTCGTGGACGACCTCGTCGACTCGCGCTGGACCCTCACCGTGGCGGCCCGGACGCTGCGCCAGGCCGGCGCCGACGCGGTGCTGCCCTTCGCGCTGGCCACACAGTCCTAGCCCGAAACGGCGTCCTCGGGCATGTCGGCGAGGTACTGGTGGACGAGGCGGATCGCCATGGCACCCGAACCGACCGACGTGGCAACGCGTTTCGTCGAACCGTGCTGCACGTCGCCGACCGCGAACACACCGGGGAGGCTGGTCTCCAGGAACGCCGGCGGCCGCTCCAGCGGCCAGGCCTCCGGGGGGATGTCCGCGCCGGTCAGGACGTACCCCACCGGATCGCGGGCGACAACGCCGTCGAGCCAGTCGGTGCGGGGCTCGGCCCCGATCATGACGAACAGGGCGTCCGCGGCGAACGCCTCGGTCGATCCCGTCAGGTTGTCGCGCAGGACGAGACTCTCCAGGCGCCCTCGGCCGTCGGCGCCGACCACCTCGGTGTTGCGCCGTAGGGTGATCCGCGGTGAGGCGTCGATCTCCCGGACGAGGTAGTCCGACATCGTCTCCGCCAGGGAGGGCCCGCGGACGGCGATGGTCACGTTGCTGGCCCGTTTGGCCAGGTGGATCGCGGCCTGGCCCGCCGAGTTGCCCCCGCCCACCACGACGACCTGGCGTCCGGTCATGGCCTCCGCCTCCGAGACCGCGGCGCCGTAGAACACGCCCACGCCGAAGAACGCCTCCAGTGACGGGACCTCGAGGCGACGCCAGTCGACGCCGGTCGCCAGCACGACCGCGCGCGCCCGGAGCCGGCCTCGACGGGTCGTGACCAGCCGATACTGCCCGTCCGCCGCGAGCCTGACGGCCTCGTCGGCCAGGACCATCTCGGTCCCGAACAGCCACGCCTGCTCGACGGCCCGGTTGGTCAGCTCGGGGCCGGCCAGGCCGCGCGGGAACCCTAGGTAGTTCCGGATCATCGAGCTGGTCCCCGCCTGGCCACCCGGCACTCCCGGGGTCACCATGACGGTGCGCAGTCCCTCGGACGTCGCATACACCGCCGCGGACATCCCGCTCGGCCCGGCGCCGACGACCGCGACGTCACAGTCACCCTCGGGGGGCGCGCTGACGAAGCCCAGTTGCTCGACGATCTCGACGTCGTCGGGGGCGGTGAGGACCGAACCCGGATGCATGAGGAGCAGCGGCAGGTCGGACTGGGAGCCGCCGTGCTCGGCGAGCACGGCGGCTCCCTCGTCGGACTCCCAGTCGAGTAGCTCGTACGGGATGGCCGCCCGGCTGAAGATGTCGCGAAGCTCGTACGCGCGCCGCGACTCCGGCTCGCCGACGATCGTCACGGCGACCTGCTCGGCCGGCTGGCCGCGCTCCCAGTCGGCGAGCGCCTCGGTGACCGGAAGGTAGAGCCACGGCTCCCGCTGCGCCCACGGCACGAAGACGTACGAGTCGACGTGCCCCAGGACCAGGGCCTCCCGCACCGGGTGACCACGCCAGCGGGCGCGGTCGACGAGGAGCAGCCGGCGAGCCTGGGAATGACGACGGCGCACGTCCGCCAGCAGGTCCACTCCCCCGATGCCGGCCTCCGGCAGGTCGGTCGCAGCCAGGACCAGGGCCACGTTCCGGCCCGCGTCGGCCAACGCGTCCAGCTGGTTCCTCGCCCACGACGAGGAGCCTCCGAGCACGTCGTAGTCCGGCGTGAAGCGGTGCCCGAGGTCGTCCGCAAGAGCGGCCCGCACCGAGGGGTCGTCGACGGCGACGAGGATGACCGCAACCGGCATGGGCAAACCCTAACGACCGACTGCACGTTCCTCCGGGGCCTCCGAGAGGGCTGGTACCTGACACTGTGTCAGGTCCTACGGTGAGCGGACCATGCTGGGAATCGGAGAGTTCGCCCGCCGCGGCCGGATCAGCGTGCGCATGCTCCGGCACTACGACGCGATGGGGCTGCTCACCCCGGCGCACGTCGACGAGTGGACCGGACGGCGGGCGTACGAGGTGTCGCAGCTCGCGCGACTCAACCGGCTCGTGGTGCTCAAAGAGCTGGGCTTCTCGCTGCAGCAGGTGAAGACGATGCTCGACGAGCTCGACCCGGTCGAGCTGCACGGCATGCTCCGGCTGCGGCGGATGGAGCTCGAGGCGCAGATCGATGCCGACGTCGCCCGGTTGGCCGAGGTCGAGGCGCGGCTTCGGGCGGTGGACGACGCATCCGGTGGCCACGACCTCGACGTGACGGTCCGGCCGGTCGAGCCGCTTCGCGTCGCCCTGCGGTCCGGCGTCGCGGCGAGCTACGACCCGGCGAGCATCACGCCGGTCGTCCAGCCGCTGTTCGACGAGATCATCGCCGCGCTGGGCGCGACCCACCTACGCCCCATCGGTCCGGCACTCGTCCGGTACGAACGCGGTCAGCGAGGCCGGGTCGACGTGGACGTCTGCTTCCCGGTGGACGCCGAGCTCGGACCTCGCGGCGGATTCGCCGTCGTCGACCTGCCGCGGATCGAGCGTGCGGCGATCGCGCTGCATCACGGTCCGCCCGAGGGCGTCATGGCGACCATCCAGGCGCTGGCCTCGTGGATCGACCGTTCGCCCCACCGGTCGTCGGGAGGCAACCGCGAGGTCTACCTCGACTGCGCCGGCGCGCGCGACACGTGGGTCCTGGAGATCCAGGAACCCCTGCTTCCCGGGACGTCCCCGTCCCGGAGATCACCGACACCACTCAGGAGGTCCTGATGCCCGACGTCGACACCTACCCCGCCGGAGTGCCCTGCTGGGTCGAGACGCTGCAACCCGACCTGGCCGCGGCCATGCGCTTCTACGCCGGCGTCTTCGGGTGGACGATGCTCGCGGACGACGAGGAGAGCCCGACGTACGTCGTCGCGACCCTGCGCGGGCGGGAGGTGGCCGGGATCGCCAGTGCCGCGGAGGTGGGCGCGGACGACGCCGTCGGCTGGTTCACCCAGGTCCGCGTCGACGACCTCGACGCAGCACTGTCACAGGCGGTCGCGGCCGGGGCGACTGACGTCGTCGGCCCGGTCGACGCCAGCCCCGCTGGACACCTCGCGATCCTCACCGATCCGGTCGGCGCCCGGCTGGGTCTCTGGGAGGCGACCGCCCGGGAGGGAGCCGAGGTCGTGAACGAGCCCAACGCGTGGGCGATGAGTGCCTTGCAGACCCCGGACCCCGCTCGCTCCCGAGCCTTCTACGGGGAGGTGTTCGGCTGGGGCGCCGACGCGATGGGACCCGCCGACCTGTTCCGGCTGCCGGGGTACGTCGGTGGCACCGAGCACCAGCCGGTACCCCGAGACACGGTCGCCGTGGGCTTCCCCGCCGCCGACTCCGCCGCCGTGGGCTGGCACGTCGACTTCTGGAGCGACGATGTGGTCGGGCTGGCGGGCCGGGTGGGCGATCTCGGTGGCCGCGTCCTCTCGGGACCGGACGAGGAGAACGGCTTCCTGCGCGTCGTGGTCAGCGACCCGGCCGGTGCGACGTTCTCGGTCAGCCAACTGCTCCTGCGCTGAGCACCGCCACGGTGCCCAGGGTTGCCATCGGCCTCGTCGGTCAGGAGAGGAACATGGCGCCATGGAAGCAGCCGTCTCCCTGTTCTGGATCGCCCTCGTCGCCGTGGCTTCGCCGCTGCTGGCCGCGCTCGTGCCCCGAAGGCTGGTCCCGGAAACCGTGCTGCTGCTGGCGTTCGGGGTGGTCATCGGTCCGCACGTCCTCGGGATCGCGACGATGGGCGAGGCGGTCGAGGCCTTCCGCGAGCTCGGGCTCGGGATGCTGTTCCTCCTGGCGGGCTACGAGATCGAGCTCAAGGAGCTGACCGGACGCGGCGGCCGGCGGGCGCTGGTGACCTGGGTCTGTTGTTTCCTCCTCGCGCTGGGGTTCGTGGGCCTCCTCGGCTTGTCGGGCCTGGTGACCGCCGAGATCGCCGTGGCCATCGCGGTGGTCTCGACCGCACTCGGCGTGCTCCTGCCGATCCTGCGCGACAGCGGCCAGCTGTCCACGCCGTTCGGCGCCACGATCCTCAACCACGGCGCGTTCGGGGAGCTCGGTCCGGTCATCGCTATGGCGGTGCTCCTCGGCACGCGCGGCGCGCTCAAGTCGATCCTCGTCCTCGTGGTGTTCGCCGTCCTGGCCGTCGGCGTCACGTATGCGTCGACGCGCGTGCTGCCGGGCAGCCGCCTGCACCGGCTGATCTCGGCCGGACAGGAGACCACCGCGCAGGTGACCGTCCGCCTCGTCGTGCTGCTGCTCATCACCCTCTCGATCCTCGCCGCGGCGTTCCAGTTCGACGTGGTGCTCGGCGCGTTCGCCGCCGGGTTCATCCTGCGACGGCTCATCCCGGAGGGGCACCGCTCCCTCGAGCACAAGCTCGACGGGCTGGCGTTCGGGCTGGTCATCCCCGTCTTCTTCGTGACCTCCGGGATGGGGATCGACCCGGCCGCCGTCGCCTCCGACCCCCTCGTGCTCATCGCGTTCGTCGCAGCCATCATCGTGGTGCGCGGCGGCCCGATCCTCGTCGCGACGATGACGGAGCGCGCGCCCGACGGGGCCGGGCGACGGTTCTCCCGGCGGGACAGCGTGCGGGTGGCGCTCTACGGGTCGACCGGCCTGCCGATCATCGTGGCGGTGACGTCCGTCGCGGTCTCCAACGGCCAGATGAGCCAGGCGAGCAGCTCGCTGCTGGTCGCCGGGGGCGCGGTGACCGTGCTCCTGCTGCCGATGGCGGCCACCCTGCTGGGCGGCCGGAGCTCGGCGCCGGAGGTCGCTCCTCCCCCTGTCACCGCAGCGGGGTCCGTGACCCCGACTTCGCACGCACACCCTGAGTCCCCCTGACACGGCACAGGAAACCGGCCACGTCGGCCCGGGTCGCGGCCGGACCGACGTGGCCGGAGTGCGGTGGCGCCGAACGGCGCCGGGTCAGGACGCGAGAGCGTCCGGCGGGCGGCTGACCGACTTCGGTCCGGGACCGTGCTGCTTCTGGATGCCCTTGCGGACCACCGGGCGCACCCGCAGCTCGGAGGACAGGATGTCGACGACCTGCGCCGCATACCCGTCGGCCGCGGCCTGGATCTGGTCGGCGGAGCTGCCGGACCGCGCGAGACGGAACAGCGCGAGGTCGATCCGCGCGAGCTTGAGCCGACCGGCCCACGTGATGGAGGCGTCGCCGTCGAAGGCCAGGACGAACTGGTAGGCGAAGGCGTCCGCCTCGCACGACGCGCATCCCTCGTTGTTGGCGTAGGCGACGTTACCGACGTCGATCGAGGTGGGTGACTTGTCGGCGACGACGACCTGGAACGAGATCGCCGTGGCGTGGCACCCGTCGCACGACGACGTCGCCACCGCGGCGTTGCCGGCGGACACCGCGTCCTTCGACGTCATGTGCAGGGCCAGTCCTCCCTTGCCGCGCTCGGCCCCCGGGCGCAGGAGCTGGACCACCTTGCGGTCGTCGAAGGAAGCCGAGCTGCCGGCCGACTTTGCCTCCGCCGGTGCCTGCTGGACCGCGACGAACCCGGCGACCAACGTCGCCACGGCTCCGAGGCGGACTGACGTGCGAGAAATCATGACTGCTCCCCTGTCGGTGTGTGGCCAGTGCTGCGGAACCCCTCGGCGACGGCGCCGGCCAGCTCCAGGTAGGCGGCTCGCGTCTCGGGCCGCAGGTCGGCGAGGGCGGAGTGCGCTCCGGCCTCGAGTACCGGGTCCCACGGGATCCGGTGGACGGACGCGCAGCGGGACGCGAAGTGCTCCTCGAGACGGTCGAGCTCGAGCGGACCCGATCCGCGGACCGCGTTGACGACGGCGACCGCGTTCGCGACGAGGTCGTGGTGCCCGTGCTGGTCCAGCCAGTCGAGGGTCATCGCCGCGACACGCCCGCCGTCCAGGGCCGGCGGCATGACGACGACGAGCTGGTCGGCCTCCTCGAGGATGCCCTGGATGGCATCGTCGAGGATGCCGGTACCGGTGTCGACGAGGACGAGGTTGTAGTGCCGGTCCAACGTGTCGACCAGGTGCCGGTAGTCCTGCGAGCCGAGGGCCAGCGTGATCCGCGGGTCGTCGTCGGACGCGACCACCTCCAGCCGGCTCACCGGGTCCTGCGAGGTGAACGCGCGGATCTGTGAGTACCGCTCCACCCAGGTGCGCTCGGCCAGCAGGTCCGTTGCCGAGTACTGCGTCTCGCGGGGCAGCCGCATGCCCAGGCTGCCGGCGTCGGGGTTCGCGTCGAGGGCGACGACCCGGTCGCCGCGATGGGTGGCGAAGGTGTGGCCGAGCATCAGCGTGGTCGTCGTCTTGCCGGCGCCGCCCTTCCGGGAGAGGACGACGATGCGGCGGGACCCGTCGATCCGCGTCCGGACCCGCTGGAGCAGGGCGTCCTCGCGGCGCTCGCGGTTGCTCGGGCCCGGGTTGACGTGCCCGCCGGTCACGGCGAAGACGGTACGGCGCCACCCGTGTCGAGGAGTACGCGGCTGGGCCCGCAGCAGGAAGCGTTCGGTGAGCTCGTCCGCCGTGCGGGTGAACACCGGGGCCGACACCGTTGCCGGGGCCGACACCGTGGCCGGGGCGGACGAGGCGACGGCCGACGCATACGGCATCGGGGAGGCGGCCATCGCTGTCGGGTGGGTGGTGGGATCCGATCCGGACATCGGGATCTCCTCGGGCTGGAGGCGGTACGGGGTGCCCACGGTCGATGGGCGGGTTCGGTGACGCCGGAGCGGTCGGACCGCGGCAGCGACGATGCGGCGGAGGATGCCGCCGACCAGCCAGGCGAGGCCCAGCAGAGGCAGCGGCAACAAGACGAGGGACAGAGCCGCCAGGGTGATACCGGCCAGGTCGCGAGCGTCGATCGAAGCCTGCAGTTGCGTCCATTCGCGGCTCATCGCGTCGACCACCTGAGCCGTGATCGAGGGCGCGTTCCACAGCATGAACGCGAGGATCCCGACCATGATCGGCCCGGTGACCACCACCCAGAGGGTGACGACGACCCGCGCCGAGCGGCGCAGCTCGGCGACCTTCGGGTGGGTCTGACGCCCCGGAACGGCACTGCGGAGGATCGGGCCGATGCGCCCGAACAGGTCGGGCACGCCGACGAGGTCTGCGACGACGAAGTATCCGTCGAGGCGACCGAGCGGGAGCAGCTGCTGGAGCGCCTCGATGTGGACGAAGACGATGGCGAGCAGGACCGCCGGCGACTGCGTGTGCGCATACACCGCCGTCAGCCCGGCGATCGTCAGGGCGTTGAAGTAGACGCCGCCGAGGTCGGTGCGGACCCGGCCGACGCGACCGAGGCGGTAGGACTGGGTGACGTCGGTGAAGAAGGCGGGGTAGACGATGTAGACCGCGACGCCGATCTTTCCGGGCGTCGCGCCGCCGTAGCGGCAGGCGGCCGCGTGGCCGAGCTCGTGGACGACCGTGGCGCCGAGCAGGATCCCGATCACGGAGAGCAGCATCGGCGGGTCGACGAGGATCGAGCCGACGGCGCCGGTCAGGTTGGCCTGGCGCAGCAGCCAGACGTCCGCGACGACGAGCCCGACGATGCCGAGCACGACGACCGGTCCGTAGAAGAACGGCGCGAGCAGGCGCGCGAGGAACCGCGTGGCCGAGGCGGGGATGAGGGTGCCGCGGAACCGGAGCGCCAGCAACGGGTTCGCGCGGGGAAGGAGACGAGCGGGAGGCGCCGTCGGGGCGGGGGGAGCGGGCAGCGGCGCCTCCCGCGGTTCCGGTGCCGGTCGCGGTTCCCGCGCTTCCGGCGCGGGGCGGGGTGGTGCGGGGGCGGTCGCGAGGGGGAGCCCGAACGAGACGTGCTCACCGGTGTCGTCGGCCACGGTCTCGGCCGCGATGCCCATGGGGCGCAGCTTGGCGGTGACGAGGAACTGGACGCCCTCGGCGTCGAGCGCGCGGCCGTACTCCTGGCTCACCCGCCCGGCGATCTCCTCCATGCTGCTGCGCCCGTCGAGGTGCGACGCGACGACGAAGAGCAGGCGCGACACGTGCAGCACCTGCTGGTCGGCTCGCACGATGAGGTAGTGCGGCTCGGTGAACCCCGAGCCCTGATACTCGCCGAGCAGCGAGACGCCCGGCGCGAGCGTGGGCGCCAGGAGTGTGGGGTTGGTCATCGGCGTCGAGTCCTTCGTGCTGGTGTCGAGGTGGCGTCGAGGTTCGGGTATGCGTGGGGCAGCGGTGTGGGTGCCCACCACGCGAGCGGAGGCCGAGCCATCTCCCGAACGGCTCGGCCTCCGCCGTGGTGCGTGCGCAGAAGCGCTGGGTCAGCTCTGGCCGACGACCACGAGCTGGTTGGCCGACGCGTACGCGGCGGAACCGATCGTGCCCGCGTTGATGGCCAGCGCCAGGTTGACGGCGGTGACGTTCGCGATGTTGATGAACGCGAGCGTCTCGCGCGACGGCAGGAGCTCGACCGTGGTGGCCTCGAGCTCGGTGACGGAGATGGTGTCCATGTTTCCCCCCTTCCGAGGTGTTCAGAGTGGCCGTGTGACTGGCCGGTCGGACCTGCTTGACGTAGCCGCATACGGGCTCGTCGTCAGGACTGCGAGACCAGAACGGCCTGGTTCGCCGAGGCGCCGGCGGCGCTGAGCAGCGTGTAGGTGTTCTGCGCGAGCGCGACGTTGGTGGCGGAGACGTTGGCCCAGTTGAAGAAGGCGAGCGTCTCGCGCGACGGCAGCAGCTCGACCTCCTCGCGAGCGAGCTCCTCACGGGTGATGAAGGTCATGGTGTTCACCTCCTTCCGGACGTTGGTTCGGATGTGTCGGATGTTGACGAGTTCCATGGAACCGGGAGCCCGTCACCGGACCGTGGACCGCGACGCGACGGTCCCGCTGCGGTACCGCGACCGTCCCGCTGCCGTACCGCTCCCTCGTCGTCACCGCGGCGCGGACCGCGGCGTGCGCCCGTCGGCACGCGGCCGTGACCCGGGCGTCGACCGGGCGTCACGTCAGCGTGTCGGGATCGTCACGGCGGCGTGAGCGCGGCGTCACCGTGGCGTCACGACGTCCAGCGAACGTGCGGGAAAGCCACAACCAGCGCTCGTATCTCCGCTCCCCGCTCACCGCTCCTGCTTCACGTGTCCAACCCGGTCGACCACACTCCTCGAGACGGCGCACGCACGGCCGAGCTCGCCGGTCGGCATCGCGGGACGGCACGAGGTGAGCACGCGACCTGAACGACAACGACTGGGCCAGACTCACCAGACCGGCGCGGAGATCGGTGGGGTGGCCAACACGGAGCGGTGTGCGACACACCGCTCGGGGACCCGTCGAGGACTGAGAATGCCTGTAGTTGACCTTTCCGCGAACCACCACTGGTCGATCCGCCTGCTCGGCGGTTTCGGCCTCTCCGGGCCCGAGGGCCGGGTCGAGGTGCCGCCCGCCGGCCAGCGACTCGTCGCCTACCTCGCCATCCAGGGCCATCCGGTGCGGCGTTCGACCGTCGCGGCCGCGATCTGGCCGGACGTCGACGAGACCAGGGCCCGGGCCAACCTGCGCTCGACCGTCTGCCGGCTGGGCGCCCTGGCGCCGGTCGTCGACGCGACCGCCGCCTCGCTGACCATCGGGCCCGACGTCATCGTCGACGTCGACGACCTGCAGGAGCAGGTCCGGGCGGCGCGGGCCGGGACCGAGCACCCGAGCGCTGCCCGTCCGGGGTTCGACCTCGAGCTGCTGCCCGGCTGGGAGGAGGAGTGGGTCGAGCTCGAACGCGAGCGTGTACGCCAGCTGGAGCTCCACCTGCTCGACGTGGTCGTCAGCACGAGCGTCGAGGAGGGCCGTCACGGTGACGGGGTGGACGCCGCCCTGCGGGCGATCCGCCTCGACCCGTGGCGCGAGTCCTCGCACGCGGGCCTGTTGCGCGCGCTGCTGGCCGGTGGCAACCGGGCCGCGGCCATCGCCCACTTCCGCCGGTTCGCCGCGCAGATGCGCGAGGAGCTCGGCCTCTCGCCGTCCCGGGACCTCCTCGAGGTGGTCGGCGAGATCCTCCCCGCTCGCCCGGCCCGCCGCGCCTGACGCCCGCGCCGGCGACGCCGCTAGAGTCCGGCGGGTGGACTCGCCCGAGGGAACGGCGTCGCTGGGACCGCTCGAGGAGCTGCTCACGGTCCTCGACCTGAGGCATCTGGGCGAGGCCCATGTCCGGGTCGACGGCGTCGAGGGCGACGAGGAGAGCGACCTCGGCGAGTCCAGTGCCGACGTCTTCGTCGGGGAGAGCCAGAAGATGCCCCACGGGCGGGTGTTCGGCGGTCAGGTGCTCGCCCAGGCGGTGGTGGCCGCGGGGCGCACGGTTGCCGATGTGGGCCACGACGCGGCCCGGCC
This sequence comes from uncultured Actinomycetota bacterium, assembly GCA_963713345.1. Classification (GTDB taxonomy): domain Bacteria; phylum Actinomycetota; class Actinomycetes; order Actinomycetales; family Dermatophilaceae; genus Lapillicoccus. The sequence continues at coordinate 102,880 of CAVQLI010000010.1, read as the reverse complement.
GATCCACTCCCTGCACGGCTACTTCGTGCGGCCGGGCGACGACAGCCACCCGATCCGGTTCGCCGTGGACCAGATCCGCGACGGCCGCTCGTTCTCGACGCGTCGGGTCCAGGCGATCCAGTACGGCGAGCCGATCCTGTCGATGATCGCCTCCTTCCAGGAGCCGGCCGGCGGTCTGGACCACCAGGAGTCGATGCCGGCGGCCCCGGACCCCGAGGCGCTCCCCCCGGAGGACGTGGTCGACCTCGACGGCGTGGTCCCGCGTGGGTACCTGCGCGAGCGACCGGTCGACCTGCGGCACGTGGAGGGCCCGATCAACATCGCCCCGGGCCGCCAGCTCGCCGCCCGCCAGAGCGTCTGGCTGCGCACCATCGGCCCGCTGCCCGACGACCCGCTGCTCCACGCCGCCGTCCTGGCGTATGCGTCGGACTACGCCCTGCTCGAACCGGTCATCCGCCGGCACGGGCTCGCGTGGTCCGACCCGCGCCTCCGCCCGGCGAGCCTCGACCACGCGATGTGGTTCCACCGGCCCGCCCGGGCCGACGAGTGGATCCTCTACACGCAGTCGTCGCCCACCGCCCAGGGTGGTCGAGGCCTCGCCTTCGGCCGGATGTTCGCCGCGGACGGCCGGCTGGTGGCCTCCGCCGCCCAGGAGGGCATGATCCGGATCAAGGAGTAGCCCTCCGAAACCGAGCGCTCCCGTGGTCGGCTCGGCGTAGCCTCGCGCCAGGAAACGGACGACTCCACGGGACGGGGGTGACCGTCGATGCGGACGGCGATCATCGGCGCCGGTCCGGCCGGGCTCGTCCTCGGCGCTGCGCTGGCCCGTCGAGGCGCCCAGGTGACCCTCGTCGACCGGGACCCGGGCCCCCCCGCTGAAGGAGTCTGGGCGCGCAAGGGCGTCATGCAGTTCCACCACGCTCACGGGATCCGGTCGCAGGTGGTCCACACCCTGCGGCGGGAGCTTCCCGAGGCGTACGAGCTGCTTCTCGGGGTCGGCGCCGAGCCCGTCGAGATGCCACTGCCGGACGGGTCGACCGCCGTGGCGGGCCTGCGGTGCCAGCGCAGCACCTACGAGCAGGGGGTGCGGGCGGCCGCCCTGACCGTACCCGGAGTGACCCTCCGCACCGGTCATGTCGACCACGTCCTCGAGACGGTCGACTCCGCGGGCCGCCACGCCGCCGGGATCGTCGTCGACGGCGACACCATCGAGGCCGACCTGGTCGTCGACGCCTCCGGCCGCTCGGGACGGGTGAACCGCGACCGCCGCGCCCCGGCCTCGGCCGGCGGCATCTGCGGGATCGCGTACGTCGACCGGGTCTACCAGCTGGCGCCCGGCGCCGAACCCGGCCCGATGGTCAACCCCATCGCCTGGCAGGCGAACTGCGACGGCTACCAGTGCCTTGTCTTCCTCCACGAGCGGGGCATCTTCTCCGCGCTGGTGATCCGTTCGACCGACGATCGTGACCTGGTCGGGCTGCGCCACAACACCGCCTTCGACGCCGCGGTCGCCGCCATCCCCGGGCTGGCCCAGTGGACCGACCCCCAGCGGTCCCGGCCGCTCACTGATGTCCTCCCGGGCGGCACCCTGAAGAACGCGTACCGGAGCCAGCGCGGCCCCGACGGAGGCCTGGCCCTGCCCGGCCTCCTGTTCGTCGGCGACTCGGTCTGCACCACGACGCCGAACTTCGGCCGCGGCCTCGCCACGACCATGCTCCAGATCGACGAGGTCCTCCGGCTCCTCGACACCACCGTGGACGTCGGGGGGTCGGTGCCCAACGGGCGCCTCACCGAGCTCGGTGAGACGTTCGACGAGTGGATCGAGGCGAACATGCGGCCCTGGGTCGAGGATCACGCCGTGATGGACGAGTCGCTGCGCCGCCGGTGGGCCGGCGAGGACCTCGACCTCTCGGGCCCGCGCCTGCCGTCCGACCTGGTCATGGAGGCGTCCCGCGTCGACGGGCGGATCGGGCCCGCCATCGGTCCCTACGTCGCCATGCAGGCGCTGCCCGCCGTGCTCGACCCGGTGGAACCGCTGGCCCGGGCGGTGTACGAGACCGGCTGGCGCGCACCGTTGTCGCCCGGCCCCAGCCGCCGCGAGCTGGTCGAGATCGTCGAGTCCGCGGCCGCCTGACCGCTCGGCCGGCCGGCATACCGCCCTCGTAGACTCGCGGCGGCAAACCCGCCCCACGCATGCCGTGTCTCGTCCGGTACGCGTCCGCTCGCCCGCCGCAGGAGTCGCCGTGCCCGCAACCAGCACCCCCAGGACCGCCATCGTCACCGGAGCCGCGCGCGGCATCGGCGCCGCGACGGCGAAGCGGCTCGCCGCCGACGGACACCGGGTGGCGGTGCTCGACCTCGACGCGGCGAGCTGCGCGGAGACGGTGGCCGCGATCACCGACGCCGGCGGTCAGGCGATCGGCGTCGGGGTGGACGTCGCCGATGCCGACCAGGTGGCGGCCGCGGTCGCCCAGGTCGCCGAGGCGCTCGGCGCCCCGACCATCCTGGTCAACAACGCGGGCATCACCCGCGACAACCTCATCTTCAAGATGACCGAGCAGGACTGGGACTCGGTCATCGGCGTGCACCTGCGCGGCTCGTTCCTCATGACCCGCGCGGTGCAGGGCCACATGACGCAGGAACGGTTCGGCCGAATCGTCAACCTGTCCTCGACCTCGGCCCAGGGCAACCGGGGCCAGGTCAACTACTCCGCCGCCAAGGCCGGATTGCAAGGGTTCACCAAGACCCTCGCCATCGAGCTGGGCAAGTTCGGCGTCACCGCCAACGCGGTGGCGCCCGGGTTCATCCAGACCGACATGACCCGGGCCACGGCGGAGCGGCTCGGGGTGTCGTTCGAGGACTTCATCGCCTTCAGCGCCAAGGAGATCCCCGTCCAGCGAGTCGGCCAGCCCGAGGACATCGCGGCGACGATCTCGTTCCTCACCAGCGATGAGGCCGGCTTTGTCAGCGGCCAGGTGATCTACGTCGCCGGCGGTCCGATGGACTGACCGGCTCGATCCGACTCGTCCCTTCGGCCCTGTTTGCCCCCGGACGCCTTCCTCGGGCCGCCCTGGACGGGCACACTTCCCGCGACACGGCCGTCGCCATCGCAGGGGAATCCGCTGACCGCATATTCGTACTCACAACCGCCCACCGGCGAAGTGGACCCTCAGGTCCCGCTGACGCACGTCATGCTGGCCCGCGACGAGACCCCTCGACTGCTGGCGCGGGCGCTGTTCCGGTTCTGGACCACCTCGCGCAGCTATCTGGTCCAGGTCGGCATCCTTCTGGGCGCTGTGCTGGCGGCGGCTGTGATCCTCCAGTCGTTGCTCAGCGCCGCGCTGGTCGTCGCGATCATGGTCCTCACCCCCGTCCTCCTGTACGTCCGGTGCATGCGGTCGGCGAGGGCCTACGCACCGCCTGGCTTCACCCTCGGGCTGGGTCTCGGGAGGACCCATCTGGCCGTGCGGCATGCCGTCGCGACGACGGTGACGCCGTATGCCGCCTGGCAGTCGGTCGTGCGGCGCGGGAACACGGTGGTGCTCCGCACCCGCCGAGGAGGCGTCCTGGCTCTGCCCGCGGAGCTCGTCCTGCCCGCGCTCGAGCAGCTCCAGGCCCTGGTCGATGCTGCGGCCGACGAGACCCCATCGGTCCTGTCGGCAGGGCAGGCACCCCTGCCGTACGCCTACGAGTGCACCCGGTCGACCCGGAGCCGGCTGGCGTGGGCGGCCACGACGCGGCAGCTGCTCACCCCGAGCATGATCGCGATCGGCGCCGTCGACCTGCTGCTGCTGGTCTCGCCGCTCGTCCTGCGCGGGATGCCGTGGTTCTGGGCGGTGCTGCCGATCGGTGTGACCCTCGTCGGTGTCGCGGTGGCCTGGTGGAGCGCCTGGAGACGTGAGGGCGTCTGCGCGATGCCCGGAATGGTCATCAGCGCGGGACTCCGCGACGACGCGATGGTCCTCGAAGACTCGACCGGCCGCGTCACCATCTCCTACCGGGGGGTGGACCGAATGTATGTCATGAGGCACGCCGTCATGATCCGGTCCCAGCTGCGCAGCAGCGTCCTCTTCCCGAGGGCGGTCCTGCCCGACGCCGAGCTCCGCCGCGCCCAGAGCGCGGTGGACTGGTACAGGAGCCGCCGATGAGCTCCAGGAACGACACTGCCCATCGTCGGTCTCCGGAGCCCCGGATCTGCCGCGCGCCGAGTTCCCCGCTGCGGGCCGGGCGGCATCCCGGTCCTGGCCGGCCGTGCCGCCGCAAGCACCTGTGCGGCGGCGGCTCGACCTGCTAGTCGGGGTCCCCGCGAGGTGTCGGAGCGAAGCACAGAACCTCGTGGGGTGACGAGGCTTCTCGGGGCTACAGCCCCAGGTCGCGGCCGATGAGCTCCTTCATGATCTCGTTGGAACCGGCCCAGATCTTGGTCACCCGCGCGTCGCGCCAGGCGCGGGCCACGCGGTACTCGTTCATGTAGCCGTAGCCGCCGTAGAGCTGGACGCACTCGTCGAGCACGTCGTTCTGGACCTGCGCGCTCCACCACTTGGCCTTGGCGGCGTCCACCGCGGTCAGCTCGCCCTTGGTGTGGGCGATGACGCAGTCGTCGACGTAGGCCTGGGTGACCTCGACCTTCGTGACCAGCTCGGCCAGCTTGAACTTGTTGTGCTGGAACGTCCCGATCGGCTGGCCGAACGCCTTCCGCTCCTTGGCGTACTCGATGGTCTCGTGGAGGATCTGGGCCGCGTTCGCCGTGTTGGAGACCGCGCCCCCGATCCGCTCCTGCGGGAGCCGCTGCATCATGGCGATGAAACCCAAGCCCTCGTCGCCGAGCCGGTTCGCGTCGGACACCCGGACGTTCTCGAAGAACAGCTCGGCCGTGTCGGACTCGTCCTGCCCGACCTTGTCGAGCTTGCGGCCACGGCTGAAGCCTGGCGTCCCGTCCTCGATGACGAACAGGGTGATGCCCCTGGCGCCCTTAGTGGGGTCGGTCCGCGTGGCGACGATCACCAGGTCGGCGGAGTAGCCGTTGGTGATGAAGGTCTTGCTGCCGTTGACGATCCAGTCGCCGGAGTCGTCGCCGGCCCGGACGGCGGTGGTCTTGAGGGCCGCGAGGTCGGAGCCACCCGACGGCTCGGTCATGGCGATCGCGCTGATCAGCTCACCCGAGGCCATGCCCGGCAGCCAGCGCTGCTTCTGCTCGTCGGTGCCGAGGTCGACGATGTAGGGCGGGTTGACGTCGGAGTGGATGCCGAAGCAGGACGACACGGCGGCGCTGAAGGCGGCGACCTCCTCGGCCGCGACCGCGTTGAACCGGTAGTCGTCCGATCCCGCGCCGCCGTACTCCTCCGGGATCCCGAACCCGAACAGTCCCTGTTTGCCGGCCTCCTGCCAGATGTCGCGGGCGATCGACTTCTCGCGGACCATCTCCTCGGCGCGGGGCTTCAGGGTCCGTTCGACGAACTCGCGAACGGTCGCCCGGAACGCCTCGTGGTCCTCGTCGTAGATGTGGCGCGGCACGGGGGCTCCTTCGGTCAGGTGCTTCTGGTGGTCGGGCTCAGTCCGCTACTGACGGGTAACTAAGCGCTTGCTTAGTGTCGCGAACGTCCGGCATGCTGTCAACGTGACGACGGGTGCCCTCGCCGGGCAAGCCGCCTCCTCCACGGTCGAGCGGTTGCTCGACGCGGCGGCCGGCGCGTTCGCGGACCGGGGCTTCCACGCCACCACCACGCGCGACATCGCCTCCCGCGCCGGGCTCTCCCCCGCCGGCGTCTACGTGCACTTCGACTCCAAGGAGGCGGTCCTGTATGCGCTGAGCCGCCGGGGCCACGAGGCGGCACTGGACCTGGTGCGCGGGTCCGCGACCGGACCGGGGACGCCGACCGAACGGGTGGCTCGGGTCATGTCCGGGTTCGCCACCTGGCATGCGGAGCACTACGAGGTGGCCCGCGTGGTGCAGTACGAGTTCCCCCACCTGCAGCCCGAGCACCGCGACGAGGTGCTGACGCTGCGCAAGGACATCGACGAGGCGGTCCGCGAGCTGCTCGAGGAGGGCGTGGCGTCCGGCGAGTTCGCGGTGACCGACGTCCGGGAGACGGCGCTCGCGCTGATGTCGCTGTGCATCGACGTCGCCCGCTGGTACAGCCCGGGCGTACGCCGCACGCCCGACCGGATCGGGCCCACGTATGCGTCGCTCGGTCTGCGGCTCCTCGGCGCCCGCGGCTGACGAGTCGGTCGGCGAGCGCCGAGCTGGGCCGATCCGTCGCGGCCCCACCGGGGTCGGCCCCGCGGCCAGTCCCGCGGTCAGTCCCGCGGTCAGTCCGGCTGGTCGAGCCCGACGGCCACCGCCGCCAGGTGCTGGTCCGGGGGCCACCGGAACTCCAACCGGGTGCCGGTCTCCTCGTGGGCGTAGCCGCCGAGTCGGACGGCGCCACGGTGCATCGCCATGCCGAGCCGCCCGAAGTCACCGGAACCTGTGCCGTGGCACAGCACCACGGTGTTGTCCGCGAAGACCACACGGACCACCTGACCGCCCGGCGCGCGACGAATCGCGCGCACCGGCACTCCACGCTGGACCAGCAGGTGGAGCCGCGCGTAGAGCAGCGTCTCCGCGCTGCGGGAATGCTCGGCCCACACCCGCTCGAGGGCCTCGTGCAGCGACCCGTCCATCGTGGCGGGCCCGTCGACCCCGTCGCCAGGCCCGACGTGGTCGATCACGTCGATGCGGTCGATGCGGTCGACCTTGCTCGTGGCCGGTGGTCGAATCGGCGATCGGTCCGTCGGGTTCTCAGCGGTGAGGTCGTCCCGACGTGACGTCCGCTCCGGCGGCTCGGGCGTGCGACGGCGCCACCGGATGGCCGCCGCTGCCGCGACGACCAAGGTGAGCAGAACCCACCGCCCGTCCACCTGACAAGTGTGCGCCACGACGCCGACAACGTCTGCATCGTTTCGCAATCCGTGACCAGGCACACTCCCGCTGCTCGCGAGACCGCCCAAGTGCTAACCGCGTTCGTCATCTCCCTCGAAGAGGGTGATGAACGGGAACGGTGCGCGTGGTCCGCTGCGCTCAGCGCCGTGGGAACCGGCCGACTCTCGAGGAGCTCCCGATGCCGAAGCTGTACGCCGACACCACCGCCCGACGCACGGTCCAGATCGTGTCCGACGTGTTCGTGGTCTGCTGGGTCGCGCTGAGCATCTGGCTCGGGCGAACCGTGGACAACGGGATCTCCGAGCTGCGCGGACCGGTCGACGACCTCACCACCGCCGGCGACTCCATCCGCGACAACATGGCCGGCGCCGCCGACAACGTCGGCGGGGTCCCGCTCGTCGGCGACTCGCTGCGCGGCCCGTTCGACGCCGTCTCGTCGGCGGGTCAGACCCTCGCCGACACGGGGACGTCGCTCGGCATGACCGTCGACCAGGTCGCCCGCACGGCGGGAATCGTCATCGCCGTCGTCCCCATCGTCGTCGTGCTGGCGGTCTGGGCGGTCCGGCGGATCCGCTTCGTCCGCCGGGCGACCGCCGCCCAGCGCTGGTTGGCGCGACCGGGAGGGCTCGAGCTGTTCGCCCTTCGGGCCCTGACCGGTCAGTCCCTCGCCCGGCTCGGGGCCCTCGGCCCGGACCCGGCCGGGGGCTTCCGCCGTGGCGATCCCCCGACCCTTCGAGCCCTGGCCGAGCTCGAGCTGCACGCCTGCGGTCTCGCACCGAGACGCGGCGGGGAATGGCCCGCCGACGTCTCGGTCTGAGCTCAGTCGCGGGTCAGCTTGCGGTAGGTCACCCGGTGCGGCCGAGCCGCGTCGGCGCCGAGACGTTCCACCTTGTTGGCCTCGTAGGCCTCGTAGTTCCCCTCGAACCAGTACCAGTTCGACGGGTCCTCCTCCGTGCCCTCGTAGGCGAGGATGTGGGTCGCCACGCGGTCGAGGAACCACCGGTCGTGGCTGATCACCACGGCGCAGCCCGGGAACTCCAGCAGCGCGTTCTCGAGGGAGCCGAGCGTCTCGACGTCGAGGTCGTTGGTCGGCTCGTCCAGCAACAGCAGGTTGCCGCCCTGCTTGAGCGTCAGCGCGAGATTGAGCCGGTTCCGCTCGCCGCCGGAGAGGACGCCGGTCATCTTCTGCTGGTCCGGACCCTTGAAGCCGAACTGCGAGACGTAGGCGCGCGACGGGATCTCGACGTTGCCGACCTTGAGGAAGTCGAGGCCGTCGGAGACGGTCTCCCAGAGGTTCTTCTTCGGGTCGAGCCCGGACCGTGCCTGGTCGACGTAGGAGACCTTCACCGTCTCGCCGACCCGCACGGCGCCGTCGTCCGGCTCCTCGAACCCGACGATCGTCTTGAACAGCGTCGTCTTGCCGACCCCGTTCGGGCCGATGACCCCGACGATCCCGTTGCGCGGCAACGAGAAGGACAGGTTGTCGATGAGCACGCGCTCGCCGAAGCCCTTTTTGAGGTCCTTGACCTCGATGACCGTCGAGCCCAACCGCGGACCCGGCGGGATCTGGATCTCCTCGAAGTCCAGCTTCCGGGTCCGGTCGGCCTCCGCCGCCATCTCCTCGTAGCGCTGGAGCCGGGCCTTGGACTTGGTCTGCCGGCCCTTGGCACTGGACCGGACCCACTCGAGCTCGTCCCGGAGGCGCTTGGCCAGCTTGGCGTCCTTCTTGCCCTGGACCTGGAGGCGGGCGGACTTCTTCTCCAGGTAGGTCGAGTAGTTGCCCTCGTAGGGGTAGAGCCGACCCCGGTCGACCTCCGCGATCCACTGGGCGACGTTGTCGAGGAAGTACCGGTCGTGCGTCACGGCCAGGACCGCGCCGGCATACCCCGCCAGGTGCTGCTCGAGCCACTGCACCGACTCGGCGTCGAGGTGGTTGGTCGGCTCGTCGAGCAGGAGCAGGTCCGGCTTCTGCAGGAGCAGCTTGCACAGCGCCACCCGCCGACGCTCCCCACCGGAGAGCACGGTCACGTCGGCATCCGGCGGCGGGCAGCGCAGGGCGTCCATGGCCTGCTCGAGCTGGGCGTCGAGATCCCACGCGTCCGCGTGGTCGATCTCCTCCTGGAGCTTGCCCATCTCCTCGAGCAGCGAGTCGTAGTCGGCGTCCGGCTCGCCCATCTCGAGCGAGATCTGGTTGTAGCGGTCGAGCTTCGCCTTGATCTCGCCCGCGCCCTCTTCGACGTTGCCGAGGACGGTCTTCTCCTCGTTGAGCGGTGGTTCCTGGAGCAGGATCCCGACCGTGGCCCCGGGCGCGATCCGAGCCTCGCCGTTGGACGGCTGGTCCATTCCGGCCATGATCTTGAGGATCGTCGACTTGCCCGCGCCGTTCGGCCCGACCACGCCGATCTTCGCTCCGGGGAAGAACGACATCGTGACGTCGTCGAGGATGACCTTCTCGCCGACCGCCTTGCGAGCCTTGGTCATGGTGTAGATGAACTCGGGCATACCGGCAGGCTATCCAGGCGACCAGGGCCGCTCCCAATCGGCGTCGAGCCACCGTCCCCTCACCCGTCCCCGCTCAGCGCTCCCCGACCGCCTGGACCTCGCTCAGCCGCCGTTCACGACGACGTAGTCGTCGGTGTCGGCGTCCTCGACCCGCCGACCGAACCCGCTCTGGCCGAAGCCGCCCTGCACGACCACGCCCTCGTCGGTCGAGTCCTCCTCGACTCCCCGCATACCGGACTCGTCCGACCCGTCGGCCCCGTCGGCCCCAGCGGCCTCACCGTGGAACGTGTCCTGGATCGCCGGGTCGGCGAGCCGGTCGTTGGTGTCGAGCTGGACCCGGGGCGGACGGCTGAACTCGACCTGGCCGCGAGTGAGGTCGTGCCCGATCGTGAAGGCGTCGATCTCGGCGCTGGTGCGTGGCTCGCCCTTCTCCGTCTCCCACTGGTTGACGCGCAGGCGCCCGTAGACGACGACCGGGTGCCCCTTCTTCACGCTGGTCATGACGTTGGCCGCGAGCGCGTTGAACGCCACGACGTTGAGGAAGTTGGTGCTCCCGTCGACGAAGGCCCGCTTCTCGGCGTCCCACCGCCGGGTGGTCGACGCGATGCGCAGGCTCGCGAACGGCCGGCCCACCTTCGTCGGCCGGCTGATCGGGTCGCTGACGACGTTGCCCACGACGGTCACGAAGCTCTCGTTCATGTGATGTTCCTCCACCCGGTTCCCATGTGAGCGGTGCCCTTCAGCACCGCCGGAACCGAGCATCGGACCGCGCGACCGCGCCCGCCAGACCTCTCCCCGCCGCTGTGGACGAAGGGAGCAAACGCGCACGCCATGTGGACAACGCCACGGCCGGCCGCCCCGAAAGCCGCCTCGACCGTCAGGTCAGGCGTGCGGTGTCCAGGCTCTCGCGCGTCTCGCGGTGTCGGTCCAGCACCTCCCGGACCGGGACGACGAGCTGGTCGGTCGCCACGTCCGCGATCGCGGTCCGCAGCCGGGTGCCGACCAGCTCCCGCCGACGTCGTGCACCGACCCGGGCCAACACGCGCGCCAGCCATGCGCCGAGCCCGCCGAGCACGAGCCCGCCCACCAACAGCAGCGTCGGCAGCGGGAACGGCCCGACCTTCGGGGTGTCGATCTCGGGCAGCTTGAGCCAGCCGATCACGCCGAGCACGACCAGCCAGACCAGCCCGACGACGGCGGCCAGGCCGAGGACCCACTGCAGCCAGCCCATCAGCTGCCACCACACCGGCGGGTTGCCGCGCAACGGCGTGGTGACGACGACGCGGTCGAGGCGCTCGTAGAGACGGTCGTCGGTCGGCGCTGCGGCGTCCGACACGGCCTCGGCCCAGAGCACCGGAAGTCCGTCCGCCGCCCGCTCGGTGAGCGAGAGGGCGGCCAGCTTGACCGCCGACCGCGCCGATGCCGAGGGCGCCGGGATCGAGGACCGCCCGACGATCTCCCGCACGTCGAGCGGGTCGACCTGCTCGAGCACCTGGGAGGGCACCCGGTCCAGCCGCAGCCGGCGCAACGGGTCGGGACGCAGCTTGCGACCCCATCGCGTGAAGATCCACCCGGTGCGTCCGAGCGCCTCACGGCGGTAGTCCTCGTCGACCGCGCCGAGCACGACGGGAACCCCCGACGCGCGTGACAGGGCGTCGATGAGCCGGTCGTCGGCGGCGGCATCCAGCGACGCCTCACGCTCGGCCACCCCTCGGCGCAGCCGCCCGGCGACCGCCGCGATGTCCGCGGAGAGCCGCTGCCGTGCCGCCTCATGCCCGGCGACGGCGTTGGCCAGCCGCTGCCGCAGCTCGGGGATGTTCTCCCCCGTGAGGACGGAGGTCGTGAGGACCTGGACGCCGTCGACCCCGTCGAGCTTCAGCAACCGGACGAGGTCCTCTCGACAGGTCTCGACGGCGCTCTCCGAGAGCAGCCGGTCGACCTGGTTGAGGACGACGAGCATGACGGCCGAGTGCCCCGTCAGCTGCTTCACGTACTCGTCGTGCAGCAGCGCGTCCGCGTACTTCTGGGGGTCGGTCACCCAGACGAACACGTCGCAGAGCGCCAGCACGCGCTCGGCCTCCCTCCGGTGCGACATCTCGCGGGAGTCGAAGTCGGGCAGGTCGAGCAGCACGAGGCCGTCGAGCGACCCGGCCGGCTCGTCGGTCGGCTCACCGGACGGGGCCGACACGGCGTGCCGACGTGGGACCGCGAGCCAGTCGAGCAGCGGCCCGGCCGGGTCGTCGCCCCACACCGCCGCGGACGGTGTCGAGGTGGTCGGACGGGTCGCCCCGATCTGAGCCAGCTCCTGGCCGGCCAGCGCGTTGAAGAGCGAGGACTTGCCGCTCCCCGTCGCCCCGGCCAGCGCGATGACGGTGTGGTCACCCGCGAGGGCGTTGCGCTGCCCCACCTTGGCGATGATCTGGCGGGCGGCGGCGACGTCGGCGGCGTCCAGCTGGTCACCGCCCGCGGCCAGAGCGGCGTCGAGCGCCTCGGCCTGGGCGCGGACGATCTCCTGAGTGGCCACGGCGATCTTGGCCCGGCCCTTGAGCAAGGGGCTCACCGCGACGCCCTCACCGCGGCCGCGGCGGCACCCAGGGTGCGCGCCTGGTCGGGCCTCAGGTCGACCTGGTCCAGGACTGCCGTGAACCGTTCGCGCTCCTGCGCGAAGGCGGCCTCGGCCCGGTCCAGCAGGGCCTCCTTGGCCTTGGTGGCCATCGACCGCACGGCCTGGTCACCGAAGATCGCCTCGAGCAGCTTCTGGCCGAGCACCGCGGTGCCTCCGGCGATGCCGACCTCCGCGCCGGTGATCCCTCCGGTGTAGGCGAAGGTGACGAGCATGAGCACCGTCCCGACGGCGTTGACCCCGTATGCGGTGACCTTCGCCGTCGTGCGTCGGTCCTTGCCCTCGCTGCGGACGAGGTCGAGCACGTCGCCCTGCCAGTCGTGGACGAGCGAGGAGACGGTTCGGTCGAACTCCGCGGAGACGCGGGTGAGGTCGGGGTGCGCCTGGAGCAGGGTGGACCCGCCGGCCAGGGACCGCCAGGACCGGGACGTCGTCGTCGCCGCGCCCTGACCCTCCGCTCGGATCAGCTCGGCGACGCCGCTGTGCAGCGCCTCGTCGAGGTGGGCGGACGGCACCGGCTCGCCCTTGAACCCGGCCACGATCCGGTCGCGGACCCGGGAGACGGTGGTCTCGACCTGACGGAAGAACTCGCCCGTCCCGACGAACTCCTGCCACCGCGCGAGGACCTCGCCACGCAGGAGGGAACCGTCGCTCATCCCGGTCTCGACACCGGAGGTGGCCGACGCATACGACGTCAGGGCCGCCTTCTCGAGGGCCTTTCGCGCACTGACCTGGGCCGCCGACGCGTCGACCAGCGACTGGATGCGGGGGTCGAGCGAGTCGAGCGCGCCGGTCAGCGTCTGGCGGACCACGAGAGCGCGGGCACGCGCGTCCTTGGCCAACGCCGAGAGCCACGAGTACAGCCGGGCCACCTCGTCGTGCGGCAGCAAGCCGTCGTCCTCGAGCGGCGACTCCGCCACCGTGAAGATCGGTGCGGCGCCGAGGCCCTGCTCCTTGAGCATCGACCCGAGGTGCTCTCGGATGACGGGGATCGAGCCCTTGGGGACCCGGTTGAGCACGACGGCCACCGAGGTCCCGCGTTCCGACGCCTGGCGGAGCAGCTCCCAGGGCACCGCATCCGCATACCGGGCCGCCGTCGTGACGAAGAGCCACAGATCCGCCGCACCGAGCAGCTGGCGGGCCAGCTCACGGTTGCCGAGTACGACGGAGTCGATGTCGGGGGCGTCGAGGAGGGCGAGCCCCGGCGGCAGGGTCGAGGAGGTGACCAGCTGCATGGTCGCCTGGCCCTCGACCGCGTTGCCGCCGGTGGCCCGCGCGAGGTCCGGGAGGATCCGCGTCGGGGTGAACCAGCGCTCGTCGTCGGGGTGGTGCACGAGGACCGGCGACCGCGTGGTCGGGCGGAGCACGCCCGGAGCGCTGACCACCGCCCCCACCAGGGAGTTGACCAGCGTCGACTTGCCCGCACCGGTCGATCCTCCGACCACGGCCAGGAGGGGCGCGTCGAGGGACGAGAGGCGCGGCAGGATGTAGTCGTCGAGCTGCCGCAGCAGCTCGGTACGGCCCCGCTCGGCCGCGCGGACCCCGGGGAGGTCGAAGGGCAGGCTGGTCGTCCCGACCTCGTCGCGCAACGACGTCACAGCCGGCAGGAGGTCCTGCGTCTCCGGCGCGGCGGTCAGGGTCACGCCCGAATCCTCTCCTGTGGCGCGCTCGCCTCCAAATGGGCGACTCGGCGCGTCATCACACGTCATCACGCGACATCGCACGCATCCGTCGCTCGGTGGCCCCCCGCCGGTATTCTCCCTTACTTCGGGCTTTCGTGCCCCCGTCGGCGCTCTCACTCCGTTCGAGACGCCTGTTTACTTCTGCCGTGGGCACGCCCGACGCGCTTCGCGCGTCCTGGCGTGCCCCCGGCAGGACTCGAACCTGCAACCTGCGGATTAGAAGGCCGCTGCACTATCCGTTGTGCTACGAGGGCCGGTGGCGTGTGAACCGGGCGGCCTGAGCCCAGAACCGTTGCCAAGTCTAGGTGGCCGGTCGGGCCCTCACGGGACAGTCGGCTGGGCCGAACGGTCAGTATGCGAGGTTCCCGACGAACGCTCTTCGGTGCGCGACGATCGACTCGAGGAGCGTGCGCTCGCGCGCGGCCGCGTCGCGTTCCGCGCTACCCCGGACCATCCGGGCGCGCAGGAGAGCGAGATCGCTGGCCGCGTCCTGGAACGCCCGCATCGACGCGACCGCGGCCCTGCCGCCCTGCTGGTTGGCCCAGATCCGGGCCTGCCTCCGGGCCGGCAGCGACGAGAGCATCGCGACCTCCTGGTGGCTGAGCCATCCGGCGTCGGCGTACTGGCTGAGGTAGGTCCGGATCAGCCGCCCCTCGCGGTACCGCAGCCCGATGACGAGAGCGACGAAGCAGAGGAACAGCGGAACCTGGAACAGCACGTAGGCCCCGATCAGGTGTCCGGTGGCGGCGGACAGGTTCCAGATGCCGTGGAGGAGCGCCGCCAGGAGGAAGCCGCCGAGGGCGACCAGGACCCGGCTCCACGCGCTGCGCATCACCGCGACGGCCAGCCCGAGCCCGATCCCGGTGAACGCGGTGAACAGCGGGTGCGCGAAGGGCCCCATGATGCACCGCAGGATGAACAGCTCGGTCAGCCCCTGCTGGCCGTACTCCACGAACTCGCGGCCGAGGTAGATGATGTTCTCGCTGAAGGCGAACCCGGCGCCCACCAGGCCCGCATACACGATGCCGTCGACGACCCCGTCGAACTCGCGCCGCCGCAGCAGGACGATGAGCAGCACCCCGAGGCCCTTGAGCCCCTCCTCGACGAACGGGGCCCCGAAGACCGCAGTGACGACGTCGGGGTCCTCGGCACCGGCCAGCCGCATGGCGATCGCGATGCCGGTGTTGAGGAACAGCGCTCCGGCCGGCGCGCAGACCGCACCCCAGGCGAAGGCCAGGATGAGCATCCGGGTCGGCTCGGCCTCGTAGCGATCGAGCCACAGGAACGTCGGGACCACGACCAGCAGCGGCAGTGCGGCGAAGAGTGCTGCCAACAGCGTGACCTGGACGCCGAGCCCGGTCTCGAACTCGACCGCCAGCACCGCGGCGCTGAGGAGAAATCCCGTGGCGACGAGGCCGCCGACGATCACCGTACGGAGCCGTGGCCGCGAGGTGCGGTTCGGCGCCGGCGCATAGCCCGGGAAGGCGGGCCCCGAGGTCGGCCCACCCGCGCCGGACGGGGTCGGAGCGCCGAAGGACATGCACGGCAGGCTATTCCAGTCGAAGCCCACGGGCGGCCTGGGGATTGTCCGGCGTCGGCATCGGTTCGCGGCTTAGGGTGAGCCCCGTGACCAGCCCTGCAGGATCGACGAACCGGTCGACCGGCGATCGGATCGTGTGGATCGACTGTGAGATGACCGGGCTCTCCCTCACCGACGACGCGCTCATCGAGGTCGCGGCCCTGGTCACCGACTTCGAGCTCAACCAGCTCGGCGACGGCGTCGACGTCGTCATCAAGCCCCCGGCGGCGGCTATCGAGCAGATGGACCCGTTCGTCCGGGACATGCACACCAAGTCCGGGCTGCTCGTCGAGCTCGACTCCGGGACCACCATGGAGCTGGCGCAGGAGCAGGTGCTGGCCTACATCCGCGAGTGGGCGCCGGAGCCGCGCAAGGCTCCGCTCGGCGGCAACACCGTGGCCACCGACCGGGGTTTCCTCACCCGTGACATGCCCGAGCTCGAGGCATGGCTGCACTACCGGATCATCGACGTCAGCTCGATCAAGGAGCTGTCGCGCCGGTGGTACCCGCGCGTCTACTTCAACGCCCCCGCCAAGTCCGGCGGGCACCGGGCGCTGGCCGATATCCGTGAGTCGATCGCCGAGCTGCGCTACTACCGCGAGGCCGTGTTCGTGACGCCGCCCGGGCCCGACAGCGTGACCGCTCGCACGCTCGCGTCGCGGCACGTCATCGGCGTCGCCGACGAGGAGACCGCGACCCACTGAACGACCGGTGGCCTGCACGCCGAGCGTGCAGGCCACATCGGGGTGAGTGACGGGACTTGAACCCGCGGCCCCCTGGACCACAACCAGGTGCTCTACCAGCTGAGCTACACCCACCAAGCGCAGCACCGTCTCCGGCACAGCGGCGCACCATGCTACCCGAGCCGTGGCGGTGCCCCGGACCACCGCGGGGATGGGTGACAATGCACGGCATGTATGCGGGGAAGGAGCGGCGCAACCGCACTGTCGCCCTCGTTCTCACGCTGGTCCTCGTGGCCGGCGTCGTCCTCGCGCTGCTCGCGACGGTGCTGCAGGCCGGCCCGGCCCGAGCGCTTCCGGCTCACGCCTCCCTCGTCTCGATCGCTCCGGCCGACGGCGCACAGCTGTCGACCGGCCCCACGCAGATCCAGCTCACCTTCGACGACACCATCGCGTCCCAGTTCGCCAGGGTGCGCCTCACCCGTGACGACGCGGTCGTCGACACGGCTCCCCCGACCGTGGCCGGCACCGTCGTCACCGCCGCCGTCACCGAGAAGGCCGGCCCGGGCGCATACCGGATCGCCTGGCAGGTCGCGAGCGACGACGGGCACCCGGTGTCCGGCGAGGCGTCGTTCACCGTGACCGGCAGCGCCGCCGGCTCGACGCCGAGGGTCACACCGACCTACAAGACGCCGCAGACACAGCCCACGACGTTCGGCCACCCGGACCACCTCCCGGGCCTCATCGTGGCCGGGATCCTGCTGCTCGGTGGGATCGCGCTGCTCGTCTACGAGCACCGCCGTCGCGCCCACCTGTCCGCCCCGGATGCGACGCCGAAACCGGACCCCCAGGACCGGCAACGGATTTCATGAGGGCCGCGCTCCTGGTGTAGCCTCGACCCTCGCTGCGCCGCTAGCTCAATGGCAGAGCAAGTGACTCTTAATCACTGGGTTCGGGGTTCGAATCCCTGGCGGCGCACCACCAGCAGTACCACCGAAAGCCCCGGCACCACGCCGGGGCTTTCGCCGTTCTGCCGACCGCTCGGCCCATGGGAGACGCTGGGGGACGACGGTCTAGCTGGAGATATTGAGGAGTTGTCGGGCGAACTCACTGTGGGTGACGAGGGCGTTCAGATATCCGCCGCGGATGCCGGCCTGGGCGGCGGCGACTTTGTCGAGTCCGTAGGCGATACCGATGACCTCAGGGATGTTTCGCAGTTGGGGTGCGCTGATGGCGATGATGCGGCGGGTGAGAACAGTGTCGATGGCGTCACCCCGGGCGTCGAGGAGCACGCCGGAAAGGTCCGCCTGCACGCCGGCCTTGCGCATGAGCGTTTGCTCGCTACGGGTGAGGGCGTCGTACAGGGTCGAGCTCGGTGGGTTCCAGCCGCCGACGCCGACAACGGCTTTGGTGACGGTGTCGAACTGGGTGACGGCTTTGGCGACGGCATCCTGGCGGTAGAGGCCGCGTGCGGTCTGCTCGTCGCTCACGATCATGGGGGCGTAGAACACCGACGCCTCGGCCTTGGCGTCCCGCGCGATGCTTCGCACAATGTCGACGGATGTGGCTTCGACGTCAGCCCGGGTCAGTGCGCCGGTGAGCTGAACGATGCGTCTGGCGCGCAGGCCGCGCAACTTCGCAGCCATCGCCAGGACGACTCTGGCCCAGCCGATTCCGAGCACATCCTCGGGCGTCGTGATCTCGCTGAGGAGATCGGCCGCGGCTGCTCCAATCTGGTTTCGGATCTCCTGGTCGTCACCGGTGGTGGTGTTGACGACGACGGCATGGCGTAGCCCGAACTGATGGTAGAGCCGTTCGCTGAGCACCAAGTCGAGAGAGCCGGCACCCACGACGCTGATGCGCACCATGCCGCTGGCCCGCGCCAGCTCGAGCAGCCGGGCGACCTTGAACCGCGTCAGGCCCAGCTCGTCCGCGATCTGCACCTTGGTCCAGCCGTCCAGGTAGAACAGCCGGGCGATCCGGGAGGCCGTCACCATCTCGAGAGGTCCCGCGAAGGGGTCGGGGGAACGTGTCGACACCGTCCCCCCGTCCGCCTTCTCAGATGAGCGCTCTTGACGCCGAGAGTAACAGATGAGCAGAATGGTCCACTTCGTGCTCATGTGAGAAAAGTGGAGAGTGGTATGCCGGCGATGCAGGTCAGCGTGTTACGCGGGATCGGGCAGGTCGACATCGAGGAGCGACCCACGCCGGAACCGGCGGCGGACGAGGTCCTGGTCGAGGTCGGATCGGTCGGCGTCTGCGGATCCGACGTGCACTACTACGAGCACGGACGAATCGGGCCCTACGTGGTGGACTCTCCCCTGGTCCTCGGCCACGAGGCCGGCGGGGTGGTGACGTCCGTTGGCGCGGCGGTCACACACCTACAGGTCGGTCAGCGCGTGTCCATCGAGCCGGGAGTGCCGTGCCGGCACTGCCCGCAGTGCCTGACCGGCCGGTACAACCTGTGTCCTGACGTGCGGTTCTTCGCCACACCACCGTACGACGGCGCGTTCAGCCAGTTCGTCGCGATGCCGGCATCCTTCGTCTTCCCCATTCCTGACAGCATGAGCGACGACGCCGCCGGCCTGATCGAACCCCTGTCTGTCGGCGTGTGGGCCTGTCGACGAGGCGGCGTCTCTCCCGGCACGAGCGTGCTGGTGACCGGCGCAGGCCCGATCGGGCTGATCGCCGCTCAGACCGCGCGGGCCTACGGGGCGGATACCGTCACCGTGACCGATGTGAACAAGCACCGGCTACACCTGGCCGAGCGGCTCGGGCTCAGCACCGTCGACGTCGCGCAGACCTCGCTGGTCGATGCCGGGATCGAGGCCGACGTTCTGCTGGAGTGCTCCGGTAACGCCCGCGCCACCTGGGACGCCGTCAGCACCATGGCCCGGGCCGGCCGAGTCGTGCTGGTCGGCATGGGCGGCGACACCGTGCAGCTGCCGCTGTCCTACGTCCAGGACCGCGAGCTGACGATCACCGGAGCGTTCCGCTACGCCAACACCTGGCCCACCGCGATCCGCCTCGCCGCATCCGGGCGAGTAGACCTGGACGCGATGGTCACCGGCCACTACGGACTGCACGACGTCGAAGCCGCCCTCACGGCCTCACGGGACGACCCCCAGAGCATGAAAGCCATCGTCAGACCCGGAGAGTGATCAGGAGAGCGACATGAGCGCCATCGACCGTTTCGACCTCGCCGGCCGGGTCGCCGTTGTCACCGGCGGAACCCGAGGTCTTGGTGAGGGCTTTGCGACCGCTCTCACCGACGCGGGTGCCACCGTAATGTTGGTCGGTCGTGACGGCGACCGCGGCCAGATCGTCAGCCAAGCCCTTACCGAGAGGGGAGCGACAGTCGCGTTCACAGCGGCCGACGTCACGGTTCCCCAGGACGTCAAGCGGATGCTCGACGCGACGCTCGAGCAGTTCGGCCGAGTCGACATCCTCGTCAACAACGCGGGCGCCTGTGTCCACGCTCCCGCCCTCGAGGTCACCGACGAGGACTGGCGGCACGTCATGGACGTCAACCTCGACGCCGTCTGGCACTGTGCGCGCGTGTTCGGACGGCACTTCGTCGACCAGCGCTCCGGTGTCATCGTCAACATCGGCTCGATGTCCGGTCTCATCGTCAACCGGCCCCAGTGGCAGCCGGCATACAACGCCTCCAAGGCCGCCGTGCACCACCTCACCCGGAGCCTGGCGGCCGAGTGGGGCCCGTACGGCGTCCGCGTCAATGCCCTCGCGCCCGGCTACATCAAGACGGACATGTCGCCCGTCGACGAACCGCGATACCGGCGACACTGGATCGAGGACGCCCCACTGCAGCGATACGGCACCGTCGAAGAGCTGGCGCCTGCCATCCTCTTCCTCGCGAGTGACGCCTCCAGCTTCGTCACCGGCTCAGTACTCGTCGCCGACGGCGGATACACCACCTTCTGAGCCGACGCCACTCACGCACTGGCAGAGCCCCGGGCGTATGCCGGTCACTCGGCCCGTGGCGCTCCTCGGACATCTGGGCCATGGTGTGGAGCCATGGCCCGCCCCACGATCGCGATCATCGGCGCCGGCTTCGCGGGGTACAACGCCGCTCGGGTCCTGGCCCGACGGATGCCCGACAGCGAGGTCGTCCTGGTCAACCCCACGGACTACTTCCTCTACCTCCCACTGCTGCCCGAGGTGGCCGCCGGCATCCTCGACCCGCGGCGCGTGACCGTCTCCATCCCCGGGACGTTGCGGAAGGTACGCCTGCTGCTGGGGTCGGTGGAGTCGGTCCGACTCGAGGAGAAGCAGCTCACCTACGTCGACCCGGAGGGCGACCGCGGGGAGCTGTCCTTCGACCGCGTCCTGCTGACCACCGGAAGCGTCAACAAGCTGCTGCCCATCCCGGGCGTCGCGAAGTACGCGCACGGCTTCCGCAACATCGCCGAGGCGCTCTACCTGCGTGACCACATCACCCGTCAGATCGAGCTGGCCGACAACACCGACGACCCGGAGGAGCGCGCGGCGCGGCTGACCTTCGTCGTCGTCGGCGCCGGGTACACCGGGACCGAGGTCACCGCCCAGGGCGCCCTCATGACCAAGGCCCTGTGCAAGGAGCACCCCCGGCTTGCGGGGCAACGAGCGCGCTGGCTCCTGGTCGACACCGCGCCCAGGGTGCTGCCGGGGCTGGGCGAGAGCCTCAGCCGAACCGCCGACCGCGTGCTGCGTCAGCGCGGGGTGGAGATCCGGACCCAGACCTCCGTCGCCGAGGCCATGGACGACTGCGTCCGGCTGAGTGACGACACCGTCGTTCCCACCCGGTCACTGATCTGGTGCGTCGGCGTGCGGCCCGAGCCGCTCATCTCCGGGCTCGGCTCCCCCACGACCAAGGGTCGGATCGACGTCGACGAGTATCTCCAAGTGCCGGGCCATGACCACGTGTTCGCGTGTGGTGACGTGGCGGCAGTCCCGGACCTCACCCGGCCCGGTGAGATCACGCCCATGACGGCCCAGCACGCGCAGCGCCAAGGCGTCCGCGCGGCGCTCAACATTGCGGCATCCTTCGGGATCGGCGAGCGACGTCCGTACGAGCACCACGACCTCGGCTTCGTCGTCGACCTCGGCGGCTGGACCTCGGCGGCGGACCCGCTGCACATCCCGCTATCCGGCCTGCCGGCCAAGGTCGTCGCCCGCGGCTACCACCTGTACTCGCTGCCGGGCAACCGCGGACGCACCGCCGCCAGCTGGCTGACCGAGACGGCGTTCGGGCGTCAGGGAGTCCAGCTCGGCCTGGTACGCGGGAAGGACGTCCCCCTCGACACGGACACCCCCATGGGCGCGGTGACCCCCAACCCGTGAGGGCCCGGGAGCGCTGACCGACTCACATTCCGAGAAGCTGGGCCTTCGCGGCCGAGAACTCCTCGTCGCTGAGGAGCCCGGACGTCTTGAGGTTGGCGAGTCTCTCCAGCTGGTCCATCAGGTCTCCGGACCCGGCGGCCGGTGGGGCATCCTGCGGCGCGGCCGGGGCCGGCGGGGGTGGCGGGGCCGCCTGGGCCGCCTGGGCCGCCTCCTGCTGCGCGGCGGCCTGAGCCTGGGCAGCGCCGGCCTGCTGCTTCTGCTGGATGCTCCCGGATACGGCGGTGGCGGTTCCGGCGATCACGGCCGTGCGCGCCATGGTCCCGACCAGACCCGGGCGTCCCCTACGACGTCTCATCTCATGTCCCTCGTGTTCGTCGTTCGCGGTGTGCGGGTGAAGCGGGTCAGTCCTCGTCGGGAACCGTGGCGAGGATCTCCTCGACGACGGCGCCGGGGATGCGAACGCTGTCGAGCAGCACCCCACCCGCCTCGACGACGGCGTCGCGGAGCGGCTTCATCCAGGTGTGCTCGAACGCCATGATCGCCGCCGAGCTGTTGGGCTCGAGCTCGCTCGTGAACGCCTCGACGTCCTCGTCCGAGATGATCCCTTCGACCCGCTCGAGGACCGAGGTCAACGCGGCCGCATCGTCGTTGCCGCCCAGCTCGCCGAACTCGACGAGCGCGACCGTACCGTCCTCGTCCTTGGTCGCGAACACCCCGTCGATGACGGTCACGGTGTCGGCATCGACCAGCTTCCGCAGCTCCGGCACGATCTGGCCCGTGAACCGGTTCTCGGGGAAGGCGATGACCACGATCTCGATCGGGCCCAACGGCATGATGAAGTCCTTTGCCTGGTGCGAGGTGGGCGTCGAGCGGGGCCGACGTCCCGGGCGTCCGCGACGACACTAGGACTGGTGGGCCGCGGCAGCATCATCCTCAGGAGGTGAGCGCTTCGTGGCCGGCGGGGTGTGGACTTGGCGTCATGGCCCAGGAGCCTGGGCTTCCTCAGCCTGGGTCTCAGGGGATCCGGGAGGGAGAACGTCATGAAAGCTCGGACCGCCGGCCTGATCGTCATCATCTGCGGCGTGGTGTTCATCGTGGCGGGGGTCGCGACGTACGTGATGGTCAGCACCACCCTTTCGTCGGAGAACATCACTGTGTCGGAGGACGCCTCGATGTTCGCCGGCCAGCATGTCGACCAGCCGTGGGAGGCCTTCGCGGAGGCCAGCGTCATCGACAAGCACGCGAACGAGATCTCGGGAGGCAAGAGCTACGCCGAGCTCCCGAGGACCGACCCCAACCGCACCACCGTCATGAACGCGTCCTTCCTCCAGGCCTCGCTGTTCACCTCCGTGGTGGCGTTCGGAGTCGCCGCGATGGCCGCGGTCGTCGGCGCGGTGTTCATCGTCATCGGCTTGGCGCTCCGTGCGATGCCGACGGTTGCCGCTGGCGCGTCGGCTCCCGCCACGAGCAGGTCCGCCGCATAGCCGCGGCCGCACACAACGCCGGAAGGCTTACGTACCCGTCAGCCGCGCACGACACCACGCGGCGATATGCCGCTGCGCGAGCCTGGCCTCCGGCGTCGGGTGCAACGGGAAGTCGTGAATGAGCCCCGGCTCCTCCATGAGCTCAACCGACCCGCCGGCCTTCGTCACGGCGTCGACCAGACGGTGCGCGTCGGCGTTGAGGATGTCGTGGGTACCGCTGACGACCAGCATCGGCGGCAGCTCGGAGAGGTCCCCGTGGATGGGGCTGACCCACGGGTGGTCGGGGTCGAGCGGGCCTCGGTATGCGACGCCGGCCTCGCGCAGACCGGGCGCCTGGAGCCAGGGGTCGAGATGGGCGCGCGTGGCCACGCCCGGGTCGTCGCAGGTGATGTCGACCCACGGCGAGACGAGCACCAGGCCGGCCGGCTCTCGGTCGTCCGACCGGCGCAGCTCCTGGGCGACGGCCAGCGCCATCCCGGCGCCGGCCGAGTCGCCCGCCAGGAGCACCGGGCTCCCCGGGTAACGCAGCACGTCGCGCACCAGGTCGACCACGCTGGGGACCACGATGTCGGCGGTCCCGATCGGGGCCAGCGGGTACACGGGGACGAGGACGGTGAGGCCGGTCTCTCGGGCCAGCCGCTCGACGAACCACCAGTGCCACGAACGCAGCTCGCGAAAGTACGCGCCGCCGTGGAGGAACACGAGACGTCCGGTCGACCGGCCCCGTGGGGCGACCTCGTACACCGGCCAGCCGTCGGAGCTCACGCCGGCGACGACGTCCACCCGCCAGCCGAGGCGGGACGGCGGCTCGTAGGTCGGGGGCCCGGCGCGCAGGGCGGTCATCGCTGCCCGCGTCGCCGGTCCCGTCGCATACTGCTCGTGGGCGCGGCGGATGCTCGGCGCATACCGGACCAGGCGGCTGGCGAGACTCACAGGTAGAGACCCGTCGTGCCGTCCTCCTCGACCCGGCGCGCCGCGATGGCGTGGATGTCGCGCTCGCGGAGCAGGACATAGTCCTTGGACTGCAGGTCGACCTCGTGGCGGTCGTCCGCGTCGAAGAGGACCCGGTCGCCGACCTCGACCTGGCGCACCGACGGGCCCGTCGCGACCACCTCGGCCCACGAGAGGCGCTTGCCGACCGCCGCTGTGGCGGGGATGAGGATGCCACCCCCGGACTTGCGCTCACCCTCGTTCTCGAGGGACACCAGCACCCGGTCGTGCAGCATGCGGATGGGCAGACCTTCGCCGGCCTTGGCCCGCTTGGCGGACACGGCCGAGGTCAGCGGCGGTTACGGCGCAGCAGTCCGGCGCCGACGAGCACCAGCGAGACCGCGCCGAGGACGGCGGCGACCAGCTCGGTACGGATCTGGCCGTCAGGAGTACGTGTGGCCTCGGCGACCCGGATCTTCACCGACTCGACCTCACGCCGCACGATCTCCTTGGGACTCAGCCGGGTGACCAGCTCGTCGATGGTGGTGCTCAGGTGCGTCCGGCGCTCGTTGAGCTCGGCCTCGAGGGCCGCCACCTCCGGTGTCGGAGGGTCGGGGACTGCCAGGGTCGAGCTGCTCATCGCCTGACTCCTTGATCGCCTCGTCGTGCTGTCGGGGCAACCCTACAGACCGAGGTCCTTGCGCAGCTTGGCGACGTGACCGGTGGCCTTGACGTTGTAGCGCGCGTCGGAGACCTTGCCCTCCTCGTCGACAACGAACGTCGAGCGGATGACGCCCTGGACGGTCTTGCCGTAGAGCTTCTTCTCGCCGTAGGCGCCGTAGGCGTCATGGACGTGCTTGTCGGGGTCGGACAGCAACGTGATCGTCAGGCCGTCGCGCTCGCGGAACTTGGCCAGCTTCTCGGGCTTGTCCGGGCTGATGCCGAGCACCTCGACGCCGCGGGCGTGGAGCGCGTCGATGGAGTCCGAGAAGTCGCACGCCTCGGTGGTGCAGCCGGGGGTCATCGCGGCCGGGTAGAAGTACACGATGACGCGCTGGCCCTTGAGGTCCGACAGCGTCACGTCCTCACCCTTGTCGTTCGTCAGCGTGAAGTCGGGGGCGGCGTCCCCGGGCTTGAGAGTGGTCGTCACAGGACCCAACCTAGCCTCGGCCGGTTCGCCGAGACAGACCCGGGTATGCCCACGCCCGGCTCTGTGGTGGCAGCCCGGGTCGGCCGCCCGCCACGTCCACGACTTCTCAGACATGTCTGACAAATGTCGGCCGATGCGGCCGATATGGGCGCGACTTCTCAGACATGTCCGAGTCGTCGGCCGCCGACGCGGCACCTCGAACCGGTGCGGAAGGCGGGACTCGAACCCGCACGCCGAGGCACAGGAACCTAAATCCTGCGTGTCTACCAGTTCCACCACTCCCGCGAGTGGCCCAGTCTACGAAGCCGGACGCTACGAGACGTCCACCTGGACGGTGTGCCAGCCGGTCGAGCCGTCCGGGTCGGGCGGAGCGTGCTGCTCGGTCTGCGTGGCCCCGGTCGCGTCGGTCGCGCGGACCCGGATCTCGTGCGTTCCGGGCGTCGCCGCCCACATCAGCACCCACTGCCGCCAGGCGTCCACGGTCGGCTCGGCCGCCAGCGTCGCCTGCTGCCACGGCCCGTCGTCGACCTGGACCTCCACCTTGCTGATGCCGCGATGCTGCGCCCACGCCACGCCGGCGACGGCCACGGTGCCCGCCTTGACGCCGCGACCCGCCCGTGGGACGTCGATGCGGGACGCGGTCTTGATGGGTCCCTTCGCCGACCAGCCGCGCGGCGTCCAGTACCCCTGGTCGGCCGAGAACCGGGTCACCTTCAGCTCGGTCACCCACTTGGTCGCCGACACGTACCCGTAGAGACCCGGCACCACGAGGCGGGCGGGGAACCCGTGCTCGAACGGCAGCGCCTGACCGTTCATGGCGACGGCGACCATCGCGTTGCGGTCGTCGGTGAGCGCCTCGATCGGCGTTCCCGCGGTGAACCCGTCGCTGCTGCGCGACAGGACCATGTCGGCACCGGCCTTGGGCTTGGCCATGGCCAGCAGGTTCCGTACCGGCCAACCGGTCCACATGGCGTTGCCGACCAGGTCGCCGCCGACCTCGTTGGACACGCAGGTCAGCGTGACGAGGTGCTGCTCGAGCGGCTGCTTGAGCAGGGTGGCCCAGTCGATGGTGACCTCCTGCTCCACCTCACCCCAGACCCGCAGCGACCACGTCGCCGTGTCGAGCTGCGGCACCACGAACGCCGTGTCGATCCGGTAGAAGTCGTCGTTCGCCACGATGAACGGCGTCACGCCCTCGACGTTCACCGACGCGCCGTCGACCGACGGCGTGACCGTCGGGGTCGGAATCACCGTGTCGGCCCGCGCCTCGCGCGCCGAGCCCCGGCCGCCGTCGAGGCGCATCCCGAGGAAGCCGGCCGCGAGCGCGCTACCACCGGCGATGACCCGTCGGCGGGTCAGCGGGTTCCAGGCGCCGGTACGCAGGTCGTCGCTGGGTCTCGGCCGCAACCGGAACAGCGTGTCGATCCCCACCGCGGTACCGAGCAGGGTCGGGAGCACGTCGGGTCCCGAGGCGTCGGGCCGCGAGATGACCGCGGCCATCCCGAGCGCACCCACGGCGCCGAGCAGGACGGCGGCGAGGAGAGCTCGCCGCCTGGAGAGCACGCCGATCCCGGCGCACGCCGCGACGAGGACGACGACCATCCCGATGGTCAGCGCCAGCTTGTCGTTGGTCCCGAACGTCGAGACCGCGAAGTCCTTGAGCCACGGCGGGGTCCGGTCGATGAAGGCACCGGCCACCGCAGGAATCGGCGAGGGGGTGCCCCCGGCGATACCCAGCCAGACGAGAACCCCGGCCAGCAGGGTCGCGACGCCGATCGACACCGCGCCGGCGATGACCCCGTTGAGCGCCGCACCCCAGGTCGACGCGGAGCTCGGCTCCTCGACGCGCTGGTCGGGCGGAGCCGCCGTCGAGCCACCACCGAGCGGCGGCGGGACACTTCTCGTCGCGTCGGTCTTGGCCGGACGGGGGCTCAGGTCGGTCATTCGGTCAGCCGCTTCCTCAGGATCGGTGCCATCTCGCGGAACGCGCGCCCGCGATGCGAGATCGCGTTCTTCTCCTCGTCGGTGTACTCGGCCAAGGTCCGCTGGTCACCATCCGATGACGCGACGAGGAAGATCGGGTCGTACCCGAACCCGTTGTCACCACGTGGTTCTCGGGCCAAGGTCCCGTGTACTCGGCCCTCCGTCGAGTCGACGGTCCCGTCCGGGAGGGCGAGGACTGCCGCGCACACGAAGGCCGCCGACCGGTGCTCCGGCCCCACGTCGGCCACCTGTTCCAGCAGCAGCCGCACGTTGGCCCGGTCCCGGTCCGCCCGCGCCAGGTCGGTCCCACCGGTCGTCCCGGACCACCGCGCGCTGAACACGCCCGGCGAACCGCCGAGGACGTCGACGGCGAGGCCCGAGTCGTCGGCGAGTGCCGGCATACCCGTCGCCTCGGCGAGGGCCACCGCCTTGAGCCGCGCGTTCCCCTCGAAGGTGACCTCGGTCTCGGGAACGTCCGGTCCGTCGACCTCGGCCGCGCTGACGATCTCGAGGCCGAGCTCGTCGACGAGGTCGGCGAGGATATGGCGCAGCTCGTGCACCTTGTGCTCGTTGCGGGTCGCGAGGACGAGTCTGCGCGTCGTCACGTGCGCGACCTCGCGGGCGCATCGAGAGCGGACTGCTGCAACGCGGTGAGGTCGGCGCACCCCTTGGTGGCCAGGTCGAGCAGCCGCCCGAGCAGCTCGCGGTCGAACGGGTCGGCCTCGGCCGTGCCCTGAACCTCGACGAACCTCCCGTCACCGGTCATCACGACGTTCATGTCGGTGTCGGCGGTCGAGTCCTCGGGATAGTCGAGGTCGAGGACCGGCTCCCCCTTGACGACGCCGACGCTGACGGCGGCGACCGACCCGGTCAACGGCCGCGCCTTCGCCGACAGCAGACCCCGGTTGCGAGCGTCCTCGATCGCGTCGACCAGGGCGACGTAGGCGCCGGTGATGGCTGCCGTCCGCGTCCCGCCGTCAGCCTGGAGAACGTCACAGTCGAGGACGATCGTGTTCTCCCCCAACGCCTTCGTGTCGACGACCGCTCGGAGAGAGCGCCCGACGAGCCGGGAGATCTCGTGCGTCCGACCGCCGATCCGGCCCTTGACCGACTCCCGGTCGGAGCGGGTGTTCGTCGAGCGCGGGAGCATCGCGTACTCCGCCGTGACCCACCCGGTGCCCTGTCCCTTGAGCCACCGGGGCACGCCCGCGGTGAACGACGCGGCGCAGAGCACCCGCGTGCGCCCGAACTCGACGAGAACGCTGCCCTCGGCGTGGTCGAGCCAGTTCCGGGTGATCCGGACCTCGCGCGTCTGGTCGGGTGAGCGCCCGTCGTGCCGGGTCGTCGGAGCGGGCGTCGCGCTGGTGGGATCGGTCATGGCCGCAAGGCTAACCACGGCCCGAGAGTACGTCGGCGACCTGTCAGGAGGCCGGCGTCGAACCTCACGAACCCCTTACAGAACGTATGCGGCGCCGGGCTCGGCGAGCTCGACCTCGCCCGCCCAGTGGGCCGCCGCCTGGGCGCGGCACTGCTCCCGGTCGTTCCACGCGGGGATGTGGGTGAGCATGAGCCGGCCGACCCCACCGGCCAGGGTCGCGACCTGGGCGCACTGGGCCCCGTTCATGTGGATGCCGGGGAGGGTGTCGCGGCCCTCGACGAACGCGGAGTCCGCGAGGACCAGGTCGGCGTCGCGCATCAGGGGGTGGAGGGCGTCGCACTCGTCGGTGTCGCCGGTGTAGGCCAAGGTCACCCCCTCGGCCTCGACCCTCAGGCCGTAGGCCTCGATCGGGTGGCGGACCGCGTACGGGGTGATCGTGAACGGGCCGACGACGACCGGCTCCCGGTCGACGTGGTCGCGGTAGTCGAACTCGGTGTCCATGGCGTGCACGTCGTCCAGCCCGTAGGCCTCGCTCATCCGCTTCCCGGTACCGGTGGGGCCGTAGACGACGACGGGCTCGGACTGGCCCTCGGGGTGGTAGCGCTGGACGACGTAGAGACCGCACAGGTCGATGCAGTGGTCCGGGTGCAGGTGGCTGAGGAAGATCCCGTCGAGGTCTCGCGGGTCGATGTGCTGCTGCAGCGTGCCCAACGCGCCGGCGCCGATGTCGAGCACGACGTTCCATGTCCGGCCCTCGTGCTCGGCCTGGACGAGGTAGCAGGACGCGGGCGACCGCGGCCCGGCGAAGGACCCGGAGCAGCCGACGACGGTCACCTTCACGACGCCCACCTCATGGGGCCATCGCCACCGGCGCCGATCCGAGGTTGCCGAACACCGTCTCGACCTCGGGTCCGAGGAATCGGCGCGCCAGTCCGCGGAACTCGTCCGGGTCGCCGGTCGTGCTGAACGCCAGCGTCGGGGCGGGCAGGTCGTCGGGACGCAGCATGTCGCCGTCGGCGAGCACCCGGTAGACGTCCTTGGCCGTCTCCTCGGCCGAGGACACCAGCGTCACCTCGTCGCCCATGACGTAGGAGATGACACCGGTCAGCAGCGGGTAGTGCGTGCAGCCGAGGACCACCGTGTCGACGCCGTGCCCGGCGACCGGCTCGAGGTACTCGCGGGCCACGTCGAGCAGCTCCTTGCCGCCAGTCACCCCCGCCTCGACGAACTCGACGAAGCGCGGGCAGGGTTGGCTGAACACCTCGATCTGGGGAGCCGCCGCGAAGGCGTCGACGTAGGCCTGCGACTGGTGCGTGCCGGTCGTCGAGATCACGCCCACCCGGCGGTTCCGGGTCGCTGCTGCCGCCCGACGCACCGCCGGCCGGATCACCTCGATGACCGGCAGGTCGTACCGCTCCCGGGCGTCGTGGAGCACCGCCGCACTCGCGGTGTTGCAGGCGATGACGAGGACCTTGACGCCGTGGTCGACGAGACGGTCGAGGCACTCCAACGCATACTGCCGGGTCTCGGCGATCGGGCGTGGACCGTACGGAGCCCGCGCCGTGTCCCCGAAGTAGACGACCGACTCGTGCGGCAGCTGGTCGAGCACCGCCCGGGCGACGGTGAGTCCACCGAAGCCCGAGTCGAAGATGCCGATCGGCGCGTCCGTCACCCCTGAAGGATAGGTATGCGCGTGTTTGCCGACCGAATCAGCGCGCCGTCTGCTTGGTCACAGCACGCTCGACGGCGGGCACCACTTCGTCCAGGAACGACCGGTGGAACCGCGCGTCGTCGTCGTCACCGTCGTGCGGGGCGTGGAAGCGCACCGCGTACTCCGCCACCTCCCAGAGCCACCACTCGAGGTCGAACAGCTCGACCATGTCGTCGTCGAGCTCGGCCGTGCCGCCGTGCGCGACGTAGGCCGACAGCGGCTCGGCGCCGTCCGCTCCGCGCAGCACGGTGCGCAGGTCGCGCTCACGCGGCGCGACCCGCAGCGACTCCCAGTCGACGAGTACCGGACCGCCCAGCTGCCACAGCACGTTCGCGGTGTGCGGCTCGCCGTGCGTCGGTACCCACCGCTCGCGACCCTCGAGCGCCTGCGCGGCGAGCTGGTCGAACCGCCGGTAGAGCCGGCCGAGCTCCGGTCCGCTGCGCCGCAGCGCCTTGCGCACGGACTCGCCGAACGGGCCGGCGGTCCACCGTCCTCCGAGGCGCGTCAGAAGAATGCCCAGCTCGGACCGCCCTGGCGGGCCGGGGGTCCACGGTCGCGTCCGCGCGGGCGGCCGCTCGGCGTGCAGGCCGCCGAGGGCGCCGGCGATGAGGGCCCGCTGGTTGTCGTCCGCGTACTCCCCCGGCCCCGGCTCCCCCTCCAGGTAGGCGGTGACGGTCAGCAGGTACGCGCCCAGCACGACACCGACTCCGGTGGGCTCGGTCTCCGGGGCCACGGTCGGAACCACGACGTGATGGCCACGGGCCGCGAGCTCCCGCGCCGCTGCGTACGTGTCGAGGAGCTCCTCGAGCCGGCCATCGGTGGTGACGTCGTCCGCGGTGACCAGCCACCGAGGCTGGTGCCGGCCGCTGCCGACCCAATGGTGGGCGCCGGCGCCTCGCGGGAGGTAGGCAGCCGAGACGACGCCCGCGTCCCAGTGCTCGCGCACGACCTCGAGCACGGCGTCGGGAGACAGGTCCGCGGGCTCGGTCAGCATGGGCTCAGCGGAAGAGTCCGCGACCCAGCAGCGCGGTGGTCAGCGACTCCTGCATCCAGGTGAGGAAGTCGTAGAACGAGGCGGCGTAGACCACCGGGTCCTCCGGGTCGAGGGTGGCGACGAGCTGGTCGAGAGCCAGCGCGTCCTCGTCGGTCTTGAGCCCCAGCCGCTCGCCGAGGACGAGCCGCGCGTCGGTCAGGGCCACCACGACGGCGTCGGCCTGCTTCCTCGTCAGCTCCAGCTGGTCGCCCTCGGTGCCCCGCAGCGCCTCGATCGCCACGGTGAGGTTGGCCGCCTTGCGGTCGCGCAGGTCGTGCTCGGTGAGCCGGCGGAACTCGGCCGCAACCTTCTCGTCCCCGCGGTGCGCGGTGGGCAGCAACCGCTCCAGTGCGGGGTCGCGGTCGGCGAGCTCCTCCGCGCTGGCGACGTGGTCCTCCGCGCCGACCGAGACGCCGGCGACGATGTCGTCGAACGCGTCGGGGTTGGCCACCGGAGGCTCGCCCGCCTCGGTCGGCGCGACGATGTCGCGGGTCTGCTCCAGGAGGCCGGCGACGACGCCGCGCTCCATCTCGTCGAACTTGGCCACATAGCGCTGGCCCTTGCGCCGGAACGCCCGAGCCACCCTCAGGCGTCCTTCTCGAAGGTCGCCCAGAGCCCGAACCCGTGCATCGCCTCGGTGTCCCGCTCCATCTCCTCGCGGCTGCCGTGGGCGACCACGGCCTTGCCCTTGGAGTGGACGTCGAGCATGAGCTTCTCGGCCTTGTGACGGGGGTAGCCGAAGTACGTCTCGAAGACATACGTGACGTAGGACATGAGGTTCACCGGGTCGTTCCACACGAGCGTGATCCACGGGACGTCAAGCTCGAGCTCCTCCACGACCTCGGTGCTGCGCTCCTTGACAGGAGCCAGGGAGGCCGAGATCACCACTGCCCCACCATAGGCTGTCGGCCGTGGGCAGGACGTCCCGGAGCACAGCACTCCTCACCGACCACTACGAGCTGACCATGCTCGAGGCGGCGCTCCGCAGCGGGGCCGCCGGCCGGAGGTGCGTCTTCGAGGCGTTCGCCCGCCGGCTGCCGGAGGGGCGGCGTTATGGCGTCGTCGCCGGAACCGGTCGGTTCCTCGGAGGCGCTCCAGCAGTTCCGGTTCGGGGACGCGGAGATCGAGGACCTGCGCCGACGCAAGGTCGTCGACGAGGCGACCTGCGACTGGCTGGCCGGCTACCGCTTCTCCGGCGACGTCAGCGGGTATGCCGAGGGCGAGGTCTACTTCCCCGGCTCACCGGTGCTCGTCGTCGAGTCGTCGTTCGCCGAGGGCGTCGTCCTCGAGACGCTCGCGCTGTCGATCCTCAACCACGACACCGCGATCGCGTCGGCCGCCTCGCGGATGACCGCCGCCGCCGGCGACCGGCCGTGTATCGAGATGGGCTCCCGGCGAACGCACGAGGAGGCCGCCGTCGCGGCCGCCCGCGCCGCATACATCGCGGGCTTCGCGACGACGAGCAACCTCGAGGCGGGCCGTCGCTACGGGGTACCCACCGCCGGCACCGCGGCGCACGCGTTCACCCTGGTGCACGACTCGGAGCGCGAGGCCTTCGAGGCCCAGGTGGCCAGCCTCGGGCCCGGGACCACCCTGCTCGTCGACACCTATGACGTCCCGGACGGCGTTCGCACCGCGGTCGAGGTGGCCGGGACGTCGCTCGGCGCGGTCCGGCTCGACTCGGGCGACCTGCTGGAGCAGGCGCGGCAGGTTCGCGCCCAGCTCGACTCGCTCGGGGCCACCGCCACACGGATCATCGTCACGTCCGACCTCGACGAGTATGCGATCGCCTCGCTCGCGTCCGCGCCCGTCGACGCCTACGGGGTGGGGACCCAGCTGGTGACCGGGTCGGGTGCACCGACAGCGAGCATGGTCTACAAGCTCGTCTCGCGATCCGACGACGTCGGGGTGATGCGACCGGTCGAGAAGCGGAGCGCGTCGAAGACCTCGGTCGGTGGCCGCAAGTGGGCGCAGCGCCGGCTCTCCCCCGACGGGGTGGCGGAGGCCGAGGTCGTCGGCATCGAGGAGCGCCCCACGGACGACGGGGACGACCGCGCGTTGATGGTCGACCTGGTCCGCGCG
Organism: uncultured Actinomycetota bacterium; assembly: GCA_963713345.1. Taxonomy (GTDB): domain Bacteria; phylum Actinomycetota; class Actinomycetes; order Actinomycetales; family Dermatophilaceae; genus Lapillicoccus. The sequence continues at coordinate 69,801 of CAVQLI010000010.1, read as the reverse complement.
GGTGAGCTGCTGGCCCGGCCGGACCTCAACGTCGCCCGGGAACGACACCTGGCCTCGCGCGCCGAGCTGCCGGCCAGCGCCCTGCGGTTGCAGCGCGGCGAGGTCGCCATCCCGACGGTGTTCGAGGACCGGTACGGCCGCTGACGTCTGCGGCTGATCCCTTTGGGCCACAGTGCGTTTCGGGCCTAATCCCACGAAACTACCCATATGCGGCTGGTCATCGATGGTTACTTCGGACTAGTCACATCTGACCATTGACTCGGTCATTTCACAGCGATTCATTGGGATGACTCGGGGGTGCAGGTCCATACCCGCACCAGGGAAAGTCATCAGGCCATGCTCGCAGGGGAAGCTCGACGCCGTCCTTTCACGTTCCAGAACAGCGTCGCCAGGTGGCTGACGGCTGTCGTCGGAGCCCTACTCCTGGTCCTCGCCGGACCACTGGCCGCGCCGGTCGCGGCCGACCCGGTGAGCCCTCTGGTGGTGACCAACGTGGCCACTCCGAGCCCCGTGACGTCCGGGACCGAGATCACCTACTCGATCACCACCACCAACAGTGGCGGGGCGAAAGCGTCGAACCTCGTGATGTCCGACCAGCTCAACGGCGTGGGCACGATCCAGAGCCCGCCCGCGGCGCCCCAGTTCGTCATCACCAGCACGAAGGGCACCTGCACCCAGAGCGGCCAGCTCGTCACCTGTAACGGCGGCACGCTGAACGGCGGCGAGTCGTGGACCGTCACCATCCGCGGCGTGGTCACCGCACCCGGCGGCACGACGCTCAACAACGTGGCGTCCTTCACCGGCACGAAGTCCGCGCAGAACTTCACGACCACCGCCACGGCGCAGACGCAGGTCCTCGCCGGCGCCGGGAGTGGTAACCCCCTGCCGGACCTCACGCTGAACAAGACCGGCCCGTCGACAGTGGTGGGCGGCGCGAACTTCGACTACATCCTCACGGTGAACAACCTCGGCGGCGTCAACGCCAGCGGCATCACCGTGCGCGACACGCTGCCGACCGGCGTCGTCGTCAACTCGATCGACCCGACCAGCCTCTTCACCTGCTCGACCTCCGGGGCGCCGACCGTCGTGCTCTGCATCGGCGGCGCCGTCAACCAGGGCCAGAACGCCTCGATCACCCTGCACGTCCAGGCGCCGGCGACCGGACCGCTGACCAACACGGCCGTCGTCGACCCGGACAACACCATCGCCGAGTCCAACGAGCTCAACAACACCTCCGCGACGGTCAACACCTCGGTCACGGCCAGCGCCCAGCCACCCGCCATCACCATCGTCAAGACCGACGACCCGGCAGTCATCGCCGGCGCCGGCCCCGACCCGGTCAGCCCGCTGCAGACCCTCACCTACAAGATCCGGGTCACCAACACCAGCACCACCCGTGCCGACGACGTCGTCGTCACCGACGGAACACAGGGCCTGGAGGCCGCGAGCGTCCTCGCGACCCAGGCCATCGTGAACGGCGCCCTCGGCACCGGGAACGGCTGTGTGGTCAGTGCGCCGACCGTTCGCTGCACGATCAAGTCGCTCAACCCGGGCGGCACCCTGAACATCACCATCAGCGGGACGGTCATCGCCCCGGCCGGCACCGTCCTCATCAACACCGCGACAGCCACCGCGAACATCAGGAACACCGGCGTGACCGCGACGGCCACCGAGCGCACGACGGTCAAGCCGGGCGTCGACCTCACCATCACCAAGGCGGCGTCCCCCGACCCGGTGTGCGCCTCGTCGTTCCCGGCACCGGCCGGCGACGTGTGCGTGGGCGGGCTGAAGTACACCTTCGTCGTCGGCAACTCCGGCATCCAGCCGGCCAACAACGTTCTCGTCCGCGACGTGCTGCCGCCGGGGACGATCTACGACAGCTTCACCAACGGCGCGGGCAGCGACTTCGCCTGCGTGCTCCAGGCCGGCAACGTCCTCGAGTGCACCAACCCACAGATCGGCACGCAGACGACCGAGTCCTACTCGATCATCCTCGTCGCCCCGGCGACCGCCGGTCCCATCAGCAACACGGCGACCGTCGACCCGGGCAACGCGATCTTCGAGTCCGACGAGACGAACAACACCGCCACGGTGACCAGCCAGGTCAGCACCGGCATCGACCTGACCATCTTCAAGCTCGACGAGCAGTCGACCGTGGTCAACCCACCCGGCTCGCTGATCCCGAACTACCCGACCGCGACGGCCGGGTTCGACCCGATCGCCACGAGCGGGACGCAGACCTACACGATCTACGTCGACAACCTCGGCACGCAGGACGCGAGCAACGTCCGTGTGAGCGACACCCTGCCCGCCGGCACGAAGTTCCTGGGGGCCAGCGGCAACGCGGGGTTCACCTGCAGCCACGACGGCGCGGCTACCGGCGGCATCGTCACCTGTGTGGGCGGCAGCCTGCTCGGGACCAAGGCCGAGTTCTACAACCCCGGCGCGCAAGGAAACCAGTTCGCGACGATCACCATCACCCTGTCCGCGACCCCGTTCGTCCAGCCGGCCATGCACAACGAGGTGCGCGTCGACCCGCTGAACGAGATCGCCGAGGTCAACGAGAACAACAACATCGCGACGGCCGACACGGTGGTCAAGACCACCGGCGGCGGCGGCCAGAACGCGTTCAACCAGCTGACCATCGTCAAGACCGCCACCCCGGAGGTCTCGACCAGCAGCGTCATCACCTACGGCGTGACGATCGGGAACACGGGTACTGACCCGGCGGTCAACGTGACCTTCCGGGACGTCCTTCCCGCCGGGACCGCATTCATCTCGGCGAGCGACAACAACCCCGGCCCCAACCAGTTCACCTGCTCCGCGGCGGCCGGTGTGGTCACCTGTATCGGTGCGACCCTGAGCGGGACGGTCAACACGATCGTCAACGCCCCGGCGACCCGGACCGTGACCATCAAGGCGTTCGCGCCGACCCAGCCCGGGAACATCACCAACACGGCGACGGTCGACCCGAACAACGCGATCCCCGAGGGCGATGAGACCGACAACAGCTCCGACGCCACGACCAAGGTGGTCGTCGGGGCCGGGTACATCGACCTCCAGGTGACCAAGTGCGACGGCGCCCCGTGCCCGAGCAACAACAACCCGGTGGCGATCGGCCACGAGGTCACCTACGTCATCACGGCGACGAACGCCGGGACCGACCCTGCCTTCCAGGTCGTCGTCCGCGACGAGCTGCCGGCCGGAGTGGCCTTCCTCTCGGCGAGCGACACCACCCTTGCCAACGGCGCCTTCCTCTGCGGGTATGCCTCGGGTGTGGTGACCTGCACCGGCGGCGCCCTCGACGGGACGGCCAACCTCATCCCGACCGTGCCGTCGACCCGCACTATCGCCATCACCGTCCGAGTGCTCGGACCCAAGGACCGGACGCTGACGAACCAGGTGTTCATCGACCCGGCCAACACCATCGCCGAGTCCGACGAGACCAACAACAGCGCGACCGACACCAGCCTGGTCGTCTCGCCGTTCAACGCCAAGGTGACCAAGACCGGCCCGTCGACCGCCACTCAGAACAACACGGCCGACTACACGATCAAGGTCGAGAACACCGCTACCGACCCGATGAGCGACCTCGTCGTCGTCGACCCGCTGCCGGTCGGACTGATCCCGCTCGGCGTGGAGGCGGACGGCAACTGGCAGTGCACCGTCGAGGAGAACCCGGTCAACAACGTCCGTTGTGTGGGCGACCTGGCCCCGGGTGACACCGTCACGATCGTCGTCCACACCTTCGTCACCCAGGACGGCGGGACGCTCGACAACGAGGCCTGCGCCGACCCGGACAACGTCTTCGACGAGCTCGACGAGGGCGACAACTGCAGCACCCAGACCACCGACACCACGAAGCGTCCGGACATCACGGTCCAGAAGTCGGCCGACTCCGGCACCGTCGGGCGCGGTGAGACGCTGACCTACACCATCAGCGTGTCGAACGTCGGCACCGGAGACTCGGACGCCTTCAACGTCACCGACCTCCTGCCCACCTCGGTGAGCATCGTCGGAACGCCGACCGCCACCAACGGGGTCACCTGTACCCACGACGGGGCGGCCACCGGAGGGATCGTGACCTGCACCTTCGCCAGTGGGCTGACGGTGGGGGCGAGCACCACCATCACCATCCAGACGACGGTGACCGACAACGCGACCACCGCGTTCACCAACACCGCAGCGGCCAACGGCGGCGGCCCGGTGACGGCGAGCTGTGGCGGCTGTGGCTCGGAGGTCATCATCAACAACAACACCTCGAGCGTCACGACCTCGGTCGAGGGATCCGCCATCGACCTGTCGGTCGGGGACATCACCGACAACCCCGACCCGGCCGGGCAGGGTGCCGAGGTGACGTATACGACGACGATCACCAACGGTGGTAGCCAGAACGCGCTCACGGCCGACGGGAACCAGGTGGTCATCCGCGCCGACCTGCCGAACGTCGGGGTGACCCTCGGGGTCTTCGCGGCATCGGAGGGCTTCAGCTGTGTGGCGTCCAACGCCAACGCGGTCGTCACCTGCACCGGCGACCTGTTGGCCGGCGCGTCCACGACGCTGACGATCCCGTTGACCATCCAGGCGGGGGCGCCACCCAAGCTCACCGTCAAGGTCACCGCCGACCCGCTGGACGCGATCCTCGAGACCAACGAGGCCAACAACGCCCAGCAGGAGGACACCACCGTCGTCCTGGCCTCCTGCACACTCTGCGTCGACGTCGTCGCCGGTCAGGTCATCGCCAGCGTCAACCCGGCCGTGAACGACACGGACGTGACGTACCAGTTCGTCGTCACCAACGTCGGTGACCTGCCGACCGAGTCCCTGGGGGATTTGATCGACGTGAAGATCTTTGTCGACCTCGACACCATCTTCAACGAGTCGACCCTGGTCTCGGTGGAGGCGACGAACGGATTCACCTGCGGAACGAACCCGGCCTTCATCCTCGACACCACCGCCCCCGAGCTGCTCTGTGAAGCACCGGCGGAGGGCCTGGGGCCGGGAGGGGGCACGCTGGTGACCGTCGTCGCGCACGTCAACACGTCGCTGGTCCCGTCGTTCGTGGCCTTCGATGTGGCCGTTCCCGCCCTGCCGGGTGAGCTGACGTCGGCTAACAACACGGGGCACCTCACGGTCAACACGGTCGCGCCGTGAGGTCGCGGCGCGGTCGGACGGTCGTCGCGGCCATGGCGACCGTGGCCATGGCGACGCTCGGCGTCGCCGTGTCCATGCCGTCCGCGACTGCGGCCGCCGGCTGCCGGATCTACGTGGCCAGCGGCGACGACATCCCGAACGGGAACAAGCTCGATGACAACGCTTCCCGTTTCCCCGAGCAGCTGCTGGCCGACCATCTGATCTCCCCCGGCTGGTGCCTGTACAACCAGGGGAAGAACGGCACCACCTCGTCGAGCTTCATCTCGGGCGGGGGGATGGCGACCGCATACAACTCCCGCCCGGACCTGCACACCATCACGCTGGGTGAGCAGAACTCGACGGTCGTGGACCTCATCACCTCGTGCTTCGACAAGGTCAAGGACCACGACTTCGCCGGCGGCGCGGCCTGCGCGTCGGCGGTCCTCGGGAACTCGTCCCTGTGGACGAACATGACGAACAACTACACGACCCTGCTGCAGACCGAGCGGATCATGGCCTCGCAGCGACCCGGGCTGGTCGTCGCCGTGACGAACTATCCCAACCCGTTCCCCCGTGCGGAAGACGTGATCGATGAGATCGCGCTCCTCTGCGTCCCGCTCATCGACACCATCCCGACGTGCACCGCTCGGTGGGCCCAGCTGCCCGCCGCCCTGCTCGCGATCGACCTGGCGTTCCAGAAGCTCAACACGACGATCAAGAACGCCATGGCGCCGTTCCAGCAGGGACCGAACGGCTCGCGCTACGTCTACGTGGACCTCTACCCGAAGTTCGAGGACCACTGCATGACGATGAAGGTGCAGATCAAGACCAAGGTCGAGCATCCCGAGGAGAGCGGCGCCGTCCACCAGCACGACTCCCCCGAGGTCAACTTCGGCTGCTCGACGACCTGGTTCGTCGAGGGTTCCGACGGCACGGCGAAGCCGAACTACCTGCTTCCTGCCGCGCTCGGCGTCCTCATCGAGTGGAGCCAGACCACCAAGGGCATGGGCGTGTACCCCAACAAGGACGGCCACCAGTGCATCGCCGACGCGATCTGGGACGCCGACACCATCGACCCCGGGACGACGCCGCTGAAGTGGAAGCTCGGCTACGGCGAGGCCGCCAAGACCGACGTCTGCTCCAGCTGACGCCGTCGAGACACGTCGAGACACGTCGAAACACGTCGAAACACCAGGAGGACCCATGCGCCCATCCGCTGTCGGAGCGGTGGCCGCCGTCGCCGCCGGACTGCTCCTCGTCGCCACCGCGGGGACGGCGCAGGCCGGCACGGCGAGCGGAACCACCACGCTCGTCGGCGCCGCCGTCTCGGGGCAGCCGCTCACGGTCACGGTCAGCCTCAAGGGCGTCTACCCGGTGGTCCCGTACGACTTCCTGCTCGAGAACCGGTGCTGGTTCGGCGGCCGGTATGCGGGTCCCGTCTCGTCCACGGAGACCTACCCGCTGCTCGGGCCGTGGTTCGCCGGCGGGTCGGGCTCGGCGACCAGCTCCCAGGTCGTCGACCTGACGCCGGTGCCGGCGGGCGCGGTCTGCAAGGTCGCGATCACGCGCGGGTCGACACCGGTGAAGGGCTCGACGACGCCGTACAGCGTCGGCTGACGCGTCCCTCACGGATCGGGCCCGGGGAGGGCGAACTCCCAGCGCTCCGGCCTAGGTTCGGAGCATGCATACCCTTGCCGCTGCAGGCGACTCGATCTGGTCCGACATGTTCACCTTCCAGATCCCGGCGACCGAGAAGATCCTGCGCACGATCTTCGTCTACACCGCGGTCGCGCTGCTGATCCGGTTGTTCGGGCGGCGGATCCTCGCCCAGCTGAACCTCTCCGACCTCGTCGTCGTGCTCCTCCTGTCCAACGTCGTGCAGAACGCCATCATCGGCGACGACAACTCGCTGTCGGGCGGCCTGCTCGGGGCGCTGACGCTCGTGCTCGTCGACTACCTGTTCGACCGGGTTGCCTTCATGATCAAGGGATCCGAGCGGTTCTTCGACGGCAAGCCCATCACCGTCGTCGAGGACGGACAGGTCGACTCGAGGAAGCTGCGCCGACTCGGGATCCGCGACGGTGAGCTGCGGACCGTCCTGCACCGGCTCGGCGCCGACCACCCGTCCGAGGTCGAGTATGCGACGCTGCGGCCGGGCGGTGCGTTCGACGTGGCCCTCAAGCGTGACGAGCAGGACGCCAGCGCGGGCGAGCTGGAGGCCGCCGTGCGGCGGATCGAGCAACGTATCGACGACCGGTTCGAGGCGCTGGAGGCCCGGATAACGTTGTCGCGTGAGTGAGTCGCGGCGCGCCCTGCTCGTCGTCGACGTGCAGAACGACTTCTGTGAGGGCGGGTCCCTGGCCGTCGCGGGCGGGTCGGAGGTGGCCGGACTGATCGCCACGTTCGTGGACGCGCACGGGGACGACTACGCGACGATCGCGGCCACGGCCGACTGGCACGAGGACCCGGGTGCGCACTTCGCGGAGGACCCCGACTACGTCGACACCTGGCCGCCGCACTGCCGAGTGGGCACCGACGGGGCGGACTTCCACCCAGCGGTGAAACCCGCTGTCGCCCGAGCGAAGGCGGTCTTCCGGAAGGGTCGGTTCCGCGCCGCATACAGCGGGTTCGAGGGCCACGCGCCCGATCCCGACACCGGTCAGCCTCTGGACGACTGGCTGGGCGACCGGCAGATCGGCGCGGTCGACATCGTCGGGATCGCCACCGACCACTGCGTGCGCGCGACGGCGGTCGATGCGCTCCGGCGCGGGCTGGGGGTACGGGTGCACCTGCACCTGACCGCCGGCGTGCTGCCGACGACGACCGCCCAGACGCTCGACGAGCTCCGCGCGCTGGGCGCGGAGCTCGTCGGCGATCCGGTCGTTCGCGGCTGAGGTCAGCCGGTGATGGTCACCGGCTGCCCGTTGGCGACGAGCTTCCAGTCCAGCGTGGAGAACAGCGACGAGTCGATGACCTTGTTGGCGGTCACCCAGTCGATGAGCAGCTGCCGGATCTCGACCTGGGCGTTGTAGACGACCGGAGCCGTCGTCACGCCGGGGAAGTTGCCGCCGCCGGACTGGCGGTAGTTGTTGATGGCGATGATGAACGCCTGGTTCGCCGTCACCGGAGCACCCGCATACCGGAGGTTCTTGATCCGGCTGCCGACCGGCTGGGCGATGTCGATGTCGTACGTCAGCGGCGCGTCGAGCCCGCCCATGATGTCGTAGTTGTAGTCGGGGGTGCCGTTCGGTGCCGTGTCGGTGGGGGCGTTGGTGACCGCGTCGGCCGGGAACGGGCCAGTGCTCGCCACGATCTTGAAGTACCGAGCCGAGTACTCGAGGTAGGCCAGCACCTGGGCTCCGGTGAACTTGATGCCCAGCAACGTGTTGTCGTAGATGTACAGCCCGGCCACGTCGCGGACCGTGACGTCACCGGCCGGGATCGCCGCGGCCTTGTTGAACGGCGCCGCGATCGACAGCATCGGCGTGGTCGCGTCGGCCGTGCCCGCCAGCGCCTTGCGCACCGCGTCACCCTGGACGTAGTTGATGAAGTCCATCGCCGCGGTGTCCTCGTAGCGGGACGTCGCCGCCGACATGGCCTGCTTCGAGGTGCCGATCACGCTGTTGACGTAGGTGAGCACCTTCTCGTGCGCCGGCCGGATGATCCGGGCGATCTCGGCATCCTCGGGCACGGTGTTGGCGTCGTAGACCCGGCCGGCGAGCGCGGTGTCGTCGACGACCCACTGGCCCTTGACCTTGGCCATCGGGATGTCCATGCGGGCGACCCGCATACCCCAGTAGAGCGGCTCGACCAGGAGAACCTTCTTGCCCGTCGTGGAATTGGTGATGAGCTGGTTGAAGTCGATGTGGGCGTGCCCGACGAGGATGGCGTCGATGTCCGCGACCTGCTCGGCGAGCAGGCGGCTGGCGTTCTCGGGGTACGGCAGGGCGTCGCCGTAGGACGACGACGTGAGTGGGCCGGAGTGGCAGGACACGACGACGACATCGGCGCCGGCGGCCTTGAGGCGCGGGACGTAGATCTTGGCCTGCTCGACGATGCCCGGGAACTTCGCCTTGCCCTGGACGTTCGCCTTGTCCCAGATGGCGACGCCGGGCGTGACCAGTCCGAGGATGCCGACGCGGAGCGGCTTCTGGCCGGGGACCTTGACCGTCTTGATGACGTAGGGCGGGAAGAGGGGGGCGCCGGTGTTCCAGTCGACGGTGTTGGCGCTGAGCAGCGGGTGGTTGCACTGGGCGTCGAAGGTGCGCAGCAGGTCCAGGCCGTAGTTGAACTCGTGGTTGCCGAGAGCGGCGGCGTCGTAGCCGACGGAGTTCATGGCCTGGGCCATGGGGTGCATGGTTCCGCCGGTGATGGGCTCGATCTTGGCGTAGTAGTACGCGAGCGGCGTGCCCTGGATGGTGTCACCGGCGTCGAGGGTGATGGTGTTGCCGGCGCCGACCTCCTCGCGGACCATCTTGATGAGGGTCGCGGCCTTGGCGACGCCGATGTCGCGGTGGCCCGAGTCGTCGTACTCGGCGTTCTTGTAGTAGTCCCAGTTGTAGACGTTGCCGTGCAGGTCGGTGGTGCCGAGAACGGTGAGCGTGTACTCGTGCTTGCCGGGCTTGGCCTTGTCGCTCGAGGCGGCCTGCGCCGGGCCTGCAGCGGCGACGCCGGCCACGCCGACGCTTCCCACGGTGGCCATGGCCAGCAGCTGGCGGCGGGTGGTCTGGGCCTCGGTGATGGTGCTGAGGGTTCGGGGCGCGCGGCGCGTCATGTCACTCCAGGGGTGTCGGGGTGGGTTCCGGGGGCGCCCGACATCGCCTGACGCCGGGGCCGCCCGCCCCGCACGTTTCCTCCTTTTGGAGTCGGACGCAACATGGCCGCCCCCTCGCCGCCTCCTCGCCGCCCCCTCGACGCCTGCGCCTCGCCTGCGCCCGCCTGTGCCCGCCGCCGCAAACCCGGACATGTCTGAGTAGTTGTCGTCGTTCTTCGGTTTCGGCCGCTACTGCGCGGACATGTCTGAGTAGTTGTCGTGCCGTCGGGGTCAGCGACCGGGGAAGTAGCGCTTCCATTCGTCACTGAAGGCGGCGGTCGGGCGGGCACCACGGTCCACCCGAGCCTGGTCGATCCGCTGAAGGGTTCGTAGGGGCGTCTCGAAGAGCCCCTTGCTGATCACCTGGACCACGCGCCAAGTCTCGCGGTCCAGCTCTTCTCGGCGCTCGATGTCGGCGGCCCAGATCTCGTCGTCGTCGCGGTGCTGCCGGCCCTCGTACTCGATCGCGATGAGCAGGTCCCGGTATGCGAGCTCGAACCTCCGCAGCCACTCGCCGGTGTCCGGGTCCCGGACGATGTGGTTCACGGTCGGTTCCGGTAGACCGGCCAGGACGACGAGCATCCGAAGCCGACTCTCCGGCGGGGAGTCCACTCCGGTACGGACCAGTCGGGCGGCCCTGCAGGCCAGCTCACGGTGATGGCCGCGCCAGTCGTCGGCGCTCCGGACGAGCCGCTGCGGCGTCGTCACCTCACGCCTCACCAGTCGATCGCCGAGCACCACCATCTCCACAAGGTCGAGGCTGCCGGCCAGGTCGACAAAGGTCTGCTCCGGCGTGGTCACGCGAAGCCCACGCCGAAACGTGGTCATCCGGGCCCGGTCCGACTCGTGAGTCCGGATCCCGGCCGCTTGGAAGGTGTGCGACCGGGAGATCGTGAGGTGGACCGCAGAGCTCGGCGGGATCGAGCCACCCCAGAGCACCGCTGCGGTCTGATGACTGATGACGGCGCTGTTCGGGGCGGCGAGCAGGGCGCCGCGTGCCCGTGTCTCGAGGGAGGCCGGCATCTCGCGCGAGAGGTAGACGCCCCGGTACAGGCGGACGAAGGCGCGGCGCCTCAGCTGGGCGTCCGTCAGGCCGGCCATCAGGCCTTGGGCGCGGGTGAACGGCTGCGTCAGATCCAGCCCGCCCACCGTCGCCATGCCGCGATCTTGGACGAGTCACGCATACCGGCCCGTTGGTTATCCACAGGTCTGGTCGATCCTCCCGACTCCACACGCACGACTTCTCGGACATGTCTGAGTAGTAGTGGCGATCCGGCCGAGAACGTGACTACTACTCAGACATGTCCGGGAAGTCGCGGGGAGCCCGGGGTTGAGGCGGGTGGCGGCGGGGTGGCGGCGGATGGCGGCGGGGTTGATCGGTCGTGGCGGGGGTGTGGAGGCGTCAGCCGTGGGACGGGGGTTCGGCGGCTGCGCTACGGCCGGAGCCGCGGAGCCAGCTGAGGGCGTACTGGCCGTCGTCGACCGCGCGTCCGGCCTCGCCGAGCTCCAGCGGTCGGAACGTGTCGACCATGACGGCCAGCTCGTCGAAGTAGTGGACGCCGATCGAGCCCTCGGTCGCGCCCGGCTGTGGGCCGTGCGGGTGGCCGCCCGGGTGGACCGAGATCGAGCCCTTGCCGATCCCGGACCCCTTGCGGGCCTCGTAGTCCCCGTCGACGTAGAACATGATCTCGTCGCTGTCGACGTTGGAGTGGTAGTAGGGCACCGGGATCGACAGCGGGTGGTAGTCGACCTTGCGCGGCACGAAGTTGCAGATGACGAAGTTCCAGCCCTCGAACACCTGGTGCACCGGTGGCGGCTGGTGGACGCGGCCCGTGATCGGCTCGAAGTCCGCGACGTTGAAGACGTAGGGGTAGAGGCACCCGTCCCAGCCCACGACGTCGAGCGGGTGGAACGGGCAGCGTATGCACGGTGCCCACGACGCCCCCGGGTCCCGACCCGCGGTGCTTGATGAACACCTCGGTCTCGTCCGAGGCCCGCGCCCCCACGTCCTCCGCCAGCAGCGGCCCGGCAGGGAGCCGCAGGTCCCGCTCGCAGTACGGCGAGTGCTCGAGCAGCTGTCCGTACTTCGAGAGGTACCGCTTCGGGGGTGCGATGTGCGAGTTGGCCTCGATCGCATACGTGCGCAAGGGATCCCGCGGGGACCGGCGCGGAACCCACCGGTGCGTCGTCGCCCGCGGGATCACGACGTAGTCGCCCGGACCGACGTCGAACGCGCCGAACACCGTCTCGACCCGCGCCCGGCCCCGCTCCACGAAGACGCACTCGTCGCCGATCCCGTTGCGGTACCAGGGACTCGCGAGCGCCGACACCGCATACGAGATGCGCACGTCGCCGTTGCCGAGGACGAGCCGCCGTCCGGTCACCGGGTCGGTCCGTCGCACCGCGGCCGCGTCGAAGAGGTCGTGCAGGCGCAGGTGCCGCGGGACCAGCGGATGGTTCGGCGTGGTCGACAGGTCGCCGATCGACCACGCGCGGGAGTCGGCGATCGTCGACGGGATGTTGCGGTGGTAGAGCAGCGACGAGTCGGACGAGAAGCCCTCCTCCCCCATCAGCTCCTCGTAGTAGAGGGCGCCCTGCTTCCCGCGCGACGACGGCCGGCGGTGCTGGGTGTGCCGCTTGTGGGGGACGCTGCCCATCCGTTGGTAGTGCGCCATTGCTGCTCCCGTTCGTGACCACGAGCGTCCGATAATCGGACAGTTGTGTAGCGATATTCTAGCGAACATGACGAGCTGGCTCGACCTCGACGCGACCGACCCGTTCGGCCTCCAGACGCTCCCCTACGGGGTCTTCTCGACCTCGGACCGGCCCACGCCGCGGATCGGGGTGCGCGTCGGCGGGTTCGCCCTCGACGCCGCCGCCGCCGCAGAACGGGCCGGGATGGAGTCCGGCGAGACATGGGCCTGCTCGAGCCTCAACCGGTTCCTCGGCCGCGGCCCCCAGGCCTGGGCGGCAGCCCGCGAGTGGCTGACCATGGTGCTCACCGACGACGCCTACCGCGACGCGGTCGAGCCGCACCTCCACCCGCTCGACGCGGTCACCATGCACCTGCCCTTCGAGGTCGCCGACTACGTCGACTTCTACGCCGCCGAGCACCATGCCGCGAACGTCGGCCAGATCTTCCGGCCCGACAGTCCCGACCTGCCCGCCGCGTGGAAGCACCTGCCCATCGCGTACCACGGGCGCGCCGGCACGGTCGTCGCGAGCGGGACCGACGTCGTCCGGCCCAGCGGGCAACACCGTGCCCCGGGCTCCTCGCTGCCGTCGTTCGGGCCGAGCGCGCGCCTCGACATCGAGGCCGAGGTCGGTTTCGTCGTCGGAGGGGCCGACGGACCTCGGTATGCCCGTGCCGATCTCCGAGGCCGGAGACCACCTCTTCGGGGTGGTCCTGCTCAACGACTGGAGCGCCCGTGACATCCAGGCGTGGGAGTACGTGCCGCTCGGCCCGTTCCTCGGCAAGTCGTTCGCGACGAGCATCTCCGCGTGGGTGACGCCGATGGCCGCGCTCACCGAAGCACGGGTCGACCTGCCCGGACAGGAGCCCGAGCCGTTGCCGTACCTGCGCGGACCCGACGTGCGCGGGATCGACCTCCATCTCCAGGTGACGGTGAACGGCACCGTGGTCGCGCGGCCCGAGTTCCGTCACATGTACTGGTCCCCCGAGCAGATGCTGGCCCACCTCACCGTCAACGGCGCCTCGCTGCGCAACGGCGACCTGTTCGCGTCGGGCACCGTCAGCGGTGCGGAGGCGCACACGCGCGGGAGTCTCCTCGAGCTGACCTGGAACGGTCGGGACCGCCTCGAGCTCGACGACGGGACCGCGCGTGGGTTCCTCGAGGACGGTGACGTGGTGACGATGACGGCCTGGGCGCCCGGGCCGGGCGGTTCGCGGGTAGGGGTGGGCGAGGTGACCGGGCGGGTCGTCCCAGGCTCGTGACGCCCTCGTCGGGTGGAGGTTACGGAGAGCGTTAGGGCGCTCGGATATACCTCCACCCGGAGAAGAGAAGAGGGGGCGTCAGGCCAGGGCGTTCCCGACCTCGCGCGCGGCGGCGACGACGGCCGCGCCGACCCGGTCCTCGTCCAGCTCGCTCAGGGCGACCACTCCGACCGACCCCTCGACCTCGCCCGCCGGCAACGGGGCGGCGACGCCGTACGCGCCGGGCTGCAGCTCGCTGCGACTGCTCACCCAGCCCAGCTCCCCCGCCCGCCCGCGGACGATAGCCCGCCCCGCCGCGCCGCGGTCGAGGACGTGTCGCGTGCCCGGCCGGTAGGCGACGTGGACGTCCGTCCACGTCGGCTCCACCACGACGACGGCCAGCGCCGCGTCCCCGTCCACGAGGGTCAGGTGCGCGGTCGCGCCGAGCTCGTCCGCCAGCCGCCGCAGCACCGGCGTCGCGGCGGCCCGCACCAGCGGCGCGACGGCCGCGGCCAGGCGCGTCACCGCATACCCCAACCGCACCCGCCCGCTCGGCAGCCGGACGACGTACCCGTGGGACTCGAGGGTGCCGAGCAGCCGGTATGCGGCGGTGCGGCTCATCCCGAGGCTCGCGGCCAGGGCCGTGACGGTCATGCCCGCAGCGTTCTCGGGGCGGGCGAGCAGGTCGAGCAGGCGCAGGCCCCGGTCGAGGGTCAGCGAGAAGGAGCCGGACGGGTCGCTCCGGTCAGCGACCACGACGCTTGACGACGACGTTGGTCTTGGCGATCTTGTCGTGCAGCGCCTGCCTCTTGTCGTCCCACAGCGGCCACAGGAGGTTGAGGATCTTGATGATCACCGCCGAGGCACCGATCCCGGGGACCAGGCTCAGGAGGCTGGTGCCGACGTAGATGGTCTGCCGTTTGAGGGCCACGAGGAACGTCGGGTTGCCCGGTGTGTCGCGCAGCCGGACCGAGATGCCGACCGCCATCTTCCCCGGCGTCGCGCCGCGCCAGGTCAGGAAGGCGACCTGGTAGATGATCGTCACGGCGAAGCTGATCAGCGAGATCGGCAGGACGTAGCCCGTGATCTGGTCCGACAGCTGTGCCTGGTCGAAGGTCGGGGAGCCGCCACCCTCGGCCTCGTTCATGATCTGCGTGAACCAGGAGGTGTACCAGGTGACGAACTGGGACAGCCAGTACCAGCCGGCCACCGTCGTGATGGCGAGCTGGATGACGAAGTCGATGAACCACGCGCCGACGCGCTGCCCGTAGCTGGCCAGCGGCACGCCGTCGGGTGTCGTCTTGACGCCCAGAGCGGTCGAGTAGGCCGGCGGCATCTGGTTGTACGCGCCCTGGGGCGGGTAGCCGGGCGGCCCGTACTGAGGAGCCGGCGGGTACTGGCCGTAGGGCTGCTGCTGCCCGTACGGCTGCTGTTGCCCGTACGGCTGCTGCTGACCGTAGGGCTGCTGCTGCCCGTACGGAGGCTGCTGGCCGTACTGGGGCGGCTGGCCGTACTGGGGCGGCTGGCCGTAGCCGGAGGAGTCCTGCTGCTGCCCGCCGTAGGGCAGCTGCTGGGTCGGCGTCTGCGGGACATCCTGGGTCGGTGCCGGCTGCGCCGGGGCCTGCTGCGCGGCCTGCTGGGCGGCTTTCTGCTCGGCGAGCCCGATCGTCGTCTGTCCCGCAGTCGGGGAGGTCCGTGGTGTGGTGTGGCTGGTCCACAGGACACCGTCGAAGTATCGGAGGTTCTCGGAATTCTCCGGGTCGTCGTACCACCCGGCGCGCTGGCTCATACCTCGGAGTTTCCCATACCCACGTTGGCTAGCCGACCACTCTGCGCCGACCTCAGAGGTTGCCGCGTCGCTCCTGCTCGCGCTCGATCGCCTCGAACAGGGCCTTGAAGTTGCCCTTCCCGAAGCCGAGCGAGCCGTGGCGCTCGATGAGCTCGAAGAAGACGGTCGGGCGGTCGCCGAGGGGCTTCGTGAAGATCTGCAGGAGGTAGCCGTCCTCGTCGCGGTCGACGAGGATGCCGCGACTCTGCAGCTCCTCGATCGGGACCCGGACCTCACCGATCCGAGCGCGGAGGGTCGGGTCCTCGTAGTAGGAGTCGGGAGTGCTGAGGAACTCGACACCGTTGTCCCGCAACGCATCCACGGTCTTGAGGATGTCGTTGGTCGCGACGGCGAGGTGCTGCGCGCCGGGGCCCTGGTAGAACTCGAGGTACTCGTCGATCTGGCTCTTGCGCTTCCCGACCGCCGGCTCGTTGAGCGGGAACTTCACCCGGTGGTTCCCGTTGGCCACGACCTTGGACATGAGGGCGGAGTAGTCGGTGGCGATGTCCTCGCCGACGAACTCGGCCATGTTCACGAAGCCCATGACCCGGTTGTAGAAGCCCACCCACTCGTCCATCTGGCCGAGCTCGACGTTGCCGACGATGTGGTCGAGGGCCTGGAAGAGCCGCTTGGGCTGGCCCTCGCGACGCGACACGGTCGACGACGCCGCCACGAAACCCGGCTTGTAGGGGCCGGCGTAACGGTGGCCTCCGACGACCCGCTGGACGAGGGTGTGCCGCGTGTCGCCGTAGGTGGCGATGGCGGCGGTGCGGATGGTCCCGTGCTCGTCGGACTCGTCGTGCGGCTCCTCGAGCACGGTCGCGCCGGCCCGCCGGGCCTGGGCGATGCACCGGTCCACGTCAGGGACCTCGAGCGCGATGTCGACGACGCCGTCGCCGTGCTTGCGGTGGTGGTCCGCGTGCAGGCTCTCGGGGTCGACCGCGCCGCAGATGACGAACCGGATCGAGCCGGACTCGAGGACGTAGGACTTGTGGTCGCGATGCCCGGTCTCCGGCCCGCGGTAGGCGACCAGCTGCATACCCCAGGCGGACTGGTAGTAGTGCGCGGTCTGTGTCGCGTTGCCGACGACGAAGACGATGGCGTCCCAACCGGTGACCGGGAAGACGTCCTTGGCTTCGTCGTAGGCGACCAGTCCGACGAGCTGCTTCAGCTGGTCGACGTCGAAACCGGCGTCGCGTTCCTGCTGGGTCAGATCGTCAGTCGCGTCGCCATCGACCCGGGACACCATCGTCGTCGTCATGCCCGAAGCATCCGGCGCGGCGCCTCGCTGGTCAACCGGTACCCGACACGCTGGTCATGGTGCGCAGGTTGTTGCCAGTATGCCGCGTCAAGGCTGGACACTCTGTCCATGCCCCCGCCGAACATGGACGAGCTCGACGCCCGCATCGTGCGCCTCTACACCGACGAGCCGAACGTCGGCGTGCTCGGCGCCTCCCGCCGGCTGGGCGTGGCCCGGGGCACGGTCCAGGCGCGGCTCGACCGGCTCACCGAACGCGGCGTGATCCGCTCGTTCGCGCCCACCGTCGACCCGGCCGCGCTCGGCTACCCGGTGACCGCGTTCTGCACGTTGGAGATCCGACAGGGCCGCGGCCATGGTCCGGTCGTCGAGCACCTCGCCCGGATCCCGGAGGTGCTGGAGGCGCACACGATCACCGGCTCCGGCGACCTGCTGATCCGGGCCGTCGCCCGTGACAACGCGGACCTGCAGCGGGTCATCGACCTCGTCGTCGACGACTCGCACGTGATCCGCGCGTCGACCGCCATCTCGCTGGCGACCCGGATCGAGTACCGGACCGCCCCTCTGGTGACGGCGGCTATTTCTAGTTAAACTAGAAATATGCTCCTCCGAGTGGACCCGGCGTCCTCGCTGCCGATCTTCGCGCAGATCGCCGCGGGCGTACGACGCGAGGTCCTCGAGGGCCGGCTCGGGACCGGCGACCGCCTGCCCGCGGCCAAGGAGGTCGCCCGGTCCCTCGACGTCAACCTCCACACCGTCCTCCGCGCCTACCAGGAGCTGCCGTGACGAGGGCCTCGTCGATCTGCGCCGGGGACGGGGTGCGGTCGTCACCGGAGCCCAGCCGACGGCCCTGGTCGAGGTCGGCGAGGCGGTGCGGGCGTTGGTGCGCGCCGCCGCCACCGCGGGCCTGAGCCGGCAGGAGACGGTCTCGCTCGTCACGAAGGAGTGGTCATGATGACGACCCGACACCCCACCCCGACGACCCGGCGCCCCCGCGTTCCCGGAACCGGCCGCTACGTCGCGACGGTCCTCGCCCTGCCCGCCCTCGTCGTGGTCACCGGCCTCGCCCTGGTGGCCGGTTCCTGGTCGCAGCTGCCCGCCGTCGTCGCGAGCCACTGGGGCCCGAACGGGGTCGACGGCACGCAGACCCTGGTGGCGTACACCGTGACGGCGACCGCGTTCGTCGTCGGCCTCTCGCTGCTGCTCGCGCTGGTCGCGTGGGTCATGCCCGGCGACGGGCGCCGCGTCATGGCGACCACCGTCGGCGTGATGAGCGGCTTCCTCGGCACCGTGCTCTACGGGGCTCTGCTGGGCCAGCGCGGGGTCACCGATCCGAGCGCCGCGACGCTCTCGCCGATGGTGTTCGTCCTGGGCGCGCTGGTCGGCGCAGTGCTGGGCGCGGTCGCGTGGATGCTCAACCCCGTTCTCCCCCGGCCCGACTCGGTGACCCCCGCCGTGCCGGCGGATGCTCCACGCATACCTCTCGCCGAGGGTGAGCGGCTGGTGTGGTTCGGCTGGACGGCGGCCGGGGCGTGGGTGGTGTGGCTCGCCCTGGGCCTCGCGGTGGTCGGGTGCTTCGTCGCGGTCGTGGCCGCACCGTGGGCGGCCATCGGGCCGGCCCTCGGGATCGTGCTGCTGCTCCTGGTGGCCCACGCGCGGGTGGTTGTCGACGCCGACGGGCTGCGGGTCACGTCGGCCGGGATCGTGCGGTGGCTTCGGGTACCCCTCGCCTCGGTCGCGTATGCGGAGGGGTCGGAGCTGCACGCGTTCCGCGAGTTCGGCGGGTTCGGGCTCCGGTTCAGGTCCGACGAGCGCGCCTTCGTGACGCGTACGGGCGAGGCACTGCGGGTCGTGCAGCGCGACGGGACGCGGACCTACGTCTCCGTGGACGGCGCGGAGGAGGCGGCGGCGGTGCTCAACGCGCTGGTCACCCGGGCCGTGGACGCCTGACCGCGAGCGGGTCGCTCCTCGGTATCCCGCTGATACGGCCGCGTCAGCCGGGCCGGTCCGACTTAGTCGTCGTTGCCCTCGGCCTTGCGCAGACCCTCGTAGATCTCCTTGCAGACCGGGCAGACCGGGAACTTGTTGGGGTCTCGTCCAGGGACCCAGACCTTGCCGCAGAGCGCGACGACCGGCTCCCCGCTCAGGGCGCTCTCGAGGATCTTCTCCTTGCGCACGTAGTGGGCGAACCGCTCGTGGTCGCCCGGTTCGGCGACCTGTTCCTGGGTCTCCTCACGCTCGAGGACGGACGTCGCCGTCCGCGGAGCGTCGGGCTCGCGCAGCGGCTCGGGGTACGGCTGGCTCATCCCGCGAGTGTATGCGGGGGGCTCAGCGGTCGCGTCGACGCCGCCACCAGGGCCGTGACGGTGGCGGGGGCCCGGTCGGCTCGGAGGGCGGTGGGGCCATCGACTCGCGGAGCCGCCGCCACTGCTCGACGATGTCGTCGACGTCCACGGTCCGGGCCAGCAGGGGCGGCAGGTTGCCCACCGCCGGGCGCAGCCGGTCGACCTTGACCCGCCGGTTGAAGTCCTCGAGAATCTCGCGCACCTCGGCCTCGGTCCGGACCTCGGCCAGCGAGGCCGGGAAGGACGCGGCCTCCTTGCGCAGCAGCAGAGGGGCGGGGAGGGCGCCAGAGACGTCGAGCTGCTCGCGCTCGATGTAGCGGCGCACCCACCAGTCGGGGTCGTTGGGGTCCCCGAGGTCGCCGAGCGGCTTGCCGGCGCCGGGCAGGTTGTCGAACTCGCCGCGCTCCTGGGCCTCCCGGATCTGCCGGTCGACCCAGCCCTCGCGGTACTGGTGGCTCATGGGCCCATTTTCCCGCGTCAGTTCAGGGTGGGGTCGTCCGGGTAGCTCGCGACCAGCTTGAGGCTGTCGTTCTGGCGCAGCAGGACGTCGGACCAGAGCCGCTCCGGAGCCATCGAGAAGGCGTCCCGCGACTCGCTGTCCACGACGTACCAGTCGCCCCGGAGGATCTCGTTCTCCAGCTGCCCACCGGACCATCCCGCGTAGCCGGCGAAGATCCGCATACCGGCGACCTCCGGAGCGACGAGGTTCGGCGGGGCGTCGAGGTCGACGAGGCCGAGTCCTCCGAACAGGTGCTTGACGCCCAGGGGCTCCGGCTCGTCACCAGGCACCGTGACGAGACCGATCGCCGAGTTGAGCTCGACCGGGCCGCCCTGGAACATCGTCTGCGGCGAGGACGCGATGTCCTTCCAGCCCGGAAGGACGGCGTCGATGTCGGCCTCGATCGGCCGGTTGAGGATGACGCCCTGGGCGCCGTCCTCGTCATGGTGCAGCAGCAGCACGACAGACCGCCGGAACGTCTCCTCCTCGATCTGCGGCGAGGCCACGAGGAGACGGCCGGCGAAGAACGCCCGCACGTCGTCGACCACGGCGCCAGTCTCGCATCCGACGACGCTCGCCCGCCGCAGGTATGCGGTCGGCGAGCGTCGTGGGATCGGGACTGGTGTGGCCTACGGGCGGGGGCGACGTCCGCGCGTACCGCCACCACGGTGGTCGGCACCGCCACGAGGTCCACGGGGACCTCCGGGGCCGCGCCGCGGGCGCTTCTCCGCCTCGAGGAGGCGGCGGTAGACGTCGTCGGCCACGGGGACGCCGGTCGGGGTACGACCCCCGGTGTCGGCGATCACCGAGTCGCCCGGCACGGCCTTGACCGGTACCGCGTCGACACCGGCGTCGCGCAGCTGGCGCTCCATGGTGCGGCGCTGGTGCGGGAGGGCGAGGGTGACGACGGTGCCGGTCTCGCCGGCCCGGGCGGTACGGCCCGAGCGGTGCAGGTAGTCCTTGTGGTCCGCCGGCGGGTCGACCTGGAGCACCACGGAGACGTCGTCCACGTGGATGCCGCGAGCGGCGACATCGGTGGCGACGAGCACCGGGAGAGTGCCCTCGCGGAACGCGCCGAGGACCCGGTTCCGGACCCCCTGGCTCAGACCGCCGTGCAGCGCGGCCGCGAGGACGCCCTGCTCGCGCAGCTGCTGGGCGACGCGGTCGGCACCGAGCTTGGTGCGGACGAAGACCACGGTGCGGCCCGGTCGGTTCGCGACCTCGGCCGTGATGACCTTCTTGTGCTGCGGGTCGACGAGGAGGACGTGGTGGGCCATCGTCGTGATCGAGGCCTGCGCGTCGTCGGCGGAGTGGGTGACGGCGTCGGTGAGGTAGCGCTCGACCAGCCCGTCGACGCCCCGGTCGAGAGTCGCCGAGAAGAGCAGCCGCTGGCCGCCCTCGGGGAGCAGGTCGAGGATCGACGTGATCTCCGGCAGGAACCCCATCTCGGCCATGTGGTCGGCCTCGTCGAGGATGGCGATCTGCACGTCGCCGAGCTCGATGGCGCCGCGCTCGATGAGGTCGTTCAGACGGCCCGGCGTGGCGATGAGGAGGTCGACACCACGGTTGAGGGCGGCGATCTGGGTGGTGTAGCTGAGGCCGCCGGCGACGAGCTTGTGGCGCAGGCCCATGACGTGCACGAACGGCTCCAGCGCGTCGGACACCTGCATGGCCAGCTCGCGGGTGGGCACGAGGACCAGGGCTCGCGGACGACGAGGGGCGGAGCTCGGTGCGTCGTTGGCGAGGCGGGTCACCGTCGGGAGGCCGAAGGCCAGTGTCTTGCCGGAGCCGGTCCGGCCGCGTCCGAGCACGTCGCGGCCGGCGAGGCCGTCGGGGATCGCGGCGGTCTGGATCGGGAAGGGCTCGGTGATGCCGTCGCGAGCCAGTCGCTCGACGAGCCGCTCGGGCAGGCCGAGAGCGGTGAACGCGTTGTCGGGCGCGACATCGACCGGGCCGGTGCTCACCGAGCGACGGGTGGACTTGGTCCACGAGTCGGCGGCGATCCGCTCGGCCTCGGGGTCGACGCCGCCCGACGCGTGACCGGGGACGTGGCTACGGGTCGAGTGCGGCTGGTATGCGGCGCGATCGTGGTGCGGGGGACGGCGGCGCTCGCCGTCGTGGCCGAAGCCCTCGCGCCGGGCGGGTCGCGCGTAGCGCGAACGGTCGCCGTCCGGGGCGGACTCGCGACGGACGGGGCGGTCGTCACGCGAGTACTCGCGCACCCGCACCGGGTAGCTCGAACGCTCTGGACGTTCGGTGCGCTCAGGACGGGCGGAGTAGGAGCCGCGGTCGGGACGCTCGGTCCGGTCCGATCCGAGCGGACCGGGCGGTCCGATCGCACCGGGCGGTCGGGTCGGTCCGAGCGCACGTACCGCTCCGAACGGTCGGGGCGGTCGGAGCGCACGGGACGGTCCGAGCGGACCGGGCGGTCGGAGCGCACGGGACGGTCCGAACGCTCGACGCGGTCGGGTCGGGCGGCGCGCACCGGGCGGTCCGAGCGAGCGGGGCGGTCGGGGCGACCCGGACGGTCGGTCCGGCTCGACGGCGACCCCTTGCGGGCGGCCGCCTTCTGGGCGGTGCTCCAGCGAGCCTTCTTGGGCGCGCTGGAGGAGGCAGTACGGGTTTTGGGCACGGGGACGTTCAGCTCTTTCGGTCTGTGACAACAGTGACTCGGGCTAGACACGCCTCGAGCCGCCTGGCGAGAGCGACCGTGCAAGACGTACCTCAGGCGCCGGCTGGCGGCGCCCGGTGGACCGGGATCCGGGCGGGTGCCCGGTCGGTCAGGAATCGGCTTCGTCTGGTCACCACCCACATCGGTGGGGAGGTGGGGCGCAGCCTTGCGCCCAGGAAGCCTGGTTCGAACCCGGATTCTATCAGTAGCCGCCGAAAGCCTCGACCACGACGGGGAGGGCGACCCGGCCTCAGCCCGACGTGAGCCCGACGTCAGCCCGTCGTGGTCGGCGGGACTGTCGTGGTCGTGGTCGGAGGCGACGTCGTCGTCGTCGCCGTGGTGGTCGGCGGGACCGTGGTCGTCGTGGTCGGTGGGCGCGTGGTGGTCGTCGTCGAGGGCGGCGGGGGCGGCGGGGTGGAGGCCGGCGGTGGGGTCGGCGACGACGGTGGAGGGGTCGAGGCGGGCGGCGGCGTCGCACTCGGCTTCGCCGGTGCCGGAACCGAACCCGTCGAGTCGGCGGTCGGCGTCACGCCGTCGCGGTAGGCCGCGGCCCAGGTCAGCACGATGTTCACGTAGGACGCCGAGTGGTTGTACCGGAGCAGGGCCTTGGCCATCGTGGCCGGGTTCGACAGGTCGCCGACCGAGCAGAGCACGTAGCCGGCCGCCGTGGCCGCGTCGAAGACGTTGTTGGGGTCGGCCACCCCGTCGCCGTTGCCGTCCTTGCCCCACTCGGTCCACGACCCCGGCAGGAACCCCATCGGGCCGATGCCCCGGTCGAACGTCGCGTCACCGTCCCACTTGCCTCCGTCGGTGTCGCGGATGACCGCCGTACCGGGCATCGACCCGTCGAGGAGTGGCCCCATGATCCGGCCGCGGGTGTTGCCGTTCGCGTCGACGCGACCGCCGAACGCGTGGCCGGTCTCGATCCGGCCGACGCCCGCGACGAGCCACCACGGCAGGTGACAGGACGGCTTGGCCGCCGCGAGGTTGGCCTCCGCCTTCCGGTATGCGGCGAGCACGGTCACCGGGATGCCCGTCGCCCCGTCGGTGACGCCGGGAGCGCCGGCCAGGGCCGACTGCGCCTGGGCCTCGACGGCGGCCTCGTCGACCGGTGCGGCGTCGGCCGGCGTGCCGGCGACGGCCGTCTCGGTCGGGGCCGAGGTGGCCGACGGGGTCATGGTGACGAACGTCCGGGTCGGGGCCCGGTCGTCGAGCTCGGCGGCCGGCAGGTCGACCTTCGTGCCCGGCGGGAGCAGCACAGCGGCGGCGGCCGGCGCCGCCGGGGACTCGGCGCGAGTCGCATACGGCACCGCGACGGCGACCGGGAGAGCAAGCGCACCGAGGCACCCGACGAGGAGGATGGGGAGCACGACGGTCCTCGTGGCGCGTGCAGTGGGGATCGCGTCGGAGGTGTAGGGCGTCAGCTCGACGAGGTCGTCGGCCGGTGCGACCGGCAGGCTCGGCGCAGGAGACTCGGGAGTCCGCACCACTCGTAACCGCCGCACCGTTGCCCCTGCTCGATGTCCGTGCCCCAGTCGCTCACGCCCGGGCGCATACCGTTGTCGGTTCCCCGAGATCCGACCCGCACCACGGTACGTCGGTATCGCCGAGTTCGGGAGGGTTCCGCCCTAACGGGCAGGTACCGTGACCCGCATGTCGAGACACCGCCGGATCGTCCAGGTGACCGGGAGCGGCAAGGCCACGGCGACCCCGGACGTCGTGCGCCTCGCGCTCGGCGTGACCTGCGACGGCGACGACGTCTCCT
Organism: uncultured Actinomycetota bacterium; assembly: GCA_963713345.1. Lineage (GTDB taxonomy): Bacteria > Actinomycetota > Actinomycetes > Actinomycetales > Dermatophilaceae > Lapillicoccus. The sequence goes on along the minus strand of CAVQLI010000010.1, from coordinate 45,555 downwards.
CGGCGCTGCGACTGGTCGGCGAACGGGTGCAGGCGATCGGCGCGGCGGCGCGGTCCCAGGACGTGCGCGCCGGGGACATCAGCTCCACCGGCGCGGGCGTGCACCCTCGGTACGACAGGGACGGGCAGCGGGTCGTGGGGTACCAGGCCTTCCACCGCCTCGGTGTGATGGTCCGCGACGTCGACCGGGTCGGCGCCGTCGTCGACGCGGTCGCGGGCGTGGCCGGCAACAGCCTGTCGGTCGACTCGATCCAGCTCGACCTCAGTGACGTCTCCGCCCTCCAGGACGAGGCGCGGTCCGCGGCGTTCCTCGACGCGCGGGCGAAGGCCGCCCAGTATGCGGCGCTGTCCGACGCGGTCCTCGGCGAGGTCCTGTCCGTCGTCGAGGGGGCCGTCGGCGGTGGCCCGGCCCGGCCGATGATGCGGATGGCCATGGCCAGCGCGGACTCCGCGATGCCGGTCGAGGCCGGCGAACAGACCGTCACCGCCGCGGTCACCGTGACGTGGGCGCTGGACGGGTCGTCGGTCGGCGACGCGGACCGAACCGCCTCGGAATAGTCGACCCACCCGGCCCGTTGGAGGACATATGGCCACGACTGAGCTGACCGCACAGAACTTCGAGCAGACCGTGCTCGACAACGGGACCGTCTTCGTCGACTTCTGGGCCGAGTGGTGCGGGCCGTGCCTGCGCTTCGGCCCCGTCTACGAGGACGTCTCGGAGCAGCACGACGGCATCGTCTTCGCCAAGGTGGACACCGAGGCGGAGCAGGCGCTCGCCGCCGCCGTCAACATCACCTCGATCCCGACGCTGATGGCGTTCCGGGACGGCATCCTCGTGTTCCGCCAGCCCGGCGCGCTGCCCAAGGAGGCCTTCCAGTCCCTCGTCCAGCAGGTCGGGGCCCTGGACATGGACGCCGTGCGCGCGGAGCTGGCCGAGAAGAAGGACGAGAAGGTCGAGCAGAGCGCGAGCTGACCCGCATACCGCAACCGCCAGACCAGAAGGGCCCGACCGGAGACCGGTCGGGCCCTTCTGTCGTGACGAACAGCGTGACGCGGGTGCCGCATGGTGGAGGTGGCGGGAATTGAACCCGCGTCCGATGACGAATGACCAGGACTTCTCCGGGCGCAGTGCGCTGTGGATTTTCTCGGCCTCGGAGCTCGCACGCACACGTTCTCCGACAGGCCCAGCCGAGTAGATGTCCCCCGCGGCCCCTCGGCATGACCGCGCGGTGAGTTCCCTAGCTGACGCCAGGCACTGAGTCGGGAACTACCTCAGGCTGACGGACCTATGCGCTCGCTCAGGCGGCGAGGGCGAGGTCGGTGCTCTTGGAGTTGGCACCTATTGGTTTGCACGGAGCGTTAACGAGATAACCGCACATCCTCGGCCCGCTTCTCCTGGTGAGACGACCACCGTCGAAACCGATCACCCCCGTGTGGGGGCACCAACGTCACGCTGTTCAGTTGTCAAGAACCTCCAGTATGGGGGTCAACGCCCACCCCACCAACCGGATTCCCCGGTGCGGGAGGCAGGATGCGCGTATGCCACCAGCCAGCCGTGTCACGCCGGCCCCCGGTCAGGAGTCGGTCTGGGACTATCCCCGACCGCCGCGCGTCGAGCCCAGCGGCGAGGAGGTCGTCGTCGTCCTGGGCGGCGAGGTCGTCGCCCGCACGCGGTCGGCGCTGCGGGTGCTGGAGACCAGCCATCCGCCCGCCTTCTACCTGCCGTACGCGTCGTTCGTCGACGGTTCCCTGGTTCCGGTCGGGGGCACGACCTACTGCGAGTTCAAGGGGTCGGCGTCGTACGTCGACGTCGTGGTGGGTGGCCGGCGCGCCGCCCGCGCCGGCTGGACCTACCGACAGCCCTCCCCCGGCTTCGAGGCTCTCGTCGACCACGTGGCCCTGATGCCCGGTGCGATGGACGAGTGCACGGTGGGCGGTGAGGTCGTCGTGCCGCAGGCGGGCGGCTTCTACGGCGGCTGGATCACGTCCCGTGTCGTGGGCCCGTTCAAGGGCGGCCCCGGAACGACGGGCTGGTAGGCGAGATGAGCGCATACGGAGCGATGGCCGAGTGGCGGCTGGTCCGGCGGCCGGTGGGAGAGCCCACGGCCGACGACGTCGAGCTGGTCGAGATGTCCCTGCCGCCCCTCGACGAGGGCGAGGCGCTGGTCCGCAACACGTTCCTGTCGGTGGACCCCTACATGCGGGGGCGGATGAACGACGTCCCGTCGTACGTGCCGCCGTTCCCCCTGGGTGGGCCGATGGACGGCGGGGCGGTCGGTGTCGTCGAGTCGGTCCGCGGCGAGGTGACCGACCGGGCGGGGCGAGCCGTCCGACGCGGCGACACGGTGCTGCACGACGCCGGATGGCGGACGCACGCGCTGCTGACGGGGCGAGCCGTCCGCGTGGTCGACGCCAAGGCGGCCCCGGCGCAGTCGTACCTGGGCATCCTCGGTATGCCGGGTCTCACCGCCTACGCGGGGTTGCTGCGGGTCGGCGAGTTCCGTTCTGGGGACAGGGTTTTCGTGTCGGCGGCCGGCGGCGCTGTGGGCTCGCTGGTGGGGCAGCTCGCTCGGCTCAAAGGCGCGTCCCTGGTCGTCGGCAGCGCCGGCAGCCCGGAGAAAGTGCGCTGGTTGCTCGATGACGCAGGGTTCGACCGGGCGATCGACTACAAGGCCGGACCGCTGCGCAAGGCGCTCAAGGTCGCGGCTCCCGAAGGCATCGACGTCTACTTCGACAACGTCGGCGGCGACCACCTGGAGGCGGCGATCTGGAGCCTGCGCCAGGGCGGTCGGGTGGCGATGTGCGGTGCGGTGGCGCAGTACAACGACCCCGAGGCGCCCGCCGCGCCGCGCAACCTGTCGCTCGCCATCGGGAAACGGCTCACGCTGCGCGGGTTCATCGTCGTCGACCATCGCGACCTGCGACCGCAGTTCGAGGAGGAGGTCGGCGCCCTGGTTCGCGACGGCCGGATCGTGTGGCGGGAGACGGTGATCGAGGGGATCGAGCGCACCTTCGACGCGTTCCTGGCGGTGCTGACCGGCGGCAACACCGGGAAGATGCTCGTCCGCCTGTGACGGTCCGAGTCCGGGCCCGGCGTGGCAGCTTCCCGGACATGTCTGAGTAGTTGCTGCCCGATCGGCCAGAACCGCGCAACAGGCCGGACATGTCTGAGTAGTTGCTGCCCGATCGGCCGACCGCGCAACAGCCGGACATGTCTGAGTATGCCGCCCGACCGGCCAGCACCGCGCAACAGCCCGGACATGTCTGAGTAGTTGCCGCCCGATCGGCCAGCACCGCGCAACAGGCCGGACATGTCTGAGTAGTTGCCCGCCCGGGCGGAGTCAGGCGCGGTCGGCGACCGGCTCGACCCCCGATCGGGCGCGGGCGGCATACCGACCGGCCACGACGCTGACGACCACGACGCCGAACGCGAGCACCGCGGCGCCCGCACTGAGCCAGCCGAACCCGAGCGTGCCGACGACGATCCCGGCCACCGCCCCACCGGCGGCCGCCGTGAACCCGGTCGTCATGTCGACGGTCCCCTGGACCCGTGGCCGGTGACTGGCCGGCGTCGCGGCGACGAGCAGGGTGGACGACCCGACGCTGCCGAACGACCAGCCCAGGCCCAGGAGGAACAGCCCGAGCCCCAGCCCGGGGCTGGCGCCCGGCGCGGACAGCCCGGACAGGACCAGCGAGGCGAGCAGGATCACTCCGCCGATGCCCACCACCAGCGGGCTGCCCACCCGGTCGGCGAGCATCCCGACCAGCGGCGAGAACGCGAACATCCCGAGGATGTGCCCGCTGATGACCAGGCCGATCACCTCGAGGCTCGCGCCGCCGTGGTCCATGTGGATCGGCGTCATCACCATGACCGTCACCATGACGGCGTGGCTGAGGGCCATCCCGACCGCCGCGGCGAGGACCAGCGGCGTGTGGAGGATGACCGCCCACGGCCGGTCCTCGGCGCCCGGATCGGCCTCGTCGGGCTCCTCCTGCGCCCTCACCGAGCGGGCCAGCAGCAGCGGGTCGGGCCGCAGCAGGGCGCCCATCACGGCGGCGGCGGCCAGCAACGCCACGATGGTGAACACGAAGGGGCCGGTCTTCTCCGGGATGTGCAGCCATCCCGCGACCACGGCGCCGGGTCCGCTGAGGTTGGGTCCGAGAACCGAACCGATCACCGTCGCCCACACCACGGTGCTGAGGTCGCGCCCGCGGCGGGCCGGGAGCGCGAGGTCCGTGGCCGCGTACCGGCTCTGGAGGTTCGTGGCGGTCACGGCGCCCAGGAGCACCATCCCGACGAGCAGCAGCGGGAAGAACCGGATCACACCCGAGGCGAGGCACAGCCCGCCGCCGACGGCGCCGGCGAGGTAGCCGATGGTCAGGCCCGGGCGGCGACCGTGGCGGGACATGAACGCCGCCAGGATCGCCGCGACGACCGCCGCGCCGAGGGTCTGAGCAGTCTGGGCCAGCCCGGAGAGGCCGTCCGAGCCCGTGATGTCCTTGGCCAGCAGCGCGCCGACGGCGATCGCCGCGCTGAGGCCGATGCCGCCGATGGCCTGGGTGGTGACGAGGGTTCGAACGGTATGCCGCTGGGCGGCGGCGACGTCGGTGGTCGTGATCATCGCCCCCGAGTCTAGGGACGAGGGGCGACACCGATCAGCCCGTGTTGCGCAGCCCGGCGGCGATCCCGTTGATGGTCAACAGCAGGGCACGCTGCAGGTCGCTGTCCGGTTCCTCGCCGTCGGGGATCTCGCGGACCCGGGCCAGCAGGCTGGACTGCAGCGCGTGCAGCGGGGCGAGGTAGGAGTCGCGCAGCTCGAGCGTGCGCCGCAGGACCGGAGCGGTCTCGAGCAGGCTCGACTGCCCGGTCACCGCGAGGATCTCGTCGACGGTGCGCTGGTGCTCCTCGCGGATCCGGTCGAAGAGACCGGCCGAGTCGTCCGCAACCAGGGTGCGCACGTAGCGGGCGGCGATGTCGAGGTCCGTCTTGGCCAGCGTCATCTGCACGTTGGAGAGGAACGTCCGGAAGAACGGCCAGGTCCGGTACATCTCGGCCAGGGCCTCCCCCCGCCCGTCCTCGCGGGCGGCGGCCAGACCGCTGCCGACGCCGTACCAGCCGGGCAGGATGAACCGCGACTGCGTCCAACCGAAGACCCACGGGATGGCGCGCAGGTCGTCGAGGCCCCCGGCGCCACCGGGACGCTTCGCCGGTCGGGAGCCGATGTTGAGCTTGCCCAGCTCGTCGACGGGGGTCGCGGCCACGAAGAACGGCACCAGGGCCGGATCGCGGACGAGCGCCCGGTATGCGGTCTGTCCGGCCTCGGCGACGACGTCCATCGCCTCGTCCCAGTCCGAGAGGACCTCGCGCTCGAGCAGTGGCGTCCGGTGCAGGATCGACGCCTCGACGACGGCGGCGAGCGCGCTCTCGAGGTTGAGCAGGCCGAGCTTGGGCAGCGTGTACTTGTCGGACAGCACCTCGCCCTGCTCGGTGATCTTGATCGGGCCGTCGAGGCTACCGTCGGGCTGCGACAGGATCGCCTCCGCGGTCGGACCGCCGCCCCGGCCCACCGACCCGCCGCGGCCGTGGAACAGCCGTAGGACGACACCGTGCTCGCGGGCCACGTCGCGCAGCGCGCGCTGGGCCCGGTGGATCTGCCACTGGGACGCGGCGATACCCGCGTCCTTGGACGAGTCGGAGTAGCCGAGCATGATCTCCTGCACGTCGCCGCGCGCCGCCACGACCCGGCGGTAGGACGGGTCGCTCAGCAGGGCCGCGAGCAGCGGACCGGCCGCCTCGAGCTCCGCGACGGTCTCGAACAGCGGGGCGAACCCGATCCTCGCCACCGCCGGGGCGTCGGGACCGCCGGGGTCGACGAGCCCGGCCTCGCGGGCGAGGACCACGACGGCGAAGAGGTCGTCGACGTCGTGGGTCATCGAGACGATGTAGGTCTCCACGGCGTCGCGGCCGTAGGTGTCCAGGGCCACCCGGATGGCGTCGAAGACGTCGAGGACCGCGGTGGCCTCGGCGGCCAGGTCGTCGCGGACGGCACCGACCAGCGGGCGACGGCTGGCCATCTCGTGAGAGAGGTATGCCGTTCGAGCCGCGCGGTCGAGGGCGGCGTAGGGCTGGTCCAGCTCGCCGACGCGGTCGACGAGGACGGCGAGCGCGGCGTGGTGGCGCTCGCTGTGTTCGCGGACGTCGAGGGTGGCCAGGCCCAGACCGATCGCCCGCGTCGTACGGATCAGCCGCAGGATGGCGCCGTCGGCACTCAGGTGGTCTCCGTTGGCCAGCATCGAGTCGCGGATCAGGGTGAGGTCGGCAAGGAGCTCGTCGAGGTGGCGGTAGTCGCGGCCGGGCTCGTGCGGGGTGCCCGAGGCCAGCCGGTCGCGGGTGCGCTGGAGGCGTACGCGCACGAACGAGAGCTTCAGCCGGTACGGCTCCTCCGCGTTGAGCCGACGGACCGCGGCGAACGTGATCGGGAGGGCCTCCGCGTCGGCGTCGAGGCTGGTCAGCAGCGCGTCGGTGACGGTGACCACGCGGGTCGAGGCGGACGCCTCGGTGAGCAGGTCCTCGACCTGGTCGATGAGCACGCGGAGGCCGGCGAGGTGCTGCAGGCTGAGCACGTCGAGAGTCACTTCGGGGGTGACGTTCGGGTTGCCGTCGCGATCCCCGCCGGCCCAGGTGCCGAACCGCAGCGGCCGCGCGTCGAGGGGCAGGGTGACGTCGATGGTCGCCAGCTGGCGGTCGAGCTCCTCGAGCAGGTCCGGGACCACCGAGGTGGCCAGCGAGCGCAGGTAGTAGGTCGCGGTTCGGGCCTCGTCCGTCGGCTGGGGGCGCACGATGCGCAGCTCGTCGGTCTGCCACAGCAGGTCGACCAGCTCGGCCAGCCGCCGGTCGCGCTGCGCCCGGTCGAGACTCGGCCGACGCGGGTCCTCCGAGGCGTCCACGACGTCGGCGATCTTGCGCAGCAGGGTGAGCACGGTACGACGGGTCGCCTCGGTCGGGTGGGCCGTGAAGACCGGCCGGTACTCGACCCGCGCCAGCACCGACTCCACGAGCTCACGGTCGACCGAACCGTCCTTCAGTGCCTCGCCGATCCGGCGGACGGTGCCCTCGAGCGGGCCCTCCTCACCGGTCGGTGAGCTCCTGGTAGCGGTGCAGCTGCTCGGTGACGTTGACCAGCTGGAAGTATGCGGTGAAGGCGCGGGCGAGCACGACCGCTGTGGCGTCGTCGACGCCGGCCAGCAGGCGGTGCAGCGCCTCGTCCCCGGGTTCGCGGGCCTTGGCCCGGACCTCCTCGACCAGGGCGAGGAGGTCTGCTCCCTCGTGCCGGGTCAGCGCCTCGCCGAGGAGCTGGCCCAGCTGCCGGACCGAGGCGCGCAGCGCGGTGTGCTGCGAGTCCGACGCCACTCCCCCGCCGAACCGGGACACGTCGAGCGATCGGCGGTCGGCGTCGCCGTTGTGCTGCGTCGCCACACCGGGTTCGGTGGTCTCGCGAGCCGTCATGCCCGCAAGTCTGACCCGCCCGTGTTACAGGCGTGTGGCGTGGTCGCGTGGTGGACGCGACGCGCGGGCCTGCGACCGAACGCTCAGGCGTTCCGCACCAGGGCCTCGACGTAGTCCTGGAGCGTCGTGGAGCCGCGGGTCGGTGCATCGGGCAGCTCGATCTCGCCGCTGGTGGCGAGCGCCGTCATCCCCGCGTACGACTCCGCCGCCTCGGGCGAGAAGCCCATCTCCCGGAAGGCTGGCACCCAGCCCTCCCGCGGAGTGACGGTGACGTCGACGGGGCGACCGAGGGCGGCCGCGAACGCCTGCGCGACGTCGGCCGGCGAGTACCGCTCGGGCCCCTCGACGAAGTGGAGGCCGGTGGCCGGCTCCGGCCGGGTGAGCAGGTCGGCCACCGCGACGCCCACGTCGGCGGGGGCGACCATGGGTATTGGGCTGCGCTCGTCGAGCATCGCCGGGAGCACACCGTCGTCCCGGGCCGGCGGGAGCACTCCGTCCCAGTTGCTCAGCAGGTAGGCGACGCGGACGACCGCGACGGGTGTATGCAGGTCGGTCAGGTGTTGCTCGAAGCGGTACAGGGTGCCGAGGTCGCCGATCCGGGTCCCCGGCTGGGCGCCGTAAGTGGACAGGGCGACGACCCGCTCGAGGCCGGCGCCGCGGATCGCGGCAGCGATGGCGTCACCGGTCCGGTTCTCCTCGGCGTCCGTGTCACCGCCGGTGGGGTCGGCGGGCGGGTTCAGCGCGAACAGCCGGCCGCCCTCCGGCAACATCGCCCGCAGCGCCTCGATGTCGTGGACGTCGACGACGGCCGCGATAACGCCGTCGGACTCCCACGTCCGGGCCTTCTCCGGGCTGCGGGTGACGACCGTGACGGGTTCGCCGCGGTCGAGCAGGGACCGGGCGACAGCGGTCCCGAGATGGCCGGTGGCTCCGAGGACGACATGCATGGCGGCGACCCTGCCATCGACGGCCGACAAACCCCCGAACGGCCCCACTCACCGCGTAGCATGCGTGCCCATTGCCGCGACGAAGGGCCACGACATGCGAGCGACGACCACCGGAGCTCCGAAAGTTCGGCGCCGAGCACTCGCGCGGATGAAGTCGGTCACGGTCGCCGCTCTCACCCTGCTGACCGCGGCGTTGGCGATCGTCCTGCCCGCCCCGACGGCCGGCGCGGCCGTGAACCTTCCCCCCGGCGGGTACCTGTTCGCCGTGCTCGCGAACAGCAGCCTGGTGGCGATCGACCGCACCACGGAGAAGGTGGTCAACACGATGGCCCTCTCGGGCGTGAGCTCGGCGGCGGTGGCCGAGATCTGGACCTCGCCCGACCAGGCGTCGGTCTACGTCCTCACCGGATCCAGCATCACGGTGGTCGACACCCGGTCGATGACGGTCAAGGGCAGCTACCAGGACATCCCTGGATCGGGTTTCGTCAGCATGGCCATCAGCCCCGACGGGACCCGGCTGTACGCCTACGCCGCGGCGGGGTGGGTCGACGTCCTCGAGCTGACCTCGCTGACCCGTCTCGGACAGGTGACCGTGGGCGTGCCGCTGTCGCGCGTCGGCGGTGTGGTCACCGCCAACAACGAGTCCGGCTACGTCTCGACGGGGGACAGGCTCAAGGTCGTGCCGCGGGACGGGGGACCGGTTAGCGCGACCTTTGTTAGCGGGGATGGCCTCGGCTCGATCGTGCTGATCGGCAGCAGCCTGTACGTCTCTGTCCCCGGCGCAAGCTCTGGAGTCGGAGCGGTCGCCATCCTGAACAGCGGCACGGGAGCAGTGCTAGGCGCCCTGAGCACGTCGGGGGGATCTATGGCCCGATGACGACCAGCCCTGACGGCCAGTATCTCTACGGCGGCACCGACTCCAACCTGCAACAGCTGCCGGTGAGGGGTGACGACGGCGGCAACATCATCGAGGACCTCCCGGGCACGCTCGGGCGCCCGGCCGTTGCCGACAACGGCGTGGTGTACGTGCCCCTGGTCGACAACGGCACGCAGATGGCGAAGATCGTCGACTGGCCCACGGTGAGCACGATCGCCGTGCCGGCCGCGGTCTGGGCCGTCACTCTGGTCGACCTGCCCCCGGTCGGGCCCGGCGCGCCGACGGTCACCGCGCTGACCAACGGCGCCGGTCAGGTCAGCGTCGGGTTCACCCCTGGAACCCCCGGCAGCAGCCCCACCACCGGGTACCGGGTCACCGCCACCGACGTCACCAACCCCGCCCGCGGCGGACAGACCGCCACCGGCACCGGCAGCCCGGTCACCGTGCCAGGACTGACCAACGGCGACGCCTACACCTTCACCGTGACCGCGCTCAGCGCCGACGGCAACAGCTCCCCGTCCGCCCCCTCCAACGCCCTCACCGTCGGCGTCCCACCGCAGCTCGTCGGAAGGCCTCTGGCCGCCGTCGTGAGCAAGCCGTACGCGTACTCGTTCACCGTCACCGGCCTGCCTGCGCCGACCCTGGCCGTCAACCCCGGAACGCCACTCCCCGACGGCCTCAGCTTCGACCCGACCACCGCCACGATCTCCGGTACGCCGACGTCCGTCGGCAGCACCTTCGTCGACATCTCGGCGACGAGCCCCCTGGGCCAGGTCCAGAACACCTTCACGCTCGTCGTCAGCTCGGCCGATCTCGGCACGGTCACCCCGACTCCAACTCCGACCGCCACTGCGACGACCACCGCCGCACCGACAGCGACGCCGTCCGGGACCACCTCGCCGACGTCCTCGAGTGGGCGCGCCACCTCGGCCGGCCTGGCCAACACGGGTATGCCGGTGGCGACGTTCGTCCTCCTGGCGGCGGGCCTGCTCCTGCTGGGTGCGCTCCTTGTGGTGACGACGCGCGTCCGCCGCCGCTCCTGACCAGTCAGACGTCGGCTACCAGGAGCCGGAGCTCGACCCGCCCACGCCGCCACCACCACTGAACCCGCCACCACTGAACCCCGAACCACCCGACGACCCGGAGCTGGCCGTCGCGGCGAACGTCCCGCCGGCGGAGGACGCGAAGCTGCCGGCGCCGTCGGCGATGCTGGTGAAGTCGGGGAACATCGCGCCGCTGTAGAGGTACCAGGTCGGCATGATCAGCGGGCTCCCCGTCGCCGCCGCGGCCTCGGCGACCTTCTGGAACGTCCCCGCCCACCGGTCGGCGACACCGAACACGATGGCGTACGGGAGGTACCGGCTGAAGATCGCCGACGCCTCCTCGAACCGGATCTGGCCCGCCTCGGCGGTCTCGAGGTACTTCCGGAAGCCGAGCGACTGCGCATACACCGCCGACCCCGCAGCGGTCTTGGCGGCCATCCGCTTGCCGAGGATCCGGAAGATGAGGCCGGCGACGATCAGCCCGATGCCGAGCACGACGCCGGACGGGATGCCGATCCCGATCCCGCCGGTCTGGTCGATGGCACGGGTGATGACACCGAGGTAGAAGCAGCTGACGATGCCGGCACCGATGAGCAGGAACCCGAGCGCCTGCCAGCCGGCCCGCTGCGTCTGCGGCGACCGGCGGAACCAGCCGCGCTCGACGACCTCGGTGTACATCTGGCGGATCGCGAGGTTGAGGGTCGTGTGGAACTTGTACTTCAGCTCGGACAGCTTGACCTCGGAGCCCGTCGCGAAGATGCCGTCCAGCACGGTGGCCTCGTAGGGGCGCAGGGTCTGGCCCGCCGGGGGCGGCAGCTGGACGAGGCGCCAGTCGGTGCGGGAGAAGACCTTCCCGTCCTGGATCTCCTCGATCCGCATGAACCCGCGCACGGCGAGGTCCATGACGGTGGCCGAGACGTCGATGGTGTCGGCCGACTCGTCGATGATCGTGCCCACCATCCCCGGTTGGACGCCCGGAGGTGGGTTGAACTGGACGGCGATCTCGGGCTTGCGGCCCCGCAGGGTCGGCTGGGGCGACGGGGGGACGGTCCCGGGAGCGACGGCGTCGGCCGCGCCGGGGGACAGGCCGGTGGAGCCAGGGCTGGACCCGGCGCCAGCCGGGGACAGGCCGGTGGAGCCAGGGCTGGACCCGGCGCCAGCCGGGGACAGGCCAGGAGTCACACCGGCGTACCACTCGTCCCGGCCGCGCGTCGCGACCAGCACACCCATCACTCCCGCGGCGAGCAGCGGCGCACCGATCCCGCCCGCCAGCGCCAACGAGCTGAGCACCTTGGCCTGACCCTCGTCGTACGCCGACCCGTAGGCCCGGATGTCGGGCCTGAGCTCACCGAACCCGGCGCGGGGCAGCGACGTCGCGATGGTCAGGTCCTCGTTGCCGAGCAGGTTGTCGACCGTGAACACGGCGGTCTGTCCGGGTTCGGCGCTGTCGCACGGCTTACCGGGGTCGGAGCCGCGGACGCAGTTCACGGCGGTCACTCCGCCCGGACCGGTCACGGTGACCTTGACGCGGTCCTTGGGGATCGCGTCGCCGAGGAAGACGTTGTAGTAGAACTCCGCGTGGTCCGGGAACGGGTTCATGACGTTGGCCAGGTGGTACGTCAGGACGTAGGTCTCGGAGCCGCTGACCGTGACGGCGGGGTCGCCGATCCGGATCTGGGTCTGGCCGCCGGACTGGTCGGTGAGCTGGGCCTGGGTCGGTGCGCCTGTCGGGCTCGTCACGCTCTCGAGGTCGAGGGCGTAGTACCGGTACGTGTCCTCGTTGGACTTGTCGTTGGGGTCGTCGACCGCCTGGCGGGTCACGATGTTGCGGTAGATGCCGTGCTTGGCTCCGCTGCTCGTGCCGAAGACGTAGTCGATCGTCTCCGTGACCGTCGCCCCGCCCTCGGCGTCGAGGACGTAGTCCGCGGAGAACGAGGACATCCGGTCGAACGAACTGTTCGCCGCCGGGGCGTCAGCGACCGCGGGCTGTGACGCATACGCCGTGGCCGGTAGGCCGACGAGTACCGCCGCCGCGAGGAGCAGAGCGATAACGGCGGGCCGGCGACCCCTCACCGGTTCTCCCGGTGCCCTATCGCGCGGTCGGCCTCCCGCCGGTCCTGGCGCTCGCGGAGGGACTGCCGCTTGTCGTACTCGCGCTTGCCGGTGGCGAGGGCGATCTCGACCTTGGCGCGGCCGTCCTTGAAGTACAGCTGCAGCGGGACCACTGTGCGTCCGCGCTCGCGGGTCTTGGTCGCGATCTTCTCGAGCTCCTCGCGGTGCAGCAGCAGCTTGCGGCGTCGACGCGGCGCGTGGTTGGTCCAGGTGCCGTTGAGGTACTCCGGGATGTGCACGCCCTCGAGCCACAGCTCGTTGCCGGAGAAGTGCGCGAACCCGTCGACGAGCGAGGCGCGACCCATCCGCAGGGCCTTGACCTCGGTACCGGTCAACGCGAGGCCCGCCTCGAAGACGTCCTCGATGTGGTAGTCGTGGCGCGCCTTGCGGTTGCTCGCGATCACCGATCGACCGCGTTCCTTGGCCACCGCTCCGCCCTCCCCGCTCGTTCCCGACTGCTCGTCGTTCGATGCGCCTGGGTCGTCCCGTGCGCGAGGCCACGCTACCGGGCCGGCCGGCGCGACTCCTGCGAGATTGACGTCGGCGAGCGGCGTGAGGTTCCCGAGAGCTCCGCTACAGCCACTTCATCGGGTCGACGAACTGCCCGTTCTCCAGCGTCTCGAAGTGCAGGTGGCACCCCGTGGAGTAGCCCGTCGTGCCGGAGTAGGCGATGAGCTGACCGCGGGTGACCCGGCCGCTCTTGACGACGAACGAGGTCAGGTGGTTGTAGGTGGAGGCGAGGTCGACACCGCTCACGATGCCGTGGTCGATGACGATGCGGTTGCCGTTCCCGCCGCCGTAGCCGGCGCTGATGACGGTGCCGTCGGCGGCCGCGAACACCGGGGTGCCGCACGGAACGGCGAAGTCGGTGCCCGAGTGGAGCTTCCAGACGTGCAGGATCGGGTGGAACCGCAGCCCGAACGGCGACGTGATCGGTCCGTTGGCGGCGTGGCTGAGGAAGCCGGTGCCGCCGGTGACGGGGGCGTAGCTGCGTCCGGCCGCGCGAGCGGCGGCCGCCCGAGCCGCCTCGGCGGCGGCTGCGGCGCGCGCCTGGGCCGCGAGGGTGGCCTGGAGCCTGGCCTGCTCGGCCTCGGCGTCGGCCAGCCGCTGGAGCTCGGCCGCCTTCTTCGACTCGACCTGCGCGGCGTACGCGGACTGCTGGGTCAGGAGGTTGTCGAGGTTGGTCTTCGCCGTGGCCGCCGTGGTGCGGGCAGCCTGGGCCTTGGCCAGCGCGTCCTCGGCCTCGTGCTTGAGCTGGGTGACCTCGGCCTCGACCGCCTTGAGGTAGGACTCCTGCGCCGTGGCCTCGGCGCGGGCGTTCTGGAGCTCCTTGAGCGCGTTGTCGGTGAGCGAGGTGACCTGGTCGGCGAGGACGACGCGGGTCGCGAAGTCGTCGGCGCTGGTCGCACCCAGCGCGACGGACATCTGCGAGCCGCCCCCACCACCCTGGAAGAGGTCGGCGGCGAAGTTGTCGAGAACCGACTGGGTCTCGTCGAGCTTGGCCTTGTTGGCGGTCTGCGTCTCGACCGCGCGCTGCTCGTTGGCCTGCGCCACGGCCAGCTGCGCGGCGATCTCGTCGTTGTGCTGGTTCGCCGCGTGCTCAGCGTCCTCGGCCTGGGTCAGGGCGGCCTGGGCGGCCGGCAGCTGCGACTGGGTCGCCTGGAGGGCGTTGTAGGCGTTGGCGAGGTCGGCGGAGGTCTCGTCGAGCGCGCCCTGGATGTCCTGGATCTGCTGGTCGACGGCCCGCTTCTGGTCTCCGGTGTCGGCCGCCGAGGACACCGCCCCGGTGACCCCGAGCGCCAGGGCACAGGCGGCGGCCACCGCGGCCGTCACCGCGCGGCGACGGAAAGTCGTGGGGTGACTAGACACGTAGGTACCTCCGGAGGGTGAACCCCGAGGTCAGCACGGCCAGGCCGACCACTCCGCCGATGACCCACGGCGCGATGGCGACGACATCGGGCACCCCGATGAAGGCGGTGTCGATGAGCGCGGTGCTGAGGTAGCCGGACACGCCGTAGCGGACCGTCGCATACAGGAGGGTCATCGCCAGCCCGGCGCCGACGACCGCGGCGACGACCGTCTCCATGATGAACGGCAGCTGGATGGTCGAGTTCGAGGCCCCGACCAGCCGCATGATCCCGGTCTCCCGGCGTCGGCTGAACGCGGTCTGCCGGATGGTCGTGGCCATCAGCAGGGTGGCGCACAGGACCATCAACACCGCGAGGGCGATGGCCGACCAGGACACGACGTTCATGAACGTGAAGAACTTGTCGAGCAGCTGCTTCTGGTCCTGGACCTTGCCCACGCCCGGCGCGCCCTGGAACGAGCTGGCGATGACGTCGAACTTGCTCGCGTCGGTCAGCGAGACGCGGAACGAGTCGGCGAACGCGCGCTCGGTCGCCTGCTCCCCGAGGGGGCTGTTGCGGAACTGGTCCTTGAACCGCTGGTACGCCTCGCCCTGGGTCTCGTAGAAGACCTCCTTGACGGGCGGCTTCATCTGCTCGAGCTGGGCCTTGAGCGCGTCCCGCTGGGCCGGAGTGGTCGCGGCGCCGGCGCAGTTGGGGTACAGCGACTTGTCGACGCAGAGGAAGATCGACACCTGGACGCGGTCGTACCAGTAGTCCTTCATGGTGTCGACCTGCCGCTGGGCGAGCAGGCCCATACCGAGCAGGTACATCGAGATCATCGTCACGAGGACGACCGAGACGACCATCGAGACGTTGCGGCGCAGACCGTTGCCGATCTCGCCGAGCAGGAAGCCGATGCGCATCAGGTCACCGGCCTCGGCGGAGCTTCAGCCGGGAGGTCCGAGGCTCTCTCGCAGCGGCGCCCACAACCACCAGTTCGTCGGAGTCGGGGCCGTCGGATTGGGCATCGCCGCGGCCGTCGGCGTGGGCGATCTCCGCCTCGTGGCCGGCCTCGGCCACGGCGATCGCGTCGAGGGCGTCAAGCGACGGGCGCGTGTCCCAGCCGGGCATGACGATCTCGCCCGAGTTGTACTCGCCGCCGGCATCGTCGCGGACGACGCGGCCCTCCTTCAGCTCGATGACGCGCTTCCGGTAGGCGTTGACGATGTGCAGGTCGTGGGTCGCCATGACGATCGTCGTGCCCGAGCGGTTGATCCGGTCGAGCAGCCCGACGATCTCCAGGCTGATGCCCGGGTCGAGGTTCCCGGTGGGCTCGTCGGCGAGGAGGATCGCCGGCTTGTTGACGATGGCGCGGGCGATGGCCACGCGCTGTTGCTCGCCACCGGACAGCTCGTGCGGGAGCCGCTTCTCCTTGCCCTCGAGCCCGACGGTGCGCAGGGTCTCGGGGACCGTCTGGCGGATCACCGAGCGGGACTTGCCGATGACCTGGAGCGCGAAGGCGACGTTCTGGAAGACGGTCTTGTTGGGCAGCAGCCGGAAGTCCTGGAACACCGTGCCGATCTCGCGGCGCAGCTGCGGGACCTTGCGGTCGGGCAGCCGGGACAGCTCACGGCCCGCGACGAAGACCGACCCCGACGTGGCGTTCTCCTCCTTGAGCGCCAGGCGCAGGAGGGTCGACTTGCCGGACCCGGACTGGCCGACGATGAAGACGAACTCGCCACGTTCGACCTCGAGCGACACGCCGTCGACGGCGGGCCGCGTGGTCCGCGGGTACTTCTTCGTCACGGTGTCGAACAGGATCATGTGAGCGTGGGCCTTCGGCTCTCGGTGGGGACCCTCGTCGGGCACCCTCGGGGGCTGTCGCGCATGCGAACGTCCTTGGGAGCGTAAACCGGGCACCCGTGAAACGGGTGTTACTGATGTGACTCGGGCGTGGCGCCCTGCCCCCCGTGCCTGCCCGGCACTGGCGTGGACCGGGCACCAACACGGTAGGTCGGCTCAGCGTCCAGGGGAAGGCGTTTGCGCGGATGTCACCCGGATGTCACCCGTTCGGGTCAGATCCCGACGATCCGGGCGCGGCGCGGGACGTCAGCGCGAGACGTCAGCGCGGGCTCGGCTCGCGGTCGTCGACCCCGTCGAGCATCTCCGCCGCCGGCGGCTGGCGACGCAGCGCGCCCCCGCCCGTGGTGGCGCCCTGGAGGAACGTCCACCAGCCCATGAGGGTGCTCCAGCGGCCGAGGGTGGCCACGCGGACCGGGTCCTTCTCACGGTCGAGGTCGCGGTCGTGGCCCATGGCGATCCAGGTCAGCGCCAGCGCGGCGGTGACGCCGAGCGCGAGCGCGCCGTTGCGGAACGCGGAGTCGACGGTGCTGTAGACGACCAGGCCGGCGGTCACCCAGACCATGATGCGGCTCGGCCAGAACCGGAGGCCCTCGGTGACGCCGAGGAACAGGCCGGCCCAGATGAGGTACCACGGGTGCACGACCGGACCGGTCAGCACGATGATCGTGACGACCCAGGCGAGCGCCCGGAGCGGCGCTACGGGTCCGAGGCGCCAGGCGATGCGGGCGCAGACCAGGATGCCGAGGACCTGGCCGATCCGCTGGACCACCATGGTCGTGGTGTCGAGCGCGTTGGGCACCTGGAGCCAGATGAGGACGTGCTCGAGACCCATGCCGACGACGGTCACCGGAGACAGGACCGATCGCACGGCGCCAGGCACGCCCAGCGCCCCGAGCCACCCCAGCCCGAGGCCGCAGGCGACGGTGATGGCGAGGAAGGCGGCCACGCAGGCGCCACCGGTGCGGAGGAGCTCGCGGAACACCTCGGGGATGGACGGCACCCGGCCTTGTCGGCGACGAGCTTCCAACGCGACCACGACGAGGATGGCAGCGAGCCCTGGGGCCTTGATCGCGCCGGCGAGGGCGATGGCGATGACCGCCAGCCAGGTCCGCTTCTCCACCGCGAGGTAGATCCCGAGGACCATGAGACCGAGCATCAGCGCGTCGTTGTGCGCGCCACCGACGAGGTGCATCACGACGAGGGGGTTGAGCACGACGAACCACGTCGTCATCCCGACGTCGTAGCCGAAGCGGCGCGCGATCTTGGGCAGCAGGAAGGCGATGAGCGCGACCCCGAGAAGGGCCGGTAGGCGCATCGCGACCGCGGCCGCGTACGGGTGGCTGGCCCCGGCGACGTCGACGATGAGGTGCTGGATCTGCAGCTGCAGCGGCCCGTAGGGCGCCGGCGTGTAGAGCCACATCGGGTCGACGTTCTGGGAGTACTGCTCCGCGATCGCGGCCGGCCCGTAGCGGTAGGGGTCGATGCCTACATGGACGAGGCGGCCCTGCCCGGCGTAGCTGTAGGCGTCGCGGCTGAACAGCGGCGGCGCGAGCAGCAGCGGAAGTGACCACAGCCAGAGGATGTGCCGCGTCGGGTTGGCCCGGCCGGCCCGCGGGCGCAGGCGCAGCCACGAGTCGAGCATGAGCAGCACGCCGGCCATGAGCACGGCGGTGGCGAGGATGCGGCCGGGCACGGTCTGTAGCCAGCCGAGCACGGGGACGTCGGTGAACGGGTTGACGTCGGGAAGGAAGGCCGGCGTGAGGCTGCCGACGAGGATCAGCAGACCGGCGAAGGTGCCGCGGCGGACGGCCGGGATGCGCCAGGCGTCGGCCACTCCCGCGATCTCACGGGCGACGGCGAGCGCGACGGGACTGGCGGCGGGCCTCGTCAGCCCTTGGTCCACCGTCATCGCGTTTCTCGCTCCGCTCGCCCGTAACTAGTTTCGTTCCACTACCGTTTTAACCCGATGCCTCATCCCCCGACGACGTCGTACCCGAGGTACGACCACATCGGCCGCCGACGGCCTCGTCGGTGACGGATAGACACGCGTATGCCTGCTCGTCGCGTCCCCGACCCGTCGGCGCTGTTGCCGAGAGTACGGGCTGACGGCGACACACTGCGGGAGGTGAACGCCAGCCTGACGCAGATCGAGATTACATCGAAACCTTTGCGCATGCCCGCTCGTACCGAGGCTGGAGTGGCTACCGGGACGCGTGGGGCCCATGGTGTGACGAGCGTGTAACGAGTCGGCCTCAGCGGGGTGTGAGGTGCGCCACGGGCATCGGGCGGCCCGCCTTGCCCTCGTAGGCACCAAAACTCGGGTTCTCGCGCAGCACCTGGGCGAACGCGTCGTCCCGCTCCTCGCCCTCGAGCACGCGCACGGCGACATCGTGATGTTGGTCACGCAGGTCCACCCCGGCCGTGTCGGTCGCCCTCAGGTTGCGGAACCACTGCGGATCCTCCGGCAGCCCGCCGGCCGATCCGACGACCAGCCAGCCCCCGTCGCGCTCGAAGTAGGCGACCGGGTTGCTGAACGGCGTCCCGCTCCGACGACCGGCCACGGTCAGGATCATCACCGGCGAGCCGCCGCGGGCCTTGCTGCCGATCCGGCCGCCGCTCGTGCGATAGACCCAGACGCTGACGCGGTTGCCCAACCGGAAGAGGCGCCGCTGCATACCGGTCACGACGCGTTCTCCTTCTCACCGGTGCGGCGCCAGCGGATTCCTGCCTCGATGAAGTCGTCGATGTCGCCGTCGAAGACCCCACTGGTGTTGCCGACCTCGTGCTCGGTGCGCAGGTCCTTGACCATCTGGTACGGGTGCAGGACGTAGGACCGCATCTGGTCGCCCCAGCTGGCCTTGATGTCGCCGGCCATCTCCTTCTTGGCCGCGTCCTCCTCGGCCTGCCGGACGAGCAGCAGCCGCGACTGGAGCACGCGCAGGGCGGCGGCGCGGTTCTGGATCTGGGACTTCTCGTTCTGCATCGAGACGACGATGCCCGTGGGGATGTGGGTCATCCGGACCGCGGAGTCGGTGGTGTTGACCGACTGACCTCCCGGACCGCTCGAGCGGAAGACGTCGACCTTGATCTCGTTCTCGGGGATCTCGATCGAGTCGGTGCTCTCGATGAGCGGGATCACCTCGACGGCGGCGAAGCTGGTCTGGCGCCGCCCCTGGTTGTCGAAGGGGCTGATCCGGACCAACCGGTGAGTCCCGGCCTCGACGGTCAGGTGCCCGAACGCATACGGCGCCTTGACCTCGAACGTCGCGGACTTGAGCCCGGCCTCCTCGGCGTAGCTCGTGTCGAGCACGGTCGTCGGGTACTGGTGGCGCTCGGCCCAGCGCAGGTACATCCGCATGAGCATCTCGGCGAAGTCGGCGGCGTCGACGCCACCGGCTCCGGAGCGGATCGTGACGACCGCCTCGCGCTCGTCGTACTCGCCGGACAGGAGGGTTCGGACCTCGAGCTCGCCCACGTCCTTCTTCAGAGCGGCGAGGTCGCGCTCGGCCTCGGCCATCGTCTCGGCGTCGCCGCCGTCCTCGGTGCCCATCTCGACGAGGGTCTCGAGATCCTCGACGCGCTGGTCCATCCCGACGACCCGCTCGAGCTCGGTGTTGGCCCGCGACAGCGACGAGGTGACCTGCTGCGCCTTCTCCTGGTCGTCCCAGAGATCCGGGACCGAGGCCTGCTTCTCGAGGTCGGTGATCTGGCTGCGGAGGGCGTCGAGGTTCGTCACCTCGCGCACGGAGTCCATCGTCGCGCGCAGGTTCTTGATCTCCTCATGGAAGTCGACAGCCACGAGGGTCCAGCCTAAGTCACCCCACGAGGTTCTCCGCTTCGCTCCGATACCTCGCGGGGACCCCGCCTGTTCGTCGCCGATCCTGTGGACGACGCCCGCCGGATGGTCAGAGGCGCGGCTGTCGTCAGGACGGCCCAGCCGTTCGCGGAAGATCGGTCCCCTCCTGGGGGGTGTGAACTTCCGCGCCGGCTGAGTCGCCAGATGAGCTTCGGAGCACGGCACGAGCCAGGATCGGCCGGAACGCCAGGGAGTGGCCGACGGGCGCGAGGCGGGCGGCCAGGTCGGGGATCCGCGCGCTGGCCCCGATGAGGAGTCGCGCCTTGCGGCGTTCGACGGCGCGCAGGATGAGCTCGGCCGCGCGCTCGGGCGGGATCCGGAGCATCCGGTCGAACGTCTCCCGCCCCGCGGCCACATCCTCCTCGCGGACCCCGGACGCCGCCCGGGCGTTGCGGGCGATCGCCGTCCGGATACCGCCGGGGTGCACCGTCGTCACCCCGATCCCCTGCGGCCGCAGCTCGGACCGGAGCGCCTCGCTGAACCCGCGCAGCCCGAACTTGCTCGTGCTGTATGCCGTCTGGCCCGGCGGCGCGATGATCCCGAAGATGCTGGACACGTTGACGACGTGCGCGTTGCGGGCCGCCAGCAGCGTCGGCAGCAGGTGGTGGGTCAGCCGGATCGGGGCGCGGAGGTTGATGTCCACCACCCACTCGAACTCCTCGAGCGACGTCTGCTCGAACATCCCCGCCAGCGCCACACCCGCGTTGTTGACCAGGAGGTGCACCTGGGGATGGGTCGCCCGGACGCCCTCGGCCACGACCGCGAGCCGTTCCGCGTCGCCCAGGTCGACGATGATCGTCCCCACCTCGACGTCGGCGTTGAGGAAGCGCACCTCGGAGGCCACCGCCCGCAGCCGTTCGGCGTCGCGGTCGAGGAGCACGAGGTTCGTGCCCCGTCGAGCCAGCGCGTGGGCCACCTGTTCGCCGATGCCGGACGCCGCGCCGGTGACGACCGCCGTCCGCCCGCGGAAGACGAACCGCGGAAGCCCGCTCACGACGCCCGCCCGACGGTCTGGACGGAGCGCCGGTCCGTGGCGCGGCGTCGACGCGCCACGAAGGTCATGTCCTGCTCGATCCGCGCGCGCCGCACGGCCCGGCGGTCCACGAACCAGTTCTGCCGGATCGTCCACGGCTCCCGGTCGCCCTGCTTCGGGAACCCGTCCTGCCCCCGCACCACGTACCCCGACGTGAGGTCGAGGATCGGACGCGGACGCATACCCGCCGGCGCGACCGGCGTGGCGGACTCCGCGTCGTGCTCGTCGAGGTAGGCGAGCACACGACAGACGAAGGCGTGGGTCACCTCGGCCCGCAGGGTCCACGACGCGTTGACGTACCCGATGCAGAGGGCGAGGTTCGGCACACCGCTCAGCATGGTGCCGCGGTAGGCGAACGTCTCCCCGAGATCGACGGCCCGGCCGTCCACGACGAGGTCCAGGCCGCCGAGCGCCTGCAGCGACAGCCCGGTCGCGGTCACGACGACGTCCGCCTCGACCACGCGACCGGAGCCCAGCTCGAGCCCCTCGGGCACGAACCGCTCGATGCGGTCCGTGACGATCTCGGCCCGCCCGTCCGCGATCGTTCGGAGGAAGTCGTTGCCCGGGGCGATGCACAGGCGCTGCTCCCACGGTCCGTAGCGCGGCGTGAAGTGCTCGGCGACCGTCGCCTCGCCGACGACCGCCCGCATACCGCGACGCAGGTATGCGGCGGCGACCCGCGGAGCCCGGCGGGAGATCTCGTACAGCCCGATGCTCATCGCGGCATTCTGCGTCCGCAGCACCGACGCGACCACCCGGTCGGGCAGCCAGCGATGAAGCCGCGCCGCTCCCGGGTCGTGCTGGTCCACGCCGGCCACCCAGCTCGGAGACCGCTGGACCATCGTGACCTCCGCGCCGGCGTCGGCCAGGGCCGGGACGAGGGTGACCGCCGTCGCCCCGCTGCCGACGACCGCGACCCGCCGCCCCCGGACGTCGAGATCGTCGGGCCAGAGCTGCGGGTGGACGACCCGGCCCTGATAGCCCTCGATGCCGGCGAAGGGCGGCGTGTAGCCGCTCGCGTAGTCGTAGTAGCCAGTGCACCCGTAGAGGAACGAACAGGTCCACGTCTCGGGCCGCCCGTCGGCGAGAACGTCGAGGGTCCAGCGCGCCTCGTCCGACGACCACTCCGCACGAGTCACCTTGCGCCCGAACCGGATCCGCGTGTCGATGCCGTTTGCGGCTGCGGTCTCCCGCAGGTACTCGCGGATCTCTGCTCCCCCGGCGCGCGAGTCGGTGCCGCGCCAGGGCGCATACGGGAGGCTCAGCGTGTGCATGTCCGAGTCGGAGCGCACGCCAGGGAACCGGAAGAGGTCCCAGGTGCCGCCGATCGCCGCCCGCGCCTCGAGGATCGCGAACGAGGCGCCCGCTCGCTCGTGCTGCAGGTGCCACGCCGCGCCGATCCCGCCGAGACCGGCCCCGATGACGAGGACGTCGACGTCCCGCGCGGACATCAGCGGCGGCTCAGAGGGACGACAGGATGGCCGGCGTCGCGCGGTCGACGATGTCGGCCTCTTCCGGGTGCCGCTTGACGTAGGCCGCGACGAACGGGCAGACCGGCACGGCCCGCCGGCCGGAGGCGCGGACGTCGGCGAGCGCTCCCTTGACGAGAACTGCGCCGAGGCCCTGACCCTCGTGGTTCGGGTCGATCTCGGTGTGGACGAAGACCCGTCGTTGGCCTCCACCCTCACCACCGGGCCGGTCGAGGTAGGCCGCGAACCCGGCCACCCGTCCGGCCACGACGATCTCGTAGCGATGCTCGGCCGGGTTGTCCCGGACGGACGTCGCGCTGGTCTGGGCGCCTCCGGCCGCCTTGGCCGAGGTTGCGTGCTGGTCGGTCACCGGAAGACCGTACTCGACCGTTGCAAGATCCCGCTGTGGAGCGCGGAGCCGGCGCGCGCTCGCGGAGCCGGGCAGCTGAGGGTCACTCGTCCGGGGTGACGGTCACCGTCCACTGGCCACTGTTGTTCTCGAGCCCGACGTCGTTGACGCCCAGGTAGAGCTTCCCGGCGGCGGGACACACGTAGGTCGCGGACGAGCCCACTACGGCGAACGGTGCGGTTCGGTCGACCGACGCGACCAGCGCAGCGTGGTTGGCGGCCTCCAGCCCCTGGAGGTTCGACGGCCGGTACGCCGGGTTCGGGGTTCCGTCGGGTCCGACGGGGACGGTCGGGGCGGCGAGCACGATCCCGCTCGCGTTGAGCTCGACGGTGTGACCTGACGCGCACGAGACACCGGAGTCGGTCCAGTCCTTGGCCCCGAGAACGCTCACCTGGATCGAGACGACGGGAGGCGCGTCGGTCGGGGCGGTCCCTGTCGAGGTCGCCGCCGCCGGGGTGGCGAGGGTCGCGTCGGCCGAGCGCTGCGAGAACACCCAGGTCGCCCCACCGAGCGCGCCGAGCACGATCACCGCGGCGACCAGCCGGCCGATGGCCCACATCGAACGAGGGCCGTTCGGCGCGGCGTTCGAGGTGGTTCGGACGATGTCGGGTGGCGCCGCAGCGGGGGCCAGGTCCGCGATCGGGGTAGGCGTGAGGTTCGTTCGGGCGTCCGGAACCTGCTGCGGAGCCACCCGGAGAGCCGCCAGCACCTCCACGAGGTCGTCGACGGCCGTGTCATCGACGGCAATGTCGTCGACCGCGGCTTGGTCATCGGTCGAGGGTGCTGATTCTCCCCGCCAGGCGGGTGGCCGTCGCCCGTCACGTAGCGCTCCCGCCGCCATCGGTCGCCTTTCGCCGCACGGTCCACCGAGCCGACGACTCGGTCGACGGTGGTTCGGTGCCGCTGGGCAGTCGGCTTGCTTCGGCGGTCGCCGTCCGGCGCCGTCGCTCCCGGGGATTGTCCGGCGCTGCCCCTATCGTCGGAACATGTTCGGGTCGCAGGCGCTGGACACCGCCATTGGGCTGGTGCTCCTGCTGTTCATCCTCGCGACCGCCACCTCGAGCATCCTCGAGCTGATCAACCGGCTCGCTCGCACCCGCGCCAAGAACCTCCAGGCGGCGCTCGGCTCGCTGCTCGGCGGCACCGGCAACGGCGGGGCCGACGCCAAGACTGCGCTCGCGGCCCTCCAGCGGACCTCCGTGTATGCGGCGGCGACCGGCTCGTCGGACGGCAAGGCACCCGCATACCTCTCGGCGAAGTCGTTCGCGGACGCCGTGCTCGAGCTGGCCTCGGACGCCGGCTCGTCACCCGACGCCGTCCTGCCGGGCCAGCTGCGCGACCGGCTCCAGGCGCTGCTCCAGGAGTCGAGCAACGACATCCTCGAGCTGCGGGCCGGCCTCGAGCGGTGGTTCGACGAGGCGATGGGGCGGCTGTCCGACTCCTACAAGCGGCAGGCCACGCTGTGGCTGGGGGCGCTCGGGTTCGTGCTGGCGGTGGTCGTCAACGCGGCCACGCCGGACGTCGTGGCCCGGCTGTGGACCGCGCCGGTGACCCGGGAGGCGGTGGTGTCGGCGGCGCAGAACGTCGGCCAGACCGGCAACGCCGCGCAGCTGCGCGACGTCGCGGGGATCACCAACACGCTGACCGAGGTGTCGATCCCGGTCGGCTGGATGGGGGTGACGCCCGACGGGTTCGGCTGGTGGGGCGGGCACGTGCTCGGGTGGGCGCTGACGGCGGTGCTCGTGATGGTCGGCGCGCCGTTCTGGTTCGAGCTGCTCGAGCGGCTCATCACGTTCAAGTCCGGCGGGTCCGGTGGCCAGCCGGCCCGGGCCGACCAGGACCCCGCGGCCGCGACGCCTCGGGTGCTGGCGCGCGACCAGAACCCCGCCTACATCGCGTCGGCGCTCCGGGTGGTCGGGGCGGCTGGGGCGCCTGGCTCCTCAGGTACGCCGGGTGAGGTCGAGGTCTCGGTGCCCGAGAGCGAGCTGCTGACGAACATCAAGCGAGCGATCGCCCGCGGTGCGCCGCCCGCCGCACCCGCGCCGTCGTCGTCGTCCCTCTCCGCGTCGTCCGCGTCGCCCTGACCCTCAGCCGGACGGGGTGACTGTCACCGTCCACTCGCCGTGGTTGTTTTCCAGACGCCGCTGTCGTTCGGGCCGAGGAACAGCTCACCCGCGGCCGCGCAGGTGTAGGTGGCGCCGATCGCCGACGACGGTGAACGGCGCCTTGGCGTCGAGGCTCGCGACGAGGGCGCCGTGGTTGGCGTCCCGAGAGGCCCGGCAGGTTGAACTGGCGCAGCTGGCGTTCGTCGACCCGTCAGGACCCACCCGCGTTGGCCGGCGTCGTGGAACACCGTGCCGCTGCGCGACCAGCTGGACGCTCTTGCCGGGTTCGCAGGCGACGCCGGTGTCGGTCCACGCCGTGGTTACCCGCGACGGTGACCTGCTGCGACACGACGGTCGGCGCCTCGCCGGTCGTCGTCTGCGCGGTCGTGGTGGTCGGCGGCGGGGTCGCGTTGCCGTCGTCGTCGGTCGCACGGTGGGTGAACCACCACCCCAGGTAGCCCAACAGGGCGATGACGAGCACCAGCGCGACGATCCGCCCGGCGGTCCGGCTCGGAGGTGGGGTCGCCCCGCTCGTTGCCGGCGCGCTGTCCGGCGGCGGCGTCGTCACGCCTGAGCCGACGAGCGGCCTCGGCGACGAGGCGACGGCCACGGGCAGCGTGGCCGCCGCGGCGACCGTCGCGGCTGCGGGGCCGGCTTCCATGGCGGCGCTGCCGGTCGTGGGCGTGCGGAGAGCGGCAAGCACCTCAGTCGAGCTGGCGGTCGAGCTGGCGGCCAGTTGCCGACACGTCGGATACACCGGACGCCGGGGGGTCGGGCTCGCTGGGCGTCACCGCTGGAGCGGCGGATTCGGCAGCGAATTCGGCAGCGAGTTCGGCAGCGGCCGCGGGGGTTGATTCGGCGGCTGGTTCGGCGGCCTTCTCCTCGGCCGCGGTTCCGGGTCCTGTCGCGCCGTCGACCTCGCCGGCGGCGACGGCAGCCACAGCGGCGGCCCCCGCGGACACACCGGCGGCCGCCAAGGCCGCGGCTCCCACGTCGCCCGCACCGGAGGAGAGGTCCTCCGACACCGGAACGATGTGGTCGAAGACCCGGCCCACGGGGTCGCGGAGGAAGAGCACCGGCGTCGCCCACTCCGACGCATACGAGGCGAGCAGGGCCTTGCGACCGCTGCTGACCGACTGGTCTACCGCGAGTCCGTCGGCGAGCGCTCCGTAGAACTCGCCGGCGAAGGCGGCCGCGGCGTCGCCGCTGATCGGGAACTGCATGGAGACGAGCGCGACGCAGTCCTGCTGGACGAGGGCCTGAGCCATCGCGTGGACGGGTTCTGAGCTGTCCATCCGCGCGGACTGACAGGCATTGAGGACGATGAGGCGCAGCGGGTCGTGGTCGCGTAGGTAGGGGCCGAGGACGCCGGACGAGACCGGCGCGGGGCGCCCGTACCGGTCGCAGAAGTAGAGGACTCCGTCCTGGGCCTGGCGGTCGTACTCGCCATGACCGATGAAGTGCAGGACGTGGACGTCGTGGCGGCGGATCCACGTCTGCAGGGCCTGCAGTGTGGGCTGTTCGAGCCGGTCGAGCTGCACCGTCCCCTGCGAGACCCGGTCGGCCAGAGCGGCATTGACGCGGTTCCACTCCGCCTCGACGTCGAGCTCGGGCATGTCGGTCGGCGAGGCGATGACGACGAGGATGCGCAGCGGCCCGTCGACGTCGAGGGTGCGCGGGGTGTCGGCGACCTCGAGGTAGCGGACGACGGGAGTGCGTTCGGACTGCGCGATGAAGCTGTTCTGGCGACGGTCGTGGAGCAGCTCCCAGGGCAGCACAGCGATGTCGGGCGCCTCGGTCAGCCGGAGCCGCAGTCGCAGACCACGCCGCGCGTCCCGCACCGTGTCGATGCTGCGCGCCCAGGCGAGCCGGATGTCGCTGCTGAACACGGCGTCGAACAGCCCGCTGCCGAGGTCCAGGGCGGCCTGCGACTGCGGGTCGGCGGCGACCCGGCGAGTGTCCGAGCGGCCCGGGTCCAGCTTGAGCATGAGGTTCTCGAGCTGGGTCGGTTCGAAGGGGATCCGGAAGGTCCCGGTCGGGCTCTCCCCCGTCGGCGCGTCGATGACGCGCGCGCGGTACCCACCGTCGCCCTCCGTCTCGATCAGGAGGTCGAAGTTGTCGTACTCCCAGGCGGCCATGAGCCACCTCCCCGCGTGGTTCCCTCGACTAAGAGTGCCGCAGGCAGCCGCTGAATACCGGTGTCACGGTGTCGAGACCGGCATCGGGCCGACCTAGGTGCCCAAGTCGGTGTATGCGGCGCGCTTGGCGACCGCCACCAACGGAGTCACAACCCGCCCCGGACGCTCCAATTCTTCGACGATGCGGTCGAACTCCTCGGCCTGCAGCACGATCCGCCGCTCCGTGTCCTTCACTTCTTGGTCACCCATCGCTCGCCCTCTCACAACCAGAGTACGAACCTCGTGATCACGCGTTCTAGCGAACGATCCGTAGTGGGGTCATTGCAGAGGTGCGCGGGCGCGGGACTCGACAGTGATGGTCACGGACCGGCCCAGCGCCGCGAGCAGGCCGCCGGTCATCGGCAGGTCGGCCGTCCCTTGGAGAACCACCACCGCGGTTCGGCCGTCGGTCGTTCCGGTCCCGCGCGCCACCTGCCAGGCGCTGATGCCGTACGGCATCGGTCGCGCGCCGAGGTTGTCCTCCACCGCCCGCTCGACGGTGCCGTTGCTGACGACCACCGAGTCACCGATCCCACCCGAGTAGGCGGCCGCCTCGTCGAGGGCGTTCGCCGCCTCCAGCGCGGCGGAGTCGGAGGCGTCGAGCAACCGGGCGCGGGCGATCTGCGCGGCGGTGACGTCCACCCCTCCGATGACGAGGAGCAGGACCACGCCGAGCAGCCCGAGGATGAGGATCGACACCTGGCCGCGGTCGCGCCCGGAACCGCGCGCGCGACGCTGCATCGTCAACGGGACACCACGCATACGGATCCTCACCGGCCCCGGAAGCGGTCGACTGTCGCGACATGGGTCGCCGAGACCGGCAGCACCGCGGGGATCGCGCCGCTGAGGATGTCGGGGACGAGGGGCAGCCGGACGTCGACGGTCGCGACCGCCTCGACCCGGCCCTGAGGTCGCAGGCAGGGCGAACCGTCGCACTCCAACCGGATCGCCCCCTCGGCACCGAAGTCGTAGTCCTCGAACGAGATCCGTGCGGCTGCTTGCGCTCGCGCGTAGGCCGCCTCGTCGTCGGTCGCGGTCGTGAAGGCGCGGCCGGCCTCCCGTGACGCGGTCGACACGGCGAAAGCGGCAGCCTGGACCCGCGAGAGCGTGACGACGAAGTAGACGACGGGAACCAGCAGGAGCAGCCCGACAACGAGGAACTCGACGATCGCCCGGCCGCTGTCGCGCCGTGCCACCCGAAGGCTCAGGCGGCGGATCACTGGCCCTCCTGGAACGCACGCCCCGTGACGGTCATGATGCCGCTGGCGCCGACCAGACCGATCACCGGAACCGGCGCGGACACCTGGACCTCGACCACCTGCACACCGGCGGAGGTCAGCTGCCGCGTCGCGGTCACGCCCTGCGCATACGAACCGTTGAGATCGCGCGCAATGAGATCACGGGTCCGCGCGGCGCCCTCGTCCAGAGAGGCACCCGCCCGCGCGCCGAGGCGCGCACCCTCCGACGCGTCCGAGATCAGCGCGTTGCGGACGTAGAGGACCAGCGCGAGCTGGAAGATGCCCATGCCGAGGAGCACGACGAGACCCCCGACCATGGCGAACTCCGCGATGGCCGACCCACGGTCGCGACGGACCCTCAGCGCGTCAGGACGACGCACCGGTGGTCACTTCCCGGTGACCTTGGCCAAGGCCTCCTGGAACATCGACGTCAGCGCGGGTCCGGCGAGCAGCCAGATCGCGGAGACGAGGCCGGCTGTCATCACCGTGATCAGGACCCAGCCCGGGACGTCGCCCCGGTCACGCCGGTCGGTTCGCCGTGCGTACGCGGCGGTGTACGCGACCGTCTGCGCCGTGGCGGCGAGGCGGGTCAGGCTTCTGGTCATGTGCTCTCCTCGGGTGCTGGAGCTCCGGTGTCAGACGGCGAGCCGCAGGAACGCGACGCCGGGGTAGATGGCGAACAGGACGGTGACCGGAAGGATGAGGAAGACGACCGGGACCATCATCCCGATCTCCTTCCGTCCCCCCTCCTCCATGACGGCGCGGCGGCCGGACTCGCGGACGTCCTGCGCCTGGGCGCGCAGCACGTCGGCCAGAGGTGTGCCGCGCTCGACGGCGACGACGATCCCGTCGACGAACCGCGACAGACTGGTCAGGCCGGTCCGGTCGCCCAGACCCTGCAGCGCGGTGGGCAGGTTCGCTCCCGCACGAGCCTCGGCGAGACAGGCACCGAGCTCGGACGACAGCTCGCCGCGCGAGAGACGGCAGACGCGGTCGAGTGCGCCGATCGCGCCCTCGCCGGCGCTGACGGCGAGGGCCAGCAGCTCGGCGATCGTGGGGAACTCGGCCAGCATGCGCCGCTCGCGCTGGTTGGCGGCTCGGGTCAGCCAGAGGTCGCGTCCGACGATTCCCGCGCCGGCGAAGCAGACGACGAGCAGGACGACCGGCAGCGCCGACGCACCCCGGAACAGCATCGCGAGGACGCCGAGGACCACCCCGACCAACGCCCCGACAGCGCCCCACACGACCTGTTCGGCGCGGAACCGCTCGACGTCCGGCGGCATTCCGGCGCGCAGCAGCCGGCGGCGCACGGACGCCGCACCGCCGAGGAGCCTCTCGACCAACCGGGCCAGGTCGGTCAGGAGAGGCCGCACGAGGCGAGCGACACCGGCGACCGAGACGGACTCGGTGCGGTTGAGCAGACGGGACGGTCGCGGGGTGTCGCGAAGGTACGGCTCGAGCCGCTCGGTGAGGCCCGGCCGTCGTGACACAGGCAGCCCGACGATGACGAGGAGCAGGCCGACCCCGACCACGGCACCCACGAGGGCGCCGAGCCAGCTCCATCCCGAGGTGCCGGCCGACGAGAGCCAGCTCATCGCAGCACCCGCTCTTCCTGCGGCAGCCGGCCGATCCGGACCATGAGCCGGTACGCGACGAGCGTCACCGCCGCGCCGACGAACAGGACGGCGACACCGGCGGGTGAGCTGTAGGCCTGCAGCGAGTCGCGCTGGAACGACATCATCGCGAGCACGACCCACGGCGCCGCACAGGCGAGGCGCGCTGCGTTCACCGTCCAGCCTTGGCGCGTCTCGAGCTCCGCACGCGTCCGCGCGTCCTCGCGCAGGAAGGTCGAGAGCGTCCGCAGCAGGCGGCCGAGGTCGGAGCCGCCCACCTCGCGGGCGATCCGCAGCGACTCGACCAGGCGGTCGCCGACCGGGTCGGCCAGCCTCTCCTTGAGCCGGTCGAGGCAGTCGTGGAAACGACCCGTCGTGCGGTAGTCCTCACCGAAGGCTGCGAAGGCGGGTCGCAGCTCCTCGGGTCCGCGGATCGCGAGCTGGCTCAACGCTTCCGGCAGTGCCAACCCAGCGCGGACGGCCGAGGCGATGTTGTCGACGGCGTCCGGCCACAGGTCACGAAGGTGGGCACGTCTGGAGCGCGCGCGCATCCGCACCAGGGCGAACGGCGCATACGCGGCCATCACACCGAAGCACAGCGCGACGGGCGCGACACGGGTGCTCGCCTGCACCAGAGCGAAGACCAGCAGTCCGGCGAGAACTCCTGCGGTGAGGACGTTTCCGGGGCTGACGCTGGTGTAGCCGGCCTGGGTGATGGCGTCCTGGAGCCGGGCTCTCGGGCCGGCTCGTCGTGGCTCGGACCTGTGCTCCTCACGAGGCCAGAACGACCACCAGATGCAGAACAGGCCGATACCCAGCAGAAGTCCGACGATGACGCCCCGCATCAGGTCTCCTGGGCCAGCAGCACGCTGAGGTCGTACCCGGTGCGTTCGAACCGCTCGATGTGCGGTGGGAATCCGTCCGCCCGCGTGAGTCGTCCGCCACGGCTGACGAAGAGGTCGGCGATCTCGACGACGTCGCCCTCGATCCGACCGGGCACACCCACGATCTCGTGGACCCGACGCACGCCGTCACGGTCGATGGCCTGGTGGACGACGATGTCGACCGACGACGCGACCGTCGGCACGACGAACCTCGATCCGACGTTCTCGCCGGCGAGCAGCGGCAGGGTGCACATCTTGACGATGGCTTCGCGGGCAGAGTTGGCGTGGAGGGTGCACATCCCGGGGACGCCGCTGTTGAGGGCGATGAGCAGGTCGAGCGACTCGGCCTGTCGTACCTCGCCCACGATGATCCGCGACGGCCGCATCCGCAGCGCTTCCTTGACGAGGCGGCGTAGCGGCACCTCGCCCGTGCCCTCGAGGCTGGGCTGGCGGCACTGCATGCTCGCGACGTCGCGTAACGGGATCTTGAGCTCGAACACCTCCTCACAGGTGACCACGCGCTCGCGCGAGGGGATCGACGCGGCCAGGCAGTTCAGGAGCGTCGTCTTGCCGGCTTGCGTGCCGCCGGCGACCAGGATGTTGAGCCCGGCCACGACACAGGCCTCGAGGAACCGGGCCGCCTGGGCGGTGAGCGTGCCGAGCCGGACGAGGTCCTCGAGGTGGTCGGCGCGGACGACGAACTTGCGGATGTTGACGTGCCAGTGGTCGCGGCGTGATGTCCGGGATGACGACGTGGAGGCGTGAGCCGTCGCTGAGCGTGGCGTCCACGAACGGCGAGGACAGGTCGACGCGCCGGCCCGAGGTGCGCAGCATCCGCTCGACGAGGTCGCGCACCTCGTCCGGCGTCAGGATCGTCGTGGTGAGCTCGGCGACCCCGCGCCGGGCGATGAAGATCTTGGACGGCAGTATGATCGACTAGACCTTCTCCCGTCAGGAGTCAGTGATGAGCGTGCCGGCCGGGATCTACCTGCGGATATCTCGCGACTCGGAGGGGCTAGGGCTAGGCGTCAAGCGGCAGCTAGCCGACTGCGAAAAGCTGGTCCAGCGCCTCGGCTGGGAGGTCGCGCAGGTCTACGAGGACAACGACGTCAGCGCCACGAGAATCAAGCCTCGGCCGGCCTACACACGCATGATGCGGGACGTCGAGTGCGGACTGATCAAGGCTGTGGCGGTCTGGGACGTGGACCGGCTCACCCGCACCCCTCGCGAGCTCGAGGACGTCATCGACCATGCTGACCGACTCGGGCTCAAGCTCGCCTCGGTCGGTGGGGACATCGACCTGGCCACCGAGCAGGGCCGGATGATGGCCCGGATGAAGGGCACCGTCGCCCGCTACGAGGTCGAGCAGCAACGCCGACGCCTCAAGGCCAAGCACAACGAGCTCGCCGCCAGCGGCGCCCACATCGGGCAAGCGCCCATTCGGGTGGGACTTCCGGCCCGACCGCACTCTGGCCATCAACCCCGAGGAGGCCGCCGTCATCCGCGAGTGCGTCGACCGCGTCCTTGCTGGGCAGGCGCTGTGGAAGATCTGCAACGATCTGAACCGCCGCGACATCACCACCAGCACCGGACGAGTCTGGCAGACGGTCGTCCTGCGGCAGATGCTGCTGCGCTGGCGCAACTGCGGCGTGCGGACCCACCACGGCAAGGAGGTCGGCCCCGGGCAGTGGGAGCCGATCATCGACCGTCCCACCCACGAACGCGTCGTCGCCCTCCTGACCGACCCGGGGCGCCGGACCAACAACCGCGGCACGGAGCCCAAGTACCTGCTCACCTCGATCGCCCACTGCGGCGTCTGCGGCGGCGCCTTGGTCGGCACCAACGAGTACACCTACGTCCTCAAGAACGGACGCACCCGGCGTCTACCCCCACTCCTACACGTGCGCCCATGCCGGATGCATGAAGGTCCGCCGGCTCATGGCCGACGTCGACGACCTCGTCACCCGGGTCGCCCTCGGCGTGCTCAAACGCGACGGCGTCCGGCTCCTCGGCGGGGACCCAAGCCGCCGCCACCCACGCGCGGGACCGCATCGCCGCCCTCGAGGCCAAGCTCGCCCTCGCCGCCGACCAGTTCGCCGACGACACCATCACCGGCGACCAGCTGCGCCGCGTGTCCGAACGCCTCAAGCCGCAACTCGCCCAGGAGCGCGCCCGGCTTGCGGCTGCCCAGCCCAACCCCGAGCTGGCCGACTTCGCCGGCCCGACCGTCGATGACGCCTGGGACGCGGCCGATGTCGAGACCCGCAAACGCATCATCCGTGTCCTCGGCATGCGCATCACCATCAAACCCATCGGCTCCGGCAACGGCCCGACCTTCGACCCAGAATCAGTCGAGATCGAGTGGGCCCCACAAAGCAGCAAATGATGCGGCAGTTCGTCAATGCTCTCCGGTCGTCGACCGGGACACGTGGGAGACGGTCCGCGCGACCCTGACCGACCCGGCCCGGCGGACCACGCCGGGGAACGCGCCGCGTCACCTGCTGTCCGGGGTCACGTTCTGCGCCCGGCCGGACTGTGGCCGGTCGTGCCGGGTGTCGACGACCGGCGGGACGGGTCGGCCCCGGCGGCTGGTGTACCGGTGCCCCGAGGGCACGTACAGGTCGAGGAGCTGCTCGAGCGGTTCGTCACCGAGGTGACGCTCGCCTACCTCGAGCGGGAAGGGCGTCCGGCCGGAGCCGGTGACCGAGGTCGTGGATGCGACCGCGGCCCGGGACGTCGAGGTGCTGAGGCGGCGCCTGGAGGCGGTGGCGGTGGACTACGCGCAGGGGGTGGTGACCCAGGAGCAGCTGCACGCGGCGACTCGTACGCTGCGGGCGAGGATCGCCGAGCTGGACGGCGTCCTGGCCACCACCACCCGGTCCCGGGCACTGTCCGTGGTCGAGGGCGTCCCGGACCTGCGGGAGGCCTGGGACGGCTTCGACCTGGACACCCGCCGGGCGGTGGTCCGGGCGCTCTGGCGGGTCGAGCTGTTGCCCCAGCCGTCGGGCGGCCCGGCGTCCACCCTGACGGCGTCGTGATGACGCCAGCGGTCGACGTCTGAACCCGTTCGCAGGGCCAGCGTACTGCCGACAGCCGGCACATAACGGTCGCCGCGCGTCCTGACCGGCCGAGAGTCGGATACTTGACCGCTCCGAGTGCTCTCCGGCTGCGGCCGGAGGTCTACCACTCGCATAAACTCGGGCCGAGAGGGCTGGCCCGAATCCGCCCAAATGGCTCGCATCCGGCAGGTATGCACGGCCAGGAGGACGCCCAACGCCGTTGTGACGGCCCTCACCCGTCCTACAGGTTGAAGGAAAGCGCTGATCCGTTCGACCGTCCGAAGGCGCGAGGTCGCCTTGTTCTCCCCGGGCTGAGGGTCGACCTTGTTGCTTACCGGTCGCGCTTGGTTTGGTGACAACCTTGACGTTAATCACTACCGTGAGAAGAGGCCACGGTGTGAAATGCATCGCGCAATTCTTACCAGGAATGACGCCAGCATGGAATCTGTTTTCAACAAGCGTTGGGCACCACGGGCTGGGTGAACTTAATGTCCTCGCTTGACAGCAAACCGTGCAAGAGGACATTCAGTAGTCGCCATCCTCAGGGGGAAATCTGGAACTTTCAATCAGCGACAAGGGGCGCCCTCTTGAACGTTGCGAACAAGCACTGAAGTCGCGCGTTCCTTGGCGTTGCCTTCAGTCCTTAAATCCAGCGAAGGAGCTGCAATGAGACTCGGGCGATGGGGAACGATAGCAGTGTTGACCGGACTGCTGATAGGGCTACCCCGAGCATGTCGTCAGCCATCAAGATCCCGAACGGCACAAACGTCGACGCGGGCAGCTATCCGGCGGGCTTCTTCTGCCCGTTCCCCGTACAAGTGGATTACCTCGTAGCCGCGAAGCCCAGGACCGACACGAATATCACCGGGCCGGCGAGTGTCACGGTCACCAACCTGAGCACCAATCAGTCCCTCACCTACAACGCCTCGGGCCCTGTCACCCGGACAGGGTTTCAAGGCCTAAACTTTCTGGGCCAGCCAGCCTCATCGGGCGCCGGTACATTCCTGATCATCACATCCGGCCATCCCACGTTCAACCCAGACAACACCCTCGCTTCCCTCAACGGGACGGTCCTGCACGACATCTGCGCCGAACTCGCCTGACCACTGACCCGAGCCCAGCGCCAACAGTGAATTGCCCTCGAACAACCCAGTTTGGAACTGCTTGGGCTGTCCTTTGGCCGTCGGTCGGCATCTCGTCGTTTGAACAAACGCTTGATTGGTCCTCAGCGGCTT
Organism: uncultured Actinomycetota bacterium; assembly: GCA_963713345.1. GTDB lineage: Bacteria > Actinomycetota > Actinomycetes > Actinomycetales > Dermatophilaceae > Lapillicoccus. Next base: position 10,282 of record CAVQLI010000010.1, on the reverse strand, counting down.
CGCTCATTGGAACAGCGTGTCGGTCGCGACGGGCGGGGAGTCTGATCTGGCGAAGCAACCGCGACTTTGACGCTGCAGTTGACGCACCTGACGATGCCGGCCAGATCACACAGCACGCGACCGCCCTGCCTACGGTGCGTGTCCACCGCCCTGCCAATCTGGGTCAGCAGGGGATGAGCCACCTGTCGTCGTTGTTCGCGGGGGATGGTCCCCCACGAGTTGGAGGGGAACGGTTCCATCCTCGCCAAAACTGGCCCTCAAATGTGTGTCCGCCAGCAGCTGCAGTAGCGGAACATAGTCGGCTGGCGTCGCATATAGGACAGCCCAGTCACCATTCAGTGAGTCGTCTATCTCCAAAGTATGCATGCGCATCTCCATTCGAAGTCGCCGTATCCGGTTCCTGCCGGTCGAGACCCGAGTATGGGCCTCTACCTATAGGAACCGGCGGCCCTGAAACGGCTTCTCGTGATCGAACCGTTAGTCGCCACGCGGATCGCGGTGGACCGGGCGAGCCGCAACATCGTCGGGGTCACGTTCAGGGCTCGTTGATCGACGCTTCGGCCTCGGTCCTCGGGCAGCTCGAACAACCGGGGTCTCAAGCTTTTCCGGTCGAGCTCTCGCAGGCCCGTTTCCACGTTCATTGGGCGTCCAGCTCGTGCCAGCGCTCCTGCAGGGTGTCTCGGTCGACGCCGAGGAGGGCGGCGATCTCCGTCCATGGGACGCCGAGCCTGCGGGCCTCCCGGACGGTCCGCATCTCGGTCAGGTCGCAGTGACTCCGGATCTCCTTGACGGCGTGCAGGGTGGCGAGAACCTCGCCCTTGTACGCATGCTCGTCGTGGTGCATGTAGGGCAGCTTCCGCGGTCCGGTGAGCGCCCGGTGGGTGGTGATGCCTCCGCTGTATCTGGCCATTGGTAGTCCTTCCGCTTTTGCCCCGGGCATATCCCGGCCGTGCCCGATGATGGTGCGGCATGATGACCGGGCCGAGGCCCCTGGATGCGCGAAATTAGTCCTTCCCCATCCGGGGGCTCTGGTTTATGCGTCGCGCGTACGCCAGAACCGCGCCAGGCGCGCTCGAGCCGCCCTGGGCTACAGGTTCACCGGTTCACGGCCTCCGACGCGGTCAAGCGTCACCCCGTCGCCGAGCGGCTGATTCTGTCGCCACCTCCGGCGACCCTGAGCCGACGTCGGCGCCGACCACGTTGAGGACGCGACCCGTTACATTGCTGGCCGAACACACGAGCCGCCAGGAGGCCGAACCGGGGTTACGGGGCCGACCCCGACCACGGCAGGTTTCGTAGTGGACCGGCGCATGGGAGGGGATGCCGTCCGGGCCCGTAGGAACGTTCGGAGCCCAAGGCTGCTCCAGGTGGCCGCCACGACAATCCGAACGTCCAGCCGACAGCAGACGAACGGCCAGCGACGTCAGTCGAACGTCCAGCGAGGCAGACCGGACGTGGGCGGGAGGCTCCAGCAGCCACGTAGCCTCCTGACCGCTGGCACCCCCGGAAGCCCCTAGCCCCCTAGGGGGTGCCACGTTCGGAAGCGTTCTCCGACCGGCACAGCGTCCCCCGCTCACCCCCGTGAGCGGGGGCGCTTGGTCGTCCTGAGGCGGCGTGCTGTCATCGGGCTACCGCCTCGTCGTTGGCTACCACGAGAGGGCCCGACCTCGACGACCGGGAGGCGTGGCTCGAGGAGCTGCGCAGGGACGAGGACAGGGGCCGCCACGCGGACGTGACATTGATTGACCCGGAGCCCCACAAAACGTGCCCACGACGAGAAGGCTTGAGGTGTGACCTTCGAGTTCTGGGCCCGGCGCGCTAGCCGGCTTCGGCGCCTGCCTCGTCCTTTGGTGGGTGGTCGACAGGCATCGCCGACGCTGACCTTCGGCCGATCACCCCGGCGACGGTTTTCGGTATGCCAGACCTCGCGCGAACGACTCGACGTCGATCAGGGCCACTGCCCGCACCTTCCGGCCGTTAAGGGTCACCTCGGGCGGCTCCCACAGGTACTCAGGCACCCACCTCCTCGCGTTTGCGAGTGAGCCCAACTTCGGGACTACCCAGGTTCGGGGTCCAGTGCTCTAAGGTGCGGCGCGTCTGGAATCGAGCCATCCCCCGAAGCATGACAGAGGCACATAGCCTTCGGTCTCATCAGCGAGTGGCTGGGGACGCATTGGAAGGACGTCCTCGACGTGGTTTCAGTCGTAGGGACGGTGGCTGCGGCGTGGCTGGCTTGGGTCGCCATCCGGCGAGGTAACGCGCAAGCCAAGGCGTCCTCGGACGCCTTGGTGCGCGAGCGGCGCATCGACTTCGAACTCGACCCAGGCTGGACCAGGTGCATACACAACGTAATGAGCTTCGCGCCCTTTACCGGGCCGACCGCCAAGCATCTGCAGCTTCTACCGGATCCCTTCCCGCTGCTTCGGGCCGTGATGGGCGAGAAGTCCACACCTGAGGCCGAAGCAGCACTACGAGAGGCTTTAGACCGCCATGGGTACGCCGGCGGTGCGTACACCGAGAGGCTTCCTTTGTCATCGGGGAAGTCGGTTGGCGAGGCGGTGCGAGAAGAGGTCGAGGAGGCCATCCAGCGCCGGCTGAGCGAGCGCGACCAGCCGGTTTCCTCAACGCAAGCAGCGCCCCGGGCTCCTACCAACAGCCCACCCCCCGAAGACTGCGATCGGCAGCATAGAAGTCACCGAGTGGTGCTGCGAGTTGAGCGGCGACCGGGACGCTTGACTGGAGCGACTCCGCGGTCAGCCGTTCGGCTATCAAACGCCCAGGTTTCAGCCAATGACGCCGCAACACCCTCCACGTCATGCACCCTCTGGGACGGGGCTAGCGATCTCGGCTGCCCGGCCGCACGCAGACACCTGCGCGGTCTGCAAACCGAAGATGCAGCGGATCATGGAGCAGCAGAAGGGGTTCATGGTGACGCACCAACCAGGGGGCACGGCACCCGCAGGTTTCTATCCGGCTGAGAACGGTCGGATGCGCTATTGGGACGGTGACCAGTGGACGAGCCTGTATCGGGAGGGCGCGAGTGACGCGGCTAGCCTCAGCGCGAGCGACGGCTCAATGGTGGCGGTGCCGCAGTCGGTGACATCTTCCGGCAGAGGCCGAAGAAGCGCGTGCATCACAAGCCCCGTTCGGATCGTATTGGAAGGCGGATCGCGCCTCGATTCGATGCTGCGTCCGTGAAATCCGTTCAATTCGAGGAAGGGCTCAGGAGCACGCCCGAAGTTCAAGCCTCTGCCGGTTGTATCCGCGGCCGGACGGCCAATTGCGTTACTGGGACGGGCATGAGTGGACGACACATTTCGCCCCGATGACGCCTCATCAGCCTGTGCCCGATCCGAGATATGCTGCAACATCTCAAGATTCAGTGCGCACGCCAGCCCCGACTGTGCCCTCAGCACGGCCCCGAAGGCGAGCCGTAAAACTGCTCCTGCTCATTCCTGTAGTCTTGTTGGCGATTATTGTTCTCGCGTTGATTGCCTCCATTGGCAACAAGAGTTCGTCCTCGAACTCTGCTAACGCCGGCGCCAGCCGCATTGTAGACACGGACAAGACTCACTACCGGGCGATCGATGCGCGAGATTACGCCTTGGTTGTAAGAATCCCGACGCCCACAAAGGTGAGAGCTCTTAGTGTACGGTTACGTTTCGCAGTTCGATGCCGCCACCGGTCAGAATGTCTTTCGGGCTTCTACATCTGCCGTTGAATCCAAAGAAAAATACGCCTACAGCGTAAATACGATGGTGACGGCGAGCGAATCCAGCCTTCTGACTAATGTAGTTCAGAACGACCTCGTGACTATGTATGTGGAGGTCATCGGTTCGTCCTCTTATGACACACAGATCGGCGGCCGCACCACGGTGCCGCACCTGCAAGTCAATGTGATCACTGTGACCGGGCCCGCTACATAGCCAGAGCGATGTACCTGGACGAACTTTCTCCGCGCGACCGGCTGAGAGTCGGGGGCCGATGGCCCCTACCAGGTCCGGACCTGGCCAAGGCCCGCGCGCTGGTGATCGATCAGGAACGACCGGGATCCCCATCGTGATGTACACCGGCCCCGGCCCGATACCAAGGCGAGAGCGGAGTACACCGCCAACGTGCTGCGCGACCTGGGCTACCAGGTCACCATCGCTCCGGTCCAGCCCGACGCCCCCCCGGTCCGTGACCGACGCATACCAGATCCAGTCGCTGCTGGATGGCCCCCGACTATCCCGTGGCCGGCAACTACTACGACGCCGCGGCGGGCTGCGGCGCGGCGATCTGGACCCCCTATTGCAACCGGGAGATCCAGGCGCTCGCCGACCGGGCCCGCTCCCTCCGACGCACCGACCCAGCCCAGTCGCTCGCCCTCTGGGCACAGGTGGACCGCATGCTCACCGACGACGCGGCCCTCGTCCCCCTGATCAACCGGGTGGCCACCGTTGTCGTCAGCCCGCAAGTCGGCAACGTCATCAACCGGGACGGCTTGGGGCCGTTGCTGGACCAGATGTGGCTGAGGTAGCCGCCCGCCCACCGCCGGTCCAAGCGTTTTCCAAGCGACCTCCAAGGGCCCGGCACTACTCCTAAAGTCATGCGAACACTTCGACGCGTCCTGCTGGGGCTGCTAGCCGTAGGCGCCCTGTGCAGCCAGTTCCTGACCGCACCGACGGCGAGCGCGGACACCTCTGCCCAGGACGAGGTGAGGATCGTGCCCAGCCAACGGGTCTACGGCGAGACTCGGGCGAGCTGATGACCGAGCTGTGGACCTATGAGTACCAGCGCCACATCGGCAACGCCACTCCGGAGTGCCTCAGCTTGGGCAAGGACGACAAGGTGCTCGTCGGCGTCAAAGACTCGACCTGCACGATCAAGCCCGGCCGGCCCGTCATGTTGTTCTGGAGCAACACCTGCGACACCAAGTCCCCACCGCCGTGGTACGCCGTAACCGAGGCGGACCAGATCCGGTGCGCCCGGGAGGGTCTGATCCAGGACAACGAGTACGTGAAGGTCGAGGTCGACGGGGTGGCCACGACCATCAGCACCCCGGCATTTGAGGTGGTCTCCCGGCAGTTCTCGTTCGTCTCGCCGGTCGACAACCAGTTCGGGTACGTTCCCGGCCCTGGAACCGCCTCCGCGGTCTCGTGGGTGGCGATGATCTATCTGCCCGAAGGGCCATCACGTCCTGCGCCTGCTGGTCAAGTACGCCTACGGTCCCGGGTTCGTCATCACCAAGACCGTGACGTCGTCCCATAAAGCCACGCCACAGCAACAGTCAAACGTCGCCCGCCGCACCTCCTCAAGGGTGGAGCAGCCGCTGTCCTGACCGGGTGGCCCTCGGTGACGGTGGCCGGTCCGGCGCGAGCCTTCCCCGGGCATACCGACGGTCGGGTGGGCATCCCCTGGCTCGACCAGCCGACGCCCATACCTCCGAGCTCGGGAACATCCTGGCCCATCCGCTGGTGTGGGAGGACATCGAGTACCTCACCCCCAACGACGAGTTCTTCACCGTCAAGCACTACACCAGCCACGGCTCTCGCCGACGACCTGGCACCTGAACGTCACCGGGCTGGTCGCACACCCGCAGCGTCTGTCGCTGACCGACCTCAAGCGCCTCCCGGTGATGCCGGACAGTTCGGCACTGGTGCGCTGCTACCTTCGTGGCGATCGTGGCCAATATCCCTCGTCACGGCGTGACGATCCGGGAGGAGGAGGCCCGGCACCTGCGGCTTGCCTACGACGGCGTCCTGGCCGGTCGGTCTCTGGCCGAGGTGACGCGCCGGCTGACCGCGGCCGGGTCCACATCGAGCACCGGCCGGCCGTGGACCCCGCAGCACCTGCGGATCGTGCTGCTGTCACCCCGGTTCGCCGGCCTGGCCTCCCACCGGGGGGCGATCGTGGGGGAGGCGGTGTGGCCCGCGGTGGTGGACCGGGACACGTGGGAGACGGTCCGCGCGACGCTGACCGACCCGGCCCGGCGGACCACGCCGGGGAACGCGCCGCGTCACCTGCTGTCCGGGGTCACGTTCTGCGGCCCGACCGGACTGTGGCCGGGCCTGCCGGGTGTCGACGACCGGCGGGACGGGTCGGTCCCGGCGGCTGGTGTACCGGTGCCCACGGGGGCACGTGACCAGGTCCAAGGAGCTGCTCGAGCGGTTCGTCACCGAGGTGACGCTGGCCTACCTCGAGCGTGAGGGAGTCCGGCCGGAGCCGGCGTCCGAGGTCGTCGATTCGACGGCGGCCCGGGACGTCGAGGTGCTGCGGCAGCGGCTGGAGGCGGTGGCGGTGGACTACGCCGAGGGTGTGGTGACCCAGGAGCAGCTGCTCGCGGCGACCCGCACGCTGCGGGCCCGGATCGCCGAGCTGGACGGTGCCCTGGCCGCCTCCACCCGGTCCGGGCCCTGTCGGTGGTGGACGGGGTCCCGGACCTGCGGGAGGCCTGGGACGGGTTCGACCTGGACACCCGCCGGGCGGTGGTCCGGGCGCTCTGGCGGGTCGAGCTGGTGCCCCAGCGTTCGGGCAGGCCCGGCGTCCACCCGGAAGGCGTCCGGATGACGCCAGCGGTCGACGTCTGAACGTGTCTGCGTGGCCTGCGCAGACTTGGGAACAGTCGTGAAAGCGCGCGGCGCGTCCTGACAGCCGAGATCCGTGCGCGAACACGACGGCGACAAGCGCCAGGACGGGCGCACTAGCCGCAACCTTCTGCAAGGTACGGGCTGGCAGCAGGCAGCCCGGAAGTCCTCAAGGATCTGGTAGTCAGTGGGGTCGCCGGGAGCATGCCTGGACCCCAGTCGTGGAGCAGCGGGACTGGCCTCTTGGGTGCCGCTGCGCGCGGCACTCGCCGGAGTGCCGGAACCGGGTCACGCCCAAGTCACACACAAGCCGGACCCAAGGCTGACTCAAGGGCGGCCGGCAGGGTCTTCCTGACCCAACCCCTCACCCCGGAGGCATCGCCATGAACCATCATCCTCAGCTCGACCTGCCGGTCCAGACGCACGTGGCCGAGCGACCAGCCAACACACGATTGTCCCTCTTCGCCCTTGTCGTGTTGATCGCGAACGTCCTTGCGGCGACGCTGGCTGTAGCGGTCAACTGGCCCTCCCAGTTCGGCGGTGTGGTGGGGACCGACGCGGGTCAGGACTGGCTGTCACGTGGCACGGCGATCTCCGCCCCGCTGGCCCCTGTGATGTGCTTCGTCCTCATAGCGATCTTGGTGCGTTTCGGTACCTGGGTGGGGTGGCTCGGGATCGGCCTGGCCTTCCTGACTGGCGTTTTGGTCTTCGTCGGAGGGATGGGTGAGTTGATCGCGGAGCCCACCGGCGACGTCGCGCGGGAGGTCCTCATCATGGCGGGTGTGCTCTGGGGCGTGATCGCGGCGACCTTCGTCGTCCTGGGCATCGCAGCCACTCGAGAGCGGCGGGCCCATCGCGACGCCACTTGAGTGGCTTGTCGACCATGACAACGGGCGGCCGGATTGCCGCCGGTGTGCATGTGCTTTGGCGGAGCCCCGCCCGACGTCCGGATCTGCCCGCTTTCGGGCGCTTCAACCGCACCCTGCTCAACGAGTGGGCCTACGCCCGGCCCTGGACCAGCAACACCTCCCGCCGCCGGGGCTTGACCGGTTCCTCCGCCACTACACCTCGACGAAGCCACTCCGCCCTCGGCGGCCGACCACCCATCAGCCGACTCACCACCGTCAACAACGTGTCAGGTCACGACACCTAGGCGCGGCGAAGGAGTCGGCCCTGCCGGAATGGGTCGAGTTAGGAGGAATGAGCCCGATCCAGCATCGCGAAGCGTCTAGGGTCCCGCCGTGAACGCATCGAGGGGACCGGCGGGTGGTGATGTCGCCACCGGAGAAGAGGATGCGGCTGAGGTTCGCCGGTGTCTGCCGCGTGTGCGGCCGGGATCTGCCGGCTCAGACCTGGGCCGTCTACGAGCGGACGACCAGGACGGTGCGATGCGAGACCTGCCCAATGTCCCAACCGCATTCGGATCTGCCCCCCGGAGTGGCCACAGTGCCCAACCCGAGCGCCGAAGCGCTGGCCGCACACGGGAACGCTGGAGACGTCACCCCCGGCGTGCCAGTCGACCAGCCGGCACCCGGCGTGGCAGGGGCATCGGCCCGACGGGAGTTCGAGCGTCGGCGCAGCGCCCGCGAGGAACGGATCCGCACCAAGCATCCGCGACTGGGTGGGTTGATGCTTGCCGTCTCCGACGACCCTCAGAGCACCAAGGCGTGGGCGGTCGGCGCGCACGGCGAGGAACGCCTGGGACGCCGCCTCGACGGCATCGCGGGGCCGTCGGTACGGGTCCTGCACGACAGACGCATCCCCCGGAGCCGGGCCAACATCGACCACATCGTGACCTGCCCGGGCGGGGTGTTCGTCATCGACGCCAAGCAGTATCAGGGGCGGCCGCAGCTTCGCGTCGATGGCGGGATCTTCCGCGAGCGGACCGAGACGATGCTCGTCGGGTCACGGGATTGCAGCAAACTCGTCGACGGAGTCCTGAAGCAGGTGGGCCTGGTGCGCGACGTCATCGCCGACGAGTCGGTCCCGGTCCGCGGCTTCCTCTGTTTCGTTGATGCCGACTGGCCGCTCTTCGGAGGATCGTTCACCACCAGACAGCGTCACCGTCTTGTGGCCAAAGAAGCTGGTTGCTCTCATCACTGAACCAGGCCACCTCACCGATGACGCGACCGCTGCCATCAACGAACGGCTCACCAAAGCCTTTCCCGTCGCGTGAACCGAAGGCTCGGCAGCCGCCTCCCGCTAGACGAGGTGCCCGCGTCGGGAACACGAGCTCGAGTCGCCCCCGTGGGCCTCAAGGGCCCCGGCCTACCGTGGAAGGTAACGCGGATCGCCCACTGGTCACCGGGCGATGCGCGGGTCAGACCCGTTTGGTAGGCGAAACGGGACGGCCCTCTGTTAACGCTTCAGGTCGCGGGCAGGTGTCCGGTGTGACCAGTTCCTCGGCGATGACGGCGAGTTTCCGGTTGCTGTAGCTGCTGGCTCGTCTGAGCACCTGGAAGGCGCCGTCCGCGGTGAGGTCGTGCCGCTCCATCAGTATTCCCAGCGCGGCGCCGATGGTCCGGTTGCTGTGGAGTGCTGCTTCCAGGCTGTCCGCACGACCGGCCGATGACTCCGCCTCGATGGCGATCGCCGCGTGGTCCGCCAGCAGACTCGCTCGCTCGACGGCGTCGTCGCCGAAGAAGTTCGCCGACTTGGCATACAGAGACAACACGCCGAGCCGCTCCTCACGCAGCTGCAGCCCGAACGACAGCACCGAACGGATTGGCGTGCGGTCGATGATCGCCTGGGCGTACATGCGGAACCGGCCCTCGAGCCTCAGGTCGGCGCTGTACACCGTGCAGGCGTCAAGGAATGCCGCCCGGCCGGGGCTCGTTCCGGCCGCACCGGCAATGTCGGCGACCGTGGCCATCAGCTCTGGATCGGTCGATGCGGCCATCCGGGCCGGATGTGGGCCAATCTCGTCAGTGGCCGCGACGGCAGCCCAGTCGCACGGCACCACGACGATCGCGTAGTCGACGATCTCTTGAAGGGTCGGCAGCATTCCCGTCGCCTCGGCGAGGGACCGCGCAGTTCCGCGAACACGCCCGCCGGCGCCAGACTTGAAGCGCGCTCGGGCTCGCCACCCCACCGCGGGTTCTGCCATGGCGGCATCCTGGCACCGCACCGGCCCCTCTGTTTGCCGTATCCGCGCCCACCTCGAAATCCACGCTGCTGGCCCCGAGTTTCGATTCGTGGGAGCGACGGCAAGGACAAGCGCGAGCGGTTTAGTTCAGCCCCGAGATGGTAGGACGAGCCTGGGATCCGTAGCGAACTCTTCGAGCTCCTTGAGCGTGGGCAGGTCGGCCGTGCTGGGCACGAGTGAGTTGTTGCGGAACGTGGAGTCGACGATCACGAAGACGTAGGAGCCGTCGGGGCGCGACCAGTGAAGCTCGCGTCGGCTGGCCTTCGATAACGCAATCGCCGTCGAGCCGTTGGTCATCGTCATGGCTTCGCAGGTGGCCGGTTCGGGATTGTCGTACATGCCGCACGGAAGGCGGTCGGCTTCCGATGTCACCGACGGCCACGTAGACCATGGCCTGGCCCGGGTCATTCTCTGCGCCCACCCGAACTTTCGCCCGTACTCGCGTGGTCCCCTGAAGAACGTCGGGCCCGTAGGCGCCGGCGAATCCCTCGGACCCTCCAGGCGTTCACGTTCCGGATCGAGATGGTCCTGAGCGACCTGGAAGAGTAGGCGCCCGAATGCGTCAGCCTCC
>CAVQLI010000009.1:0-191192 GCA_963713345.1 uncultured Actinomycetota bacterium | reverse complement strand
GTCGAGGCTTCGCGTCGTCAGATGTCGCTGTGCCTGTCGTTCGACATCTACTCCGCTGCGCTCCGTCAGATGTCGAAGTACATCTCGAACTCGTGCGGGTGCGGGCGGAACCGGATCGGGTCCACCTCGTTGGTCCGCTTGTAGTCGATCCACGTCTCGATGAGGTCCGGGGTGAAGACGTCACCGGCGAGCAGGTACTCGTGGTCGGCCTCGAGCGCGTCGAGGACCGCGGGCAGCGAACCGGGGACCTGCGCGATGTTCGCGTGCTCCTCCGGCGGCAGCTCGTAGAGGTCCTTGTCCACGGGCTCCGGCGGCTCGGTGCGGTTCTTGATCCCGTCGAGCCCGGCCATCAGCTGGGCCGCGAACGACAGGTAGGGGTTCGCCGACGGGTCGGGGATCCGGAACTCGATCCGCTTGGCCTTCGGCGAGGTCCCGGCGATCGGGATGCGCACGCAGGCGGACCGGTTGCGGGCCGAGTAGACGAGGTTGACCGGCGCCTCGTACCCGGGCACGAGCCGGTGGTACGAGTTGACGGTCGGGTTCGTGAACGCCAGCAGCGACGGGGCGTGCGCGAGCAGGCCACCGACATACCAGCGGGCCAGGTCGGAGAGGCCGCCGTAGCCGCTCTCGTCGTAGAAGAGCGGCTCGCCGTCCTTCCAGAGTGACTGGTGCGTATGCATACCCGAGCCGTTGTCACCGAAGATCGGCTTGGGCATGAACGTCGCCGTCTTGCCCAGGGCCCACGCGGTGTTCTTGACGACGTACTTGAACTTCATCATGTCGTCGCCGGACTGGAGCAGCGTGTTGAACTGGTAGTTGATCTCCTGCTGGCCGGCGGTGCCGACCTCGTGGTGCGAGCGCTCCACGTTCAGGCCGACGTCGGCGAGACCGAGACAGATCTTGTCGCGGGCGTCGGCGAAGTGGTCGACCGGCGGGACGGGGAAGTAGCCGCCCTTGTAGCGCGTCTTGTACCCGCGGTTGCCGCCCTCCTCGGCGCGGCCGGTGTTCCAGGCCGCCTCGATGGAGTCGATGTAGTAGTAGCTGGCGTTCGCCTTGGTCTCGAAGCGGACGTCGTCGAAGATGTAGAACTCGGCCTCGGCACCGAAGTAGGCCGTGTCGGCGATCCCCGTGGACTTCAGGTACGCCTCGGCCTTGGCGGCGATGTTGCGCGGGTCACGGCTGTAGGGCTCGTCGGTGAACGGGTCGACGATCGAGAAGTTGAGGATGAGGGTCTTCTCGACCCGGAACGGGTCGAGGTAGGCGCTCCGGATGTCCGGGATGAGCTTCATGTCGGACTCGTGGATGGCCTGGAACCCGCGGATCGACGAGCCGTCGAAGGCCTGTCCGTTGGTGAAGAAGTCGATGTCGACGCTCTTCGCGGGGACGTTGAAGTGCTGCATGACACCGGGTAGGTCGCAGAACCGGATGTCGACGAACTTCACGTCCTCCTTCTCGATGAACGCGAGGACTTCCTCAGGCTTGCTGAACATCCAACCTCCTGTAGTGGGGGACTGCAGTGGGGCGTCGTGGGGTAGGGGCAGGTGGCTCCCGACCGCTCGTGCTGTCCGGGTGAGAGACTAGGTGGAGGGCATTTCCCGCCCGTGACCCCAATGTTTCGCACGAGTTACAGGAATGGCAGGAGGCGCCCGCGTGGTGGACCGCAAGGACGTCGCCTCCTGGCTGGAGGGTCCGAACGCCCAGCGGCCCGACGCCGACACCGACTATCCCGGACGACGGCTCGGTATGCCACAGCGCGGCCCGGGTTCGGTCGGCCGGTTCGGCCGTCGACTGGTGGCGATCCTCATCGACTGGACGCTGTGCCAGCTGATCGCGTACGCCTGGCTGGGGGTCCGGCTCGGCGAGGGCAGCTCGGGGTCGTGGTGGCCGCTGGTCATCTTCGGCGTCGAGAACCTCCTGCTGCTCTCGACCCTCGGGTCGACGTTCGGGCAGCGGCTCCTCGGCCTCCGGCTGCTCTCGATGAACGGCGGCCGCGCCACCGTCCTCCAGGTCCTCTCCCGGACCGTCCTGCTCTGCCTCGCCATCCCGGCCCTGATCTGGGACCGCGACCAGCGCGGGCTGCACGACAAGGCCGCCCAGACCGTCCTCGTGCGCCTGTGACGCGCCGGTGACCACGCCGGACGAGCGCGCCGCCGAGGTGGCGCTGGTGACCTGTGCCGACGAGCGCTACCAGGAGCCCGAGGTGCACGTCGCCGCGGATGCGCTGCGCGCCGCAGGAGTCTCGACCGACGTCGTGTCCTGGGACGAGGACCGCGACTGGGGCGCCTACGAGCTGGTCGTCGTGCGGACGCCGTGGGACTACTTCGACCGGGTGACCCAGTTCCTCGACTGGGCCGCACGGGTCGAGCGTGAGACCTCGCTGGTCAACCCGGCGGACGTGCTGCGGTGGAACTCGCACAAGGGCTACCTCGCCGAGTTCACCGCGAAGAGCGTGCCGACCGTCCCGACCCGCCTGGTACCAGGCCCCTCCACCGATGTCGCCGACCAGATCCGTGAGGTGCCCTGGGAGGAGATCGTCGTCAAGCCGGCGGTCGACGGCGGCGCGCGGCACGCCTGGCGTGGTCTGCGCGACGACCCGTCGCTCAGCCGGGTCGCCGAGCGGCTCACCGACCACGGCGACGTCGTCGTCCAGCCGTTCGTTCCGGCGATCGTCGACGGCGAGCGCTCGCTGGTGTTCCTCGGCGGTCGGTTCTCGCACGCGGTCCGCAAGGTGCCGAAGGCCGGGGACTACCGGTCGCAGCGGCACCTCGGCGGCCGCGAGGTCGACCACGAGCCGGACTCGGCGGAGCTCCAGGTCGCGTTGGCGGCGATGGCGGCCGCCCCGGGCCGGCTCACCTACGCCCGGGTCGACCTCGTCGAGTGGGAGGGCGCACCCGTCCTCATCGAGCTCGAGGTCATCGAGCCGGACCTGTTCCTGCGCGACGTCCCCGAGCGCGTCGACCGGTTCGTCGAGGTCGTCCGGGACGAGCTGGCGACCGCTCGAACCGCCGTGCTCTGACGGCTCAGGCCGCGCGGTGCCCCGTCGCGGCGGTGAGCCCGCCGAGGCCGATGTAGGTGAGCCCGACGGCGATGCGCCCACGACGCACCCCGCGGCTGCTGCGTCGCGCCATCCGTGCCCGGACGAGTCCGCCGAACACCCCGTAGGACACGTCGAGCACCGTCCCGATGGCGATGATGACGGCACCGAGGACGAGGACCTGCGCCCACGCCGGGCCGGCCTCCGGGTGGATGAACTGCGGGAAGAACGCGAGGAAGAACAGTGCCGCCTTGGGGTTTCCGATGCCCACGAGGAACCCCTGCCGCCAGCTGGTCCACGGCGTCAGCGACCCGGCGGTGAGGACCGGTGCCTGAGCGTCCGCCCGCTGGCGCAGCGTGCGGACGCCGAGGTAGACCAGGTAGGCCGCACCCGCATACCGGACGATCGTGAACGCCGTCGTGGACGCGGCGAGGACGGCCGTGAGGCCGAGCGCCGTCGCGACGACGTAGACCGCGTTGGCGGTCTCCACGCCGAGGGCCGACAGGGCGCCGACGCGAGGGCCACCGGCCACTCCCCGCGCGACGAGGAAGAGCATGGCCGGGCCGGGGAAGAGGACGAACAGCAGCGCCGTGACGGAGAACGCGGCGAGGGTGGACGGGCTCGGCATGACCCGGATCGTATGCGGGTGGGGCGACCGGGGGCAGCCGGATTTCAGCCCGCGTCCCGAACCCTCTCGTCGTGGACGGCGTGCGCGCGGGCGAGCAGGTCGAGGAGCTTCTGCTCCTCGCGGATGTAGCGGCGGTACTTCTCCGGCAGTGCCTTCACCCGCCGCTCCTCCTCGGTGAGGCGCTGGTAGCCGGCGGCGCGGACCGCTTCGTCCTCCTCGTAGCCGATGTCGAGGTAGTTCTCGGCCAGGTGCCGCAGGCTCGACACGGCCTGCTGGGCCCGGCCACGCGGGCTCAGCAACGAGGCGACCACGGTGACCAGCAGGACGCCCACGATGACGCCCAACGAGACGGGCGTGCTGATCTCCACGACCGTCACCGGCTCACCGCCGTTGATGAACGGGACGTTGTTCTCGTGCAGGGCATGCAGGATCAGCTTCACCCCGATGAAGGCGAGGATGGTCGCGAGGCCGTAGGACAGGTAGATCAGCCGGTCCAGCAGGCCGTCGATGAGGAAGTAGAGCTGCCGAAGCCCCAGCAGCGAGAATGCCGTTGCCGTGAAGACGATGAAGACACTCTGGGTCAGCCCGAAGATGGCGGGGATCGAGTCGAGGGCGAAGAGGATGTCGGTGCCGCCGATGGCCGCCATCACCAGGAGCATCGGGGTCATCACCCGCCGGCCGTTCTCGACGGTGAACAGCTTGTCGCCGTCGTACGTCTCCGTGGTGTGGAACAGCCGGCGGGCCAGCCGGATCATGATGTTGTCGGCGGAGTGGCTGTCCTCGCCCTCCGGCTTGAGCATGTTCCCCGCGGTCAGCAGCAGGACGAGGCCGAACAGGTAGAACACCCAGGCGAACTGGTTGATCAGCGCGGCGCCGACGAGGATGAAGCCGGTCCGGGCGATGAGCGAGAAGACGATCCCGAAGAGCAGGACCTTCTGCTGGTCGGCGCGGGGGACCCGGAAGCTGGTCATGATGATGAGGAAGACGAAGAGGTTGTCGACCGAGAGCGCCTTCTCGGTGACGTACCCGGCGAAGTACTCCGACCCGGCTCCGGCGCCGCCGAACACGAGAACGCCGACGCCGAAGAGCACGGCGATACCGACGTAGAGGGCCGACCAGGTGGCCGCCTCTCGCAGGGTCGGCGTGTGCGCCTTGCGGACGTGGAAGAAGAAGTCGAAGAGCAGCAGGCCGCCGATCAGCACGATGGTCAGCGTCCACACGAGCGGCGAGACGGTCATCCCGGGATCTCCTGGTGTCGGGGGGTCTCGAGAGAGAAAGGCGAGGGGCTAGCGGCCGCGCATCGCCTTGCGGTCCATGCGGACCTTGGTCGGGTCGACGCCCTTGGGCAGCGGCGGCCGGACGCCACCGATCGACTTGAGGCGCTTGTTGACCACGGAGACCTCGTCCTTGGTGAGCACCGGCTTCATCCGCTGCACCCGGTTGGCCAGCTTGCGGATGGTGACCTCGTCCTCGGTGCCGCCGTCGCCCACCCGCAACAGGGTGACCGGGACGCCGGACGCGACGCGCTCGACCTTGCGGCGCTCGGCCGCGAGCAGCTTCTGGGCGCGGCCGGACGGGCCCTCGGCGATGAGGACGATGCCGGGTCGGCCGACGGCGCGGTAGACCAGGGCGGCCGACTGCAGGTCGGTGGCCCGCTGGGCGTCGGCGGCGACCGGCGTCTCCTCGATGTACCAGCCACGCCGGATCGAGCGCAGAGCGGCGCCGACCGCACCGGGTTGGCCCTCGATCTGCTTGTAGGCGGCGCGCTCGGCCCGCCGGCTCAGCACGATCGTCGCGGCCAGGAAGGCCAGCGGGAGACCGATGATGAGCGCATAGATCAGCGCGTTGAAGATGATGCCGACGACGGCGGCGACGACGAGGACGCCGAGGGCCGCGAGCGCCATCCACCAGCCGATGGCCGGGTCGACGGCCTTCGCGGAGAGGAAGACCTGCTTGACCTGCGCGATCCGTCCGGGCTTCTTGGCGGGCGTCGTCGCCGGGTCCTTGGCCATGCGGCTCAGGATACGCGTGCAGTGAGGGCCGCGCTGCGCGCAACCAGGGTCGCCGCCTCCTGCCGGGCGGGGGAGTCCGCGGCGGCCGCCAGATGGGCGAGGTGCTCGGGGATCGGGCGTCCCCAGTGCTTCATCGCGGTGGCCCACAGGCGCCCCGCGCGGTAGGACGAGCGGACCAGCGGACCGGCCATGACGCCCTTGAACCCGAGGTCGTCAGCGACCTCGGACCAGTGGACGAACTCCTCCGGCTTCACCCAGCGGTCGACGGGGTGGTGGCGCGGCGACGGGCGCAGGTACTGGGTGATGGTGATGATGTCGGTCCCGGCCTCGTGGAGGTCGCGAAGGGCCTGCTCGATCTCGTGGTCCTCCTCGCCCATCCCGAGGATGAGGTTGGACTTCGTCACCAGGCCGGCGTCGCGGCCCATGGTGATGACGTCGAGGGAGCGCTCGTAGCGGAACGCGGGGCGGATCCGCTTGAAGATCCGCGGCACCGTCTCGACGTTGTGCGCCCACACCTCGGGGCGGGCGTCGATGACCTGGCCGACCAGCTCGGGGATGGCGTTGAAGTCGGGGACGAGGATCTCGACGCCGGTGCCCGGGTTCAGGGCGTGCACCTGTCGGATGGTCTCGGCGTAGAGCCACGCGCCGCCGTCGACGAGGTCGTCGCGGGCCACACCGGTGATGGTCGAGTAGCGCAGGCCCATCTGCTGCACCGACTCGGCGACCCGGCGAGGCTCGTCGCGGTCGAGGTCGGCCGGCTTCCCGGTGTCGATCTGGCAGAAGTCGCACCGACGGGTGCACTGCTCGCCGCCGATGAGGAAGGTGGCCTCGCGGTCCTCCCAGCACTCGAAGATGTTGGGGCAGCCGGCTTCCTGGCAGACGGTGTGCAGTCCCTCGGACTTCACCATCGCGCTGAGCTGCGTGTACTCCGGACCCATCTTCGCGGTGGTACGGATCCACGACGGCTTGCGCTCGATCGGGGTCTGCGCGTTACGCGCTTCCACGCGCAGCATGCGCCGGCCTTCTGGGGCCACGGTCACGAGTGCTGCCTCCCTGGTTCATCTCGTTGGCGTCCCCAAGGCTACGTCAGCGGCGCGGCGTCCCCGACTGCGGGTGGAGGTATACCCGAGCGCCCTAGCGCATCGGATATACCTCCACCGGGGAAGGGGTTGCGGTGAGGCCGAAGCGCTCGCCGAGCAGCCGCATACCCGCGTCGGCCGCGGCGCGGTCGCCGGTGAGCGCGAGGTCGAACAGCAGCCCGCGGACCGCCGCGAGGTTCACGCGGGCCAGCCCGGACGCCTCGTCGCGGGGCCGGCCCAGCCGGGTCCACAGGTCGGTGAGCGCGTCGGTCCAGCCGTCGGTGAGCCAGTCGCGGAGCCCGGCGGCCCACGGTCGGCCCTGCATCGCGTGGCCGGCCAGCTCGAAGTAGAGCGGCGCGAAGGTCGTCGCGGAGTCGGCCACGTGCTCCCAGAACCGCAGCCCCGCGGCATACGGGTCGTCCTCGTCGAGCAGGAGACGCGCGAGGAGGTCCCGTTCGCCCTGCTCGACCGTCTCGACCACCGCGGCGAGCAGTCCCTCCCGCGAGCCGAAGTGGTAGAGCAGCATGCGGTGGCTGGTCCCGACCTCGGCGGCCAACGTGCGCAGGCTCGTGTCGCCGACCCCGTGCTGGGCGAACCAGGCGACGCAGCGCGCGAGCAGCTCGTCGCGGGCCGTGCTCACGCTGCTTCGGCCCGGTCCTTGAGGTTGCTGGCCTCGATGTCGACGTATCGCTGGGTGAGCTTCCCGTACGCGAGTCGCACCACCGCCGCCAGTGGCCCGGTCCACTCGATCGCCAGCGTGGCCCGGCTGCCGCCGGCGGGGAGCGGCTCGACGACGTGCGACCCGGTGGTGGTGACGCCGAAGGTCCTGGACTGCCAGATGAACCGCTGGTTGGGCGCCCACTCGGTCAGCTCCCAGGTGGCGCGCGGGATCTTCGGCTGCTCCATGGCGTAGCGCGCGCCGACCTCCTCTGCGCGGTCCGGCTCGAGAGGCGTCACCGACGTCACCGTCGCGGGCAGCAGGTCGGGCCAGTGGCGGACGTCGGAGATGAGGTTCCAGACCGTCTCGGGCGGTGCGTCGATGTCGGTGGTCGAGGAGATCGGCATGTACCAAATGGTACATGTTCGTCGTGGACGGCGTGCGGAGCGGTCTCAGCCGAGGACGTCGACCAGGTGCTTCTCGACGTGGGGCAGCACCTCGTGCACCGTCACGTCGCGACCGAGCTCCTTGGTCAGCGACGTCACGCCGGCGCCGACGATCCCGCAGGGGATGATCACGTCGGCCCAGCCCAGGTCGTTGTCGCAGTTCAGGGCGAACCCGTGCATGGTGACGCTCTGGCTGACCCGGATCCCGATGGCGCCGATCTTCCGGTCGGGTCGCACCGCGGGGTCGCCGGGGTCGCCGTCGTCGGCGCGCACCCACGTCCCGCTGCGTCCCTCGACCCGGGTTGCGTCGACCCCGAAGTCTGAGCAGACCCGGATCATCATGTCCTCGAGACGCCGCACGTGGGCGACCACGTCGATCGGCTCGGGCAGCCGGACGATCGGGTACCCCACGATCTGGCCGGGCCCGTGCCAGGTGATCTTCCCGCCGCGGTCGACGTCGATGACCGGCGTGCCGTCGAGCGGCCGCTCGTGGGCCTCGGTGCGCTTGCCCGCGGTGTAGACGGCCGCGTGCTCGAGGAGCAGAGCGGTGTCCGGCTCCTCGCCGGCGACCACTTTGGCGTGGAGCTCGCGCTGGAGGTCCCACGCCAGTTGGTAGTCGACGTAGTCGGGACCGAACCCGACACGGATGACCTGCATCCCCCGAGGCTACGCCGGACGAAACAACCAGCATGATGGGCACATGACGAGGGGGGCCGGGGCTCGGGGCGTGCGATGGGTCGCCCTGCTCATGGTGCTCGCCTGGCTGGTCGTCGGCGGGATCGGCGGCCCGCTCGTCGGGCGGCTGTCGGAGGTGCAGACCAACGACAACGCCAACTTCCTTCCCGAGTCGGCCGAGTCGACGGCGGTCAACCAGTTCGTCCTCGAGGCGACGGACACCCAGTCGCTGCCGTACCTCCTCGTCGTCGAGAAGACCAGCGGGCTGACCGACAGCGACCGGCAGGCCGTCCAGGCCTACGTCGCCTCGATCCCCGGGCTGGCCTTCGCCGAGGACCCGTCACGCACCGTCGGCGAGTTCCTGCTCGCTCCGCCGCAGACCGTGGTCCCCAGCCAGGACAACCAGGCCGTCCTCATCCCGGTCGCGTTCATCGCGGACAAGGCCGAGGACACGATCGCCGGGAGCTCTGCCCTCTACGCGGTCGCCGAGACCCTGCGCGCAGCCGGTACCTCGGCGTTGGGTCCGGCCGGTATGGCCTTCCACGTCACCGGACCCGGCGGGTTCTTCGCGGACTTCATCACGGCCTTCGGCGGGATCGACGGGATCCTGCTCTTCGTCGCCCTCGGCGTCGTCTTTCTCATCCTCCTCATCGTCTACCGCAGTCCGATCCTGCCCATCGCGGTGCTGGTCACGGCCCTGTTCGGCCTGTCCGCCGCGGCGCTGGTGATCTACCCGCTGGCCAAGAACGGGTCGATCAGCCTGAGCGGGCAGAGCCAGGGCATCCTCTCGATCCTCGTCGTCGGTGCCGCGACCGACTACGCCCTCCTGCTCGTCGCGAGGTACAAGGAGGAGCTGCACGACAACGAGTCGACGTGGGCGGCGATGAGGGCCGCCTGGCGCGCGGCCGTCGAGCCGATCGCGGCCAGTGCGGCGACGGTGATCCTCGGGCTGCTCTGCCTGCAGCTGTCGGAGCTCGGCAACACGCGGGGGCTCGGCCCGGTGGGCGCCTTCGGCATTGCGGGCGCGTTCATCGCGTCACTGACCTTCCTGCCCGCGGTCCTGCTGCTCATCGGACGGCGGATCTTCTGGCCCGGCATCCCCCAGGTCGACCACGCCCACGCGGAGGACTCCATCGGGCGCCGCGCCATCTGGGGCCGCGTCGCGGGGATGATCGGCGCCCACGCTCGGCGGACCTGGATCGTCACGTTCGTCCTGCTGGCCGCCTGTGCGGCGTTCGTCCCGACGTTCGAGGCCAAGGGCGTCACGCAGTCGGACCTGTTCCTCACGACCGTCGACTCGGTGACCGGCCAGGAGGTCCTCGCGCGGCACTTCCCCGCGGGGTCGGGCTCGCCGGTCCAGATCATCGCGCCCGAGGGCAAGGCCGACCAGGTGGTCCAGGTGCTCGGCACCATCGACGGCGTCCAGAGCCCGCAGGTCGGGCTGGTCCCGGGCCAGCCGCCCACGGTCGTCGACGGCCAGGTGCTCGTCCAGGCGACGCTCGTGGCGCCGGCCGACAGCGTCGAGGCCGAGTCGACGGTCGAGACGATCCGTACCCGTCTCGACGAGGTCGGCACCGAGGTCCTCGTCGGCGGCAGCACCGCCGTCAACCTGGACGTCCGGCAGGCCAGCGAGCGAGACCTCAAGGTCATCATCCCGGCGATCCTCGGGGTCATCTTCGTGGTCCTGCTGCTCTTGCTGCGCTCGATCACGGCCCCGCTGGTCCTCGTGGCGGCCAACCTGCTGTCGTTCGCCGCGACCATCGGGGTCTCGGCCGTGGTGTTCAACCACGTGTTCGACTTCCCGGGGTCGGACCCGTCCACGCCGCTCTACGGCTTCGTCTTCCTCGTCGCCCTCGGGATCGACTACTCGATCTTCCTCATGACGCGAGTACGCGAGGAGTCCCGGATCCGGGGTACCCGGCCGGGCATCCTCGTCGGGCTCGCGGTCACCGGGGGAGTCATCACCAGCGCGGGCATCGTTCTCGCGTCGACGTTCTCGGCCCTCGCGGTGCTGCCGATCCTCTTCCTCGCCCAGATCGCCTTCATCGTCGCGTTCGGCGTCCTGCTCGACACGCTGGTGGTGCGAAGCCTGCTCGTCCCCGCCCTCTCCTACGACCTCGACGACCGGATCTGGTGGCCGTTCGGCCTGCGTCGAGCCGGGGCGCACGAGGCGGCGCGGCTGAAGGCCGCCCACCACGAGGAGGAGACCGTCGCGGCCGAGGTCGAGGACCTCACCGGCGACCAGCGACTGCCCGCCGAGCCGCGACGGGGCGTCGGCCGCGACTGACGGCGCCAGCGCGGGTCGAAACAGGGCGGGGTCGAATCAGGATCGTGGTCGATAGTCGACCCCCGAGGGTCTGCTATCGACCACGTTCCCGGTCGGGCCATGCTCCTCGGGTCGTGCCGGAGCCGGGCGACACGCGTCGGGTCGGGAGGGCGCAGACCGTGGCACCGGGCTACCGTGTGGGCACCCAAGCCATCTCAGGGGGTCGTCGATGGTCCGACGCTCGCGGCGCCGCCCGGCGTTCCGTGTTCTCGTTTACAGCACGGCCGCGGCGCTGGTCGCGGTCGGGCTGACGTCGGTCGCCGCTGCGGCCGATCCCGAGCCGGCCGGGCCGGCCACGTCGACGAGCACCGGGACCGCGACAACGCCACCGGTCGCTCCGTCCACGACGTCGCCGACGACCGCCCCGACGACCGCCCCGCCGCCGCCGCCGAGCACGTCACCGACCCCGACCCCGACCACGTCGACGACCGGCAGCGCGGACCCCTCGACACCGCCGACGTCGACCTCGCCGTCGACGCCCAGCCAGGGCCTGGCTCCCGCGCAGGTGGCCGCCGACCCGATCGACGACCGGTACGCGGCACTGGGCGGAGCCACGGGGGCGCTCGGCCGCACCGTCGGCGGCCGCGTCGCCGTCGCGGGCGGCCAGGTACAGGCATACGAGCACGGGCACATCAGCTGGTCGGCACGGACCGGCGCCTGGGAGACCCTGACCGCGGTGGACGCTCGGTTCCAGACGATCTCGGGTCCCAGCGGGGCGCTCGGTTTTCCCTACACGGCCCCGATGGGGATCGCCGGGGGACAGTGGCAGTGGTTCGAGCACGGTGTGCTGTGGTGGAGCAGCGCCACCGGAGCGTGGGAGACGGTCGGCTCAACCAACGACCGCTACCTCGCCATCAGCGGACCGTTCACTCTCGGCTTTCCCACCAGGGCCGTCGGGCCGATCGCCGGTGGCTCGTGGCAGTGGTTCACCGCCGGGGTGATCTGGTCCAGCCCGTCGACGGGGGCGTGGGAGACGTACGGCTCGATCAACGGCCGGTACCTCGCGATCAGCGGTCCGTGGACGCTCGGATTCCCGACCGGTACCGAGAGCTCCATCGCCGGTGGGCGTTGGCAGTGGTTCACCGGAGGCGAGCTCTGGTGGAGCCCGTCGACCGGGGCGTGGGAGACCTACGGCGGGATCGACAAGCAGTACCTCGCCCTGAGCGGCCCGTGGAGCCGGTACGGGTTCCCGACCGGGGGGCCGTACTCCTACTACGGCGGCACCCGGCAGGACTTCCGGAACGCCAGCCTCCTGTCGGGCGTCCAGGCGGTCCTCGACGCGACCTACGCCGGGGTCAGCGCATCGGACCTGTGGGCGACCTACCGCGCCGGCTGTCCGGTCGGACCGTCCTCGCTCACGCTGATCCGACTCAACTACTGGGGCTACGACAACGCCGTGCATCGCGGCGAGATCATCGTCCGCTCCGACCTCGCCGGCCGGGTGGCGTCCGTCTTCGGCGCGGCCCTCGCGGAGCACTACCCGATCCGGAAGATGTGGCGGGTGGACTGGTACGGAGGCGACGACCCCGCGTCGATGGCCGACGACAACACGTCGGGCTTCAACTGCCGCCAGGTCACCGGGGGCAGTGGGCTCTCGCCGCACTCCTACGGCATCGCCATCGACCTCAACACCCTGGAGAACCCCTACTACGCCGGTGGCAGGTGGTGGCCCACGACGGAGTACGTCGACCGCAGCAACGCGCGTTGGGGGATGCTCTACGACTGGTCCAAGGTCACCATCAACTTCCGTAACAACGGGTTCTCGTGGGGCGGCAGCTACCTGGACTACCAGCACTACCAGTTCGTCGGCTGACCTGACGGCGTAGGCCCGGTCACGCCGGCTTCAGGGTGATCGCGTCGCTGGCCGTCACCACCGGCCGGAACCGGCCGCGAATCCCGACGTCGCCGTTGGCCTCGACCCGCACCGCGGCCGCGTCCTCCACCGTGAGCCGCAGCCCCGAGCCGCGGTCGGCGCAGCGGCAGGTACCGAAGAGGATCGTCACCCCGGCGGCGGGAGTCACCGGGTCGTCGGGCGTCCCGACGACGTCCAGGGTCACCGTCTGGTCGTGGAGGGCGCCCCGCTGGAGCAGGTTCGAGAACGGGTCCTGGAGGGCCTGCTCAACGGCGATCCGGCCGGTCATCGCGAAGCTCGACGGGTCGGTCGGCGTGAAGTAGGTCGCCGAGCCCGTGGCCGAGGGTGGCACGGTGGACTCGGTCGACGGCGGCCCGGTCGACGTCGTCGGAGGAGTGGTGGCGGCGGTCGTAGCCGTTGTCGTGATGGGCGAGGACGCAGTGCCGGTGGGGCTGTCGGTCGTGCACGCCGCGGTCAGCGACACCGCCACGAACGCGGCGGCGGCGGCCAGGCCGCGCGACCATACCGGCGCGCGTGACGACGACCCGGCGCCCCGTTCCCCCGACATGTCCCCATGCAACCACGGGGTCGCTACCTTGAGCCTCATGACGAGCTCTGGCAACGGTGGTCCGCGCGTCGGGCTCGTGGGGTACGGCGGCGCCGGCCGTGCGTTCCACGCGCCGCTCCTCGCGCGGGCGGGACTCGAGGTGGCGGCGGTCGCCACCGCCAACCCCGAGCGGGCCGCCCAGGTCGGGGAGGACCTCCCCGGCGCCGTCGTGGTCCCGGACCTCACCGCCCTGCTCGCGACGGACGGTATCGACCTCGTCGTGCTCGCCTCTCCGAGTGGGGTGCACGTCGCACAAGCCGCAGAGGTCGTGGCCGCGGGCCTGCCGGTCGTCGTCGACAAGCCGCTCGGGGTCGACGCCACGTCGGCGTTGGAGGCGGTCGACGTCGCCGTCCGGGCCGGTGTCCCGCTGACGGTGTTCCAGAACCGCCGGTACGACCCGGAGTTCCGCACACTGGCCAAGGTCGTGGCGGACGGCCTGGTCGGCCAGGTGGTCCGGGCCGAGCTGCGCTGGGAGCGATGGCGTCCGGTGCCGAAGCAGCGGTGGCGGGAGAACGCGCCGCCGGAGGAGGGCGGCGGGCTGCTGCTCGACCTCTACCCGCACCTCGTCGACCAGGCCCACCTCCTCTTCGGGCCGATCGAGACGGTGTACGCGGAGCTGTCGTCCCTCACGACCGTCAGTGAGGACACCGCGTTCCTCAGCTGCCGGCATACCTCCGGCGTCGTCTCCCACCTCGGCTCGACCGCACTGGCCGCCGCCCCCGGGCCCTGGCTGCGGCTGCTCGGGCGGGAGGCCGCCTACGTGGTCGGCGGCCTCAACGAGGAGCCGACAGCGTTCGGAGAATGGCTGCCGTCGGATGCGGACCACCTCGGGTGGCTGGTGGGCGCCGACGGCGAACGGGAGGCGGTTCCGCGAGAACCGGGGGACCAGGCCGACTTCTACCGCGAGGTGGCGCAGGCACTGGCGCAGCCCGACCCGCAGGCGGCCATGCCCGTCGACCCACGGGACTCGGTCCACGCCCTCGCGGTCATCGACGCGGCGCGCACGAGCGCGGAGTCGGGCCGGGTGGTCGAGGTCATCACGCCCGGCGAGGCGCCCTGACGCACGCTCCTGTGGATAACTCGAGGGGGTCCTCGGAGCAGTCGGCCACGATGGCTGGGTGACCCTCACCGCACCCGCGCTGACCTGGTATGCCGGTCCGCCCGTCGTGCCGGGGTATGCCGTGGACGAGTTCCTGGGGCGCGGGTCGACGGGGGTCGTGTGGGCGGCGACGTGCCGCGAGAGCGGTGAGCGGGTCGCTCTGAAGGTGCTCGAACCGGAGGCCGATGCGGTCGACCTCGACGCCGTCGACCGCGAGGAGTTACTGGGGCGACGCGCGTCCGGAGCGCACGTGCTCGGCGTGTGCGGCCGGGTCGCGCTCGACGACGGTCGCGTGGCGCTCGTCATGGGGCTCGCGGACGGCGGCAGCCTTCGCGACGTCGTGACGATCCGCGGAGCGCTGCCGTTGGGCGAGGTGGTCACGGCCCTGACGCCGCTGGCCACGGCGCTGGCCGAGCTGCACGAGGCGGGTGTCGTGCACGTGGACGTGTCTCCGGGCAACGTGCTCTTCACGACGGACGGCCGGCCCATGCTCGTCGACCTCTCCTCGGCGTGGCTGGTCGACGACGGGTGGCCGCAACGCTCGCTGGGGACGTCCGGGTTCGCGGCGCCGGAGGTGGTGCTGGGCCGTCCGCCGGTTCCGGCCAGCGACGTCTGGTCGCTGGGCGCTCTGGCCTGGTACGCCCGGACCGGCGGCCTGACACCGCCTCCTTGGGTGGGCGACCTGCACTGGGCCCGGGGCATGGCCGGCGCCGGGATGGGCGACCCCGCCGAGGAGGGGTTCGAGAGCGGGACGGTCGCCGACGTTATGGCCGCAGTCGGACCGGAGCTGACGCCGCTCCTGGTCCGGATGCTGGCCGACGACCCGGCGGCCCGGCCGGCGGCGGCGGAGGTGGCCCTCGCCCTCTACCGCGCGGCGGCGCCGGAGCCGGTCGGACTGGTCGGGCACCATCCCGACCCGGCCGCGGCGGTCACGACACGGATCCGACGCGAGGCCGCCGAGACCCGGTCGCGGGCCGAGCTGCGCGATGCGGAACGGGCGGCGCACCGTCGCGAACGACGAGAGCTCCGACGCCGGCGGGCGCGGGCGTGGCTGGTCCCGTGGGCGAAGGCGAGTAGATCCTCGGCGACGGCGGGGCCGAGCGGAGGGTCCTCGTGGCGGTCACGGCTGGTCGTCGTCGGGCTGGTCGGACTCGTCCTGGCCGGCGGGATGCTGGCGTTGCTGCGCCTGACCGGGGGCCCACTGGAGGTAGCCACGACATCGGTCGTCGACACCTCAGCGGGCCCTATGTCGGGGGCGTCAGCGAGCTCGACGCGTCGACGGGCGCGTCGACGAGCTCGGCGGCGGAGCCGTCGGCCGGTCCGTCTCCTCCACTGGCGAGCGACCCGGGCGGACCGTCGAACGTGTCGGCCGCCGGTGCGGCGAGCGATCCTGCCGGCACCGCGCGGCGCGACCGCAGGGACCCCGACGGGCAACGGCACGGCGTCGAGTGACGACGTCGTTCGCGATCCGGTGGCGGCCCTGCAGCGGCTTGCGGATGTCCGAGCGACGGCCCTGATGGCCGCCGACCCGGTGGTCCTGGCCAGCGCCGAGCCGACCGGGTCGAGCGCCTACGAGAACGACGTCCGGACGGTGACGCGGTTGCGCGATCAGGCCCAGCGCTACGCCGACCTGAGTTTCACGGTCCGCTCGGCCGAGGTGGTCAGGGTGGGCCCGACGACCGTGGTGCTACGGGCGGTCGTGGATCGGTCGGCCTACCTGGTGGTCGGTGCGGGAGGGGCTGGTGCTGGCGCGGTCGCTACGGGCGCGACGGCTTCGGGCGGGGGAGGGAGCCAGTCGATCGGTCCGGGTCCTGGGGCGCCGCTGCGCTACACCCTGTCGGCGACCGACGGCGCGTGGCGGCTCACCGAGGTCGGTCCACCGTGAACGGGCGAGCGACGACCGATCGTGGTGGCCTGGGGCGGTCCGAGCTCAGACGATGGTGGCGACTGCGCTGGAGATGGAGTCGTGGACCCACTCGAAGCCGGTGTCCCGGAGGCGGGTGGGCACGACACGCTGGCTGCCGGTCACCTCACTGGCGAACTCCCCGAGTACGGCCCGGAGTGCGAATCCCGGTGCGGGAAGGACCGTCGGCCGGCCCAGCTGCCGCCCGATCTCGTCGACGATCTGCTTCTGGTGCAACGGTTCCGGCCCGACGACGTTCACCGGTCCCAGGACGTCGCGACGGTCGACGAGGAAGACCAGGGCGCGGATAGCGTCGTCGAGGCTGATCCACGGCCACCACTGCCGACCGGACCCGAGCGGACCGGCCAGACCCAGCCGCCCGAGCCGGACCAGCGGCTCGAAGGCGCCGCCCTTGCGGGACATGACGAGTCCGGTGCGCGACATTGCCACGGGTGCACCCACGGCGCTGGCGGCAGCGGTCGACGCCTCCCACGCCTGGGCGACCTCGGCGAGGAACCCGGTTCCCTCCGGGCTCTGTTCGGTGAGGATCTCGTCGCCGCGGTCACTGCCGTACCACCCGACCGCCGAGGCGCTGACCAGCCGGATCCGGTCGCCGTGGGCCGCGACGGCCGAGGCGACGGTCGACGTGCCGTCGGTGCGGGAGGCCAGGATCTCCTGCTTGTAGCCGGGTGACCACCGGCGGTCGCCCACTCCGGCGCCGGCGAGGTGGACGACGGCGTCGACGTCCTCGAAGGCCCCGGCGTCGAGCCGCCGCTGAGCGGGGTCCCAGGAGATCTCCGAACCGGTGCGGGCCTCCCGCCGAACCAGGTGGCGGACGTCGTCGCCGCGGGCGACGAGGTAGGACGACAACGCGCCGCCGAGGAACCCGGAGGCTCCGGAGATCGCGACCCGCTGGCTCATCCGGTCAGCCAACCACACGGGGGGAGCGGACCCGGGGGCGAGGTCTCGCCCGTTGGACTCCGCCCCGCCTGGCTACTACTCAGACATGTCTGAGTAGTAGCGCCCGAGATCGCGAAACGGCCGCTACTACTCAGACATGTCCGAGTAGAAGCGGCCGCCCGCTGCGGCCGCCCGCGTGCGTCAGAGGCCGAGCGAGGCCTCGAAGCGCCCTTCCTCGAGCCGGGTCTTCATCGCGCCGAGGAACCGTGCGGCGTCCGCGCCGTCGACGATCCGGTGGTCGTAGGACAGTGCGAGGTACATCATCGAGCGCACCGCGATCGTCTCCCCGCCGTCTTCGTCGGCGACGACGACCGGTCGCTTGACCAGGGCGCCGGTACCGAGGATGGCGACCTGCGGCTGGTTGATGATCGGCGTGTCGAACAACGCCCCACGGCTGCCGGTGTTGGTGATGGTGAACGTCCCCCCGGCGAGGTCGTCGGGAGCGATCTTGTTGTTCCGCGTGCGGTCGGCGAGGTCGGCGATCGCACGGGCGAGCCCGGCGATGTTGAGGTCGCCGGCGTTCTTGACCACCGGGACGAGGAGGCCCTTCTCCGTGTCCACGGCGATGGCGAGGTTCTCCTGGCCGTGGTAGACGATCTCCTCGCCGTCGACACTGGCGTTGACGTTGGGGTGGGCCTTGAGCGCCTCCACCGCCGCGAGCGCGAGGAACGGCAGGTAGCTGAGCTTGACACCCTCCCGCCGCTCGAACTCGCTCTTGGCGCGGGCCCGCAGGCGGGCGACCTTGGTCAGGTCGACCTCGACCACCGTGGTCAGCTGCGCCGACACCTGGAGCGACTCGACCATCCGCGTGGCGATGACCTTGCGGAGCCGCGTCATCTTCTCTCGGGTGCCGCGCTTGTCCGAGACCGGAGCCGCAGCAGCGCCACGACCGGCCGGCGCGCTCGAGGCCGGGGCGGCAGCCGCCGGCTGGGCGGGAGCGGCCGGAGCCGCAGCCGCCGCCTTGGCCTTCTCGGCCGCGTCGAGCACGTCCTGCTTCCGGATCCGGCCGCCGATGCCGGTGCCCGTCAGGGCGCCGAGGTCCACGGAGTGCTGCGCCGCCAGCTTGCGGACCAGCGGCGTGACGTAGGCACTGCCGTCGTCGCTCCCGCCGTTGCTGGCGCTCGTCGAGGTGGCCGTCGACGTGGAACCGGATGGCGCGGTCGCCGTCGCCGTCGACGGAGCCGCCGCCGCGGTCCGCCTGAGCGGCCGGCTGGCTCGCCTGCTCGGTGGCTTCGTCGGCCTTCTCCTGTGCCGGCGCCTCCTGCTCGGCGGAGGCCGGGGCGGGAGCCTTGGCGGCCGGAGCCTCGGCAGCAGGAGGCTCGGCAGCCGGAGCCTCGGCAGCAGGAGCCTCCGGTGCCTCCTGCTCCGCCGACGGCTGCGCACCGGCGTCCTCAGCGGAGTCGTCGCTCGACTCGCCGCTCGAACCGCCACCCGACTCGCCGCCGATGACCGCCAGGTCACCACCGACGGGGACGACCTCGTCCTCCTGGACCAGGATCTTCGAGAGGACGCCGGCGACGGGCGAGGGGATCTCGGTGTCGACCTTGTCGGTGGAGACCTCGAGCAGCGGCTCGTCGACCTCGACCGTGTCGCCCTCGGACTTCAGCCAGCGCGTGACGGTGCCCTCGGTGACCGACTCGCCGAGCGCGGGCATCGTGACGGTCTGCCCGCCGGACGCACCGCCGGACCCGCCGGAGCCGCCCGAACCCGAACCACCGCTCGACTGCTGCTGACCGGAGCTCTGGGCCTGGCTCTGCTCCGGCTCCGACGTCTGCTCCGCGACCGGCTGCTCCGTGGACGGGGCCTCCGGTTCGGGCTGCTCGGGCTCGGGTGCCGACGCGTCCTGCGACTCCGCCTCGCCGCCCTCGGCCTCATCGCCCTCGGCCGCGTCGCTCTGCGCCTCGTCGCCACCGCCGGACTCGCCGGAACCACCGGCCGCGGCGCCCTCACCGATGACGGCCAGGTCGGCGCCCACGGGAACCGTGTCGTCCTCCTGCACGAGGATCTCCTGCAGGGTGCCCGCGACCGGCGACGGGATCTCGGTGTCGACCTTGTCCGTCGACACCTCGAGGAGCGGTTCGTCCACCTCGACGGTGTCGCCGATGTTCTTCAGCCAGCGGGTGACCGTCCCCTCGGTAACGGACTCACCCAGGGCCGGCATGGTCACGCGTTCGGACATGAGACGAACTCCTCAGAAGGCTGCGGGTTGGCGATCGGTCGGTGCGCCCATCTTGGCCGAGCGGTCGGCCTCGTGGGGACGTGCGGGTCAGTGGGTGGTCAAGCGTGGGCGTGCAACGGCTTCCCGGCAAGGGCGAGGTGCGCCTCGCCGAGGGCCTCGTTCTGGGTCGGGTGCGCATGGACCAGGCCGGCGACATCGGCCGGGAACGCGTCCCAGTTGACGATGAGCTGCGCCTCGCCGACCTGCTCGCCCATCCGGGCGCCGATCATGTGCACCCCGACGACCGGGCCGTCCTTCTCGCGGACGAGCTTGACGAACCCCTGCGTCTGGAGGATCTGGGACTTGCCGTTGCCGCCGAGGTTGTACTCGTAGGTCTCGATCTCCCCGTATGCCTCGCGGGCCTGCGTCTCGGTCAGCCCGACGGAGGCGATCTCGGGGTCGCAGTAGGTGACCCGCGGGATGCCGCGGTCCTCGACCGGCGCGGGGGAGAGGCCGGCGATCTCCTCGGCCACGAAGATCCCCTGCGCGAAACCCCGGTGCGCGAGCTGCAGCCCCGGGACGATGTCTCCCACGGCATACACGTTGGGCACGTTGGTCCGGAGCCGCTCATCCGTCGGCACGAGGCCGCGATCGACGGTGACACCGGCCTCCTCGTAGCCGAGCCCGTCCGTGCTCGGACCGCGGCCGACGGCGACGAGGAGCAGGTCCGCCTCGATGGTGGAGCCGCCCTCGAGCTCGACGGTCACGACGTCGCCCTCCTGCCGCGCTCCGGCGAACCGGACACCGGTGCGGAAGGCGATGCCGCGCTTGCGGAAGGCGCGCTGCAGCTGGGTCGAGATGGCCTCGTCCTCGGCCGCGACCAGCCGCGGTAGCGCCTCGACGATGGTCACCTCCGATCCGAACGAGCGGAACACCGACGCGAACTCGACGCCGATCACCCCACCGCCCAGGACGACCACCCGGGCCGGGACGTGGTCGATGGTCAGCGCCTCGTCGCTGGTCATGATCCGACCGCCGATCTCCAGGCCGGGCAACGACTTGGCGTAGGAGCCGGTGGCCAGCACGACGTTGCGGCCGGTGATGCGGCGACCGTCGACATCGACGGTGTCGGGGCCACCGAGCCGGCCCGTGCCCTGGACGAACTCGATCGACCGCGACGACACGAGGCCCTGGAGCCCTTTGTAGAGCCGGCCCACGACGCCGTCCTTGTAGGCGTGCACGCCGCTCATGTCGACCGACTCGAAGGTCGTCTTGATGCCGAACCGGCTGCCCTCACGGGCGGAGTCGGCGACCTCGGCGGCGTGGAGGAGGGCCTTGGTGGGGATGCAGCCGTTGTGCAGGCAGGTGCCGCCGAGCTTGCCCTTCTCGACGAGCGCGACCGAGAGTCCGAGCTCCGCGGCCCTCAGGGCACACGCATACCCTCCGCTGCCACCCCCCAGAACGACGACGTCATAGGGCGTGTCGGCATCAGCCGGCATGAGCGAGCTCCTTCGCAAGCGGGTACCTCCGCATCTTGTCACTGATGACGTATGCGGGTCTTCCCGGGTCTTCCCGTCAGCGCGTGAAGGCCTGCAGCGCCTCGCACCGTGCGCGCGTCTGCAACCCCACGGTGTGGGCCGGGTCGTCGAACCATGCGAGCTTCGCTGCGCCGTCCGTCGGGTCGCCCTCGATGAAGTCCGGGAGGAGCGGGCTGGACGGACCGAGGGCGCACCACATGGCGAAGCTCTCGGCGAAGTCCTCGACCGGGTGGGTGGCGGCGTACGAGTTGACGAACCGGTCGTGGTGCTTCTCGTAGAAGGCGTCGAGAGCGTCGGCCCGCTGCTGGTCGTCGGTGATGTCGTTGGCCGTGGACCACTCGTCGAGCACGTCGTCGCCCCAGGTGTCGTCGACGTACGTCGGCAGCGTCGCCCCGTCCTGCAGACACCCTTCCTCCATGAAGATCCCCTGGCACGAGGACTCGTCCTGCCCGGTCATCTCGGCCCGGTTGAGGCTGAGCAGGTGACCGACCTCGTGGGCGACGTTGAACGTGACATCGAGGTCGGTGGAGCTGTTGAGCGCGAGGGAGAGCCGCCAGTGCGCGCTCGCCTCGGTGCTGTTCGGCTGGGCGAACACCTCGCCGACGGCCGTGTCCGCGCCGAGGTCGGCGTCGAAGACGAGGAGCTCGTCCACGTACCGGAGCACCTCCACGGGCGTGGCGGCGACCACGATGGCCCACAGCTGGCGGTCGCACTCGCGGACCGGCCCGGCGGAGTCGGCGGGCTCCAGCATCCCGCTGTGCACGACGTAGAGGCGCTGCAGCTCCGCGCCGCTGCCGAGACTGCTGAGGTCCGAGCCGAACGGGTCACCCGACGGGATGTGCGCCGAGGTCGGCGGGTTGTCGGCGACCAGGCAGGCGTGGTCGAGGTGCAGCGCGCCCGCGGCCGCCGGAGCCGCCGGGCCGGGAGTGCCGGCGCTGGGCGACGGGGAGGTCGGCGTCGGTGCCGCGGTGGGCTTCGGAGCGGTCACCGTCGGCGTCGGTCGCCCGACCGGCCGTTCCGCGGTGACGGGAGGCCGGACGGTGCCGTGGAGGAGCACCAGAGCGATGGCGCCGTGCACGACCAGGGCTACGACGGACAGCGCCACGACGGCGACGAGCAGCCCGGATCCCCGGGGCTGCCAAGGGCCCTGCCCTCCCGGAGCAACCACCTGCGCAGGGTACCCTCAGCCATGCGTTTGTTCGGCCGATTGCGCGGCAAGGCGAGCGGGGACCCGCGCCGAAGCGACGGTCCGAGCATGTCGGTGGACCACAAGGCGGTCCGCGACCACCTGCGCGGGTTCGCGACCACGCGGCGGGGAGTCGAGGCCTACGTCGAACCGGCCACGAACGTCACCGCCGAGAGCATCGTCCTCGTCGCGACCGACGGTGAGTGGACCCGTCGCGCGGTCGGTTCGCGCAAGGCGGCCTTCGAGCTCGCGCGCTCCCTCGACATCCCCGTCTACGACGTCCTGCTGACGGGGTACCCGAAGCGGATGCGGGAGTGGAGCTCGCGCCAGCGGCGCGGCCAGGCCTGAACCGCGTGGCGCCCGGCGCGCGCCGGATGACACAGTGGTTCGGAAGACACCGTGGAGCGACGTCAACGTGACGTCGAGATGTGACACGTCAGGAGCGTGAGATGCCGTCCAAAGGCACGTCCAAAGGGACCTCGAAGGGCAAGAAGAAGACGTCCGGGCCTTCCGAGGAGATGAAGGCGAAGTTCCGCGAAGCCTTGGACAAGAAGCACGCTCACGCCGGGATGGACGTCTCGGCGGACGGTGACGCACCGAAGGTCAACGAGGCGCACGGACCCGCGAAGGCGCAGCAGATGTTCCGCCGCAAGGCCGGCAGCTGACCCGCCACCAGGTCACCCCACGACGTCTCCGCTCCGACACTCGGCGGGGACCCGACTAGCCTCGGCGGCATGCCTGACCTCAAGACCTCGCCACTGCACGAGCGTCACGTCGCCCTCGGGGCGAAGATGGCGGACTTCGGGGGCTGGCACATGCCCATCGAGTACCCCGGCGGCGGGGTCGTCGCGGAGCACACCGCGGTGCGCGAGCGGGTCGGGATCTTCGACGTCAGCCACCTGGGCAAGGCGTCGGTGACCGGTCCCGGCGCCGTCGACTTCGTCAACGCCTGCCTTTCCAACGACCTGCGCAAGATCGGGCCCGGCAAGGCGCAGTACACGATGTGCTGCGCCGAGTCCGGCGGGGTCGTCGACGATCTCATCCAGTACGTCCGTGCCGAGGACGACGTCTTCCTCATCCCCAACGCGGCCAACACCACGGAGGTCGTGCGACTGCTCGCGGAGGCCGCACCCGAGGGGATCGACGTCGAGAACCTGCACGACGCATACGGGATCATCGCCGTGCAGGGACCGCAGGCGGACGAGGTGGTCCGGGCGCTGGGACTGCCGACCGAGCACGACTACATGGGGTTCGCCGTGGCCGACTGGGACGGCCGCCCGGTCATCGTGTGCCGGACCGGGTACACCGGCGAACGCGGCTACGAGCTGGTTCCCCGGTGGGAGGACTCCGCGGACCTGTGGGACGCGCTGACCGAGGCCATGGCGCCCTACGACGGGCTGCCGTGCGGGCTCGGCGCCCGCGACACGCTGCGGACCGAGATGGGCTACCCCTTGCACGGGCAGGACCTGTCCCTCGACATCACGCCGGTCCAGGCCCGCGCGGGCTGGGCGGTGGGCTGGAAGAAGCCGGAGTTCTGGGGTCGCGAGGCGCTCGTCGCCGAGAAGGCGGCCGGTCCGGCGCGGCAGTCGTGGGGCCTGCTCGTCACCGGCCGCGGCATCCCGCGCCAGCACTGCGCGGTGACGGTGGACGGCCGACCGGTCGGCGAGGTGACGTCCGGGACGTTCTCGCCGACCTTGCGTCAGGGGATCGCGCTCGCCCTCCTCGAGCCGTCGGTGGGACTGGGTGACGACGTCGTCGTCGACGTCCGTGGCCGAGAGGTCGCCGCCACCGTGGTCAAGCCGCCGTTCGTCCAGGTGCAGACCCGGCAGGCCTGACCCCGGTTCGACAGCGGGTCAGACCTCCTGGCGGCGTCGCCGGGCCGCCCACACGAGGGCGGCGACGCCGAGCAGCAGGATCACCAGGCCGACCCAGACGACGACCGGGACACCCGAACCGGTCGAGATGCCGGGTGCCGGTGCGATCAGCGGCCCGGCGGTCGCCGTGGGTGAGAACGGTGTCGCGCCCGGAGTGGCCCCGACCGGCGGCTGGGTCTCTGCCGACGCCGACGCGGTGGCGGCCAGGGTCACCGGCGTGTCCGCGGCCTTCTGCTCGTCAGTGAGCGAGGCCACGGCGCCGCCGCAGCCGGTCGCCGGGTAGCCGTTGATGCCGCAGACGAGTCCGGTGGTGCCGTTGCGCACCGCCGCGACGGCCGCCAGGACCTCGGCGCCCGTCGCCGCGGTCGGGACGACGGCGCACTCGGCCGCCACGTCCGGCGGTGTGGAGGTGCCGTCGCCGTCGACGGCTCGCCCGTAGTCGAGGACGACGGCGACCCGCTTCATCCCGGACTGCGC
Source organism: uncultured Actinomycetota bacterium (assembly GCA_963713345.1). Lineage (GTDB taxonomy): Bacteria > Actinomycetota > Actinomycetes > Actinomycetales > Dermatophilaceae > Lapillicoccus. The sequence goes on along the minus strand of CAVQLI010000009.1, from coordinate 166,680 downwards.
GTCGGTCGCGTCGCAGACCTGCCCGAACGTGGGCGTCACCCGCGGGGTACGCGGGGGAGTCCCGCTCTCCTCGGTGATGGCCCAGCGCCAGCCCTCCACGGACCCGTCGGCGGGGTTCGTCTCGCCGGATCCCTTCTGGGCGAACACCCAGGCCCCGTCGGTGAGCTGGTAGTAGCCCCAGTACTGGAAGGTGGCCGCGTGCGCGGGGGCGGCGGTCAGCAGGCCGAGGACCAGCGCGGCGACGGCCGCGAGTGGCAGCACGCGACGGGTATGCGGACGCGGGCGGGTCATGCGACGAACCTCTCACGCCGGGTCGACCGGCGGAGTATGCGTAGCATCGGCACCATGAGCGGGAACTGGTCCTGGGAGCTCCTCGACGCGCAGCGCCACCCCGTCACGGACACCGCTGCCGGGGGCACCTTCCCCTCGCAGAGCGAGGCGGAGTCCTGGCTCGGCGAGGAGTGGCGCGACCTGCTCGACGCCGGCGTCGACGCCGTCACGCTGCGCGAGGGCGACACGGTCGTCTACGGGCCGATGAGCCTCCAGCCGATGGAGTGACGTCGCTCACGCCCAGGTGACCAGGCCGGCGAAAAGCGGTTGCCGGGGTGTCGGGGGTCCCGCATAGCCTTTCCGGGTACGCGCGCGGGATGGACACGGATGTTGTCGGTGTTGTCGCCCCCAGACCATCTCGGCCGCCGCACCCGATGACTTCAGCGAGACGACGGGGTCTCACCCGCATGAGCCCGAGCCTGACGATCGAAGGACCCGACGTGACCCCCTCCACCGACCACCGGACGGCGACGTCCACGCACCCGGACGCCACCGGCATCCTGCGGGTCCTCGTGGGCGCCACGTTCGTGGTGATCCTCAACGAGACCATCATGGTCAACGCGATCCCGCGGCTCATGCACGACTTCGACATCACCGCGCGGGCCGCGCAGTGGCTGTCGACAGCGTTCATGCTGACCCTGGCCGTCGTCATCCCGATGACCGGCTGGTTCCTGCAGCGCGTCACCACCCGTCGGGCGTTCACGGTGGCGCTCGGGCTGTTCATCACCGGCACCGTCCTCGCGACCGCGGCGTGGAGCTTCCCCGTACTGCTCGCGGCCCGGATCGTCCAGGCCAGCGGCACCGCCGTGATGATGCCGCTGCTGATGACGACGCTGATGACCATCGTGGCCCCGCGCGAACGCGGCAAGGTCATGGGCAACGTCACCCTCGCCATGGCCGTCGCGCCCGCCCTCGGCCCGGCCGTGTCCGGAGTCCTCCTCCAGCTGGGCTCGTGGCGCTGGATCTTCGCCGTCGTCGTCCCGATCGCGGCCGGCATGCTCGTCATCGGTCTGCGCAAGCTGGTCAACGTCGGCGAACCGAAGCCCGGCGGGATCGACTGGATCAGCGTCGTGCTCGCGGCGCTCGGGTTCGGCACGTTCGTCTACGGGCTGAGCCAGATCGGCGTGGACACGCGGGAGGTCGGGGGCCTGCCCGCCGTGCCGACCCTGGTCGTCGGGGCGCTCCTCATCGTGGTGTTCGGGTGGCGTCAGCTGCGGCTGCAGCGCACCGGTACCCCGCTGCTCGACCTGCGCACCCTGGGTTATCGCACCTTCGCGATCGCGCTGGCGCTGATGTGCCTGGCCTTCATGGCGCTGATGGGCGTGATGATCACCCTGCCGCTGTTCCTCCAGAGCGTCTCCGGCATGACCCCGCTCACCACCGGGCTGCTCCTCATGCCCGGCGGGCTGGTCATGGGCCTGCTCGGCCCGCGGGTCGGCTCCCTGTTCGACCAGTACGGCGCGCGGGTGCTCGTCGTGCCGGGGTCGGCGCTGCTGCTCGGCGTGCTTGCGGGGTTCGCGACGATCGGTACTTCGTCCCCGGCCTGGTGGTTGCTCACCCTCCACGTGCTGATGAGTGTCGCGTTCGCGCTGATCTTCACGCCGGTCTTCACGACCGGCCTCGGCGCCCTGCCGCCACACCTCTACGCACACGGCAGCGCCGTGCTCGGCACCCTGCAGCAGGTGGCCGCAGCCATCGGCACCGCGGCCGTCGTGACCATCCTCTCGGTGCGGTCGGCGACCCTGGCGTCGTCCGGCTCCGACCCGGTCTCGGCGCTGAGCGGCGGGATCCAGCTCGGGATGGTCTTCGCGGCCGTCACCGGAGTCGCGGTGCTGGTCCTCGCGTTCTTCATGCCCGGTCGTGAGTCGGCCGGCCAGGGCCACGGACCGGAGCTCGAGGGCGAGGACGCGCATCCAGGACGACGACGCCGACCGGCCGGTCCCCGTATGACCCGATGTGGCCTTGACGCCGTCCTGGTGGCCGGGACCTCCCGGCGCCGGCCCGGCTGCGGACGACGGCACGGGTATGCGTCGGTGCGACCGGTAGCCGCAGCTCGGCGCGACACGGGATCGGTGGTCCACGGGTGTCGCCCGGTCCCGCATACGGCGGGCGCCACCCTCCGCTGGCGGGGTCGCGCGATCTGACGCCGGACGGGCGATCGCGCCGGCCGCGCGGCGAGGGGCCGGCCGGGCGCGCGAGGGCTCGGGGCTGGCGGACGTCATCTACTGGGCCCCGTTGCGGTTTGGCTCCGCGTCGTCCGCTTGACTGGCAGTCGGGCACCTTGACTGGCGGTCCACCGGCAGCCAACCCGCCCGACTGGCAGTCGAGCGGACGACGGGACGTGGACGGGGACGAGACGGAGACGGGACGGCGAGGACACGCATACCGGGGTGGGGACGGGACAGCGAGGACGCGCATACCGGGGTGGGTAGCCTCCGCGACATGCCCCTTCCCGAACACCTCGCCGCCACCCTCTCGGCCGAGGTCGCCGATGCTCAGCGCAGCTGGCGCACGCCCGGACTGTCCGTCGGCGTCGCCCGGGACGGTGAGCTGGCCTGGTCGAGCCACGTCGGCCTGGCCCGGCTCGACCCGCCCACACCGTCGCACGACGACACCCAGGTGATGATCGGCTCGATCACCAAGAGCTTCACCGCGGTGCTGGTCATGCAGCTGCGTGACGAGGGCCGGCTCGACCTCGAGGACCCGCTCGGGACCTGGCTGCCCGAGTCGCGGCACGCCTCGCTGACCGTCCGGCGACTGCTCAGCCACACGTCGGGTCTCCAGCGCGAGCCCGTCGGGCACCTCTGGGAGAACCTCGACGCGCCGGACGTCGACCGGCTCGTCGCCGAGCTCGAGGACGCCGAGCAGGTCCTCCCGCCGCATCACGCGTTCCACTACTCGAACCTCGCCTTCGCCCTGCTCGGCCAGGTCGTCGAACGCCTCCGCGAGCGGCCGTGGGAGGACGTCCTGCGGGAGCGCGTGCTCACGCCGCTCGGCATGAGCCGGACCGGCCTGACGCCGTCGGACGACCACGCCTACGGGTTCCAGGTGGACCCGTTCGCCGGCACCGCCACGCGCGAGCCCCGGCTGGAGCTGCGGGCGACGGCACCGCTCGGCGGACTCTGGTCGACGGTCGCCGACATGGCGCGCTACGCGACGTTCCTGGCCGAGCCGGACCCGGCGGTTCTGCGCGCGCCGACACTGGACGAGATGTGCCGGCCGCTGGTGATGATCGACACGGAGAGCTGGCACGCCGGATACGGGCTGGGCTACGAGCTGGTGCGCAGCGGCGAGCGGGTCCACGTCGGCCACCGCGGGGCGATGCCGGGGTTCCTCTCGGGACTGCGGGTCAACCGCAAGAACGGCGTGGGCGTCTTCGTCGTCGCGACGACGACCGCCGGGGCCGAGGCGGGTCCGCTGGCAACGCGGCTGCTGGATCGCGTCCTCGACGCGCTGCCCCGGGTCCAGCCGGCCTGGGTGCCGGAACAGCCACAGCCCGAGCTCGACGAGCTGCTCGGCTCGTGGTGGAGCGAGGGCGAGGAGCTGGTCCTCGAGGTCCGCGAGAGTGAGCTCTGGATGCGGGTGGCGGCCGGAACCTCCGCTGGACGAGACCCGGTTCGTCCGGGAGGACGCGTCGACGTTCCGCGCTGTCGCCGGCCGCGAGCAGGGGGAACGCCTCGAGCTGGTCCGCGACGCCGACGGCACCCTCGTCAAGCTGTACTTCGCGACCTACGCCGTGACGCGCACACCCACGGCGTTCGCCGACCTCACCTGAGCCCGGGTGACTAGGACGGGTAGTCGCCGCGCTTGACCTGGGGCTTCGGCATCCGCGTCGGGCGCAGCTGGAAGGCGCGCATCACGGCGTACATCACGGCGCCCTGAGGTACGTGGCCGGCGCCGAACTTGGCGACGAGCCGCGTCTTGATGCGGCGCCACATGAGCACCGCGTCGATGATCGCCACGGCGATGAGGCCGTAGGTGAGGAAGAAGACCGTCATCAGCGCCCAGCTGGTGCGCAGGAACGACAGCGCCAGCACGATGATCATGATCGGCAGGACGATCTCGCCGACACTCCACCGGGCGTCGATGTAGTCACGGATGTACCGGCGCTCCGGGCCCTTGTCACGCGCCGGCAGCCCGGCGTCGTCGCCGGTGACCATCGCCGTCCGTTGGCGGGCCAGCGCCTCGCGCCGCTTCTCCTTGTCGCGCTCCTTGGCCACCTTGCGGTCGGTCACGACCAGCGGCTGCTTCCGCGCCGCCTCCTGGTCGCGTCGCTTCGGAGTCGGACGGTTCTTCGCCCCCGGCCGTTCGTCCTGGACGGTGGTGGTCGCGGCCAGCTCGTCGTTGAGGGTCTTCTGCTGCCAGGGCATACGCACACCCCCAGGGTATGCCGTCGCCCGGGTCACCGGCGCCGCTAGAGTCGCCGCCGTGGCTGACGACGTCCTCACTCCCGACGAGATCGAGCAGATCAAGCAGCGGGTGACCGCCCTGATGCCGGCCGTGCGCCTGGACCTGGACTCCTTGGTCCGGATCCCCAGCGTCTCGCTCGACGCCTTCGACCAGCAGCACGTCGAGGACAGCGCGAACGCGGTCGCCGGACTGCTGCGCTCCGAGGGCCTCGAGGTCGAGATCGTCCGCGAGGGCGGTCGCCCGGCGGTGATCGGCCACCTCGACGGCCCCCCCGGGTCGCCCACGATCACGCTCTACGCCCACCACGACGTCCAGCCGCCAGGGGACGAAGCCCTGTGGGACTCACCGCCGTTCGAGCCCACCGAACGGGGCGGTCGCCTCTACGGCCGCGGGGCGGCCGACGACAAGGCGGGGGTCATGGCCCACATCGCCGCGCTGCGCGCGTTCCCGGACGGGCCGCCCGTCGGCGTCACGGTCTTCGTCGAGGGTGAGGAGGAGATCGGCAGCGACTCGCTACTGACCATCCTCGAGCGGCACAGCGAGAAGCTGCGTGCGGACGCCATCGTCCTCGCCGACTCCGGCAACTGGGACATCGGCGAACCGGCGCTCACGGTCACTCTGCGGGGCCTCATCCGGGTCGTCGTGACGATCACCACTCTCGACCACGGCGTCCACTCGGGGATGTTCGGGGGCGCCGTGCCCGACGCCATCACCACCCTGATCCGCCTCATCGCCACGCTCCACGACGCGGACGGCAACCTCACCGTCGAGGGGCTGAAGTCCGGCGAGGCGTCCGACCTCGACTACGACGAGAAGCGGCTGCGCCTCGAGTCCGGGCTGCTCGACGGCGTCCAGATGATCGGGTCGGGCTCGATCCTCACCCGGCTCTGGAACAAGCCGGCGCTGACGACCATCGGGTTCAACGCGCCGAGCGTCGAACGGTCGTCCAACACCCTCGTCCCGTCGGCGTCGGCCAAGCTGTCGATGCGGATCGCGCCCGATGAGGACACCCAGGAGGCCTACGCGCTGCTGCGGGACCACCTCGAGAAGCACCTGCCATGGGGCGCCCGGATGGAGATCACCCTCGACGACGAAGGCCCCGGGTTCGACGCCGACGCGGACGGCCCGGTCTACGACCAGGCCCGCGCCGCGTTCACCGACGCCTGGGGCGTCGAGCCGGTCGACATCGGGGCCGGCGGGTCGATCCCGTTCGTGGCGCGGTTCGCCGAGGTATTCCCCGAGGCCGCGATCCTCGTGACCGGGGTCGAGGACCCTGACGGCCGCGCCCATGGGGCCAACGAGTCGCTCCACCTCGGCGAGTTCGAGCGGGTGTGCCAGGCAGAAGCGCTGCTGCTGGCTCGCCTCGGAGCCATGTCCCGGTGACCGCCATGTCGACCGAGCGGGAGCACGACCTCGTCGTCCTCGGAGCCACGGGCTTCGTCGGCCGTCTCCTGGCGGCATACCTCGCCCGACACGCCCCTGCCGGTGTCCGAGTCGCTCTCGCCGGTCGCTCCCGCGAGCGCCTCGAGCAGGTGCGAACCGGTCTGCCCGCAGGTGGTCGAGACTGGCCGCTCGTCGTCTGCGACGCCACCGACCCCGCCCAGGTCGCGGACCTCGCCGGGTCGACGCGGGTCGTCGTCACGACGGTCGGTCCGTATGCGCGCTACGGGCTCCCGCTGGTCCGCGCCTGCGCGGAGGCCGGGACCCACTACGCCGACCTCACCGGAGAGGTGCTGTTCGTCCGCGACGCGGTCGAGGCGGCGCACGACACCGCGGTGCGGACCGGGGCCCGCATCGTCACCTCCTGCGGGTTCGACTCCATCCCGTCGGACCTCGGCGTCCATCTGCTGTACCGCGAGGCGGAGCGCCTGGGTCTCGGCGGCCTCGGGGACACGACGCTGCTCGTTACCAGCCTGAGTGGTGGGTTCAGCGGCGGCACGATCGACTCGATGCGCTCCCAGCTGGAGGCGCTCGAGGCCGACCCGTCTCGGCGCAAGGTGGTGTTCGACCCGTTCGCTCTCAGCACGGATCGCGCCGCCGAGCCGGACCGCTCGGGGCAGCGCGACGCGATGTACGTCTTCCGGGACGCGACCACCGGCCGATGGACCGCCCCGTGGGTGATGGCGTCGTACAACTCCCGCATCGTGCGCCGCAGCGACTCCCTGCTCGACCACGCCTACGGATCCGGGTTCCGGTACCGGGAGGCGGTCGGGTTCGGGCGTGGCACGCAGGCGCGGCTGTCGGCATACGCGCTGGCCGCCGGCCTCGGGACCGCGTTGGCCGCCATGTCGAACCGGTACGCGCGGTCCGTGGCCGACCGCCTGCTGCCGTCGCCCGGCGAGGGCCCGGACGAGAAGGCGCGCGAGGGGGGTCACTTCCGCGTCGAGCTGCGGACCATCACGACCTCCGGACGGGGCCTCCTCGCCGTGGTCGCGGCCAAGGGCGACCCCGGGTATGCGGCCACCGCCGTCATGCTCGGCGAGTCGGCCCTCTGCCTGGCCGCCGACGAGCTGGACTCGCCCGGGGGAGTGCTGACCCCGGCCGTGGCCATGGGCGACGCCCTCGTCGAGCGGCTCCGCATCGCCGGGATGACACTGACCGTGGGGCCGGCCGCCGCGTAGCCGGTTCGCGGAACCGTTCTGAGAGGAGACCGCGATGCATCCGACGGGCGTCACCGCCAACCTGCCCGCCACCGACATCAGCGAGGTCCGCGCGTTCTACATGGACTACCTGGGCCTCAGCGTCGAGGAGATGAACCTCGGCTGGGTCGCCCGGTTCAGCACTCCCGACGGGCGTGCCTCGGTCCAGGTCGTGACGCGGGACCAGTCCGCGCCGGTCGACTCGCAGCTGTCCGTGCACGTCGGCGACGACGTCGAGGCGGCCTACGAGGAGGCGCAGCGGCGCGGTTACGAGATCGTCCATCCGCTGACCACCGAACCCTGGGGCGTCCGGCGGTTCTTCGTCCGGGCGCCGAACGGCAGCGTCATCAACATCGTCAGCCACTCCGACGACTGAGGATCCGCGCGGTCACGCCGGTGGGACCGAGGTGTTCGCCGGCCTTCGGGTGGCGCCGCCCTCGACCGGCTCCTCCACCACAACCCGGACATGTCTGAGAAGTAAGAGCCGGATCTGCCGAAACCGGTCCTACTACTCAGACATGTCCGGGTTGTGGTGGCCGGGACGAACCACGTCGCCGGGCAGTCGTCGCGGGCGGCCGCAGCGGAGGCGCTAGGCGCCCTGCTGGTGACCCCGGTAGAGGCCGGTCCGCAGCTCGATCGCATACTCCTGCGCCTCGGGCATCCCGGAAGCGAACGCGACGGCGATCTCCGCCTCGGTGTCGAACGGCACCCGCACGAACTGGATGCCGAACGGCGCGGGATCCAGCGAGTCGGCGACCCCCTCGACGACGACGTAGGAGGCGGTGGTGGCGTCCAGCGGGTTCCCGACGCTGCCGACGTTGACGAGCGTCTGGTTGTCGTCGCCCTGGAGGTAGGTGCCGTGAATGTCGCCGTAGAGCACGCACGACGGTTCTGGACCGTTGCCGGTGTGCTCGGTGTTGAGGAACATCCGCTCGTAGTCCTCCTGGCTGTGGAGGTAGGACACCCGGCTGAAGACTCCCTGGGGCGACGCGTGGAGCATCCGGACCCTCCGCCCGCTGAGGACGAGGTCGTGGTGGAAGGGCAGGGCAGCGACCCAGATCCGCTGGTCGGGGTCCAGCTGGTCCCACCACCACGCCGCCGGACCGTCGGCGCCGGTGCTGAGGAACGCCTCCCAGTTGCCCTGGACCGTCGCGATCTCCCGTTCCCGGGTCAGCCGGACGCACTCGGCTCCGCGCGGACCCTTGCCCACGACGTCACCCAGGTTGACGACCCGGGTGATGCCGCGCGCGTCGATGTCCGCGAGGACTGCTTGGTATGCGGTGAGGTTGCCGTGGACGTCGGAGACGACGGCCACCCGGTCGAGTGCCGTCATCAGTCCTTGGCGGTCTCGCCGGGGAGCGCGAGCATCTGGTCGAGCGCGATCCGGGACCAGTGGGCGACGTCGGGGTCGACGCGGATGGGGTTGACGACGCGGCCGTCGACGAGGGACTCGAGCGCCCAGACGAGGTGCGGCAGGTCGATCCGGTTCATGGTCGAGCAGTAACAGACGTTCTTCTCGAGGAACGCGATCGACTGTCTCGGGTACATCTCCCGGAGCCGGTTCACGAGGTTGAGCTCGGTGCCGACCACCCAGGAGGTGCCGTCCGGAGCCGCCCCGATGGTCTTGATGATCCGCTCGGTGGAGCCGATCTCGTCGGCCAGCTCGCAGACGTCGTAGCGGCACTCGGGGTGGACGATCACCTTGACACCGGGGATGTCGCGCCGCGCCTGCTCGACCGCCTCCACGGTGAACCGGCCGTGCACGGAGCAGTGCCCGCGCCAGAGGATCATCCGGGCGTTCTCCAGCTGTTCCCGGGTCACACCGCCGTGCGGCTTGTGCGGGTCCCACAGCACGCACTCGTCGAGGGACAGGCCGAGCTCGCGGACCGCGGTGTTGCGGCCGAGGTGCTGGTCGGGCAGGAACAGCACCTTGCCGGTGCCGTCGACGCCGCCGGTCTGGTCGAACGCCCAGCGCAGCGCGGTCTTCGCGTTGGACGACGTGCAGATCGTGCCGCCGTGCCGGCCGGTGAACGCCTTGATGGCCGCGGACGAGTTCATGTAGGTGACCGGTCGGACGACGTCGGCGATGTCGTCCCCGAACACGTCGAGCAGCTCGTCCCAGGCGTCCTCGACCTGACCGATCCCGGCCATGTCGGCCATCGAACAGCCCGCGGCGAGGTCCGGAAGGATCACCGTCTGCTCGTCGGACGTGAGGATGTCGGCCGACTCGGCCATGAAGTGCACGCCGCAGAAGACGATGTACGGCGAGTCCGGCCGGGCGGCAGCCTGCTGCGCCAGCTTGAAGCTGTCGCCGGTCACGTCGGCGAACTCGATGACCTCGTCGCGCTGGTAGTGGTGACCGAGCACGAACACGGTGTCGCCGAGCGCCGCCTTGGCCCTGCGCGCGCGGGCGACCAGTCCGGGGTCGGACGGGGCGGGCAGGTCGCCGGGGCACTCGACGCCGCGCTCGGAGTCCAGGTCGCGGCCCTGACCGAGCACGAGCAGCGGCATCAGCGAGGGGCGGGGGTGGGCGCCTTCGCGTGCGATCGTCGTCACGACCCGATCGTATGCCGGGGGCGGGCTACCGGTTCGCCAGCCCGTCGAGCCGCAGGGTGTTCGACTCGTCACGGTGCGTCCCGGTGGCGCCAGCGCGCTCCGACCTGCACTCCTCCCGCGCGACCGGACTCAGATGTTTGTCGGTTCTGACGGCTGTGACGCCGAGAACCGACAAACATCTGAGTTCGGACGTGGCCGGCGGGCCTGCCAGCATGACGGTATGCGCGTCGTCCTCGCCCCGACCCGGTTCGCCGGGACGCTGACGGCTCAGGAGGCGGCGGTGGCGATGGCCCGCGGGTGGTCCGCCGCGGCGCCGTACGACGACCTGGTGCTCGCGCCCATGTCGGACGGCGGTCCCGGGTTCCTCGACGTGCTCGGCGAAGCCCTCGGTGGCCAGACGCTGGCGGCCACGGTCGAGGACCCGACCGGTCGCGCCGTACCGGCCGGGGTGCTCCTCGTCGACGATGACGGGACCCGGACCGCCTACGTCGAGGCCGCGCAGGCGTGCGGGCCGGACCTGGTCGACGAGGACCACCGCGACCCGGCGCATACCTCGTCCTTCGGTGTGGGCCAGCTGCTCCTCCTGGCCCTCTCCACCGAACCGCGCCGCATCGTCGTGGGCGTCGCCGGCTCCGCCGTGCACGACGCCGGGGCGGGGATGCTCGCGGCGCTCGGTGCGGGGGAGCGCGACGTCCTCGGCGCCGGCGGCCTCGCTCTCCAGCAGGCGACGACCGGTGACCTCCCCGGCCTGACCTCGGTCGTCCATCGGTTCCGGGCCGTCGAGCTGGTCCTGGCGACGTCGGCGACGTTGCCGCTGCTGGGCTTCCAGGGCGCGAGCGCCGTCGAGGCCGAGGGCCGCGGCGCCACCAGGGAACAGGCGCAGGCGCTCGAGGCGGCCTTCGGCCGGTGGGTGGACGTCGTCACGCGGGTGCTGCCCCAACCGCGCGACCTGCTGGGAGGGGGCGCCCGGCGCATCGACAAGGAGTCCGGGGCCGGCGCCGCCGGTGGCATCGGCTACGCGCTGCTCCTGCTCGGGGGCCGCCGAGCAGACGGGGCCCAGTACGTCGCCGAGCAGATCGGTCTGCCCGCGCTGGTCGCCGGCGCGGACCTCGTCGTCACGGGGGAGGGCACCTACGACTGGCGGAGTCTGCGCGACTCCGCGCCGTCCGCGGTGTCCGAGCTGGCCATGGCCGCCGGCATACCCGCCGTTGCCCTGGCCGGACAGGTGCGCGTCGGTCGCCGGGAGGCCATGACCGCGGGGCTCTCGGGCGCCTACGCCGTCTGCGACCGCCCTGAGGACGTCCCCGGCGCCCTCGCCGACCCGGTGGGCACGCTGGAGGCCCGCGCCGCGCGCGTCGCAGCGACCTGGTCACCACCGCCCGAGGGCACGGCTTAGACTGGAGCGGTCCTCGGGAACACTTCTGGGGACGGCGCGGTTGTGGCAGTTACGCCCGACTTCCCCCGCACACCCGAAGGAACCCACGGATGAGCGTTCAGGACCAGACCACCCAGCAGACCGACACGCACGGTGTCGTCCTCACCGGCGTCGCCGCCTCCAAGGTCAAGAGCCTCCTCGAGCAGGAGGGCCGCGACGACCTGCGCCTGCGCGTCGGCGTCCAGCCCGGCGGCTGCTCAGGGCTGATCTACCAGCTGTACTTCGACGAGCGCACGCTCGACGGTGACCTGGTGCGCGACTTCGAGGGCGTCGAGGTGGTCGTCGACCGGATGAGCGCCCCCTACCTCCTCGGCGCGACGATCGACTTCGCCGACACCATCGAGAAGCAGGGGTTCACCATCGACAACCCCAACGCGGGCAGCTCGTGCGCCTGCGGCGACAGCTTCAGCTGATCCCTGCTCACGCAGGCACCCGTCGGGGTGACATCGGCCGGCTTCCCGGCCTCGATGTCACCCCGACGTGCATGTCCGGGGTAGGTTGCCGCCCGTGAAGATCGCGGTCACCGGGTCCATTGCGACCGACCATCTCATGACCTTCCGGGGCCGCTTCCGCGACTCCCTCGTCGTCGAGCAGCTCGACAAGATCTCGCTCTCCTTCCTCGCGGACGAGCTGGAGATCCGGCGCGGCGGCGTGGCGGCCAACATCGCCTTCGGCATGGCGAACCTCGGCCAGCGCCCGATCCTCGTGGGCTCGGTGGGCGAGGACTTCGCCGACTACCGCTCCTGGCTGGAGCGCCACGGGGTGGACTGCCAGTCGGTCCACGTCAGCGACACGCGGCACACGGCGCGGTTCGTCTGCACGACCGACGACGACATGGCCCAGATCGCGACGTTCTACGCCGGCGCGATGTCCGACGCCCGGCTCATCGAGCTGGGTCCGATCGCCAAGCGCGTCGGCGGGCTCGACCTCGTCCTCATCGGTGCGAACGACCCGGAGGCCATGCTCCGGCACACCCAGGAGTGCCGGACCCGCGGGATCCCGTTCATCGCGGACCCGTCCCAGCAGCTCGCGTTCGCCGACGGCCCCGAGATCCGCCGCCTCGTCGACGGCGCCGCATACCTCTTCACGAACGAGTACGAGGCGCACCTCACCGAGCAGAAGACCGGCTGGTCCGCGGACGAGATCACCCGTCGGGTCGACGTCCGCGTCATCACGCGGGGCAGTGAGGGAGTGTCCATCCACCGCAAGGGGGAGGACGTCATCTCGGTGCCGGTGGCCCGGGAGGTCCGCAAGGCCGACCCGACCGGCGTCGGCGACGCCTTCCGGGCCGGGTTCCTCACCGGCCTCTCCGGCGGCCTGGACCTACGGCGCTGCGCCGAGCTGGGCTCGATGCTCGCGACCTACGTCATCGAGACGGTGGGGACGCAGGAGTACCAGCTCGGCCAGGAGCACTTCCTCGCGCGGCTCGCCGACGCCTACGGCGCCGACTCGGCCGACGAGATCAGCCCGGTGGTCGCCTGCCGGCACGGCTGACCACCGTGCCCACGCTCCCGCCGCCGTCCCGGTACGTCTTCGACGTGACCGGGGCGGACGAGGGGGAGGACCTCGTCGGGGTCGGCGCCGACCTCGCACCAGGCACGGTGCTGGAGGCGTACGCGCGTGGCCTGTTCCCGATGGGCCTCGGCGCCGCCGGGGCATCACCCATCGGCTGGTGGTCGCCGGACCCGCGCGGGATCCTGCGCCCGCGGGACCTCCACGTCAGTCGGTCGCTGCGGCGGTCGCTGCGACACTTCGAGATCCGCGTGGACACCGACTTCGCGGGGGTGGTCGACGGCTGCGCGGACCCGTCGCGGTCCGGTCGGTGGATCACGCCCGAGATCGTCGAGGCGTACACCGAGCTGCACCGGATGGGCTGGGCGCACTCGGTCGAGGTGCGCCAGGACGGCCGGTTGGTGGGCGGGCTCTACGGGATCGCGATCGGTGGCCTGTTCGCGGGGGAGTCGATGTTCCATGCGGCGACCGACGCGTCCAAGGCGGCCGTCGCCGGGCTGGTGGACATCGTGGCCGCCGACGGCGACCCGCGACGCCTGGTCGACGTGCAGTGGCGCACGCCGCACCTGGCGACGCTGGGTGTGACGGAGGTGCCGCGGTCCGCGTACCGGCGGCTGCTGGCCGATGCCCTGACCGCCCCGCTGCCCGACCCCTTCCGCTGACTTCTCCGCACGTGCGGACCTTTCGGCGGACATTCCGGACTTCCGGCGCCAAAGGTCCGCACGTGCGGAGTCAGTTGCGGACGAGGTATGCGGTGTAGTCCGGCTCGTCGGTGGTCTCGACCAGCTCGTGGCCCCGCATCCGGCAGAACGCGGCCACGTCGGACCGGGCCGCCGGGTCGGTCGCGAGCAGCCGCACCAGCGACCCCGCGGGACGGTCGCGGAGCGCCGTCCCCAGCCGGATGACCGGGATCGGGCACCGCAGCCCTCGGGCGTCCACCTCGACGACCTCGACGCCCTCGTCCGCCTCGCGCTCGGAGCTCACAGCCGGTCGGTCCCCAGCTGCGCCCGCACGGTGGCCACCGCGTCGGGGAGCTCGCCACAGAACGCCCGGACGCCGGCCGCTCGTGCTGCTTCGCCCTCCCGACACCGCGGCCGCCAACGGCAGCGTCACCCGCACGTTTCCGTGCGTCAGGACGCCCATCGCTGCAAGCACGTGGCTGGGCTCCAGCGTGGAGGCGGTGCAGGCCGACCCGGACGCCACCGCGAAGCCGCGCCGGTCGAGCTCGTGGACCAGCGCCTCGCCGTCGACGAACAGGCACGAGAACGTCACGACGTGAGGCAGCCGGTCGACGGGGTCGCCCACGACCATCGTGTCCGGAACGCGGGCCGCCGCCGTCCGGACCTGGTCCACGAGCCCGCGCGCGCTGATCGACTCGTCGGCGCGGTCCGCGGCCGTCGCGAGCCACGCCTCGGCCGCCGCGAGTACCAGGGGCACCACCGGCTCCGCGTCGGTCCGTCCGAACTCGGCCTCGCTCACCGCTCCCGGGCGTCGCCAGCGCGTCCGCTCCGGCACGACGAGCACCCCGACGCCGGCCGGCCCGCCCCACGACCGGGCGTCGCCGACGAGCACGTCGTAGGCCTCGGGCACCGCGTCGCGTCCCAGCCCGGCCTGCGCGTCGACGACCAGCGGTACGCCTCGGGCCCGGCAGGCCTCCCACGCCGCCGCCAGGGGCTGTCGGGTGCCCACCTCACCGTTCGCGCTCTGGAGCGCGGCGACCACCGTGCCGGGCTCCGCGACCGCGACCTCCCACGCGGCCAACAGCACCCGGCCGGACGAGTCCACCGCCACCTCGTCCAGCAGCTGCGGCGAGTCGGAACCCGCCGCCACCGCGCGACCGGGGACGAGCACCGCAGAGTGCTCGACCGCACCCGCGACCGTCCGCATACCGCGCCGGCGACCCGCATACCGGATGCCCTCGACCCCCGCCGTCAGCGCGACCGGACCGCTCGGCAGGAAGCTGATCTCGGGCGGCCGTACGCCGAGCCCCGACGCGACCGCCTCGCGGGCGTCGTCGAGGAGGCGCCGGGCCTGGCGGCCCTCCGCGTAGAGCCGTCGGGGGTCCGCCCAGCCGGCGTCCAGCGCCGCCATGAGAACGTCCCTGGCGGCCGGGACCATGGGCGCGGTGGCCCCGTCGAGCAGGACCCTCGCCCGGCTCGCTCCCGCGGGTCCCGGAGGCGTCGACACGCCTGTCACGTTAGCCTCACCAGCGACGCGACCCACCCGCGATTCAGGGGGTCCACACAGTAGGGTGACGACGTACGCTGAGTCACCGATACGCGTCCTTGTGGTTCCGCCGACCCGGAAGGTTCACCGTTGCGCACGCACCTTCGACCGACCGCGCGCCAGACGCGTCGAGGGCTCACGCTCACCGGCCTGTTCGTCGCCGCGACCGTGTTCCTCAGCGGGTGTGCCAGCAACGGCACCGCGTCGAGTGGATGGCTTCCGCAGGGGACCAACGGTGGCGAGATCACCAACAACACCGGCCGGGTCACCAACCTCTGGGTCGGCACCTGGATCGCCGCGCTGGCCGTCGGTCTCATCGTCTGGGGCCTGACCGTCTGGGTGATGGTCGCCTACCGCCGCAAGAAGACCGACGTCGGCCTGCCTCCGCAGCTGCGCTACAACGTGCCGATCGAGATGCTCTACACGATCGTCCCCGTGCTCATGGTCGGCGTGCTCTTCTACTACACCGCGCGCGACGAGTCGGCCCTGCTGGACGTCTCCGCCAAGCCCGACGTGACGATCAACGTCGTGGCCAAGCAGTGGAGCTGGGACTTCAACTACGTCGAGGCCAACGTCTACGAGTCGGGCGTCCAGGTCGAGCTCGACAAGAGCACCGGCGAGCCGCTCAACCAGCAGCCGGTCCTCGTCCTCCCGGTCAACAAGCGCGTCGAGTTCGTCCTCAACGCCCGTGACGTCATCCACTCGTTCTGGGTGCCGGCGTTCCTGCAGAAGCTCGACATGCTGCCCGGCAAGACCAACCGGTTCCAGGTCGTCCCGACGCAGGAAGGCACGTTCCAGGGCAAGTGCGCCGAGCTGTGCGGCGCCTACCACTCGCAGATGCTCTTCCAGGTCAAGGTCGTCTCGCAGGCGGCGTACGACGCGGAGATCGCGCGGCTGAAGTCCCTCGGCCAGAGCGGCCAGCTGCCCATCGACCCTCAACCGCGAGCCGGTTCTGCCCGCGGACCAGAAACTCGTCCCCTCCGCCTCCGGGAGCTAGTGATGGCCGCCACGACGACGACGCCGAGCGGCTCGACGCTCGAGTACTCCACCGGTGAACAGACCTACCGGCGTCCCAAGCTCCTGCCCGGCCAGACGGTCATCAGGTACATCACCACCACCGACCACAAGGTCATCGGCAACCTGTACTTCATCACCTCGTTCGTGTGGTTCCTGCTGGGCGGCATCATGGCCCTGCTCATCCGCACCGAGCTGGCCGCTCCCGGGTTGCAGGTCGTCGACAACCCGGAGCAGTACAACCAGCTGTTCACCATGCACGGCACGATCATGCTGCTGCTCTTCGCGACCCCGCTGTTCGCGGGGTTCGCGAATGCGGTGATGCCGTTGCAGATCGGTGCACCTGACGTCGCGTTCCCGCGCCTCAACATGTTCGCGTACTGGCTCTACCTCTTCGGTGGCGCGATCGCCGGCGCGGGCTTCCTCACCCCGCAGGGCGCCGCGGCGTTCGGCTGGTTCGCCTACGCACCGTTGTCGGACAACAGCTACAGCCCGGGCCTCGGTGGTGACCTCTGGGTCTTCGGGCTCGCCCTGTCCGGGTTCGGCACGATCCTCGGTGCCGTCAACTTCATCACGACGATCATCTGTATGCGGGCCCCCGGCATGACGATGTTCCGGATGCCGATGTTCACGTGGACCATCCTCGTGACGTCGATCCTGGTGCTCATCGCGTTCCCGGTCCTGGCCGCCGCGCTGCTGGCGCTGGGCGCCGACCGACGGTTCGGGGCCCACGTGTTCGATGCCGAGAGCGGCGGAGCCATGCTCTGGCAGCACCTGTTCTGGTTCTTCGGCCATCCAGAGGTCTACATCATCGCGTTGCCGTTCTTCGGCATCATCAGCGAGGTCTTACCGGTCTTCTCGCGCAAGCCGCTCTTCGGCTACAAGACGATGGTGTTCGCGCTGATCGCCATCGCGGCCCTGTCCGCGGCGGTCTGGGCGCACCACATGTACGCGACCGGCCAGGTGCTGCTGCCGTTCTTCGCGATCATGACGATGTTGATAGCCATCCCCACCGGGGTGAAGTTCTTCAACTGGATCGGCACGATGTGGGGCGGGTCGATCACCTTCTCCGCCTCGTTGATCTGGGCGATCGGGTTCATCGTCACGTTCCTCTTCGGCGGCCTGACCGGAGTCATCCTCAGCAGCCCGGCTCTGGACTTCCACCTCTCCGACAGCTACTTCATCGTGGCGCACTTCCACTACACGGTGTTCGGCACCGTGGTCTTCGCGATGTTCTCCGGCTTCTACTTCTGGTGGCCGAAGTTCACCGGGCGGATGCTCGACGAGCGGTTGGGGAAGATCCACTTCTGGATGCTGTTCATCGGGTTCCACACGACGTTCCTCATCCAGCACCTGCTGGGCATCGAGGGGATGGCCCGCCGGTATGCGGACTACCTCCCGGAGGAGGGTTTCCAGACCGCGAACATCATCTCCACGGCCGGCGCCTTCCTTCTCGGTGCGTCGACGCTGCCGTTCCTCTACAACGTCTGGAAGACGTGGCGCTACGCGCCGCTCGTCGAGACTGACGACCCGTGGGGCTACGGCGGTTCGCTCGAGTGGGCGACGTCCTGCCCGCCGCCCCGCCACAACTTCGACAGCATCCCGCGGATCCGCTCCGAGCGGCCGGCCTTCGACCTGCACCACCCCGAGGTCGCGCCACCGACCGTGGCGGCACCTGACGCACCCGGGTTGGTCAAGGCGATGGGCCCGGCTGACCTGGGGGAGATGCCGGGGCATGAGGCCGAGGAGTCAGGGTCCGCCGAGGGTCCGGGCCACGGGACGGCGACCCGATGAGAGTCGAAGCCAAGATGTTCATCGTGATTGCGATCTTCTTCGTTCCGGTGGGCCTGCTCTACGGGTTCTGGAGCGGCTGGACCGAGATGGTCGGACCGTTCGGCCTCTTCCTCACCGCGGCCCTGTGCGGCCTGATCGCCTTCTACCTCACGGTGACCGGCCGCCGGTTCGACAACCGTCCGGAGGACAACCCCAACGCGCTGATCTCCGAGCAGGAGGGCGACTACGGGTTCTTCACGCCGTACTCGTGGTGGCCGCTGTGGCTCGGGATGACCGCAGCGATCTGCTTCCTGGGCCTCGCGGTCGGGTGGTGGCTGTTCATCATCGGGGCGTTCTTCGGGATCGTCTCACTCGTCGGCTGGACGTTCGAGCACTACAGGGGCGAGTACGCCAACTGACCCGCATACCGGCTGGGCGCCTCACCGCCGAGCCGGGGTCCCCGCGAAGTATCGGAGCGAAGCGCAGAACTTCGTGGGGTGATCAATCCCAGCCGAGCTCGTGGAGCCGCTCGTCGCTGATCCCGAAGTGGTGCGCGACCTCGTGCACCACCGTGACGGCGATCTCGTCCAGCAGGTCCTCCCGGTCGTCGCAGAGCCGGGTCAGCGGGCCCTTGAAGATGGTGATCCGGTCCGGCAGCGAGCCGGCGTCCCACCAACCGTCCCGCTCGGTCAGCGGCACGCCCTCGTAGAGCCCCAGCAGGTCCGGCTCGTCGGCGGGTGGCTCGTCCGCGACGAGCACGGCGACGTTGCTCATCAGCTTGGCCAGCTCGTCGGGGATGAGGTCCAGGGCGTCGCCGACCGCCTCCTCGAACTCGTCGTCGGTCATCGGCCGGGTCATGAGCCTCACTGTGGCACGCGCCCGGTCCCCACGGTCCAAGAGCCCCCGGAGTGGGTCAGCGAGGCTCCTGGAGCCCCTCAGCGGCCGGCTCGGGGCCGGCGTCCACCACCACGTGACTCGGGGCCGGGACACCCACCACGGTGTGTCCCGGCCCCGAGGAGCCGACGTGCGTCGATCCGGGCTAGAGGTCCTTCTCGGGTGCGCGCTTGACCGACTCGCGCTCCGACATCGGCAGGCCGAGGCCCTGGGTCTCCGGCGGGCCCTCGAGGCTGCCGCTCGTCTCCGGCGACGCGAGGGTTTCGTGCTCGCCGTGGTGGTGCGCGGCGGCCAGCTCGGCCGGGGTGACGGGGGCGACGCGGTCCTTGAAGTAGAAGTGCGACAGCCGGGCGCGGATCCGCTCCTTGCGGGCGTGCTTGGCGGCGACGCCGTTGGCGTCGGCCTGCGAACCGAGGACCAGCGGCTCCGGGGACTCCTGCTGGACCAGTGTCCAGCGCTCGTACTCGTCCAGTGGCTCGTGCTTCTCGAAGAACCGGCCCTCCGCGGTGCGGATGATCGTGCCGCTCTCGCGGCCGTGCAGCACCTTGTCGCGGTCGTGGCGCTGCAGGCTGAGGCAGATCCGCTTGGTGACCCAGAACGCCAGCGGTGGGACGACGAAGAAGGCCACCTGGAGGGTCCGCGTGATGTCGTTGATCGACAGGTGCAGCTTGATCGCGATGATGTCGTTGCCGGCGGCGATGAAGAGGATCAGGTAGGTCGACAGCGCCATGACGCCGATGCCGGTGCGGACCGGGGCGTTGCGCGGCCGGTCGAGCAGGTGGTGCTCTCGGTTGTCGCCGGTGACCCACTTCTCGAGGAACGGGTAGATGCCGATCAGGGTGAACAGCACGGGGATCAGCGCGACGGCGCCCAGGAAGACGTTGAAGCTCCACGTGCGGTCGAACATGACGAACTCGAGCCAGCCGGGCAGGAGCCGTAGGGCGCCGTCGGCGAAGCCCATGTACCAGTCCGGTTGGGCGCCCGCCGTGATGGGGGACGGGTCGTAGGGTCCGTACGCCCAGATCGGGTTGATCGTCACCAGCGCGGAGATGAGGGCGCAGATCCCGAAGACGAGGAAGAAGAAGCCCCCGGCCTTGGCGATGTAGACCGGCATGAACGGGTAGCCGACGACGTTCATGTTGGTCCGGCCCGGCCCGGGGTACTGCGTGTGCTTGTGCACGAAGACCAGCACGATGTGGGCGGTGAACAGACCGACGATGATGGCCGGGAGCAGCAGGATGTGCAGCGAGAACAGGAGCGGGATGATGGTCTCGCCCGGGAACGGACCGCCGAAGGCGATGACCGCCACGTAGGACCCGATGATCGGGATCGACTGGATGAAGCCCTCGGCGGCGCGGAGGCCGGTGCCGGAGAGCAGGTCGTCGGGAAGCGAGTAGCCGGCGAAGCCCTCGATCAGGGCCAGCATCGACAGGGTCGTGCCGATCACCCAGTTGATCTCGCGCGGCTTGCGGAACGCGCCGGTGAAGAACACTCGGCACATGTGCACGGTGATCGCGACGATGAACAGCAGCGCCGCCCAGTGGTGGATCTGGCGGATCAGCAGGCCGCCCCGCACGTCGAACGAGATGTCGACGGTGGACCGGTAGGCCTCGGACATCGTGACGCCCTGCAGCGGCAGGTAGGAGCCGTCGTAGACCACCTGGCCGGCGCTCGGCACGAACCAGAAGGTGAGGAACGTTCCGGTCAACAGGCAGATGATCAGCGTGTACATCGCGATCTCGCCGAGCATGAACGTCCAGTGGTCCGGGAACGTCTTCTTGAGCAGGTACGACATGAAGCCGGCGCCGCCGGTCCGGTCGTCCAGCCAGCCGGCGAGACCGCCGGCCGTCCTCATGGCACCGCTCGGGGCGGACTCGCCGACCTCGTCGTGCTCGCGGAGCGCCTCGGCGCTTCTCGGGTCCACAGCTGTGCTCATCATCGCTCCCAGTAGCTCGGCCCCACGGGTTCGGTGAACCCTTGGGGCGCGACGAGGTAACCCGAGGCGTCGACGGTGATCTTCAGCTGCGGCAACGGACGCTTGGCCGGGCCGAAGATGACGTCCATGTCCCTCGTGGCGTCGAAGGTCGACTGGTGGCACGGGCAGAGCAGGTGGTGGGTCTGCTGCTCGTACAGGCCCACGGCGCATCCGACGTGGGTACAGATCTTGGAGTAGGCGATGATCCCCTGGTAGCCCCACTCCTGGGTCTTGCGACCACGTTCGTCGTTGGCGAACTGCGACGGGTCGAGGCGGATGAGGATGACTGCGGCCTTAGCCTTGTCCTCGAGGACGTGCGTGCTGTCCTTGAGGGTCTCCGGCATCACGTGGAAGACCGAGCCGATGGTGATGTCGCTGACCTTGATCGGGGTCAGCTCCGGGTCGCGCATGAGCCGGATCGGGGCGCCGGGGGAGCCGTCGGGGTTCGGCTCGATGTCCCAGATCGTATGCGCGAGCTCGTCGGCCTCGGTCGGGTTGCCGAGCGAGCCGGCGATCTGGACGACGAAGGGCAGGGCGAAGAGGCCGAGCGCGCCGACGAGGGAGTACTTGATGAGGGGACGGCGCCCCAGCTGGGCCATCTCGCCGCCACCGAGGATGACGCCGGCGGCCTCCTTGCGCTTCGCGTCGGAGGATCGCTGGAG
Organism: uncultured Actinomycetota bacterium; assembly: GCA_963713345.1. Taxonomy (GTDB): domain Bacteria; phylum Actinomycetota; class Actinomycetes; order Actinomycetales; family Dermatophilaceae; genus Lapillicoccus. The sequence goes on along the minus strand of CAVQLI010000009.1, from coordinate 145,254 downwards.
GTGACGCTCCTCGACGACCTCCTCGTCCGGCATCATCGTCTTGGCCCAGTGCACCACTCCGAAGCCGATGCCGAGCAGGGAGACGCCCATCGTCACGCCGAGGGCGAGGTGGAGCAGGTTCGCGCTGCCGATGCCGGGGACGAAGACGTCGGCGGTGTGGTCGATGGCGAAGTACGCGACGATGAACGCGAGGGTGCCGAGCATGGACACGCCGAAGAGGGTCGCCACCTGACGCTCGGCCCGCTTGCCGGCGGCCTCGTCGTCGTCGGCGAGGCGGTGGACGTGCACGGGGAGGCCGGGGTTCTCGAAGACCGCCGGCAGGCCACCGGTGCCGATGTGGTGCCCTTCGTCGAGCCGCACCAAGGCGCGAGGATCCGACCCGCCGTCCTCGACCATGGTGCCCCCGCCGTGCGGAGTGTCCTCGTTGCTCATGTGGGCATCGATCCTGTCGACTCGTCCTGGTGTCGATTAGAACAAATTTGCAGGCCAGGCGCAGTACCTGGTGTCACGCGGCCTTCGAGCCAAGCCAGACGGCAATGCCGACCATGATGCCGAGACCGAAGATCCAGATGAACATCCCCTCGGACACAGGACCGAGGTTTCCGAGGTTCATCCCGCCCTGGTTGGTCTGCGACTGGGTCTCGTCGATGAAGGCGATGATGTTCTTCTTGTTCTCCGGCGTGATGTTCTGGTCGTTGAACACCGGCATCGACTGCGGACCGGTCAGCATCGCCTCGTAGATGTCCTGGTTCGTGACACCCTTCAGCGTCGGCGCGTACTTGCCGCGCGTGAGCGCCCCGCCGGACCCGGCGAAGTTGTGGCACATCGCACAGTTGACCCGGTACAGCTCGCCGCCCAGCGCCACGTCGGCGCCGTCGGTGTTCAGCTGCTCCTCGGTGGGGATCGCGGGCCCCGGGGCCAGTGAGGCGACATAGGCCGCCATGGCGGCGATCTGCTCCTCGGAGAACTTGATCTCGTCCTGGCGCTGCGCCTGGACCCCGGGCCCGGCGAGCGGCATACGACCGGTGCCGACCTGGAAGCTCACCGAGGCGGCACCGACGCCCACCAGGGTCGGACCCGCCTGCGTGCCTTGGGCGTTGAGGCCGTGGCACGTGGCGCAGTTGGCGAGGAACAGTGCGCGCCCGTCGGCGACGGCGTCGGCCGTGGGGGCCTGCGCCTGCGCGGACTTGGGCGCGAGCAACGAGTAGGCGGCCCCGACGAGGACCAGCCCCAGCAACAGGAGGATCGCGATCGCGGCGGGGTGGCGGCGGCGGGCGGCCAAGGCGTTCAACGGGCGGTCCTCACGTCCGGGGGCTGAGATGACACCGGAAACCGGGTCATTGGAGCAGGTAGATCGTGGCGAACAGGGCGATCCAGACGACGTCGACGAAGTGCCAGTAGTACGAGGTCACGACGGCGCCGATGGCTTGGGTATGCGTGTAGCGCCGGGTGGCGAAGGTCCGGCCGATGATGAGCAGGAAGGCGATCAGACCGCCGGTGACGTGCATTCCGTGGAACCCGGTGGTCAGGTAGAACACCGAGCCGTAGCGGTCGGAGGAGAGCGTGACGCCCTCACTGGCCAGCTCGGCGTACTCGTAGACCTGGCCGCCGATGAAGAACGCGCCGAACAGGTACGTCAGGACGTACCACTCGCGCATTCCCCATTCCTTGATCTGCCAGACCTTCCCGGTGCGCGCCGGCTTTCCGGCCTCGGCCTTGAACACGCCGAGCTGGCACCACACCGAGGAGACGACGAGGACCAGGCAGTTGACCGAGGCGAACGGGACGTTGAGCTTCGCGGTCTGCTCGGCCCAGAGCTCGGGGGACAGCGAGCGGATCTGGAAGTACATGGCGAAGAGGCCTGCGAAGAACATCAGCTCGCTGCCGAGCCACACGATGGTGCCGACGGACACCATGTTGGGTCGGGTCGCCGGACCGGACCCCAGGTGCATAGGGCGCGATGGTGCTGCCGATGCGGTCGCCACGTCAGCATTATGGGGGCAACCTCTCGCTCAGCGCAGCAACACCCCGTGCCGGATGGGACGGGAGGGACGACACGGGGGCCTGACGCCCTTCGCTACCATCGGCCCCATGACCGACTCGCACGGCGGCGCGACCAGCTCGACCCACGTCGCCCAAGCGGCCGGCCCCGGGCCGGCACCGGTGACGACGATCCGGGTGCTCCTGTTCAGCGACGACAGCGCGACCCGTGACGCAGTGCGCCTCGGCGTGGGCCGTCGGCCGGCGCGGGACGTCGAGGTGTCCTCGTGGCTCGAGTGCGCGACGCCCGGCTGCGGTGGTGGCCGAGGTCGAGGGCGGCGGGTTCGACGTGCTGATCCTCGACGGCGAGTCCTCCCCGATCGGCGGGCTGGGGCTGGCCAAGCAGCTGAAGAACGAGATCTTCGACTGCCCGCCGATCCTCGTGCTCACCGGTCGCCCGCAGGACGCGTGGCTCGCCGCCTGGTCGCAGGCCGACCTCGCCGTGCCGCACCCGCTCGACCCCATCGCGCTGGCGCACGCCGTGGCCGACCTGGGTCGCCGCACGAACCCTGCCGCCTGACGTCGCCGCCCCGATGAGCGACGCGGACCGCGGCGTCACGCATACCTGGCCTGACGTCCTCACCGACGTTGGTGGCCGGTACCGACCTCGGGACCGACCGCGCCGAGTGGGCGATGAACGAGATCATGTCCGGAGTCGGCGACGCCGGCGCAGATCGCCGGGTTCCTCATGGCGCTGCGGGCCAAGGGCGAGACGGTCGAGGAGATGCGGGGCATCGCCGACCAGATGCTCGCCCACGCCAACCGGATCACCGTGCCCGGCGTGAGCCTCGACGTCGTCGGCACCGGCGGCGACCGCGCGCACACCGTCAACATCTCGACGATGGCGGCGATGGTCTGCGCGGCGGCTGGGGTGCGGGTGGTCAAGCACGGCAACCGGGCGGCGTCGTCGTCCTCGGGTTCGGCGGACGTCCTCGAGGCGCTGGGGATCGACCTGGGGCTCGAACCGTCGCGGGTCGCGGCGGTCGCCGAGGAGGCGGGGATCACCTTCTGTTTCGCGCAGGCGTTCCACCCGGGCTTCCGGCACGCCGGCGGCGTCCGACGGGAGCTGGGCGTGGCGACGGCGTTCAACTTCCTCGGGCCGCTCACCAACCCCGCTCAGCCGACGTATGCGGCGGTCGGGGTCGCCGACGCGCGGATGGCGCCGATCGTGGCCGGGGTGTTCGCCTCGCGAGGGCGGGACGCTGCGGTGTTCCGCGGCGACGACGGGCTGGACGAGCTGACCCTGGCGACGACGTCGTCGGTGTGGTGGGTACGCGCGGGTTCGGTGACGTCGCGCGTCGTCGACCCGGTCCGGTTGGGGCTGTCGCTGCAGCCGACGTCGGCGCTGAGGGGCGGCGACCCGGCATACAACGCCGGCGTGGTCCGGTCGATGTTCGGTGGCGAGCGGGGGCCGGTACGGGACGCGGTGCTGCTCAACGCGGGGCTGGCGCTGGCGCTGACGGGTACGGACTCGGGTTCGTCGGCGGACGAGTTCGAGGCGGACGTGCGCGCCGGGATGGCGCGGGCCACGGAGGCCGTCGACTCGGGGGCCGCGACGCGGCTCGTGGAGTCGTGGGTGGCCGCGACCCGGTCCGGCTGACGCTGCTGGTCAGTCGTCCCCGCCGAGGCCGATCGAGAAGGCCTCCTCGGTGTCGCGCTTGGAGTACGTGCGGAACGCGATGTGGGTGTCGGTCCGGGCCACGCCGTCCACCTTGTTGAGGCGGTCCGCGATGACGTCGGCCAGCTGCTCGTGGTCGCGGACCCGCACCATCGCGATGAGGTCCGCGTCGCCGGTGACCGAGTAGACCTCCGTCACCCCGTCGAGCTCCGCGATGCCCTGGCCCACCTCCGGGATGCGGTCGACGTCGCAGCTGACCATGACGATGGCGGTGATCACGGGACGATTGAACTACAGGTATGCGCGTGGCCGCCGTCGCGACGTGACCTCGCTACGCGCCAACACGAGTGAGGCTCTACCCGCAAACCGGCAGCCGGCGCCCGTGGGAGTGGGTCTGAACGGTCGGAAACCCGACCGCTCACGCCCAGACCGGTCTCAGGCGGCTCGACCGGTCAGCCGGCGACGGGCAGGTCGCGGTCGAACGGCGCGACGTCGCTCGGCCGCCGCTCGTCGAGCAGCATCCGGACGCCGCCGGCGCCGCCTACCGGGCAGGACCACGAGCCGTCCATCTCGACGATCCGCACGCCGGGTGCCTCGAGCCAGCGCAGGATGATCTCGGTCTCCTCGGGCGTCGCCGCGGGGGACGGATGGATCGGCGCCTCGACGACCTCGGCGGTCGCGGAGAGGTTGCGGACGTAGAGCATCGGGTCGGCACCGGCGGGACTCACGCTGGTACCGGCCAGCCGGCCGTAGCGGACGCAGACCAGCTCCCACCCGCCGGCCTCCGAACGCCGCGCCGCGACGATCTGCGGGCTGGACGCCAGCGGGGCGATGCGCTGGGTCCGGGCGGCCGCGCGGACGAGGTGGAGCAGCCGGTCGCGGACCGTGCCCGCGTCCTCGAACCGCTCCTGCTCCGACAGGGCCGCCATCCTCGCCAGCAGCGCGTCGGTGACCGGGCGGGCGTCGCCGGTGAGGAGGCCGATCGCGTCGCCGACGACCGCCGCATACTCCTCGGCGGACTGCCGCCCCGAACAGGGGGCGCCGCACCGGCCCATCTGGCCGAGCGCGCACTCGGAGCGGTCCCCACGGGCCGAGAGCTTGCCCGTGCACTGCCGAAGCGGCACGACCTCGTGGACGGCGGCGACGGCGGCCTCGGCGGAGCGCTTCGACCGGAACGGGCCGAGGTAGCGGGCGCCGTCGGGCTTGACCTCGCGGACGATCGAGAGCCGGGGGAACAGCTCCTGGGTCAGCTTGACCCAGATGACCCGCTCGGGGTTCCTCGAACGTCGGTTGTAGCGCGGCTTGTGGGCGGCGATGAGGCGCAGCTCGCGGACCTGCGCCTCCAAGGTCGTCTGGCACACGATGGGCTGGATGCTCGTGGCGAGGCCGACCATCTCGGCCATCCGGGTCCGCTGTTCGGAGGCGGTGAAGTAGGACCGGGCGCGGGCGCGGATGTTGCGCGACGTGCCGACGTAGAGGGGCCGGCCCCGCTCGTCCTTGAAGATGTAGACGCCCGGCAGCGGCGGCAGGTGCTCGGCGAGGAACCGCTTGCGGCGCTGCGCGGGTGTGACCCGCGAGGTGTAGCTCGACAGCTCCTCGAGGGTGTGGACGCCGAGGTTGCCGACCCGTTCGAGCAGCCCGTGCAGGACGTCGACGGTCGCGCGGGCGTCGTGGAGCGCGCGGTGGTCGGGCGTCGTCGTCGCCCCGAAGACGACGGCCAGCGACGAGAGCTTGTGGTTGCGCGACTCGTCCTTCATGACCAGCTGCCGGGCTAAGTGGACCGTGTCGAGCACCCGGAACCCCGGCCATGGATGCCCGGTGGACCGCGCCGCCTCTTTGAGGAACGACACGTCGAACCCGGCGTTGTGCGCGACGAGCACGCTGTCGCGGGCGAACTCGAGGAACGCGGGCAGGACCGACTCGATCCGCGGCGCCTGCGCGACCATCGCGTCGGTGATGCCGGTGAGCACCTGGATGAACACGGGGATCGACTCGCCCGGACGCACCAAGGTCTGGAACTCGCCCAGCACCTCGCCGCCCCGAACCTTGACGGCCCCGACCTCGGTGATCGACGACGCGGACGCGCTGCCGCCGGTGGTCTCGAGGTCGACGACGACGAACGTCACGTCGTGCAGTGGCGTGCCGAGGTCGTCCAGGGTGCCCTGGACCGCCCGGGTTCCCGGGCCGGCGCTGCCACTGCCGCTCACACGGCCGACGGTAACCGCGCGCTCCGACAGCCCCGGGCAGGCGCGCGGAGGGTCTCCGGGGACCCGTCGGTGTCAGTGGGCTGTCGGTGGTCGGTCCTAGCGTTTCTCTCGTCAGGTCGACCGGACGAGACAACCCGAGACATCACCCAACGCCAGTCGTGAGGAGGCGTCATGCGCGTCGAGAACCCCATGGTCATGGACTGCGACACCTGCCCGGTGCGCGGACTGCGGTGCGACGACTGCGTCGTCACCGCCCTCGGCCACCGGCCGGTGGTCGTGCTCACCGACGGCGAGCTCTCGCTCGACATGGCCGAGCGGCGGGCCGTCGACCGGTTCGTCGCGGCCGGCCTGGTGTCGCCGGACGTGGCCGGCACCGTCGTGGCACGACGGGAGCCGTGGTCGCAGGAGACGGCCGCCGACCACCGAGCGGTCGGCTGAGCAAGCGCCCGAGCCCGGGCGCTCGCTGAGGGCGGTCACGGTGGAGCGAGGTCAGCGTCCTAGCCGGGTACACCCAGCGCCCATGTCGCTCACTCCAGGTACGGCTGAGGCGTCGGTCCGGCGAGATCGGTCCGCGCCGACCGGTACGGCACCTACCCTTGGTGAGTGAGGTGGGCACCGCGAGGGCGTATGCGACGCGGCTCGGCCTCCGCTCAGACCGGACCCCGGACCACCGCCTCCACGGCGGCGCGCCGTCGGCTGCTCGCCGCGGCGGCCTCGCTGCTGGCCTTGGCGCTGACGGCGGGCTGTTCGTTGGTCGGCAGTCCTCCCGCGACCGAGGACGGCCGGAACGGTGAGCCGACCGCCGCCTTCCGGCCGACGCCCTCGCCGCCACCCACCACCGAGCCTGCCGTCGAGGCCCGGCACGCTGCGTCCGACCTGGTGAACCAACGGATCGCCGCGGTCGGGGCCAAGAACCGCGGGTCGTGGCTCGGGACGGTCACCGACCCGAGCACCGGGTTCGGGGCGGACCAGGCGGGTCTGTTCGACCGGATGACCGCGCTCCCGATCGGCAAGCTGGCCCAGCGCAACGTCGACGTCGAGCGGCCGCCCGGGGCGTCGGCCACCGGCGAGCCGGAGTCATGGGTCGCGCGCATCCGCCAGACCTACGCGTTCACCGGCTACGACGTGGGGCAGCGTGACTACACCGTCTCCTACGTCCTCAAGCGCACCGCGGACGGCTGGCGGTTCACCGGCGTGGCCGACGGCCAGAACGACCGACAGCCGTTCGACCTGTCCGGCCTGGCCGTGGTCAGCTCACCCGACACGCTCGTCATCGGCGACCTGCCCGCGGCGACGCTGCGCGCATACCTCTCGCTGGGTGACGCGGCGCACGACCGGATCGCGTCGGTCTGGGGTGAGGCCCAGCCGGCGGTGATCGTCGCGCCGAGCTCGCTGGACGCCCTCAAGGCCCAGCTCGGGCCGGGGCGCGGCGAGGGCTTCGACCAGATCGCGGCGGTCACCGACGGGCCGCTGCTGCGCGACACCCCGGCGCAGAGCGACCGGGTCTACCTCAACCCCGACGCGTTCAAGGGACTCAGCGCCATCGGCCGCCAGGTCGTCGTCACCCACGAGCTCACCCACGTGACGGTCCGGGCCACGACGGCGCGCAGCGTGCCGATCTGGCTGTCGGAGGGGTTCGCCGACGACGTCGCGCTGGCGACGACCGGGTTGCCCGCCCGGTCCGTCGCGGCCGACCTCCTCGACCAGGTCCGCGCGGGCAACGGGCCGAGCCAGCTCCCCGACGAGGCGGCGTTCGACCCCACCAAGGGCCAGATCGCGCCGTCCTACAGCGCGGCGTGGCTGGCGGTGTCGAGGATGCGGCAGCGGTTCGGCCAGGACAAGGTGGTCGCCTTCTACCGGGCGGTGGCCGGACCGAAGACGGGGGAGCCCGGCGTCACCACGTCGGTGGACCAGCTGACCCAGGCGGCGTTCGGCAGCGTGCTGGGCACGACGCAGGAGGCGTTCGTCGCCGACTGGGTGGCCTACCTCAAGCGGCTCTCGCGCTAACCCTTCGCGCGGCGGTCGCGCCGGTCCGGCCGGGTCAGCCGCGGCTGGCCGCCGGGGCGTAGAGCGCCTCGACGTCGTCATGGAAGTCCTTCATGACGACGTTCCGCTTGAGCTTGAGCGACGGCGTGAGGTAGCCGTTCTCCTCGGTGAAGTCGCCCGGGAGGACCGCGAACTTGCGGATCGACTCGGCCTTGCTGACGGCGGTGTTGGCGTCGTCGACCGCCTTCTGCAGCTCGGCGAGGACGACGTCGTTGGTCCGCGCCTGCTCGACGGTGAGCGCCGGGAGCCCGTTGTTCTTGGCCCAGGCCGGGAGCATGTCGGCGTCGATGGTGAGCAGCGCCGCGATGAACGGCTTCTGGTCGCCGACGACGATGCACTGCGACACCAGCGGGTGGGCGCGAAGCCGGTCCTCGAGCACCGCGGGCGCGACGTTCTTGCCGCCGGCGGTGACGAGGAGCTCCTTCTTGCGACCGGTGATCTTGAGGTACCCGTCGTCGTCGAGCTCGCCGATGTCGCCGGTGTGGAACCAGCCGTCCTGCAACGCCTCTGCGGACGCGGCCTCGTTGTTGCGGTACCGCGCGAAGACGTTGACGCCCTGGATGAGGATCTCGCCGTCCTCGGCGATCCGGATCCCGACGCCCGGCAGCGGTGTGCCGACCGTGCCGATCTTGACCTTCTCCGGCACGTTGACCGTTGAGGGCGCCGTGGTCTCGGTCAGGCCGTAGCCCTCGAGGACGATGACGCCGATGCCCCGGTAGAAGTGGCCGAGCCGCGTCCCGAGCGGCGCGCCGCCGGACACCGCGAACTGGATCCGACCGCCCATGGCGGTGCGCAGCTTGCTGTAGACGAGCCGGTCGAAGACCGCATGCTTGAGCCTCAGCCCGACGCCGGGGCCGCCGGTGTCGAGCGACTCGCTCCACTCCATCGCGGTGGCGGCCGCGCTGGCGAAGATGCGTCCCTTGCCGTCGCCCGCCGCCTTCTGCTCGGAGGAGTTGTAGATCTTCTCGAAGACGCGGGGCACGGCGAGGATGAACGTCGGCTGGAACGACGCGAAGTCGTCGAGCAGGGTGCGGATGTCGCTCGAGTGGCCCATCCGGGCCGTGGCCTCGACGCAGAGGACCTGGATGAAGCGGGCGAACACGTGCGCGAGGGGCAGGAACAGCAGCGTCGACGCACCGTCCGCCCGCACGACGGAGGCGAGCGACTCGCAGGTGTTCTCGGCGAGGTCCTTGAAGTTGCCGTGGGTGAGCTCGCAGCCCTTCGGGCGTCCGGTCGTGCCGGAGGTGTAGATGATCGTCGCGAGCGAGGTGCGGTCGGTGCTGGCCCGGCGCGCGTCCAGGGTCTCGTCGCCGACGTCGGCGCCAGCGCGGTTGAGCTCGTCCAGGGCGCCGGACTCGATCTGCCAGACGTCGCGCAGGGCGGCCGGCCGGTCGCGGGCCGCGGACACCGCCCCGGCGTGGGCCGCGGTCTCGACGACGACGGCCACGGCTCCGGAGTCCTCGAGGATCCAGGCCACCTGGTCGGGTGAGGACGTCTCGTAGATCGGCACGGTGACCGCGCCGGCGGTCCAGATCGCGTAGTCGGTCATGGTCCACTCGTAGCGGGTCCGAGACATCAGCCCGACCCGGTCACCCACCTCGACCCCGGCGGCGATGAGCCCCTTCGCGAGCCGGTTGACGTCGTCGGCGAACTGGGTCGCGGTGACGTCCTGCCAGCCGCTCCCGGACCGCGTCGAGAAGACGACCTTGTCGGGAACCTCGCGGGCGTTCACCACCACGGTCTGGGCGAGGTTGCCCTCGGTGGTCGGAGCGACGACGGGGGCGACAACCTTGTCGCGGACATGCTGTGACACGGCGGGCTCCTCGGGCTGGAACGGTCGTCTCGGAGGATACCCGCGGGTATGCGGCGACGTGCCGGTCCCGGTCAGACCAGGCACGGCTCCGACGCATACGAGAGAGCCCTGAGCCCGGCCGAGCCAGGTTGTAGCCTTCCGCCCATGCCCGACCGCACCGAGAGCTCCATCGTCATCGACGCCGCCCCCGGCGCGGTCCTCGACGTGATCGCGGACTTCGGTGACTACCCGAAGTGGGCGACCGAGGTGAAGTCCGCGACGGTGCTCTCCGAGGAGGGCGACGGCTGGCCGGACCGGGTCGAGTTCGTCGTCGACGCGGGGGTCATCAAGGACACCTACGTCCTCGACTACCAGTGGGACGTCGACGAGGAGGGGACCGGCGTCGTCTCCTGGGGGCTCGTCAAGGCGACGGTGCTCAAGGCGATGAACGGGTCCTACACGCTGGGTTCCCGTGGCGCCGGCACGGACGTGACCTACCGGCTCGCGGTCGACCTGACCATCCCCATGCTCGGCATGCTCAAGCGGAAGGCGGAGAAGGTCATCGTCGACACCGCGCTCCGGGAGCTGAAGAAGCGCGTCGAGGGCTGACGCCCGTGCGGATCGTCCTCTTCACGGGCAAGGGAGGGGTCGGCAAGACCACGACCGCCGCGGCGTGCGCGGTCCGGGCGGCCCGCTCCGGGACCCGGACCCTGGTGATGTCGACCGACGCGGCGCACTCGCTGGGTGACGCGCTCGGCGTCGGGCTCGGGGGTGCCGGACGGGTCGAGGTCGAGCCGCAGCTGACGGCGCTGCAGGTGAGCGCCCAGGGCCGGCTCGGTGCGCAGTGGCGGGTGGTGCAGGACTACCTCCTCGAGGTGCTCGACACCCTCGGCATCGACCCGGTGGTCGCCGAGGAGCTGACCTCGCTGCCGGGGGCCGAGGAGATCGCGGCCCTGCTCGAGCTGCGGTCGCGTGCCGACTCGGGGGAGTGGGACCTGATCGTCGTCGACTGTGCGCCGACGGCGGAGACGTTGCGGCTGCTCGCCCTGCCCGAGGCGCTCGCCTGGCACCTGGAGCGGCTGCTCCCGGCGCAGCGCGGGCTGATGCGGACACTGCGGCCGGCCGCCGCTGCCGCGGCCGGTATGCCGCTGCCCTCGCCGGAGGTGGCGACGACGGTGTCCGGCTGGTACCGGCAGATGCGAGACGTCCACGCCCTCCTGACCGGTCCCGCGGCGTCGGTTCGGCTGGTGCTCACGCCCGAACGCGTCGTCATCGCGGAGGCGCGCCGGACCTGGACGTCGCTCGGGCTCTACGGGTTCGCCGTCGACGGTGTCGTCGTCAACCGGGTCATCCCTGCAGCGGCCGCCCGTGGCGACGCCTGGCGACGCTCGTGGAACGAGGCGCAGCGGGCCGGCCTGGTCGAGGTGGCCGAGTCGTTCGCCGGGCTCCCGATCCTGCGGGTGCCCTACCTGGCGGGGGAGCCGATCGGCACCGACGCGCTGGACGCGCTGGCGGGGCTCATCGAGGGCGACGTGTCGACCACGGACGACCCGCTGGGCGTACTCGGGCCGGTCCGCCACGACGGGATGCGGGTGCGCCGGTCCGGTTCCGGCTATGTGTTGAGCCTGCCGCTGCCGCTCGTCCACGCGCGCGAGGTCGACCTCAAGCGGCGCGACGCCGAGCTGCTGGTGTCGGTGGGGGACCATCGCCGAGTGCTCAGCCTGCCGGCCGCGCTTCAGCGGTGTGTCGTCCGCGGCGCCCGCGTCCGGGAAGGGACGCTGCGGGTGACGTTCGAGCCGGACCCCGACCTCTGGCCGGTACCGGTGGACGCCCAGGGAAACGACGGGACGGACGACGGGATGCGAGAGGCCGCGCATGGCTGACGAGACGGCAGGCCCGGAGCGCGACCGCCCGCCGGTCGGTTCGGTCGGTTCGGTGGCCGAGGAGACGGCGCGGCTGCTGGACGCGCTGCTGGCGGGGACGTCCGGAGCCGGGGAGGCGAGCGGGCGCGCATACGCGAGCTCGGAGCCGCCGGCCGCTGAACCGGCGGCGGAGCCGGCTGCCGAGCCCTGCCCGACGTGCGGTCATGTGCCCGGAGCGGGGCACGCGACGGCGCAGGACGGCGAGGTCTGCCACCTCTGTCCCGTATGCCAGCTGCTGCGGGTCGTGCGCACGGTCCGTCCTGAGACCCTCGACCGGCTGGCCGACCTCGCCGCGGCGGTGACCGACACGTTGCGCGACGTGGCGGCCAGCCGATGGCGCGACACCGGGACGGCGCCACCGCGGCGGGCCCGACCGGAGGTGGAGGACATCCAGATCGAGGGCGACGAGTCCGACGTCGAGACGGAGGAGGCGCGATGAGCGGCCAGCTGGCGATCGGGATCGACATCGGCGGGACCAAGGTCGCGGGCGGGGCGGTCGACGCGTCGGGGACGGTGCTGGCCCGGGCTCGCCGGGACACGCCGGACCGGTCGAAGTCACCGGATGTCGTGGAGAACACCATCGTCGAGGTCGTCGACGAGCTGGTCGAGACCGTACGCACCGACGGGCTGGGTGAGGTGGTGGCCGTCGGGATCGGCGCGGCCGGGTTCGTGGCGGCCGACCGGGCGACCGTGGTGTTCGCCCCGCACCTGTCGTGGCGTCACGAGCCGCTGCGCGAGGCGCTGGCGCGGCGGGTGCACGTGCCGATCACGGTCGACAACGACGCGAACGCCGCCGCCTGGGCCGAGTGGAAGTTCGGGGCCGCGCGCGGCGAGAGCCACCTGATGATCGTCAACCTCGGGACCGGGATCGGTGGCGGCATCGTCATCGACGGACAGGTGCAGCGGGGGCGCTACGGCATCGCGGGCGAGTTCGGGCACATGCAGGTGGTGCCGAACGGGCTTCGCTGCGAGTGCGGCAACAAGGGCTGCTGGGAGCAGTATGCGAGCGGCAACGCCCTCGTCCGCGAGGCCCGAGACCTCATCGCGGCGGGGTCCCCGGTGGCGGAGGACCTGCTCTCCGGCGTCGGCGGCGACCCGTCGAAGCTGACCGGACCGCTCATCACGGCGGCGGCCCAGAACGGCGACCCGACGGCGATCGAGCTGCTCGCCGAGATCGGGGAGTGGCTCGGGGTGGGTATCGCCAACCTGGCGGCGGCCTTCGACCCGGGCACCTTCGTCATCGGCGGAGGCGTGAGCGCGGCCGGCCCGTTACTGCTGGACCCGGCCCGGGAGACCTTCCGACGTCAGCTGACCGGTCGCGGGTACCGCCCGGAGGCGAAGATCGTGGCCGCCGAGCTGGGCAACGAGGCCGGCCTCATCGGCGCCGCCGACCTGGCCCGCCTCGGCCAATAGCTCCCCACGTGGGGAGCTCTTCACGGACATGTCGGAAGTCAGGAGCCAACACGCCACCACGTGGGTAGGCGTTGGCAGCGGGCAGCGCCGTGTAGACGGGGCGGCGCACGGTGGGGCCTGATCGTGTGGGCTTCTGCACCCTCTGAGGTCGGCGATCGTCCACCTTGACCTCAGGGGGACCGGCTCGGAGTGGGTGGGGGACTCTGACCGTCACGCGCCGTTGCGGTCGTGGTCAGCCGAGGCCGAGCCGTGGCCGAGCCAGCCGCCGCGCACCAGACGTCGTCGAGATGCGGATGTTCGGGGCCGCAGAGCCCCCGAACGTAATCAAGCGTCGTCGAGATGCAGATTGTCGGGCCGCAGCGCCCCTGAACGTCACGAAGCGTCGTCGAGATGCAGATTGTCGGGGTCGCCGTGGTCGTGGTCGGTCGCGTTGCAGGTCGTCAGCCGACGACGCCCGGCCCTCTCGGCAACAACTCCGCACGTGCGGACCTTTAATCGGACATTTCGGAAATCAGGCGCCGACAACTCATCACGTGCGGAGAAGTTGGCGGGCACGGCGGGCAGGCGCCGACAACTCATCACGTGCGGAGAAGTTGGCGGCCACGGCGGGCGGCAGGCGCCGACAACTCATCACGTGCGGAGAAGTTGGCGGCGGCGTCTCCGGTGGCTAGAGGCGGATGCCGTCGTCGTCGTCGTCGCGGTCGAGCGGCTGGCGCAGGACCAGGAGCACGAACCCGGCGATCGACACGAGCAGGGCGAACACCATCCACCAGCCGTTGCCGTCGCGGTTGAACAGCAGCAGGTAGAGGAACAGCAGCGGCCCCGCGACGAGCGCGACGATCATCAGCCAGAAGTGCTTGTCCTCCGACGGCGGGAGCGGTGCGGGCGGCGGCGGCGTGTAGTGCGGTTCGTCCGACTCGACGTCCCAGCTCTCGACGACGTCCTCGACGTCCTCGATCGGGTCGTCCACGACGCGGTCGTCGGACCGCACGTCGTCTGGGCCCACGACGGAGTCGGGGAGGTCGGGCAGGTCGGTCACGTCGCGGATCCGGCGGATCTCGGGCGCTCGCGCCACCGGGGCGTCGGCCGGCGCATCCCCCTCGGTGGGCTCACCGGTCGGGTCGGGCGCCAGGTCAGGCTGTGGGTCGCCGTACGGGTCCAGCCCCAGGGCGACGTCGTCCCAGTGCGCCATGATCGCGGCGAACTGCTCGTCGACGTCCTTCTCGGCCATGACTAGAGAATCTCACCCCTCGCCCGCGCGCATGGACCCGGACACCCGCTCGATGAACCGGACCGACTCATCGTGGATCAGCGGGGCGTCGTTGTCGAGCGTTGCCACGTGGTACGAGTTCTCCAGCCAGATCTCGGTGACGTCGGTGCTGGAGATGTTCGCGAGGAAGTGCGCCGAGCTGGCCACGGGGACCACGTGGTCGACCCGCGAGTGCATGAGGAGCACCGGCTGGGTGATCTCGCCGAGGTCGCGGCGGACCTCCGCCCACAGCTGGGTCTGGGAGTGCATCGCCTTGAGCGGGTTCCGGTCGTAGGCCAGCTCGGGCTCTCCGCCGACCATCTTGACGTCGTTGGCGATGCCCGGGAACGACGGGAGAACGCGTTGCAGCACGGGCAGCAGCGTGAGTCGCTTGTCGTCGTGCAGGTAGATGGGGTTGACGAGGATGAGCCCGGCCACCCGCGGCCCCTGCTCGAGGGCCACCTTGGTCGACAGGAGCCCGCCCATCGACATCCCCGCGACGAACACCTGATCACAGCGGGACCGGAGCTCCGCGAACGCCTTGTCGACCTCCGCATACCAGTCCTGCCACCGCATGGTGTTCAGGTCCTGCCACCGGGTGCCGTGCCCCGGCAGCCGCGGGAGTCGCACCGTGAAGCCGGCGGCGGCCAGGTGCTCGGCCCAGCCACGCATGCTCTGCGGCGTGCTCGTGTAGCCGTGGACGAGCAGCACGCCGATGTCGTTGCCGTCGTGGGCGTAGGGCTCGGCCCCGGGGAGAACGGAAACTGCCATGCCGTGGATCTCCTCGCAGGTATGCCGGTCGGCTGCCAAATCGTCGCACGACAGCCCGGCTCGCTGATAGTGCCGTAAAGTGCGGCAGATCACAGGGTTTTCACGTCCGGCGGCCAGCAGAGAGGGCGAGATCTCGCGGTGTTCTACTGGGTGCTCAAGACCGTCGTCCTCGGTCCGCTGCTGAAGCTGCTGTTCCGCCCGTGGGTGGAGGGCGAGGAACACATCCCCGAGGAGGGGGCCGCGATCTTCGCGAGCAACCACCTCTCGTTCTCCGACTCGATCTTCCTGCCGCTGATGGTCCCGCGGCGGATGACGTTCCTCGCCAAGTCCGACTACTTCACCGGGCGCGGCATCAAGGGCAAGGCCACGGCGGCGTTCTTCAAGGGCGTCGGCCAGGTACCGGTGGACCGGTCCGGAGGCAAGGCCGGCGAAGCCGCCCTCAACTCCGGTCTGCGGATCCTCCGTCGCGGCGAGCTGCTCGGCATCTACCCCGAGGGCACCCGGTCGCCGGACGGCCGGCTCTACCGCGGCCGCACCGGCGTCGCCCGGATGGCCCTCGAGGCCGGCGTCCCGGTGCTCCCGGTCGCGATGATCGGCACCGACAAGGCCCAGCCCACCGGCAAGAAGCTGCCGCGGATCATGCGCATCGGCATCCGGATCGGGCGCCCGCTGAGCTTCGCCCGCTACGAGGGCATGGAGGACGACCGGTTTGTGCTCCGGTCGATCACCGACGAGATCATGTACGAGCTGATGCTCCTGTCCGGCCAGGAGTACGTCGACGAGTACGCCACGTCGATGAAGGACCGCATCGTCCGCGCCGCCAAGGTCCGCGCCCGCGAGCTGCAGGAGGCCGCCCGTCCGGGCAGCGCCGCCAAGGAGCTCGAGGACGCGCTCGACGCGGCGGAGGGCGTGGAGGGCCGGCGGGAGTCCCCCCTCGACGACGTGCCGATCGGCGACGACGAGGATGACGTCGACGACCTGCACGCGCCGGGTGAAGCCGGCGAACGGGCCGCCAGCTGACCATGTCGGTCCCCCTGCCGAGCCGCGGGCCCGGCGCCTCCGGCGCGCCGGACGACTCCCTGGTCGTCTCCGCCTTCTGGCGGGCCATCCGCGTGCTGCGCCCGCTCGCCCTCCTGTATGCGGTCTGGGGCGCCTGGACCCGCCGGGACGACATGCAGGCGCCCGCGGCGGCGTTCGCGATCCTCGGCGTGCTCGCCGTGTGGACCGCCGTCCAGGTCGTCTGGGAGCGCCGGGAGCTCTGGTGGCACCTCGTCGAGCTCGGCCTGGCCGTGGGTGCGGTCGTCGCGACCCGGTGGGTCGACACCCCGGACGCCGCCTTCCGCGGGACGACGACGCTGCCCGGGGTGTGGCAGGCGGTACCCGTCGCGTCGATCGGCATCATCAAGGGCTGGCGCGGTGGCCTGGCCGCGGGAGGGGTGATCGCGCTGGCGATGGTCGCGGCCACCCGGTCGGTCGACGTCGCCGCGGTGAGCAACGGGCTCCTCGTCATCCTCGTCGGGGGGACGGTGGGTTACTGCGCCGACCTGGCCCGGGAGGAGCAGGCCGAGCTGGCCCGCGCGCTGGCGCAGGACGCCGAGGACGTGGAGCGCGAGCGGCTGGCGCGGACCATCCATGACGGCGTCCTCCAGGCGCTCGCCTTCATCCACCGCCGCGGCGTGGACGCCGGCGGGGAGGCGGCTCGGCTGGGCGCCATCGCGGGAGAGCAGGAGCAGCGCCTGCGCGCCCTGGTCAGCGGCGTGCCCATCGACGAGCTGGAGAAGACGATCGGGGGTCCGGTCGACCTCAGCCAGTACCTGCGGCAGGCCTCGGCCGGCATGGCCGACCTCGTCGCTCCGGCCGATCCCGTCTTCCTGCCCCGCCGTCCCGCGAACGAGCTGGTCGCCGCGGTCGAGGCTGCGCTCGACAACGTCCGCAAGCACGCCGGTCCCGACGCGCACGCCTGGGTCCTCGTCGACGACGCCGGCGACGACATCGTCGTCACGGTCCGGGACAACGGCGTCGGCGTCTCCGAGGAGCGGATCGCCGAGGCGGGCAGCCGCGGCCGGCTCGGGGTGTCGGCCTCGATCCGGGGCCGGCTCGAGGAGCTGGGCGGCTCGGCCCGGTACCTTTACGGACCGGGTGGTGGCACCACGGTCGAGATGTGGATTCCCAAGCGAGGCGGGTGAATGACACCGAACCAGCCGGGTGCTGACGGCATCGAGGAGGTCGAGTCCCTCGACGCCGAGGACGAGCCCATCGACGACGCCTCCATCACCGTCGTCGTCGCGGACGACCACCCGATGTGGCGCGACGCCGTCGCCCGCGACCTCGCCGACGCGGGGTTCCAGGTCGTCGGCACGGCCGCCGACGGGCTCTCGGCGATCCGCCGGGTCAAGGCCACCAGCCCTGACGTCCTGGTCCTCGACCTCAACCTCCCGGGCGTGCACGGCGTCGGGGTATGCGAGCAGCTCGCCACCGAGGACCTGCCCACCAAGATCCTCATCCTCTCGGTCAGCGGCGAGCGCCAGGACGTCCTCGACGCGGTCAAGGCCGGAGCGTCGGGGTACCTCGTGAAGTCGGCCGCGCGCGAGGAGTTCCTCGAGGCGGTTCGCCGGACGGCGCGAGGGCGAGCGGTGTTCACCCCCGGCCTCGCCGGGCTGGTGCTGGGGGAGTTCCGGCGGATGCAGAACGCCGGCTCCGGCGCCTCCGCCGCACCGCAGCTCACCGAGCGCGAGACCGAGGTCCTCAAGCTCGTCGCGACCGGGATGAGCTACAAGGACATCGCCGCCCAGCTCTACATCTCGCACCGGACCGTCCAGAACCACGTGCAGAACACCCTCGGCAAGCTCCAGATGCACAACCGCGTCGAGCTGGTCCGCTACGCGATCTCCAAGGGCCTGCACCGCGACTGAGCGCGGTACGTCCTGGTTACAGTGAGCCGCGTGCCGCGTCGACCCGTCCGTGTGGTCTCGGTGCACTCGTTCCGTGGTGGGACCGGCAAGTCGAACCTCTCGGCCAACGTGGCCGCCCAGCTGGCCCGCGAGGGTATGCGGGTCGGCGTCATCGACGCCGACGTCCAGTCCCCGGGGATCCACGTGCTGTTCGGCCTCAAGGGCGACGACATCACGGCGTCGCTCAACGACTTCCTCTTCGACGGCGTACCGATCGAGGACGTCGCCATCGACGTCACGCCGCCGGGCCTGTCCGGTCGGATCCACCTCATCCCGTCGAGCATCCGGCCGGGCGAGATCACCCGGGTGCTGCGCAACGGGTACGACTCGCAGCAGCTGGTCCAGGGCCTGCGCGAGTTCGTCGACGAGCTGAGGCTCGATGCGCTCCTCGTCGACACGCACCCCGGCCTGCAGGAGGAGACCCTGCTGTCCCTCGTCGTGGCCGACACCCTGCTGGTGGTCCTGCGGCCCGACCAGCAGGACTACGAGGGCACCGGTGTCACGGTCCACGTGGCCAAGGAGCTGGAGGTGCCGCGCATCGCCCTGGTCGTCAACAAGTCGCCGGCCACCTTCGACCCGGCCGTCGTCCGGGAACGGGTGGAGCACGCATACGACTGCCCGGTGGTCGCCGTGTTACCCCACTCCGACGCGATGATGGCTCTGGGCAGCGCGGGCCTCTTCTCGCTGCTGCACCCCGAGGAGGAGCTGAGCACCGAGTTCGTCCGGGTCGCCGACTACGTCCGCCGGGAGGCTGGATGAGCCGGACCCCGGAGCGGGAGGAGGGGGAGTTCCTCAGCCGGGCCGAGCTGCTCGGGGGCCTGTCCGGCCGGCGGGTGAGCAGTGCGCTCTACGTCATCGAGAGCCGCGCCGCATACCTCGCCCTCAAGGCCCGCAACGCCACCGCCCCGGTGCTGTCCGCGGGGGTCCTCGAGGAGCAGGAGCGGGCCTTCCTCTCGGCCCTGGCCGCGGGCCGGGACCTGCCGCCGCCGACCATCCAGGAGCTGGACCAGTTCGCGCCCCTGTGGGCCTACCTCGTGCCGCCGGACGCGGTGGCCCGGGCCGAGCTGGCGCACCGGTTCGGCGACAAGTACCGCTTCCGGGAGTCGGACGTCGGCCGGATGCGCGCCGCGCTCGGTCTCGACGACCCCGCGGTGCAACAGGCCTACCGCGACCGTCACCGCGGCGAGCTCGACGACGTCTACGACACCGACCTCACCGGGCTGGAGAAGCTGCGGTGGTCGCGGTCGCGGCTGTTCCGCCGCCTGGAGGAGCTGCCGCCGTTCTGGACCACCTACGGGTTGACGCTCACCGAGACGATCGGCGCCGGGATGCTGGCGCTGCCCATCGCGGTCGCCGGTGTCGGCCCGTTGCCGGGCGTCGCGATCATCGTCGTCCTCGGGCTGCTCAACGTCTTGACGGTCGCGGCCGTCGCGGAGACGTTCACCCGGACCGGGTCGGTGCGCTGGCGTGGCGCCTACTTCGGGCGCGTGGTCCGGGGGTACCTCGGCCGGACCGGTGGCGTCGCCTTCGGGGTCGGCATGACCATCTACACCGCGCCGGTGCTCCTCGCCTGCTACGTCGGCTTCGCCGTGACCGTCGCCAAGACGACCGACACCAGCGCGCCGCTCTGGGCGGCGGGGCTGTTCGCCGCGAACATCGCCCTGATCTTCCGGAAACGCCTGGACGCGACGATCGCCTCCGCCCTCATCGTCGGCTTCTTCAACGTGCTCGGCATCCTCATCCTCGTCGTCCTCGCCCTCACCGTCCTGGACGTCGACAACATGAGGTACACGGCCGTTCCGTTCCTCGACGGCCGGCCCTTCGACCCGAGCGTCCTGGAGCTGGCCTTCGGCGTCGTGCTCCTGTGCTTCTACGGCCACACCTCGGTCGGCAACTGCGCCAAGGTCGTCCTGACCCGCGACCCCGGCGGCCGTTCGCTGATGACCGGCAGCGTCGCGGCGATGCTCACGGTGGTCGCCCTCTACAGCCTCTGGGTGTTCTCGGTGGGCTCCGCCGTCCCGCGGCGCGGCTGCAGTCCGAGCTGGGCACCGCCTTGGTTCCGCTCGCCGAGGAGGCCGGACGGGCGGCGTCGATCGTCGGGTTCGTCTTCGTCTTCCTCGCGGTCGGGATGGGGACAGTGCACCTGTCGCTGGGTCTCTACAACCTCGTCGCCGAGCGGCTGGTGAACCGCCGCCGGACCGCGGTGGCCCTGGGGGTGGCCCTGATCGGCGCCATCTGGCTGCTCGCCGAGCTGCTCATCATCACCGAGAGCGCGTCGTTCGCCGGGTCGATGGGGATCGTCGGCGCGCTGACCGGACCGTTGATGGGCGGCGTCTTCCCGATCCTCATGATGGAGTCGAGCCGGCGTCGCGGCGACTACGAGCCGGCGCTGTTCTGGCGGTGGATGGGCCAACCGGTCGTCGCCGTGCTCGTCTTCCTCGCCTTCATGGCGACCGAGGTGATCTACGTCTGGCTCTGGCCGACTGCCGTCCAGCGACTCCTCGCGGCGACCGTCGTCGTCATCGTCCTCGTCATCACCGTCGTGATGCTCCGGTCCGGGGCGATGCGGCCGCGGGCGGTGATCGAGGTGCGCCGCGACGAGGAGTCCGGCCGGGACCACGTCGGGGTCGTGGCGCGCGGCAGCACGGTCCGCACGGAGCAGCTCCCACCGGGTGACCGCATCGTCGACGTGCCTCTGGCGCCGCTCGGCGTGCACGAGGTACGCGCGTGGGCCCATCAGGTCGACGCCGGCGGCGAGTCCGTGGTGCTGGCGGTCACGGCAGCAGTCCGCGGACCGCGCGGCGACGTCGCTCAGGAGATGAGCGACGGAGCGGTCGTGCTCGACGTCGGCGACGACCCCGAGACGTTGGAGCTGCGGCTCCCGCGGGTCAGCCGGGACGGTCGCCGATGATCCGGCGCAGGTCGGACGCCTGGGCCCGGAGGCCACCGAAGTAGTCGGTCTCGGTCACCTTCTCGACCTGCTCGGCCTGCCGTCCCTGGTCCAGCTCGATGCGCAGCTGGTCCAGCTGCCGGCGCAGTGACTCCTCGCGCTCGGCGGCGGCCCTCGCCCGGCGCTCCTCGTCGAGGACGCGTTCGAGAACGCCCGCGCACTGTGTCGCCACCGCGCCGATGAGCTTGAGGTCGCCGGCCACGAAGGCGCCTTCGCGACGGCGCAGCACGATCGCGCCGCGCTCCTCACCCCGGAACGCCAGCGGCGCCACGAGCAGCGCGCCGTCGTCGTCGGACTCGATCCGCGCCCGAGTGAGGTCCCCCGGTATGCGCGTCCGTGCGTTCCGGTCGAGGCTCGCCACCACCTCCGGTTCGTCCAGGCTCAGGACCACGTATGCCTGGTCGACGGGGACGTGCCGGGTCGCCTCGCGCAGGGCTCGGGCCGCGAGGTCCGTCCGGTCCGTCGCGGTGGCGAGGACCTCACCGAGCGTGTAGAGGAGGTTGACCTCGCGGTACATGTCGAGGACCTCGTCGGCGAGCTCCCGCCGCTCGTCCTCCATCGCCGCGAGAGCGGTCAGGGCGCCGGCGGTCTCCGCTGCACGGGGGCCGGTGACGGTTCCCAGCGACGTCCCGTCCGGTCCGGTGACGGGGACCGGCGTCCCGTCGACGGCCGGTCCGGTCAGGAGCCGGCCTTTCGCGTCGACGACAGCGTCCTCGCCACCGCTGACGGCCGCCAGCACCGCGGCGACGTCGTCCCGGCGGACCAGTTTCCGCAGGCGGATCTTCTTGGCCATCAGCGTGTCTCGTCGAGGGGCCCGAGCCGCGCCCGGGCCAGGTCGAGGATCTCGTCCGGGTCGAACGGCTTGGTCCGGAACTCGTCGGCCCCGACGGCCAGACCCTGCACGCGGTCGGCGTCCTGGCCCTTGGCCGTGAGCAGCACGATGGTCACGTCGGTGAGGCCGAGGTCGGACCGGACGGCCCGGCATACCTCGTAGCCGTTCATCCTCGGCATCATCACGTCGAGGAAGACGAGGTCGGGGCGCTCGGCGGCGATGAGCGCCAGAGCGGCCGCCCCGTCCGCGGCCGTCATCAGCTCGACGCCCTCGTCCTCGAGCTCCTCGAGGGTCTGCTCGAGGAGCGCGCGGATGTGCGCCTCGTCGTCGACGATCAGGACGGATCGGGACACCGGTACCTCACTCGAAGAGAACGACAACGACGTGCTGCGTGACCGGGTCGGTGCGCAGGAGATCCACCAGGCGGTACGGGTCGGCCGGGTCGGCCCGGGCGATGACCAGGTCGGGGAGGGCGGTCCGGACCACCTCGGCCACGGTATGCAGGTCGGACGCGGGAGTGACGACCCAGCCCTGCCCGACCAGGATCGCCTGCACCGTCTCGAGCGTCGGGCGGTCGGAGTCGGCGACCACCACGTGCCCGTGCCGCCCGCCCTCCGCGAGGAGGGCCTCGACCTGGGCGTGGAGATCCGCGCCGTCGACGGGCTTGGTGAGGTACCGGTCGACGCCGACCGCCGTCGCCCGGACCTCGTCGTGGACGACGGAGACCACGAGGATCGGGATCCGCAGGGTGGCGGGGTCGTGCCGCAACGCCTGCGCCACGTCGAAGCCGTTGACGTCGGGCATCATCACGTCGAGCGTGACGAGGTCCGGGCCGAGCGCACGGGCCATCCGCACGGCCTCGTGACCGTCGACCGCCTCGTGCACGACGTAGCCGTGGCCCTCCAGCTCCTGGCGGAGCAGCTGGCGGACGGGCTGGTCGTCGTCGACGACGAGGATGTGTGGCGGGCCGCCGGCACGATGGGCGCTCGGGTTGTCGCGCAGGTCGCGTAAGAGGGTGCGGGCGTCGAGGACCGACGCATTCCCGGGGTCCGCGGGCTGGGGCGTGGCGCGCGCGATCGGTACCGGCAGCACGAAGGAGAAGGTCGTCCCGCGGCCCACCTCGCTGTCGACGTCGATGTGCCCGCCGTGATGCTCGATGATCTCCTGGCAGATCGGCAGCCCCAGCCCGGTGCCCTGTGGCTTGCCGGTCAGCGTGTCGCCGACCTGCTTGAACCGCACGAACAGGTCCCCACGGTCCGCCGGCGCGATGCCGGGGCCGGTGTCGGTGACCGCCACGACCACGTGCCCGGGCTCGCGACGCGTCGCGACCGTGACCGATCCCGTCGAGGTGAACTTGCTGGCGTTGGAGAGGAGGTTGATGACGACCTGGCCGAGGCGGTGCCGGTCGCCGCGGACGGTCGGGAGGTCCGGTTCCAGGTCGAGCCGGAGCGGCAGGTCCTTCTCCTGGAACAGCGGCTCGACGGTGGCGCTCACCTGGCGGACGAGGGCGTCCACGTCGACCTCCTCGTCGCGCCACTCGACGCGGCCGGCCTCCATCTTGGCGAGGTCGAGCAGGTCGTTGATGAGGGCGGTGAGGCGCTCGCCCTCGGTGACGATGATGTCGAGGTTCCCGCGGACCTGGGTCATGGCCCGGCCCGTCGCGTCGTCGGGCGCGGGGACGGCGGGGTAGACCCGCTCGTCGAGGCGCTTCCCGATGATCTTGGCGAACCCGAGGATCGAGGTCAGGGGAGTTCGCAGCTCGTGGGAGACGGTCGAGATGAAGTCGGTCTTCATCCGGTCGACCTCTCGCTCGACCGTGATGTCGCGCACGAGGACGACCGTCCCGCGGGACGTCTCCTCGGCCGGGTCGACGATGTCGCTGGCCACGGCGCGTCCGAGACGGCCGTCGGCGAGGGGGATCTCGCGGGTCGCGGCCTGCGTGGTCCCGATCCCGTCCAGCTCGGGGAGGACCTCGGCCGCCGACTGGTGCAGCAGGCTCCCCGACGGCCGGGCCAGCATCTCCTCGAGCCGCCGGTTGACGCGCTCGACGCGTCCCTGCGGGTCGATGACGAGGAGCCCCTCGGCGAGGTTGTCGAGAACCGCTGCGAGCTCGTGGCTGAGACCGACCGCCTCGTCCCGGGCGCGGGCCGTCTCCTCGCGAGAGCGCTCCAGCTGGGCGGTCCGCTCGACGACCTTGTGCTCCAGCGACTGCTCGGACCGGTGCAGCTCGGCGTTGGCGTGCCGGAGCCCGTCGACCACCTCGGAGAGGCGACCCGAGTACGCGTACAGGACGGTCAGTCCGAGTCCCAGGAAGGCGACCGACACGAAGACGAAGACGACCTGGATGAGCTCCGTCGGCAGTCCGGAGACCACCGGGACGATCGCCCGAACCGCCAGCAGCACGGCGACGACGGCCGCCGCGGCGGTCGCGACCGAGATGACGAGGAGGGTGCGGCGCTGCACGTAGGGGATCGCGAAGAGCACCGGGAAGACGGTGAGCACGGCGAAGCCGCCGAACAGCGACGGCACGAGCAGTGGAGCGACCACGAGCTGCAGCCAGAACGTCGCGCAGACCGCGAGGACGGCGGCGTCGACCCGTCCGGCGCGGTAGAGGCGCAGCGACCACGCGAGCAGCCCGACGCAGAGCACCGTGGCCACGAGCAGCGGCCACACGAGCGCCGTCCGGACCACGGCCAGCACGACGACGAGGACCACGACCCCGGCGCCGGCCGCCGCGAGGTCGAGCAGGACGAACCGGCGGAAGCGGCGGTCGGACTCGACCGGGTCACCGACCGGTCCCTGCGAGCGAGCGTCGGCGGGCGGCACCGGCGACCCCATCCGCACACCCCTTCGCCACGGCCGACCTCGTCGCCAGTGTAGGGCGAACGGGGAGGGTGCATCCGTGAGCCGGTCCGTGGCGGAAGAGAGGTCATAGCGGCTACCGGGGAACCGCATACCCCGTTCGTGGAGTGGGCCACGTCGCCGGTCGATCCACACGAGGAGTCTGTATGCGCATCGTTCGTGCTCTCGCCACCGTGGCCATCGCCACCGGGGCATCCGTCGGCGTCGCTCTCGCGGCGCCCCTGTCGGCGCACGCCGCCGGCACCGCGATGGTCTCGATCCTGCACGCCGTCCCCAACACCCCGGTGGACGTCTGCGCCAACGGCAAGGCCCTGTTGACCAACTTCCAGCCCGGCACCCTCACCGACCCGCAGAGCCTGCCCGCCGGCAGCTACGACCTCAAGATCACCGCGGCGAACAGCGGTTGCGGCGCCGCGGCCGTCCTCGAGGCCAAGGGGGTCAACGTCCCGGCCGGCGCCAACATCACCGTCGTGGCCCACCTCGACGCCGGCGGCGCTCCGAAGCTGACGCCGTACGTCAACGACGTCTCCGCCGTCCCGGCCGGCAAGGCCCGGCTCACCGTCCGCCACGATGCCGCCGCGCCCGCGGTCGACGTCCGCGCCGGCGGTGCCGCGGTCATCACGAACCTCACCAACCCGAACGAGAAGTCGCTGGTGACCAACGCCGGAACCGTCTCGGCCGACGTCGTCCTCGCCGGGAGCACCACCGTCGTGATCGGCCCGGCCGACGTCACGCTCGAAGGAGGGGACGAGCACCATCGTGTACGCGTGGGGCAGCGCCTCCCAGAACAACCTCAAGCTCGCGGTCCAGACCATCTCCGGCATGCACTCCGCGCCGGGTGGGGTCAACGCGGGTACCGGCGGCCAGGCGGCCGACGGTGCTTCGTCGATCGCGGCCATCGAGCTGGTCGCGCTCGGCGGGGTGGTGGCCGGGGGGCTCGCGCTCGTGCTGACCCGCCGCCGCGGGACCGCCCGGGGTTCCTCGGTCGGCTGAGCCGTTCCGAGGCATCGCATGAGCCGCCCCCGCTGGGCCAGGGTGACCGCCGTCGTGGCGGCCACCCTGGCCGGGGGCGCGCTCGCCGCCTACCTCGTGGTGCCGCGCGGCGGCGCCACGGACGACCCGGTGGCGTCGGGCCTCGTGGCTCCGGCCACCGGGCCGGCTGCCGTCGCACCGTCCGCGTCGACACCGCCGGGATCCTCGACCACCCCCGACCTGCCGTCGCTGACGGCGGCGCCGGCCACCCTCGGCGGTCAGGACGCCGCCGCGGCCCCGACCCGGGTCGCGGTCGCACGGCTCGGCATCGACATGACCGTCGAGCCGCAAGGGGTGCTGCCCGATGGCCAGATGGCGTTGCCGGCCAGCCCGACGGTCGCCGGATGGTACAAGTTCGGCAGCGCGCCGGACGACGCCGCCGGAGCCACCGTGATCGCGGCGCACGTGGACAGCAAGACCGGGGTCGGCCCGTTCGTACGCCTCAGCCAGGCGAAGGCCGGTGACGAGGTGGACGTCTGGACCGGTGACCAGCGACGCGCCTACCGGGTCACCACGGTGGTCCGCGTCGACAAGGCCCGGCTCGACGGTGACGGACTCTTCGCCGTCAGCGGTCCTCGCGTCCTCCACCTCGTCACCTGCACCGGCGCCTACGTGCCCGGTTCGGGGTACACCGACAATCTCGTCGTGATCGCCGACCCGGTGGTGACCTAGGGTGACCGCAATGACCGAGATCGAGCGGGCGGACACCGAGACGTCGCGCAGCACGCTCGCCCTGGCCGAGGCCTTGGCGGAGGGGTCGCTCGACGCCCTGTCCGAGTGCTACCGGCTCTGGGGACCGCTGATCCTCGGCATCGCGACGCGCGCCCTCGGTAGCCGCACCGACGCGGAGGACGTCACGCAGCAGGTGTTCGTCGCCGCGTGGAAGAGCCGTGGCACGCTTCGGCCCTCCGAGTCGGCCCTCCCGGCGTGGCTGATCGGGATCGCGCGGCACCGGGTGGCCGACGAGTACGCGCGCCGCGCTCGGGCCACCCGGGTCTCCCAGGCGGTCGCCGCCAACACGGTTCCCGGGTCCGACGTGGAGGGCCGCGACACGGTCGACCGCGTCGTCGACCGGGTCATGCTGCGCGAGGCGGTCGAGCAGCTCCCCGAACCTCGTCGCACGGTTCTCCATCTGGCGTACGTCGAGGACCGAACACAGGAGGACATCGCGAAACAGCTCGACCTGCCGCTCGGCACGGTGAAGAGCCACATGCGTCGCGGCCTGCTCCGGCTGCGTCAGGATCTGCGTGACGGCTGGGAAGGAGGCGACCGATGACCCACGTGAGCGACGACGTGCTGGCCGCGATCGCCCTCGGCGACCCCGATGTCGGCCCGGCCGACCGCGACCACGTCGACTCCTGTCCGGTGTGCTCCGAGGAGCTCGCCGAGCTGGTCCAGGTCCATGGGCTGCTGCGCGAAGAGGTCGGTATGCGTGGCGCACACCGGGTCGAGCCCGGCCCGGAGCTCTGGGAGCGCATCGCGGCCGAGGCCAGGGATGACGGGGCGGCGGAGTCGGTTCAGCCGGCCGAGCCGGTGCAACCCGCAGAGCCGGCCGAGCCGGTGCCGTCGATCGCTGCGCGCCGGGCCGCGAAGGCGTCGCGCCCGTCCGGCCGGTCCTGGTGGCTGGTCGCCGCGGCGGCCGCCTGCGTACTGCTCGGCGTGCTCGTCGGTCGGGCCGTCTGGGCGCCGGGTGAGACGACCCTGCCGGTGGTCGCCTCGGTACCGCTCACCACGCTGGACGCCTCGAAGCAGCAGGAGGGCACCGCGCAGCTGCTCGGTGGCCAGGGTGGCCAGGGTCAGGAGCTGAAGGTCGCCACGCGGCCGATGTCACCGGGTTCCGGCTACGTCGAGGTCTGGCTCATCAACCAGGACGGCAAGCGGATGGTGTCGCTCGGGATCCTGTCGAGCGACCAGGCGACGTTCCCGGTCCCGTCGGACGCGATCTCGCAGGGCTACACGATCGTGGACCTGTCGAACGAGCAGTTCGACGACCGGCCGCAGCACAGCGGCGACAGCATCATGCGGGGAACCCTGCCGGTCTGACGCCTCGGAGCGGAGGGTTCTCGCCCTCATCAGGGCAGAAATCCTCCGATCGACGGCCGTGGCGCGGCTCTGCCGGTCAGGCGGTCAGTCGGGCGTGGCCTCGCGCAGCGCCCGGAGGACTCGGGCGTCGATCCCCTCGTCGGTGAGCCGCATCTCGTAGTTCTCGGTGCCGGCCCAGGTGTCCAGCGCGTCGACCAGGGATCCCTCGTAGCCGAGCCGGGCCAGCCGTGCGCCGACCTCCTCGGCCAGCTCACCGTCCAGCGGTTCGACGTCCTGCGGCGCACCGAAGTAGAGATCGCTGAGGTCCAGCAGCCGGGCCAGCTCCTGCGGCGCCTGCGGGTGGTCGTCGATCCGGAGGTCGGCGCGCACCCCGCTGGCGTCGTACCCCTCACCGGCCGCCACGACGACGAGGGCCGCACTCTGCCGGCCGCGGGCGTCGCCTCCGGCCGCGTCGCCGGCCAGCAGCGCAGTGACGAGCCGGTGCTCGAACGGCATCCCAGCACCCTCGAGCCAGGCCCGCTCCATCTCGGCGACGACCTGCTCGCCGACGAGGATGTTGCCCTGGATGGCGTAGCGCCCCGTGTCGTCCGCCCCGGAGCGGCCGCCGGCCCAGTCGAGACAGTCGCGGCCGGTGAAGGACGCCTGGCTGTCGACGCCGACCACGCCGAGCTGGCGGTGCTCGCGCTCGGGGTCGGCGGCCGTCACCTGCTGGACGATGTCGGCGGCGTCGCGGCCCTCAGCGAGCAGGCGGACCGCGTCGACCTTGTAGGACCACTTCGCGCTCGCCTGGGTGGCGGCGGCTCCGACCACGAACGACCGGCCGCCGTCGGACCCCAGCCGGGCCTCCGGGACGACGGAACCGACGGCGAGGAACTTGCTCGCGACGGCCACCCCCGCGGCCGTGCCGTCCGTGGCGACGATCGAGAACGTCATGCTGCGCACCCTATGCGGCGGCTGTGACGCCAACCGCACACCCGTTTCGGCCGTCATCCGGACCGTGTCGGGAGGTCGCTGGACGGCGCTCCTAGAATCTGGGGGTGATCGTGAACGACAGCGCGCTGCTCCAGGCCGAGCTGGAGGCCTCCGCGGCCTCCCTCGTCGCGGGCCAGCAGCCGTCCTGGCCGGACGCCGGGGCGGTGCGTACCGCGGTCGACACGCTGTCCGCATACCCGCCCTTGGTCTTCGCGGGGGAGTGCGACCTGCTGCGCGACCGGATGGCGTCGGCGGCGCGCGGTGAGGCGTTCGTGCTCCAGGGCGGTGACTGCGCGGAGACGTTCGTGGCGGCGACCGCCGACAACATCCGCGACCGGATCAAGACGATCCTCCAGATGGCCGCGGTGCTCACCTACGGCGCCTCGGTCCCCGTCATCAAGATCGGCCGGATGGGCGGTCAGTACGCGAAGCCGCGCAGCACGGGCACCGAGACCCGCGACGGGGTCGAGCTGCCCGCATACCGGGGCGACATGGTCAACGACTTCGCGTTCGAGGCGGCGGCGCGGACCCCCGACCCGAACCGGCTGGTCCGGGCCTACCACGCGTCCTCGGCGACCCTGAACCTCGTCCGCGCCTTCACCATGGGCGGGTTCGCCGACCTGCGTCACGTGCACGACTGGAACAAGGGCTTCGTCGCCAACGCCGCGAACCAGAAGTACGACAAGCTCGCGCACGACATCGACATGGCGATGAAGTTCATGGCCGCGTGCGGGGCCGACTTCGACGCGATGCGCACGGTCGAGTTCTTCGCCGCGCACGAGGCGCTGATCCTCGACTACGAGCGGCCGATGACCCGGATCGACTCGCGGACCGGTCTGGCCTACGACACGTCGGCGCACTTCGTGTGGGTGGGAGAGCGGACCCGCGACCTGGACGGGGCCCACATCGACTTCGTGTCACGCATCCAGAACCCGATCGGCGTCAAGGTGTCGGCCAACGCCGAGCCCGACCAGCTGCTCAAGCTGCTCGACAAGATCGACCCCGACCGCGTGCCGGGACGCGTCACGTTCATCACCCGGATGGGCGCGCAGACGATCCGCACGGCACTGCCGTCGATCGTCGAGCGGGTCACCGAGGCCGGTGCGCAGGTCACCTGGATCTGCGACCCCATGCACGGCAACACGTTCTCGTCGACGACCGGCTACAAGACCCGCAACTTCGACGACGTCGTCGACGAGGTCCGCGGCTTCTTCGAGGTCCACCGGACCCTCGGCACCGTCCCCGGCGGCATCCACGTGGAGCTGACCGGCAACGACGTCACCGAGTGCCTCGGCGGGTCGGAGAAGATCCTCGACGCCGACCTGGAGAAGCGCTACGAGTCGGTGTGCGACCCGCGCCTGAACCACCAGCAGAGCCTCGAGCTGGCGTTCCTCGTCGCGGAGATGCTGGGGGAGTGAGCGCCGCGTTCCGGGCCGACCTGCTGTCGGACACCCTGACCCGCCCGACCGACGGTATGCGTGCGGCCATGGCCGCCGCCGAGGTCGGTGACGACGTCTTCGGCGAGGACCCCACGGTCAACGCGCTCGAGGCGGAGGTCGCGGACCGGCTCGGCCACGAGGCGGGGCTGTTCACGCCGTCGGGGTCGATGGCCAACCAGCTCGGGCTGCGGCTGCACGTCAAGCCCGGCGAGGAGCTGGTCTGCGACTCGCTGGCGCACGTGGTCCGCGCCGAGCTGGGTGCGGCTGCCGTGTTCTCCGGCATCTCGTCGCGGACCTGGGTGGCGCCGCGCGGCCTGCTGTCCGCCGCGGACCCACTGGCCCTGATGATCACCGGCGCCGGCGCCTACCAGGTCAACACCGCGTTGGTCGTGGTCGAGAACACCCACAACTTCGGCGGCGGCACGGTGCAGCCGATCGACGAGATCCGCTTGCTGCGCAAAGGAGCTCAGGAGCGTGGCGTGCACATGCACCTGGACGGTGCCCGGCTCTGGAACGCCCACGTCGCGTCCGGCGTGGCGCTGGCGGACTACGGTCGCGAGTTCGACACGGTCTCGGTATGCCTCAGCAAGGGGCTCGGGGCACCGGTGGGTTCGGTGCTGGTCGGGTCCGTGGCGGCGATGGCCGAGGCGCGGATCTGGCGGAAGCGCTACGGCGGCGGGATGCGACAGGTCGGGATCCTGGCGGCGGCGGGCCGCTACGCGCTGGAGCACCACGTGGAGCGTCTGGCCGACGACCACGCGCGGGCGAGCCGGGCGGCGGCGGCGTTCGCCGAGGCGTCGCCGGGGTGCTTGGACCCCGCCCTGGTCGAGACCAACATCCTCGTGATGGACGTGTCCGGGGCTGGGTGGACGGGAGCCGGTCTGGCGGCCGCGGCTCTGGACCAGGGGGTACGGATCTACGCCGTCGGCCCCGGAGCGGTCCGGCTGGTCTGGCACCTCGACGTCTCCGACGAGGCGACGGACGTGGCGATCGACGTGGTGTCGGGACTGCTGCGGTCCGGGCCGTCGGTCACAGCTGCGTGAAGCTGGTCAGACCGGACAGCACGAGGATCTGAGACCGCACGTCGGGACACTGGGCCTTGGTCGCGTCGTCGAGCTGGGCGCCGTCGGCGGGAACGCCGTGCGACTGGAAGAACCCGAACAGGTTGCCGGCGAGGTTCGCCTGGACCCCGACCGGCGAGCCGATCGCCGTGAGGGCCGGGAGCTGGCCGGTGAGGTAGGTGCAGACGTCGGCCGCCGGATAGGCGCCGGCGGAGGTCGTCGTGGCGGGGCCCGGCGGTGCCGACGACGTCGCCGATGCCGACGACGTCGCTGAGGTCGCCGACGTGGCTGCGGACGTGGCGGCGGACGAGGCGGCGGGAGTGGGCGCTGGGGGTGTGCCGGTGCTACAGGCGCCGAGGGCGGCCAGACTGGTCACGAGCACGGCCATCGAGGGCGCTACGCGGTTCATTGCCGTCCCGTTCGTCGAGGTCGTCCCGTGGTTGGTCCCGGGCCGGCGTGGGTGAGGACTGTCGAACGGGGTCGCTGATACGCAGAATGAGATCCGTGGCCCGCGTCGAGGGAAGGAGGGCCGGTGACCACGAGAACGAGGCGTACGCGGCGTGCTCGGGAACGCGACGTCCACGAGATCGCGGCCGCGATGCCGCACGTGACCTGCTGGGAGGACGGCCGGAAGGTCGCCTACCAGGTGGGTGGCAAGTCGTTCCTGTTCTTCCGCAACCCGCGGCCGGACGCCGTCGACGCCGAGACCGGAGAGCGGCTGGACGACGTCATCGTCATCTGGGTGCCCGACGAGGCGGACAAGGCGGCGCTGCTCCAGGACCCCGAGCTGCCGTTCTTCACGACGCCCCACTTCGACGGGCACCCGTCGGTGCTGGTCCGGGCGTCCGAGCTGCACCGGCTGTCGGTCACCGAGCTGCGCGAGGTCGTCCAGGACGCGTGGCTGTCGAGGGCATCGGCCCGCCGCGGGAAGGCCTGGCTGGAGGGGTCCGGGTCGGCCTAGCCCGGCCTAGCCCGTGCTGAGGTCGCGGATCACCAGGCCGGTTCGGAGCTTCGGGGTGAAGTAGGTCGACTTGGGCGGCATGAGGAGGCCCTCCCCGCGCTGCGCGCGGGGTCCCCTCTCCGCCGTGCGCCGGATCTCCTCGACCGAGACCGGCCGGATGAGGACGGCGGCAGTGGCGACGCCGCGTCGGACCGCGCCGACGGTCTGGTCGAGGCCGTGCTGGTAGGTGACCTCGGCGGTGGTGTCGGCCAGGGTCTCCTCGAGCCAGAGGCCGTCCAGCGCGCGGAGCCCGTCGAACGCCCGCGGCTTCGGGACGAGCCAGTCCCACCCGCCGGGCCGGACGAGGACGAGGCGGGCGTCGTCGTTCATGCGGCCCAGGACCTCCGGCGTGAGGTCGCCGACGGCGGGTTCGATGTCGAACCGTTCCGACAGGGCGTCGGCCAGGGCGTCCGGGTCGATCCCGGTGTAGAGCCGGTGGATCGCCTCGACGCTCAGCTGGTCCGCGACGAGCTCGCCGACGAAGGCCAGGGTGAGCTCGGCGCCGGGGTCGCCACCCTCCGCCCGCCGCTCGTCGCGGTACTGGCGCGACACCGCATACCGGTGGTGCCCGTCGGCGATGAGCGCGGGAGTGGAGGCGACTGCGGAGCGGATCTGGCTGATGCGCGTGGGATCGGAGACCCGCTCGACCACGTGCTCGACGCCGTCGACGGTGACGGTGCCGGCCGGTTCGCCGGCGTCGTCGAGGAGCGCGGACAGGCCGGGGTATGCGGACAGGCACCAGACGGGGGAGAGGTTGCTGTGCGTCGCGCGGGTCAGCTCGAGGCGGTCGGTGGAGGCCTTGGGCGTGGTGCGTTCGTGGGCGAGGACCTCGCCCGACCCCTCGTCGACGACCTCGAGGGCGCCGAGGACCCCGCTCAGCTCACGCCGTTGACCGGTCGCGTCGGTGAAGCGGCGCCGGTAGATGGTGAACGTGGGTTCGACGTCGGTGACGAGGTCGCCGGTGGCCAGCCAGTCGTTCAGGGTGACGGCCGCCTCGCTGTAGCGCTCGTCGCCGCCGCGCGGGACGTCGACGCGGACGACGTTGTGCGGGTCCAGAGCGGCCAGCTCGTCGACGTCGGTGTCGGAGAGGACGTCGTACGGCGGCGCGGTGACCCGGGCGAGGTCGTGGGACGCGGCATACCGGACCGCTCGGAAGGGTTCGAAGGCGGGCACGGCGCCCAGCCTGCCAGGCCCGGAGATCGATTCCCTCCGACCTCTTGTTTTGCAAGCGTTTGCACAAAAGGGTGGTCCGAACCCCGAACCAAGGAGCGCCTGTGCACGCCTTCGACTGGCTGGTCCTCGTCCTCTACTTCCTCGTCATGATCGGCATCGGCTGGTGGGCGAAGCGACGCGTCAAGAACGCCGCCGACTTCTTCACCGCCGGCGGCAAGATGCCGTGGTGGCTGAGCGGCATCTCGCACCACATGTCCGGGTACTCCGCGGCGGTCTTCGTCGCCTACGCCGCCATCGCCTACACCACGGGTTTCGCGCTCTACGTGTGGTGGGCGGTCGGCATCACCATCGCGTGCGGCGTGGGCGCCGTCCTCTTCGCACCGCGCTGGCCACGGCTGCGGCAGCGGCTCGGCATCATCTCCCCGCTGGAGTACCTGACCATCCGCTACAACGTCCCCACTGAGCAGGTGCTGGCGTGGTCCGGTGCCGGTCTGAAGATCTTCGACGTCGCGGCCAAGTGGGCGGCCAGTGCCATCCTGCTGCAGGTCTTCGCGGGAGTGCCGGTCGCGCTCGGCATCCTCATCGTCGGCGGCGTCACCCTCGTCTACTCCACCGTGGGCGGACTCTGGGCCGATGCGCTCACCGACTTCGGGCAGTTCATCATCCAGCTGGTGGCCGGCCTGGCGATGTTCGTGCTCACGGCCGCCAAGCTCGGCACCGTCTTCGGCATCTGGGACCAGCTGCCGCCGAGCCACGCACAGCCGTTCGCCGGCGACTACACCCTGGTGTTCTTCCTCGGCTACACGCTCATCTCGACCATCTCCTACAACGGCGGCACGTGGAACCTCGCACAGCGGTTCATCGCCTCACCGAACGGCTCCCAGGCCCGCAAGTCGATCCTGCTGTCCGGCGCGCTCTACCTCGTCTGGCCGCTCGTGCTGTTCTTCCCGATGTGGGCCGCTCCGATCCTGCTGCCCAACCTCGCCAAGCCGGACCAGTCCTATGCGCTCCTGGCGACCACCCTGCTGCCGGCCGGGCTCGTCGGTCTCGTCCTCGCCGGCATGTTCTCCCACACCATGGCGATGACCTCGTCCGACGCCAACGCGATCTCCTCGGTCGTCGTGCGCGACATCATCCCGGCGCTGCGTCGCGGCCGAGGTCATCTGGTGGGGGCCACCGAGCTCCTCGCCGGCCGGATCTCGACGTTCCTCTTCATCGGGCTCTCGATGGTCATCGCCCTGACCGCCGACTCCTTCGGCGGCGTCCTGGGGCTGATCATCACCTGGTTCGGGGCCCTCGTCGGTCCGGTCGCGATCCCGATGCTGCTCGGCATGCTGCCCTGGTTCAAGCGCTGCGGCCCGAGCGCCGCGCTGTGGTCCTGGACGGTGGGCCTCATCGTGTTCGCGGTGACCAAGTACGTCATCCCGGGCCAGATCGCGAGCCTCGGCACGGCCAACGCGCAGACCATCTCGGTCATCTCGCCGATCGTGGCGTCCATCGTCGTCTTCGTCGTCGTCGGCCTGGTCCGGCCGTGGCACTCGACGGAGTCCGACGAGCTGGTCGACTCGCTGTCGCACGACCAGCCCGAGCGGGCCGACGACGCCTCCCGCCGGCAGGTGGAGCCCGCGTGACCGCCGACACGCGAACGCGGGTCGGCGAGGAGCTCGAGCAGCGCGTCCTGCCCTGGTGGCAGGAGCACGGCGTCGACCACGAGTACGGAGGTGTGCTCACCGGGTTCGACAATGCCGGGCGACGGCTGACGACCGACAAGTACACCTGGTCGCAGGGCCGTTGGGCCTGGCTGTGCGCCCGCATCGCGACGGACGCGCGCGCCGGCCTGCTCCGGCAGGACCCGCAGGAGTGGGCGGGGTACGCCCGTTCCACCGCCGAGTTCGTCGCCCGACACTCGGTCCTGCCCGGTGACGTGACCGCCCACCTGGTCACGCGTAGAGGGGAGCCGATGCGGGTGGGCGAGCACGGCGAGGTCTCGGTCAGCGTGCTCACCGACCTCTTCGCCGCCCTCGGCCTGGCGGGCGCCTCCGGACTGCCCGACCTCGACGCAGGCACGGCGCGTGAGTGGCAGGAGACGGCCCGACGCCTGCTGGTCCACGGCACGAGGCGGCTGCTGGCGCATACCGCACCGTCCGAGCCCTACCCGGTACCACCCGGATACACCGACCTGGCCGGCATCATGCTGCGCCTGCACGTCGCCGCCGAGCTGTACCGGGTGGACGGCCGCGACGACACCGCGAGGATCGCGCTCGACGCCGCCGCCGACCTCGTCGCCGGCGACCGCCCGATGTGGCGGGCCGACGACTGGTGGGAGTTCCGGCCCGACCGGGCCGAGGACGCCGACACGCTCCTCGGGCGCCACCGGACGCCGGGCCACCTCCTGGAGACGGTGTGGATGTTGTCGGACGCGGCGCAGCACGTGCCCGGCATCGAGAGCCTCGTCCCCGACTGGCTGCCCGACCTGGCCCACCACGCCCTCGCTCTCGGATGGGACGAGGAGCCGGGCGGCGTGCTGCGCTACGTCGACCGGGACGGCGGCCGGCCGACCGGCCCCCACCACGACGACCGGTACGAGACGCTGGTCCTGGAGACCTGGGACACCAAGCTGTGGTGGGTGCAGGTGGAGGCGCTGCTGGCGTCGGTGCGGCTGGACCGGGCATACCCCGACTCCGGCTTCGACGTCTGGACCGCGCGACTCACCGACTACACCCTGGCCACCTTCCCCGACCCTGACGGCGCCGAGTGGCTGCAGGTGCGGGACCGGGCCGGCCGTCCCCTCGACCGGGTCGTCGCGCTGCCCGTGAAGGACCCCTTCCACATCGCACGAGCCCTCCTCCTCGCGCTCGAGACCGAGAATGGAGCCCGATGACCCACGTCCCGACCTCCGCACCCGCCGTGAGCGTCCACCCCTCGCGTGGCGCCCTGGGGGCCGCGGCCGCCGCCTTGGCTGGACACCATCTGCGAGCGGCCCTGCAGGAGCAGGAGCGCGCCACCGTCATGCTGGCCGCGGCGCCCAGCCAGTCGGCCACCCTCGACGCCCTGGCGCACGAGCCGGACATCGACTGGAGCCGCGTGGACTGCTTCCACATGGACGACTACCTCGGGCTGGCCGCCGACGCTCCGCAGGGCTTCGGGGTCTGGCTCCAGCAGGGGTTCATCGACCGGGTCCCGGGCGTGACGTTCCACCGGATGCCGGTGGACGGGGACCCCGAGCAGGCCGCCCAGGCGTACGCCCGCGTGATGCCCGAAGGGCCCTTCGACCTCGTCCTGCTCGGTCTGGGGGTCAACGGGCACCTGGCGTTCAACGACCCCCCGGCCGACTTCGACGACCCTGCGGACACGCGGGTCGTCACCCTGGACGAGGTCTCGCGGCGCCAGCAGGTCGACGAAGGGCACTTCCCCACGGTCGACGACGTGCCGCAGCGCGCGATCACCGTGACCATCCCGCGGCTGCTCCGCGCCCGTCACCTCATCGCGTCGGTGCCGGGCGAGGCGAAGCGGGCGGCGGTGCAGGCGACCCTCTCGGCTCCGATCGGCCCCGATCATCCCGGAACGGCGCTGCGGACCCACCCGGCCGTCGCGCTGTTCCTCGACACCGAGTCGGCGCCGCGGTGAGCGCGAGCAGCCTGGCCCAGGCCTACCTCGCGACGGTCCACGACCTCCTGCGGCGGATCGAGAGTGCCGAGGCCGAGCACGTCGAGGCGGCCGCGCGCCTGCTGACGGAGCGGATCGCCGAGGATCGGCTGGTCCACGTCTACGGGCCGGGAGGCCACTCGAACCTCGCCACCCAGGAGGTCTTCTTCCGCGCCGGCGGTCTGATGCACGTCAACGCGATCCTCGACGAGGGCACCCTGCTGTCGAACGGCGCACTCCGGTCCATGGCCGTCGAGCGGCTGCCCGGGTACGGCCGCGTGGTGATCGAGCGGGCCGGCCTCACCGCCGGTGACGTGCTGGTGCTCGTCAACGCCTACGGCATCAACAGCGCTCTCATCGACGCCGCGATGACGGCTCGCGACCTCGGCGTGGCGACCGTGGGCGTCTCGTCGCGGGAGCACGCGGACGGCACGGCGCCGGACCATCCCGCTCGGCACCCGAGTGGCCGCAACCTCCACGACCTCGTGGACGTCCACATCGACACCAAGGTGCCGGTGGGCGACGCCGTCGTCGACGTGCCCGGGGCGAGCGAGAGGACGGCCGCGGTGTCGACGTTCGCCAACGCCTTCGCGATGAACTGGCTCGTCATGACCGTCGTCGAGCAGCTGGCCGCCCGTGGCATCGACCCCCCGATGTGGCGTTCGGGCAACGCCCCCGGCGGTGACGAGGCGAACGCCCGGTTCATCGCCCGGTTCGAGGGCCGGGTCCGCCACCTGTGAGCACCTCGCTGCGGGGCTGGGACCCCACCCGGGAGGCCGTCGTCGAGGTCCGCTGGCGAGGCGACACGATCAGCGAGGTGACGACGCTCACCGAGCGCACCACGATCCCTCCCGATGGTGAACCGGTCCTGGCCGCGGGGCTGGTCGACCTGCAGGTCAACGGGTTCCGCGGTCTCGACCTCAACGAGCCGGAGGTCTCGGCCGACACCGTCATCGGGATGACAGAGGCCCTCGCCGGGGTCGGCGTGACCACCTGGGTGCCCACGGTCGTGACCACCACGGAGGAACGCGTCCACCACGCCCTGGGCCAGGTGGCCGCCGCACGCGCGGCCGACCCCAGGGTCGCAGCCGCGGTGCCCTTCGTCCACGTCGAGGGTCCGTTCATCTCCGACCAGGAGGGGGCCCGGGGAGTGCACGACCCGGCACTGGTCCGGCCCCTGGACGCCGACGAGGTGGCTCGCTGGTCGCACCGCCACGACCTGGTCGGCGTGGTCACGGTGTCGCCGCACACCGCCGACGCCCCTGAGCAGATTCGCCGGATCCGGAGCCACGGGATCGGCGTCTCGCTCGGGCACACCCACGCCACCACCGACCAGCTGCGCGCGGCGGTCGACGCCGGCGCGACGCTCGCCACCCACCTCGGGAACGGCATCCCGTCGCAGCTGCCGCGCCACCCGAACGCCCTCTGGACGCTGCTCGCCGAGGACCGGGTCACCGCCGGGGTCATCGCCGACGGTCACCACCTGCCCGCCGAGGTGCTCACGGTCATGCTGCGCGCCAAGGGGGTCGACCGGCTGTTCATCGTCTCCGACAGCACCGCCCTCGCCGGCCGGCCCCCAGGGCGCTACCGCACGGCGGTCGGCGGGCAGGTCGACGTGGGCGCCGACGGCCGGCTGTCGTTCGTCGGCACGGACCTGCTGGCCGGTGCCGGCGTCGACCTCGCTCACGGGCTGCGCCACCTCGTCGCCGACCTCGGCCTGGACTGGGCGTCGGCGCTCGCCCTGGCCACCACCACCCCGGGTCGCGTCGTGGCTCAGACCCGCCTCGGCC
Organism: uncultured Actinomycetota bacterium; assembly: GCA_963713345.1. Lineage (GTDB taxonomy): Bacteria > Actinomycetota > Actinomycetes > Actinomycetales > Dermatophilaceae > Lapillicoccus. The sequence goes on along the minus strand of CAVQLI010000009.1, from coordinate 106,446 downwards.
GGTCGACACGGCCGGTCGGCAGGCTTGAGGCCGGTGGCCGCGCGGACCTCGTGGTGTTGGCCCCGGACGGCCCGGACCGTGGCGCCGTCGAGGCCGTGGTGGCGGGCGGCATACCGGTGCGGAGCCAGGGGTGACCGGACCGGCGTACCCGCTGCGCGCCGGCGCCGCCGCGGCGGTGGTCGACGTGGAGATCGGGACGCCGCTGTCCGGGTACGCGGCCAGGGAGGGTGGCGCCACCGACACGCACGACCCGTGCACCGCGCGGGCCCTGGCGGTCGAGGACACCTGCTGGGTGGCCGTCGACGTCTGCGGGCTGGACCGCGCCACCTGCGCGTCGGTGGCCGCGCGGGTGGGGCTGCCGGACGGACACGTGGTGGTGACGGCGACCCACACGCACTCGGGGCCCGCCTGCACGCCCGGCCGGCTGGCCGGGGACGACGCGCTCACCCGCGCCCGGGTGGTCGACGCCGCCGTCGGTGCGGCCACCCAGGCGTTGGCCGCCCGGCGACCGGTACGCCTGTGGTGGAGCTCGGTACCGGGCGCCGGCGTGGCCGTCGACCGCCGCGCGCCCTCTCGACCGGTGGACCCGCCCGTCGACCTGCTGCGGTTGGTGGGAGAGCAGGAGGACGACGTCGTCGGATGGCTGGTCAGCTACCCGTGCCATCCGGTCGTCCTGGCCGCCGACAACCGCTCGGTCTCCGCCGACTACGTGTGGGCGCTGCGGGCCGAGCTCGAGGCCCAGGCGCCGGGGTCCGTCGCCGTCTTCCTGCCGGGGACGTGCGGGAACGTCAACAACGGCCATGACGCCGAGGCGTCCTACACCTCGGCCCCGTTGGCCGGTCGGACGTTCGCGGAGGCCGAGCGGATCGGGCGGCACCTCGCGCGGACGGCCCTGGCCGCCCCGACGTCCGAGGTCGACGTCGCCGGCGCGGTCGAGGTTCGTCAGGCGACCGTCGAGCTCGCGCTGGCCCCGCTCGACGCCGACCCGCCCGCGACGCTGGCCGAGCACTGGACGGCCGAGCTGGCCGGGGCCGAGCCGGGTCGGGCGGCCCTGTTGCGCGCGTGGCTCCAGTGGGCGCGCCGACGGTCGGACGGCGAGCCCCTGGCGTACCGGGCGGTCGTCACGGCGCTGCGCTGGGGCGGGCTCTGGGTGGTCGGAGTCCCGGGTGAGCCGTTCCTGTCCTTCGCCGACGGCCTCCGGCAGCGGGTCGACGGGCCGGTGCTCGTCACCGGCTACACCGGCGACTGCCCGGGCTACCTGCCGGACGCCGAGGCATACCGGCACGGGGGCTATGAGGTCCTCGACGCTCACCGGTACTACGGGATGCCGGCGCCGTTCGCCCGCGGCAGTGCCGAGCGCCTGCTCGAGGTGGCGGGTGGACTGGTGTCGACGTCGTGAGTGGCCGAGGAGGCGGGAGTGGACGGTCGGGCGGCGCGCGACCGACCATCACCCTGCTGGCCGCGCAGCTCGGCGTGTCGCCGGCGACGGTGTCGCGAGCCTTCTCCCGCCCGGAGCTGCTCCGGCCCGAGACCGTCGAGCGCGTTCTGGAGGCGGCTCGGGCAGCGGGGTACGTCCCCAACCGGCACGCCCGGGCGCTGTCGACCGGACGGACGGGCGCCGTGGGGATCGTCGTGACCGACATCGCGAACCCCTTCTTCCCGCCGCTGATCCGCCACGTGCAGAACCTCGCGCAGGAGCGCGGGCTCAACGTCCTGCTCGCCGACACCGACGAGCAACCCCGCCGGGAGGAGGCGGCGGTCGCCCTGCTGTCCCACCAGGTCGAAGGCCTGCTCCTGTGCTCCTCGCGGCTGCCGTCGACCACGCTCCGTCGCCTCGCGCAGCAGCACCGCCTCGTCCTGGTCAACCGCGACGTCTACGACACCGCTCGGGTGCTCCTCGACACCGGTCCGGCGGTGCGCGAGGCCGTCACCCGGCTGGCCGAGCTCGGGCACCGTCGGCTGGCGTACCTCGCGGGCCCGCAGCCACGCTCGTGGTCGAACTCCCAGCGCAGCGCCGCGGTGCACGACCAGGCGGCGGAGCTGGGCCTCGAGCTCACCAGCCTCCCTACCGCTCACGGCACCTACGAGGACGGGTATGCGTTGGCCGACCGGGTGCGGGCCGCCGGGGCCACCGCCGTGATGGCCTTCGACGACATCCTCGCCCACGGCGTGATGGGTGGGCTGGCCTCGCTCGGCGTGCAGGTGCCCCGGGACGTCTCGGTCATCGGCTGCGACGACGTCCTCGCGACGACGACCCACCCGCCGCTGTCGACCATCGCCGTCGACCTGCGGGCGGTGGCCGAGGCGTCCATGGCGATGCTGCTGGAGGGTCCCGGCGCCCAGCCGTCCGGGCGCACGCTGCTGCTGGCCCGGCTCGTCCTGCGCGGGACCGTCGGCTCGGCACCGGGTGAGGACCGGTTCAGGTGACCTCGTGGTGCAGCGTCTCGGCGGACGGTTCGCCGGCGCGGCGTCGGGCGGCGGCGCGGAGCTCGACCAGGTACATCGCGGCGAGGACCAGGACGCCGCCGATCACCATCCGCCACGTCGCCGACTCCTGGCCGGACACCACGGCGAAGAACGCCGCGAACACCGGTTCCAAGGTCATCACGATCGCCGCCCGCGTCGCACTCATCCGGGCCTGCGCCCACGTCTGGACCCACAGCGCCAGCACCCCGGCGGCGGTGGCCATGTAGAGCACCGCCGTCCACTGGCCGGTGCCGGACGGCAGCACGACCCCGTCCGGCAGCGCCGACACGACGCAGACCACGGCGATCGCCAGCATCTGCACGGCGGCCAGCCCGGTCGCGTGCGAGGGCGTCGACCAGCGGCCGAGCCCGATGATGTGCAGCGCGTAGACCGCCGCGCAGGCCAGCGTGAGGGTCTCGCCCAGACCCAGGGACAGGCCGCCCTGCAGGGACAGCACCCCGAGCCCGACCGTGGCCAGCCCCACCGCGCCCCAGGTCGCCAGGGGGATCCGTTCGCGGAGCAGCAGCGCCGAGAACACCGGAGTCAGCACGACGTAGGTCCCCGTGATGAACCCGGATATCGACGCGTCCGTATGCGCCAACCCGACGGTCTGCAGAATCTGGGCGACGCCGTAGACGACGCCGAGTCCGAGTCCGACCACCCACTCGTGCCGGCCGAGGCGCCGGACGTGCGGCCAGAAGATCACCAGCATCAGCACGGCGGCGATGGAGAACCGCACCGCGAGGAAGTCCGTCGGCGGGACCGTGGCGACGAGGTCGCGGATGAGGAAGAACGTCGACCCCCACACCGCCGTGAGCAGGACGAGCAGGCCGGTCGCGACGACCCGCGCCCGCGACGCGGAGAGGGCCACCTCAGACGATGGTCAGCGTGACCGTCGCGCCCTTGCGGACCATCGCGCCCGACGCCGGGTCGGACGCCCGGACGATGTTGAACAGCCCGCCGAGCACGTTGTTGTACGCCACCTGGAACCCCGCCGCCTTGAGCAGCCGGGTCGCCTCGTCGCGCTGCTTGCCGACCGTCGAGGGAACCGCCACCAGCACTGGCCCCTTCGACACGACGATCGTGACCGTGTCGCCCTTGAACAGGTTGCCGTTCGGCGGGGTCTGGCTGACCACCGACCCCGCGGGCACCGTGTCGCTGTTGACCTGGTCGCCCTCCTTGACCGTCAGCCCGGCGTCGGAGAGCGCCTTCTTGGCCTGGTCGGCGGGCTTGCCCGTGAAGTCGGTGACGGGGATGGGCTGGCGGCCCTTGCTCACCGTGACCGCCACCGAGGCGCCCGGTTTGAGCGACGTCCCGGCCGCTGGGTTCTGCGCGATGACCTTGCCGGCCTCCACGGTCTCGCTGTACTCCTCCTTGCGCTCCCCGATGACGAGGTGCTGGGCGGTCAGGGTGCCGGCCGCGGCGTCGGCGGCCGTCCCGACGAGGGTCGGCGCGGCATACCGCTCCTGGCCCTTGGAGACGGTCAGCCCGACCGTGGAGAGCTTGCGCACCTCGGCGCCCGCCCCGGGGTCGGCGCTCATCACGGTGCCGGTCGGGGCGGTCTCGTCGAACGTCTCGGTCACCGACGAGCGGAGGTCGGCCCGCTGGAGCGCGGCCTGCGCCTCCGCCTGGCTCAGCCGCTCGAGTGTCGGGACGAGAGTCATCGAGCCCGGACCATTGGTGAACCACCACGCCGCGCCGCCACCCGCGACCGCCAGCACCAGCAGGACGGAGATGACGACGGGCCAGACCCGGCGACGCCGACGACCGGTGCCGGTCGGCGAAAGGGGCGGGGTATGCGAGGCGGCTGGTTCAGGGGCGGTGCGGGACACGACCGGGACGACCGACGTCGGCGCGACGTCGCTGCCGAGCCGGGTCGGGACCGCGGCGGCCGCGTCGTGCTCGGGTGTGCCGGCGGGGCGGAGGTCCAGCTCGGCGGTCGTCATCATCGACCGCGAGCGTCGGACCTCGGCGAGGTAGTCGCCCGCGTTGGTCGGGCGCTTGTCGGGGTCGCGGGCGGTGGCCAGCGCGACGAGCTGGTCGAGCTCCGTCGGAACGGTCGGGACCGACGTCGAGGGCATCGGCACCGAGCCGTGGACGTGCTGGTACGCCACGTGGATCGGGGAGTCACCGTCGAACGCCTTGCGGCCGGTGAGCATCTCGTAGAGGACCAGCCCCGCCGCATACACGTCGGACCGGGCGTCGGCGATGCCACGCTCGACCTGCTCGGGGGAGAGGTAGGCGACGGTGCCGAGCAGCGTGCCGGACGCGTTGGTCGTGGTGGCCGCCGTGACGGCGCGGGCGAGCCCGAAGTCGGCGACCTTGACGACGCCGTCCTCGCGCAGGATCACGTTCTCGGGCTTGACGTCGCGGTGGATGAGGCCCGCGTCGTGGGCGGCGGCGATCGCCTGCAGGATCGGGTCGAACAGGTCGAGGGCGGCGCGCGGCGTGAGCGGTCCCTCGGCGGTGAGCACGTCGCGCAGGGTGCGCCCCGGGACGTACTCCATGGCCAGGAACATCGTCGGCGACCCGGCCGACCCGGTCGAGTCGTCCTCACCCTGGTCGTAGACGGCGACGACGTGGGGGTGGCTGAGCCGGGCCGCGGACCGCGCCTCGCGGCGGAACCGGGACACGAAGGTCGCGTCGCGGGCCAGGTTGTCGTGCATGACCTTGACCGCGACCTCGCGGTCGAGGCGCTGGTCCAGGGCGAGGTACACGGTCGCCATGCCGCCGTCCGCGAGGTGCGAGAGCACGCGGTATCGGCCGTCGAGCACTCGCCCGACGACGGACAGCGACGAGTCCGTGACGCTCGACGTCATGCGGGGAGTCTACGAAGCCGAAGGCCGTGGATCGTGCAGGCGGGGCCGGACCTAGAGTGGTCACTGTGACGGAAGTGGATTCCCTGGAGGTGCTGGTCGGCGACTGGACCACGGTTCCGGACATCGCCGAGCGCTGGGGCGTGTCGCTCGCCCGGGTCCGCCAGCACCTGGCCGACCGCGAGCTGCTCTCGTGGCGCACGGGCGAGCGCCGGGTGATCAGCGTGCCGGCCAAGTTCCTCGACGAGACGGCGCCGCGGCACGAGCTGAAGGGCACCTTCACCGTGCTGGCCGACGGCGGGATGAACGACGAGGAGATCCTGCGCTGGCTGTTCACGCCGGACGACACGCTCCCGGTCGAGGGCGCCCCGATCGACGCCCTCATCGCCGGCCACAAGACCGAGGTCCGGCGCCGGGCCCAGGTCACCGCGTTCTGAGACCGGTCCCCCCGAGCCGGTGAGACAGCTCGCGTACGCGGCGATGCTCGCGTTCTGCCTCATCGGGACGCTGCCGCTGAACTGGTTCTTCCATCTGGGTGTGCTCGGGCAGGTACGGCGGCTCGTGCTCTCGATCGCGCCGGTCTTCCTCGTCTTCGTGGCGTGGGACCTCGCGGCGACGCACGCGGGGCACTGGATGTTCGACCCTGAGCAGACCCTGGCGGCGCGCTTCTTCGGTCTGCCGCTGGAGGAGCTCGGGTTCTTCGTCGTCATCCCGCTGGCGGGGCTGCTCACCTACGAGGCGGTCGGCGTCGTCATCGCGCGTCGCCGGGGTGCGTCATGACCTACACGACGGCGGCGTGCGTGGGCATCGTCCTCGCCGTGGTCCTGGACCTCTGGGTGCTGCGGACCCGGCTGCTGGCGACCCGGCAGTGGTGGGCCGCATACGCGATCGTCGTCGCGTTCCAGCTGCTGACCAACGGCTGGCTGACCGGTCGGCTGATCGTGACCTACGACCCGGACGCGATCATCGGGTCCGGGACGGTGCCCTTCCTCGGAGACGGCCGGATCGCGTATGCGCCGGTCGAGGACCTGGGTTTCGGGTTCGCCCTGGTGCTCGCGACCTGCGCGCTCTGGGTCTGGTGGGGTCCTCGGCTAGCGCGGCGGCAGGATTCGCGGTAGCCCGAACGAGGGCAGCAGGCCGTTCTCGAAGCGGGTCATCGCGCAGACCCGGTCCCCGGACAGCGTGATCACGAGGAACCCGGCGGCGTGGCGGCGGCCGTCGGGGGTATGCAGATAGAGGCCGAACGCCGGCTGGCCGTTGGCCCGGGTGGGGACCAGGTCGAACCGCCGACCGTCGCGGAAGATCAGGTCGCAGAAGCGCGTGGCAGCCTCGCGGCCCTCGTACTCGTAGGGCATCGGTGGCATCGACACGAACACGTCGTCGGTGAGCAGGGCGACGAGGGCGTCGATGTCGCTGGCCTCGTAGGCCCGGACGAACGCCGAGACCAGTGCCTCCTCGGCCGGTGAGCCGGCCACGGGCGCAGGTCCCTGGTCGGCGGAGGCGGACCGACGTCGGGCCACGGCGGCTCGCGCGCGCTTGAGGGCGCTGGTGACCGACTCGACGGTCGAGTCCAGCATCTCGGCGACCTCGGCCGCGGGGAAGCCGAGCACGTCGCGCAGGACGAGGACGGCGAGCTGGCGCGGCGGGAGCAGCTGCAGCGCCGTCACGAAGGCCAGCGAGATCGACTCCGACTGCTCGACGCGGGCCTCGGGGCCGGGCGCCTGGTCGGAACGGTCGTCGATGAGGGAGTCCGGCAACGGCTGGAGCCAGACCACCTCGCCGAGCCGTGTCGGTTCGGGCGGTTGCACTCCGGCCACGTCCCACTCCTTGGCCTGGCGTCGACCGGCCGAGCGCCGCGCGTTGAGACACCGGTTGGTGGCGATCCGGTAGAGCCACGTCCGCACCGAGGCGCGACCCTCGAACCCCGAGATCCCCTGCCACGCCGCCAGCAGCGTCTCCTGGAGGACGTCCTCGGCGTCCTGGACCGAGCCGAGCATCCGGTAGCAGTGGACCAGGAGCTCGCGGCGGTGCGGGTCGGTCAGCTGGGCGAAGGCCTCGGTCTCGCCGGCCTGCGCACGGGAGACCAGATCGGTCGTCATGGTCGTCGGTCCACCCTTCTGGCGCGTCCTTCGGCGGCGCGTCACCCGTACTGACACCGCGCGGGCCACCGACTGGGCGGTCCGCCGACGCCCAGGATGCCGTGACCCCGGTGTCTATCCCCATGTCAGCACGAGTACGAGCAACGGAGGACAGACATGGGACGAATCGTGGTCAGCGAGAACATCTCCCTCGACGGGGTGATCCAGGACCCCACCGGTGACGAGGGGTTCGCGTTCGGTGGATGGTTCCAGCGGATGTCCGACGACGACCGGTCGGCGTGGTCGGAGGTCGAGTTCCAGGAGGCGCTGGACACCCAGGCCTGGTTGATCGGCCGGGGCACCTACACCTGGTTCGCGACACGGTGGGCCGACCGGCCGGGCGAGTGGGCGGACCGGCTGCGGGTCGTCCCCAAGTACGTCGTCTCGTCGACGATGGACGAGGCGACGGAGTGGTCCAACTCGACGGTCCTCAAGGGCGACGTCGTCGCAGGAGGTCACGGCGCTCAAGGAGCGGGTGGACGGCGACATCCTCGTCTACTCCAGCCCCCGGCTGGTGCGGACGCTGCTGGAGCACGACCTGGTCGACGAGGTGCGGCTGATGACCTACCCGTACGTGCTCGGTGCCGGTGAGCGACTGTTCGGTGAGGCCGCCGAGACCACAGCGCTGCGCCGGGTGGCGGTCCGCCCCGTCGGCGAGAGCATCGTGCTGCTCACCTATGCGCCGGTGAGCCGCCGCGCCGCCTGACCCAGCCGGGTCGGGGACTTTGCGTCCGCGTGGCGGAGGTGTCCACATTTCATGTCGCAGGTCTTGTCGCGCTCGGTGCGGTCATGACGACACCAGGCGCGACACGACGAGCGACGTGACTGGTCGACCGCCCGCCCGCCGGGCGGAAGTCACAGCACGCGTCAGAGTGCATCTGGTGTTGCCCAGACGACATCAACCGCACTATGACCCGCACTCTGACCTGCACGTCGAGACCGGCGAGGCGATCCCATGCCGAGGTGGCCCCTTTTCATGTCGCAGGTCATGTCGCGCTCGGTGCGGTCATGACGACACCAGACGCGACATGACGTGCGACGCGACGGCGGTCGAGGGGCGACCACGCCGGTCGTCAGCGTGCATGACACCGTCTGCCTGGGAACGGGTCAGGTGGAGTGGGAGGCGGAGGGGTCAGGTGGAGTGGGTCGGCGGCAGGCGGAGCGGGAGGTCGTCGCGGCCACGAGCGAGCCGAGGACCTCCACCGCCTCGCCGTCCAGCCCGGGTGCCTTCTCCAGCGCGGCCCGCGACTGAGCGGCCAGCCCGGAGATCATCGCCTCGACCTCCGTCCACGGCCCCCGTGTCGGCGATGACGCCACGCAGCTGGGCCACGCCGTCGGCGTCGAGGTCGGGCTGGCCGAAGAGCTTCTCGAACAGGGCCGCCTGGTCGGTGTCGGCCTGGTTGAGGGCCAACGCCACCAGCACCGTCCGCTTGCCCTCGCGCAGGTCGTCGCCGGCCGGCTTGCCCGTCGTGGACGGGTCCCCGAACACGCCGAGCACGTCGTCGCGCAGCTGGAACGCCTCGCCGAGCGCGAGCCCGTACTCGGACAGGTGCGCCAGGTCGGACGCCGCCACTCCGCCTACGGCGCCCCCGATGAGGATCGGGTGCTCGACGGTGTACTTCGCGCTCTTGTAGCGAATCACGTTGCGGGCGCTGTCGATCCGCGCCGAGGTGTCGAGCCGGTCCCACCCGCGGGCCGACTCGAGCAGGTCGAGGTACTGGCCGCCCATCAGCTGGGTGCGCATCGTGTCGAAGGTCCGCCGGCCGCGGTCCAGCTCGTCGCTCGGCAGTCCCGACGTCGCATACAGCTCGTCCGACCACTGGAGGCAGAGGTCGCCGGCGAGGATCGCCGCGGACTCCCCGAACCGGGTGCTGTCACCGGACCAGCCGGAGTCGGCGTGGAGTCCCGCGAACGCACGGTGAGCGGCGGGCATACCCCGGCGGGTGTCGCTGCCGTCCATGACGTCGTCGTGGAGCAGCGCGGCGGCCTGGAAGAACTCCATCGCCGCCGCCAGCCGGACCAGCGCGTCGGAGTCGGGGCGGCCGGATGCGCGGTAGCCCCAGTAGAGGAAGCCCGCGCGCAGCCGCTTGCCGCCGGCGATGAGGCGCTCGACGGCGTCGACGAGCGGGCCGAGCTCGTCGCCGACCGGGGCGAGGACGGCTCGCTGCACCTGCATCTCGGCGTCCACGGCCGCCTGGACCCGCGTTCGCAGGTCGCAGAGGTCGAGCGGGCTGATCACGGCAGTCCTTCCCAGGTGCAGATGACATACCTGCTTGCGGCCAGGGTACGGGGCCGTACCGTCCGGCCCGTGATCTGGTCGCTCCCGCCCACTCGGGAGAGGCCAACGTACCCTGACCGGTATGCCGGTCAGCACCCGCCTGCCGAGGCCCGAGCACCTCACCCGGTCGATCCCCGCTGCGGTCGCCGGGCCGATGCCGAGTATCAGCTTCGAGTTCTTCCCGCCGCGTGACGACGCGGGGGAGGCGGTGCTGTGGGAGGCGATCCGGCGGATCGAGAAGGTGCACCCGACGTTCGTGTCGGTGACCTACGGGGCCGGCGGCACGACCCGCGACCGGACCATCCGGGTCACCGAGCGGATCGCGCGCGAGACGCTGCTGACGCCGCTGGCCCACCTGACCTGCGTCGGCCACTCGGTCGGTGAGCTGCGCAACGTCGTCGGGTCGCTCTCGGCGGCCGGACTGCGCAACATCCTCGCGCTGCGCGGCGACCCGCAGGGTGGCCCCGGTCAGCCGTGGGTGAGGCACCCGGAGGGCGTCGACCACGCCGACGAGCTGGTGTCGCTGGTGCGGTCGCTCGGCGACTTCACCGTGGGCGTCGCGGCGTTCCCCGACCAGCACCCGGAGAGCCCCAGCCTGGACTTCGACGCCGAGGTCCTGGTGCGCAAGGCGGACGCGGGTGCGGCGTATGCGATCACCCAGTTCTTCTTCACCCGCGAGGCCTACGTGGGGCTGCGGGACCGGGTCGCGGCGCGGGGGCGGGACCTGCCGATCATCCCCGGCCTCATGCCGGTGACCAACGTCAAGCAGCTGGCGAAGATGACCGAGCTCTCGGGTCAGCCGGTCCCGTCCTCCGTCACCTCCCGGCTGGAGGCCGTGGAGGGCGACCCCGCGGCGGTCCGCGAGGTCGGCGTGGACATCACCACCGAGCTGGCCCAGGAGCTGCTGGCGGAGGGCGCACCGGGCATCCACTTCATCACGATGAACCGCTCGACGGCGACGCTCCAGGTCTTCGAGAACCTCGGCATCGCAGCCGCCCGGTAACGGACCGCAGTGGAGCCGTTGGTCGGGCGCGCCCGGCTAACGGAGTTCCGGCTCGATCCACCACGAACCAGCGTCAGAACGCCGCCCGCCAGAACGACCAGAAGTGGTCCGGCGGCGCTGGGGACGTCCACGTCAGGTTGGTGAACAGGACCGCGGTCGTCCGGGTCACCGGGTCGTTCCACCAGGACGTCCCCAGCCCTCCGTCCCAGCCGTAGGCGCCGGCGTGCCGGCCGTCGGGCTGGTCGGTCATGTCCACGCCGAGGCCGAGGCCCCAGCCACCGCCGTCCTCGCCCAAGGGCACGCGAGCCGTCGTCATGGCCCTCATCGTCGTCGGGGCCAGGATCTGCGCCCCTGTCGGGGAACGCCCCTCGTCGAGCATCATGGTCCCGAACGCCGCCAGGTCGTCCACGGTCGACACCAGCCCGTCGGCGCCGTTGGGGAACGCCGGCGGTCGGCTCCACTGCCCGTCAGCCTCGTCGTACAGCGCGAGGTCACCACCGTCCTCACCGGGAGTCCACAGCGGCCCGAACCGCCCCGCCTCGCCGGCCGCCACGCTGAACGCCGTGCTGCGCATGCCCAGTGGTTCCAGGACGCGTTCGCGCAGCAGGTCGGGCAACGTCGAGCCCGAGGCCCGCGCGACGAGCACGCTCAGGACCTCGGCGCCGGTGTTGTACAGCCACCGCTCGCCCGGCTGGTACATCAGGGGGAGCGGCGCGAACGTCGACATCCACGCGTCCGGGTCGGGGTTGGCCTGCGGCGCCGGCGATCCCATGTGGACCCCGGCCTGCGCCAGCGCGTCGAGCACCGGCGTCGGCGCACCGCTGAAGTCGTAGCCGAGCCCCAGCCGGAACTCGAGGACGTCCCGCACGAGGATCGGCCGGTTCGCCGGCACGGTATGCGTGATGTCCCCCTCCGGGTCCACGACCACCTGCCGGTCGGCGAGCTCGGGCAGCCAGCGGTCGACCGGGTCGTCGAGGGACAGCGTGCCGTCGTCGACGAGCGTCATCGCCACGACGGCGGTGATGGGCTTGGTGGTCGAGGAGATCCGGAACAGGGTGTCCGGGGTCACCGGGTCGCCGGCGCCCTCGGGGTGGCTGGTCCCCAGCTCGCCCCGGCTCACGTCGCCGTCGCGGGAGACCCACCAGGCGAGTCCCGGTACGGCACCGGACTCGACGTACGGCTTCATGACGGCATGGATGCGGTCGGGCATGGAGGCTCCTTCGGTCGTCTTGGTGGTCCGACCCGGAGACGACCCCGAACTCATCGCCCGCGGAACCGAAGCTTCAGGGGAGGGCGACGACCCGCATACCGGCTAGCGAGGTCGCTCGGGTAGTCGCTCGGTGTCGTCCCCGCGTCGGCGGCGCGTCGACTCCTCCCGTGGCGGCGCGATGCCGTGGCGTTCGCCCCACTCGTCGTAGCGGCGACGGAGCCGCTTCAGCTTCCGGAAGACGAACATGACGAGGAAGGCGCCGCCGATGAGGATGACCGCCGCGATCGCCGCTGCGAGCCATGGGTTGAGGAAGGCCAGGGAGATGACCCCGGCGACCGTGATGTCCTCGCCGGTGGACACCAGGACGTTGCTCACCGGTTCGGGCGAGGTGTTCACGGCGGCGCGGGTCCCGGCCTTGACCAGGTGCGCCGCCAGCGCCGTGAACCCGCCGGTGGCGGCGCTGAACGCCGCCTCGAGCGAGGAGAACTCGTGGCCGATGAGATATCCGAGGGTCGCGCCCACCATCGGACGGATCACCGTGTGGACCGTGTCCCAGACCGAGTCGAGGTAGGGGATCTTGTCGGCGAACATCTCCAGGACGAACAGGACCGCGGCCACGATCATCACGTCGGTGCGCCCGAGGACCGCGGGGACCTGGCTGACCTCGAAGAACCGCTGGGCGATGCCGAGCATGAGGACGACGAGGTAGGCGTTGATGCCGCTCGCCCATCCGGTCGTGAAGACCCAGGGCAGGAGTTCCGTGCCCACGCCGTCCCCTCTCGTTCTCTGCCGAGTTCTACAACGCCGGGGCGACAGGCGCCACTCCCCAGTTCGGTAACACTGTCGTATCGACTGGTGGACCTGGGCTGGGTGGATCTGGGCTGGTGGATCTGGGCTGGCGCGGGCTAGGTGGCCTCGATGGGCTGGGCCCCGGTGATCCGCAGCAGCTCGTCGTAGGTCGTCGCGAAGACGGCGTGCGGATGGCCGGCGGCGGCCCAGATCGTGTCGTAGCGCGCCAGGCTGACGTCGACGAGGGTGCGGACCGGCTGCAGGTGGCCGACCGGCGCGACCCCGCCGATGACGAACCCGGTCGCCTCACGGACCATCTCGGCGCTGGCCAGCTCCATGGCGTCCAGCTCGAGCAGGTCGGCGACCTTCGCCGCGTCGACCCGGTGGGCCCCCGAGGCGAGGATGAGCAGCGGCTCGGGCGCCGTGCCGGGGCCGGCCGCCTGGGGAGTCGCGGCGAAGACGAGCGAGTTCGCGATCTGGGCGGTGATGACGCCGAGGTATGCGGCGGCCTGGGCGGCCGTGCGCGCGGCACCGTCCAGGACGACCACCTCGGTGGTGACGCCGAAGGCCGGCCAGTGCCTCGCGGACGCGGGTGACGGCGGGGTGGGCGAGGATCGCGGCACGGTCCTGCTCGGGCGTCCCCGCCGGCGCGGTGGTCATCGCCGCCCGTCACCCGTGCCCGTCATGCCCGAACGGTAATGGCTGTCCTGGCCTCGACCGGGGGTTTCCCCAGCCGACGCTCCGGCGCATACCCGGCGTAGCGTTGACCTCCTGGGAGGCGAGATGAGCATGACGTCGGCAGTGTCCGGATGGCGGTGGCGTCACGTGCTGCGCTCGCTCGACCGTCAGTGGCGCCGCCGGCTCGAGGCCGACCTCGCCGGCGCCACGCCCCGCGACCGGACCGATCTCACGGCCCTGCTGGACCGGTATGACGACGACGACACTGCGGTGTTGCGGGAGATCCTCTGGAGCCAGCAGGACGCGGCGCAGCGACGCCGTCGGCCGGCGGCGGGGTTCGCGGCACCGCTGTCCTGACCCCCTCGTCGGGGTCGACGGAGGGGCTGTGGACGGCTCTTGACACGGTGTCCGACGGGGGTAGTACCGTAGGTCCAGTCGAACAGATGTACGAATACCTCGCGATCCGGTCGACGTCTCCTACCCGTGTCCACGTATGCCTGGAAGGGGCGATGTTGTCATGCGCCGATACAGCGACCCTGTCGAGGTCCGGTCGGGTTCCCGTCTCGGGGCGGTGCAGGGGACCGCCCCGGGACGCGGTGCCGGATCGGTGCACGGCACGGTCGAGGTGGACGCTCTGGTGGACGGTGGAGGTGGTGGCCGCGAGGCGGTCGACGTCGCCGGGCCGGAGGCGTTCATCTGGCAGGGCCGGCTCTACGTCGTCCGTCGCGTCCTGGCCCACTGGCGGGAGCGGCGTTCCTGGTGGCGCGACGCCCTCGACCCGGTGCCGGGCCAGCCGACCGGCATCGACGTCGCCTCGCGCGAGCAGCACGTGTGGCGGGTCGAGGCGAGCCGGGGTCAGTCGTTCGGGACCGGGGTCTTCGACCTCACCAGCGACGGGGCCGAGGGTCCCGACGCCGACTGGCGCCTCGTGCGTGTGGCGGACTGAGGAGTGTCGATGAGCGTGCCGACGAGTGTGCCGACGAGTGCCGTCCGCGGGTACCGGGCGTCCCGGGCTCCGCTCGCCTCGACCTCCCTCGACCTGCTCGACCGGTCCCGGGGCAGCCTGCTGCAGGCCTGCCGCACCGGTGACGCCGGCGAGCGCTACGTCGAGGCCCACCTCGGTGCACTCCGGGCGGCGGCGGCGCTGCTCGCGGCCCGCAGCATCCCGAGCGGTGCCGGGCCGTCCGGAGCCGGGCGGTCCGGGCGGTCCGGCGGGGCGGGGGGAGCCGGTGGCTCCGGTGCCGGGTCATCGGGCGCAGGGGCGTCCGGTGCGGGGCGGGCCATCCGAGCCAGTACGACCCGCTCGCGGCCGCGCAGCGTGTGGGAGCTGCTGCCGCGCGTGGCGCCCGAGCTCACCGAGTGGTCGGCGTTCTTCGCGGCCTCGGCCCGTCGTCGGGCGGCGGTCGAGCGAGGGAGCCGGATCACCGGCCGCGAGTCCGACGACCTGCTGCGCCAGGCGGAGAACTTCCTCGAGATCATCCAGGACCTCCTCGGCCTCCCGCGGGACGCCGCGCTGGCGCCGATCTCCCGCTACGTCGCACCGGTGTCCCGCTCCGGAGCCGTGTCAGGCGTGGGTCCGGGAGGCTCGGGAGGTTCGGGCGCCCCGAGGGGCTCGGCAGGGTCGGCGAGCTCGACCGGCTCGGCGAGGTCGGGGGTTTCGGTGGGCTCGACAGGGTCAGGGTCAGCGGGGTCGTCAGGGTCAGGGTCGGCAGGATCGGGGGTTTCGGCGGGATCGGCGGGGGAGGCCGGTCGTGGGACGTGACGACCCCGACGGGCCGGGAGCCGAGTCCCGGGCGAGCCCTTCACCGAGTCGACCGGCGGGTCCACGAGCGGGTCCAGCGGCGGGTCCAGCAGCGACCCCAGCGGGGGGTCCAGCGGCGACCTCAGCGGCGACCTCGCGCGGGCGGGCGGGTGCCGGGCGACGGCTGAGTGCAGGCGAGACCTTCGTCCACCTCCATGTCGCGTCGGGGTACTCGATGCAGTACGGCGCCTCCACTCCCGCCGCGCTGGTCCAGCGGGCCGTGGCGTGGGGTCAGCCGGCGCTGGCCCTGACCGACCGTGACGGCCTCTACGGTGCGGTGCGGTTCGTCCAGGCGTGCACCGAGGCGGGCATCGACCCGATCCTCGGCGTCGACCTCGCGGTCAGCGCCCCGACCGGTCGTCCGGACACCGAACGGCCGCGACGTCCCGCCTCGCGGCCGGCCAACCCCGCGTCCGGCCGCGAGGCGTCCGCCTGGTGGCCGTCGCTGCCGCCGCCCGCCGCTCGGCCGACCGGTCGCACCCGGCGCACCGGCTCACCGGACGGCACCGGCCAGGGCGGTCCGGGTGGCCAGGGCGGTCCGGGTGGCTCGGGCTCCCGTACTCCGGTGCGGGGCGGGGCGATCGTCGACCCCCGACGGCCACGCGTCACCGTGCTCGCTCGTGGCATGGGCTCCGGTCTCGACCCGGGCGCCGGGTGGGGGCGGCTCTGCCGGCTGGTCACCGCCACTCATCTCAGCGGCGAGCGCGGCGAACCGGTCGCCACGCCGGAGCTCATCGCCGAGCTGGCCACCGCGGCCGGGGAGCCGAGGGCCACCGGCGCGAATGGTCCCAGCCCGCTCGTCGTCCTCCTCGGTCCCGACTCCGACGTCGGCCGGGCCGTGCTGCACCGGCGACGCGGTGAGGCCGAGGCCGCGCTGGCCCGGTGGCGCGCCCTGCTGCCGCGCGACGCGCTCGCCATCGAGGTCGTCTGCCACGGCGGACCCGAAGGCTCCCCGGCCAGCCTCGGCCACGCCGCCCGGCTCTACGCGCTCGCCCGCGACCACGGCCTGCGCGTCGTCCTCACCGCCGCCGCCCGGCACGCCGACCCGCAGGAGGCCGCCGTCGTCGACGTCCTCGACGCCGCCCGCCGCCTCGTCGCGCTCGACGTGCGACACCTCGACCGGATCACCACCGCCGGGCATCTCAGCCCGACCCCGTCGATGCACGCCGTCGCGTGCGACATCCTCGCGGCGTCCGGCCCCGGCCTGCAGGGGGGCGCCGCCCTGGCCCGCGAGGGGGCCCGCGACCTGCTCCGCTCGACCGTCGCGCTCGCCACCGAGTGCGTCCTCGACCCCACGCTCGACCTCGGCATCGGCTCCGTCCATCTGCCGGAGCAGACCGTCCTCGAGATCGAACCCCACGTCGACCCGCATACCGTCCTCACCGAGCGCTGCCGCGCGAAGGTCGGCGACGCCTACCCCGACGCGACCGCCACCGAACGGGAGGCGGTCGAGCGACGCCTCCAGGACGAGCTCGACGTCATCGCCGGTCTCGGCTTCCCCACCTACTTCCTCACCGTCGCGACCGTCGTCGACCTCATCAAGGACCTGGGCATCCGCGTCGCCGCGCGCGGGTCGGGAGCGGGGTCGCTGGTCAACTACCTGCTCGGAGTCTCCGGGGTCGACCCGATGCGCTACGGCCTGCTCATGGAGCGGTTCTGCTCGCCGCTGCGCGCCCAGCTGCCCGATATCGACATCGACGTCGAGTCGGCCCGGCGTACCGAGATCTACGAGAAGGTGCTGGCCCGGTTCGGCGGGGAGCGGGTCACCTGCGTGTCGATGATGGACAGCTACCGCGTGCGGCACGCGATCCGCGACGTGGGGGCGGCGCTGGGGATGCCGCCGAGCGAGGTCGACGCGATGGCCAAGGCGTTCCCGCACATCTCGGCGCGCAACGTCCGCGGCGCCATCGCCGAGCTGCCCGAGCTGCGGGCCAGCGGCCTCAACGCACCGCGCCTCGACCTCATGCTCGACCTCGTCGAGCGCCTCGACGGCCTCCCGCGCCACATCGCCCTGCACCCCTGCGGCGTGGTCCTGTCCAACTCGCAGCTGCTCGACCGGACTCCGGTCGAGGCGAGCTGGATCGGGTTCCCCATGAGCCAGTTCGACAAGGACGACGTCGAGGCGCTCGGGTTGCTCAAGCTCGACATCCTCGGCATCCGGATGCAGTCCGCGATGGCCCACGCCGTCGACGAGGTCCACCGGGTCGACCGCGTGAGCATCGACCTCGACGACCGCGACGACGTACCGCTCGACGACGAGACGACGTTCCGGATGATCCGCACGACGCACACCCTCGGCTGCTTCCAGATCGAGAGCCCGGGGCAGCGCGAGCTCATCGGCAAGTTCGGTCCCGAGTCGTTCGAGGACCTCATCACCGACATCTCGCTGTTCCGCCCCGGGCCGGTGAAGTCCGACATGATCGTCCCGTTCCTCAACGCGCGGCAGGGCTGGAACGCCCCCGAGTTCCTCCACCCGACGCTCATCCCGGCGCTCAAGGAGACCGAGGGCGTCGTCGTCTTCCACGAGCAGGTCCTGCTCATGGTGGCCGAGACGACCGGCGTCACCCTGGCCGAGGCCGACGAGGTCCGCCGCGCGATGGGGTCCCCGCGCGGGCAGGCCGAGGTCGAGAAGTGGTGGCGTCCGGCGGCGCTCGCCCGCGGCTACCCCAAGGACGTGACGGACCGGATCTGGGAGGTGCTCAAGGCGTTCGCGTCGTTCGGGTTCTGCAAGGCGCACGCGGCGGCGTTCGCCCTGCCCACCTACCAGTCGGCGTGGCTCAAGGCCCACCATCCGGCCGCGTTCCTCGCCGGCGTGCTCACCCACGACCCCGGCATGTACCCCAAGCGGCTCATTCTCGACGACGCCCGCAGCCTCGGCATCACGGTGCTCGGCCTCGACGTCAACGCCTCCCAGCAGACCTACGTCGTCGAGCGGCTCGATGGCGTGGATGCGGCGGATGCGGTTGATATCGGTCGGAATTCCGACCCTTTTCACCCACAACCAGCGCCGCTCGACCCCGACCTGCCGGACGGCAGCGCCTACGGCATCCGGATCTCGCTCACCGACGTCAAGGGGATCAGCGAGGCCGAGGTCGCCCGGGTCGTCGCCGCGCAACCGTTCCACAGCCTCGCCGACTTCTGGAACCGTGCTCACGTCTCGAGGCCGGTCACCGAACGCCTCGTCCTCGCCGGCGGGTTCGACACGATCTACGGCATCGACACGGTCGGCGCGGCCGTCGACCCCGGTCGCCCCCGACATCGTGGCCTCCGCGCGGCGCACGCCCCGGAGGGCGGCCGCCGTGGCGCCCGCGGCTACGGCTCGGCCGATGACACTGATCGGACCAACAGCGACGTGGGGGACGTCGGTATGCGCGGGAACGGGCCCGATGGGGCCCGCAGCGAAGCCCGGGACGGCGCCCACGGCGAAGCCGGAGACTCCGGTATGCGTGACGTAGCTGCGCCAAGGGCTCCGGTATGCGTGACGTGGCTCGACCAAGGGCTCCGGTGTGCGCGACGCCGAGTCCGGTGACGGCGCCGGTCCTCACTACGGACCGCTCACCACGTTGACGTCGGCCGGCTTGGGACGCCGCGGCCGGGTGACCCGTCGCGACCTGCTGCTCCACGTCGCCGAGCTGGACCGATGGTCACGGGCGACGGCGGTGGCGGGGAAGCGCGTCCGGACGGGGACGACGGCATCCCCGGCTTCGGCGTGGGCCCCGTCGGCGGCGCGCGGATCGGGGCCGGCCTCAGCACGTACGCCGGAACCCGCCTCGTCCGACGTCGCCGCGCTGACCGGGATCGCCGGACCCGCCTGGGAGTCGGGCGTCAAGGCGCCGAACCGGCCGGTCAGCCGCGGCCGGCCCGGAGCCCGGTCGCCGTGGACCGGTCAACGTCTGGACGAGAGCGCATCGGGCGCCACCGCGGTGGATCGTGACCCTGCTGAGGGCAACAACCCACCGCCCTCGGCCGGCGCCGCCGTGCCGCCGCTGCCAGTGCCGCCGCGGCGCTGGCCACCCAGGCCGCGCTGTCCACCCAGTCCGCGCTGGCCACGCATACCGGCCTCGACGTCGCCGCTCGCGCCGCGGCCCAGTCCCAGGCCGCGAAACGGGTCGTCCCCGCCTACGCCCAGCCGACCCAGCTGACCCTCGACCTCGGCGACACCCCTCGGCTCGAGAAGGGCACCGGTCTGCCCGAGATGACCGGCCCGGAACGCGTCCGCGCCGAGCTCGACATCCTCGGCCTCGACGCGAGTGCGCACATCGTCGACTTCTACGGGCCCATGCTCGACGCCCTCGGGGTGACCAGGTCGACCGAGATCCTGGATACCCGCAGCCGCAGCGAGGTCCTCATCGCCGGTGTCAAGGTCGCGACCCAGACGCCACCGGTCCGCAGCGGTCGACGAGTTGTGTTCCTCACCCTCGACGACGCGACGGGGCCGATCGACGCGACGTTCTTCGAGGACGCCCAGGGGCCCTACGCGACGACGGTCTTCCACTCGTGGATGCTCCTCGTCCGCGGCATCACCCGGCGGACCGGCCCGCGCGGAATCTCGGTCCGCGCCACCGGAGCGTGGGAGCTGTCGGCGCTGTGGGACGCGTGGACCCGCGGCGGGCTCGAGGCCGTCCTCACGACCCTGGAGGCCGAGGACCGCGAGATGGTGGCCCGCAACGACGCCGCCCTCGCCGCCGCCGTGGAGGCCGACGGTCGCGACATGCCGGTCGCCGCGCGGGTCGGTAGAAGCGGTGGCGGCCGCGAACGCGGCGGAGATGCCGCCGATCTCGAGTCCTACACCGGCCTGCCGCGGGGCGACCGCGACGACGCCGACTACGCCGCACGGTTCGAGCGGGACGCCGGGGACTCCCGCCACGCCTCGCGGGCCGGCGGCATGGGCGGTGGCGGCTCGCTGCCCCCGGGTCGGCCCGCGAAGCCGGGTACCCGGCGGGTGCTCGTCCACGCGTCCGGGTTCACCCAGTCGCCCTACGCCGACGTCAAGCCGGCCGGGGAGGACACCCGCGGGGCCCGGGCCCTCGCGACGCCACGGACGGTTCCGGACGCCGTCCCCGGAGCCGACGCCTCGGGCATCGCCACACAGCGCGACGGACAGCGCGATGGACAGCGGAGATGGCGAGGCGACGAGGAGAGCGCGGACGTGACCCCCGACGACATGCGCACCCTGGGCACGCCACCGCGCAAGCTCTGGCACGCCAGCCCCGGAAGCTCAGGGCACTAGGGTGAGCCCGACCAGTGCGGCTGCCTTGCCGTTGACCAGGACGCCGAACGGACGCCGGAGAGGACCGACGACGTGGCCGACGAGCGACGCGACCGTCCCGAGACGTCCGTCCCCCGTGCCACCGCGTCCTCGTCGTCGCCATGGACCCACGTCCGCAACCAAGGCGTCTGGGACGCCGTGGGCGAGCTGGTCCAGCAGCGTGAGGCCGACCTCGGTCGCCCCTTGCGCGTCCTCGACCTCGGTGGCGGTTCGGGAGGCCTGGCCGTCCCGCTCGCCGAGCTCGGTCACGACGTCGTGGTCGTCGACCCCAGTCCCAACGCCCTCGCCGCCCTCGAACGCCGCGCCGCCGACTTCGGCGTGGCCCACCGCGTCACCGGACGGCAGGGCGACGCCGACAGCCTGGCGTCCGAGAAGGGCGAGAGCGTCGACCTCGTCTGCTGCCACGGCGTCCTCGAGGTCGTCGACGACCCCGCCGCGGCCCTGGCCCAGATCGCGGCCGTGCTCACCCCGGACGGCCACCTCTCCCTCCTCGTCGCCGGACGGCTCGCCGTCGTCCTCGCCAAGGCTCTCGCCGGCGAGCTCGGCCAGGCGCGCGAGGCGCTCACCAGCCCCGACGGCCGCTGGGGGAAGGGCGACCCGCTGCCGCGCCGGTTCGACGTCGAGGGCCTGCTCACGCTGCTCGACGTCGCCGGCTTCACGCCGCTGCAGGTCCACGGCGTCCGCGTCTTCACCGATCTCGTCCCGCCGAGCGCGCTCGACAGCGCCGCCGACCGCGCGGCCGTCGCCGAGCTCGAACGCGCCGCGGCCACCCACCCGCACTACGCCGAGGCGCTCGGCTCCCTCGGCGCCGGCATCCATGTCATCGCCCAGCGGTCCTGAGGCCCACGGCTCGACCCGCCGGTATGCGCCGCGTCCCCTTCGGCGCGCGGGTCGCCGCACGAGGCAGTCCCGCACGAGACAGTCCCGCACGAGACAGTCGAGTCGCCCTCGCGGGCGGTGGGAACGATGAGCCGCCGCCAGTACGCCGCGCCCCGGCGCACCGGGGACGGCGAACCGGACGACACCGGCTGCACCGTGCTCCACGTCGACATGGACGCCTTCTACGCGTCGGCGTCCCTCATCGACCGCCCCGACCTGCGTGGGAAGCCGGTCGTCATCGGCGGTGGCGGGAACCGGTCGGTCGTGTTGTCGGCGACCTACGAGGCGCGCCGGTTCGGCGTGACGTCGGCGATGCCGATGGGCAAGGCCCGCCGGCTCTGCCCGCAGGCGATCGTCATCGAACCCGACTTCACCCGGTACTCCCAGATCTCCGACGCGATCATGGCGACCTTCCACGCCGTGACCGACATCGTCGAACCGCTCTCCCTCGACGAGGCGTTCCTCGACATCGCGGGCGCGCAACGCCGGCTCGGGCGCCCGGCCCGGATCGCGCAGTGGGTCCGCGACACCGTCGCCGACGAGCAGGGGATCACCTGCTCGGTGGGCGTCGCGTCGACCAAGTTCGTCGCGAAGCTCGCGTCCAGCCTGGCCAAGCCCGACGGGATGATCGTGGTCCCGCAGGCCGAGGTGCTCGGCTTCCTCCACCAGCTGCCGGTCGGCGCCCTGTGGGGAGTGGGGGAGCGAACCGAGGAGGCCCTCACCCGGCTCGGGCTGCGCACGGTCGCCGACATCGCGCATACGCCGGTGGAGACGTTGCGGCGGGGCCTGGGCGACGTCGCGGGCGCCCACCTGCACGCGCTGGCCTGGGGCCGCGACGAGCGGATCGTGGTCCGCGAGACGCGCGAGAAGAGCATCGGGTCCGACGAGACGTTCTCCCACGACATCGACGACCCGGTGGTCATCCACCGCGAGCTGCTCCGGCTCAGCGACCGCACCGCCGCGCGGGTCCGGGCCGCCGGGATGATGGGCCGGACGGTCACCATCAAGGTGCGGTTCGCCGACTTCACCACGATCACGCGGTCCCGGACCCTGCGCGACCCGACCGACGTGTCCCGCGACATCTACGCCACGGCCCGGTCGCTGTTCGACGCCCTGGGCCTCCAGCGAGCCCGGATCCGGCTGGTCGGGGTTCGGATGGAGGGCCTCGTGGAGGGGGAGGGGGCCGCCATCCAGGCGACCCTCGACGAGCCCGAGCACGGCTGGCGGGACGCCGACAAGGCGGTGGACCGGGCCAGTGCGCGGTTCGGCGCGGGGGCGGTCCGCCCGGCCGCCCTGGTCCGCGACCGCGGTGACGCCCCGAGGTCGCCGGCGGCCGCGGCCGCGCAGGCTCGGGCCGACGTGTCGCGCGCGGTGAGGAAGCCCCGTCCCGCCGAACGCCCCGACCGACCACCTCACCCAGCCGGTGGTGGCGATGACCTGCCGACATGACGGTCTGCTGACGAAACGACCCAGCAGCTGGATTCGGGCCGTTGGTCCCCTCGCGCCGACATATCCTTAAGACTTACAGTGACTGTCACGTGACTGATGAGTAGGACGTCGGCGCCGACGGAGTCGCCGTTCGAACTTTTCGCAGCGTCCGTTCGTCCTACCAGGTGACGGTTGTGCAAGGGAGGTTGGACCGGTGCCGCTGTCCGAACACGAGCAGAAGGTGCTCCAGGCCATGGAGCAGGCTCTGTATGCCGAAGACCCCCGTTTCGCGACTCACATCACGAACCATGGTCTGCATCCCGGCAAGCGCCGCATCATCGTCGGCGTCCTCGGTGTCGTCATCGGACTCGCCCTCGTTCTCCTCGCCGCCTTCAACTCGCTGATCTGGCTCGGTGCCATCGGCTTCGCCCTCATGGTCGCCGGCGGCGCCTGGGCGTTCACACCGGCCAAGAAGTCCGTCCTCGGCGCGGTCGGCCCGGAGGGTGCGGTCCGTCGCACCGTGTCCGGCGAGACCCGCAAGGCCGGCCCCAAGTCGGGCGGCTTCATGCAGCGGCTCGAGGAGCGCTGGGACAAGCGCCGCCACGACGAGTGGTGACTCGCGACCGCTGACCGCCGCTGACCGTCCCTGACCCCACCTCGAACGATCTGACAGCACGGCTCGACCACGGTCCGAGCCGTGCTTCTGTCTGTTCGCCGAGCCTAGAGGCCGCCGCGCTAGAGGCCGGGGATGCCCAGCCGCCAGACCCCGAGCAGCCACAGAGCAACGATCATGAACCCGGCCACCAGCTCGATGCCGATCGACATCATCACGGCCTTGAGGGCGTGGCCCGTCGACCGCCAGGCCACCCGCCCGTCGCGATGCCGCCCCAGCTCGACGAGGAACACCCCGAGGACGAACCCGACCGCTGCCCCGACCACGGGGATCACGAAGAAGCCGACGATCGCGAGGATGACGGCAAGGAACAGCGTCGAGGTCTTGACGCCGGCGTCCTTGAGCCGCCGCCCCGGCACGAGGTACTGCGTGACCAGGCCCGCCGCATACACGACGCCGCAGAGGGCGAAGACGAGCCACGCCCACCGGTTGGGGTGGTCGAACGCCCACAGGGCCGTCGCCAGCCAGACCAGGAGAAGTCCCGGCAGCACAGGGACGACGATCCCCACCAGGCCCACCAACATCAGCAGGCCCGTCACGATGACCGTGGTCATCGGACGGGCCTGTTGCTCTGGCGAGCCGTATGGGTCACGCCAGGACTCTACGCAGGATGCTCAGCCGAGAACGTCCTCCGCCGTGAGCCGGTCGGACTCGTCGTGGATCTCGCTCGCGTGCGCCTGCAGCTGGGGCAGGTGCTGGCGGCCGTGGTGGGCACAGAACAGGAGCTCACCGCCGCTGTTGAGGCGGGCGCGAATGTAGGCCTGGGCACCGCAGCGATCGCAACGATCTGCTGCGCTGAGGCTCGGGGCCAGTGTTGCGTTCACGTCTGCCTTCTCTCTGGGTGTTCGGGGTGACGGCCCGTAGTTCGGACCGCCCGTCATCTCGCGACGACGTCCCCGTTGACGTCAACCGTGCGTCGCTGGTGGTGACGTCCGGTACTCCGCTTTCAACAGTCAAGCACGGCTCTAACTTCCCACCGGGTATTCGCCCGCCATCTGACCGGCGATGCGCAGAACCGTGATGCTGTTGTGAGGCATTCGTCACACTCGGTGATACAGACGGGGTGCGGCGGTTCGCGTGCATCGATGGGCAAACCACTGCTCAGTGCCATGATGACGCCGTCCGAGGCCATCGTGTGTCTGGGGGCAGTCATGCGCCGACGTCCCGCCGTGTTCTGGATCACACTGGTGGTGACAGCCCTAGGGGTGGTCGCTGCTCCGCCGGCGGCCACCGCTCGCCGCCACCGGTATGCCGGTGGGCCGGCTGATCGGCGGCGCGGCCGTGCTCCTCGTGGCCGGCGGCGGGCTGCTCCTGCTCTCCCGACGCCGCCGCACCGCCGGCTGAGGCGGCCTCAGCCCGGCAGGATGAGACACGAGTCGCCGAACTCGTGCCACGCATACTCCCGCTCGACGGCCGCGTCGTAGGCGTTCTGCGTCAGGTCGGCGCCGGCGACGGCCTCGACGAGCAGCAGGTGCGACGCCTCGGGGTTGTGCCAGCCGGTGACGAGGCCGTCGACGACACGCACGGGGCGGTCCGGCCCGATGACGAGCTCGGTCCAGCCGCCGGCCGCCTCGACCAGGCCGTCGACCCCGGCCGCGGACTCGATCGCGCGGGTCGCGGTGGTCCCGACCGCCACCACCCGGCCGTCCCGGGACCGGGCGGCGTTGACCAGCGCCGCCGTGTCAGCGGTGACCTCGAACCGCTCCGGCTGCGGTGACTCGCCGGCGTCCTGGGACGAGACGCCCGTGTGGAGGAGGACCGGCGCCACGAGAACGCCCGACCGGACCAGCCGGGTGACGAGCCGGTTGGTGAACGGCCGCCCGGCGCTGGGCATCTCGGCGCTTCCCGGATCGCGGGAGAAGACCGTCTGGTAGTCGCGCAGCGGGTAGCGGCGGTCGAGGTACCCGTAGGCGATCGGACGGCCCACGCGCCGAGTCAGGCCGGCCAGGTCCCCGGTGACCGACGCGCGCCACAGCCGGTTGCCGTGCCCCGTCGGGGATGACCCCAGCGCGGGGTAGCCGTCGACCAACGTGGCGACGACTCCTTCGCCGAGGTGCACCTGCTCGCCGGGCCGGGCGTCCAGGACCGGCGACGCGGCCGCCGGCGCACTCCGCAGCTCGACGACCCAGCTCGCGTCCCCGGCTTCGCCGTCGGCCCAGTCCAGCGGTGTCGCCAGGTGGACCACGAGGTCCCCGTGGCGCGGGGACCACGCGTCGACCTCGCCGGCCACGGTCGCTGAGGTGTTGACGACGAGCACGTCGCCGCGGCGCAGGAACCGTCCGATGTCGCGGAAGTGGACGTCGTCGAGGCGGTCCGGCCGCGCGACCAGCAGCCGCACCCCGTCCCTCGGGATGCCGCGGGACTCGGGCGGGCCGACCGCCGTGGTGCCCTCCGGGGAGGGGAACCGGGTCGTCGGGGCGAGGGGGAGGGCGGTCACGCGAGCACCTCGCGAACCGCATACTCGCCGGCCCGGTACCGCCCACTGGGTGGCGCCGTGTCGAGGAGCCGCAGCAGCGCGGGGACGACGGTCTCCGGGAGCGGCCGGTCGCTGATGTCCTCGCCGGGGAACGCCGCCTGGTGCATGGCGGTGCGCATGTCGCCCGGGTCGACCGCGTACCACCGCAGGGCCGGCTGCTCGGCCGCGAAGGTGCCGACGAGGTGATCCAGCGCGGCCTTGCTCGCGCCGTAGGCGCCCCAGCCCTCGTAGTGCTCCACGGCGGCGTCGGAGGAGATGGCGAGCACGGTGCCGTGGGCCGCGACGAGGTCCGGGAGCAGCTCACGGGTGAGCGCCGCCGGGGCCACGACGTTGGTCTGCAGGACGGTCTCGAAGGTCTGCGGGTCGAGGTCCCCCAGCCGGGGCTGCGGGCTGCCGCCGAGCGCGCTGGCGTTGTGGACCAGCAGGTCCAGCGGCCCGTGGAAGCGAACGGCCGCTGTGAGCTCCGCCCGATGGGCGCGGTCGGTGACGGACCCGGCGACGGCCTCGACGGTCGTGACCCGGGCGAGCTCGGTCGCGACCTCGGCCAACCGGTCGGCGCCCCGTGCGTCGAGGACGAGGGTCCAGCCGCGCCCGGCCAACGCTGTGGCCAGCGCGCGGCCCAGTCCCGCGGACGCGCCGGTGATGAGGGCAGTAGGTGATGTCGTCGTCATGCCCCCATCGTCAAACTTCAAGTTGACTTGAAGTCAAGGGTAAACTCACCAGCATGGCCAAAGACCCGCTCACCGTCTCCGAGGTCGCCCACCGCAGCGGCTTCGCTCCGTCCGCGCTCCGGTTCTACGAGGAGAAGGGACTCATCGAGGCGTCCCGCACCTCGGGCGGCCAGCGCCGCTATGCCCGTGCCGTCCTGCGCCGGCTCGCCTTCGTCCGGGCGGCCAGCAACGTCGGGCTCAGCCTGGACGAGATCGCCGCCGAGCTCGACACCCTGCCGCACGGCCGCACCCCGAACTCCGAGGACTGGCGGCGCATCTCCGAGGACTGGCGCGCCCGCCTCGACGAGCGGATCGCCGCCATCGAGGCGCTGCGCGACCGGCTCGACGGGTGCATCGGCTGCGGCTGCCTCTCCCTGCGTACCTGCTCGCTCTACAACCCCGAGGACGTCATCGGCACCCGGACCTCGGGAGCCGGCCGGCTGCCCGAGCTGCTGCGCCGCCCGGGCGCGCGTGAGCGTGAGACGGCGGGGGCGCAGCGCGGCCTACCCGAGTCGGTCGTCGCCGGGGGATAGCCTGCGGGCGAACCAACGGACCGAAGGACGAGAGTGGCCAGCGCTGCAGCACGACCGAGCACCAACGGGGACTACACCGCACGCCATCTGCAGGTCCTGGAGGGTCTGGAGGCGGTGCGCAAGCGCCCCGGGATGTACATCGGCTCGCGCGACAGCAAGGGCCTCATGCACTGCCTCTGGGAGATCATCGACAACGCGGTCGACGAGGCCCTGGCCGGCGCGGGCAACCGGATCGAGGTCGTCCTGCACGCCGACCGCTCCGTCGAGGTGCTGGACCAGGGCCGTGGCATCCCGGTCGACACCGAACCGCGGACCGGGCTCTCCGGGGTCGAGGTGGTGTTCACCAAGCTGCACGCCGGGGGCAAGTTCGGCGGCACCTCGTATGCGGCCACCGGTGGTCTGCACGGCGTCGGCGCCTCGGTCGTCAACGCGCTGTCGGCCCGCCTCGACGTCGAGGTGGACCGTGGCGGCAAGACCTACGGGATGAGCTTCCGGCGCGGCGAGCCCGGCACGTTCTCCGACCGCGCGGGCAAGGGACCCGACGGGACCTTCACCGCATACGAGAGCAAGAGCGCGCTGCCGGTCGTCGGCCGGGCGAAGCGGGGCGTGACCGGATCCCGGGTCCGGTTCTGGCCGGACCACGAGATCTTCGAGCCCGGCGCCGAGCTCGACCTGGAGCAGCTGACGGCCCGGGCGCGGCAGACGTCGTTCCTCATCCCCGGGCTGGCGCTGGTCATCCGCGACGAGCGCGGCCTGCCGGGGACGCCCGGTGCCGACGGCCTGCACGAGGAGACCTTCGTCCACCACGGCGGGATCACCGAGTTCGTCGACTTCCTCGCGCCCGACTCGCCGGTGACCCAGGTGTGGCGGCTGCAGGGCTCGGGCACCTTCACCGAGAACGTCCCGGTCCTCGACCCGGCCGGCCACATGACGATGACCGAGCTGACCCGCGAGTGCCTCGTCGACGTGGCGCTGCGCTGGGGGACCGGCTACGACGCGAAGGTGCTCTCGTTCGTCAACATCATCGCGACGCCCAAGGGCGGCACCCACGTCCAGGGGTTCGACCAGGCGCTGGTCAAGGTGTTCCGCAAGCAGCTCGAGCTCAACGCCCGGCGGCTCAAGGTCGGCAGCGACAAGGTCGAGAAGGAGGACATCCTCGCCGGCCTGACCGCCGTGGTGACGGTACGGCTGGCCGAGCCGCAGTTCGAGGGCCAGACCAAGGAGGTCCTCGGCACCTCGGCGGTGCGCGCCATCGTCGCCCGGGTCGTCGAGCAGGAGCTCACCGACCGGATCACCAACCCGCCCCGCGGCGGGAAGCTGGAGGCGGCCAACCTCCTCGAGAAGGTCGTCTCGGAGATGAAGTCGCGGATCAGCGCGCGGCTGCACAAGGAGACCCAGCGGCGCAAGACGGCGCTCGAGTCCTCCTCTCTCCCGGCCAAGCTCGCCGACTGCCGGACCCACGACGTCGCGCGCTCGGAGCTGTTCATCGTCGAGGGCGACTCGGCGCTGGGCACGGCCAAGCTGGCCCGGTCCTCGGACTACCAGGCGCTGCTGCCCATCCGCGGCAAGATCCTCAACGTCCAGAAGGCGTCCATCGCCGACATGCTCAAGAACGCCGAGTGCGCCGCGATCATCCAGGTCATCGGCGCCGGGTCCGGGCGCACCTTCGACCTCGACTCGGCCCGCTACGGCAAGGTCATCATCATGAGCGACGCCGATGTCGACGGCGCCCATATCCGGACCCTGCTGCTGACGCTCTTCTTCCGCTACATGCGCCCGCTCGTCGATGCCGGCCGGGTGTATGCGGCCATGCCGCCGCTGCACCGGCTCGAGGTCATCAACGCCGGCAGCGCGAAGAACGAGTACATCTACACCTACAACGAGGCCGAGATGCGGCGCACCCGCGCGTCGATCGAGAAGCGCGGCAAGAAGATCAAGGAGCCGCCTCAGCGCTACAAGGGCCTCGGCGAGATGGACGCCGACCAGCTGGCCGACACGACGATGGATCCGCGCCACCGGACCCTGCGGCGGGTCACGCTGGGGGAGGCGGAGCAGGCCGAGCGGATCTTCGACCTGCTGATGGGCAACGACGTCGCCCCGCGCAAGGACTTCATCATCGACGCCGCCGCGGCGCTGGACCGGGCTCGCATCGACGCCTGACGCGGCTGGCTTGAGGCCACCCGCACCCGCAAAGCTGAGGCCCGTCATTGCTGCGAGCTCGTGTGGGGAGATTCTTCGGGGTGCGGACCCATAAGAACCTCCCCGCTACCGGTGGGCCGCCGTCACCAGACGAACGGCACCAGCCGTTTGTGCGTCGCGGCGTAGTCGCGGTAGGCGGCGCCGACGTCCTGGCTCAGCGCGCGTTCCTCAACGGTGATCCGGTAGACGAGGCCCGCCGTGACCGCCACCACAAGAGCGACGAGCGACAGCCAGTTGCCTACGTACAGCCCGCCGGCCGCGGCCGCGAGCAGGAGGGCCGAGTAGGCGGGGTGCCGGACGAACCGGTACGGGCCGGTGGTGATCACGGTCTGGTCGGCGCTGGTCTGCACGGTGAAGGTGAAGTAGCGCCCGAGCGTCCAGAAGCTCCACTGCCGCAGTGCCCTGCCAGCCACGAGCAGGACCAAGCCGCACCACGCGGCCACGACCGGGTCGCCGATCGCGAGGTCCGGCAGTCCCCGCCTCGCGGCGATCGCCAGGAGGACGCCGACCGCGGCCGCGACCCCGATGACCACCCGGCTGCCGCGGTCGTCGTGGCGTGCCTCCGGCCTGGAGTGGAGGCTCTGACGCAGCTCCAACGCAACCCAGGCCAGGCCGGTCAAACCGGTCAGCCAGACCAGCACGGACGGGAGCTGGACCACGGTCCGAGGGTAGGCACGCCGGCTGCGCGTCTGCTGCGAGGGGCGGTCGACCACCCGGCGCGAACCCGCGTTTGGGTGTCAGGCGATGGGGCGGTCCGTCACGGGTTGCTTCACGTCGCACGTCATGTCGCGCCTGAGGTCGTGATCACGACACCGATCGCGACATGACCCGCGACATGAGGTGTCATCTCTGGAGGGGTGTCGCCGCGCTCGGACTCGAAACGGGCAGAGTGCGCGTCAGAGTGCGCCGGGTGTCGTCAGGGCAGCACCGACCGCACTCTGACACGCACTCTGAGGCTCACCGGGACCTCGTCGGCGGCCGCGGGGGCGGTGCCACGAAGATGCAGAACGGGTGCCCCGCCGGATCCGCGTAGACGTAGATCGGTTCGATCTCATCCTGCGACTCGTCCCGCAGGACGCGCGCGCCGAGCGCCAGCGCCCGAGCGTGCTCGCGCTGGAGCGCCTCCCGGGTCGCCACCGTGAGGTCGAGGTGCAGCTGCTGTGGGATGCCGGGCTCCGGCCACGTCGACGGCGTCAGCTCCTCGACCTGCTGGAACGCGAGCTGGTTCCCGCCGGGGTTGCGCAGGACCAGCCACTCCCGCCCGTCCGGGTCGTCCTCGCCGGGCGGGGGCGGTTCGTGGCCCGGACGGTATGCCAGCCCGAGCAGCTCGCGGTAGAACTCGGCCAGGCCGCGGGCGTCGGTCGTGTCGAGGACGGTCTGGCGCAGCATCAGGGGGTCGTCGGCCATGGGTACAGGCATACCGGATGCCGTGCCGGACCGGCCCGGCGAGCAGACCGGCGGCGGCGCATACCAACGTTGTTTACGATGACGCGGTGGAACAGCCCTCCGGACCCGTCCTGCGCACCGACGAGGTGTCGTGGGCGGGAGACACAGTTGGAGCGGCTGTCGGAGGCGTTCGGCGGCAAGGTCGTCGGCCAGGGCCGGCTGCAGGAGACGCTGCTCATCGGCCTGTTGACCGGCGGCCACATCCTCCTCGAGAGCGTCCCCGGTCTGGCCAAGACGACCGCCGCGTCGACGCTCGCCCACGCCGTGAGCGGGTCGTTCAGCCGGATCCAGTGCACGCCGGACCTGCTGCCCAGCGACATCGTCGGCACCCAGGTCTACGACGCGTCGACGGCCGGGTTCACCACCCACCTCGGGCCGGTGCACGCCAACATCGTCCTGCTCGACGAGATCAACCGGGCCAGCGCCAAGACCCAGAGCGCGATGCTCGAGGCGATGCAGGAGCGGCAGACCTCCATCGGCGGCCAGGCCTACCCGCTGCCGGCGCCGTTCCTCGTCCTCGCCACCCAGAACCCCATCGAGCAGGAGGGCACCTACATCCTGCCCGAGGCGCAGCTCGACCGGTTCATGCTCAAGGACGTCCTCGACTACCCGACCCTCGAGGAGGAGGCCGAGGTCCTCTACCGGATCGACGCCGGCGTCTTCCGCGAGGACCAGAAGCCCGTCGTCGGCATCGACGACGTGCTCCGTCTCCAGGAGCTGACCCGGCGCGTCTACCTGGACCCGGCGATCGTCCGCTACGCCGTGGGCCTGGTCTACGTCACCCGCCACTCCGAGACCTACATCGCGCCCGACCTGGCCCGCTACGTCGAGTTCGGCGCCAGTCCGCGCGGGAGCATCGCGTTCACCCAGGCGGCGCGCGCCCGGGCCATCCTCGCCGGTCGCGACCACGTCGTGCCCGAGGACATCAAGGCGCTGGCCCATCGGGTGCTGCGTCACCGCGTCGTCCTCGGGTTCGAGGCGATCGCCGACAACACCCGCGTCGAGACCGTCGTCGACGCGCTCGTCGCCACCGTCCGTACGCCGTAAGGACGCCGCCGTGCCCGCGCTGCTGACCCCGGTGAAGAGCAAGCTCTTCATCGTCGCTCACCGGCGTACCTGGGGTCTGCTCGACGGCGAGTACGCGTCGGTGTTCCGCGGTCGCAGCCTCGACTACGACGACCTGCGCGAGTACGTCATCGGCGACGAGGTCCGCGACATCGACTGGAAGGCGACCGCCCGGCACGGCAGCCCGCTGGTCAAGCGGTGGATCGCCAGCCGCACCCAGACCGTCCTCTTCGTCGTCGACACCGGCCGCGGGATGGCCGCCCAGACGTCGAGCGGCGAGCCCAAGTCGGCGGTCGCGATCACCCTGGTCGGCATGCTCGGGTACCTCGGTCTACGGCACGGCGACCTCGTCGGCCTCGTCGAGGGCGACGCCGAGGCGACGCACGGGTATGCGGCGCAAGGCCGGGAGGGCCACCTCGAGCGGCTGCTCCGGGTCATCCAGGCCCACACCACCCTGGCGTCGCCGAAGAGCCGCATCCGCGACCAGCTCGAGTACGTCGGTACTCACTACCGGCAGCGGCTGCTCCTCGTCGTCGTGGCCGACGAGCACGAGCTGGCGGAGGTGGACGTGAACCTCGTCCGCCGACTCCACGCGCAGCACGAGATCCTCTGGGTCACCGTCGAGGACGCCGACCCCACGGTCGCCGGTCATGGCGACAGTGCCGTCGACGTGGGGGAGGACGTGGTCCTGGCTCCCGAGGTTCGCTTCGACGCGCGCCTGCACGACGCCTACGCCACCGCGCTCGAGGCCCGTCGCAAGGCCCACGAGTCGACCCTGGAGGCGCTCGGCATCGTCCACGCTCGCGTCGGCTCGACCGACAAGGTGCTGGGGACGATGTTCAGGATGCTCGAGAGGCAGCGCCGCCGTGGCCGCTGACTTCTACGCCCCGATGACCTACTCCCCGGTCTGGCTCTACCTCGGGGTCATCATCCTCATGGCCATCGTGGGTTGGGCCGTGGTGATCTGGGCCCAGACCCGCCCGGGCCGCACGCCGCGGGAACCGGAACCCCCGCCCGGCTGGCGGATGGCGCGGCTCAAGGGCGACTACATCGAGCGCATCAACGAGATCGTCCGGCTGGCCGACGCGGGCGAGATCGACGCCCGGCGCGCCCACCAGGAGCTCAGCGTCGCCCTGCGCCAGTTCGTCCAGGAGGCGTCCGGGATCAGCGCGCCGACGATGACCCTCTCCGAGCTCGGCCACTCCCGGAACCCGGTGCTCGCGCCGGTCACCGAGGTCGTCCGGGGCATCTACCCCGTCGAGTTCGGCCCCGATCGCCACGCCTCGGTCTTCCAGGCCGCCGCGTATGCGCGTCAGGTGGTGGCCGAGTGGACCTGACCTGGCTGGAGACGGCCCTGGCCCCGTTCCTGGGCGGCACGCTGAGCCAACCGTGGCTCGTCCTGCCGGCCCTGGGTGTGGCCATCGTGGTCGCCCTGGTGGTGTGGCTCGTGCTCCGCCGTCGCGGCGAGACGGTCCCCGTGGCGCTGGCCAACACCGAGCTTCTGCGCACCCTGCCGGAGTACCACCGCGCCGTCCGTCGCCAACGGTGGCTGGTCGCCGGCGGCGTCGCCTTCGTCGGGCTCCTCGCCGTGGCCGCGGTTCTCGGGGCGGCCCGTCCGGTCCAGCGGGTGACCCTCGTCGACCAGAAGGACAACCGCGACATCGTCCTCTGCCTCGACGTGTCGGGATCGATGATCGACGTCGACGCCGAGGTCGTCTCGACCTTCCTGCGGCTGGCCGACGGCTTCCGCGGCGAGCGGATCTCGATGGTGATCTTCAACAGCTCGGCGGTGCCGGTCTTCCCGCTGACCGACGACTACGACTTCGTCGGCGACCAGCTGCGCCGCGCGCAGCGCTCGCTCACCCTGGTCGACGGCAAGGACCCGTTCTTCGCCGGCACCCTCAACGGTGCGGGCAGCTCGCTCATCGGTGATGGCTTGGCGACCTGCGTCCGCAGCTTCGACCACCCCGAGCTGCAGCGCGCCCGGTCGGTCATCCTCGCCTCCGACAACGAGGCCGCGGGCAAGTCGCTGTTCACCATGCCGGAGGGCGGCCAGCTGGCCAAGGCGGCCGGCATCCAGGTCTACGGCATGAACCCCTCCGACAACCCGTCGTCCAGCGCGGCGGTCGAGATGCGCCAGGTCGTCGAGGCCACGGGCGGTATCTACTTCGCCCTCAACGACGCGAGTGCCGTGCGTCGAACGCTGGAGGCGGTGACCTCGCGCGAGGCCACCCGGATCCCCAGCGCGCCGCGCACCGTCATCCACGACGTTCCCGGCGTCCCGATCGCCCTGGCGGCGCTCGCGGTGCTGGGGTTCCTGGGCATCCGGCGGATCCGGTGGCGCCGATGAACGCGCTCTCGGGTCTGTCGTTCCTGCCGGTCGCGCCCTGGCCGGTGCTGTTCCTCCTCGCCGCGATCGGGTTGGCCCTCGTCTGGTGGCCGGCCGGCCCGCGCGAGCGGTCGGAGTCGAAGGTCGCCCGCGGCCGGCGGACCGCCATCGTCGTCCTGCTGCTGGTCGCCGCCCTCCGGCCGGCGATCCCGGGCAACGACGTCCGGGTCGACGCCAGCGCGGTCGACGTCTACCTCGTCGTCGACACCACGTCGTCGGTGGTGGCGCGGGACTACGGCGACGCCAGGCCGCGTCTCGAGGGCGTCCGCACCGACATCAAGGCGCTGGTCAACCAGCTGACCGGTGCGCGCTTCGCGTTGATGACGTTCGACATCGACACGACGCTGCGGCTTCCGCTGACGAGCGACGGCGCCGCCGTGTCCGCGGCCGCCGACACCCTTCGTCCGGAGACGTCGGTCTGGTCGCGAGGCTCGAGCATCACGATCGCGTCCACCCAGCTGCGCACCGCTCTCGAGCGGGGACGCGACACCCACCCGGAACGCGCCCGGCTCGTCTTCTACCTCGGCGACGGCGAGCAGACGGCCGCCCAGGACCCGCGACCGTTCGACGTCGACGGCCAGCTCATCAACGGCGGTGCGGTCCTCGGGTACGGCACGGCGGCCGGCGGTCGGATGGCGATCACCGCGGCGTTCGAGACCGGCGACATCATCGACCCGTCGACCGGCAAGCCCGCGGTCTCCGTCATCGACGAGAAGCAGCTCGCCACGATCGCCAAGCAGCTCGGCGTGCCCTACGTCCACCGCACCACCGACGACGGCGGGCTGGGCATCATCGAGTCGATCCAGCTCAAGGAGCTGGCCCCGCTGCGGGCCACCGAGTCCGCCGAGATCGTCGGCGGCCGGTCGGAGCTCGGCTGGATCGCCCTGCTCCTCGTGGCCCTCCTCGCGGCCTGGGAGCTGGGGGCCCTGGTCGCGGCCGCATCCCGTGCTCGTCGTCCGGCCCGCTCGGTCGCCTCCACCGCCGGGGGACAGATCTCCCCGAGAGCCGGTATGCGGCTGGCTGCGTTGCGTCCCAGCCGGATTCGCGGTCGTGGGCAGGACCGTGGCGTCTCGTCCGACCTGGCGCCACCGCTGGACCCCACGGCGCCGCGTGAGGTCGAGCCGTCGGGAACGGGAGGTCGGCCATGACGACGATCAGCCCGCTGCGGCCGGGGTCCGGCGGACGTGAGCCGCGCGACGACGGCTCCGACCGGCCCTGGTGGCGGATGCTGGCCACCGGCCCGGAGACCGCCGAGGCGCGGGCCGCCCGGCTGCGGCTGCGGAAGCGGCTCATCGTGTGGTCGCTGCCCTTCGTCGTCGTCCTGGCGCTGGTCGCCACCAAGCTGCTGACCATGGTCGCGTTCGGCGACGAGGCCCTGCGCTCCTACACCGCGGGCAACGTGACCGGGACGGAGAACGCCGCGAAACGGCTCGGCTTCCTCAACCTCATCGAGGCGCACAAGGCCCCGTTCGCCCGTGGCGACGCCCGCGTGCTCGCGGGGGACTACGACGGCGCCCGGGCGGCGTTCGAGGAGTCCCTCGCCCTGGCGCCGCACGACTCTCGCGATGCGTGCCAGATCCGGGTCAACCTCTCGCTCAGCCTCGAGAAGCTCGGCCAGGCGGCGCAGAACGCCGGGCAGGCCGACCAGGCGAAGCAGTACTTCGACCGCATGCAGCAGGTGGTGAAGGACGCGCCGCCCAGCTGCTTCGAGGGCGACGCGCAGGACGAGGAGGGCCAGCAGCTGCGGGACGCCCAGCAGCGGGCGCAGGACCAGAACCAGCAGCAGCAGGACCAGCAGAACCAGCAGAACCAGCAGCAGGACCAGCCGAGCGAGGACAAGCAGCAGCAGCTCGACGAGAAGACGCAGGAGAACCTCCAGCAGCGCCAGCAGGGCGACGAGCAGCACGGCGCCGTGACCAAGCCGCCGGTCGACAAGCCCTGGTAGGCCGACCCCGCCAGGGAGCACCCAGGAGGCGGCTGACAGGGTGAGGTCGTGACCTCGCTCAGCTTCGGCCCGGTGGTGTTCGGCGGCAACGTGTTCGGCTGGACGGTCGGCCGCGACGAGGGGTTCGCGGTGCTGGACGCGTTCCTCGCCGGCGGTGGCCGGGCCATCGACTCCGCCGACTCCTACACGCAGTTCGTGCCGGGGAACGTCGGCGGCGAGTCCGAGACGCAGATCGGCGACTGGCTGGCCGAGCGCGGCTGCCGCGACCAGGTCGAGATCCACACCAAGGTGTCGAGCAAGCGCGACCGGCCCGGCCTCAGCGCCCGCAACATCGTCCTCGCCGCGGAGGACTCGCTCCGGCGGCTCCGGACCGACCACATCGACCTCTACTACGCACACCGCGACGACCCCGAGGTGCCGCAGGAGGAGTATCTCGTCGCGTTCGACTCGCTGGTCACGTCCGGCAAGGTGCGGGAGCTCGGTGCGTCCAACTTCAGCTCGCCCCGGCTTCGCGCAGCCCTCGACCTCGCCGCGACGCAGGGCCTGACCGGCTTCACCGTCGCCCAGGACCGGTGGAGCCTGGTCGAGCGCGGCATCGAGGGGGAGCTGCTGCCCACCCTCGCCGACCGTGGGCTGGTCGAGCTCCCGTATGCCTCGCTGGCCGCCGGGTTCCTCACCGGCAAGTACCGCCCCGGTCAGGCGGTCGACTCGGCTCGCGCCCAGACCGCGGGTCAGTACCTCGACCACCCGGGCAGCGCGGGACTGCTGTCCGCGCTGGACGAGGTCGCGGCGGCGCACGACTCGTCGGTCACGGCGGTCTCGCTCGCCTGGCTGCGCGCCCAGCCGACCGTAGGCGGCGCCGATCGCCAGCGCGCGCACCCCGGAGCAGGTCGCGACCCTGCTCTCCTCGGCCGGCCTGGAGCTGTCGAGCGAGGAGCTGGACCGGCTCACGGCCGCGTCCCAGCCGTTCGTCGCCTAGCTCCCGACGGTTGGGTGCAGACTCCAACCATGTGTTTCTCGAGCGACCAGCACCCGCCCCTGCCGCCCCGCTCCAGCGACGTGGGAGACCACGGGCCGACCGTCCTGACCTCCGCGGACGGCACCCGCTTCGCCGCATACGATGCCGTCCCGGTGACCCGACGAGGAGCCTCGCTCGTCCTGCTGCCGGACATCCGTGGGATGCACCCGTACTACTCGGACCTCGCTATCGCGTTCGCCCAGGCCGGGATCGACACCGTCGCGATCGACCCGTACGCGCGGACGGCCGGCCTCACCGACCGCGGCGAGGACTTCGACTTCCGCCCGCACGCGCAGGCGATGGAACGGTCCACGCTGCTCGCCGACGCACACGTCGCGAAGGACCGGCTGGCCGAGCGCAGCGACGACCCGGTGTTCACGCTGGGGTTCTGCAAGTTCGGTGGCGAGTCGTGGGCGCTCGCCGCGACCGACCTCGGCGCGGCCGGCTGCATGGGCTTCTACGGGAAGCCGCCCGCCGTCATGGACCTCGTCCCGTCGATGACCGCGCCGGTGCTCGTGCTGGCCGCCGGCGCCGACGCGGCCACCTCGCCCGAGGAGAACGCTGCGTTCGACCAGGCGTTGACCGACGGCGCGGTCGACCACGTCTTCGTCGAGTACGCGGGGGCGCCGCACTCGTTCTTCGACCGCTCGTTCGCGGAGTGGGAGGAGGCCTGCTCCGACGCGTGGCGCCAGATGTTGGCCTTCGTGGACGCCCGGCGCTAGGAGTCGCTCGCGACCCAGGGGCCCACGCCACCGATCCGTTCGACCCGGTAGCGGATGACGAACCCCGGCCGCTGCGGGGCCGGGAAGGTCGTGTCCGGCGACACGTAGACCTTGGCCAGCCGGTCGAGCAGGTTCCACGCCTCGTCGCTGGGCTCGACCGTCGCGTGGGCGTGGACCACCGCGTAGGGGTTGAGGAACACGCCCGGCGTGCGGGGAGCGTCCATGGAGATGACGGTGCGGGGGTCCCGCTCGACGTTGCGCAGCTTGGCCCCGTGGTGCAGGTGGCCGGTCACGAGGTCGTCGCCGTCCAGGCCGACCCAGACGACGGACACCTGCGGCGAGCCGTCGGCGTTGAGGGTCGTCACATGGGCCATCGGACCCGACTGGACCAGGTCGACAAGCTCGGTGGGGAGGGTTGCCATGCCCGGCACAACGCTCGCCGGCCGAGGATTCGTCCCGCCGGGCAGAGCTATGTCACACCGGCCGGACGGACGCGGTCCAGGTGCGGGCCGGCTCCTCGGGTTCGCCGCACGAGTTGCGACGGCGGCCACCCTCCACCACCGAGAGCGCCACGACCCATTCCCGGCCGTCGCGGTGGGTGACGCGCACCTCGAGCGGTCCTGACGTCCGCGCGGTCAGCGCCTCGAGGTCGGTCTCGCCGATCTCGTCGCGGACCGCGGACTCGCCGACCTGGACCCGGGGGAGGTAGGCGCTGCACCCGCGGTCGTGCCACGGGCCGAGCATCCCGAACGGCAGGTCGCCGAGGTCGGCGGCCTCGAGCACCTCGCCGACCGAGCTGACGTCGAGCCGGCCGAGCGTGCGCCCCCACGGGAGCAGCACTCCGGTGGGGGAGAACCGGTGACCGCCGGTGTGCGAGCACTCCCAGACCCGCCCGGGGTACCGCTGGTGGCCGGTCAGCGCCACCGGCCGCCCGCGGATCGCGCAGCACACGTCGTGCCGACCGTTGGTGCAGACGAGGAAGATCGGCTCGCTGGGCCGGAACTGCGGCAGCGCGGAGCGGACGGCCTCGAGGTCTCCCGACGCCAGCGCGTCGAACGGCAGCCGAAGCAGGTCCTCCGGGGTCTCGACGCGGCCGACGAGCAGGAAGGCCTGCGGCCCGCTCCAGGCGAGGTAGCAGCGCCGGGGACCGGTACGCGGGTCGGCGTGCTCGCCGGGTCGGCGGATCAGGCCGAGCCGTCCCCCGGCGGCCCGGCACGCACGGGTCAGCTCGTCACCGACGTCGGCCGGAAGGTACGACTGGGTGGCCGCAGTTCGGCCCCACGGCCCGTTCTGCTCGACGGACACCCAGAACCGCGCCGGCGCAGCGGTGCCGTAGAGCGACTCGGTCGTCGCCGAGTCCCACTCGACGGAGCACGCATCCGGGGCGCTCCGACCGTGGCTGTGCGACCCGTCGTGGTGGATCGCCGTCACGACGAGGTGCTCAGCGGACCCGCGATCCGGGCGATGACCGTGCCGGCCGGCGTCCCCGAGCCGTCCCGCTTGCCGGTGGCGGCCGGCAGCTCGACCGCGACGCCGTTGGCCGCGGCCGCCCGGACAGGGGTCCCGCCGGCCCAGGCGAGCACGAGGGTGTCCTCGCCCTTGAGGAAGCGGTGACAGCGCACGCCGCCGGTGGCCCGACCCTTGGCGGGGTACTCCGCATACGGCGTCACCTTGAGCGCACCGGCCTCGGTGCCGGGGAGGGCGCCGGACGACCCGCTGGACGTCACCACGACCGGGTCGGTGGCCGGGTCGACGACGCCGAACCAGACCGCCCGATGACCGGAGGTGAGCTTGATCCCGGCCATGCCACCAGCCGGGCGACCCTGCGGGCGCACCTGCGACGCCGGGAAGTGCAGCAGCTGGGCGTCGCTGGTGATGAAGACGAGGTCGGTGCGGTCGTCGGCCACCTCGGCGGCCCCCACCACGCTGTCGCCGTCCTTGAGCCCGATCAGCTCGAAGTCGCTCCTCGCGGGGTAGTCGGTGGTGACCCGCTTCACGACGCCCTGGGCGGTCCCGAGTGCGAGACCGGAAGAGTCGATGGAGACCGAGGCCAGGGTCAGCGGCTCCTCGCCGCGCGGCAGGTCGACGTAGGCGGCCAACGGGGCGCCGCCGCCGAGCGACGGGGCTCCGGCGGTGTCGGGGAGTGAGGGCAGCTCCATGGCCGAGAGGCGGATCATCCGCCCGCGGCTCGTCACCAGCCCCACCTCACCGCGAGCGGTCGTCCGGACCGCCCCGACGATGACGTCGTGCTTGCTCCGGCCGCCCTCGCTCGCCAGCGGTTCGGCGGTGAGGGTCCGCGCGAGCAGCCCGGTCGACGAGAGCAGCACCCAGCAGGGGTCGTCGGCGACCTCGAGGGGGAGCGCGCCGCCCGCGGAGCTGGACACGGGCGTACCGGCGGACTCCAGCAGCATCGTCCGCCGCGGGGTGCCGTGGGCCTTGGCCACCTCGGCCAGCTCCGACGACACCGTGCGCAGCAGCAGCTTCTCGTCGCCGAGGATGGCCTTGAGCTCCTCGATCTGCTGCTCCAGCTCGGCCTTCTCGGTCTCCAGCTCGATCCGGGAGAACTTGGTGAGCCGGCGCAGCTGCAGGTCGAGGATGTAGGTCGCCTGCACCTCGGACAGGTCGAACACGTCCATCAACCGGGCCCGCGCCGTCGCGGCGTCGTCGGAGCCGCGGATCAGCTGGATGACCTCGTCGATGTCGAGGATCGCGACCAGGAGACCCTCGACGAGGTGCAGCCGTTCCTCGCGACGGGCCAGCCGGTATGCGGTCCGTCGCCGGACGACGTCGGTGCGGAAGTCGACATAGACCTTGAGCAGGTCCTTCAGCCCCAGGGTCCGCGGCTGGCCGTCGACGAGGGCGACGTTGTTGATGTTGAACGACTCCTCCATCGGGGTGAGCCGGTAGAGCTGCTCGAGCACGGCGTCGGGGTTGAACCCGTTCTTCACCTCGATGACCAGCTGCATGCCGTGGGCGCGGTCGGTCAGGTCCTTGACGTCGGCGATGCCCAGGAGCCGCTTGCTCTGGACGAGGTCCTTGATCTTCTCGATGACCTTCTCGGGGCCGATGAGGTAGGGGAGCTCCGTGACGACGATCCCCTTGCGGCGCGGGTTGATCGCGTCCACCCGCGCCGTCGCGCGAGTGCGGAACGCGCCGCGGCCGGTGAGGTAGGCGTCGCGGATGCCGTCGAGGCCGATGATCCGCCCGCCGCCCGGCAGGTCGGGCCCTGGGACGAACTTCATCAGGTCGTCGAGGGAGCAGGTCGGGTTCGCGATGAGGTGCCGGGCCGCGCCGATGACCTCGACGAGGTTGTGCGGCGCCATGTTGGTGGCCATCCCGACGGCGATCCCGCTGGCGCCGTTGACCAGCAGGTTCGGGAAGGCAGCGGGGAGGACCTCGGGTTGCGTCTCGGTGTCGTCGTAGTTCGGGACGAAGTCGACGGTGTCCTCGCCGAGGCCGCCGACCATGAGGAGGGCGGCCTGGGCCATCCGGGCCTCGGTGTAGCGGGCGGCGGCGGGACCGTCGTCGAGGCTGCCGAAGTTGCCGTGACCGTCGATGAGGGGCAGCCGCATGGTGAACGGCTGGGCCATCCGGACGAGCGCGTCGTAGATGGCCTGGTCGCCGTGCGGGTGGTACTTGCCCATGACCTCGCCGACGACCCGCTGGCACTTCACGTGGGCGCGGTCGGGTCGCAGCCCCAGCTCGCTCATCCCGAAGAGGATCCGCCGCTGGACCGGCTTCAGCCCGTCGCGGGCGTCCGGGAGGGCGCGGGAGTAGATGACGGAGTACGAGTACTCGAGGAAGGCGTTGCGCATCTCCTCCTCGACGTCGATGTCGATGATGCGCTCGACCACCGGCTCGTCGGGTGGGGGAGTACGCGTGCTGCTGCGCGGCATACGGGCTGGT
Organism: uncultured Actinomycetota bacterium; assembly: GCA_963713345.1. Classification (GTDB taxonomy): domain Bacteria; phylum Actinomycetota; class Actinomycetes; order Actinomycetales; family Dermatophilaceae; genus Lapillicoccus. The sequence goes on along the minus strand of CAVQLI010000009.1, from coordinate 64,609 downwards.
GCTCCTTGCGTGGGTGGGGCCGTCCCCATCTTGGCCCACCCCGCCGCGCCGGTCCGGAGCGACCCACCGGTATGCGCCGGTACCGCTCCGGGTGGGGCGACGACTTCTCGGACATGTCTGACCCGTTGCCCCGGTTCAGGCCCGATCGGCGTCAACTACTCAGACATGTCCTCCGCCGCCAACACCTCCGCACGTGATGACGTATCGGCGGCCGATTTCCGAAATGTCCGATAAAAGGTCCGCACGTGCGGAGTTGTTGACCGAGGCAGCCCATGGCATCGGCCGACCAGGACGGCTCGCGCCTCGCGTCGCGCTCCGGATGGTGATGCGACCACCACGACCAGCTGCATCTCGACCACGCTTCGTGAGGTTCTGGCGCCCTGCGACCACGACGATCCGCATCTCGACGACCCTTCGCTCTGGGGCCGGCCTCCACGTGGCCAACGTGGACGATCGCCGACCCCAGAGGGTGCAGAAGCCCACACGATCAGGGCCATCCGGCCTCGACATCCGCACCGCCCCGCTCCGCCAACACGGCTGTGCCCGGTGCCGCCCCGGGTGGGGTGACGACTTCTCAGACATGTCTGACCTGTTGCCCCGGTTCAGGCCCGATCGGCGTCAACTACTCAGACATGTCCGGCCTGTTGCCCCGGCGCAACAACTGACGTGGACGGCTGACGTTGCGGCGATCCGTGCCCTTCCACCGCAACGAGCGACATCGATGTCGCCAGTTGCGGGCCGCCGGTCAGCGGTGCTTGCCGAACTGGCCCCAGTGGACGACCTCGGCCGGGCCGCGCTTGCCGCGCTTCAGCGACGGGCTCTTCGGTCCGGGAACCTCGTACCCGAGCGCCACCACGCCGATGATCGTGCGCTCGCGCGGGATCCCGAACTCCTCGTGCACCTCGTCATGACACTCCGGCGCCACCCCGAAGAACAGTCCGGCCAGGCCGTTGTCGGTGGCCGTCAGCAGCATCAGCAGCGCCGCCATGCCCGTGTCGATGTCCCAGTAGGGGACCGGCCAGCGAGACTCGCTCCGGTCGGTCCAGCCCTTGTCGGGGGCGGCGTAGCGCTCGAGGTAGGCCTCCCGGTCGGAGCAGCAGATGACGAGCGCGGGCGCGGCCTGCATGCCGCGCAGCCAGTGCGTCTCCTCCTCTTCCTCCTCCTTGGACGCCCTCCAGAACCGCTCGCGGTCCTCCGCCGAGGTCAGCACGACGAAGTCCCAGCCCTGGCTGAACCCGGCACTCGGAGCGCGGCAGGCGTTGTCGAGGACCGCCTCCAGCACGTCACTCGGCACCGGTCGTTCCGGGTCGTAGCGGCGAACCATGCGGCGGCGACGGACGACCTCCGAGAACTCCATGCAGCGATGCTGCCAGCCCGCCCCCCGGATGGAACCATGGGGCCCATGCCCCGAGACCGCCGGACCAGTGGGACCGCGGGTGTCGACCCTTCGCAGTGGGAAGCCGACGTCGTGCTGCGCGACGGATCCGTGGGGCACGTGCGGCCGATCACGCCGGACGACGCGGACCGCCTCCGCAGCTTCCACTCCGGGCAGTCGGACGAGTCCATCTACCTGCGCTTCTTCGCCCCGATCCGCGAGCTGAGCGACCGCGACGTCTACCGGTTCACCCATGTGGACAACGTCGACCGGGTCGCCCTCGTCATGACCGTGCGCGGCGCGATCATCGGGATCGGCCGCTGGGACCGCATCGACCGCCGCTCCGCCGAGGTCGCCTTCAACATCTCCGACCACTACCAGGGCAAGGGCATCGGCTCGGTCCTGCTCGAGCACCTCGCCGCCATCGCGCAGGAGCTCGGCGTGGAGCAGTTCACCGCCGAGGTCCTCCCGCAGAACCGCCGCATGCTCAACGTCTTCAAGGAGGCGGGGTACGCGGTCCACCACCACTTCGAGGACGGCGTGGTCGAGGTGGCGTTCGACATCCGGCCGACCGAGCAGTCGAACGCCGTCCGCGTGGCCCGGGAGCACCGCGCCGAGTCGGTGAGCATGCACGGTCTGCTGCACCCGGCCTCGATCGCCGTCATCGGCGCCAGCCGCCGGGCCGCCTCGATCGGAAGCCGGTTCCTCGCCAACATCCTCGCGGGTGGGTATGCCGGTCCGGTCTACGCGGTGAACAACGAGGCCCTCGAAGTTCAGGGACTTCCCGCCTACGCGAGGGTCGGCGAGATCCCCGGACCCGTCGACCTTGCCGTGGTCGCGGTGCCCGCGGACAACGTGCTCGACGTCGTGGACGAGTGCGCCGCGAAGGGTGTTCGCTACCTGCTCGTCGCCTCGGCCGGCTTCGCCGAGAGCGGTGCCGACGGAACGGAGCGCCAGGAGCAGCTGCGCCGCCGCGCCCGGGAGAACGGGCTGCGCGTCGTCGGCCCGAACTCGTTCGGGCTGATCAACACCGACCCCGAGGTCCTGCTCAACGCCTCGCTGGCCCCCCGGCTGCCCGGTGCCGGCGGTCTGGGCCTCTTCGCGCAGAGCGGCGCGCTGGGGATCGCCGTGCTCGCGTCGGCCGACCGTCGCGGCCTGGGCGTCTCCGACTTCGCCTCCGCGGGCAACCGCGTCGACGTCTCCGGCAACGACCTCATGCAGTACTGGATCGACGACGACAACACCGCCGCCGTGGGCCTCTACCTCGAGTCGATCGGCAACCCGCGCAAGTTCTCCCGGATCGCCCGCGGCCTGGCCCAGCGGAAGCCGGTGATCGCCGTCTCCTCGGGAGTCTCCGCGTACGGCGCTCCTCCCGGCCACCGGGTCCGCCAGACCCACGTACCGTCCGGTGCGTTCGGGGCGATGCTCCGGCAGGCCGGCGTCATCCGCGTGGAGAACGTCCACCAGCTGTTCGACGTCGCGCAGCTGGTGATCCACCAGCCGCTGCCCGCCGGACAGCGCGTCGCCGTCGTCGGCAACTCGGACGCGCTGGGCGCGCTCACCGCGCAGGCGGCGCTCAGCTGGGACCTCGAGATCTCGCACGGCCCGGTCTCGCTGCCCTCGGACGCGACCGCCGACCAGTTCGCCGCGGCCCTACGGGAGGCGTTCGAGGACCCGGACGTCGACAGCGTCCTGACCTGTTTCATCCCCCCGCTCGAGACCGTCGACACGGAAGTGGTGGCCGCCGTCCGCGACGCCTCCCGCGCCAGCGACAAGACCTGCGTGGCGACGTTCCTCGGGATGTCCGGCGTCCACGAGGCGCTCGAGGTCGAGACCTCTGGAGACGCCTACCGGCGCGTCGTCCCCGCGTATGCCATGCCCGAGGACGCCGTCCGGGCGCTGGCCGCAGCGACGCGCTACAGCGAGTGGCGGACCAAGGATCGTGGCGACCCGGTCGACCCGGTCGACATCCACCGGGCGGCGGCGGTCGACCTGGTCGAGCAGGTGCTCGCCGACGCCCCGGAGGGTCGCGCCCTGACCAGGGCCGAGACGAGGAGTCTGCTGGCCGCATACGGGATCACGGTGTGGGAGTCGCGGCTGGTGGACTCGGCGGACGAGGCCGTGGCCGCGGCCGACGCGCTGGGGTACCCGGTGATCCTCAAGACGACCTCACCGGTGCTGCGGCACCAGCCGGGACTGAGCGGCGTGCGCGCGGACCTGGCCGGCCCCGAGGTGGTCCGCACCGCCATGGAGTCGATGCGCTCGCGGCTCGGACCGATCGCCGAGGGGTCGTTCCTCGTCCAGAAGATGGCCCCTCCCGGCGTGAGCTGCGTGCTGTCGAGCGTCGAGGACCCGCTGTTCGGCCCGGTGGTGAGCTTCTCCGTGGCCGGACCGCCGACCGAGCTGCTCGGCGACATCGCCCACCGCATCCCGCCGCTGACCGACGTCGACGTGAGCGACCTGCTCTCCGCCGTGCGCGCGGCCCCGATGTTGAACGGCCACCGTGGCGCCATGCCGGTGCACCACGCGGCGCTGGCCGACCTCGTGGCCCGGCTGTCCTGCCTGGCCGACGACCTTCCGGAGGTCGACCACGTCCAGATGAACCCCGTCAATGCCTGGACCGGCGGCGTCGACGTGCTCGACGCCGAGGTCTCGGTCCACCCCGCCATGACCCGGAAGGACGCCGACAAGCGGGTCATGACCTGACCGCTGGATGTCCGTTCTGTCGCAATCAGGGGGATTCCGTAGCGGCGTCACAGTCCCTACCATCACCTTCGTCGGGTGCGTCCGCGACCGGCACACACGTCGGGGACGAGACGAAGGAGCAGGTGATGGTGCGTCGACAGGGCAGGACTTCGCATGCGCGAGCGCGACGGATGGCGATGGGTGCGGCGACGGTGGCGGCCGCCGTTTCCGTCGGGGCCAGCGCGATCCCGCCGGCCACGGCTGCACCCGCGGCCCAGGCAGCCTCTGCCGCCCAGGCCGCCGCCTCGAACTCGGGGTCGGCGAAGTACCTGGCCAGTCTCCGTTGGTACCAGGAGCTCGTCGACTCGGTCACCGCGCAGGTGGTCGCGCTGTACCCGAACGCCTACCTGCTGGAGATCGACGGAGTGTCGCCGACCGGGCCCGTCAGCTCCGTCTTCGGCGTGACGTCCTGGCGCTTCGACTTCAACGCGGTGATCGGCGACGACCACCGCATCGTCGTCCAGGCGACCGTCGACCTGCCCAGCACGACGGCGTCCATCCACGTCATGGACGGGGTCTGGTCCGGCAGCGCGGTGCTCACCGACCCCGTGCAGATGAGCGCCGTTCACGCCGGCGTGCTGCTTCGACAGGCCGGGTACACCGAGCCGTTCCGGTTCGTCACCTACCGCCAGCCGATCCAGAGCGGCTTCGACCCGCACCCGCTGTACATCTTCGACCAGGGCGAGCACGACTTCGTCGGCGTCGACACGATCACCGGTGAGGTGGCGCCGCTCTAGCCGGCTCGCGACAGACTCGGCCCTCGCGTCAGCGCTCGATGCGGGGGTCGGGCTCGTCGGTATGCGGCTCCGTCGCCGGAGACTCGTCGCCGGACCCGGTGGCGCCACCCGTGCGGCGCTCCAGCTCCAGGCGCAGGAGGGCCACCTCCTCGGCCACCGTCCGCGCCGACTCCTCGAGGCTGGAGATCTCGATGCTCAGCTGGATGCAGACGACCAGCAGGACGAGGAAGGCGAGGATGAAGACGAGGTTGATCGGGGTCGTGACGCCGGCCAGAGCGGTGAGCCAGCCGGTGATCGACGGGATGAAGGTCAGCAGGACCACGCCGACGATGACCGCGAACCACAGGACGCTGTACTTCTCCCGCAGCCGCTGCGTGCGCAGCAGCCAGAACAGGGCGATGAGGAGCAGCGCCGCCACGACGAGGGCGAACGGGTAGCCGCTCTGCGAGAGGAGCATCAGGCGTCCAGCTCCTCGTACTGCCGGAACGTTCCACGCAGCTCTGGCCGTGGCCGGGTCAGGGCCAGCCCGAGCGCGAGGACCGCGCGTCCGAGGAAGGCCGCCGACCGGGCCGGACCGTGCGACGGCTGGCCCCCGGCCCGGGGCCGCATGACGACGCCCACCTCGCGGATCACGAGATGCGTCCGGGCCGCGACGACGAGGGACTCCACGGTGTCGCCGAGGTACTCCGCGGGGTACGAGCGCGCGAAGAGCGCGATCGCCCGCGGCCCGCAGGCCTTGAACCCCGAGGTCGTGTCGGTCAGGCGGGTATGCGCGATGCGGGAGATCGTGCCGGACAGCATGCTCATCGCCCACCGGCGCGGACCGCGGGCGAGGTAGGCGCCGTCGCCGGCGACCCGGGCGCCGATGACGATGTCGGCGCCGTCGGCGAGGACGCTGAGCAGGGCGGGGATGTCGGCCGGGTTGTGCTGTCCGTCCGCGTCGACCTGGACCGTCGCCGCATACCCCTGCCGGCGCGCATACCGGTAGCCGGTCCGCATGGCGCCCCCGACACCGAGGTTCACGGCGAGGTGCGCGACGAACGCACCGGACGCCTCGGCGACCGCCCCCGTGCCGTCGTCGGAGCCGTCGTCGACGACGAGGATGTCGGCGGGGACGCCGGCGTCGAGGAGGGCGCGACGGGTCTCCTCGACCACCGCGGCGAGCGTCGTCTCCTCGTTCCACGCGGGGACGATGACGAGCACCCGCGACGGTTCGGGGCGGTGTGACGAGGTCACGCGGTCGAGGCTATCCCGTGCGGCGGCGGCGCTCGGGGAGGTCGTCGGGCCTCGAAGTGCAAGGATGCTGATATGGCCACTCCACGCGACACGCGGTCGGCGCCGGTGCTGCCGGCCGACCTCACGGCCGCCATCGAGCGGGCCGGCTACTACCCGGCGCTCGTCGCGGACGTCGTCGAGTCCGCCCTGGGCCCGGACGCCGTCGTCGCGCACCTCGTCCACCAGGAGACGACGTTCGACCAGGACGCCGTTCGTCGCCACATCACCGTCCTCGCGATGACGCCCACCCGGCTGGTGATCGCCCACGCCGACGACCACGAGGTCGGTACCGGCGTCGAGGGCGAGGCCACGCTGCCGGTCGCCACGGCGACGAGCGAGACGGTCCCGCTGACCTCGGTCCGGGGCGTGATGCTCACCCACGTCGTCGGCTCCCCGGACACCTACGTGCCCGGGACGCTCGGGCGCGAGATCACCCTGACGATCGGCTGGGGTGCGGTCGCCCGGATCGACATCGTCCCCGCCACCTGCGGCGACCCTGAGTGCGACGCCGACCACGGCTTCGAGGGCACCGTCGCCTCCGACGACATCTCGCTGCGGATCAGCGCCGACGCCGACGGCGACCGGGCCCTCACCGACGCCCTCAGCTTCGCCCGCTCCCTGTCCGGCTCCATCGGCGGACCCGTCCGGTCCTGACCGTCCTCCCCGCGCGCGTGCTCCCGGCGGCCCCGGACTACCTGTCGGGCTCCCTCGTCTCGGTGCTGCCCGCCGTGGCGCGAAGCCTCGGGTCGAGCCGGTATGCGACGGTGCCCGGTCTCGGGCTCGGGCCGGCCGAGCGGGCGGTGGTCGTGCTCGTCGACGGGCTGGGTTACGAGCAGCTCGTGCGGCGTTCGGGGCACGCTCCGTTCCTGCGGGCCAACCTCGACTCCACCCTCCGGCTCGACAGCGGCTTCCCCTCGACCACGGCGACCTCGATGGGCTCGTTCGGGACGGGAACCCCGCCCGGCGCGCACGGCCTGGTGGGGTACGAGGTGCTGGACCCCGACCGCGACCTGGTCTTCAACGAGCTGTCCTGGGAGAACGGTCCTGACCCGTTCCGGTGGCAGCCCACGTCGACGGTGTTCCAGGAGGTCCTGCTCGACGGGGTCGAGGTGACGCGGATCGGGCCGGGGTTCTTCGACGGGTCGGGTCTGACCAACGCCGCGCTGCGGGGCGGCCGGTTCCGGGCGGCGTCGTCGATGGCCGACCGCGTCTCGGCGGCGGTCGATGCGGTCAAGGCCTCGCCGCGAGCGCTCGTCTACCTCTACTGGGGTGAGATGGACAAGGTCGGGCACGTCCACGGGCCGGCGTCGTGGGAGTGGGTCGACGAGCTCGAGTCGGTCGACCGCCACCTGTCCTCGCTGGCGGCCCGCGTCCCGGCCGGCACCGCGATCCACGTCACCGCCGACCACGGGATGGTCGACGTACCGTTCGGGCACCGGGTCGACCTGGCGGGGGAGCGGGACCTGCTGGCCGGCGTCCGCCATGTCGCCGGAGAGCCCCGCGCCACCCAGCTGTACCTGTCGCCGGGCACGTCACCGGTCGAGGTCGTCCAGCGGTGGCAGGACCGGCTGGCCGACCGGGCCTGGGTGGGGACCCGTGACGAGATGGTCGACGCCGGGTGGTTCGGTGCGGTGCGCCCCGACGTTCGGGACCGGATCGGTGACGTCCTCGCGGTCATGCTCGACGACGGCGCGGTCGTGGACACGGCCCGGATGCGACCCGAGCTGGTACGCCTGCGCGGCCTCCACGGGTCGGTCACCGACGAGGAGCGCGGCATACCGTTCGTCACGGTTCCGGCCCGGACCGCCTAGTCACCCCACGAGGTTCGCCGCTCCGAGACCTAGGGGGCACCCCAGCTAGAGTGACCGGCCGTGGCAGAGCTCGTCTTCTTCAACGGCACGATGGACTGCGGGAAGTCGACGCTCGCCCTGCAGATGCACCACAACCACGCGGCTCGTGGTCGCGCCGGGCTCATCTTCACCAAGCTCGACCGCGCCGGGACGGCCGTCCTGTCGTCGCGGCTCGGGCTGTCCACCCCCGCCCTCGAGGTGACCGACGACCTCGACCTCTGGGAGGAGGTCGTCGGGATGGCCACCGCCGGCGGGCGGGTGGACTACCTCATCTGCGACGAGGCGCAGTTCTACACGCCCGCGCAGGTCGAGCAGCTGGCCCGGCTGGTGGACGAGATGGGCCTGGACGTCTTCGCGTTCGGGATCACGGCGGACTTCCGGGCGACCCTCTTCCCCGGTTCGCAGCGGCTGATCGAGCTGTCCGACCGGGTCCAGGAGCTCCAGGTCGAGGCGCTGTGCTGGTGCGGTCGGCGCGCCACCCACAACGCGCGCGTCCTGAACGGCGTGATGGTCGTCGAGGGCGAACAGGTCGTCGTCGGCGACACCTCGCCCGCGGCGAGCGGACTGGTCGAGTACGAGGTGCTGTGCCGTCGGCACCACATGCGCCGGATGACGTCGCACGCGGCCCGTGCGGCCGCCCTGTCGCCCGACATGCTGCCGTTCGGGCTGGACGTGTGCCCGGTCCCGCCACCGTCGATCTGACCGTTCGGGGCCCGGTGCCCCGCCCGCCGCCGCCAACTTCTCCGCACGTGATGACCTTTGGACCGACATATCGGACATCGGCCGCAACAAGTCCCCACGTGCTGAGTTATTGACGCGCGCCGTCAACGGGTCAGTCCCGTTGGCGCCGCCCCGCTCTCGGCGCCGCCCCGCTCTCGGTTCCCACCTGGTCTCGGCTCCACCTGGTCTCGGCTGCCACCTGGTCTCGGCTCCCACCCGGAAACGACTCAACGTGATCGGCTCCACGTCAACAGCGCCGCCGGATCGGCCTCACACGTGGTGAGCGGCTGTCGGTCCACGAGGTCATGTCGCAGGTCATGTCGCAGCCATGGTGGTGATGGCAACAGTTTCTGCGACATGAGGCGCGACAAGAGGCAGCGACAAGAGACGCGACATGAGCATCGCGACATGACGTGCGACATGGACGTGCGACATGGACGTGCGACATGGACGTGGGTGAGGCACAACGACTCAGACCCTGGTGAGCTGTGCAGCGCGAGGTCATCGGCCGCGACAAGTCCGCACGTGCTGAGTTGTTGGGCGCGCGCCGTGAGCAGGTGAGCTCGTGGGCGCCGAGCGGGTCAGTCGCGCTTGGCGCCGAACATGATGTCGTCCCACGAGGGGACCGACGGCCGCGGCTTGCGCCGGCTGGCCGCCTTCTTGGCGGCGGGTGCGGGTTCGTCGACGACGTCGGCCACCTGTGGCGTTTCGGGCGTTTCGGTCGCCGGGTCCTCATCGGCCACGACCGTCTCGACCGGAACCACAGCGACGTCCTCGACCTGAACCTCGGCCACCTCGTCAACGGGCTCGTCAACGGGCTCGTCGGCCACCTCGTCAACGGGCTCGTCAACGGGCTCGTCCAGCGGCGGCGACTCCGCTCCCGCCGGCTCGAGTTCGGGCTCGAGTTCGGGCTCCTCGGGCGCAGCCGCCGCGGGAGCCTCAACGTCGTCAGCCACGACCAGCTCGTCGACACTGTCCGTCTCGGCCGTCGTCTCGGCCGGCGTCTCGACCGGCGCCTCGACCGGCGCCTCGACCGGGCCTCGGCCAGAGCCTCCGGAGCCGGGGCCGCCTTGACGGTCGCCGCCGTCTCCGGTTCGGTCTCGAGGGGCAACGGGGGCGCCACCTCGCGGCGAGCCGGCTCGGCCGAGGCCGCCCGCCGCCGACCGGAACGCCGCCCCACCGTGGTCCGCTGCCGCATCGCCGTCATGAGGTCGAGCGGCTCCTCCTCCTGGCCGGCCCGCGCGGCCGCGGCGGCGCGCCGCGTGGACGCGGCCACGCCGCCCTCGGCCTCGACGTCGTACACGTTCGTCACCCGCGGTGTGCTCGTCGGCAGCGGACCCATCGACGTGGGCTCGTCGGCGCTGAGCCATCGGGCCTCGTCGTCGGCCGCCTCGACCGTCCGCAGCACCGGGTCGTAGGTCCAGGCCGCCTGCCGCTGCCGGCCTCCGGCCGCGAACGTCAGCACGACGGTCCACAGCGTCTCCTCGACGCCGCGCCACGCGTCCCACACGCTCGACTCGGGGTCGACGCCCCGCTCGCGCATCCGCTGCGCGACGCGACCCTGCAGGGTCGGCACGGTCGACCCCGTGGCGCCACCCCGCGACCGGACCCGGACCAGTCGCGCCTGGTCCGCGACGTGGACCCGCTCGGCGAGGATCGGTCCCTCGTAACGGCCCACCTTCTCCACCGTCCAGCCGGCCCGGTCGGCCACCTCCTCGGCCGAGGCTCCGGCCCGGATGAGCGACTGGACCTCGCGCGGACGCATACCGCCGTCGATCTCGATCTGGAGCTGCCCCAGCCGGGGACGATCCCGTCGCGCGGCCGCCCGAAGCGGCTCGTCCAGCGCCAGCCGGAAGTGCGTCCCGTCGGGGCCCGCGAGGAGCAGATGCTCGCCGTCCTCCTGGACGCCGACGAGTCTCAGGTCCTGCATCTCGAACTCCTGACCACTCACGCCGCCTACCAGGGACCTCCGCCTGCTTCCTGGGGCTCGACTCTGCCATGTGACCCGGTGTGCCCGACAGTGCCACGCCGCCGTACTCGACGTCGGAGCGGCCCGGAACCGCCGAGTAGCCTGGGCGCCGCCATGCCGAGCAACCCTGTCGTCTCGCCACTGCTGCTCGACCTCATCGGCGTGTTCGCGTTCGCGCTGTCGGGGGGGCTCGTCGCGGTCCGGAAGCGACTGGACCTGTTCGGGGTGCTCGTCCTGGCCGGCGCGACCGGTCTCGGCGGCGGGGTCCTCCGTGACCTGCTCATCGGCATCACCCCGCCCATCGGGATCAGCGACTGGCGGCTCGTCGCCACGGCCCTCGCCGCGGGGCTGGTCACCTTCGTCTACCACCCGGGCGTCGAGCGGCTGAGCCGCCTCGTCAAGGTCCTCGACGCCGTCGGACTGGCGCTGTTCGCGGTCGGCGGCGCCCTGCTCGCCCTGGCGCGACCCGGCATACCCCCGCTGGCGGCGATCATCGTCGGCACCATCACGGCGGTCGGGGGCGGCGCCCTGCGCGACGTCCTCGTCGGACAGGTGCCCGAGGTGCTCCGGCGGGAGCTGTACGCGCTGCCCGCCCTCCTCGGATCCACGATCGTCGTCGTGGCCTACTACGTGGGCTTCATCTCGCCGTTGGTCGTATGGGGGGCGGCTGCGCTGGTGTTCGGGATCCGTATGGTGGCGATCGTGCTCCACCTCAACGCGCCGCAGCCGTTCCGCCTCGGGGACCCTCGATGACGTCCGACGCGTTGGCGCCCTACGACGCCGTCCTGCTCCTGTCGTTCGGCGGCCCGGAGGCGCCCGACGAGGTCATGCCGTTCCTGCGCCGGGTGACCGCGGGCCGCGGGATACCGGACGAGCGGCTCCAGGACGTCGCGCACCACTACGAGCTGTTCGGCGGCCGCAGCCCGATCAACGACCAGAATCGCGCCCTCATCGCCGCCCTCGAGGCCGAGCTGAAGGAGCGCGAGATCGAGGTCCCCGTCCTCTGGGGCAACCGCAACTCGCCGCCGTTCCTCGCCGACACCTTCCGGGACGCCGCCGCTCGCGGGCTGCACCGCATCGTCGTCGTGACGACCAGCGCCTACTCGTCCTACTCCTCCTGCCGGCAGTACCGCGAGAACCTCGCCGACGCCTTCGCCGAGGGCGCCGACGAGCTGTCCTCGAGATCGACAAGATCGGCCCGTATGCGTTGCGGCCCGCCTTCGTCGGTCCCAACGCCCGCCTCGTGGTCGAGGCGCTCCGATCGCTGGCCGACGTCCCCGACGCCGAGCTCGCCCTCCTCTTCGTCACCCACTCGATCCCCGACGCGATGGACGAGACGTCCGGCCCCGGCGACGGCGAGGGCCGCCTCTACCAGGAGCAGCACCACGCTCTGGCCGGTCGGGTCGTCGACCAGGTGCGGCACGAGCTCGGCCGCGACCTCTCGCCCGAGGTCGTCTACTGCTCCCGGTCCGGACCGCCGAGCCAGCCGTGGCTCGAACCCGACGTCAACGACCGCCTCGAGGAGCTGGCGGCCGCCGGCCGCCGAGTGGTCGTCCTCGCGCCGGTCGGGTTCGTCTCCGACCACATGGAGGTCGTCTACGACCTCGACACCGAGGCCGCCGAGACCGCCGAACGCCTCGGACTTCAGCTGGTCCGGGTGCCCACGGTCGGGATCGACGAGGCCTTCGTCGCCGGCCTCGTCGACCTGCTCGCAGGAACGCGCCGCGGAGGCCCGGGGAGGGGTGGTCCCGTCGGGACCGGACGTCCGTCCCTCGGTGTGCCCCGCGGGCTGCTGCCCGAACCTGCGACAGGCCCGCCCGGCCCTCTGTGGGAGCGACTGATGACGACCGACGTTCCCGCGGGCATCGATCTCGCCGCTCTCGAGGACCTCGCCACCCGGCTCGCGGTCGCGGCCGGCCGGATGATCGTCGACGAACGGCCACGCCTCGTCGAGGCGTCCGCGACGAAGTCCTCGCCCACCGACATCGTCACGATCATGGACACCCGCGCGGAGGACCTCATCCGAGGTCTCGTCCTGGCGGAGCGCCCCGACGACGCGATCCTCGGCGAGGAGGGTGACGACCAGCGCGGCACCTCCGGCATCACGTGGGTCGTCGACCCCATCGACGGCACCGTCAACTACCTCTACGACATCCCCGCGTATGCGGTGTCCCTCGCCGCGGCGACGGGGAACCCGAAGGTCCCGGGGGAGTGGCAGGTGCTCGCCGGAGCGGTCGCCGACCCCGCGCTGGGCCGGGTCTACCACGCGGCGGCGGGCTCCGGCGCATACGAGCACGGGTGGGACGAGCCGACCCAGGCCCCGGGCCGGACGCGTCTCGCGGTCGGCTCGGTCGACGCCCTGTCCGGCGCGCTGGTCGGCACCGGCTTCGGCTACCTGCCGGAGGGCCGACGGAAGCAGGGCGAGATGCTGCTCGAGGTGCTCCCGCAGGTCCGGGACATCCGCCGCATCGGCAGTGCCGCCCTCGACCTCTGCTCGGTGGCCTGCGGCCGGCTGGACGGCTTCTACGAGGCCGGGCTCAATCCGTGGGACATGGCCGCCGGCTGGCTGATCATCACGGAGGCGGGTGGCGTCCTCACCGGACCGCAGGGCGGACCTCCGGCCTCGGCCATGACCGTCGCGGGCAACCCCCGCGTCCAGGCCCAGCTGCTCGCCGTCCTCGACGGGCTCGGCTGACCCGCGTCAGGCGGCGAAGAGGCCCAGCTCGTCCAGCTCGGGCAGGGACACCCCGTGCTCGCGGGCGATGCGGGCGATGTTCTCCAGGTCGGCGCGATGGACCTCGACGGAGTAGTCGTCACCGGACTCCTGAGCCGCGGTGAGGTCGTTGACGGCTTCGAGCGCTCGGGCTCGTAGCTGGGCGTGGAACTCGGTCATCCGGCACCTCCTGGGGCGCTCTGGGTGGCTGGGTGCTCGTCCGTTCGTTCGTGATCGGTTCGGTGGACTGGGACTGCTGGCAACGAGTGGTGGTGCCCCTCTCGGGGGCACCGCTCATGACCTTACGGGGGACAGGTTACGGGCGTGCTGTCGCGAGGTTGAGCCCGGGTGACGAGTCGCTGAGAACGAGCCCCGAGCACGCTCAGAGTCAGCCACACGAATGGTCAAGGACGGGCCAACTCGAGGTCAGCAACCGCCCAAGACGGGCGTGAAAGACGCGATGTGACGTGTACGACATGCCCGACATCAGGACAAGAGGTGACGCAGACCCGTTTGTAGGGCACAATCCGCGCGCGGGCTCCGCACGCCGCCCGTCACCGGACCGGGGTCCGGTGACGACACACCATCAGATTCGGGCACAAACGAGAGGGCCGCTGCGTTACATCGGAGCACGACACGGCTGACATCTACGTCGGGTCCGAGACGCCGGCCAGCGGGAGCCGTCGACGTCGACGAAGCGGCCCGCCCACACTGATCCACCACGGTTTCCCGACGACGAGAAACCACCACCGACTCCACCTCACATCGCGCGACAACACACACGAATGACCACCACGTACCGCAGGAGCGACACAACCCATGGCGACTGACTACGACGCCCCGCGCAAGACCGACGACGACCTCTCCGAGGACTCGATCGAGGAGCTCAAGGCCCGGCGCGTCGACAAGTCCGCGTCGAGCGTCGACGTGGACGAGACCGAGCAGGCCGAGGGCTTCGAGCTGCCCGGCGCCGACCTCTCCGGCGAGGAGCTGTCGGTCCGGGTGATCCCCCGGCAGGCCGACGAGTTCACCTGCACCGAGTGCTACTTGGTGCACCACCGCAGCCAGCTGGCGAGCGACAAGGGCGGCAAGATGGTCTGCCGCGAGTGCGCGGCTTGACCGACGCCTCCGGCGGCCACCCGCCGCAGCCCGCACCACCAGGGCCGACCTCCCCACCGGGGGTCGGCCCTGACCGCGTCGTGGTCCGGACTCGGCGCCTGGACCCGAGCCTGCCGCTGCCGTCCTACGCGCATCCGGGCGACGCCGGCGCCGACCTCGTGTCCCGCGTCGACGTCACCCTGGCGCCGGGCCAGCGGGTGCTGGTCCCCACCGGCCTCGCGATAGCCCTGCCCGACGGGTATGCGGCGTTCACCCACCCCCGTTCGGGGCTGGCGGCCCGCCACGGGATCACCATCGTCAACGCGCCCGGCACCGTCGACGCGGGGTACCGCGGCGAGCTCCTCGTCAACCTCGTCAACCTCGACCCCGAGGAGCCGTTCGAGGTGCGCCGCGGCGACCGCATCGCGCAGCTCGTGGTCCAGCGGGTGGCCGAGGTGGACTTCGTCGACGTGGATTCGCTCCCGGAGAGCTCGCGGGGGGAGACTGGGCACGGAGCGAGCGGTGGCTTCGGGCCCCGCGAGACCTGAGCGCCGGCATACGCGAGACCCGCAGGCCGTTGACGACTGTAGAGAGAAAGACGAAGGACGCGAGAACGTGGCAATCTTCCGCCGAGGGCGCAAGGACGACCCCGTCGACGAGGTCGACGAGGTCGGTGAGCCGGACGGGCAGGACGACGACGTCGAGGACGAGACCACCGATGACGACGACGAGGCGTACAACCGCACCCGCGGGCCGTTCGACAGCTCGGAGGTGGACGACGAGGTCGAGCGGATCGACCTCGGCTCCCTCCGGATCACCCCGGTCGACGGGATGCAGCTGCGTCTCGAGCTGGACCAGGAGCAGCAGACCGTCCAGAGCGCGCACGCGCTGATCGGCGAGTCCAGCGTCCAGCTCCAGGTCTTCGCCGCCCCGCGGACGCTCGGCGTCTGGGGCGACATCCGGACCGAGATCGCCGACAGCATCACCGCTCAGGGCGGTAAGGCCGAGGTCGTCGACGGCCCGCTCGGCCGCGAGCTCGCGGCGACGATCCCCATCCAGGGTCCGGACGGGCGCAAGCAGAAGAACGTCGTCCGCTTCATGGGGGTGGACGGACCCCGCTGGTTCCTGCGCGCCGTCATCAGCGGGCCGGCCGCGACCGACGCCGACAAGGCGTCCCCGCTCGTCGAGATCGTCCGCAGCACGGTGGTCGTCCGTGACGAGGAGGCTCGACCGCCGCGCGAAGCCTTACCCCTTCAGGTCCCCAGTGCGCCGGATGCGGACCCGGTGGAGGATCCGTCCAGCGATGATGAGTCGGAGGCCGCCCCGCGCAGCGCCGACCTGAGACCCTTCGAGCGCGGACCAGAGATCACCGAGGTGCGTTGACCATGGGCATCGAGAGCACAACCCCCATCTCCACCCGTCGCGAGGAACCGCGCGGCATGTTCGCCAAGCTCGCCGCCCGGCTCACCCGCTCCTCCAAGGAGGACGAGGCCGAGGAGCTGCGCGAGGAGACCGACCGCCAGGGCGCCACTCCGATCTGTGACATCGCCAACCGCGAGAAGGCCGACGTCTGTGGCACCGTCCGCTCCGTGACGCTGCGACCGCGCGCGGACGTCCCGGCCCTGGTCGTGGAGATCTACGACGGCAGCCGACCGCTTCACCTCGTCTGGCTCGGCCGCCGCGAGATCGCCGGGATCCAGGTGGGCGTCCAGCTCAAGGCCAGCGGCCGCGTCTCCTACTACCGCGGCATCCCGACGATGTTCAACCCCTTCTACACGATCGTCCCCACGAGTGGCTGAGCCCCACCGCATCGGCGGGGCAGCGGCATACGTCACGGTCGAAGAGCTGCTCCGCGCGCGGCTGAGCGCCGCGATCGGTGGCTGGCGCGGTGCCCTCGAGTCGGCGATCCCGACGATCGCCTTCGTCGTCATCTGGACGGTCACCCAGGAGGTCCGGCCGGCGGTGATCGCCGCCGGCGCGGCGCTCGTCGTCCTCGCCGCGCTGCGCCTGCTCCGCAAGGAGACCCTGCGGTTCCTCCTGTACGCCGCGATCGCGGTCGCCGTCGCGGCGTTCTTCGCCCTGCGGTCGGGTCGCGCGGAGGACGCGTTCCTGCCGGGCATGATCCAGACCGCCGCCATCGGGCTGGTGTTCACGGTCACCAACCTGATCCGGTGGCCGCTGTTCGGGTTCCTCATCGCGGCGGCCGACCCCGAGCTCTCCGAGGCGAGTGAACGGCTCAAGGCGTCGTCGAAGAAGGGCGCGCCGCAGGACCCGGAGTCCGTCGCTCAGGCCGAGGCCGATGAGGCTGCGGTCAGCGAGCTGCTGACGGGTTGGCGCCGTCACGAGGGCGTCGTCCGCGTGGCCAGTCGTGTCGGCTGGGTGATCGTCGTGCTCGACGTCATCCGCCTGGCGGTCATGGTGCCGCTCTACCTCGGCGGCCAGGTCGCGGCGCTCGGCGTGGCGAAGATCGCGCTGGGCTGGCCCGCCTACCTGCTGGCCGTACTCGTCATCGGGCTCCTGCTGCTCAAGGGCAGCACGCCGCTGGACGACCCCGACGCGAGGCCGGCCCCGGCCTGAACCGCCCGCCAACAGCGACTACCCGGACATGTCTGAGTTGTTGCGAGGGTCCGGCGCGTAACCGCTCTACTTCTCGGAGATGTCTGAGTAGTTGCGAGGGTCCGGCGCGTAACCGCTCTACTTCTCGGACATGTCTGAGTTGTTGCGAGGGTCCGGCGCGGAACTGGAGCGGAGCTAGTCGTCCGACCGCGGGGGGCGTGCACCCGGGGAGAGCATCTGCTCGAGGACGTCCTCGTTGTCCGGCGTGGTGATGAACAGCAGCTCGTCGTGTGCCTCGACGGCGTCGTCGCGGCTGGGGGCGATCGGGCGGTCGTCGCGGATGATGCCGACCAGCACGGTGTCGTCCGGCCACTGGATCTCCGCGATCCGCTTGCCGATGTAGGGACTCTCGCCCGGCATGGTCAGCTCGACCATCGACGCCTTGGCCTGCTGGAACTGGAAGATCCGGACCAGGTCGCCGACGCTGACGGCCTCCTCGACGAGCGCCGTCATGAGGCGCGGCGTCGACACCGCGACGTCGACCCCCCACGACTCGTCGAACATCCACTCGTTCTTGGGGTTGTTGACCCGCGCCACGGTGCGAGGCACGCCGAACTCGGTCTTGGACAGCAGCGAGACGACGAGGTTGACCTTGTCGTCACCGGTGGCGGCGACGACGACGTCGCACTCGTGGACCTTGGCCTCCTCGAGCACCGCGATCTCGCAGGCGTCGGCCAGCAGCCAGGCCGCGTCGGGGACGCGGGACGCCTGGACGTCGTCGGCGTCCTTGTCGATGAGCAGCACCTGATGACCGTTGTGGAGCAGCTCTCGGGCGATGGACCGTCCGACGCTGCCCGCTCCGGTGATGACGACTCGCATACGTGTTCCCTCGTCGATCCCTAGTCGAAAACGTCAGTGGGCCGGCGGCGGCTGGTCGAAGACCTTCTCGATCCGGCCGAGGTCGTCGATCGCCGCGACGACGTGGATCTGGTCGCCGTCCTGGAACACCGTGTCCGACCGCGGGATCAGCCCGTCGCCCAGCCGGGTGATGAACGCGATACGTGAGCCGGTGACGCTCTCGATCTCGGTGAGGCGACGCCCCACCCACGACCGGGCCAGCGGGACCTGCGCCACGACGACGCGTCCGCTCGGGTCGGTCAGCGCCGGCACGGACCCCTGGGGGAGGAGCAGCTGGAGCATCTGGTCGGAGGTCCAGCGAACGGTCGCCACCGTGGGAATCCCGAGCCGCTGGTAGACCATCGCGCGGCCCGGGTCGTAGATGCGCGCCGCGACGTGCTCGACGCCGAACGTCTCCCGCGCGACCCGAGCGGCGAGGATGTTGGAGTTGTCACCGCTGGAGACCGCGGCGAACGCATACGCCTCGTCGATCCGCGCCGCCTTGAGGGTGTCGCGGTCGAACCCGATCCCGGTGACGGTCATGCCTTCGAACGAGCTGCCGAGGCGGCGGAACGCGGCCGGTTCGGCGTCGATGATGGCGACGTCGTGACCTCGCTTGCTGAGGCTCTTGGCGAGGGTGGACCCGACACGCCCACAGCCCATGATCACGAAGTGCACGCCACGAGACGCTACTACGGCGGACCGCTCCTGGTGCGCACGCCCATGGGTCATACAGTTGCCGCGTGGCGAACTCCGGGCGCGTCCTCAAGCGTCTCGTCCTCGGCCGGGCGATGCGGAGCGACCGGCTCGGCGACACGCTCCTCCCGAAGCGTCTCGCGCTCCCGATCTTCGCCAGCGACGCGCTCTCGTCCGTGGCGTATGCGCCCGACGAGATCTTCCTCATGTTGGGCCTGGCCGGCGGCGCCTTCGTCGTCACCCACTCCTGGCAGATCGCGCTCGCCGTCATCTTCGTCATGGTCGTCGTCGTCGCGTCGTACCGGCAGAACGTCCACGCCTACCCGAGCGGCGGCGGCGACTACGAGGTGGCCACGGTCAACCTCGGCCCGAAGGCCGGCCTCACCGTCGCCAGCGCCCTGCTCGTCGACTACGTCCTCACGGTCGCGGTCTCCATCTCGTCCGGCGTCCAGAACGCCGCCACCGCGATCCCGTCGCTGCGTGGCCACGAGGTCCAGGTCGCGATCGGCCTCGTCATCTTCCTCACGGCGATGAACCTGCGCGGCGTTCGCGAGTCCGGCAAGGCCTTCGCCGTCCCGGTGTATGCGTTCATCCTCGGCATCGTGGGGATGGGCGTCGTCGGCGTCGTCCAGGCAGTGACGGGGAACCTGGGCCTGGCCGAGAGTGCACAGTTCACACTCATCCCCGACCCAGACCACGAGGCGATGGTCGGCATCGCGACCGCGTTCCTGCTGCTGCGCGCGTTCTCGTCGGGCTGCGCGGCGCTGACCGGCGTGGAAGCGATCTCCAACGGCGTCCCGGCGTTCCAGAAGCCCAAGAGCCGCAACGCCGCCACGACCCTGTTTCTCATGGGGCTGCTCTCGATCACCATGCTCGCCACGATCATCGGGCTGGGGCGCGCCACGGACATCAAGATCGCCGAGCGGCCCGGCCGAGCAGCTGGCGCTGAACGGGCAAGCGGTCGGCGAGGCCTACATCGAGCAGAACCCGCAGGACACGGTCCTCGGCCAGCTGGCGCACGCGGTGTTCGGCGGCTTCACGCCCGGGATCATCTACGTGTCGATCATGACCGGGCTGATCCTCATCCTCGCCGCTAACACCGCGTTCAACGGCTTCCCGGTCCTCGGGTCGATCCTCGCGAAGGACGGGTACCTGCCACGCCAGCTGCACACCCGCGGCGACCGGCTGGCCTTCTCCAACGGCATCCTCATCCTGGCGGCCGCGGCGATCGTCCTGATCGCCGCGTACCAGGCGGTCGTCACCTCGCTTATCCAGCTCTACATCGTCGGCGTCTTCGTGTCCTTCACGCTGAGCCAGAGCGGGATGATCCGGCACTGGAACCGGCACCTCAAGGTCGAGACCGACCCGAAGGTCCGGGCCCGGATGAAGCGCTCACGCATCATCAACGCGGTCGGCGCGGTGATGTCCGGAACCGTCCTGCTCGTCGTCCTCATCACGAAGTTCCAGGCCGGCGCCCGCTACGCGATCATCGCCATGGCCGTCCTCTTCGTCCTCATGCTCGGGATACGCCGCCACTACCGGCTGGTGGCCGAGGAACTGAAGCTCGACGAGGACGAGACGCCGATGCTGCCCAGCCGGGTGCACGCGATCGTCCTCATCTCCAAGCTGCACAAGCCCGCGATGCGGGCGGTGGCCTACGCGCGGGCGACCCGGCCGACGTTCCTCGAGGGGATCACCGTCGACGTCGACCCCGAGGACACCGAGACGCTGCGCAACGAGTGGGCGCGGCGCGAGATACCGGTCCCGCTCAAGGTCCTGTCCTCGCCCTACCGCGAGATCACGCGCCCGATCATCGAGTACGTGCACTCCCTGCGCACCGGCAACCCGCGCGACGTCGTCATCGTCTACATCCCCGAGTACGTGCTCGGCCGCTGGTACGAGCAGGTCCTGCACAACCAGAGTGCGCTGCGGCTCAAGGCCCGGCTGCTGTTCACCCCTGGCGTCATGGTCGCGAGCGTCCCCTGGCAGCTGCGCTCGTCCGAGGGAGCGGAGGACGACGACTTCGACGGTCCCGTCGTCGGTTCCGTCCGCCGGGGCCCGCGCTGACGGTGTCCAGCCTCGTCGGCACCGAGGCGGTCGTCGAGGTCGGCCCGGTCGCCCACGGTGGGCACTGCGTCGCCCGGCTCGACGGTCGCGTGGTCTTCGTGCGGCACGCCCTCCCCGGCGAACGGGTCCGGGTCACCATCACCGAGGGCGACGACGACAGCCGGTTCCTCCGCGGCGACGCGGTCGAGGTCCTCGATGCCTCCCCGCAGCGGGTCGAGCCGCCGTGCCCGTATGCGGGTCCGGGGCGATGCGGCGGCTGCGACTTCCAGCACGCCGACCTGGCATACCAGCGGCAGCTCAAGGCCGAGGTGGTCCGCGAACAGTTCCAGCGCCTGGCCCACCTCGAGGTCGAGGTCACCGTCGAAGCGCTCCCTGGTGACGACTCGGGGCTGCGGTGGCGGTCGCGGGTCGAGTTCGCCGTCGACGCCGACGGGCGTGCGGGGCTGCGTCAGCACCGGTCCCACGCCATCGTGCCCGTCGCGGACTGCCTGATCGCCGACCAGCGGATCATCGACAGCGGCGTCCTCGACACCGTCTGGACCGGCTGCACCGGCGTCGATGCGGTCGCCGCCGACCAGCCGGCCGACGCCGTCCTCGTCGCCCTCCCGGACGGACGCTCGGCCACCGTCGTCCAGCGCGTCGAGACCCCTGAGTGGTCGGGGGAGTTCCGCATCGGGGCGCGGGGGTTCTGGCAGGTCCACCCCGGCGCCGCCCCGACCTTCGTCGCCCACGTCCTCGAGACGCTCCGGCCGGAGGCGGGGGAGAAGGTCCTCGACCTGTATGCGGGTGCCGGCCTCTTCGCGGCAGCCCTCGCGGACGCGGTCGGCCCGTCCGGTTCGGTGCTCGCCGTCGAGGGTCACCGGCCCGCTGTCGTCGACGGGATGCGCAACACCGCGTCCCGGCGGCAGGTCGAGTGGCGCCATGGACGCGTCGACCGGGTGGTCCGTCCGCTGGTCCGGCAGCAGATCCACGCCGACCTGGTCGTCCTCGACCCGCCGCGGACCGGCGCCGGCCGCGACGTGACGCGCGACATCGCGGCCCTGCGTCCGCGCCGGATCGCCTACGTCGCGTGCGACCCGGCCGCTCTGGCGAGGGACGTCGCATACCTCGGGTCGGCCGGGTACCGGCTCGAGACGCTGCGCGCGTTCGACGCCTTCCCCATGACCCACCACGTGGAGTGCATCGCCGTCCTCGTCCCCTCGCCATCGAGCCAACCTCAGTGAGCGTTCAACGCGGTGAGTAGTCCCCCTCCCAAGGGGTGCAAACCACCGCCTTCGCTCTGCGGCCTCGCTTGCGGGCGAGGCATAGGCTCGACCCGAGACCAGGTCTCCACTGGCATACCCGGGTGTGGTTAGATATCTTGACGTCAAGATAGTTGGTCAGAGAGGACGCGGGATGGACAGCTTCGGTGCGAAAGGCCGGCTCCAGGTCGGCGAGGCGGACTACGAGATCTACCGGCTGAACACGGTCGAGGGCAGCGAGAACCTGCCCTACAGCCTCAAGGTCCTGCTGGAGAACCTGCTCCGCACCGAGGACGGCGCCAACATCACCGCCGACCACATTCGCGCGGTGGGCTCGTGGGACGAGGACGCCGAGCCCGACACCGAGATCCAGTTCACCCCGGCCCGCGTGATCATGCAGGACTTCACCGGCGTCCCGTGCATCGTCGACCTCGCCACGATGCGCGAGGCGATGGTCGACCTCGGCGGCGACCCGACCAAGATCAACCCGCTGTCTCCGGCCGAGCTGGTCATCGACCACTCCGTCATCACCGACGTGTTCGGCCGCGCCGACGCGTTCGAGCGCAACGTCGAGCTCGAGTACGAGCGCAACCACGAGCGCTACCAGTTCCTGCGCTGGGGTCAGACCGCCTTCGCCGACTTCAAGGTGGTGCCCCCGGGAACCGGCATCGTCCACCAGGTCAACATCGAGCACCTGGCCCGCACCGTCATGGTCCGCGACGGTGTGGCCTACCCCGACACCTGCGTCGGCACCGACTCGCACACGACGATGGTCAACGGCCTCGGCGTCCTCGGCTGGGGCGTCGGCGGCATCGAGGCCGAGGCGGCGATGCTCGGCCAGCCGGTGTCGATGCTCATCCCGCGCGTGGTCGGGTTCCGGCTCACCGGCTCCATCCCGGCCGGGGCGACCGCCACCGACGTGGTGCTCACCATCACCGAGACGCTGCGCAAGCACGGGGTCGTCGGCAAGTTCGTCGAGTTCTACGGCGACGGCGTCGCCGAGGTCCCGCTGGCGAACCGCGCCACGATCGGCAACATGAGCCCGGAGTTCGGCTCGACCTGCGCCATCTTCCCCATCGACGACGTCACGCTCGACTACCTGCGGCTCACCGGGCGGTCCGCCGAGCAGGTGGCCCTCGTCGAGGCGTACGCGAAGGAGCAGGGCCTCTGGCACGACCCGAGCGTGGAGCCGCGGTTCAGCGAGCGGCTCGAGCTCGACCTGTCCACCGTCGTCCCGTCGATCGCCGGTCCGAAGCGTCCGCAGGACCGGATCGCGTTGACCGACGCGAAGGAGTCCTTCCGCAAGGTCCTGCCGACCTACGTCAAGCACGACGAGGGCGACCCCGGGACGGCGGCGAGCTTCCCGGCCAGCGACCCCACCCCGCAGGGCAGCCCGGACGGCACCAACGGCGGTACCCAGCCGCCGAACGACGGCAACGGTGACTCGCTGCCCTCCAAGAAGGTGTCGGTCACCACGGCCGAGGGAACGACCTTCGAGATCGACCACGGCATCGTGTCGATCGCGTCGATCACCTCGTGCACCAACACCTCCAACCCGTCGGTGATGATGGCCGCCGCGATGCTGGCCAAGAACGCCGTCGACCGCGGCCTGTCGGTCGCCCCATGGGTCAAGACCTCGATGGCTCCGGGTTCCAAGGTCGTCACGAACTACTACGAGAAGGCCGGCATGTGGCCGTACCTCGAGAAGCTCGGATACCACCTGGTCGGCTACGGCTGCACGACCTGCATCGGCAACTCGGGTCCGCTCAACGAGGCGATCTCCGCGGCGGTACAGGAGAACGACCTGGCCGTCGTCTCGGTCCTGTCCGGCAACCGGAACTTCGAGGGCCGGATCAACCCGGACGTCAAGATGAACTACCTCGCCTCACCGCCGCTCGTCATCGCGTATGCGTTGGCCGGGACGATGGACTTCGACTTCGAGTCCCAGCCGCTCGGGAAGGACACGGACGGCAACGACGTGTTCCTCCAGGACATCTGGCCGTCGCCGCAGGACGTCGAGGCGACCATCTCCCGGTCGATCGACGAGGAGATGTTCACCCGCGACTACGCCGACGTGTTCGCGGGTGACGAGCGGTGGACGTCGCTGCCGACGCCGGAGGGCGACACCTTCGAGTGGGAGAGCGACTCGACCTACGTCCGCAAGCCCCCGTACTTCGACGGCATGACCATGGAGACGACGCCGACCGAGGACATCGAGGGCGCGCGGGTCCTGGCCGTCCTCGGCGACTCCGTGACGACCGACCACATCAGCCCCGCCGGCTCGATCAAGGCGGACAGCCCGGCCGGTCAGTACCTCGCCGACCACGGCGTCGAGCGCAAGGACTTCAACTCCTACGGCTCGCGACGCGGCAACCACGAGGTGATGATCCGCGGGACGTTCGCGAACATCCGGCTGAGGAACCTGCTCCTGGACGGCGTGGAGGGCGGCTTCACCCGCAACTTCCAGGACGGTGGCGAGCAGTCGACGATCTACGACGCATCCGCCGCCTACCAGGCCGCGGGGGTCCCACTGGTCATCCTCGCGGGCAAGGAGTACGGCTCCGGGTCGTCCCGCGACTGGGCGGCCAAGGGGACCCGGCTGCTCGGGGTCCGGGCCGTCATCGCGGAGAGCTACGAGCGGATCCACCGGTCGAACCTCATCGGGATGGGCGTCCTGCCGCTGCAGTTCCCGGCGGGGGAGAACGCCGAGTCCCTGGGGCTCGACGGGACCGAGACCTTCGCGATCTCGGGAATCACCGCGCTCAACGACGGAAGCACTCCGCATACGGTGAAAGTCGTTGCCAGCAAGGGTGATTCGGACCCCGTGGAGTTCGACGCCGTCCTTCGGATCGACACCCCGGGAGAGGCCGACTACTACCGCGCCGGCGGCATCCTTCAGTACGTGCCTGCGGTCTCTCGTCTCGAGCTGACCGCGCCGGCTCGTCCACGGGAGCCTTCCCGCTTCCAACCCGAGGTTGTCCCGAGTTTCGACCGTCGCCCGGCGGCGACACTGGCAACAACCTCGGGTTGGAAGTGGGGAAGACGGGGTTCGTCAGGGCCACTCCGGGTCGGTCGGTCGTGG
The DNA here is from genome assembly GCA_963713345.1 of uncultured Actinomycetota bacterium. Taxonomy (GTDB): domain Bacteria; phylum Actinomycetota; class Actinomycetes; order Actinomycetales; family Dermatophilaceae; genus Lapillicoccus. Next base: position 39,588 of record CAVQLI010000009.1, on the reverse strand, counting down.
TTGGCTGGCAGAACCCCGATCGAAGGAGACACCGTGGCCGACCGCTCCCCGCACCTGACTCGACGCACCGTCCTCGGTACCGGAGCCGCCACCGCGGCTGCGGCGCTGACCCTCGGCTCGCTGCCCAGCGCACACGCCGCGAAGGGGCCGTCGACGAGGAACATCACGTTCCGCGCCTGGCGCGGTGCGCAGCTCGGCGGTCGGGACGTCCAACGGGACCGCGGTCACCGGTGGGGTTCTGATGATCGCCGCGGTGACGGGCTCCCGCTCCTACACCGACGTCAGGACCGGCGCGACCGCCACGTACGACACCGCGACCTGGACCTCACCCGTGGTCGACCCCGGGCACGCCTTCACCGAGCTCGTGGCATCGTGGAACGCCACCACTCCGGACGGGTCATGGGTCGAGGTTCGCGTCCGCGCGGTCGCCGACGACGGCACTGCTGGGTGGTACGTCCTCGGCCGGTGGGCATCCGACGACATCGACGACGGCGGCGCGATCAACCGGACGTCCCTCAACGGGCAGGCCACCGCCTACGCCACCGTCTACACCGACACGCTGGCCGCCCTGAACGACCACACCCTGCGGACCTGGCAGCTCGAGGTCACCCTGCTGCGTCGCGCGGGCACGGCCACGAGCCCGTCGGTCCGGCTGGTCGCGGCGATGGCGTCGGGCCTGCCGGCGGACAAGAAGGTCCCGGTCAGCGCCCTGGGCCCCGCGTCCGCCGCGGCGGTGGACCTCGGCGTCCCGACGTACTCGCAGGAGGTGCACAAGGGCCACTACCCGGCGTACGACAACGGGGGAGAGGCCTGGTGTTCGCCGACCTCGACCGCCATGGTCGTGGGCTTCTGGGGGGCCGGCCCGAGCGCGGCCGACACCGCCTGGGTCACGCCGCCGCTCGACGCTGCGGTCGACCACGCCGCGCGGAACGTCTACGACTACACCTACGACGGCTGCGGGAACTGGCCGTTCAACACGGCGTATGCGGCCGCCTATGGTCTCGAGGGATTCGTCACCCGGCTCCGTTCCCTGGCCGAGGCGGAGCAGTTCGTCGCGGCCGGGATCCCGCTGGTGGCGTCCGTCTCGTTCAAGAAGGGCGAGCTCAAGGGGGCCGGCTACGGGACCAACGGTCACCTGCTCGTCATCCGCGGCTTCACCGCGTCCGGTGACGTGGTGGTCAACGACCCGGCGTCGCACCTCATCGCCGACGACGCCCAGGTGCGCGTCGTGTACGACCGCGAACAGTTCGAGAACGTCTGGGTACCCCACAGCGGAGGCATCGTCTACGTCATCCACCCCGCCGGAGTCCCTCTCCCGGCGGCTCCGGCCCAGGCGAACTGGTAGGGCGGATCGGAGGGTTTTGGCCCTGATCGGGGCCACACCCCTCCGGCGGGACCCCCGGCGTACGAGAGACTGAGGCCGTGTCTGCGCACGTCCCACCCGGCTGGCCGCCGGGCATCCCTCCCGCGCACACACCCGGCTGGGAGCCACCGGCCGTCGCCTGGCTGCTCGACAACTGCCCGCCGGACTATCGCCTGTACGCGGGCTGGCGCAAGAACCCGGTAGCCCTGGCCTGGCTCGCCGACCGTCACATCGACGGCCAGATCGCGGCGATGCGCCAGGCCTACCGCGAGGCCCGCGTCGAGCTGGGTCCGCACGTGACCACCGAGGCGCTGACCGAGATCATGGGCAACCTCGAGGCCGAGGGGCTGCGGCTGGTGGCGGCCAAACGCAGCGCCGCTCTGCTCCTGGAAGCGTTGCAGGGCAAGCAGTTCATCCCTCGGCTGTGAGAGCCGCCGTCGGTCACGGGGCCGGAGCTGCTCGACCATTTCGGGGTCCGCACCCTGGGGTCGGAGAACGGCGGGTTCAACCTCGCTGCGCGTGAGCCCGGCCCGGCCCGCGGCATACGGGCCCGTGCGGGTGGAGGGCCTGCGGTTCTGCGGCGGGCGCGTCGACGTCGACCTGGCCGCCGACGGTTCGGTCACGGTGCTGCAGGCGCCCGCCGGGACCGTCGTGCGCGTGCACGAGTGAGCGGCGTCACCTCAGCGGAGTCACAGCCACTCTGAACTACAGTGGACGGGCTCGGCCCGCATCCCCGGAGGACCTACGTGACGCTGCTCGACTCCATTGACGGTCCCGACGACGTCAAGGCGCTCGACCCCTCTCAGCTCGACGAGCTCGCGCAGGAGATCCGGGACTTCCTCGTGACGTCCGTCTCGAGGACCGGCGGACACCTGGGGCCCAACCTCGGCGTGGTCGAGCTGTCGATCGCGCTGCACCGGGTGTTCGACTCGCCGCGCGACACGATCGTCTTCGACACCGGCCACCAGTCGTACGTGCACAAGCTGCTGACCGGCCGGCACGACTTCGAGCGGCTGCGGATGAAGGGCGGCCTCTCCGGCTACCCCAGCCGCGCCGAGTCCGAGCACGACGTGGTCGAGAACTCGCACGCGTCGACCGCCCTCTCCTGGGCCGACGGCATCGCCAAGGCGCGCCGACTCACCGGCCGTCGCGACCGGCATACCGTCGCGGTGATCGGGGACGGAGCCCTCACCGGCGGCATGGCGTGGGAGGCGATCAACAACATCGCCGTCGACAAGGACCTGCCGCTCGTCATCGTCGTCAACGACAACGAGCGCTCGTATGCGCCGACCACCGGCGGCCTCGCGGACCACCTGGCGACCCTGCGGACGACGCGCAAGTACGAGTCGGTGCTCGGCTGGGGGCGGGAGACGCTGAACCGGACCCCGGTCGTCGGCGGGGTGGTCTACGGCGCCCTGCACGGCATGAAGAAGGGCATCAAGGACATGGTCGCGCCGCAGGGTCTCTTCGAGGACCTGGGGCTGAAGTACCTCGGCCCGATCGACGGCCACGACGAGCAGGCGGTCGAGGCCGCGCTGGGCCGGGCCAAGTTGTTCGAGGGACCCGTGCTCGTGCACGTGCTGACGACCAAGGGCAAGGGCTACGACCACGCCAGCAACGACGACGCCGACCGGTTCCACGCCGTCGACCGGATCAACCCCGAGACGGGGCTGCCGCTGCAGGTCAAGGGCCGGATCTGGACCGACGAGTTCAGCGACGCGCTGCTCGGGGTGTCGCGGGAGCGGGACGACGTCGTCGCGATCACCGCGGCGATGCTCATCCCCACCGGCCTCAAGACGTTCGCCGAGCGGCACCCGGACCGGGTGTTCGACGTGGGGATCGCGGAGCAGCACGCCGTCACGATGGCGTCGGGGCTCGCGTTCGGCGGGATGCACCCCGTCGTCTGCGTGTATGCGACGTTCCTCAACCGGGCCTTCGACCAGCTGCTCATGGACTGCGCGCTGCACCGGGCCGGCGTCACCTTCGTGCTGGACCGGGCCGGGATCACCGGTACCGACGGCGCCTCGCACAACGGCATGTGGGACATGTCGATCACCGGGCTGGTGCCGGGACTACGGCTCACCGCACCGCGGGACCCCGAGGAGCTCGGCCGAGCCTTCCGCGAGGCGGTCGACGTCCACGACGGACCGACGGTCATCCGGTTCTCCAAGCAGAACCCGCCGGCGCCGCTGCCCGCGGTTCGTGCTGTGGGTTCGGTCGACGTGCTGGCCGAGGCGTCCGCCGAGCCGGTCGAGCTGCTCATCGTGGGCCTCGGCGAGATGGCGACCACGGGCATGGCGGTCGCCGAGAAGCTGACGGCGCAGGGGCATACGGTTCGCGTGGTCGACCCGCGGTGGTGCGTACCGGTTCCCGACGACCTCGTCGACCTGGCCCGCTCGGCGGGCGCCGTGGCGGTGCTCGAGGACAACCTCGTCGTCGGCGGTGTCGGGTCGCAGGTCACGGCCGCGATCCGGGAGGCGGGGCTGTCGGTACCGGTTCACCTGCACGGGATCCCGAAGCGGTTCCTGCCGCACGCGTCCCGGGGCGAGGTCCTCGAGGAGATCGGCCTGACCCCCGACGCGATCGCCGACCAGCTCCATGCGGCCCTGACCTGACCCTCAGCCCGCTACTTCTCGGACATGTCTGAGAAGTTGTCGCGGATTCGCGCTGATCGGGCGACATTGCTCAGACATGTCTGAGAAGTCGTGCCGCGCGGCGTCCGCCGCGGGATGAGGCGGTGCACCGGGCGTGCGGTGGTCCTCAGTGGGCCGTCCACCCGCCGTCGATCGCGAATGACGCACCGGTGACGGATGCGGACGCCGGCCCGCAGAGGAACAGGGCGAGCTCGGCGACCTCCGCCGGCTCGACGAGGCGCTTGACGGCCATCCCCTCGAGCATGACCTTCTCGACGACCTCGTCCTCGGGAATGCCGTGGGTCTTCGCCTGGTCGGCGATCTGGCTCTCGACCAGAGGGGTGCGCACGTACCCCGGGTTGATGCAGTTGCTGGTGACCCCGTGGGGTGCGCCCTCGAGGGCGACGACCTTGGACAGTCCCTCCAGACCGTGTTTGGCCGTGACGTAGGCGGCCTTGTAGGCGCTGGCCCGCAGCCCGTGGGCGCTGGACATGTTGACCACACGGCCCCAGCCCTGCGCATACATGGTCAGCAGGCATTGCCGGACCAGCCGGAACGGCGCGTGCAGCATGACGTCGAGGATCAGCTCGAACCTCTCCAGCGGGAACGTCTCGATCGGCGACACGTGCTGGAGGCCGGCGTTGTTGACGAGGATGTCGATGTCGGTCGGCAGGTCGGCGATGGAGTCGAGGTCCGACAGGTCAGCCGGCACCGGCTCGACCTGCCCATCGTCGAACCGTCCGGCGAGGTCCTTCAGCCCGGCCTCGTCCCGGTCCACGGCGACGACGACCGCACCGGACTGGACCAGCCGGGCGGCGATGGCCGCGCCGATGCCACTCGCGGCCCCGGTCACCAGCGCGCGGTGTCCGGTCAGGTCGGCAGGGGCGGCGGCGGTCGGCGGCGTTGGCATGACGGGAGGATAGGACTACGCCGTTGGCGCCGGATCGCCGAGGGCCTCGAGGACGAGGGCGGCGGTCTCACCGGGCCGCTCGAGGCTCGGCAGGTGACCGGCCCAGCCCAGCTCGACCAGGGTCGCTCCCCGGACGCCGGCGGCGACCGCGCGGGCGGCGGCCTGGAGCCAGTCGACGTCGAGCTCGCCCAGCACGACGGTCGTCGGCACCGTGATGCCGCCGAGGTCGACGTCGTCGTGGACCATGATCGGCGGGTCGGGCCACTCGTCGGCCGCGATCTGGACGTCGAACGCCCGGCGCTGCATCCGGGTCAGCAGCGAGCGGGCGTCGTCGTCGGCGTCCGGCCCGAGCCACGTGTCGACGTTGAGAGCGACCGCGCCGTCGACGTCGCCGGCCTCGATGAGGCGCTCCTCCTCCTCGTCGAAGGCCTCGGACGCGGCCGTCGGAGCAACCCCGCGAAGGCCGGGACAGAGCAGCACCAGCGCGGTCACCCGGTCCGGGTGGGCCGTCGCCACCTCCAGCGCCACGCGGCCGCCGAAGGACGCGCCGACGAACGCAGCGGCCCCGATGCCCTGGTCGTCGAGGAAGCCGACGACCTCGGCCACGTTCGAGAGCGGCCCCGGGGCGAGGGGAGCGTCGCCGTACCCGGGCAGGTCCGGGGCGAGGACCCGGTACCGCTCGGCCAGCACGGGGATCTGCGCCGCCCACATCCGACGGTCGGCGACGCCGGCGTGGAGGAGGACGACCGGCGAACCGGTCCCGGCAGCGTCGAACGGTAGGGGCACGCGCTCACGCTAGGTGGGCGCATACCCCGACCGCGACGCCATTTCCGGCGGTGACGCCGCCCGTCGGACAGGCAGTAGCCAGAGTCGGCACGGCGTGTCGCGGCATGCTGAACGGCGTGTCGCGTCGGGTCGCCGGCTTCTGCCGGTTCGACGGGCGCCGACCGGCTGGGCCTCGTTGCTCAGATGTCGCGGAAGACCTCGATGGTCGCGCCCAGGGCGTTGAGCCGGTCGGCGAGGTCCTCGTAGCCGCGGTTGATGACGTAGACGTTGCGCAGCACCGACGTACCCGGCGCCGCGAGCATGGCCAGCAGCACCACGACGCCCGGTCGCAGGGCCGGCGGGCACATGACCTCGGCGGCGCGCCAGCGGGTCGGGCCCTCGATGAGGACCCGGTGCGGGTCGAGCAGCTGGACCTTGGCGCCGACCTTCGTGAGCTCGGTGAGGTAGATCGCGCGGTTCTCGTAGACCCAGTCGTGGATCAGGGTCGAGCCCTCGGCCACGGCGCCGATGAGCGCGAAGAACGGCAGGTTGTCGATGTTGAGGCCCGGGAACGGCATCGGGTGGATCTTGTCGATCGGCGCGTGCAGCGGGCCGGGCACGGTGGTGAGGTCGACGAGCCGGGTCTGGCCGTTGGCCGAGCGGTACTCGTCGGAGGTCGCGTACTCCATGCCCATGCCCTCGAGCGTCGCGAGCTCGATCTCCATGAACTCGATCGGCACCCGACGGATGGTGATCTCCGACCCGGTGACGACGGCGGCCGCCAGCAGGCTCATCGCCTCGATCGGGTCCTCGGAGGGGGAGTACTCCACGTCGACGTCGATGACGTCGAGGCCGTGCACGGTCAGGGTGGTGGTGCCGATGCCCTCGATCCGGACGCCCAGCCGCACGAGAAAGAAGCACAGGTCCTGGACCATGTAGTTCGGGCTGGCGTTGCGGATCACGGTGACGCCGTCGTGCCGCGCGGCGGCCATGAGGGCGTTCTCGGTGACGGTGTCGCCGCGCTCGGTGAGCACGATCGGCCGGGTCGGCCGGCGCGTCGGGTCGGAGGACGCCTCGTAGAACCCGTGGGTCGCGACGACGTCGAGGCCGAAGTGGCGCAGCGAGGCGAGGTGGGGCTCGACGGTGCGGGTACCGAGGTCGCAGCCCCCCGCATACGGCAGCAGGAACGACGGGTAGTCGTGCAGCAGCGGGCCGAGGAACATGATCACGGTCCGGGTGCGGCGCGCGGCCTCGACGTCGATGGCGCCCAGGTCGAGCCGCGTCGGCGGGACGATCTCCAGGTCGTTGCTGCCGGGGATCCAGCGCGTGCGCACGCCGATGGAGTGCAGTACCTCGAGGATCCGGTTGACCTCCTCGATGCGGGCCAGGTTGCGCAGCGTCGTGCGACCCCGGTTGAGCAGGGAGGCGCACAGCAGGGCCACCGCGGCGTTCTTGGACGTCTTGACGTCGATGGCGCCGTGCAGCTTCTGGCCGCCGACGATGCGCAGGTGTTGCGGACCGGAGTGGCCGAGCGAGACGAACTCGGAGTCGAGGCTCTCGCCGATCCGGGCCAGTGTCTCCAGGCTGAGGTTCTGCTGACCCTGTTCGATGCGGGCGACCGCGCTCTGGCTGGTCCCCAGGGACCGCGCGAGCTCGGACTGGGTGAGACCCTTGTGCCGGCGCGCGTCCCGGATCAGCGAACCGATCCGCTCGAGGTAGGTGTCGGTGACCGTCATGCCGGCCACCATATCTCACATATGAGATACGACGTTCGCGCGCCGGGGAGTCGGCGACCGCGGCGCCCGGACGCCGGCCAGCTCGGTCAGGCGGTACCCCAGAGCCGAGACCAGGTAGAAGAGGACGTCGGCCGCGGCCTTGCCGGCCAGCAGTCCCCAGACCGGCTCGTCGAGCAGGACGACGGCCGACACCATGAGCGCCGGCCGCCAGAGGAACGTGTCGAGGAGCTCGGCCGCACCGAACTCGGCGCTGAGCAGCAAGACCGTGCGCGAGGCGACACGCACCGCATACCGAGGCTGGCCGGGCGCGATGAGGCGGCGCTGCTCGCGGACGACCTTGACGACCAGGACTCCGTAGAACCCCACGGTCGCCCCCGCGATGGCGCTGGCCGCGAGCAGTGGCGGCGACGTCGTGAGCCGGGCGGCGACGACGCTGGCGGCGAGCATCGTGGCGAGGCAGGCCACCTCGGCCGGTCCGTAGCGACGGATCCAGAAGCGCCATCGGTCGGTATGACGTCGCACCGGTCTCGCCGCCCCCTGCCGCCCGTGTGGTCCTCGTACGGGAAGTCAGAGTGCGCTGTAGAGCGGCAGATACCCGCCGGGGGTTATCCGCTTCGAGCCACGGGACGTCAGGAGGTCAGGGGTGGTCGACGCAGGCCTGGGCGACGATCGGCGCGGTGATGGCCACCTGCCACGGCCGGGCGCCGAGCGCGGCCAGGGCGGCGCCGATCCCGGCCGCGCTGAGGTCGGTGGGTGGTGACCAGATCACGCGGCGCAGGACGTCCGGGGTCAGGAGGTTCTCGACCGGGATGGCGTGCTCGGTGCCGAACGCGGCGAGCCCCTCCCGCGCCTGGGCCAGCCGGGCGGCGGCGACGGGGTCGCGGTCGGGCCAGGCGCGGGGCGGCGGCGGTCCGGTGCCGGCCAGGGTCAGCGGCGGCAGGGCGTTCTCGGGCAGGTTCTGGGCGCGTCGGATGGCGTCGAGCCAGACCTTGGCGTTGCGACGAGCCGGGCGCAGCTCGCGGACCTCGGCCATCTCCTCGGCCGTGGTGGGCGCGAGGTTGGCCAGCTCGACGATGACCGAGTCGGGCAGCACCCGCCCCGGTGAGGTGTCCCGACGTTCGGCGATGCGGTCTCGGGTGAGCCACAGCTCCTTGACCAGGGCGATGCCGCGCCGCTTGCGGACCCGGTGCATACCGGAGGTCCGGCGCCACGGGTCGACCCGGACCGGCGGCCCCTCGAAGTCGAGCAGGGCGTCGAACTCCTCGCGGGCCCACTCGCTCTTGCCCTGGGACTCCAGGTCGGCGGCGATCGCATCGCGCAGCTCGACGAGGACCTCGACATCGAGGGCGGCGTAGCGCAGCCAGGGCTCGGGCAGGGGTCGGGTCGACCAGTCGACGGCGGAGTGCTCCTTGGCCAGCGACAGCCCGAGATAGTGCTCCACGGCGGCGCCGAGGCCCACCCGAGGCAGGCCGACGAGTCGTGCACCGAGCTCGGTGTCGAAGAGGTGGACCGGACGCAGCCCGATCTGCGCGAGGCAGGGCAGGTCCTGAGTCGCGGCGTGGAGGACCCACTCCGCGTCCCCGATGCCGTCGGCGACCGGACCGAGGTCGGGGCAGGCGACCGGGTCGATGAGCCAGGTCCCCGAACCGGCCCGCCGCAGCTGGACGAGGTAGGCCTTCTGGCCGTAGCGGTGGCCCGACGCGCGCTCGGCGTCGACGGCGACCGGTCCGGTACCCGCCGCGATGGCTCGACCCGCTTCGACCAGTCGGCGCTCGTCGACGACCACGTCGGGAACGCCTTCGCTCGGCGCGAGGAGCGGCGTCAGCAGTCGCTCCGGCTCCTCGGCGGCCGCATCTGGTGTTTCGTCGTCGGTGTGGCCGGCCTCCGAGCCGGAGGTCACCGCCGTTGCCCGGGAAGCGCGACGACGCCCTCCGGGAGGGGTGGCAGCCCCGCGATCGTGCAGAGCAGGTCGGACCACGCCATCAGGTGGGCGCCGATCTCGCCACGTGGCGTCCAGGAGGCACGGACCTCCATCTCGACCGTGGGTTCACGGTCGGCGAGCCCCGCGAAGCTCTCCGAGACCACCCGCGTGACCGTGCCGGCCTCGGCGACGTAGCCCAGCCGGCGCGCGTCCAGGGCGTCGACCAGCCAGGACCAGCCGACCGCACCGAGCATCGGGTCGCTGGCCAGCTCGGGCTCCAGCTCGGCGCGCGCGAAGGTCACCGCGCGCCACTCGCCCTCCCACGGGCCCGGGGCCGACGGGTCGTGGAGCAGGACGAACCGGCCCGAGGCCAGCTCCTCCTCGCCCGACACGGTCGAGACGATGTCCGCCGTCAGCGCGACCGCATACGGGGCGATGCGTTGGGGGGCAGGAACTTCGGTCAGACGGACCTCCGGGCGCAGCCGGGCGTCCCGGAGGGCGCTGACCGCCCGGGCGAACTCGGCGGGCTGCTCGCCCGACAGTGATCGACCACGCACCCGACGAGCGTATGTCGGTACGGCGCCCCGGGACAGGCAGGCACGCCGTTACGGTGGCGGCCGTGTCCGCGTTGCTCGCCATCTGCTCGTCCCTGCTGTGGGGAACGAGCGACTTCGTGGCGGGCCTGAAGGCCAAGACCATGCCCGCGGCGGCGGTCGTCGGCTGGTCGCAGCTGGTCGGGTTCGTCGCGCTCTGCGGTGTCCTCGTGGTGATGGGCGACCCCCTCACCGCGTCCGGCTGGCAGGGCTGGGCGATCGCCGCCGGTGTGGCGGGTGCGGTGGCGCTGTGGGCGTTCTACGGCGCGCTGTCCTCCGGGACGATGAGCGTGGTCGCCCCGGTGGCCTCGTTGGGCGCCGCGGTGCCCGTGCTGCTCGGCGTGGCGACCGGGGACACCCCGAGCGTCATCGCGTGGGTCGGCATGGGGGTCGCGGTGCTCGGCACGGTGCTGGCGAGCGGCCCGGAGATCCGGGCCGGCCTGCACGTGCGGCCGGTCCTGCTGGCCTGCGTCGCGGCCGTGGGGTTCGGGACGGTCCTGTTCTGCATGGACCGCGGCGCGCGGGTGTCCCTCGTCTCCACCCTGTGGGGTATGCGGCTGACCAGCCTCGTCCTGTACGCCGTGGTGGCTGCGGTCCGCCGGTCGACCGGGGGAGTCGGGCGCCGGGACTGGCCGACCCTGGTCTTCGTGGGTCTGGCCGACCTCGGTGCGAACGCGTTCTTCGTGGCGGCCTCGACCCAGGGGCTGGTCAGCGTCGCGGCCGTGCTGGGCTCGCTGTACCCGGTGGTGACCATCCTCCTGGCGCGGGCCTTCCTGGCGGAGCGGCTGAAGCCGATCCAGAACGTCGGCGTCGTGCTGGCCCTCGCGGGCGTCGTGGCGATCGCGACCGGCTGACCGCATGCGACGATGGCCACCGTGAGCGCTGTCGTGCATACCCACCCGTCCGACAGCCTCCTGGTCCGCGCGGCCCGACGTCAGGCGGTCGAACGCACCCCGGTGTGGTTCATGCGGCAGGCCGGGCGTTCCCTGCCGGAGTACCGCGAGGCCCGTGCGGGCACCCCCATGCTCGAGGCCTGCCGGACCCCGGACCTGGTCACCGAGATCACCCTCCAGCCGGTCCGGCGCCACGGCGTCGACGCGGCGATCTTCTTCAGCGACATCGTGGTCCCGCTCGCCGCGGTCGGGGTGGACGTCGACATCGTGGCCGGCACCGGTCCGGTGGTGGCCAAGCCGATCCGGACCCGCGCGGACCTCGACCGGCTCCCGGAGCTGACGCCCGACCAGGTGCCGGACATCGCCGAGTCGGTCCGCCGGATCGCGGCGGCGCTCGGCGGCACGCCGCTCATCGGGTTCGCCGGAGCGCCCTTCACGCTCGCCTCCTACCTCGTCGAAGGCGGCCCCAGCCGCAACCACGAGAACACCAAGGCGCTGATGTACGGCGACCCCGAGCTGTGGCACGACCTGTGTGCGCGCCTCGCCCAGATCGCCGGCGCCTTCCTCCGCGTCCAGGCCCAGGCGGGCGCGAGCGTGGTCCAGCTCTTCGACTCGTGGGTCGGCGCGCTACCCCTGGCCGACTATGAGCGCTACGTCCTGCCGCACTCCGCTACCGCCCTCGCCGCGGTGGCCGACCTCGGTGTCCCGCGCATCCACTTCGGGGTCGGCACCGGCGAGCTGCTCCCCGCGATGGGGGCGGCCGGGGCCGAGGTCGTCGGTGTCGACTTCCGGGTCTCGCTCACGGACGCCGTGCGGCGTCTCGGCCCGGAGTATGCGGTCCAGGGCAACCTCGACCCGGCGACCCTGTTCGCGCCCTGGCCGGCCGTCGAGGAGCAGGTCCGCCGGATCGTCACCGAGGGGCTGTCGGCGCCCGGGCACATCTTCAACCTCGGCCACGGCGTCCTGCCGGAGACCGACCCGGAGGTGCTGACCCGGGTCGTCGAGCTGGTCCACGAGGTGTCCTCCCGCTGACGTGAGGTGGCCGCGCGCCCCCTGCGAACGCGGCCACCCCAGTCCATGCGGTGGGTTCAGCGCGCGCCGGCTCCCGCAGTCTCCGGTTCGCGCTGCTCGGTGCCACCCTCACGGGACCCCGCACCGGACCCACCAGTCGAGGCTTCGGAGCCCTCGGGTGATCCGGATTGGGTCGAGGTGGTTGCCGTCTTCGCGGTGCGACCGTCCCCGTTCCCAGACCCCGGCTCGGCCCCCGGATCCGTTCCACCCGGGCCGCCCGAACCGTCCGGGCCGCCGTCGGGACCGGACCCACCGTCCGGGCCACCGGAACCCGCCGCCGGCGGTGCCCACGTCGCGTACCCGCCCTCGGGCGGACGCGCGGTGGTGCGCCGGCGACGCCACCACAGCAGCGGGACGGCGACGATCGCGAGCAGCACGACGAACGGGAGGACGGCGCCGAGGACGGTGAGCAGCCCGCTGCTGGCGCCGAGGAAGGCCTTCCAGCCCGCCTTGAGCCCGCCCAGGAACCCGGACGTGTCCTCCTCGGGCACCACGACGTTCGCCGCGGTCACCAGCGTGACGCTGACGGTGGACATGGCCACCTTCTTGTCCAGGCTGTCGAGCTGGGCCTGGAGGGAGTCGAGGTCGCCCTGGCGGCGCGCGATCTCGGTCTCCAGCGCGATGATCTGGTTGAGGTCGGTGGTCTTGCCCAGCAGCGTCCGCAGCTGGTCCAGACTGGCCTTCATCGTCGTGATCCGGGACTGCGTGTCGACGTAGGTCGCGGTCACGTCACGGGCCGAGGACGACCGCTGAACGGTGGTGCCGAGCTTGCCGAGGTCGTCGAGGACCCGGTCCAGGGTGTCGGCCGGGACGGACAGCGACATCGTCGACCGGCTGCCCTGCTTGTCGACGCCGCCGCTGCTCACCGGCACAGCCGAGCTGTTCTCCGACACGACCATGCCGCCGGCGGCGAGCGCGACCTGACGCGCTTCGGCGGCCTTGGCCTCGACGTCGTCGACCTGGACCTGCAGCGAGGCGGTCCGGACCAGCTTGTCGGCGGCCGCGATGTCGGCGGCCGAGGACGGGCTCGCGTTTCGCGCGGCGGTCCCGGTGCCGGGGGAGCCGGCCGCCGCCCCCTGGCCCGAGGACTCGGCGAGCTTCTGCGCGTCAGCGGCGGCGTCCGGCGCCGCGTCCGGGGCGTCGCCCAGCTCGGGGTTGGCCGGAGCGACGGCACTCACGCCGGCGTCGGCCGACGACCCGGTGGAACCGGACGCGGAGCAGGCGCCGAGGGCGAGGACGGCGATGAGGCCGGCGCCCACGGCGGCAGCGGGTCGGTGGTGGCGGGGAAGGGACACGGCATACCTCCTGGCTGGCAGTGCGTGATCACCCTTCAGGACACTCGAGCGACCCGAGACCGTTCCATAACGGTTCGGCTGCGACAGTGGAGGCATGCCCACCCCCGTCGTCGCCGTCGTCGGCGGCGGAGTCGCGGGACTGGCAGCGGCGTGGGAGCTGTTGCAGGGCAACGACGTTCGAGTCGTCGTCCTCGACGCAGCGGATGTGGTGGGCGGGAAGCTCCGCCGCGCCGAGGTGGCGGGGTACTCGGTCGACGTCGGCGCGGAGTCGATGCTGGCCCGTCGACCGGAGGCGACGAGTCTGGTCGCCGACCTCGGCCTCGGCGGTCGGCTGACCCATCCCGAACCCGTCCCGGCGGCGGTGTGGAGCCGCGGACGCCGCTGGCCCCTACCGGGCGGGACGGTGATGGGCGTACCCACCGATCCGGCCGCCGCGGCCGGACTCCTCACCCCGGAGGAGGTCGTCCGGGCGTCGGCTGAGCAGGTCGGGCCGCGGGTGGTCGAGGACGTCGCCGTGGGCACCTTCGTCGCCGACCGCGTCGGGCCCGCGGTCGTCGACCGCCTCGTCGAACCACTCCTGGCCGGCGTCTACGCGGGTCACGCCCGGTCGCTCTCGCTGCAGGCGACGGTGCCCGCGCTGTGGGCCGCCGCGACCGACGGAACGGCGATCGTGGGTCGTCCCGCAACCGACGTGCCCGGTGGGCCGGTCTTCGCGGGCTACCGCGGAGGGCTCGGTCTGTTCGCCTCCGACCTCGCCGCCGCCGTCGTGGGTCGCGGCGGTCAGATCCGGACCCAAAGCACGGTCCGCGAGCTGGCCCGCCGCCCGGACGGCTGGCGGCTGACCATCGGACCGACCATCGACAGCGAAGCCCTCGATGTCGACGGCGTCGTGCTCGCCCTGCCGGCGACCCCGGCCGCTCGACTGCTGCGCCCCTTCTCATCCAGAGCCGCCGAGCGGCTCGACGAGATCGACTACGCGTCCGTGGCCATCGTGACCCTGGCGCTCCCGCGGTCCGCGGCGGTCCTGCTGGGCGGCTCGGGCTTCCTCGTCCCGCCGGTCGAGCCGCTGGCCATCAAGGCCGCGACCTTCAGCTCGACGAAGTGGGCCTGGCTGGCCGAGGACGCCCAGGATGTCGTCCTCCTGCGCGCCTCGCTCGGCCGGGCCGGCGAGGTCGCCGTGCTGCAACGAGACGACGACGACCTCGTCCGCACCGTGGTCGCAGACTTGAGGACGGTCCTCGGACCTGACCTCCCCGACCCGGTCGACGGGCATGTGCAGCGCTGGGGCGGCGCGCTGCCGCAGTACGCCGTCGGTCACGTCAGTCGCATACAGGCCGTCCTCGAGGCGATCGCCAACCTGCCGGCACTCGGACTGGCCGGCGCCGCCTACGAGGGCGTCGGCATACCGGCGTGCATCGGGTCGGGGCGTCGGGCAGCCCGCGAGGTGCTCGCCGCCCTGCGCCAGCCACAATGAGGGCATGAGCGACCACCCCACGCGCAAGCCCGCACCGTCCGTCGTCCGCGAGATCAACGACTCGATCCGGTATGCGATGTGGTCGGTCTTCGCCTCGGTCCAGCCGCTCGGGGAGGACCGCGAGAAGGTCGCCGCTGAGGCAGCGGCGCTGTTGACCGACGTCGAGACCGAGGGCGTCGTGGTGCGCGGGCTGTATGACGTGGCGGGGCTCCGCGCCGACGCCGACCTCATGATCTGGTGGCACGCCGAGACGATCGAGCAGCTCCAGTCCGCCTACCACCGGTTCCTGCGCACTGAGCTGGGCGCGGCCCTGGAGCCGGTCTGGTCCGTGGCCGCGCTGCACCGGCCGGCGGAGTTCAACAAGAGCCACGTACCGGCGTTCCTCGCGGGCGAGGACCCGAAGGCGTACATCTGCGTCTACCCGTTCGTGCGCTCGTACGACTGGTACCTGCTCGACGACGCCCGGCGTCGCGACATGCTCGTGGAGCACGGCCAGCTGGCGCGCGGGTACCCGGACGTCCGGGCCAACACCGTCGCGTCGTTCGCGCTGGGCGACTACGAGTGGGTCCTCGCGTTCGAGGCCGACGAGCTGCACCGGATCGTCGACCTCATGCGTGACCTGCGGGCCTCGGAGGCGAGGCGGCACGTCCGCGAGGAGGTCCCCTTCTACACCGGCACCCGGGTGTCGGTCGAGGACCTCGTCGCGAACCTGCGCTGACTACCGGTCGGAGCGGAGCTGCTCCCGGTCGAGCCGCTCCGGGGCGTCCGCCGGCACCGACTTGGGCTCCAGGCGGAGGCTGATGGAGTTGATGCAGTAGCGCTGGTCGGTCGGCGTGCCGTACCCCTCGCCCTCGAACACGTGCCCCAGGTGCGAGCCGCAGTGCTTGCAGCGCACCTCGGTGCGGACCGAGCCGAAGCTCCGGTCCACGATGTACTCGACCCGGTCCTCGGCCAGCGGTGCGTAGAACGACGGCCACCCGCAGTGGGACTCGAACTTGGTGTCGCTGCGGAACAGCTCTGTCCCACAGGCGCGGCAGGAGTAGACGCCCTCGGTGGTCGTGTCGGTGTACTCGCCGACGAACGGCCGCTCCGTGCCCGCCTCGCGCAGGACGTGGAACTCGGCGGCCGACAGCTCGGCTCGCCAGTCCTCGTCGGTCTTCGCGACCGGGTATGCGGTGCCCGCCGGGTCGGTCGACGGCAGGGTCTTCTTGCTGAACAGGCTCACGAACGGCTCCTCAAGGTCGGGTGGGCACCCTCGTCAACATCCATGGTGCGCACGTCGTTCCCCGCTCGCCACCCCCGGCGAGGGCCGTAAGCGGGTCATAACCTCCCGCTCACGGCCCTCATCCGGTCAGCGGCTCACCTGGAGGGCGCTTGTCACCTGGCCGCCGTCCGCCGCCCGCACCACGACCTGGTGGTCGCCGACCGACGTCCCGGCGGGGATGGTGACCTTCACCTGGCCGTACCCGGTTGCGTCGGTGGTGACGGTCCCCAACGATCCCGACCCGTCGAGCAGGACCGACAACGTCGCGTTGGGCGACCAGCCGAACAGCTCCACGTTCACCTGCTTCCCCGACTTCACCTTGGGGGGCGAGAGCGTCACGGTGCCCAGGACGACCTTGACGGTGAGCGTCGCGGTGGCCGTGGCGCCGTCGGTGGCCGAGGTGGCCTTGACGGTGTGCGTGCCCAGGGAGATCGCCGACGTGACGGCCAGAGGTAGGGCCGCTGCTCCGGAGGCGTCCGTCGTCACCGAGCCGATGCTCGCCCCGTCGAGGGTGATGGCGAAGGTCCGGTTCGGGTACCAGCCGGCCAGGCGGATCGTCGTCGACTGGCCGACGAACACACCGGCTGGGTCGAGGGTGAGCGTCCCCTGACGGATGGTCGGGCGGATCCGGACGACCTGCGGGTCGTGGTCGGAGGCCTGACCGGCGAACTCGGCGTTGTTGTGGATCACTTCGTACTGGACGTCGGTCACCGGCTTGGTCACGAAGATGTGGTCGAGGACCTGGCTGACGCCGTTGAACACGTAGGTGTAGCGCTGGTTCTCGGGCAGGGTCGTGATGAGGTCGGTCAGCGTCGCCCCGTCGTCGGTGAGGGTTTTGATGGGCCCGGAGAACTGGTAGTCGTTGAAGTCACCGGCCAGGACGAGGTTGGCGTTCGGGTCGGCGGCGAGGACGTCCTTGACGAAAGCGTTGAGCACCGGTGGCCTGCTGGGTGCGCTGGACCTCAGAGCTTCGGTTCGGCGGCTGGAACCGGCCGTCGGCGCTCTGGTCGCCGCCCTTGGAGTTGAAGTGGTTGGCCACGACGATGACCTTGCGGCCCTGGAACACGAACTCCGCCGCGAGCGGCTTCCGCGAGGCGGTCCACGCGGCGTTCGTCGGGTCGACGCGGCCGGGGTTGAGGCTCAGCGTGGCGGTGCCGTCCGCGCCGGTCGAGACCGCGACCGCGTCGGTCGAGCCGCCCGGCCGACCCCGCCGCGAGGCTGACCCGCGTGCCGGGTCGTACAGGAACGCCGAGCGGATGTTCCCGCCGGGCTCGCCGCCGTCCTGACCGTTCACCGGGTTGATCTGGATCCACTCGTAGGCGCGTCCGCCGGCGGTGTTGATCGCTGCCGTGAGCTGGTTCAGGGTCACGTCCGCGGCGACGACCCCGTTGTTGGTGGCTCCGTTGTTGTCCTGGATCTCCTCCAGGGCGACGACATCGGGGGAGGCCAGGTTGGTCACGACGCCCTGAGCCAGGCGCGCGAACTTGTCGGCGGGGTCGGTGGGGTCGAGGTTCTCGACGTTGTAGGTCGCGACGGCCAGCTGGTCGGCGGCCTGCGCGGTCGCCGTGGTCGCCTGAAGGTTGTTGTCGATCAAGGTGCCGAGCGTGGTGGCCGCGACGGCGTAACCGCCGAACCGGGACCAGTCGACCGGACCCGTCGTGGCGCCGCCCAGGACGTCGCCGACGTCGGCGGCGGGTACCTGGCCGTTGACCGGGAGGATCAGCAGTCGCCCCGTGGGCGTCTCGGCGTAGCTGCGGATGTAGGTGCCTCCGCGCGGCGTCCTCAGCTCGTCCGGCTTGGTGGTCACGTAGATCTCACCGAACTCCGGCTGACCCGGCCCGACGACACGGACGTCGTTGACCGTGACGCGCATGCCCTCGTGGGCCTCCCAGAACTCCAGGGTCGAGCGGCCGGGGTCGACCGTGGTGATCGACTCGACGTTGGTCACGCCCGCCGGCAGCGGCGGGACGTAGGTGCCCGGAACCGTCGTCGGGGTGATGACCAGCGCCGGAGGAATGACGTTGCCAGAGCTGAGCTTGGTGACGAGCGTGGGGGTGATCTCGGTGATGGAGATGCTGTCCGACGTGGCTGGGGCGCCGCCGGGGTAGAACTCCGAGACCCTCCCGGTGACGAGGACGGCGTCACCGACGGCGGGCACCGTGATGGCGGCCGTGCCGGTGAAGACGAAGATCCCGGACGAGGCAGCGGGACGGCTGAGGTCGGGGTTCGCCTGCTGGATCCAGAACCCCTGGCTGCTGCCGGTCGACCGGACCGCCGTGACGATCCCGGGTACGCGCTCGACGGTGGCGCCCGCGACCAGGGAGAGGAACCCGGAGCCCTGGATGTCCTGGACCGTGGTGGAGCCCGGCTGGCAGGCCGGGTCGTTCGGTGTCACGGCGCAGTCGAGCGGCGGCGTCACCGTCACGGGTGGGGCCTTCGGCGTGGGTGCTCCGGCGGTGAAGTCGGCGGCGTTGTTGCCCGTGTTGGACGCGGTCGCGTTGCGCTGGGCTGATGTGGAGTTCGTCATCCCCGACACCGGAGCCACGAGTGACTCGTTACTCGTCCCGAAGCCGACGAAGTCCACCACGTTGACGCCGCCTGAGCAGGAGGACCCGCAACCCGTGATTGCGGCCGTGCTGTTCTTCACGAGTGCCACCTTCCCGGTCGTGGCGCTGAGGTTGATAGACCCGGTGATGTCAGCCGAAGGAAGGGGCGCTCCGACACTGCCACCACTAGCCTCCTGGACCAAGAAGAAGGCGCCTGGCGCGATCGAGCCGGAGAGAGGCGTGACGCCACTCCAGGTCGTCAGGTTCGTCGCCGAGCCGTACTGCACCGACCAACCAGTGAGGTCGATGGGCGCGGCGCCCTTGTTGTAGAGCTCGATGAAGTCGTTGGTGAACGGTGCACCGGTGTTGCCGCCACCCCCGTACACCTCGCTGATGACCACCGGCGAGGAGAGGTCGACGGCCTGGGCGGTGGGAGCCGCGGCGACCAGGGCCGCGGTACCCACGAGAGGGAGCAGGGCCAGCGCGGCCAGACGGCGGGCAGGGGAGGACAGCGACGACAACGGCACGGGGCACTCCGGATCTCGGGGGTGAACGCAGAGATGGCGCGGCGTGGTGACGCCACGAATCGGAGAAACGTAGCCCGGTGCGGGGACGCCACGCGAGGCACTGCGGGTAAACACCGGGTCAAGAAATCGGGCCGGGCCCTCAGATCGGTGCATCTAGGCTGACGGGATGGCCGCCAAGGACGCGACGACGCTGGAGGTTCCGGGTCCGGACGGCGCCCGTGAGGTGCGCATCTCGAGCCCGGGCCGGGAGCTCTGGCCGGGCACCGGCATCACCAAGCTGGAGCTGGCCGAGTACTTCGTCACGGTCGGCCCCTGGTTCATGCCGATCGTGGGCCACCGGCCGATCACCCTCCAGCGGTTCCCGACCGGCATCGACGGCGAGGAGTTCTTCGCGAAGAACCCGCCGCGCGGCGTTCCCGAGTACGCCCAGACCGTCACCCTGACCTACCCGTCGGGCCGGAAGCACCCGCAGCTGGTCCTCAACGAGCTGGCCGTGGCGGTCTGGGCGGTCCAGATGAACACCATCACCCTCCACCCGTGGCCGGTGTCGGTGACCGGCGAGACAGGCGATACCGACAACCCCGACGAGCTGCGCATCGACCTCGACCCGCAGCCCGGTCGCGACTTCCACGACGCCGCGGTGGCCGCCCTCGACGCTCAAGGAGGTGCTCGCGGACCTGGGCCTCACCGCCTACGCGAAGACCTCCGGCAACCGCGGCGTCCACGTGCACGCCCGGATCGAGCCGACCCACGAGTTCCTCGACGTCCGCCACGGGGTCATCGCCATCGCCCGCGAGCTGGAGCGGCGGCTCCCCGAGCTCGTCACCACGTCGTGGTGGAAGGAGGAGCGCGGCGAGAAGGTTTTCGTCGACTTCAACCAGGCCAACCGCGACCGGACCATCGCCTCGGCGTTCAGCCCGCGTCCCCTGAAGGGCGCGCCGGTGAGCATGCCGGTGGCCTGGGACGACCTCACCGACGTCTCGCCGTCGGACTTCACCGTGCGGACCGTGCCGCCGCTGGTCGAGAAGGGCAAGGACCCGTGGGCGTCGATGCCCGACTCGGTCGGCAGCATCGAGGGCGCCCTCGCGTGGTGGGAGCGGGACGTCGCGGACGGCCTGCCGGAGCTGAACTTCCCTCCGGACTACCCGAAGATGCCGGGCGAACCGCCACGCGTGCAGCCGTCGAAGAAGCGCTACGAGGACTCCGAGTACCTCCCGGACGAGGGTGGCTACATGCGTGACAACCCCGAGGAGCCCCCCGGCGGCTGGGACTCGCCGAGACGGAGGAGACGGTGACCGACCAGTCCGACGACCGGGTCGAGCTGACCGAGGAGCAGGTCGAGTTCCTCAACTCGGTGTTCGACCTCGTCCGGGCCGGCGATGCGGCGGCCGTGGCCGCCTACGTCGACCGCGGCGTACCTGTCGACCTCACCAACGCCAACGGAGACACCCTGCTGCTCCTCGCGGCGTACCACGAGCACCCTGACCTGGTCCGAGCCCTGCTCGAGCGCGGCGCCGACCCGAACCCGGTCAACGGGCGCGGCCAGACCGCGTTGGTGGCCGCGGTGTTCCGCCAGAACCTGGCGATCGTGGAGGCGCTGCTCGGCGCCGGAGCCGACCCGGCGCTCGGCTCTCCGGACGCCCGCGCCACGGCCGCGTACTTCCAGCTGCCGGTCATGGCCTCCCTGCTCAACCGGTCGTGAGCACCTCGGCGAGGTCGTAGGCGGGGGCGCGGTCGACCTGGTCGAGCCGGCACGACGTGGGCTCGCGGTCGGGCCGCCAGCGCAGGAAGGTCACCGCGTGGCGGAAGCGGGCGCCCTCCATCTGGTCGAAGGCCACCTCGACGACGCGTTCGGGGCGCACCGGCACGTAGGAGACGTCCTTGGCCGACGAGAACCGGGACCGATCCGTCGCCGCGTCCTTCGGGGTGCCGTCCTCGTCGCGAACCACCAGCGGCTCGAACTCGTCGACGAGCTCCAGCCGCCGCTTCTGGGTGAACGCCGCGATCCCGCCGACGCCGACCATCCGCTCCTCACCGTCCGCCTCGGTGTAGAGGCCGAGCAGCAGGGATCCCACGCCCTGCCCGGACTTGTGCACGCGGTACCCGTAGACGACGGCGTCGGCGGTCCGGGAGTGCTTGATCTTCAACATCGTTCGCTTGCCTGGGGCGTATGCCTGCTCCAGCGGCTTGGCCACGACCCCGTCCAGGCCGGCGCCCTCGAACCGCTCGAACCAGTCCCGGGCGACGTCCGCGTCGGTGGTCACCTGGGTCAGGTGGATCGGGTCGCCGTCCTTGAGCTTCGTGAGCGACTTCTCGAGGCGGGCGCGTCGCTCACGGAACGGCAGGTCCATCAGCGACTCGTCGCCAAGGGCGAGCAGGTCGAAGCAGACCAGCTCGGCCGGCGTCTCCTGGGAGAGCTTGCGGATCCGCGACTCCGCCGGATGGATGCGTTGGGACAGGTGCTCCCACTGGAGCCGCTCCTCCCCACGGGAGCCGCTGCGGACCACGATCTCCGCGTCGACGACGCACTTCTCCGGGAGCAGGCGCCGCACGTTCTCGACCACCTCCGGGAAGTACGGCGTGAGGGGGCGGCTGCCCCGGCTGGCCAGCTCGACCTCGTCCCCGTCGCGCAGGACGAGGCAGCGAAAGCCGTCCCACTTCGGTTCGTAGACCAGGCCGCCGGCGACGCTGTCGGCGGCCGGCACCTCCTTGACGGCCTTCGCGAGCATGGGTGAGACGGGCAGGTCGACAGGCTGCTTCACGTCGGCCAACCTACCCACGCCGCCAGGCCCCCGACCCGCCCCGCCCTCGCGGTCTCCCCGCCGATGCGCGACGTTTCCGTTCCGCCGAGAGGGCGGGGCGTCGGACGGGGCCCATGCGGTTCACCTGAGACGATGGCGGGCGTGCCACCGACCCGCACCGACTTCTCCACGACGCAGAAGGTGCTGTGGGTGGCCGGGGCGAGCAGTGCGGCGGTGGTCGGCGCGGCCGTGAGCGGGTCGCTGGCCACGGCGACGTACTTCGCGCGCAAGGTCCTGACCCCGGACCAGCGCCGTCCGGACGACACCGAGATCCTCGCCGTGGACGCCGACCGGGTCACCTTGGCCGTCAGTCCCGAGACGGTCGTCCCCGGGCGCTACGGCCTCTGGCTCGACGGCGGCGCCGGGCACGCCCGGGTGGGCGACATCCTCGAGCGGGACGGCCACGCCGACACGGTGGTCCGCCGCCTCATCTCCGTGGACAAGGGCACGCTGGCCCCGGGGACCGCTCGCTGGAACTCGTACTACTACTGGACCGACCCGCTCACGAGCATCGGCCTGCCCTACCGCGACGTGGCCGTCGAGGGCGAGCTGGGCCCGATGCCGGCCTGGCTGCTCGAACCCCGGGCGTCCAACGGTCGCTGGGCGGTCCTCGTCCACGGCCGCGCGGCGCGCCGCGAGGAGTGCCTGCGCGCCCTCCCGGTGCTCCTCCAGCTCGGCTTCACCTGCCTCGTCGTCACCTACCGCAACGACCCGACGGCCCCGCCGGCGCCGGACGGCCGCTACAACCTCGGGCTCAGCGAGTGGCGCGACGTGGAGTCGGCCCTGGAGTATGCGGCGGCTGCCGGAGCGTCGGGAGCGGTCCTCGGCGGGTGGTCCATGGGCGGGGCGGTCGTCCTGCAGACCCTCAAGCAGACGGGGATGGCCGACTTCGTCGAGAGCGTCTTCCTCGACGCCCCCGTCGTGGACTGGGGTGACGTGCTGGCGCACCACGCCCGGCTGCACCACATCCCGCCGCCGCTGCGCGACCTCGGCACCCTCGTGATGGGCCGGCGCGCGACCCGCCACCTCGTCGGCGTCCATGACCCCGTCGACGTGGCCCTGACCAACTGGGTGGCGCGGGCCGACGAGATCCGGCACCGGATCCTCATCCAGCACTCGGTGGACGACGAGTTCGTGCCGGCCGGCCCCTCGCTCGCGTTGGCCGAGGCCCGCCCCGACATCGTCACGCTGGAGCCGTGGGACACCGCCCGGCACTGCAAGGAGTGGAACCTCGACTCGGGGCGCTGGGAGCGGGTTCTGGCGGAGTTCCTGACCCGCTGACCCTCAGGCGCGGAACCAGCGACCCATCACGGTCCCGTCCTCCTCGACCATGACCCGCGGGACGTAGCCGGTCACGGTGGCCGCCGCGGTGGTCATCCGCGGACCGTCGCCGCCCACCACGACGGGAGTCAGCGACAGGCATACCTCGTCGAGTACTCCGGCGGCCACCATCGAGGAGGCCAGGTGCGGGCCGCCCTCGGTGAGGATCCGGATCCAGCCGCGGTCGGCGAGCAACGCGACGAGCCGGGTGTCGTCGACCGCGTCCTCGCCAGAGACGAGGACCCACTCGTCGCCGAGCAGGTCACGCGCCTCGGCCAGTCCGGGAGAACCGGTATGCGTCGCCATGAGGACCGTGCCGGGGGGTGCGTCGCGGAGCCGCGGAGGCACCGCACCGGAGTTCGACACGCATACCAGCGGCAGCCCGTCCGCGAGGCCCAGCCCGGATCGCGTTGTCTGCCAACGGTCCGCCACGGACAGGGCGGTGTAGCCCTCCGACCGGAGCGTGCCGGCGCCGACCACGACGACGTCGCTGATGGCGCGCAGCAGCTCGAACACGACGTGGTCGGCCCGCGAGTTGACGGAGCCCGACCGGCCGTCGGGTCCGGTGATCGCCCCGTCGAGGCTCGTCGCGAAGTTGGCTCGCACCCACGCACCCTCGCGGGGCTGCGCGGCGTACACCGCCGCCAGGGACGCGTCGTCGAGCGGGTGGCCGGGCTCGACCCCCGTCACGGCGGGCAGGTCCGCCATGAGGAGGCGCATGCCGGGGATTATGTCGCGCGCCGCCGGGCCGTCCCGGGCAGGATGGCCGGCATGGCGAAGAAGTCGAAGTCCCGTGCGTCCGCGACCATCGAAGAGCTGCTCCGCGTCGGCAACGGGTTCCGGCTCGCCGACGTCGACTGCGAGAGCACGCCGGGGTTCGACGGCGGGAAGACCAAGGGCAAGGAGGCGCTGGCCGACCACGCGTCCGAGCTGGGGACCTGGCAGGAGAAGCTCTACGCCGAGTCCAAGGGCGGCGGGACGCGGTCGGTCCTGCTCGTCGTGCAGGGCATGGACACCTCGGGCAAGGGCGGCATCATGCGCCACGTCGTCAGCCAGATCGACCCCGAGGGGATCCGGGCGACGGCGTTCAAGGCCCCGACCGCCGAGGAGCGGAAGCACGACTTCCTGTGGCGGATCCGCAACGCTGTGCCGGGACCCGGAAAGCTCGGTGTCTTCGACCGGTCCCACTACGAGGACGTTCTCGTGGTGCGCGTCCACGACCTCGTGCCCCAGGCCGAGTGGTCGAAGCGCTACGCGCAGATCAACGCCTTCGAGCGGGAGGTCATCGCGTCGGGCACCCGCATCGTCAAGGTGATGACCCACATCTCCAAGGACGAGCAGAAGGTCCGGCTGCGTGAACGTCTCGAACGCCCCGACAAGCACTACAAGTTCAACCCGGGCGACGTCGACGAGCGGCTGCACTGGGACGACTACATGGAGGCGTACCAGGTGGCGCTCACCAGGACGTCGACCAAGGGCGCGCCCTGGTACGTCGTGCCCGCCAACAAGAAGTGGTACGCGCGGTACGCCGTCCAGCAGCTGCTCCTCGACGCGCTGACCGACATGGACCCCACGTGGCCGGTCATGGACTTCGACGTCGCCGCCGAGCTGAAGCGTCTCGACGCCAGCTGATGGAGTTCCCCGAGCCCACAAACCTGCGGGACGACCGTCGAGAGGTGCTGCTCGAGTACCTCGACTACTACCGGTGGACGGTCCGGGAGAAGGTCACCGGCCTCGACGACGCCGCGCTCCGCACCAGCCGGCTCGCGTCCGGGTGGACGCCGATCGAGCTGGTCAAGCACTTGGTGAACGTCGAACGCCGTTGGATCGTCTGGGGTTTCGAGGGTGTCGATCTGCCCGACCCGTGGGCCGACGCACGTGACGACCGCTGGTATGCGGGGCCGGACGAGCGCGTCGAGGACCTCCTCGACGCCTTCGACGCCGGGGGACGGCACACGCGCGAGGTCGTGATGGCGCACGACCTGGCCGACCTCGGCGCACCCAGTGACCGGTGGGACGACGATCGCCCTCCGCCGTTGGAGCGGGTGCTGCTGCATCTCGTCCAGGAGTACGCCCGGCACGCGGGACACCTCGACATCGTGCGAGAGCTGGCCGACGGGGCGACGGGGGAGTAGCCGCGTGGGTCAGCCGGCGAAGGCGAGGTCGACGACCTCCTTGGCCGCCGCGACGCCGACCGGCAGCGTCCCGAAGACGCGGCCGTCCGCGTCGCCCAGGCGGCTCGCCACGAAGGTCTCCGCGACCACGGAGGGGGAGTACTGGACCACCAGGGCCGCCTGCAGGGCCACGGCGAGGTCCTGCACCAGTCGCCGCGCTCCGAGCTGGGAGTCGACGGGGTCCGCCGACATGACTGCTCGCATCGCGGTCAGCGTCCGGTCTACAGCCGCGTCCACCCTCCGGTCCAGACCGCGCGCCTGGGCCAGCTCCATGTCGAGCGCCTCGACAGCGAGGGGCTCGCGGCCGACCGCGCGGAGGACGTCGAGCGCGTTGACGTTGCCGGAGCCCTCCCAGATCGAGTTGAGCGGAGCCTCGCGGTAGAGCCGCGCCAGCCCGTTCTCCTCGACGTACCCGTTGCCGCCCAAGCACTCCAGCGCCTCCGCGACCATCGGCGGGGTCCGCTTGCAGACCCAGAACTTGGCCGCCGCGACCGCGAGCCGGAGGAACGCGGACTCGCCCTGATCGACCGCGTGAGCGAGCCGCATACCGAGCAGTGTCGCCGCCTCGGACTCGACGGCGAGGTCGGCCAGCACTGCCCGCATGAGCGGCTGGTCGACCAGGACGGCGCCGAACGCCGACCGGTGGCGGGTGTGGTGGACGGCCCGCGTCAGTGCGGCGCGCATCGTGGCGGCCGAGCCGAGCACGCAGTCGAGCCGTGTCGCCGCGACCATGTCGATGATCGTCCGGACGCCGCGGCCCTCGTCGCCGAGCCGTGAGCCCCACGTCCCGTCGAGCTCGACCTCGGACGAGGCGTTGGACCGGTTCCCGAGCTTGTCCTTGAGCCGCTGGATCGCGAACGGGTTCGCCGACCCGTCGTCGAGCACCCGTGGCACCACGAAGCAGGTGAGCCCGCCCGGAGCCTGCGCGAGCATGAGGAACCCGTCGCTCATCGGCGCCGAGCAGAACCACTTGTGGCCATTGAGCCGGTAGGCGGCTCCGGGCACCGGTCCGTCGGCCGCCGGCTCGGCCCGGGTCGTGTTCGCGCGGACGTCGGAGCCGCCCTGCTTCTCGGTCATCCCCATCCCGCACAGCGCGCCGGCCTTGTCCGCGACGGGACGAAGCTCCGGCTCGTAGTCGCGGGAGGCGAGGCGTGGAACCCACCGCGCGGCGAGGTCCGGGTCGTGGCCCAGCGCCGGCGCCGCCGCATACGTCATCGACACCGGGCAGCCGTGCCCGGCCTCCACCTGGCTCCAGACCACGAACCCGATCGCGCGCCGCAGGTGCGCGCCGGACCCGGACGGCCGCGTCCACGGCTCGGCGGTGAGCCCGTTCGCCACGGCGGTGCCGAGCAACGAGTGGTACGCCGGGTGGTAGTCGACCTGGTCGGCGCGTTCGCCGGTCGGCCGGTGGGTACGCAGCCGCGGGGTCTGGCGGTCGGCGTCGTCGGCCCAGGCCTGCGCCGTGGGCGACCCGGCGAGGCGTTCCCAGCTCGTGCAGGGAGGTGGCGTCGGCCGGGGTGCCCCAGCGGGCCACGGCATCGACGAGGACGTGGTCGGTGCCGAAGACGTCGTAACCGGTGAGCGGCGGCACCTGGTTGGTCACGTCGTGCATCCCCACCCGCCGATGGTACTTAGTCTCAATCGTCACACCCGTCACCCGTGTCACAGCACAGGAACCGACTCGGCCGCGGCTACCGTGGTCGCCGATGACGGTGAAAGCCAGGATCCGCCGTGAGCTCGACAAGGTCCACGGCGCTACGACGACCGCGCGGCTGGTGCTCGAGACCACCCGCGCGTGTCTGCGTTACCGCGTGACCGGGCTGGCGTCCGAGGCGGCGTTCTTCATGCTGCTGTCCCTTCCCCCGCTGCTCCTCGCCCTGTTCGGCGGGGTCGGCTACGTCGGGCAGCTCGTCGGCCGGACGACTGTGGACCAGGTGACGGCGTCGATCCGCGAGTACGCGGCGCAGTTCCTCACCGAGGAGAGCATCACCGACGTGCTCCTGCCGACCGTCGCCGAGGTGTTCCGTGGGGGCCGGTTCGAGCTGGTTTCGCTGGGGTTCCTGCTCGCGCTGTGGTCCGGGTCGAGAGCCCTCAACGTCTTCGTCGACACCATCGCGATCATGTACGGCCAGAGCGGCATCCGCGGGATCGTCCGGACCCGGGCACTGTCGTTCTCGCTGTACCTGACCGCCCTGGTGTTCGGTGTGGTCATCATCCCGCTGGTGCTCGTCGGTCCGACCCTCATCGACGGCTGGCTGCCGGACCGGGTGCGGTTCCTGGGGTCGCTGTACTGGCCCGTCGTCGTCGTCGCCACGATGGCCGCGCTGACCACCCTCTTCCACGTGGCCACCCCCCAGAAGACCCGTTGGTGGCGCGAGTCGCCAGGTGCCGTCCTGGCGCTGGTCATCTGGGTGCTGGCCTCGTTCGTGGTCCGCGGCGCTGTCGGGCTGTCGCTCGACGGCACCTCGATCTACGGACCGCTGTCGGCGCCGATCGTCGTGCTCATCTGGCTGTATGCGGTGGCGATCGCGGTCCTCATCGGTGCCGGTCTCAACGCGGCGACCCGGGTGCTGTGGCCGGTCGCGGTGCGGGTCTCACCCACGACCCGCCTGGTCGAGTGGGCGCGTTCCGAGATGGAGCGCCGACGGTCGTACGGGGAGGGCGAGGGCGACGTCCTGCTCGACGACCTGATGGCGACGGAGCAGCAGTATCTGGACCTGGCTTGGCCCTCCGCGGCGTCAACGCTGGAGGTCCGGAAGGCCTCCTGAACCGGGCGCGGCGTGGGCCCACCCCGGGTTTGGGAATCGCCTGGCAGTTCCGCTACTGTCTACCTGCACCGAGCGGGGAAGTTACACCGCTGGTGTTCGCGCGGACGTAGCTCAGTTGGTAGAGCGCAACCTTGCCAAGGTTGAGGTCGCCGGTTCGAGCCCGGTCGTCCGCTCGGAGGCATCGAGATTGACCTGCCTTCGCGGTGGAGTGGCCGAGAGGCGAGGCAGCGGCCTGCAAAGCCGCGTACACGGGTTCAAATCCCGTCTCCACCTCGATCCACCGGAACACACTGTCGGCCTCCCGAGGCCGGGCTGGGGCGATTGGCGCAGTGGTAGCGCGCTTCCTTGACACGGAAGAGGTCACTGGTTCAAACCCAGTATCGCCCACCAACGAATATGGCTCTGATGCGATGTAGGAGCGGGGCCTCCGCTCCTCGTGGGTTACGCCCCGGCGTGATGCTGGGGGTTCTCATGTATTCCGTTGGATTCGAGGAGGCCCCTCTCATGGAAGGGTATGCCGGTCAGCAGTTCGTGGGGATTGACCTGCACCGTCGCCGGTCAGTGATCGTGCGGACCACCGATCGTGGTGACGCGTTGGAGACGGTGCGGATCAGCAACGACGTCGACTCGTTGAGCAAGGTGATGGCCCGCGCCGGAGTCTGTCCGGAGGTGGTGTTGGAGGCCACCTACGGCTGGTACTGGGCGGCGGACGCGCTGGCGGAGGTGGGGGCGGTCGGTGCACCTGGCGCACCCGTTGGGGGTCAAGGCGTTCGCATATCGGCGGGTGAAGAACGACGTGCGGGACGCCACCGACCTGGCCGACCTGCTGCGGATGGGTCGGCTGCCGGAGGCGTGGATCGCGCCGCCGGCGACCCGGGAGCTGCGGGAGCTGGTCCGGCACCGGGCCAAGCTGGTCGCGTTGCGGTCGGGGTGTAAGTGCGAGGTCCACGCGGTGCTGGCCAAGTGCGGCGTCCAGGTGCTCATGTCCGACCTGTTCGCCCCCACCGGGATCCGGCTGCTCGAACGGCTCGACGCACCCGCGCCGTACCTGGCCCGGGTCGGGTCGCTGCGTCGTCTGATCGACGACCTGGACGTCGAGATCGACTCGTTCTCCCGGCTGGTCCGCGGTCGGCTGGTCGCCGACCCCGGCTACCGGGCCGTGCAAACCATCCCCGGGATCGGGCCGGTCCTGGCCGCGGTGTTCGTCGCCGAGATCGGTGACGTGACCCGGTTCCCCGGCCCGGCGCAGCTGGCGTCGTGGGCGGGGTTGACCCCGAAGCACCACGAGTCGGACACCCACGTGCACCGGGGCCGGATCACCAAGCAAGGCTCCCGGCTGGTGCGGTGGGCGGCCATCGAATCGGTCCAGGCCCTCGGCCCGGGCACCGGTGCCGGCCGGCTGAAACACCGGGTCGGGGACCGCCGTGGCCGCAACATCGGTAAGACCGCCGCCGCCCGACAGCAGTTGGGGTACGTGTACTACGCGCTGCGGGACGGGCACGTACGGGCCCTGACCCAGCGTCCACGGGTCGCGGCATGACCGTGATGTCCGTGGCCCACCACAGCACCTGGCCGGGGCTGGTCGCGCAGGTCATGACCCCCGTCCGCGGCGTGGTCGCCCCTTCTGATTGACCACCCCGGCCACCACTATCGCCTACCTCGTCATGCCGCCCTCGTCGCGGCGAAGGGATGACTAGCGCCCCCCGCGCGCCCACCTCACGCATCCCACCCTGACGAGACGTAGCCCACCACCACGGCCAAGAACGGACATCCCTAGCGCCTGAGAACGCCGGCAGCCGGCCCAACATCGTCGACGGGCTTGGGGTCGGGCCTCAAGGTCAAGCCGCTCACGCGGTCGAGCTCCGCTCGAACCTTGACCCCCGACCCCATCCCGCCATGCCCGCCCAGGCGCCGCCGGACAACAAAGCCCTCCCGCACGCAGGGTTGACACGTCCCCGCTCCTACAGGGATGACCTGCGGAAACGTGCCTGGGATACTGGGAACGTGGGGAATCTGGTGCTTTGAGCATGCGCTGAGGCGGTGGCAAAGGTTGGTGTCCGCGGAGTTCCTGCGGGTTCGCAGCGGGCATCAACAGACTCCTTCCGGAGAAAAGATCGCCTCAGATCTGGTGTCCGGAGAAGCGGGTCAGGCTCCGACCGATCCACAGGCGAATGCGTCCTACACGCGGAGGTAGTGACGCACCTGTCTGGTGGGGCGGACGATCATCTGCTGGTATGCAGTGACCGGGACCTCACATCCGACGCCTGGCTCTCGGCCCCGCGAACTGCTGGAATTTCCGCCGCTCGTACCAGCCGGCCTATCCGGTGGACGAGCAGCGGAATTCCCGAGCAGGACGACCTGAACGTCATTTGACCTCGGCGCGGCGAACGATCAGCAATCCGATCACCAGGGGCAGGAGGAACCACAGCCCTCCGGTGACGGCGAGGTGCTGCCACTGTTGGCTGGAGACATCACCGTCGAAGAGCGGCCTTTGCGCGTAGCTGTAGTCCACCCACGGCTGCAGGTCGGCAAACCAGTTCTGGTTCGCCGCGAGCAGACCGAGCAGAGGCGGCAGCACCAGTGTGTAGACGAAGTACGTGACGATGGCGCCCGCCGAGTTGCGGATCACCAGGCCCAGCATGAAGCCGAACAGCATCCCGAGGACGCTGCCGAGGACGATCAGCGTGAAGTGGATGGCGCTCACATTCCATACCGGGTCCACGCCAGCGATGGCGCTGCCGACGAGCGTGCCGAGGACGCCCACGACGAGGGCGATGAACATGGACGCGACACCCACCGTGATGGCCGCGAGGAACTTCGCCCCGATCACCCGGCCGCGGTGCGGCATGAGGGTGAAGGTCGTCAGACCGCTGCGCTGGCTCCATTCACTGGTCACCGCGAGGATCCCGATCATGGGAAGGATCACCGTCATCGGCGCCCCGATGGCAGCCGCGAAGTTGTCGAAGGTGAGCTGGTCGTCTGGTGCGAAGACGATGATGGCGGCGGTAGCGAGCACGCTCGTGATGACGATGCTGGCCATCAACCAAAAGCCAGAGCGGGTATCGAACATCTTGCGCAGCTCCACCCCGACGATACGGGTTAGCGGGATGCGGGCCGATGCGGTGCGGGTGGGGACTGTGGTGGTGGACTCGGAGATCGGGGTCGGGGAGACGGTGGTGTTGACGGTGGCGGTCATGCGGCTGCTCCTTCGCGCTGGGTGTCTGCGGTGAGCTCAAGGAACATCTCCTCGAGCCCGGCTCCGTCGGCGGTACGGAGTTCGGTCAGGACCAGGTGTGCGCCGAGCGCGATCTCGCCGACCTGGTCGGGTGCGGCATCGGTGTGCACGCTGCCGTCGGTGTGGGCCGTGATCACCAGTCCGGCGCGCTCCATCGCCAGGGCCAAGGCGGCGGTGTCGCGGGCGCGTACCACGGTGCCGGCGGTCGCGAGCAGGTCGGACTTGGTCCCCTGGGCGACGATCCGTCCGTTGCCGATGACGACGAGGTCGTCGGCGATGACCTCGATCTCGTGGAGAAGGTGTGAGGAGAGCAGGACCGTACCGCCGTGGTCGGCGAAGCCGCGCAGGAGGTCGCGCATCCAGCGGATGCCGGCCGGATCCAGTCCGTTCGCTGGCTCGTCCATGATCAGGACGTGCGGGTCCCCGAGGAGCGCGGTCCCGATGCCGAGGCGCTGGCGCATCCCCAAGGAGTAGTCACGGACGCGCCGGTCGGCCTCATCGTCGGTGAGGCTGACCAGGTCGAGCATCTCCTGGATCCGGCTCCGGGGTACGCCCATCGTCCGCTGGGCGAGGGTGAGGATCTCTCGTCCGGTGCGGCCGGCGTGCTGTGCAGAGGCGTCGAGGAGGACACCCACCTCGCTGCCGGGGTTGGGCAGGTCGACGAACCGGCGCCCTTCAATCGTGGCGGTCCCCGCGGTGGCCGGTGTAAGACCGACCATGATGCGCATCGTCGTCGACTTGCCTGCGCCGTTGGGTCCGAGGAAGCCAGTGACCCGACCGGCGGCCGCGGTGAAGGAGACGTCGTCGACCGCGGTCAAGCCCCGGCCGTAGGTCTTCGTGAGCGATTCGACTGTGATCATGTCGAGCATCGTGGCTACAACACCCGGGTGGACACATCGGGGAGACAACGGATCCACACCCTGAGTCGACCCTTATGGCCTCTCAGGGGCGACGGGAGCTCACCCGGATGGCAACGGCGCGACGCGGCGTCTGACCATTCGGGCTGACGGGCGGTTCCCGCAGTCATGTAAAGGGACGTTCCGGCCTGCGGCCTGGGTGGACTCGATGGCGAGGGTGATCAGTCCCGGGACCCCGTCATCCAGCGGCACATGGAGCCATGAGGGGCGGCCGCGGCCGGTCGTACGTCGTTGTCATGGGTGGATGACTCGCGATACGGCGAACAGGGTCTGAGTCGGGAGGGCGAACCGGTCCGCGTCGTCGGGAAGGGCCCTGGCGCGCAGCTTGGCTAGCCAGCGGTGTACCCGGACGTTGTCCGGGTCGACCGAGATGAGCATCGTCCGCACGCCGGCACGCCAGGCCTGGACCGCCGCGAAGGCTCCGAGCGCCCGTCCGACCCCCTGGGCCTGTTCGGCGTCCACGACCTCAAGCGCCAGCTCGGCCGCGTCCGGGAGCTCTGGCGTACGGATCCACCGGACGATCCCGATCGGCCGTCCGCCGCGCCACGCCGCGTACGCCTCGTGGCGTCCAGGACGCAGGTCGGTCAGTACGCCGACCATGCGAGGGCTGAGCCGTGGTGTCGGGGCGGAGTAGCGCAGCCGACGGGAGGCCGGTGACAGGCCCTCGTGCACGGCGAGGACCGGCCAGGCCTGCCCCGGAAGCAGCGCGCTGATGACCGTTGTGCAGGCACCGGCGGGTAGGGCGGCCCGACGCTCTGCGATGCCGCGATACTCGCCGACCGCTAGAGAAGCGTCGTTGAGGCGGGAGGTCACGACGTCGCACCGGCTTTCGGCGTGACCGGGCACGGACAGGGTCGGGGTCTCGCAGCTCATACCGTCCAGTGCACGGGAGGGCTGTCGCCCGGCGCATCGCACAGAGGGGCCATCCCCATGGATGGCCCGGTCGGGCCACCGTGCGCTCCGGCGCGGCGAACTCGATGCCCGCGGTCAAGGGGCGGACCAGGCAGACCCGTTCGTGGCAACAAGCCAGGTGGGAGGTGGAGACCCGAGATTGGGCCGGCTCGACTGGCCTCCCAGCGAACTAACGCCGATAGGCGGCGCAATGACGCAGGTGCCGCGAGCGTCTTGCGGCACAGATGTTGTGCGAGCATGACCGCGATCACAGCGGCATGATCGTGAGGCTGAAGCGAGCCTCAAATCGGGTCGGACACGCCCAAAGGTGGCCCGACGAAATCGACGCCGTAGGCGAGACCAATCTCGGCCAGCATCTCCGGATTCGCCTTCGCAGCGAAGTCCTGGAAAAATCCCTCGACGCCCGCTGGCGTGGTGACGATCAGCAGTCGTCCAGCCTCGTCGCCGACGTTCTGGAAGCAGTGCGGGATGCCTCGTGGCCCGAAGGCCATACCGCCGGTCGACGCCGGGAACAGCTCGCCGCCGGCCTTAAACCGGAACTCCCCGTCCAGCACGAACCAGAGCTCGTCCTCGCGACGGTGCTGGTGAAGGGCCGGACCCTGCTTGGGGCCAATGACCAGCTCGATCACGGAGAGCGCCCCGTTGGTCTGCTTCGTTCCGGCCTTGACCACTGCCGTGTCTCCGGTGGGCGTCTTCAGAACCATCCCTTCGGCTGCCTGAACCGCGAACGGCCTGGCTGAAGTCGACATGATCTACCTCCTTCGTCAAGCACCATGCCGCAGCAGGGGACCGCAGCGCAGCAGAACGGCACTTCACCGACGCTCGCGATCATCGGCACGTCCGAGAACTCACCGACCTACCCCTGGTGAACAGACGTCCGCAATTGGGCAGATCCGGTGAAACTCGGGGCGCCGACAGGCGGCGGTAGGACGGACGCTCGTACTGGGCGGACGAATCCTGAGGTCGGGGCGTGACCGGTTGGTCCGGGTGCCCCTGGTGCGACCTATTCTTTGGGGTCATCAACTGCTTGGGCGGGCTAGGACGGTGAAGGCTTTGAGCACTGAACACCACCGCCAGGTGTTGCAGCGGTTCGACGCTCTTCTTGGGGCCGAGGACCTGACCGAACTCGACGATTTGTGCACGCCCGACATGGTCAACCACGCGTTGGCGCCGGGCCGGCCGGCGGGCTTGGCAGGTACTCGCGAGTTCCTACAGACCCAAGGTCGTTATCAGATGACTGGTCAGCGTTGGGTCGAGCTCACGGTTATCGCCGAGGGCGACTATGTCGTCCAGTTCGGCCGACGCGGTGGGGACTGGGCAGGAGGAGAATTCATGGGCATCCCGGCCGGGCCAGGCTCGTACGTTAGGGATTTCGCGGAGATGTACCGCTTCGAGGACGGGAAGATCGCAGAACGTTGGGTGGTCCGTGACGATCTAGGGATGTTGAAGCAACTGGGAGCGGTAGGCGACCAATCAGGTTGAACCAAGTGGGCGGCATCTTGCCTGCCGTTAGCGCCACGACGGACACGCGGCGGATGGACGCTCCTCGGCGCGGCCTGTACCGCCACTTGAGAGACTGGCTGCATGACTGGGCGTGATCGTGACCGGGACGCCGTAGGACGCGCTCGTCAAGCCCGGCCTCGCGACGCCTTGGGCCGGCCCCTGCCGTACGGCGCTGCCGGGGTGGAGCCGGTGTCGGAGGAGCCCCTGCCTGCCGAGGAGACACTCGAAGCAGCTCGAGCGCTCGTGGAGGCAGGCCGTCCGTTTTCCGCCCACGAGGTGCTGGAGGCGCGATGGAAGGCGGGGCCGGTTGAGGAACGAGATCTATGGCAAGGGCTTGCGCAGGTCTGTGTGGCCATGACGCACGCAGCTCGCGGAAATACGGTTGGAGCTGATCGGCTCTTCGACCGTGCCGCGGAGCGACTAACCACGTTTGCGGCGACCGGACGCGGGGCCTACGGGCTTGACTTGGATGCAGCCGTAAAGCAGGCGCGCAGTCACGTCGGAGGCTTCTGAAGGGCTAGCCGGGAACGCGGCGGAATGACTCAGGTCGAGGCTGCGCGCATCGGGCGATTGCGGGTGAGCGTTGCCTCGGTGAACGGGTCAGCCCCGTACGTGGTACGGGTCGTAGTAGGCCGCGTCCCAGGGGTTGGTGGTGCAGACGAGGTTGATGACCAGTTCTTGGGAGGTCAGGGCCCAGTTCGTGGCGGACGCTGGGCCGGCCGTGCTGTCGTAGACCTGGACCCCGAGGGGCAGTCCCGTCGGCTGGACCGTCGCCAGGGTGGCGCCGCCCATGCTCACCCCGACCCCGCCAGGTTCGAGGACCTGCACCCCGTTGGGGACCAGCCGGCCGGGGGAGTAGTGGTAGTTGTGCAGGTAGCTTCCCGCGGGGCACTTCATGGTCGGCAGCCCATCGGACTGCAGCGGGCCTCGGGTGACCCGGTAGCCCTCGACAGTGGTGACGGTTCCGCTGGCCTGGGCGCTGCCCGCCCCCGTCAACAAGACCCCGGCGGCGATGGTCGTGACAATGGCGGCGGCGGCGGTTGACCTGGCGAGTGTTCGGGTGGTCTTGGTAGTGGCGTTCATGTGAGAGCGTTTTCCGTTCGGGTTGATCGACTTGGACCCTGTCGAAAGGGGCGACGGATCTCCAGTGAGATCGACAACGGAGATCCTGGCCAGAAGCTGACCGTCACGGTGTCACCCAATCGGGGAACTACTCGGATGACCGCTTGTCCCCCGATCGGAGGACCAGCGGCGGACGAACAAGAGCCTGGAGCGTGCGCGATTAGAGGGCCGTGTTCGAGAAGGCCCGCCGGCAGCCACAGCGCCGCTTCGCGGCTACTGGAGATTCCCGGTAGGACCGGTGTGACGCAGCCCGACAGCATGTCGACCGTTCATGCGCTGGCTCCCGCCTGTTCCGCACCGGGCTTGACGATGTGGAGGCGCCGCGGCCTGCCCGTATGCGCTAGTGCAGGTGCGTGGCCCGCCGGGGTCTAGACGATCGAGACGTTGTCCAACGTGACGATCGCCGCCCATCTCTGATCGGACGGGAACCGGGCGTGTCAGCGAGAAATTCCTTCCACCATTCCGACCATCAATTCAACGGCGGACCGGTCGGACAGGCCCTGTGCACCGCAGAGCGACTGCCATGTCGTGAAGGTCGTGGCGTGTGCGACGGCAGCCCGCACCAGCTTGCGGCGGTGGCCGGGCTGGGGGGCCAGGAGAGTGTCCAGCCATCGCTGCTCGCGTGAGCGTCGGGCCGCCACGACCACGGCCGGCACACTCTCCACGTCCCGGTGGATGTTCCTCATCATCTGCTGCCCGCGGCGGTAGAACCCGTAGATGTCCACCAGGCCCGCCCTTAACCGCTCGACCGGGTCCTCGATGACGCCCCAAGCATCGGGGTCGGGAAGCTGCTGCCGCGAGATCCACTGCTGCGAGCAGGCCAGGAAA
The DNA here is from genome assembly GCA_963713345.1 of uncultured Actinomycetota bacterium. GTDB lineage: Bacteria > Actinomycetota > Actinomycetes > Actinomycetales > Dermatophilaceae > Lapillicoccus. The sequence continues at coordinate 3,017 of CAVQLI010000009.1, read as the reverse complement.
AGCGACTCCTCGTCGGCGAAATGCCGGTAGACGGTCGCGCGCGTAACACCGGCCCGACCGGCGACGGCGGACACCGTCGTGCGGGCCGGCCCGAGGGAGCCGTGCAGGTACTCGGCGGCGTCGACGATCCGGTTTCGTGTGCGCCCCTCGTCCTGCGCCCGCTTGGCCTTGCGGTAGGTCCGCTTCGGCGCTGGACTCGGATGCTCGCTCAAAGGCATTGACACCAGGCACTCTCAAGGTCGACCATTCGGAGATACACCAGTGTACTGCTAAATCTGCGGGAGAGTTGCGATGAACCGTGTCAAGGCGCCTGCGCTGACCGTCCTACGCCCGGGGGAGGGGGAGGAGCGGGACCTCGGGACCATCGGCGTGGTGTTCAAGCTCTTCGGTGAGCAGACCAACGGGCAGGTGTCCGTCGTGGAACACCCGTTCCCGGTCGGCGCGTGCGTGCCCCCGCACAGGCACACCCGGGAGGACGAGTACTCCATCGTCACCGAGGGAGAGATCGGCTTCCGGTCCGGCGACCGGGAGGTAGTCCTCGGCGCCGGTGGGTACATCACCAAACCGCGGGGCGAGACGCACACCATGTGGAATGCCGGGCGTACACCGGCGCGAATGATCGAAATCATCAGCCCCGCCGGCTTCGAACACTTCTTCTGGGACATGACCGAACTGGCCTCGTCAGGGCCACCCGACCCAGACAGCATCGCCGCCCTCGCCGCCGAACACCGACTCGTCTTCGGCAACGCACCGTGGCTAGGAGACTGCTGAACAAGGGGTCTTGTTGAGGATGTCGGTGACGCAGGGGACGGGCAGGGCCTCTCAGGGTGGTCTGTGCCGCTAGGGCTGGGTCATCGCCTTGGGGCGCGACATCGAGCTGACTGTGCCCGTCGCGGCCGTCGTGAGGGGTGTGTTGTGGGGCGTCGGGCGCTCGCTGACGGCGGGTCAGGCCAGTTGCCAGGTTCCGTGTCGGTGGGTCAGGCCGAGGGTCAGGAGTCGGCGCAGGTTGAGGGCGGCGAGACGGTGGTGGAGCCAGGCGTTGTTCTTGGCGATGCCGCGGTAGGGCACTCGACGGTTGCCTCGTACGAGCCAGGCGATCGACCGTTCCACCATGGGCCGGTGGGTGCGGTAGCTGTCCTGGAAGGCTTGGTCCTTCGCGCGGGCCCGATGAGCGCGCAGGAGCGCCTCGTGCTCATGGACCTTCACCGAGCGGCCGCCGCTGGATGCGGTGCACCGCTGGCGAAGCGGACAGCCGCGGCAGGCGACGCCGAAGGTTACGGTTCTCTTCGCGCTCAACGAGCGGGTGACACCGGCTGGGCAGGTCAACGTGCCGGCGTGCTGGTCGTAGCCGAAGTCGTCGATGGTGAACCCGCCCTCGACCGTCGGCGTGGTTGGCCACGGCTTGATCACCGGGGTGTGCCCCGCCCGCTCGAGCGCGGCCAGCATCTGACCAGTGCCGTACGCCGAATCGGCAAGAACCTCAACGCCGTTGCCTTCACCGCTGCTGTCCACGGTGTCGTCGTCCACGGTGTTGTCCCGCTCAAGCAGATCGGCGCCGACCGTGGCGTCGCCGTTGTGTGGCCCGCTGGCTCCGGTCAACGCTGCCGCCGTGGTCAAACCGGTATCCGGCTCGATCACCAGGTGCGCCTTGAACCCGTCCTGGCGCCGCTCTCGGCTCTTGTGCGCATGCCGCGCCTCGGGGTCCACCGTGGAGATCACCCGATCCGGGGCGGTCCGGCGGGCGATCCGCCAACGGCCGTCGGTGCCATTGGAGTCCTCAGCGGGTTCGACGTCCTGCCCGGCGACCAAGGCCAGCAGCGTCACCGCCTCGGCAGCCTTGCCGCCGGCCTTCTCGATCGCCTCGACGTCCAGAGCCTCCAGCACCGTCAACGCGTCATTGACCAGCGCGGACACCAGCTCGTCCCGGGCCTGCGGGTCGTCCCAGGCGATCCGCGGCTTGCCCGACGCCGAGTAGTCGTGCCCGGTGCAGCGTGCCGCCACCAGATCCGCCGCCCCAGGAACCTCCCGGGCCACCCGCCGGATCGCGGCCATCAGCTGGGTGACGGTGTCCTGCCGGGCGACCGCGTCATCAAGGACCGTGGAGTCCAACGCCCGCCGTGACCGGCCCGCCACCGCCCCGGTCTCGACGATCACCTGGCGGACCGCCTCGAAGATCCGGTTCGGACGCTCGCTACCTGCCAACCGGCGCCGCCAGTACGTCAACGTGCTCGGATGGAAGGCGCCAGCGTCGACGGCCACCCCACACGCCGCCTTCCACCGCAGGTCGAACGTGACCGCCTCCGCGGCCTCCCGATCAGACAGGCCGTGCAACGTCTGCAACACGATCACCGCCGCGACCACGTCCGGCGGCAACGACGGGCGGCCACGGCCCGAGGGAAACAGATCCTCGAACATCTCCGCCGGAAACAACCGCTGCCGGTGCCCGGCCAAGAACACGAACACGCTGCCCGGCTCAAGCAGATGACCAGCAACGGACTCCACATCCAACAGCTCACGCTGAACCCGCGAACGACCCTGCATGAACCCAATGCTCCCAAGCCGGAGCCCACCAGCCATGCAGGCGCGGCCTTGTTCAGCAGTCTCCTAGACGACGTCATCGCCCGCTACCACCTCACACCACCCCCCGGGCGCCGCTGAGCGGGCTGCCGCAAACGGGCGACCTGCTTCCGGGAGCCGGTCGGGCCTATGTGCGCTCGAAGGGCCGACGCAGCCAGCCGAACGCCAACAACAACTAAGGGCTCGACTGCCCCGTGATGGACCTCACCCCTCACGGTCAAGGCAGGCTGACAGCCGTCCGCTCATCCGCCAGCACGAGTGATAGGTGGCCGAGGTCCAGCACCGCCGGGACACGCCCCTTCTGGGCGGTATTCGGCGCGGCGCGACTACTGCCTGGCTCCCTGTGTGGCTGGGGGAGGGTCGGCGCGCATCGGCGGGCTCTAAGCGGTTCTCGGTATGCGCGTCTCCGATCCTGGTCGCAGTTCGTTAATGGTCACCAC